>CAVQUV010000012.1:0-353895 GCA_963716855.1 uncultured beta proteobacterium | reverse complement strand
GTGAACTACGGCCGGATCACCGCGGTGAACCTCGTGACCGAGCAGAATCGCGCCGCGCAGACCGGCGGCGCGGTCCTCGGCGGCGCGCTCGGCGCCGCCTCGGCCAGGAATCGCTCGGGCGGCACCGCCGCGCTGCGCGCCGGAGCGGGAGTGCTCGGCGGCCAGGCGATCGGCCGCGTTGCAACCCAACGCCAGACGTTCGAGTACACGATCCTCATCGACGGCACTTCGACCGTCACGATGGTCACTGACGAGGCGGGACTGCGCGTGGGCGACTGCGTGGCCGTCGAGCGCGGCGCGTTCAACAACCTGCGGCTCGTCGATGACGCGCGATGCGCGCCGCGGCAGACGCAGACGCAGGCAAAGGCGGCCAAGGCGCCGCCTCCAGCGGTGACCCCGGCGGCGCAGCGCGAGGCCGACGCGTGCGTACAGGCGAAGGAGCGCCTGCTCGAAGCGGAGACCGACGAGGCCTTCGAGCGCGCCTATCGCAGGGTGCGCCTGCTGTGTCAGGACTGACGCACGCGCGTTTAAGAGCGCTCGCGGCGGTCGCCGCGCTCGCCGCCATCCTCGGCGGTTGCGGGCTTCTACCGCGCAATGCGGTCCCGCCCGAGCTCGTCGAGCAGGCGACGATCCCGCACTTTCCCGACGTCCGGGCGTGGGCCGGGCGGCCGAGCCCGGCCATGGAGCGCGATCTCGCGGCGTCGTTCGACCAGGAGTCGCCCGACGATTTCCCGAAGCGCGCCGACGGCGTTGTCGAATACGCGCATCTCGCGATCTCGGGAGGCGGCCCGAACGGCGCGTTCGGCGCGGGACTGCTCAACGGCTGGACCACGACCGGGAAGCGGCCGGTCTTCAAGATCGTCACCGGCGTGTCCACCGGGGCGCTGATGGCGCCGTTCGCCTTCGTCGGCCCGCCTTACGACGGGGCGCTGCGCGAGTTCTACACCACCACGTCGTCGCGCAACATCTTCCGCGCGCTCTCGATTATCCCGCAGCTCCTGACCGGGGACTCGCTCGCCGACTCCGGGCCGCTCGCGTCCCTGATCGACCAGCACGTGGACGCTGTGCTCCTTGCGCGGGTCGCCGACGCGCACGCCCGAGGCCGGCGGCTCTACGTCGGCACGGTGGACCTCGACGCGCAGCAGTTCGTCGTTTGGAACATGGGCCTGATCGCGGCGAGCGGGCGGCCGGAATCGCTCGAGCTCTTCCGCAAGGTGACGCTCGCCTCCGCCTCCGTGCCGATCGCCTTCCCGCCGGTCTTCTTCGAGGTCGAGGCGGGCGGGCGCGGCTACGACGAGATGCACGTCGACGGCGCGGTCGCGGCGCGCCTGTTCCTTACCGGCGGCGTGTTCGACTTGTCGATCATCCGCAAGCGCGCGGGCCGCGGGCCGGGCCGCGAGCACATCTACGTCATCCACAACGGCCAGTTGCCGCCGGTGGCGGAACAGACGCCTCGGTCGCTGCGCGGCATCGCGTCGCGGACGCTCCAGGCCGCGGGCAGGGCAGGGGTCGTCGGCGACCTCTTCCGCCTCCACGCGGTCGCGATCGCCACGGAGGCGAGCTTGTTCTGGATCACGATCCCCGAGGACGTCGAGATCGAAGGGAGCGAAGTATTCGACCCCGTCGTGATGAGGCGGCTCTACGACGTCGGATATCGGGCGGCGATTGCGGGGCCGCCGTGGGTCACCGGTCCGCCGGGAATCCAGTTCGAACAGGGTCCCTGAAGGGCGGGCCGAAGGACTGAACGCGCCGGGTGCGGCAGTTTCTAGCGGCCGGCGAGCAGCGCAGCACCGAACGCGATCGCAACGGCGATCAGCGCGAGACTCGCCACCGGCCACTGCCGCAGCACGCCATCCACTCCCGCGAGCATCCCGCCCACCGCGACCGTTGCGCGGCGGCCCGGGCGCACGATTGCGGCCAACCCATCGCCCACGGGCACCTGCGGCAGCCGACGGCCGAGGGCGACCGCGAGCACGCCGCCGCCAACGAGGAGCAGGATCGCCGACCAGAGGTCCGAGAGCTTCAACGCGCCCGACAGGGCATCGAGCGATACCGCGCCATCCGCCACGAACCCGAGCAGCAGCGAACACAGCGCCAGCGCGAGAGCTGCCCCCTCCGCAAGGCGCGATACGGACTTGTGCGGCTTGATCGGACCGTCGGCGGGACGGAGCGCGTGGGCGAGCACGAGCACCACGTAGCTCGCCGTCAAGAGTCCGCCCACATCCAGCACCAGCTCCCACCACCATTGCCCCGACGTAGCGGCCGCGTCGAAGAAGCAGCTTCTTCGCGACGTAAGCGCCGCTCGGCGGCAAGCCCATCAGCGCCACGCCGGCGAGCGCGAAGGTGAGCACGCTCACGGGCAGCGCCCGGGCGACGCCGCCAGCTCCGCGATGCGGTCGTGGCCGAGCGCCAGGTAGATCAGCCCGGCCGCCATGAACATGCGCGGCCTTCGCGGTCGCGTGGGAGATCGCCTGCAGCATGCCGCCCGCCAATGCGCCGCCGCGCTCGAGCGCCAGTCCCGCCGTCGCCGAAGGCGAGCGGAAACATCAGGAACAGGTAGCCGATCTGCGCGACCGTCGAGTACGCGACCAGCAGCTTGAGCCGCTCCTGCCGCAGCGCGACCACGTTGCCGACCAGAATCGCCGCCGCGCCCAGGCCCGCGAGCAGTTGCGCCGACGGCACCGTCACCACGCCCGGCAGCACGTCGAACCAGAGCCGCACGACGAGGAACCACGAGCCCTTGATCACCAGTCGCCGACAGCACGGCGCTCGCCGCGGCGGGCGCGCCGGCGTGCGCCGGCGGCAGCCAGAGATGCAGCGGGAAGAGCGCGGTCTTGGCGAGCAGTCCCGCCGTCATGAGCGCGGCCGCCGCCAGCGCCGACGGGCTCGGGATGGATCCGCTCGGCGAGCAGCTGAATGTCCAGCGTGCCGTACGCGCCGTAGAGCAGCACGACGCCGAGCAGATAGAGCATCGAGCCGAGCAGCGCGTACAGCAGGTAGCGGAGCGCGGCGCGCAGCGTCTCGGCCCGGCCATCGAGCGAGACCAGCGGGACGGCCGCGAAAGTCAGGAGCTCCAGCGCGACGTACAGCGTGAACAGATCGCCGCTCACGAACACCAGGTTCAGCGCGCCCCAGATGGCGAGCAGCAGCGTCCAGAACACGAACGGCGCGCGCGCCTCCCGCACTCCGGCAGGAGTCCCGAAATCGGCGCGCGCGTATACGCCGATGCCGCAGATCACCACCGCGACGGCGAGCATCATGACGAGCGCCAGTCCGTCCGCGCGCAGCGCGATGCCGAGCGGCGGCGCCCAGCCGCCCAGCAGGTAGACCAGCGCGTCGCCGGATCGCGTGATCGCCGCGGCGATGGCGATCGCGATGCCGAGCCCGGCGAGGATCGTGACCGTCGCGACGCGCTGGGCGTTGCGTCCGCCGAGCGCGAATCCGGCGAGCACGCCGACGAACGGCACCAGCACCGCCAGCACGAGGAGGAGCCCGCCGGGCGTCGTCGTCATCGCGCGTGGTCATCTACGCGTCGCGGGCATCGCCGTCGGGCTTGGCCGGCGCCGGCGCATCGGACGCGAGCGTGACCGACCCCGCCTCGTCGAACAGCCGCAGCAGCACGGTGACCGCAAGCGCTGTCGCGGAAAACGCCACGACGATGCCGGTGATCAGCAACGCCTGCGGTACCGGGTCGCCGCCCATTCCGACCGCCGCGCCGCGATGCGCGATGGCGCCGAACAGCACGAACACGCCGCTGCCGACCACGTTGAACGCGAGGATCTTGCGCAGCGGCTGCGGGTTCACGATGAGGGCGTACACGCCGACGCCGACGAGCGCCGCCGCGCACAGTCCGAACAGCGTCGCCGCGTCCGTCACGTCCCCGTCCGTTCCGGCGCGCCGGCCAGGATCAGTGCGAGCGTCAGCGCGAGCGAGGGCAGCAGCGCCCACTCGATGACCAGGATCAGCGGCTTCGCCAGGCCGTCGGGATAAGCGAGGAACGCGCCCGCGATCGCTACACCGGCAGCGCCGACCGCGATGAACACGACCGGTCCGGCCACCAGCGCGATCCGGAGCCAGGTCCGGCTGATCGGCGGCGCGTCGGCGAGACCGGCCATCATGGCGAGCAGCCACATCGCCGCGAGGATGGTGGCGCCCTGGAACTTGCCGCCGGGGAGGTCGGCGCCGATCCAGAAGATGTAGATGCCCACGATGATTCCGATCGGCGGCAGCACCCGCGCGAGGTAGGCCAGGATCCCGTCGGGGTCGGCGCGGTGGAGCGGCCCCGGACGTCCGCCCCAGGCGCGGTCCGGCGCGAGCGACCACACGCCGATCAGCGCGAACAGGAGCACGATCGCCTCGAGCAGCGTATCCGTCGCCCGGAATGCGAGCAGCACCGCGGTGATCGGATTGCCGACCCCGGTCGCGGCGATGTTCGCGGCGGTTTCGGGTGCGAGCGTCGGCGCGGGATCGGGCAGCGCGAGAACGGCGACCGCGAGCGCCGCCGTGACGCAGCCGGCCACGAGCGCGGCGGCCAACCGCGTCGGCACGCCGGGGCGTTCGGCGCGCGCCGCGGCTTCGGTCTTCCGCAGTCTGGCCGCCGCACGAATCAGCAGCGCCCCGGTCAGTCCGCCGCCGATCGCCGCCTCGGTCAGCGCGACGTCGACGCCTTGCAGCTGCATCCATACGAGCGTGAGCAGCAATCCGTAGGCGACGAAGCCGACGACCGCGGCGAACGTGTCGCGCGCGACGACCGTCCAGATCGCCAGCGCCAGGATCGAGGAGCGCGAGGCCGGCGTTGAGCGCTTCCATCATGCGGGCGGACCGGTGCGCCGCGCCGCGCGCGCGATGAGCTGCGAGACCGCCGCGCCGGCGAGGAGCGCGAGCAGCCAGATGGCCACCAGCTTGAGTCCCGCCGAGCACGCCGTCGACGCGCGGCAGGAGGCCGAGCACCACCAGTCCGAGTCCCAGGTTGTCGGCCTTGGTCAGTGCGTGCAGCCGCGTGAGCGCGTCGGGGAAGCGCAACAGCCCGACGGTGCCGGCGAGGAAGAACACCGCGCCGGCGGTAACTGCCGCGATGGTGAGGAGATCGAGCGCGAGGCTCATCCGCGATCGCCCGCTTCGTCGGCGGATGCGCCGGGCGCGCTCTTGAAGAACGCGACGGAGGCAAAGGCCGCGAGCAGCGCGAGCGTCAACGCCACGTCCGCCGCCGCGCCCACGCCGGTCGCCGCGCCCAACAGCAGCAGCGCCGCGACGCCGCCGGTGCCGAGGAGCTGCGCCGCCATCATGCGATCGGCGTCGCCCGGGCCGCGCAGGATGCGGACGAGGCCCAAGCGCCACCGTCGCCAGCACGAAACCCGCGGCGATGAGGAGGAACCCGGTCATCGCCCCGTCGTCCGTGGCAGCGCTTGGGAGAGCGCTTCCTCCTCCGCGGCGAGCTGCTCCGCGACCGGCTGCTCGACGTCGAGGCAGTGGTAGAGGAGGCCCCGCTCGTCGTCCCGGGCCGGCACCGTGCCCGGCAGCAGGCTGGTCAGCGAAGCGAACGTGTTGCGCGCCGGACCTCGCGGATAACGCGTCGAATAGACGACGAAGCCGGGACGCAGCGGCAGCCGCGGCGAAAAGGCGCGGCGCGCGACGTCGACGCCCGCGACCACCGACTGCCACACGAAGCGCAGCGCGAGCGCGGGCAGAGCGGCGAGCCGCAGTCGATGCGTCCCCGCCGGAAGCAGCCGCAGGCTCGCCCATGCGGCCGCCGCAGCGGCGGCGACGCCGACCGCGAGATCGACCGGCTTGAGGCCGATCAGAACCACCCACAAGGCGAGGTATGCCGCCCCGCGGATGATCGCCGCGCGCATCGATCCGCTCGCCTCGTGCATTCCCCGTCCTTCGTCGTCGTCGATCGATGGCGCTAGAGCGCGTCGTTGATCGCGACGCCCGCGCCGATCGTGCTCTGGTTCCAGTTGTAGTCGATCAGGCTCTCGCCGTATCCGGTGAAGGCCTGGACGTAGGCGCGCAGCGGACCGAGGAGCCTGGGCGACATCCACGTGAACTCCGCGGCGCCCTTGCCCTTGCTGATGTTACCGCGGCCCATCAGCGAGAAGCTGTGGTCGCGCCACTTGTAGATCGCGGTGAGGCTGCCGTAGCCGTAGTAGTCGGTGATGCCGGGGTTGTCTTCCTTGTAGTTGAACGCGTACCAGGCTTTGGCCAGCACGGCGAAGTCGCCGCGCTCGACGCCGAACGTGGCGATGACCCGGTCCCAGCTCCGCGAGAGGAGGTCGGTCCTGCCGTTCGACTGGTGGTTGTAGCCGACGTTGAGGAGGTTCCACTGGAACCCTGCGCCGAGGTCGAGGCCGGGCCGGTAGCTCACGAACAGCTCCGGCATGTAGTTCGTCTCCCGGAACGGGCGCGAGGTGTCGCCGTTGTACACCTGCCACTGGTTCTGCTGCGTATAGGCCGCCCACACGCCCCACCGCCGGTCGTCCGTCGTCCACAGCCGCAGCTTGAAGCTGAGCTGGAACTTGGCCTCCGTGTTGTCGAGGTTCTCCGGCTGGCCGGCGGCGGCGAAGAGGGGCGCATAGGGCGCGGTGTTGAGGTTGTCGGTGTAGCGCGCAATCAGCAGGTAGTTCTGGTTGTACAGATCGATGGCGTACCGGTCGGAGCCCGGGTCGAAGCCCCATGCGGCGTCGATCAGCGAGGGGGTCGCGCGCAAGCCGGCGGCGGTCGGCGCGGGTCTCTCGGCGAGGGATGGCCGCGCGTCCGAAGCCGGCGGCTTGTCGGGAGCCGGCGGCGCGGTGGCGGCGCGGCCGCTGGCGCGGTCGTAGCAGGCGAGCCGCTCGGGGTCGGTCGCGATCGCTGCGCATTCGGCGATGGCTGCCGGCACGGTCTGAGCAGCCGCGGGACCGGCCGCGCTGAGCAGGGCGGCGATCGCAAGTACGACGTGGAGTCGATGGGTCGGGTTCGTCATTGGCAGTCTTCTTTCGACGCGGGTGTGAAGGGAAAGGCAAGAGAGCCTGCAGCGACTGCGCGTCCAGATTCGAGCTGATTCGGCCGCGACGCGAGTCGGCGCCCGATGATCCGCCGCTCGAAGTGGGGCGATTCGTCCAAGGGGATCGCCTATCGCGCGCCCGGCGCGGGACAGCCGGTGCACGCCTGCAGGTTCGCGCCGCGGAACGTCGCTTTCTCGAGCTTTGCACCGGTCAGAGTGGCGCCCTCCAGGTTCGCCTTCTCGAAGTGCACGCCCCGCAGGTCGGCGCCCGCGAGATCGGCGCCGCGCAGGTCGGCGCCGAACAAGTCCGCCCGCTCGAGGTTGGCGCCGCGCAGCTTCGCCGACGCCATCCGCGCGTACCGCAGGCTGGCGCCACTCAGATTCGCGTCGCTCAGATCGGCTCCGCTGAGGGTGGCCCCCTGGAGATCGGCTGCGCTCAGGCTCGCCCGCCCGAGGTTCGCGCCGCTCAGGTTCGCGCCGCGCAGACCGGCGCGATCGAGCGAGGCTCGAGTGAGATTCGCGCGCTGGAAATCCACCCGCTGAAGCCTGGCGCGGTCGAACCGCGCTTCGGCCAGGTTCGCGCCGCTCAGGTTGGAGCGGGACAGGTCCGCTCTCGTCAGATCAGCCTTCGGCAAGGCCGCGCCGCGCAGATTCGCGGACACGCACTGCGTGCCCGGCTGGATCTGGCACCGGTCGATCGTCTGCGCAGTGGCGACGGGCGTGGCGCAAAGCGCGAGGATCGCGGGGTAGAGGAAGCGCATGTCGGACCTCGTTGGCGTATTGGTTGCGGGAAGTGGCGGAGCACGTGCGTCAGGGCTCAGGCCGTTAGTCGGCCCAGCCGTTCCACATGATCTGGATGCCGATGCAGAGCAGGATGAACGCCATCAGCCGCATCATCACGAGCATGCCGATCGCGCCGAGCCGCTCGAGCACGTGGCGGAGTTCTGAAGATGAGGTAGAGGACCAGGAGACCAGCGCCGGCCCGCGGCCGCACGACCGCATCCGCCAGAACAGCACGGGCGTCGTCGGGATCTGGGCGCCGAGCGCGATCGACGCCGCGATCGTGCCCGGTCCGGTCGTCAGCGGGAACGTGATCGGGAAGAAGCTCCGCCGGACGATCTCGGCGTCCGACAGCCGACGCTTCTTCCGCCGCGGCGGCATGCACGTCGTCGTCCTCGGTGCGGTGGAGCATGCGCCAGGCCGTGGCGGCCACCAGCAGGCCGCCACCGAGGCGCACCACGGGCAGCGAGACGCCGAAGAACGCCACACGTACGTGCCGAGCAGAATCGAGATCACCACCACGAACCGGCAGTTGATCGCGACCTGGCGGGCGAGCCGCTTCGCGATGCTGCGATTGGCGCCGACCGCGGCAATGAACACCGGCGCGGTACTGAGCGGGTTGATGATCGGCAGCAATGTCACCGGCACGAGGATCAGCGCCTTCAGGAAAGGGACGACCAACGACTCCACAGGACCTCCGCTGACGAATCACAGGCGCGGGGCGCGAGTCTATCGCGAACTTGCTTCCTGTTCCCCGATTGCGCGCGATAGCGCGCGCGCCGCGGCGGGCGGGTGCAGTGGATCGCCGCTCTTTGCGTCGATAGTCTTTGCTTGACGCGCGACGATTCTTCCAAAAGAATGATTGCCGCCGCAACTAATGTTTTCGCCGGCATCCCGAAGTGTCCAGGGCAAGATTCAAGTCCGCCTACGTTCGCGGATGTCCACTCATGAAACACTGCGGTCACACTTCGGTTCTGCCAGGATCGCGCGGTTCCAATAGTGGACCGAAGACATCCAAGAGCGTTTGAGCGCACTCGCCTCGAGTAAGAAGAATAAGCCGACACCGACCCCCCGTTCTCATCGCGTCGATGTTCATCGCATGCAGGGGCCCTGTTGCGCTGCCGCAACGCACGAAAGACAATGCCGGATGTTTTCGATAGGAAGCAGACCCATGTCCCCGACCCCCGCCACTGGGCGACGCGGCGAATCGCCCGGAGCGATCGCCGTCCTCGCGCTCGCAACGCTTACCCTGCTCGCGGCCTGCAAGCGCGTGGAGGCGCCGCCCCCGCCCGAAATCCGCCCCGTGCGGGTGATCTCCGTGGACATGCGTGCCGCGGGTGATACGGTGTCCCTGACTGGCACGGTCCAGGCGCAGACCGAGGTCAACCTCTCCTTCCGCATCGACGGGCGAATGATCGAGCGGAGCGTCAACGTCGGCGACGTCGTCAAGCCCGGACAGCTCATCGCCCGCCTCGATCCCTCGAACGAGGACAGCGCTGCCCAGGGCGTGCGGGCGCAGCTCGCCGCGGCTCGGGCGCAGCTCGTCGAGCAGCGCAACAACTACAACCGGCAGAAAGAGCTGCTCGCGCAGCGCTTCATCTCGCAGGCGGCCTTCGACCAGGTCACGGCGAACCTGCAGAGCGCGGAGTCGGCGGTGAAGTCCGCGCAATCGCAGGTCGACCTCGCGCAGAACCGGGTGGCCTATACGCGCCTCGTCGCCGACGCCGGCGGGTCGGTGACGAAGGTCGGCGCCGAGCCGGGCGAGGTCGTGCCCGCCGGGCGCATGGTCGTGCAGATCGCGCGCGCGGGCGGACGCGACGGCGTCTTCAACGTGCCGGCGCAGATCAAGGACGCCGCGCCGCGGAACCCGGAGATCACCGTCGCGCTGACCACCGATCCCAAGGTCTCGGCGAAGGGCCGGGTGCGCGAAGTGTCGCCCGCGCGCAGATCCGGTAACCGGAACCTTCCAGGTGCGTGTCGGGCTGGTCGATCCGCCCGCCGGACTGCGGCTCGGATCGACGGTGACCGGCAGCATGCGCATCGAGACCGCCTCCGCGATGGAGATCCCGGGGTCGGCGCTGGTCCGTCAGGGCGCGCAGTCCGCGGTATGGGTCGTGGATCCCAAGACCCAGACGGTGTCGATAAAGCAGATCGAGGTCGCCGGCCACGATGCGAATCGGGTCGTCGTCGCCGGCGGCCTCGAGCAGGGCGACCTCGTCGTGACCGCTGGCGTCCAAGCCCTCCATTCCGGCCAGAAGGTGCGCCTGCTCGGAGCCGCGAAGTGATCGGCCCGAACCTGTCCGAATGGGCGATCCAGCGCAAGTCGCTGATCGTCTACTTCATGCTCGCGGCGGTCGTGGCGGGGACGATCGCGTTCCTTCGCCTCGGCCGGGCCGAGGACCCGCCCTTCACGATCCGGACCATGGTCGTCTTCGCGGGCTGGCCCGGCGCGACGATCGAGGAGACGCTGCTCCAGGTCACCGAGCGGATCGAGCGCAAGCTGCAGGAGACGCGCCATCTCGACCAGGTGCGGAGCTACACGACGGCGGGCCGCACCACCATGTTCGTCGAGCTCAAGGACTCGACGCCGGCGAAGGAGGTGCCGGACATCTGGTACCAAGTGCGCAAGAACGTCGGCGACATCCGCGGCACGCTGCCGCAGGGCGTCGTCGGCCCGGGCTTCAACGACGATTTCGGCGACACGTACGGCATCATCTACGGCTTCACCGCCGACGGGTTCACGCACCGCGAGCTACGCAATTACGTCGAGGACACGCGCTCGCGGCTGCTCGCGGTGCCGGACGTCACCAAGATCGAGATTCTCGGCGCCCAGGACGAGCAGATCTTCCTCGAGTTCTCCACCGCACGGCTCGCGGGCCTCGGCCTCACGTATTCCGCCCTGCTCGGGCAGCTGCAGGCGCAAAACCTCGTCCGGCCGACCGGCGTCCTGCAGACCGGAGAGGAGCGGATCTTCCTGCGCGTGGCCGGCGCCTTCGAATCCGAGGACGACATCAAGGCGGTCAACCTGGCGGTGGGAGACCGCCTGGTGCCGCTCCGGGACATCGCCGAGGTCCGGCGCGGGTTCTCGGATCCGCCGCTGCCGCTCTTCCACGTGAACGGCAAGCCGGCGATCGGGCTCGCCATCGCGATGCGCGAGGGCGGCGACATCCTCGCGCTCGGCGCGAACCTGAAAAAGGAAATGGCGGACGTGCGGGCGAACCTGCCGCTCGGCGTCGAGCCGTTCCTCGTCTCCGACCAGGCGGTCGTCGTCGACCTCGCGATCAACGACTTCATGACCTCGCTGTGGCAGGCGATCCTCATCATCCTCGCTGCGAGCTTCGTCAGCCTCGGCGTCCGTCCGGGCTCGGTCGTCGCCCTGGCGATCCCGCTGACCTTGGCGATCGTGTTCGCCGTCATGATGATCGTGGGTATCGACCTGCAGCGCATCTCGCTCGGGGCGCTGATCATCGCGCTGACGCTCCTCGTCGACGACGCGATGACCACCGTCGACGCGATGATCCGGCGCCTCGCCGCCGGGGACTCGAAGGAGCAGGCGGCCACCTTCGCCTACAACACGCTCGCCGCGCCGATGCTGATTGGTACGCTGATCACGATCGCGGGCTTCGTACCGATCGGGTTCGCCAGGAGCGCGGCAGGCGAGTACACGTTCTCGATCTTCGCGGTGGTCGCGATCGCGCTGGTCACGTCGTGGCTCGTGGCGGTGACCTTCGCCCCGGTGCTCGGCATCGCGATCCTGAAGGCGCCCAAGACGACGGGCGCGGAAGAGAAGCCGAGCGTCCTCATGCGGGGGTATCGCAGCCTGCTCGTCGGCGCGATGCGCGTGAAGTGGCTGACCATCGCGGTGACGGTCGCCGCATTCGTGGCGGCGGTCTACCTGCTGCGGTTCGTGCCGGAGCAGTTCTTTCCAGCGTCCGACCGGCCCGAGCTCCTCGTCGACCTGACGCTGCGGCAGAACGCATCGATCTATGCCTCCGAAACGACCGCCACGCGGCTGGAGGCGGCGCTCGCCAAGGACGAGGACATCGCTCACTGGAGCGCCTACATCGGCCGCGGCGCGATCCGCTTCTACCTGCCGCTCGACGTGCAGGGCGCGAACCCCTTCTTCAGCCAGTTCGTGATCGTCGCGAAGGGATTCGAGGAACGAAAACGGATCCAGGACCGCCTGGAGAAGCTGCTCGCCGAGGAGTTTCCGGACGTCGTCGGGAGCATCCAGCCGCTCGAGCTCGGCCCGCCGGTCGGCTGGCCGATCCAGTACCGCGTGCGTGGCCCGGACAATGACGAGATCACGAAGATCGCGCAGCGGCTCGCGCAGGTCATCGCGGCGAATCCGGAAACGCGGCGCGTCAACTTCGACTGGATGGAGCCCGCGCGGCAGCTCCGCCTCAAGATCGACCAGGACCAGGCCCGCAGCCTCGGCGTCAGCTCGGCAACGATCGCCGCGGTCCTCAACGCCGCGATCGCCGGCTCGACGGTGACGCAGGTGCGCGACGACATCTATCTCGTCGACGTCGTCGCGCGCGCCGTCGACAAGGAGCGCGCCACGGTGGCGACGCTGCGCTCGCTGGAGGTCCCGATCGCCGGCGGGCGCACCGTGCCGCTGAGCCAGTTCGCGAGCCTCGAGTTCGGGGAAGAGTATCCGCTCGTCTGGCGCCGCGACCGGGTGCCGACGCTTACCGTGCGCGCGGCCATAGTCCCGAGCACGACGCCGGATACCGTCGTGGACGCACTCGAGGCGCCGATCGCCGAACTGGCGAAGGGCTTGCCGAAGGGCTATCGGATCGATCTCGGTGGCACCGTCGAGGACAGCGCGATTGCCCGGGCATCGGTGTTCGCGGTCGTGCCGGTGATGATCCTCCTCATGCTCACCTTTCTGATGCTCCAGCTGCAGAGCTTCCGTAGCGTCTTCGTCGTGCTCGCCGTGCTGCCGCTCAGCATCATCGGCGTCGTCCTCGCGCTGCTCGTCTTCAACCGGCCGCTCGGCTTCGTCGCGATCCTCGGCATCCTGTCGCTGCTCGGGATGGTGGCGAAGAACGCGGTGATCCTGGTGGTGCAGATCGAGACCGACCGCGCGGAGGGTAAGAGCGTCTGGGACGCGGCGATCGCCGCGGCGAGCTCGCGGTTCCGGCCGCTGACGCTCACCGCGTTCTCGACCGTGCTCGGCCTCATCCCGATCGCGCCGACGGTGTTCTGGGGGCCGATGGCGTTCGCGATCATGGGCGGGCTGCTGATCGGGACGCTGCTGATGCTCGTGTTCCTGCCCACGCTGTACGTGACGGTCTTCGGCGGCAAGCGGGACGAGACCGCCCCGTCGGGCCGGCCGGCGCCGGCTGGGCAGCATTGAGTTGTGAAAGGAGGCGACACAATGAAGCGCGACGCAACGAATCTCGCAGCGGCAATGGTTCTCGCCGCGCTGCTCCCGGCGATCGGCGCGGCACAGGCCCAGGAGACGCGCTGGCGGCCGTTCGTTTCCGTCACGCCCGTCTACGAGGGCAAGGGCGATCTGGACCAGGGCGGCGATTTCAGCGTGTGGCGCGCACTCGTGCGCGGAGGCGTGGCGGGGGATCTCGGCGGCGGCAACAGTGCCGGGGTGACCCTGAACTACGACTACTCCGATTACTCCTTCTCCAATCCGGTCGCCTTCGGCGGCGTGGCGCCGTGGAACATCGTGCAACGGTACGGCGTGGCGGTCCCGCTCGCGTTCGCGTTGCGCGACGGCTGGAGCGTCGGCGTCGTCCCGTCGGTCGACTGGTTCCGGGAGAACGGCGCCGACTCCGGCGACTCGATTGTCTGGGGCGGTATCGTGTCGGCGACCAGGCGCTTCGCCGACGGCAACCGACTCGGCCTCGGCGTCGGGGTGTACGACAACATCGAGAAGACGAGCGTGTTCCCTTTCCTGATCGTCGACTGGCGCTTCAGCGACCGCTGGCGGCTCATCAACCCCCTCGCTGCCGGCCCGACCGGGCCCGCCGGCCTAGAGCTCGACTACCGGTTCGACAACAACTGGGAGCTCGGCATCGGCGGGGCATTGCGCCGCACGCGCTTTCGCCTCAGCGAGAGCGGGCCGGTGCCGAACGGCGTCGGCGAAGAGCGCGGGCTGCCGATTTTCCTGCGCGCCACGCGCAATTTCGGCCCGCAGATGACGCTCCATCTTTACGCCGGTGTCGTGACGGCCGGCGAGCTCCGCGTCGAGGATTCTTCCGGCAACGAACTGCGCAACGTCGACTACGACCCCGCCCCGTTCTTCGCCGCGACGTTCACCGCGCGCTTCTGATTGCGACGGGCCGGAACGGGCGCCGGGTATCGCGGCACCGCCGGCGACCTACTCGAAATGCTGGCGCGGCAGCAGAAAGAGCCAGGACGCGAGGACGAACGGCGCGGTCAGGGTGGGAATGCCGAACGGCGTCAGGGCCACGTTCATCGCGCCCTGCACGACGACCGTGAACACCGTGCCCACCAGCGCGTACACCACCACGCGCGCGCCCGGCTTGTAGAAGATCGTGCCGAGCGCGATCGCGGTGAGTACCGGGCTAAAGCCCATCAGGCCGCCGGTGATGAGGTCGCTTTCGGCGCCGAGGAGGTGCGCGGTGACCACCGCGACGATCGCGCCGCCGAAGGCGAACGCCGCGGCGGCGAGCGAGTTCAACGCCAAGCCGACGAGCAGCAGCAGGGCGGCGAGGACACTGCCCTTCAGGAACACCTGCGCGATGCTCTTCAGGATCCCCTGAACGAAGTCGCCGAATTGCAGCGGGTTCGCCGCGGCCGGATCGATCGGCGTGATCTCGGCGCTCATCGACAATCCGCTGCCCTCGATCGCGGAGAACGCGTAGGTGGCGAGCAGGAACAGCCACGCCGTGAGGACGAACGGCGCGGTCAGCGCGGCGACGCCCCAGGTCTTGAACACGTTGGCGGTCCCGAGAGTGGCCGGAACCGAGACGGCGCCGCCGAGCGCGACGTAGACCCACCAGAGCGGCGAGACGGAGAGGAACGTGCCGAACGCGAGCCCTACGAGGTAGGCGTTGTACCCGTACAGCCCGGCGCCGAGGTCGGCCGCGTCGACGCGCAGCCACTGCGCGGTCAGCGTCGCCGCGACGACCGCCACGAGCCCGCCGATCGCCACCTGCGGCATGCCGGCGGCGTACGACCCCCAGCCGATGGCGACGAAGAAAAGGAGCCCGGAGAGCGGGTTGTCCTGGAACATCACCTGCCCGATCCCCCGCAGGTTGAGGTCCACGAAGCGCAAGACCTTCGACGAAGCGCAGCAGCCTTCCCACCACGTCAGCAGTCCCTTCATCGTCGCCTCCCGGATCAGCGCCAGAAGAAGGGCGGCGGTAGCGCCGTCCCGGTGATCTCTTCGCGCGCGACGCCCCAGAACTCGCGCACCTTCGCCTTGACCTGCGCGGTCTCGCGGCCGAGCACCTTGAAGATCAGGCCGGCGTCGTTCGGCAGCCGGCACGCGCCGAAAGCGACGCCGCTCGCGAGATCGACGTCGGCGTCGACCCGCGCGTGGACGCGATCGGCACCCTCCTTCGGCGTGAGCAGGATCACGTTCGCCAGCACGTCGAACGAATCCATCACGCCGGTCTGCCGCACTGGGCGTCGCGCCGGGTCGATCACGAGCTTCTCGGTGAACAGCGTCCGCCCGTCGGGGCGTTCGGCGCCGATCGCGAGCGAGAGCAGCGTCGCGCCGAAGCACTCGTCGGGGTGATGGTGCTTGCGCCCCGGCTGGACGATCTCCGCGTACAGGAGCGTCGCCGTCGGCGCGATCGAAATCCGCGTGTCGGAGAGAAAGCGGGTACGCCGGTGCGGGATCAGCGGCTCGGGCAGGAACTCGAGGTAGGCGCCGTCGGCGAGTGAGATCGCCTGCGTCTGCACCGCGTAGTTGGCGTCCATCGAATGGATCTTGGTCGCCGACTGGGTCGTGACGTGCGCCCGCGCGCGCGGAGCGAGCGCGACCTCGAGCGCGAGCCGGTCGCCCTGCAGCACGCAGCCGGACGTGGTGATCATGAAGAGCCAGGCGAGGTCCGGCATCGCCGGGTCGGGGTACAGGGCGCGCTGCGCCATGTACGGCGCGCGGCGATCGAGGTCCGCGAGGATCGTCCGGTCGCCGCGCTGCTCGAAGCCGAGCCGCAGGAACCCCGTCTTGCCGACCGAGCCGCTCGCCATCTGCCGCGGCTCGTCCTGGAAGGCCGCCAGCTCCGGCGCCGTCAAGCCGAGCGTCTCGGCCGCGGCCCATGGTGCGAAGCCCGACGACGGCTCGGCGACGCCCATTACGCCGGCTGCCTCGCCGGCAGCTTCATGTCGAAGAGGAGATCGCTGCGGATCAGCTCGACGAGCCGCGGAATGCCCTCGCCGGTCTTGCAGTTCGTGAACAGGAACGGCTTGTCGCCGCGCATCAGGCGCGAGTCGTGCTCCATCACGGCGAGGCTCGCGCCCACGTGCGGCGCGAGGTCGGTCTTGTTGATGACGAGGATGTCCGACTGCGTGATGCCGGGGCCGTTCTTGCGCGGGATCTTGTCGCCGGCGGCGACGTCGATGACGTAGATGAAGAAGTCGACCAGCGCCGGGGAGAACGTCAGCGTCAGGTTGTCCCCGCCGCTTTCGATCAGCACCAAGTCGCCGTCGGGGAAGCGCGCCTCCATGTCCTCGACCGCGGCGAGGTTCATGCTCGGGTCCTCGCGCACCGCAGTGTGCGGGCAGGCGCCGGTTTCCACGCCAAGGATGCGCTCCTCGAGCAGGATGCCCTTGAGCGTCCGCTGGACGTGCTTGGCGTCCTCGGTCGTCACCACGTCGTTGGTGATGATCAGGACCTTGATGCCCATCTCGAGCAGCCGCGGCGTGATCGCTTCCACGATCGCGGTCTTGCCCGACCCGACCGGGCCGCCGACGCCGATGCGCGTGATCTTCTTCGCCACCTTCCCCATCCCTTCAGTTCATGAACAGGCGCACGTGCGCCTTGACGTGGACCGCCGCCAGGATCTCCGTCAGCGGGGCGAAGCCGGCCATGTCGGACAGGCGCGCCGCCGCCGCGGTCTCGTAGGCGGCGTCCGCGGCGGCGTTGAGGCGATAGAGCATCCGCTGCGTGTCCACGTGGCTGATCTTCATCAGCCGCAGCGCGGCGCTCAGGATCATGGCCGCCACGCCGTATTGATGCACGACGAACGCGTCGCGCGCGAGCAGCCCCTGCGCAGCGAAGTTCACCGCCAGCGCCACCGGATAGCACCCGGGGCTGGCGCCGGCGTCGATGTGCACGCGCCACGTCTTCAGGAGCGGCGCGCCGATCACCTCGGCGCCCATCTCGGCGAACTTCTTGCCCATGCGCACCGACATCGTCCGCGTCTCGCCGGAGAGCTTGCGGGCGTACACCCGCTCGTCGATCCGGACCAGCTCGGCGACGTCGCCCGCCGCCGCGGCGCGATGCGCCCAGATCACCCCGATGCCGTCGCCCAGCGCGGCCTGCTCGACGGCGGTGCGCGCGTACGCCTCGAGCGTGCCGGCGTCGGTCACCACGCGCTTCTGGATCGCCGATTCGAGCCCGCCCGAGAACGCGAACCCGCCGATCGGGAACATCGAGTCGCCGAACTGCAGCGCGCGGGCAAGCGGCAAGGCGGTGCCCGGCACCGCGTCGCCGTGGTCGTTCGTCGTCATTTCGTGCGCGGCGGATCGTCCGGTCCGACGCCGGTACGCGAATGGGGATGCGGGTGAGGATGCGGATGGGTGTGCGCGCGCACCGGCGGACGCGCGTACGTCTGACCGGTTTCGTCGTCGACCGCAACGTACTGCTCGTGCGTGTGCGAATGCACCGGGCCCTCGGCGCCGCCGAAGAGGCGGCGCGACTCGTGCGGGGCGAGGTACGGCACGATCTCGCCGCCCGGCACGAACTCGTAGCGGATGCCTTCGAACCGGTGCGTGTTCATGACCGAGCTCATCACCTTGCGATCGACGGTGAGCGGCACGAACACGCGGCTGCCCTTGACGAGCGCCGGCCAGTGCTGATTGCCGAGTGCATGGCCGAGTTCGACGCAGGTGCGCAGCGCGATGTCGGGCGGGCCGCCCGCCATCCCGTCCAGATGGATGATCATCACGTCGCGCAGGCTGATCCGCGCGACCACGGCGCGGGCCGCGGCCGCGTCCCAGAGCAGCACGTCGCCGTCGCGCATGAACGTGCCGCGATCGAGCGACACGGCGAGCTCGACGCCGCTCGCGGTCTTCTTG
This sequence comes from uncultured beta proteobacterium, assembly GCA_963716855.1. Taxonomy (GTDB): domain Bacteria; phylum Pseudomonadota; class Gammaproteobacteria; order Burkholderiales; family SG8-39; genus JAGVSZ01. The sequence continues at coordinate 335,900 of CAVQUV010000012.1, read as the reverse complement.
CGGAAGCGGTTCTTCTGCGCTTCCCAGTGGTCGAGCGCGAGCTCGTCGACGGTCACGGCACCGAGGCGCGCCGCCCATTCCGGGTCGCCGGCGTTGCCGAGCACGGCTTCGACGAGGATCACGGCGCGCCGGTCAGCTGAAGAAATACTTCTGGTTCAGCGAGACGGTCTTCAGCGGCTGCACCGTGGCGTGCTTGCCGTCGACGGTGACCGCGAACGTCTCGGGGCTCACCTCGATCTTCGGCGTGCCGGAGTTGCGGACCATGTCGCGCTTGCCGATCTTGCGGGTGTTGCGCACGGCCAGCACCTGGCGCTCGAGGCCCAGCCGCTTCTTGATTCCCGCCGCGTGCGCGGCGCCCGAGACGAAGGTGATGCACGAATCGGGGAGCGCCTTGCCGAAGGCGCCGAACATCGGCCGGTAGTAGACCGGCTGCGGCGTCGGCAGCGACGCGTTCGGGTCGCCCATCACCGCCCAGCTGATGACGCCGTTCTTGAGCACGAGCTTCGGCTTGGCGCCGAAGAACGCCGGCTCCCACAGCACCAGGTCGGCGATCTTGCCGACCTCGACCGAGCCGAGCACGTGCGCGATGCCGTGCGTGATCGCCGGGTTGATCGTGATCTTCGCCACGTAGCGCAGGACGCGGAAGTTGTCGTTGCCCTTCGCGTCCTCCGGCAGCTTCCCGCGCCCGGTCTTCATCGCGTCGGCGGTCTGAATGGTGCGCAGCCAGCACTCGCCGATGCGGCCCATCGCCTGCGAATCGCTCGACATCATCGAGATCACGCCGAGGTCGTGCAGCACGTTCTCGGCGGCGATGGTCTCGGCGCGGATGCGGCTCTCGGTGAACGCCACGTCCGACGGGATGTCGGGGCTGAGGTGGTGGCACACCATGATCATGTCGTAGAGCTCCGCCTGCGAGTTGATCCCGTAGGGGAGCGTGGGATTGGTCGAGGAGGGCAGCACGTTCGGCAGGCCCGATATCTTGATGATGTCCGGCGCGTGGCCGCCGCCCGACCCCTCGGTGTGGAACGAGTGGACGGCGCGGCCCTCGAATGCCGCGATCGAATCCTCGACGAAGCCGGATTCGTTGAGCGTGTCGGTGTGGATGCACACCTGCACGTCCATCTCGTCCGCCACCGTGAGCGCCGAGCGCAGCACCGCCGGCGTGGTGCCCCAGTCCTCGTGGCATTTGACGCCGACCGCACCGGCCTCGATCTGTTCGACGAGCGCCGCCTTGCCGTGCCCGTGGCCCTTGCCGAGGATGCCGACGTTGATCGGCCAGCCCTCGAAGGCGCGCAGCATCGTCCGGATGTTCCCCGGCCCCGGCGTGACGGTCGTCGCGCTGGAGCCGTCCGAAGGGCCGGTGCCGCCGCCGATCAGCGTGGTCGTGCCGTTGGACAGCGCCGCGTACGCCTGCTGCGGCGAGATGTAGTGGATGTGCGTGTCGATGCCGGCGGCGGTCAGGATCAGGTGGCTGCCTGAGATCGCGTCGGTGGCGAGGCCGCATTCCAGTCCCGGGGTGATCCCGTCCATCGTCTGCGGATTGCCGGCCTTGCCGATGGCGCAGATGCGGCCGTCCTTGATGCCGACGTCCGCCTTCACGACGCCGAGCACGCGCGTCGATGATCGTCACGTTGGTGATCACGAGGTCGGGCGCGCCGCCCGCGCGCGTGATCCGGTTGTCCATGCCCATGCCTTCGCGCAGGCTCTTGCCGCCGCCGAAGACGATCTCGTCGCCGGGCGCGCCGCGGAGATCGCGCTCGATCTCGACGAAGAGGCCGGTATCGCCGAGGCGGATGCGGTCGCCGGTCGTGGGACCGAACAGGCCGACGTACTCGTTGCGTGAAATCGTTGCCATCGGGGCCCTCGCGTGGGGAGTGCTGCGGCTTTAGCGCTTCTTCGCGGCCGATGAACGGAACCCGCGCTTCGCGGCCAGCGCGATCGCCTTCGCTTTCCGCGGCTCGGCGGTCTTGCCGGCGGTGGTGCCGTCGACCAGGTTGTTGAAGCCGTACACGGCGCGCTTGCCCATATAGGGCACCAGGTTCACCTCGCGCTCGTCGCCGGGCTCGAAGCGCAGCGCCGTGGACGCCGGGATGTTCAGGTGCTGCCCGTACGCGGCGGCGCGGTCGAACTCGAGCGCGCGGTTGACCTCGAAGAAATGGAAGTGCGAGCCGACCTGCACCGGGCGGTCGCCGGTGTTGCGCACCTTGAGCGCGGTGACCGGCAGCTTCTCGTGAAACGACACCGGCTCCTTCCGGCACACGTAGCCGCCCACGGGAACGTTGGCGGTGATCGGATCGACGTCGGCCGCGAGGCTGGGGTAGGTCTTGACGCTTGCCATCGGCTACGCTCCTCTCGCGACGCGCTCACTGGATCGGCGTATGGACGGTCACGAGGCGGCTGCCGTCGGTGAACACCGCCTCGACCTGCACCATCGGGATCAGGTCGGCCACGCCGTCCATGACGTCGGCCTTGCTGAGCGCGGTGCGCGCCTCCTTGGTCACCTCCTCGATCGTCTTGCCGGCGCGTGCGCCGTCGAGGGCGGCAGCGGAGATGATCGCGACGGCTTCCGGGTAGTTGAGCTTGATGCCCTTCGCCTTGCGCTTCAGCGCCACCTCGGCGAGCATGTAGATGAGGAGCTTGTCGAACTCCCTGGGTGTGAGCTGCATCGAAACCCCCCGCGTGAGCCGCCGGCCAGCGCCAGTGAGCGGGCCACTGTATCGACGCGGTTTGGATGGGTCAAGGTTTCGCAGCGGCCGGTGTCACTGATGAAACGAGGCGTGGGCAGATGACCGACGACGTGCTGCACCGCGAGGCGAGCCCGCCGCAGATTTCGGACCGGGCGATCCTGCTGATCGTCGCCGCGTACGCCGCGGCGTTCGTGGTATTCGGCGTGCTCGTGGACGGCCCTGCCGCCGTCGCCCGCGGCCTCGTCGCGATAACGACCTCGCGAGACACCCTGCTCACCGACTATTTCGGCATCGGCGGGCATCGGCGCCGGCTGCGTGAACGCCGGGCTCCTGACCCTGTGCGCGTGCCTCGTCTACTACAAGGCGGGCGCCAAGATGACCGGCGCTGCGGTCGCATGCCTCTTTTTGGTGCTCGGCTTCGCGCTGTTCGGGAAGAACCTGCTGAACGTCTGGTGCATCGTCATCGGCGTCGCGCTGTATTCCCGGTTCAAGCGGGAGCCGTTCGCGACGAACATCAACACCGCGTTCTTCGGCGTGGCGCTCGCGCCGATCTTCTCCGAGATCCTCTTCAGCACGAGCCTCACCCCGGCCATGAGCGTGCCGCTCGCGATCGTCACAAGCCTCGTCATCGGCTTCATCCTGGCGCCCGCGGCGGCGCAGCTCTTCAAGGCCCACATGGGATTCAGCCTGTACAACATGGGATTCACCGCGGGCCTGGTGGGCACTCTCGTCGTCGCCCTGTACAAGTCGTACGGTTTCGTGCCCGACCCGGTCTTCATCTGGACGACCGGGAACAACGTCCTGCTCGGTGCGTTCCTGTCGGTCGTGTTCGCCTCCATGATCGCCGTCGGGTTCTATTTCGACCGGAGCGTTCTGTCCGGAATGAGGAAAGTGGTGGGCGCTTCGGGACAGGCGCCGACCGATTTCATCGCGCTCGCCGGGATCGGCGCGACGCTGGCCAACATGGGGTTGTGCGGCGCGATCGGCATGGCCTACATCCTGATCGTCGGCGGCGAGCTGAACGGGCCCGTGATCGGCGCGATCTTCACGATCGTCGGCTTCGCGGCGTTCGGCAAGCACCCGCGGAACATCGTGCCGATCATGGTCGGCGTGTTCCTCGGGTCGCTCGCGAAGCCGTGGAGCGCGGACGATCCGTCTATTCTCCTCGCGGCGCTGTTCGGCACGACGCTCGCGCCGATCGCTGGGCGCTTCGGCTGGCATTGGGGCATCGTGGCCGGATTCATCCATTCGTCGGCGGCGCAGAGCGTTGGTCCGCTGCACGCCGGCCTCAACCTGTACAACAACGGCTTCGCCGCCGGGATCGTCGCCGCCGTTCTCGTGCCGGTCATCATGGCTATCCAGTCCCGAACGAAGCCGGGAGAGGCACCGCAGGGACGACAGGGTTCGAGCACGGCCGTGGCAGGCGATGACAAGTAGGGTCCGATCGTTGACGCTCCGGCGTTGCTGGTCGTCAATGCGTCGCGGTCGAGTGCGGAGGCTGTTCGTCGGGCCTGACGCCTTCGACCGCGTTCCTGACGGCAACGAGGCGTTACGGGAGCCCCACCACCCATGATCAAACGCAGCGTCCAGTCCGTCGCGGCTACCTGGCTCGCCGGACTCCTGGTCCTGCTGCCGCTGGCGCTGACGGTGGCAGTGCTCGGCTGGGTGTTCAGCCTCGTATATGGGCTCGTCGGGCCAGGCAGTTTCGCCGGCAAGTTCTTCGCGGCCCTGGGGTATCCCTTCTCCAGCAACCCGGGTCTCGCCTACGTGTTCGGCGCCCTGGTGCTGATCGCCGCCATCTATCTGCTGGGACTGCTCGTGCAATCCCGTCTGACGCGGCCGATAAGCAGGCTCGTCGATCGCATGATGCGGGGCATTCCACTGATCGGTCGCGTATACAGCCTCGCCGACCGGTTCGTCGGCCTGCTGGACAAGAAGGAGGCGGCGGACATCGGTGCCATGAGCCCGGTGTGGTGCTTCTTCGGCGGCGACGGGGCGGCAGTGCTGGCGCTGGCGCCCAGTCCGCGGCCGGTCGACATCGACGGACGCGGCTACGTCGCCGTCCTGATCCCCACCGCGCCGGTCCCCTTCGGAGGCGCGCTGCTCTACGTGCCGGCCGACTGGGTGCGTCCGGCGAACATCGGGGTCGACGCGCTGACCGGGATCTACGTCTCGATGGGAATGACGCCGCCGCCGGCGCCCGGCAAGAGGGAGATAGCCGACCTTAGTCGCAGGACCTAACCTGCGCGCGCCTGGAGAGGCCGCGCGCCGATCACTTCGCCGGCAGATCCGCTGCGGCTTTCGACGCGCTCCCCGCGCGATCGCCGATCCCTTCCTCGATGCGCGCGCTCATGTAGGGGAAAAAGGGATTGGAGGCCATTCGGACCAGCGAATCCAGCGGGAGGACCAGCACTCCGACCTCGCCGCGCGTGGTCATCGTGCCCAGGTTGACGCCGAAGTCCTCGTCCGTGCCCGGATTCATTCCGTACAGCGCATCGCTCAGCGGGAACGGAATCGCCACGTGCGAGAGCGAATACACCTCGCGCGGGTACGCGAGCCCCAGCATCCGGGTCCGCTCCGTCGTTTCTCCCGCATCAATGACGCGCTCGACGACCTCGCCGGTGCCGGGGCCCGCGTTGGTGACGATCGTGGTTCGGTACCGTCGCGGCGGCGCCGGCACGAGGCGGTCGAGCGCATCCTCGGAGCTGGCGCGCAGGAGCGGACTGACCAATGCGTTCCGGTTCAGGTCGAACAGCACGAGCTCGCTGCCGTTCGCGGGCAGGTTGCCATACAGCGCGGAGATCACCGCACGCGTGCTGACCGTGAAGTCCACCACCGACTGGAAGGTCAGGATCGGCGGCAGCTCGGCAATCCGGTTGTCGCGCGCGTAGCTCGCGATCTGCTCCTGCAGCGCGCGCGTCAGGAGCGACGACTGGCGCGCGCCGTTGATGGGGAACGAGTTGTACTTGAACGGATTGAACTCCGGCGTGACGCTGAGCCACGCGGCGTTCGCGAACGCCGGAAACACGGCGGGCCAGCCGAAGATCCCGGCGAACCGCGCGAACGCCGTGATCCCGATCATCGGCGAGATCAGCACGATGCGATCGGGCCGCGTCAGGGTCTTGTCGCCGAGGGCGTCGAGCGCGTACTGCATCGCGAGCGCACCGCCGTTGGAGAACCCGACAATGTGCAGGGGCTTAGACGGGCCGATGCGCCGGCGCGCTTCCTTCACGGCGAGGCGCGTGGCCTCCGCCCAGTCCTCCCAGTCGACGTCGGACAGGGCGGCCGGCACGGTGCCGTGCGCCGGCAGCCGGATCGCGACGCTGACCCAGCCGTGCGCCCGGTAGCGGCGCGCGATGTGTCGCAGGCTGTACGGGGAATCGGTCAGCCCGTGCAGCAGGACGACTGCACCGGTCGGCAGCCACCAGCGGGCACGCCGTCCGGCTCCAGGATGTAGGAACGATTCCAGTCGGTGGCGAAGCGCCCCGGATAGATCGGGCTCCCGTCGAAGTATCGGTTCGACGGGATTCGCTCCTCGGGTTCCAGCTTCTCGGTGACCTTGGCCCGCACCTCGTCGAAGAGCGCGTTTTCCGCCTTGACGTACTCGGCCCACTCGATCTTCCTGATCTGCTTCGCCGTGAGATCGTGGGGGACGTAGGTGTGCCAGACCGAGAGTGGCGGGCCGCGCTGGGCGTCGTACGCGCGGATCCCCAGCAGACCCAGCACGGCCACGACGAGCAGTCCCGCCGTCCACTTCAGCAGGCTGAACACTTTTGATCGCATTGCCTCCATCCTCCCGGATTCCGGGCGGCATCGTACCTTGGCTGTTGCCGCTCCACCGGAGCGACGTTCCGCGCGCTGCTCGCTAGGCGCGATAGAACCCGGCCGGCTCCTCGAGGCCGGCGGCGCGAAACGCGTCGCGGCGCTTCACGCACTGCGGACAGCGGCCGCAGTGCACCGGGTAGCCGAGCAGGCAGGAGTAGGTCGTGTCGTAGTCGACGCCGAGGTCGAGCCCGCGCCGGATCACGTCCGACTTCGAGAAATCGAGATACGGCGCGCGCAGCTCGACGTCGCCGAGCAGCCCGCAGATCAGCCGGAACTGCGCGAGAAAGGCATGCGACGATGAGGGATACTCGGTCGTGTCCTCGCGGTTCGCGGCGAGATAGAGCCGCTTCGCGCCGAGGTTCGCCGCGTACGAGAGCCCGAGCGAGAGCGCGACGAGGTTGCGGTGCGGGAGCGGGACGTGCGCCTTCCGGTCCTGGCCGCGGCGGAACGTCGCGCCGACGCGCGCGAGGTCGAGCGCGACGAGCTCCACGCCGAGGCGCGCGCAATGGCTATCCGCCGCGCGGCGCTCCTCGGTCGCGCCGCGCTGGCCGTAATCGAGGAACAGCGCCTGCACCGGCTCGCCGGCGTCGGCGAGCTGCGCCAGCAGCGTCATACTCTCCACGCCGCCGGAAACGAGCAGGATGGATGCGCTCTCCATGCGTCGAGCCTAGCACGCCGCGCGGCGGCGACGGCCCTGTAGAATCGCCCCGTTGCCGCCTCCCGCGGGACCCGGCCTCCGATGAGCTACTACAAGCACCACGTCTTCTTCTGCTGCAACCAGCGCGAGCCGGGCGAGAACTGCTGCCAGAACCACAAGGCCGACGAGCTGCGCGACTACGCGAAGAACCGCGTCAAGGCGCTCGGGCTCGCCGGCAAGGCCAAGGTGCGCGTGAACAAGGCGGGCTGCCTCGACCGCTGCGACGAGGGGCCGGTGATCGTCGTGTACCCGGAGGAGATTTGGTACACGTACGTCGACAAGGCGGACATCGACGAGATCGTCGAGGAGCATCTCAAGCACGGTCGCGTCGTCGAGCGCCTGCGCATATGAGCGTGCGGCGGCCGCCGGAGCGGCTCGCCGTCGACGGTCCGGCCGGGAAGATCGAAGTCGTCATCGACCATCCGTCGGTGTTCCCGAGCGAGGGCGCCGACGAGCCGGCGCGCGGGCTCGGGCTGGTCGCGCATCCGCACCCGCTGTTCGGCGGCACGCTCGACAACAAGGTTGCGCAAACGCTCGCGCGCATCTTTGCCGACCTCGGCTACATCGCGCTCCGGCCCAACTTCCGCGGCGTCGGCGCGAGCGCGGGCACGCACGATCACGGCGACGGCGAAACCGACGATCTCGTTGCGGTGATCGAATGGGCGCAAGGACGCTTCGGCCCGCTCCCGGTGGCGCTCGCAGGCTTTTCGTTCGGCGCCTACGTGCAGACGCGCGTGGCGGCTCGCGTGCCGGTCGAGCGCATGGTGCTTGTCGGCATGCCGAACGGGCTGGTGACCGGCGGACGCACCTACCTGCCCGGCACCGTGCCGGAGGACACGATCGTCATCCACGGCGAGCTCGACGAGACCGCGCCGCTCGCGAACGTGCTCGAGTGGGCACGCCCGCAGGAGCTGCCGATCGTGCTCGTTCCGGGTGCCGATCACTTCTTCCACCGGCGGCTGCAGGTCCTGCGAAAGATCGTCAAGAACCAGTGGCGCACGTAGCCGCGCCGGTCCTGCGCGTTGCCGATCTGCGCAAACGCTACGGCGACGCCGAAGTCGTCGCCGGCGTCTCCTTCGACATCGGGCGCGGCGAGTGCTTCGGCCTGCTCGGGCCGAACGGCGCGGGCAAGACGACGACGCTGCGCCTCGCGCTCGGCCTGATCGAGCCCGACGGCGGGACGATCGAGCTGATGGGCGAGCCGGTGCCGCGCCGCGCCCGCAGCGCGCGGCGTGCGGTGGGCGTGGTGCCGCAGTTCGACAATCTCGACCCCGACTTCACGGTCACCGAGAACCTCGTCGTCTACGGCCGCTACTTCGGCCTCGCCGACGAGACGATCCACGCCCGTCTCCCTGACCTGCTCGAGTTCGCGGGCCTCGCGGGCCGCGCCACCGCGCGCATCCAGACGCTCTCGGGCGGCATGCGCCGCCGCCTCACGCTCGCGCGCGCGCTGGTGAACGATCCCGACTTCCTCGTCCTCGACGAGCCGACCACGGGCCTCGACCCGCAGGCGCGGCACGTGATGTGGGACCGGCTGAAGCAATTGCTGGCGCGCGGCAAGACGATCCTGCTGACGTCGCACTTCATGGAGGAGGCCGAGCGCCTCTGCAGCCGGCTCGTCGTCATGGACCGCGGCCGGTTCATCGCCGAGGGCAGTCCGCGGAGCCTGATCGCCGCGCAGATCGAGCCGCAGGTCGTGGAGGTGCACGGCGACGACCTCGAGCGCTGGACGGAAGGCGAAGCGCGCACGCTCGCGGCCCGCGTCGAGCGGGCCGGCGACACCGCGTTCTGCTACGTTCGCGACGCGGCGCCGCTCCTCGCGCACCTCGAGCGGCAGGCAGGGCTTCGCTACCTGCACCGGCCGGCGAATCTGGAAGATGTGTTCCTGAAGCTGACGGGGCGCGAGCTGCGAGACTGACGGAAAAGCCTCGCGCCGGAGGCCCCCGAACATCAAGCCGGTGTGTCGCGTCAATAGCATATTTGCTATACTACCCCCGGTGGCCTGGACTGTCACATTTTTCAGCCCGAGGGTTCGGGCGGAAATCCTCGCTCTACCAGCCGGCTTTGTCGCCCGTTTTCTGCGCTATGCCGAGCGGATAGAGGTATACGGTCCTGATCTCGGCATGCCCCACACTCGTGCCATGGGCGACGGCCTGTTTGAACTCCGTCTTAGGGCTCCAGAAGGGATTGCCCGGGTGTTCTACTGCACAGTCGTCGACCGCAAGATCGTGGTCCTTCACCATTTCGTGAAGAAGACGGACAAGACGCCCAAGAAGGACTTGGAAACCGCGCGCGCTCGTTTGAAGGAGATTAAGAATGTCTAGTTCTCTGCACAGATTCAGGCGCCAGGCGTTTGCCAGGGCAGGTGTCAAGGCGGCCTACGAGGCTCTTGACGAGGAGTTCGCTTTCTTGGATCAAGTGCTGAGCGCCCGGGCTAAATCCGGATTGACCCAGGCGGAAGTCGCCAAGAGGGTTGGAACCACACAATCGGCCATCGCCCGCCTGGAGTCAGCCGCACCTAAGCATTCGCCCTCGATCGCCACTCTGCAACGCTACGCGGAAGCGCTTGGATACCGGCTCGAAGTCCGACTGGTCAAGCAACATCGCTCAACCCGGCGTTCAGCCGGACGCGCGGCAAAAGCGCCGCGCGTAGGTTAGTTTGGTCGTGTTAATTGGTCGCTGAGTCTTGAACTTGCCGAAGCTCAACCTAAGGAGCGGCATTGTTGCTGTCTTGATTTGCTTGACACTGGGGTATGTAGCTGTCCCAACGATCTACAGTTCCTTCGGAGAAGGTCCGCTGCTGACCCGGCAAGCTGTCATCGAGTCTTCGGAGATTGGAAGAGATTGCGGGCGACCAACGACTTTCGTCATGGTTCCTTGGCGCCTTGTGTTCGAGGACAGTGACTCGGCGGGAAGGTTAAGCCTCCGGTACTGGTCGGCACGCCTCGGATCCCCACCCGATCTCAGAACTGCCCGCTCCGGGACATACCATGACGTACGATCCGTGCCGTCCTCCTCCCCGAGGCGCGACCGATGACGGTGTCAATCCGCAAGATCGAAGCAGGCGACCAGGCGCGCTGGCGCGAGCTGTGGGACGGCTACACCCGCTTCTACGAGCGCGAACCCTCCGAGGCGATCACGCACCACACGTGGGCGCGGATCATGGACCCCGCCTCCCCGGTCCACGCCATCGTCGCCGAGCGCGCGGACGCGAAGGTGATCGGCATCGCGAACTACATCATTCACGAGAACACCTGGACCATCACTCCGGTCTGCTATCTCCAGGATCTCTTCGTCGATCCCGCCGTGCGCGCGGTCGGCGTCGGCAAGCAGCTGATCGATTGGCTGTTGGCCGAATCGAAGCGACAGGGCTGGTCGCGCCTGTACTGGAACACGAAGGAAAACAACTACCGTGCGCGCGGCCTCTACGACAAGTACACGCCGCACAGCGGCTTCCTGCGCTACGTCGTCGATAACCCCGAAGCGGCCGCGCGCACCCGCCTGCGCTGAAGCAGCCATGGACACGACAACCGAATTCGACGGTGCCTGCCACTGCGGCGCGATCGGCTACGCGTACCGCACGCAGCTTGCTCCGGGCGCGTGGAGCGTCCGCGCGTGCCAGTGCTCCTTCTGCCGATCGCACGCGGGCGTGACCACCTCCGATCCCGCCGGCGCACTGGAGTTCTTCGAGCACACCCCCGGCGCGCTGAACCGCTACCGCTTCGCACGGCGTACCGCGGACTACCTGATCTGCCGCAACTGCGGCATCTACCTCGGCGCGATCTTCACCAGCGCACGCGGGCGCTTCGGCATCGTCAACGTCAACACGATGCCGAACCGACCGGCCGACCTGCCGCCGCCGGAGTTCAAGGACTACGGCGCCGAGAGCCCCGAGCAGCGCGCCGCGCGCCGCGAGCAGCGCTGGACCCCGGTCACCGGCGCCGTCTGATATCGCCCGCCGTCGCCGCTCGATCGCGGGCCTGAAAGCCCGCACCAGGAGGCAAGCATGACCACCGCCTACGCGTTCCCGCGCCTTAGCCGGCGCTTCGTGCCGGTCTGGCGGCGCAATTTCCTCGTCTGGCGCAAGCTCGCCGCACCGTCGGTGCTCTTCAACCTCGCCGACCCGACGATCTACATGCTCGGCCTCGGCTACGGCCTCGGCGCGCTGATGCCGGAGGTCGGCGGCCGGCCGTACATCGCGTTCCTCGCCGCGGGCACGGTGTGCTTCTCGACGATGAACACCGCCACGTTCGAGACGCTCTACTCCGCCTTCTCGCGCATGCACGTGCAGAAGACCTGGGACGCGATCGTCAACGCGCCGGTCGCGCTCGACGACGTCGTGCTCGCGGAGCTCGCCTGGGCGGCGGCCAAGAGCTTCCTCTCCGGGCTCGCCATCTTCCTCGTGATCTGGGCGCTCGGCCTGGTGACGATGCCGACCGCGCTCCTGGCGCTCGCCGTCGTGCCGCTCATGGGCCTGTGCTTCGGCGCGCTCGGGCTCGTGATCACCGCGTTGTCGCCGTCCTACGATTTCTTCAGCTACTACTTCACGCTCGTGATCACGCCGATGGCGATGGTGTCGGGCGTGTTCTTCCCGGTGGAGCAGCTGCCGGTCGCGATGCAGGCGATCGCGCACGTGCTGCCGCTCGTGCACGCGACCGAGCTGGTGCGGCCGCTGCTCGCCGGCGAGCTGCCGTCCGCAACCCCGCTGCACGTCGCGGTGCTGCTTGCCTACACGGCGGCCGGGTTCTACGCTGCGCTCGTCCTGTTCCGGAGGAGGCTCGCAAGCTGATGCGCGACGCGGCGTCCGCGCCGCTGCCCGACGCGTGGTGGTGCGCGACGATCGCCGAGACGCAGGCCGCGCTCGATGCGGGCCCGGGCGGACTCGCCGTCGAGGGCGCGCGCGATCGCCTCGCACGCTTCGGCCCGAACCGGTTCGACCACCAGCCGGCGCGCGCGCTCTGGCTCGACTACCTCGCGCACTTCCGCAATCCGCTGGTTCTGGTGCTGCTGGGCGCAGCCGCCGTCGAGGCGGCCACCGGCGAGCCGATCGGCGCGCTCATCGTGATGACGCTCGTCGTCGGCTCGGTCACGATCGACTTCGTGCAGGAGCGGCGCGCGCGCCGCGTGGCCGAGCGCCTGCGTGCGACCGTCGCCGTGCACGCGCGGGTGGCGCGCGATGGCCGCGAGCTCGACGTCCCGGTGGCCGAGGTGGTACCGGGGGACGTGGTGCTGCTCGCGGCGGGCGATCTCGTGCCCGCGGACGGCCGGGTACTCGAGGCGCGCGACTTCTTCGTCCAGCAGGCCCACCTCACGGGCGAGTCGTTTCCCGTGGAGAAGCATGCCGCCGAGCTCCCCGCCGACGCGCGCGAGCCCGACGCGGCGACGAACGCCGTATTCATGGGCACGTCGGCGATCAGCGGCAGCGCGCGCGTGCTGGTGTGCCGCACGGGCGCCGCGACCGAGATCGGCCGCATCGCGGGCAGTCTCCGCGAAGCCGCGCTGCCCAACGCGTTCGAGATCGGCACGCGCCGCTTCGGGCTGCTGATCATGCGGCTCACGCTGCTCCTCGTCCTGTTCGTGCTCGTCGTGAACCTCGTCACGGGCAAGCCGTGGCCGACCGCATTGCTCTTCGCCGTCGCGCTCGCCGTCGGCCTCACCCCCGAGCTGCTGCCGATGGTCGTGTCGGTGACGCTCGCCGCCGGCGCGGCGCGCATGGCGCGGCGCGGCGTCGTGGTGCGCCGGCTGCCGGCGATTCACAACCTCGGCGCGATGGACGTGCTGTGCACCGACAAGACCGGCACGCTCACCGAAGCGCGCATCCGGCTCGAGCGCCATGTCGATCCGCTCGGGCGGGAGAGCGACCGCGTGCTCGAGCTCGCCTATCTCAACAGCACCTTCGAGACCGGCCTGCGCAGCCCGCTCGACGACGCGATCCTCGCGCATACGCACATCGACGTGAGCGGCTGGGCCAAGATCGACGAGGTGCCGTTCGATTTCGAGCGCCGCCGGGTGTCGGTCCTGGTCGACGACGGCCGCAAGCGTCTGCTCGTCGTGAAGGGCGCCCCCGAGGACATCGTCCGGCTGTCCGCGCACTACGAGGAAGCGGGCCCCGGGTTCCGCCGCACGCTCGACGACGCCGCCCGCGAGCGCCTCCTCGCGATTCACGACGGGCTCGCCGACGAGGGCTTCCGCGTGCTCGGGGTCGCCTGCAAGGAGGTGGGCCGCGATCATCCGCACGCCGTGGTCGACGACGAGACCGGCCTCGTCTTCTGCGGCTTCGCGGCGTTCCTCGACCCGCCGAAGGCCGACGCGGGCGAGGCGTTGCGCCTGCTCGCCGCGCGCGGCGTCGCCCTGAAGGTCGTCACCGGGGACAACGAGCGCGTGACGAAGCACGTCTGCGGCGCGCTCGGGATCGAAGTGGCCGGCATGCTCACCGGCGCCGAGATCGCGAACATGGGCGACGACGCGCTCCGCGCGCGCGCCGCCGACGTGAACCTGTTCTGCCGCGTGTCCCCGGCGCAAAAGGGCCGCGTCATCGCGGCGCTCAAGCGCGCCGGCCACACGGTGGGCTACCTCGGCGATGGCGTGAACGACGCGCCGTCGCTGCACGCCGCGGACGTCGGCCTGTCGGTCGACACCGCGGTCGACGTCGCCCGCGAGGCGGCCGCGGTGATCATGCTGCGCCACGACCTCCGGGTGCTCCACGACGGGGTGGTCGAAGGCCGGCGCACCTACGCCAACATCATGAAGTACGTGATGATGGGCACGAGCTCCAACTTCGGGAACATGTTCAGCATGGCCGCGGCGGCCGCGTTCCTGCCGTTCCTGCCGATGGCGCCGGTGCAGATCCTGCTGAACAACATGCTCTACGACGTCTCGGAGGTGCCGATCCCGACCGACCGAGTGGACGACGCCGAAGTCGCGCGGCCGCGCGCCTGGGACATGAAGTTCGTGCGCGACTTCATGTGGACGGTCGGTCCGGTCAGCTCCGCTCTTCGACTTCCTGACGTTCTATCTGCTGCTGGCGTGGCTCGACGCGGGCGAGAAGCTCTTCCAGACCGGCTGGTTCGTCGAGTCGATGGCCACGCAGGTGCTGGTGATCTTCGTGATCCGCACCCGCGGCCGGCCGTGGGCGAGCCTCCCGAGCCCGTGGCTCGTGGCGACCTCGCTCGCGATCGTCGCGGTCGCGGCGGCGCTGCCGCTTACGCCGTTCGGCCGCGAGCTCGGCTTCGTCGCACCGCCGTGGCAGCTCTACGCGCTGGTCGCGGCGCTGACCGCCGTCTATCTCGTGGTCGTGGAGATGGTAAAGCAGCGCTTCTTCCGCTGGCGCGCCGCGGTGTAAGCTCGCCGCCATGCTTTGGGTCAAAGCGCTGCACATCGTATTCGTCACGTCGTGGTTCGCCGGCCTCTTCTACCTGCCCCGGATCTTCGTGAACCTCGCAATGGAAACCGACGCGCAGGCGCGTACGCGGCTCCTCCTCATGGCGCGCAAGCTCTATCGCTTCATGACGATCCTGGCGGTGCCCGCAATCGCGTTCGGATTGTGGCTCTGGCTCGGCTACGGCATCGGCGCGGGCCTCGGATGGATGCACGCGAAGCTCGCTGTCGTCGTCCTGCTGCTCGGCTATCACCATGCCTGTGGTCGCTTGCTCCGCAAGTTCGAAACCGGCGATCCCGTCCGTTCGCACGTCTGGTTCCGCTGGTTCAACGAGGCGCCGGTGCTGATGCTGCTCGCGGCGGTGCTGCTCGTGGTCGTGAAACCGTTCTGAGATGACCCTCACGCTCGCTCACGTCCGAGACGCCGCGGCGGCGATCGCGGGCAGTATCGTCGAGACACCGTGCATCGTCTCGCGCACGCTCTCCGGGATCACCGGCGCCGAGGTCTGGCTCAAGTTCGAGAACCTGCAGTTCACCGCCGCGTTCAAGGAGCGCGGTGCGCTGAACAAGCTGCGCACCCTCACCGACGCGCAGCGTGCGGCGGGCGTGCTGGCGATATCGGCCGGCAACCACGCGCAGGCGGTCGCGTATCACGCCCAGCGGCTCGGCATTCGCGCGACGATCGTGATGCCGCGCTTCACGCCGCACATCAAGGTCGAGCGCACGCGCGGCTTCGGCGCCGAGGTGATCCTGTCCGGCGAAACGTTCGACGAGGCGCGGCGTGCCGGGCTCGGCATTGCGGCGGAGCGCGGCGCGACGCTGGTCCACCCCTACGACGATCCGCTGGTGATCGCGGGACAGGGCACGATCGCGCTGGAGATGCTCGCTGCGGCGCCACAACTCGAAACGCTCGTCGTACCGGTCGGCGGCGGCGGGATGATCGCCGGCATCGCGGTCGCGGCCAAAGCGCTGAAGCCCGCGATCGAGATCGTCGGCGTCGAGACGAGCGGCTTCCCCGCGGTGCACTGCGCCTTGCACGGGCGGGAAGCCACCTTCGCGGGCTCGACCATCGCTGAGGGAATCGCAGTGAAGGAGCCGGGCGCGTTGACGCTGCCGGTCATCCGCGCGCACGTCGCCGACGTGCTGCTCGTGGAGGACGGCGATATCGAGCAGGCGATCGTCCAGCTGCTCGAGATCGAGAAGACGGTCGTCGAGGGCGCCGGCGCGGCGGGCCTCGCCGCGATGCTGCGCCACCCCGCACGCTTCCGCGGCCGCACGGTCGGCGTCGTGCTCTCCGGGGGCAACATCGACCCGCTCGTCCTTTCGGACATCATCGAGCGCGGGCTGGTGCGATCCGGACGCCTCGTGCGGCTGCGCGTCGAGATGCGCGACCTCCCCGGCGCGCTCGCGAAGGTCACCGCTTGCCTCGCCGAAGCGAACGCCAACATCGAGGAAGTGCACCACCAGCGCGCGTTCACCGACCTGCCGGTGCTCTCCGCCGAGGTCGAGTTCGTGCTGCAGACGCGCGGGCCGGAACACGTGCGGGAGATCCTCGCCGCGCTCGCCGGTGCGGGTTTCAAGGCTGAAGTGGTGCACGACTGAATGGCGACCTTCGATCAGCGCGCCGCGACCTGGGACGACGACCCGATCAAGGCGGCGCGGGCGCACGCCGTGGCCGAGGCGATCCGGCGCGAGGTGCCGTTCCGGCCGGGCATGCGCGCGCTCGAGTACGGGTGCGGCACCGGGCTGCTCGGCTTCGCGCTCGCGCCGTTTCCCGGCGAGTTCACGCTTGCCGACGCCTCCGACGGCATGCTCGACGTGCTGCGCGGGAAGATCGCCGCGGCCGGCGCACGCAATATGACCGCGCTGAAGCTCGACCTCGTCGCCGACGCTCCGCCCGCGGCGCGCTACGACCTCCTCTGCCTTCTAATGGTGCTGCACCACATCCCCGACACCGACGCGATCCTGCGCAAGTTCCACGCGATCCTCGCGCCCGGCGGCCGGCTGTGCATCGGCGACCTCGACGCCGAGGGCGGCGCGTTCCACGGCCCGGGCTTCGACGGACACAACGGCTTCGACCGGGACGCACTCGCGGTCAAGACGCGCGCCGCCGGCTTCACCGGCGTGCGTTTCACCACCGCGTACGAAAACCCCAAAAAGGTCGGGGGCGCGACGCGCCTCTTCCCGGTGTTCCTCATGGTCGCGGACCGGCCATGAGCAGCCAGACCACGACCGCTCGCGCGACGCCGCGCCGACCGCGGTGCAACGCCGGGCTCGCAGTATTTCTCGGCGCCCTGGTCGCGGGCTGCGGCGCTGCCCCGGGTAACGGCGCTTCGGCCCGCAATCGGGCACCCGAGTCCGTGACCGATACGGTGTGGCAGTGGGAGCGGACGGTCACGCCGGTCGAGACGGTCGAGTCGCCCGCCCCCGACCGCTACACGCTCGAGCTGGCGCGGAACGGGCGTCTGCTGGTCCGCGCCGACTGCAATCGCGGTACCGGAAGCTATCGCATCGGCGCGGGCACGATCGCGATCGGCCCGGTCGCGACCACGCGGATGGCGTGCCCGCCGGGCTCGCTCGACGCGAGCTACCTCCGCGACTTGCAGCGCGCATCCAGCTTCTTCGTCGAGGGCGGGAACCTCTTCATCGAACTGCCCGCGGACTCGGGGACGTTGCGGTTCAGGCCGGACCGGTAGCGGGTGTTCGCGTGGAGAGATTCGAGCCCTTCTCGGTCCTGCATGCGGCTGCGATCCTCGCCATCGTCGTCGTGACGAGCGCGGGCATCCGTGCCGCCCGCCGCAGCGGGCATGCGGACGGCGCGCGCGGCGCGGAGCGCGCGATCGGCGCCGCGTTCGTCGTCGTCTGGTGTGCCGTGCACGGGTGGTGGCTGTTCCCGCCGCGCCTGAATCCGGTCACGACCCTCCCGCTGCAGCTGTGCCACTGGACCGCGCTCGCGTCCGGCCTCTACCTCGTGACGCGCTCGCCGCGGCTGGCCGCGCTGCTCTACTTCTGGGGGTTCGGGCTATGCACGCAGGCGCTGATCACGCCCGCGCTCGAAGAAGGCCCGGCGACGCACGTGTTCTGGTACTTCTGGCTGAGCCACGGGATGATCGTCGGCGTCGCCGCGTATGCGCTCGCGGTGCACGGCTTCCGTCCCACCTGGCGCGACTGGCGTTTCGCGAGCGTGGCCGGCGGTGCGTACGCCGCGGTGGCGATCGCGGTCGATCTCGCGATCGGCGCGAACTACGGCTTCCTCGGACCCTCGAAGCCCGCCCTGCCGACCATCGTCGACGCGCTCGGTCCGTGGCCGCAGCGGGTGCCGATCATCTCCGCGATCGTCGTGGGCATGATGGCGTTGCTCATGCTGCCCTGGGCGTTCGTCCGCCCGGCGCGCGCGAACTAGCGATGTCGCATGCGCCTCGGCGGCGCGCTCCTCGCGGCGGCGATGGCGATGGCTGAAGCCGCCGCGGCACCCGTATCGGAGCCCGGCGTCTCGCGCGAGCTCGCGCGCTGGAGGGCGCAGCACTACGCCGACGTGCAGTACGCGCTCGAACTGGTGATCGCGACGCCGGTCACGCGCGTGGAGGGCAACCTCGAGATTCGTGTCACCGTGCGCGGCAAGCCGGTCGACCTCGTGCTCGACTGGCGGCCACCGCCGGACGCCCGGTTGTCGCGGGTCGAGGCGAACGGCGTCCCGATCGAGAAGCCGCGCATCGTGCGCGAGCACCTCGTCATCCCGGCGCGCCATGTGCGCACCGGGGAGAACGCGGTGCGGCTGCGCTTCGAATCGCCGATCGCCACCGCCGGCACGGCCGTGACGCTCTACCGCGACCGCGAGGACGGCGCCGAGTACGTGTACTCGCTGTTCGTCCCGTCGGACGCGAGCACGGTCTTCCCGTGCTTCGATCAACCCGACCTGAAGGGCCGCTTCACGCTAGCGCTGACGGTCCCCGCCGGCTGGGAAGCGGTGTCGAACGCGCCGGCTGCGGAGGCGGTCGCCGACGGCGCGGCGCAGCGCGTGCGCTTCCGCGCGACCGAGCCGATCAGCACCTATCTTTTTGCCTTCGCCGCCGGACCTTTCGCGATCCTCGACGAGCGCGAGGAAGGCGTCGCGCCGCAGCCCGAAGCGCGCCTCCTCGTGCGGAAGACGCGGCTCGCACGCGCGCAGCGCGAGGCGTTCGAGACGTTCCGCCTCCATCGCGAGGCGGTGTACTTCTTCGCGGAGTACTTCGGCTTCCCCTTCCCGTTCCCGAAGCACGATCTGGTGCTCGTGCCCGAGTTCCCCTACGGCGGCATGGAGCACGCGGGCGCGACGTTCCTGCGCGAGGAATCGGTGCTGTTCCCGTTCGAGCCCGCCGCGGCCGACCGCCTCCGGCGCGCGCAGCTCGTCTTTCACGAGACCTCGCACCAGTGGTTCGGCGATCTCGTCACGATGCGGTGGTTCGACGACCTGTGGCTGAAGGAGGGCTTCGCCAACTTCATGGCGGCCAAGGCGGCCGAGGCGATCACTCCGGAGTTCAGCGCCTGGAACGCGTTCCACCAGCTCAAGGCGGCCGCCTACCGCACCGACGCAACGCAGGGCACCACGCCGATCTGGCAACGCCTGCCCAACCTGTCGGCGGCCAAGTCCGCGTACGGCAGCATCGTCTACAGCAAGGCCCCCGCGGTGCTGCGGCAGGCCGAGTTCTATCTCGGACCCGACGTCTTCCGCCGCGCCGTGCAGGCGTTCGTGCAGTCGCACGCGTACGGCGCCGCCGACTGGAACGACCTCGTGCGTGCGCTCGAGGGCGCCTCCGGCCGCAAGCTGGAAAAGTGGGCCGACGCGTGGGTGAAGCGCCGCGGCATGCCGATCGTGCGCACCACGTGGCGCGCCGATGCCGACGGACGCGTTGCGCATTTCGCGCTCGCCCAAGTCCCCGTGCTTGGCGGCGACGGCATCTGGCCGATGCGCACCGAGCTTCTCGTCGCCGGCGACGGCGCGCCGCGCACGCTGCCGGTCGCCCTCGAGGGCCGCAGCACGGTCGTGCGCGAGCTTGCGGGCACACCCACACCGCGCTACGTCTTCGCGAATCACGGCGACTACGCGTACGGCCGTTTCATGCTGGACGATGCAAGCCGCGCCGCGGTTATGGATGACATCGGGGCGATCGCCGATCCGTTCCTGCGCGCACTGCTGCTCGACGCACTCTGGGAGGAGGTGCGCGACGCGCGGCTGGCGCCGCTCGCGTACCTCGATCTCGCCCTCGCCCAGGCGCCGCGCGAGACCGACGCGCTGACGGTCGCGAGCCTGCTCGGACGCGCGCAGACGACGCTCCGCTGGTACCTCTCGGACGTCGCAGCGGGAAGCGGCCGCCCCGAGGGTGGAGGCGGCCTTCGACCACGGAATGGGGAGCGCCGCGGACAAGGGGCTGCGCGTCACCTGGTTCAGGGCCTACGTGGGCGCGGCGACGACCGCTGAGGCGCGCGCGACGCTCAAGGCGCTCCTCGCGGGCACCCGCGACGTGCCCGGCGTGAGCTTGAGCTCGCGCGAGCGCTTCCGCATCATCGAGCGCCTGCTCGCGCTCGGCGATCCCGAAGCCGATGCCTTGCTCGCCACGCAGTCTCGAACCGATCCGAGCGATGACGCGCGCCGCTACGCGTACGCGGTCGCAGCTGCGCGACCCGATGCGGCGACCAAGGCGAAATACTTCGCGGCGTGGTTCGACGACCGGGCCCTGGCGGAGAGCTGGATCGAGGAGAGCGTCGCGCCGTTCAACACCGTCGAGCAGTCGGAGCTCACCGCGCCGTACCTGGAGCGCGCGCTCACCCGGCTCCCGCAGCTCAAGCGCGAGCGCAAGATCTTCTTCGTGAACCACTGGCTCGCCGCGTTCCTCGGCGGCCAGACCGATGCCGCATCGGTGAGCGCCGCGCGGCGGTTCCTGCGGGAAACGACGCTCGATCCGGACCTGCGCCGCAAGGTGCTCGAGGCGCTCGACGAGCTCGAGCGCACGGCGCGCATCCGGGCGGCGTTTGCCGGCGCCCGGCTCAGTCCGCCTGCGCGTCCGCGCCGTAGACCTTCTCGATCTCGTCGGCGAACCGCTTCAGCACCTGCTCGCGCCGGACCTTGAGCGTCGGCGTGAGCAATCCGTTCTCGACCGTCCACGGCTCCGGCGCGACGATCGCGCGGCGCACGCGCGCGTAACGCGGGAACGCCTTCAGGCGTTCGTTCGCGCGCTTCACGAGCGCCTTCTCGTCGGCCTCCTTCGCCACCGCGACGAGCGTCAGGAACGGCCGGCCCTCCCCCACCAGCATCAGCTGCTCGAACGCGCCGTCGCCGAGAATCGCGATCTCCACGTCCTGCGGCGGCAGCTTCTCGCCATTGGAGAGCACGAGCACGTCCTTCAGCCGGCCGCGGATCGCGAGGCGACCGTCGCGCAGCTCGCCGAGGTCGCCCGTGCTGAGCCAGCCGTCCGGCGCGAGCGTGCGCGCGGTCGCTTCCGGATTCTTCCAGTACCCGGCCGTGATGCTCGGTCCGCGCACCTGGATCTCGCTCTGCGCGCTCAGCCGCAGCTCCAGGTTCTCGAGCGGGCGGCCGACCGTGTCCGGGTCGTTGTCGTCGAGCCGGTTCACCGCGATGACCGGGCAGGTCTCGGTCATGCCGTAGCCCTGGAGGATGGGAAGGCCGAGACCGATGAACAGCCGCGAGATTGCAGGGTCCATCGCCGCGCCGCCGACGACCGCGAGCCGCAGCCGTCCGCCGAACCGCGCGAGGATCGGACGCGCGACCAGCGCGCGCAGGACGGGCAGCACGATCCGGTCGAGGAGGCTCGCGCCGCCCAGCTCGACGCGGCATCCCGACGCGACGCATCGATCGAGCAGCGCGCGCTTCCACCACGACCCGGCCACCGCGGCACGGATGCGCTCGGCGAACTTCTCGAAGACGCGCGGCACCGCGAACACCGCGGTCGGCGCCTGCGCGAGGAAGTCGTCGGGAAGTTGCGCGATGCCGCGCGCGTACGCCACCTGCGCGCCCAGGGCGAGCGGCAGGTAGTAGCCGCCGGTGCGCTCGAACATGTGCGAGAGCGGCAGGAACGACAGGAACACGTCGTCTCCGCGCCCCATCCCGGTCGCGCGGCAGCCCGCGACGTTCGCGAGGACGTTGCCGTGCGAGAGCATGACCCCCTTCGGCCGTCCCGCGGTCCCCGAGGTGTAGCAGATCGTCGCGAGCGCGCCCGCCTCCGCGGGCTCCACCGCGAACGGCGCAGCGTCCTGCGGAAGAAACTCCTCGATCGAGCGCTGGGCCGCGCCTTCGTCGGGTCGCAGGCAGAGAATGCGCGCGGCGTCGACGCCGGCGCGGGCGAGCGCAACGGCCATGCGCGTCGTCTCGACGACGACGAGCCGCGCATCGCTGTCGGCCACGCAGTACGCCTGGTTGTCCGCGTTGTCGTCGACGTAGAGCGGGACGACGACCAGGCGCGCGGCGAGCGCCGCGAGGTCGAGCGCGACCCAGGCCACGCCATTCCGCAGACCGATCGCGATCCGCTCGCCGGGCCGAATTCCCTCGCGGCGGAACGCGGCCTGCCAGCGCGCGGCGCGCTGCGCGACATCGGCGGCGCTGAACTCGCGCCACGCGCCGTCGACGAACTGGCGGTAGAGCACGCGCGCCGGCGTCGCGAGCTGTGCGGTCAACAGGTCGGCCAGGTTGCCCATTCCCTCCTCGCGGAGCGCGCTATCCTCCGCGATCTGCCATGTCCGTGCAATCCTTCTTCGCCACCTGCCCGCGCGGCCTCGAGACGTCGCTCGCCGTGGAGCTCGCCGCGTGCGGCGCGCGCGAGATCCGCACGACCGGCGGCGGGACGCACTTCCGCGGCGATCTCGCAGGCGGTCTCGCCGTCTGCTACGCGGCGAACCTCGAGAGCCGCATCGCGACGCGGATCCTCTGGCGCGTCGCGGAAGCGCCGTACCGCACCGAGCAGGACGTGTACGACGCGACCCACGCCCAGGACTGGCCGGCGCGCTTCCGCGTGGACCGCTCGATCCGCGTGGACGTGAACGCGATCCGCTCGCCGCTGCGCAGCCTGGAGTTCGCGACCCTGCGGATCAAGGACGCCGTGTGCGACCGGTTCCGCGCCGCCGTCGGCGCGCGGCCGGACGTGGACACGCGGACGCCGGACGTGCGCATCCACGCATTCCTGGACGAGCGCACGATCACCCTCTACCTCGATACCTCCGGCGAACCGCTCTACAAGCGCGGCTGGCGCACGCGCACCGGGGAGGCGCCGCTCAAGGAGAACCTCGCCGCCGGGATCGTCACCCTCACCGGCTGGCGCGGCGACGAGCCCTTTCTCGACCCGATGTGCGGCGGCGGGACGATCCTCCTCGAGGCGGCCGCGATCGCGCTCGGAATCGCTCCGGGGAGCCGGCGCGCGTTCGGGTTCGAGCGGCTCGAGGGCTTCGACGCGCGGCTGTGGCGCGAGCTGCGCGAGCGCGCGAAGGCGCATGAGCACCGCGACCGCCCGGTGGCGATCTTCGGCGCCGACCTCTACGGCGCGGAGATCGCGAAAGCGCGCGCCGCGGTCGAGGCCGCGGGGCTCGAGCGGGCGGTGCAGCTCAAGCAGGCGAATCTCCTGGAGGTCTCGCCGCCTGCGCCGGCCGGCGTCTTGGTCGCCAATCCGCCTTATGGCGTGCGGCTCGGCGAGGACGAGGAGCTGGCGGCGTTCTATCCGCAGCTGGGCGACGCGCTCAAGGCGCGCTTCGCGGGGTGGCGCTGCTACTTCCTCACCGCCGACCTGCGGCTCGCGAAGCTGATCGGGCTGAAGGCGACGAAGCGGACCCCGCTCTACAACGGACCGCTCGAATGCCGGCTGTTCGAGTACCGCATCGTGCAGGGGGCCATGCGGGAGAAGAGCTGAGGCAGTTGTCGAGCCGCGCCGGGCGCGCTATAAAGGCGTCCCGCTTCTGAGTCCCGAATTCGAGGAGAGCACGCATGGCGCAAACGTACGACGAGCTGAAGCACAAGACGGTGGCCGAGCTGCGCGAGATCGCGAAGACGACCGAGCACGAGGCCGTGAAGGGCTACACGCAGATGAACAAGGACCATCTGCTGCAGGCCCTGTGCAAGGCGCTCGGCATCGACGCGCATCTGCATCGCCACCATCACGCCGCCGGGGACCAACGCACGAAGACCAAGGCGCGCATCCGCGCGCTGCGGAAGAAGCGCGACGAGATTCTCGCTTCGACCGACCACGCCGGGCTGAAGGCGGTGCTTGACGAGATTCGCGGGCTGAAGCGGCAGACGCGGCGGGTCTAGGCGGAAATCAAAAGGGCCGGCATCGCCGGCCCTTCCTGGATCCCGGCTTGCGCCGGAATGTCCGCCGCTGTCGCGGCGGTCACTTCACGATATCGAGGTGCTCGATGCCCTTGGTGATGTCGCGGTTCTTCGCTTCCTTGGAGTGGAGCTTGATCGAGAGCCGCAGATCGTTGACCGAGTCGGCGTTGCGCAGCGCGTCCTCGTAGGTGATGATGCCGTTGTCGTAGAGCTCGAAGAGGTGCTGGTCGAAGGTCTGCATGCCGAGCTCGCGCGAGCGCTTCATCAGCTCCTTGATCTCGTGCACCTCGCCCTTGAAGATCAGGTCGGCGATCAGCGGCGAGTTGAGCATGACCTCGACCGCCGCGATGCGGCCCTTGCCTTCCTTCAGCGGGATGAGGCGCTGCGAGATCATCCCGCGCAGGTTCAGCGACAGGTCCATCAGCAGCTGGGCGCGCCGTTCCTCGGGAAAGAAGTTGATGATCCGGTCGAGGGCCTGGTTGGCGCTGTTCGCGTGCAGCGTCGCGAGGCACAGGTGGCCGGTCTCGGCGAACGCCACCGCGTAGTCCATCGTCTCGCGGTCGCGCACCTCGCCCATCATGATCACGTCGGGGGCCTGGCGCAGCGTGTTCTTGAGCGCGTTTTCCCAGGACTCGGTGTCCACGCCGATCTCGCGCTGCGTGATCAGGCAGTTCGCGTGCGGGTGGACGTACTCGACCGGGTCCTCGATGGTGATGATGTGGCCGTGCGAGTTCTGGTTGCGGTAGCCGATCATCGCCGCGAGCGAGGTCGACTTCCCCGAGCCCGGTCGCGCCGACCATGATGACCAGGCCGCGCTTGGTCATCGCGACGTCCTTGAGCACCGGCGGCAGGTTCAGCTCCTCGAAGGTCGGAATCTTCGAGTTGATCGTCCGCAGCACCATGCCGATGTTGCCCATCTGCACGAACGCGCTCACCCGGAACCGGCCGATGTTGGACGGGCTGATCGCGAACTGGCACTCCTTGGTCGCCTCGAACTCCGCCGCCTGGCGGTCGTTCATGACCGAGCGCACCAGCTCCGCCGTGTGCTGGGCGGACAGCGGCTGCTGCGACACCGGGGTCATCCTCCCGTCGAGCTTGATCGCCGGGGGGAAGCCGACGGTGATGAAGAGGTCGGACCCCTTCTTGCCCACCAGCAGGCGCAGCAGGTCGTAGATGAATTTCGTTGCCTGGTCGCGTTCCATCGTGGTCCCCCCAGCTACGGGCGAAGTGATCGCAGATACTACTCTTCAGTCAAACCGCACGGGGGCGCGGCCTGGCGCCCCCGGGAAATTCGTGCGGAACGCACTCGTCACTACCCGTGGAAATTGTCCTTGTTCATCGCCCTGGCGCGCGCCTCGGCGACGTTCACGACCCCGCGCTTGACCAGCTCCAGCAGGTTCTGGTCGAGCGTCTGCATGCCGGTCTGCTGGCCGGTCTGGATCGCCGAGTACATCTGCGCCACCTTGTTCTCGCGGATCAGGTTCCGGATGGCCGGCGTCGCGATCATGATCTCGTGCGCCGCGACGCGCCCGCTGCCGTCCTTGGTCTTCATCAGCGTCTGCGAGATGACCGCGCGGAGCGACTCCGACAGCATCGCGCGCACCATCTCCTTCTCCGCCGCCGGGAACACGTCGACGATCCGGTCGATCGTCTTGGCCGCGGAACTCGTGTGCAGCGTGCCGAAGACCAGGTGGCCGGTCTCCGCGCCGGTGAGCGCGAGGCGGATCGTCTCGAGGTCGCGCATCTCGCCGACCAGGATCACGTCCGGATCCTCCCGCAGGGCCGAGCGCAGCGCGTTCGCGAACGAGAGCGTGTGCGGCCCGACCTCGCGCTGGTTGATCAGGCACTTCTTCGACTCGTGCACGAATTCGATCGGGTCCTCGATGGTGAGGATGTGACCGTACTCGTTGTCGTTGATGTAGTTGATCATCGCCGCGAGCGTGGTCGACTTGCCCGAGCCGGTCGGGCCGGTCACCAGCACGATGCCGCGCGGCTGGTCGGCGATCTCGGTGAAGATCTTGGGCGCGTTCAGGTCTTCGAGCGACAGCACCTTGGTCGGAATCGTCCGCATCACCGCGGCCGCGCCGCGCTGCTGCACGAACGCGTTAACGCGAAAACGCGCGAGGCCCGGGATCGCGAACGAGAAGTCGCACTCGAGGTTTTCCTCGTAATTCTTCCTCTGCGCGTCGTTCATGATGTCGTAGATCATCCCGTGCACGTCCTTGTGCTCGAGCGCCGGGAGGTTGATGCGCCGCACATCGCCGTGCACCCGGATCATCGGCGGCAGGCCGGCGGAGAGGTGCAGGTCGGAGGCCTTGTTCTTGACGACGAAGGCGAGCAACTCGGAGATATCCATATAATCCTCTAGCGCTTCGGCAACGTGCGCCGCCAACCCTTTGGCGCATCGGGAAAATCCGGGGCATTATGGACACAATTGAAAAGCGCCTGCAAGCCGTAAAGTCCCGCATCGAACGCGCCTGCGCGGCAGCGGGCCGGGACCCTCGTGACATAGTTCTCGTCGCGGTGAGCAAGACCTTCCCGGCCGCCGCAGTCCGAGCGGCGCATGCCGCCGGGCAGCGCGATTTCGGGGAGAACCACGCGCAGGATGCGGTCGCGAAGGTCCACGCGCTCGCCGATCTCGACCTCGTCTGGCACTTCATCGGGCCGGTCCAGAGCAACAAGACGCGGCCGATTGCCGAGCGCTTTGCCTGGGTCCATTCGATCGACCGGCTGAAGGTCGCCGAGCGGCTCGCCGCGCAGCGGCCCGAGGCGTTGCCGCCGCTGCAGGCCTGCATCCAGGTCAACGTGAGCGGCGAGTTGACCAAGAGCGGCGTCGCGCCCGCGGAGGCCCCCGCCCTCGCGCGTGCCGTCGCCTTGCTGCCGCGTCTTCGCCTCCGCGGATTGATGGCGATTCCGGAGCCGACCGACGACCCCGCGCTGCAACGCCACCGCTTCGAATCGCTGCGCGACCTCAAGGACCGGCTGGTCGCCGAAGGCCTGCCCCTCGACACCCTGTCGATGGGCATGTCGGAAGATCTCGAAGCCGCAATCGCGGCCGGGGCGACGATGGTGCGGGTGGGAACCGCGATCTTCGGCGCACGGCCGCGGGTCGCGACGACCGCCGGCTGATCCAAGAGCCCGCCGGCGTTATCCGCGATAATCGGAGCGACCTCGGGTCTGCGCGCATGGAAATCACGTTTCTTGGTGGCGGAAACATGGCCACGGCCCTGATCGGCGGCCTGGTGGCGAAGGGCTTTGCGCTGGGCTCGATCAAGGTGGTCGAAGTCGTCGCCGAGGCGCGCACGCGGGTCGCGCAGTCTTTCGGCATCCGGTGTTTCGAACGGCCCGCAGCGGCCATGCCGCTCGGCGACGTCGTGGTGCTGGCGGTGAAGCCGCAGCAGATGCGCGCGGTCGCGCGGGAGCTCGCCCCGGCCTTGCGCGGCGAGCTCGTGCTGTCGATCGCGGCGGGGATCCGCCTCGCGGATCTCGCGCGCTGGCTCGGCGGGTACGCGCGCCTCGCGCGCTGCATGCCCAATACGCCGGCGCTCATCGGCGCGGGGGTGACCGGGCTCTACGCGCGTCCCGAGGCCGGGCCCGAAGGGCGGCAACACGCGCAGGCGGTGCTGGAAGCCGTCGGCGAGGTCATCTGGGTCGAAGAGGAGGCCCTGCTCGACCCGGTGACCGCGGTGTCGGGCAGCGGCCCGGCGTACGTCTTCTACTTCATCGAGGCGCTGGAGCGCGCGGCGCGCGAGCTCGGGCTCGACGCCGCCGGCGCGCGGCAGCTCGCCATCGGCACGTTCCGCGGCGCGGCCGAGCTCGCGGCGCGCTCGAGCGACTCGCCCGGCACGCTGCGCGAGCGCGTCACATCCAAGGGCGGCACCACCGAGCGCGCCCTCGCGACGCTGCAGGCCGATCGCGTCGCCGACGCGATCGTGCGCGCGGTGCGGTCCGCGAACGAGCGCGCGCACGAGCTCGGCGACGAGCTCGGCAAGGACTGAAGCCGGACCGATCCGATGTTCGCGCAGATTCTCCAGTTCCTGATCCAGACGGCGTTCGGCCTGCTGATCTTCGTCGTCATGCTGCGCTTCTGGATGCAGGCGCTGCGCGCCCCGTTCCGCAATCCGATCGGCCAGTTCGTGATCGCGCTCACCGACTGGGCAGTGCTGCCGCTGCGGCGCGTGATCCCGTCGTTCCGCGGCTACGACCTCGCGACGCTCATCCTCGCCTGGCTCCTGCAGCTCGCGATGATGGTGCTGCTCTACGCCGCGGCGGCGGGCGGGAAGATGAACGTGCCGGGGCTCGCCGTGCTGCTGCTCTCGTTCATCGAGCTCGTGCGGGTCAGCCTGCAGCTGCTGATGTTCGTCGTGATCGTCCAGGTGGTGCTGAGCTGGGTGAGCCCCGGGCACCCGCTCGGGTTCGTGTTCGAGACCCTGACGCGGCCGTTCTACGGTTTCTTCCGGCGCTTCGTCCCGCCGATCGGCAGCATCGACCTCTCGCCGCTGTTCGTTCTGGTCATCGCGCAGGTGCTGCTGATCGTGCTCGACGGCGCGCCGCGCGCGTTGCTCCTGGGTGGCTGAAGCGGTCTGGGCCCGCCGGACCGCGGAGGGCTGGACGCTCGCGGTGCACGCTCAGCCCGGAGCGAAGCGCTCCGAGGTGGCCGGGCTGCACGGCGATCGCCTCAAGATCCGCATCGCGGCGCCGGCGCTCGACGGGCGCGCGAACGAGGCGTTGACCGCGTTCGTCGCCGAGCGACTCGGGATCCCGAAAAGCCGGGTGACGGTCGCCAAGGGCGCGCAGTCGCGCGAGAAGCTCGTCGCCGTCGCGACGGATTGCGACCCGACTGCTCTGCTGGGCTAAGCGCGCGCTTCGTATCGCACGTCGCCGCGCACGAGCGTGCAGCGCACGACGCCCGGCAGCTCGTAGCCGAGGTAGGGCGTGTTCTTCCCCTGGCTGCGCAGCGCGGCGGCCGTGACCTTGAAATGCGCGCCCGGGTCGAAGACGCACACGTCGCCCGGCGCGCCGACGCCGAGGTGCCCGGCGTCGATACCGAGCACCCGCGCCGGCTCGCAGGTCAGGCGGGCGAGCGTCCGGACGAGCGGCAGGCGTGCCTCCTCGCCCCACTTGAGCGCGAGCGGCAACAGCAGCTCCAGGCCGGTCGCACCCGGCTCGGACTCCCCGAACGGGGTCTGCTTCGCGTCCTCGTCGACCGGCGTGTGGTCGGAGCACACCGCGTCGATCGTGCCGTCGGCGACGCCGGCGCGCAGCGCGTCGCGGTCGCGACCGCTGCGGAACGGCGGCACGACGTGCGCATGCGAGTCGAAGTACCCGATGTCCATGTCGGTGAGGTGCAGGTGGTGCACCGCCACGTCGCAAGTGACCGGCAACCCCTCGCCCTTCGCCGCGCGCACCATCGCCACGCTCTCGGCCGTCGAGAGCCGGCACAGGTGCACGCGCGTGCCGGTGGAGCGAACGAGCTGGAGGATCGTGCCGACCGCCACCGTTTCCGCCACCGCCGGGATGCCCGGCAGCCCGAGACGGGTCGCGAACTCGCCGTCGTGCGCGACGCCGTTCTTCGCCAGGTACGGATCTTCCGGCCGGAGCCAGACCGAGAAGCCGAAAGTCGCGGCGTACTGGAGCGCGCGCCACAGCACCTGGGTATCGGTGATCGGCGCGTTCGCCTGGGAGAAGGCGACGCAACCATGGTCGGTGAGCTCCGCCATTTCGGTCAGGCGCTCGCCCTCGAGCTTCGCGGTGAGGGCGCCGACGGGATATACCTTCGCGAGATTCAGGCTGCGCGCGCGGCGCGTGAGCATCTCGACCAGTCCCGGCTCGTCGAGCGGCGGATCGGTGTCCGGGGGGCACGCGAGGCTCGTCACGCCGCCCGCGACGGCCGCCAGCATCTCCGACTCGAGCGTCGCCTTGTATTCGAACCCGGGCTCGCGCAGACGCGCGGCGAGGTCCACCAGCCCCGGCGCGACCACGAGTCCGGCGGCATCGATGGTCCGGTCGGCGCGGAAGGCGTCCGGCGCCGCGCCCGCTGCGACCACGCGTCCGTCGGCGAGGTAGAGGTCGCGCTGCGCGTCGATCTCGTGCTTCGGATCGACGAACCGGCCGCCCCGGACGTGGATGCGCGGCGTCATTTTTTCACGACGCGAGGGGGCAAAGCCGCTCCGCGGCGCCCCCTCGTGCTCCCCGAAGTCAGGGAAAGCGATGCCTGCGGCACCGGTTTCATTTCATCCTAGCTCCCACCCAGGATCGACATGACAGCCATGCGCACCGCGATGCCGAACGTGACCTGCGGCAGGATCACCGACTGCACGCCGTCGGCCACCGACGAGTCGATCTCGACGCCGCGATTCATGGGCCCGGGATGCATCACGATCGCGTCGGGCTTCGCGAGCGCGAGCTTGTCCGGCGTGAGCCCGTAGTACTTGTTGAACTCCTGGGCGGAGGGCAGCAGCGGTCCGCGCATGCGCTCGTTCTGCAGCCGGAGCATGACGATGACGTCGGCGCCGGCGAGCCCCCTGCGCATGTCGTGGAACACGCGCACGCCCATTCTTTCCACCCCCGTGGGGAGCAGCGTCTGCGGGCCGATGACGCGCACGTCGGGCGTGCCGAGGATGTTGAGCGCGTGCACGAGCGAGCGAGCGACGCGCGAGTGCAGGATGTCGCCGACGATCGCGACCGAGAGCGCGGTGAACTCCTTCTTGTAGTGACGGATCGTGTAGGCGTCGAGCAGCCCCTGGGTCGGGTGCGCGTGGCGCCCGTCGCCGGCGTTGATCACGTGCTGGTACGGTCCGGCGTGGCGGGCGATCAGGTGTGCCGCCCCGCTCTGCGCGTGCCGCACCACGAACATGTCGGCGTGCATCGCCGAGAGGTTGTCCACCGTGTCGAGCAGGCTCTCGCCCTTCGACGCGGACGAGGTGCTGATGTTCAGATTGATCACATCGGCGGACAGGCGCTTGGCCGCGATCTCGAACGTGGTGCGCGTGCGCGTCGAGTTCT
Organism: uncultured beta proteobacterium; assembly: GCA_963716855.1. Lineage (GTDB taxonomy): Bacteria > Pseudomonadota > Gammaproteobacteria > Burkholderiales > SG8-39 > JAGVSZ01. The sequence goes on along the minus strand of CAVQUV010000012.1, from coordinate 305,002 downwards.
CGAAGAACAGGTTGAACACGCTGGTGCCGCGCAGCAGCGGCACCTTCTTGACCTCGCGCTCGGTCACGCCGACGAACGAGGTCGCGGTGTCGAGGATGTGCGTGATGATCTCCCGCGGCAATCCCTCGAGCGTGAGCAGATGCGTGAGCGCGCCCTTCGCGTTCAGCTGCGGGTTCGTGCTCATCTCACGTGTCGATCCGCAAGGTGAGGCGCCCGCTCGCGTCGCGGTCGAGCCGCAGCATGCTGCCCTTGGGCACCGTCAGGCTGGTGCCGACGTACTGCGCGCAGATCGGGAGCTGGCGCTCGCCCCGGTCGACCAGCGCGGCAAGCCGGATCGTTTCCGGGCGACCGTAGTCGAACAGCTCGTTCATCGCGGCGCGCACAGTGCGGCCGGTATAGAGCACGTCGTCCACGAGCAGGAGGTGGCGCCCGTTCACGTCGAACGGGATCTTGCTGGCGCGCACCGACTTGTGCAGACCCGACTTGCGGTAGTCGTCGCGATAGAACGAGATGTCCAGAATCCCGAGCGGCACGACGAAGCCGAGCTCCTGATGCAGCCGCTCGGCGAGCCAGGCGCCGCCCGTGTGGATCCCGACCATGCCGGTCTCGGGCGTGACGTGCGGACGCAGCTGGCGCACCAGGTCCGCGCAGAGCGTTTCGGCGTCAGGCAGCTGCATGGCGATCGAGAAAATCCTGGAGGATCACCTGGGCGGCGACCGGGTGTGCGAGGTGCTTGTCGGCACGCCCGCCGCGACCGATGGCGCGCAGCCGCGCTTCCGCCTCGACGGAGGAGAGCCGCTCGTCGACGAGCGCCACGGGCAGCCCGAACCGGCCCTCCAGCTGACGCGCGAACCGCTGCGCCCGGCGCGTGAGGGCGTGGGGCGCGCCGTCCAGACTGAGCGGCAGCCCGACGACGAGCCGCGCCGGCTTCCATTCTTCGATCAGGTCGCCGATCACGGCGAAGCGCGCGTCGGTCGCCGGATCGTCGATGGTGACCAGCGGATGGGCCACGCCGACGCCGGTTTCGCCGACGGCGACGCCGATGAAGCGCTCACCGAAATCGAAGGCCAGCACCGTCTCGACTCCGGTCATGCATGTCCCGCCTCGTCCGCGAGCGTCGCATAGGAGACGCCGAGCACCTCCATCGCCGCCGGCAGGCGCTCCTCGGCCGGGAGGTCGAAGATGATCTGCTCGTCCGCCTCGACCGTGAGCCAGGCGTTCTGCAGGATCTCGTGCTCGAGCTGCCCGGCGGCCCAGCCGGAATAGCCGAGCGTGACGAGGATCTTGTCCGGGCCGGTGCCGCCCCCGACCGCCTCGAGGATGTCGCGCGAGGTGGTCAGGCCGATGTGCTCGCGTACCGGCAGGGTCGAGCTCCAGGCGCCGCGCGGCACGTGCAGCACGAAGCCGCGATCGGTCTGCACCGGGCCGCCGAAGTACACCGGGATCTCGTGCAGCGCGTTCACCTTCAGCTCGAGATTGAGGCGTTCGAACAGGGCCGCAAGCGTCAGGTCGATCGGGCGGTTCACCACCAGACCGAGCGCGCCCTGCTCGTTATGCTCGCAGATGAAGGTGAGCGTGCGCGCGAAATGCGGGTCGACCATGCTCGGCATGGCGATCAGGAAGTGGTGGGTGAGATCGACCTGCGGCACGGCGGGAATTGTAGCGCGGGACGCGAGAGCGCCGGACGGCACATGCTAGAGTCGCGCGCTCTCCAAGTACCCTCCCCCGAGATGCCCGCCGACGCCGCGCTGGTGTGGTTTCGCCGCGATCTGCGCGATTACGACCACGCCGCGCTCTACCATGCGCTGAAGTCCCACCCGCGGGTCTACTGCGCGTTCTGCTTCGACACCGAGATCCTCGACGCGCTCCCGTCGCGTTCGGACCGGCGCGTGGAGTTCATCTGGCGCTCGGTCCAGGAGCTCGACGCCGCCCTGCGCAGTCGCGGCGCCGGCATGATCGTGCTGCACGGCCGCGCTCGCGACGAGATTCCGCAGCTCGCCGTACGCCTGGGCGTGCAGGCCGTCTACGCCAACTCCGACTATGAGCCCGCGGCGATCGACCGCGATGCCGCGGTCGCGCGCACGCTCGCCGCCGCCGGGATCCAACTCCACCGCTTCAAGGACCAGGTGGTCTTCGAGAAAGACGAAGTGCTCACGGCGGCCGGATCACCCTACACCGTCTTCACGCCCTACAAGCGCGCGTGGCTGAAGAAGGTCGACCGCTTCTACCTCCAGCCGTACCCGGTGCAGCGGTACGCGCGCAGCCTCGCGGCCCCGCCCGACAGTCGGTGCCCGACGCTCGACGGACCTCGGCTTCGGGCCGACCGACCTGCTCGAGGTGCCGGTTGCCGACCGGCATGTCGGGCGCGCAGCGGCTCCTCGCCGACTTCCTCGATCGCATCCGCGCGTATCACGAGCGCCGCGACTACCCCGCGGCGAAGGGGCCGTCGTACCTCTCGGTGCACCTGCGCTTCGGGACGGTCTCGATCCGGGAGCTCGCCGCGCGCGCCCATGCGGAAGGCGGAAAAGGCGCCGAGACCTGGCTCGCGGAGCTCGTCTGGCGCGATTTCTACTTCGCCGTGCTGCACCACTTTCCGCACGTCGTGGGTCACGCCTTCAAGCGCGAGCTGGAGGACGTGGCGTTCGAGAACGACCCCGGGAAGTGGCGCGCGTGGTGCGCAGGGCTGACGGGCTATCCGCTCGTCGACGCGGCGCTGCGTCAGATCAACCAGACCGGGTACATGCACAACCGGCTGCGGATGGTGGCGGCGTCGTTCCTGGTCAAGGACCTGCACGTCGACTGGCGGTGGGGCGAGCGGTACTTCGCCGACCACCTGAACGACTTCGACCTCGCCGCGAACAACGGCGGCTGGCAATGGGCCGCCTCGACCGGGTGCGATGCGCAACCGTACTTCCGGATCTTCAACCCGGTGACGCAGTCGGAGCGGTTCGACCCGGAAGGAAAGTTCATTCGCCGCTACGTTCCGGCGCTCGCGCGCGTGCCGGACAAGCACGTCCATGCGCCATGGACGATGCGTCCGGTCGATCAGGAAGCGGCGGGGTGCGTGATCGGCCGGGACTATCCCGCGCCGGTCGTCGATCACGACCGGGCGCGGCGGATCACGCTGGAGCGCTACCGGCGCGCGGCCGGGAAGCGCTGAGAACCTGGGATGCTTCAGGCCGTACGCGCGGCGGCTTCTTGACGAACTCGCCGATGTGCTGGAGCAGCTCGTCTTCCTGGTACGGCTTGCCGAGATAGACGTTCACGCCGATCTCCTTCGCGTAGGCGCGGTGCTTGTCGGCGGTGCGCGAAGTGATCATGATGATCGGCACGTGCTTCAGCCGCTTGTCGGCGCGAACGTTGCGGGTGAGATCGAAGCCGTCCATGCGCGGCATCTCGATGTCGACCAGCATCACGTCGGGCAGGTGCTCCTGCAGCTGCTCCATCGCGTCGACGCCGTCCTTGGCGGTCAGCACGTTGTAGCCCTCGCGCGCGAGCAGGCGCCCGGTGATCTTGCGCACCGTGAGCGAGTCGTCGACGATCATGATCGAGGGCACCGCCGCCGCCACGGGCTTGGGCGCGGCCGGCGCAGTCGGCACGGCAGGCTCAAGCGGCGCCAGCGCGCTCACCGCCAGCTCGCGGCCCACGAGGATCACCGGGTTCAGGATGAGCACGATGTCGCCGTTGCCGAGCACGGTCGCACCGGTGATGCCGGCGACGCGCGCCAGCAGCGGCCCGGTGTTCTTGACCACGATTTCCTGGCTGCCGACGACTTCGTCGACCTGGAGCGCGACGGTGTTCGCGCCGGTGCGCAGCAGCATCACCGGCGTGACGCGCCGCACCTCGGGGACGAATTCGGCATCGCCGAGGAGTCGCGGCAGATAGCGGAACGGATAGCGGCGGTCCTGCCAGCTCGTCTCGCCCGCGGTGCGGTAGGACTCGAGCTCGGGCGCCTTCACCTGCCGCACCTGCTCGACCATGACGGCCGGGATCGCGTAGGCGACGCCGCCGGCGCGCACGAGCACCGCCTGCGTCACCGCGAGGGTGAGCGGCAGGTAGATCGTGAAGCGCGTGCCCTTGCCGTGCTCGCTGGCGAGGTCGACTCGGCCGCCCAGCGCGGCGATCTCGCTCTTGACGACGTCCATGCCCACGCCGCGGCCGGCGAGCTGTGTGACCTCCTCCGCCGTCGAGAAACCGGGATGGAAGATGAACTCGGAGGTCTCGCCGTCGGTCGGATTGTCCTCGGGCTTGAGCAGCCCAAGCTGCAGCGCCTTCTCGCGGATGCGCGTGAAATTCAGGCCGGCGCCGTCGTCGACGACGGAGAGCACGATCTCGTTGCCTTCCTGGCGCACGTCGATCCGCACCTCGCCGAGCTCCGGCTTGCCCTTGGCGACACGCTCCGCCGGCCCTTCGATGCCGTGCGCCACGGAATTGCGCAGCATGTGCTCGAACGGCGCCGTAATGCGCTCCAGCACCGAGCGGTCGACCTCGACCTGACCGCCCTTGATGTCGAGCACCGCGCGCTTCTCCGTCTCCTTCGCGGCCTGGCGCACGATGCGGAACAGGCGTTCCGACACGCTCGCGAACGGCACCATGCGGATGCGCATGAGGTTCGCCTGCAACGCACGGGTGAGGCGCGCCTGCGCGGTGGTCGCGGCCTCGCTCTCGCCCACCGCCTTCAGGAGGTTCTGGTGGACCGTCGCGACGTCGTTCACGCTCTCGGCCATCATCCGCGTGAGCTCCTGGAACCGCGTGAAGCGGTCGAACTCGAGCGGGTCGAAGGGAGTCTCGCTCTCCTGCGCGAGCGAGATGCGCGACTGCATCTGCGACTCGGCCTGGATCTCGATGTCGCGCAGCTGCGCGCGCATGCGGTTGACGTTCTCGGTGAACTCGAACAGCGCGCCCTTGATGGAGCGCAGGTCGCCCTCGATCCGGGAGCGCGCGATCGAGACCTCGCCGGCCTCGTTCACCAGCCGGTCGATCAGGTCGGCGCGGACGCGCAGCATGGCGCGGCTTGCCGCCGCGAGCTCCTGCTCGGCCTGAGTGACGGCCTTCTGCTCGGCCTGAATGGCGGGCTTCTGATCAGCCCGGTCCGGCGCGCTCGCGGCGGGCGTCGACGGCGCGGCCTCGACCTGCGGCGCGGCGGCCTGCGGGGCAGCGGCCAGCGGGGCAGCGGCCAGCGGGGCAGCAGTCCCGACCGGGCTCGCCGGCTCGTCCACTGAGGCCGGTACCGCCGCCTGCGGATTGACCAGGCGGTCGTACAGGAAGCCCATCCGGTCGTACGAGACTTCGAGCTCCTCGAAGAACGCGGCGGGAAGCTCCTTGGTCGCCAGCGCGTTCTCGACGCGCGTCTCCATGTGGTGCGTGAGCTCGCCGAGCGCCATCGCGCCGCACATCCGCGCCGAGCCCTTGAGCGTGTGCAGCGTGCGTTGCAGGGCATTCCCCGCGGCCGGGTTGCCGGGGTTGACGCGCCAATCGCGCAACCCCTGGCCGACCGCCGGGACGAGCTCCTGCGCCTCCTCGAGGAAGATCGGCATCAGCTCCTGGTCGATGTCGTCGTCGAGGCGGCGCGTGCGCCGCTCCATCGGGATTTCCTCGACCTCGACCGCCGGCAGGCGCGCACCGACCGGCACCAGTGCCACGACGCTTTCCGGTGCGGGCGCGGCGGCGCTTTCCGGCGCGGCGGGCGACAGCGCGACGTTGTCGTTCGCGGCGTCCAGCGGCGGCAGGACGGCGGTGATTGCCGGCTCGCCCATCGGGGCGGGCATCGAGAAGTCGGAGAAATCGAGCGCGATCGGTTCGGCCGGCGCGGCCGGTGCCTCGGCCGGCGGCAGGCCCGCCGGCGCGATCTCGGACGGAGCGAAGTCGAGGTCGTTCCCGACCGACGCCGTGGTCAGCGTCTCGGGCGGCGCGGCCAGTGCCTCGGCCGGCGGCAGGCCCGCCGGCGCGATCTCCGACAGAGCGAAGTCGAGGTCGTTCCCGACCGACGCCGTGGTCAGTGTCTCGGGCGGCGCGGCCAGTGCCTCGGCCGGCGGCAGGCCCGCCGGCGCGATCTCCGACAGAGCGAAGTCGAGGTCGTTCCCGACCGACGCCGTGGTCAGCGTCTCGGGGGGCGCGGCCGGCGCGGCGAAATCAAGCAGGGGCGCCCCGGCGTCCGCGTCGCCGATCCCCATCCCGTCCAGGCGCGCAATCAGCCCGGGTGCCTCGGCGGGCAACTGCCGTGCGGTGGCGCTCGCCAGCATCGCCTCGAGGTTCTCGATCGCTTCACCGATCAGCGCGCGAGCGGCGGGATCGGCCGGTTGGCCGAGCAGGCGCTCGAGCAGGCCCTCGAGAGCGTGGCCGACATCCTTCATCCCATCGAACTTGACCGTGCCGGCGATGCCGGCAAGCGTGTGCGCGGCGCGTTCGATGTCCTCGGTAACCGTCTCGCCGTCGTCCAGGCGGCGACGACCTCCGGCGAGCGTATCAAGGTGCGCGCGCGTCTCCTCGAGGAAGATTTCGTACAGCGATACGGATAGGCTCGCGTCGCCGAACGTCACGACCTCCTCGGCCTCGGCCGCCTCTGCGGGCGCGGACCCGGTCGGAACTTCCAGCGCCGGAACGTCGAGCGCCGGAAAGGCCAGCTCGGGCAACTCGAGCGCTGGCAATTCCTCGGCCGGGGCCGCTGCGGGCGCCAGCTCCACCGGCGCGGTCGGCGCCGGCGTGACGGTTTCGGGCTCGGGAGCGGGCGCGATCGCGGCGAGATCGATCTCGGGCAACCGTGTCTCGACGACGCGTGGCGCTTCGACGACGACGGCAGGCGCAGGGGGCGCCGGAGCGATCGGCGCGGCCGCGGCCGGCGCGACTTCGACCGGCACTTCTCCAAGGCTCTCGCCTGCCTTGACCTGGTTCGCCAGCGCCACGATCGCCGACTCATCCGGGCTCGGGCCGTTGGTCTTCAGGATCGCAACGGCACCCTCGAAGAACCGGCGCGCGGTGGCGATCAAGGTAAAGAGATCGGGCGTCGCCGCGCGCTCCTCTTCGAGCCACCGGTTCATGACCTGCTCCACCGCCCAGGCGGCCTCGCCGAGACGCGTGAGGCCGACCATGCGGCCGCTGCCCTTCAGCGTATGGAACCCACGCCGAATCGTGCGCAGCAGCTCGATGTTCTGCGGCTGGTCGCGCACCTGCTCGAGGCTGTCGCCGATCGTGCCGAGGACCTCGCCGGCCTCTTCGAGATAGACGGCGAGCAGCTCCGCGTCGACCGTCTCGGCGCTCGCGGCGATGAGCTTCTGCGCTTCGGGCGAAGGTGCGGCGGGCGCGGCCGGCTGGATCGCGGTGAGGACCTGCGAGACCCTGGGATCGAACGGCTTGGCATCGCCCACCCCGAGGATGCGCAGCATGTCGACGGCCTGGCCTTCGAGCTTCGCATCGGCCACCAGGCCCGCGTCCTTCTGCAGCGCAGTGGCCTTCCGCCGCAGCTCTTCCTTGAGCCCGGCGTTCTGCGGCTCGCGCTTCCAGCGCTCGTAGAGCGCGTTGAGCTCCTTCTTGGCCAGTTCGAGCTCGGCCTCGACGGTTCCGCCCGCGGCCTGCTCCCCGGCCTGCTCGGCGACCTCGGCCTTCTTCGCGGCGATCGGCCGCATGAACTGATCAAAGTCCGCCTTGCCGTGCTGCAGGGCGTCCACATAGAAGCCGAGGCCCGAAAGGGTGCCGGCAACGCGTTCGAAGTCTCCCTGCGCGGGGACATAGTCGGCCTGCCCGAAGCGCTGGATCTCGGCCGCGCACTGGGAAAGCCCCGCCGCCGCACGGTCCTCGTTCAGCATCGTCAGGGCGCCGAGCACCTGCCGGACCGGCTTGTCGAGACTCGCCAGCTCGCTGCGCTTCGCGGCGTCGCGGAAGAACGCGTCCAGGGCCTGCTCGATCGCCCGCAGGCTCGCCTGGATCTCGGAGACGACCTGCGCCATCAGCAGGCGCTCCTGCGCGCGGCGCGACATTTCGTCGAGCACCGGCACCGGCTGGCTCGCATGGGGCGCTTCGCCCTTCACCACCGCCTGCAGGCGGCGCTGCATGAGGTTCACCTGCTGCGCGAACTCGGCGCCGAGGCTCGCGAAGTTGTCAACCGCGTTCTCGACCAGCAACAGCGTGGTCGCGGTCTCCATCGCCACGCCGTCGGTGAGATTGCCCGGGGCATCGCCGATCCAGGCGCCCAGCGTCGCCACCTCGGTGGCGATCTTCGCGAGCTCCGGCTGCTTCAGCTCGGCGGCGCGGTCGCGCATCTGGGCGGCGAGATCGCGGAAGTTCGCGATGCTCGGCTGGTGGCCGGATGCGACCTTGTTCCAGGCCGTCTTGGCATTGCCGACCACCTCGCGCAGCGACCGGAGGGCCGGAATCTGCGGCGCGGTCTCGCTCTTGAGCTCGAAGCTCGCCGGCACCGAGCCGGAGAGCTGGAACACGTCCTGAACGTTGCGCACGTGCTCGGTCGCCGGGCGCGCGCGCGCGACCGCGAACAGGGCCTCGCGCATCAGCCGCTCCGCAACGGTCCCCGAACCTTCCATCAGCCGCTTCAGCTGCTGCTCGACGCGGTTGGCGAGCCGGGCCACGGCCCCCTGGTCGGCAATGGCCTTCGCGAACAGCGCGTCGAAGAACCCGAGCGCCACCCACCAGAACGCGCGGCTTGCGGGATTGGTCTGTGCGGCTTCGACTGCGGCGACGGCGGCACGCATGTCCTCGACGCCGGTCCAGTCCTTCTTGAGCCACTTGAGAAGCCCGCGCTGGTAGCGCCCGCGCTGGTCGCGGTAGTACTGCGCGCCCTGACCGGCGGGCAGTTCCACCGGCGCCTTGTCGCGCCGCGGCGGCCGGCGCGTCAGATCGGGGAAATAGAGATCGACGGGATCGACGCCGTCGCGCCCACGCAGCTTCGCCACGTCGCGGTAGACGGCAAAGAGCTTGAGCGGCTGGTTGGGTTCGCCGACAAGGAGTTGATCGAGGTACGCCGTGATCGCGGCGAACGCATGCTCGGCGGCGGCGACGGCTTCGGCCTTGGGTGCCCCGCCCGCTTTGACGATGTCGCCGAGCAGCCCGTCGAGCTCCTCGGACAGGCGCGTGACGCCGTCGAGGCCCACGATCTGGAGCGCGCCGTGGGCCTGGTGAAAGTGGGTCTGCGAGAACCGGATCTGGTTCGAGTCGCCCGGATTGGACGCGTAGGCGCGCAGCGCGGTCAACGACCGCTCCAGCGCCTGATCGATCTCGCTCTTGACCCACGTCAGCGGGCCGATGTCGAAGTCACCCGGCGTACTCATGACTGCCGCCCTGTCTTGTCTTAGTTGTGGACCGCGCGCTTCCGGCCTTGCGCCGACCGGCATGCACGCGCAACCGGCCGCTCCTGCCTCATTGCCCCGCGCGGCCGCCGGTGCAAAGCCATTCGTCGACCCGCGCCGCGGGACCTACGCGATCTTGAAGTTCGCCACCGAACCCTTGAGTTCCTGCGCGAGCTTGGCGATCTGGCCGACCGATACGGCGGTCTGCTTCGTGCCCTCGGTGGTCTGCTTCGTCACCGACAGGATGTCCTGCATCGAAGTCGCCACGACGCCCGCCGCCTGCGCCTGCGCCTGCGCGGTGACCGAGATCTCCTCGATGAGCTGCGCGAGCCGGCGCGACACCTCGCCGATCTCCGACAGGGCCTGGCCTGCGGCGTCGGAAAGCTTCGCTCCCTCGACCACGCCGACCGTGCTCTTCTCCATGGCAGCCACCGCATCGTGGGTGTCGGTCTGAATCGTCTTCACGATCGCCGCGATCTGCTTCGTCGCCTCGCCCGACCGTTCCGCGAGGCGCTGCACCTCTTCCGCGACCACCGTGAAGCCGCGACCCGCCTCGCCCGCGCTCGCCGCCTGGATCGCGGCGTTCAGCGCCAGCACGTTCGTCTGCTCGGTAATGTCCGAGATCAGCTCCACGATCTCGCCGATCTCCTGCGACGACTCGCCGAGGCGCTTGATCCGCTTCGCAGTTTCCTGGATCTGCTCGCGGATCTCGCCCATGCCGGAGATCGAGTTCGACACCGCCTCCTGGCCCTTCTGCGCGGCGGACAGCGACTGGCGCGCAACGCTCACCGACTTGGACGCGCTCGCCGACACCTCGTTAATCGCGCGCGCCATCTTGAGGACCGACGCGCCCGCCTCCTGAATCTCCTTCGACTGCCGCTCCGCGGCCTGCAGCAGCTTGACCGAGGTCGCCTGGGCGGACTCGGTCGCGCTGGTCACCTGCGCCGCCGCGCTGTTGATGCGGCCGACCAGGACGCGCAGCTCCTCGATCGTGTAGTTCACCGAGTCGGCGATCGCGCCGGTGATGTCCTCGGTAACGGTTGCCTGCACCGTGAGGTCCCCGTCGGCGAGGCTGCCCATCTCGTTCATCAGACGGAGAATGGCCTCCTGGTTCGCCTTGTTCTGCGACTCCGCTTCGCTGCGCAGGCGTTCCGAATCCTCCCGCAGCCTGACCTGCTCGGACGTGCGGCGCTCGTTTTCGTCGCGGTAGGCCTTCGCCATCAGCAGCCCGACGACGATGGCCGCGGCGGCGCAGATCGCCATGACGACGTAGTTCAGCCAGGTCTGTGCGAGCTCGCCTTCGTACGCGATCGCGAGCTCGTCGGAGGCCTTCAGCAGCGCCTCGGAGTCGTTCACGACGTTGCGGCCGGCGGCCTTCGCGTTCACGAGGGGCTGCATGTTGCCCAGGATCGAGTTCACCGCCTTGCGGTATTCCTGATACGCGCCGTCGAGCTCCTTCAGCTTCTCCTGCGTTTCGGCGTCGCGCGCGGCCGACACGCGCAAGGCGTCGCTGCCCTTGGTGAGGCCGAGCACGATGTCGCGGAAGGTGTTCGAGTCCTTGCCGAGCAGGAAGGTCACTTCCGGGTCGATCACGTCCGAGGCGAGCAGCGCGTTGGCGTTCTTCGCCATCCGCTGCGTCAGCATGACGAGCTGCCCGGCGGCCGAGATCTCGCGCGATCCCGCCTGCGTCTGGAGCTTGAGTGCCGAGACCTGCTCGGCGAGATCGAGCAGCACCGGGTTGTTGTCGTTGATCGCCTTGACCGCGGCGCCGAGGGAGATGAGGTTCTTCTGCTGCGCGAGGACGAGGCCGACGTTCTTGTCCGACTTCTGCCAGACCTGCGAGACCTTGTCGAGCATCGGCTTGACGCTCTCACCCGTCGCCGGCACCTCGACGTCGCCTACCTTGCCCCCGGACGTGACCGCCTCGAGCAGGCCCGCGAACTCGTCGCGGCTGGACTTGAGGCGCGCGAACGCCGCGGTGCTGCCTTGCAGCCCCTGCTGCGATTCCTTCGCGATCCGCTGGGAGAGCATCCGCATCTGCCCGGCGGCGCTGATGTAGGCGGCGCCGTTCGAGGTCGTGCGGATCGCGAGCCAGCCGACCAGGGCGATCACGAACACCAGGAAGCCGAGCACGGTCAGCAGGACCTGCGTCTGAACGCGGAACGACTTGCCGGCAAGCGCCCCCTTCTTCTTCGGGCCGCCGACCGCCTCGAGGATCGAGGTCGAGCTCGCCTGCACGGGCGCCTTCTTGGCCGGCGCCCGGCTCGGCGGCGCCTTGTCGGCGCCCTTGCCCTTGCCGAGACCGATGTTCAACGCCTTGAGATTGATTGCCATGACTTCCCCCGCGATGCTGCGTCTTGTCGTGTCTCTCTGTCGCCGCCGGCGCGCTTCCCGTCGCGCAGCAGCCCCGTGTTCGTTCCCCTGCCGGCCGCTACAGCCCGGCCTGCAGGAACCCCTCGCTGTAAACCAGTTCGTTCATGCTCAACTCGCGCCAGATCTGCCCGTCCTTGTCCGCGTATCGGCCGGCTTCCCACGCGCGCTCGTCCTCGCGCGGGCGCGGCTCGAAGTGCTGCAGGTTGCGCAGCCCGAGCATGCGATTCACCATCAGCGCGGCGTTCAGGTGGTAGCGCTCGGCCACCAGCAGCAGCCGCGAGTCCGGCGTCTGTGGCGTGGGCTCCCCGCCCTGGAACGCCGACAGGTCGATGACGCTGAACAGGTTCCCGCGGATGTTCGCGAGCCCCCTGAACCAGCCCCGCGTCAGGGGCACGTCCGCAATTGCCGGGACCGGAATCACCTCGCTGGCCTCCTCCAACCGCACCAGCCAGACCTCCGGCCCGACCTGCACGCCGAGGCGCGCCGACGGCGCATCGGCCGCCGCCGCCTCGTTCAGCCGGCGAACGAGGTCCTGCTGGAACTCGCGGAGGCTGACGCGGCGGGCCATCCTGAGGTCGCGCCTAGTTCGCCGCGGACAATTGGGCGATTTTGGCGAACAGCTGGGCCGCGTCGACCGGTTTCACGAGATAGTCGTTCGCGCCCTGGCGCATGCCCCAGATCTTGTCGGTGTCCGCGCCCTTGCTCGTGCACATGATCACGGGGATGTGCTTGGTGGCGTCATCGCGCGTGATCTGGCGCGTGGCCTGATACCCGTTCAGCCCCGGCATCACGACGTCCATCAGGATCAGGTCGGGCAGCTCGGCCTTGGCCTTGACGACCGCGTCCTCGCCGTTCTCGGCCACCACGACCTGGAAACCCTTCTTGCCCAGCGTCTCCAGCAGGTACTGGCGGTCGGTCGGGGAGTCGTCGACGACGAGAATCTTCCTTACGGGCATGGTTTCCTCCGCCGCCCTAGACGCGGTGCGGCGCGTGCGCGCCGACCGTCTTGAGCAGACTGTCTTTGGTAAAGGGCTTGGTCAGGTATTCGTCCGAGCCGACCATCCGACCGCGCGCGCGGTCGAACAGGCCGTCCTTGGACGAAAGCATGATTACCGGGGTCCCGGCGAACCGGGCGTTCTTCTTGATCAGCGCGCAGGTCTGATAGCCGTCGAGCCGCGGCATCATGATGTCGCAGAAGATCAGGTCCGGCTGGTGATCGGAGATCTTGGCGAGCGCATCGAAGCCATCCTCGGCCAGGATCACCTGGCATCCGGCTTGCGTGAGGAAGATCTCAGCGCTCCGGCGGATGGTGTTCGAATCGTCGATCACCATCACTTTCACGCCAGCCAGGTTGGCGGTGTCGCTCAAGGTCGGGCCCCTTTTCTCCGGCCTCACGCGCGACAGGGCGGCGAGTGGGCCACCTGCGCCGAGGCAGGGGTCCATTCTAAGCGTGTCCGGAAGCCGGAAGCTATCCGGGATTCGTGGGTTCGGCGAATTATTTAACGCAGTTTCTGAAGTGTGCAATAGGTCCGAGCGAACGGTTTTCCCCGGGGAAACAGGGGGCCGCCGGAGCGGAAATCGGCCGTAGTCGCGACGGGCGGGTACGCGCCAATCGCCAGGAAACGGGTGCGCCGCGCGCCGTTCGCGGCGGGTCGGGCGCGGAGACGGAGATCGAGCTAGATCTCGACCATCTCGAAATCGTCCTTGCGCGCACCGCACTCGGGACAGGTCCAGTTGATCGGCACGTCCTCCCAGCGCGTGCCCGGCGACAGCCCCTCCTCGGGGAGCCCGGCCGCCTCGTCGTAGATGAACCCGCAGATGAGGCACATCCAGGTCTTGTAGGTCTGAGTGGTTTCTGCCATCGAAATAAGGGGTTGGGTCACGAATGGGGTGCGCTAAAATCGGGCGGATCATACCGTGCGGGCGAATGCCTGGCCAGCGCGAAACGCCCGAGCCCCTCATGAACCGATTCCCGCGCGGCCTCTATGCGCTCACGCCAGACCTGGCGGACACGCGCGCGCTTGCCGGGCTCGTCGGCCAGGCGATCCGGGGCGGTGCTGCAGCCGTCCAGTACCGGAACAAGCCGGCGCCGGCGCCGCTGCGGCTCGAGCAGTCCGCAGCGCTGCTTGCACTCTGCCGCCCCGCCGGAGTGCCGCTGATCGTGAACGACGATCTCGAGCTGGCGATCGCGATCGACGCGGACGGTGCGCACCTCGGCAGCGGGGACGGTGACCTTGCAGCGGCGCGCGGGCGCCTCGGTTCGGGTCGGCTGCTGGGCGCGTCGTGCTATAACCGGCTCGAGCTCGCGCACGCAGCCGTCGCCGCGGGCGCCGATTACGTCGCCTTCGGAGCCGCGTTCGCCTCGCCGACGAAGCCGGGGGCGGTCCATGCACCGCTCGAGCTCTACCGCGAGGCGCGCCGCACGATCCGGGTCCCGATCGTGGCCATCGGCGGCATCACCGTCGACAATGCAGCCGCGCTCCTCGCGGCGGGGGTCGACGCAATCGCGGTCATCACCGCACTTTTCGAGGCGGGCGATGTCGAGCGGCGTGCCCGCGAGCTGCGGGATCTCTTCGCAAGGATCGGATCACCATGAATCGCAACGAACAGCTGTTCGCACGCGCGCAGACGCTGATCCCGGGCGGCGTGAACTCCCCGGTGCGTGCATTTCGCGCCGTCGGCGGCACCCCGCGCTTCTTCGCGCGCGGCGAGGGCCCGTTCTTCTGGGACGCGGACGGCAAGCGTTACATCGACTACGTCGGCTCGTGGGGTCCGCTCATCCTCGGCCACGCCCATCCCCAGGTCGTCGAGGCGGTGCGCAGCCGCGCGCTGCAGGGCCTGTCCTTCGGCGCGCCGACCGAGCTCGAGATCGAGATGGCGGAGCTCCTGTGCAAAACGCTGCCGAGCATGGAGATGGTGCGGCTCGTCTCGTCCGGGACCGAAGCGACGATGACCGCGCTGCGGCTCGCGCGCGGGTTCACCGGGCGCTCGAAGATCGTCAAGTTCGAGGGCTGCTACCACGGCCACGGCGACGCATTGCTGGTGAAGGCCGGCTCGGGCGCGCTCACGCTCGGCAACCCGAGCTCGGCGGGCGTCACGCCGGAAACCGCCACGCACACGATGGTGCTCGGCTTCAACGACGTCGCCGGCCTCGAAGACGCATTCCGTGCGTGCGGGAGCGAGATCGCGGGCGTCATCGTCGAGCCGGTGGCCGGGAACATGAACCTGGTGCCGGGAACGCGCGAGTTCCTCGGCGCGCTGCGTGCACTGTGCACGCAGCACGGCGCGGTGCTGATCTTCGACGAGGTGATGACCGGCTTCCGCGTCGGCGCGCGGGGCGCCCAGGGCCTCTACGGCATCACGCCGGATCTCACCACGCTCGGCAAGGTGATCGGCGGCGGGATGCCGGTCGGTGCGTTCGGCGGCCGCCGGGACATCATGGCGAAGATCGCGCCGCTCGGGCCGGTCTATCAGGCCGGGACGCTTTCGGGCAATCCGGTGGCCGTCGCGGCCGGGCTCGCCACGCTGAAGCTCGTGCTCGAGCCGGGCTTCTTCGAGCGGCTCGAGGGCGCGACGCGGCGTCTCGTCGACGGACTGAACGCGGCCGCGACCAAGCGCGGCGCAGCGTTCTCCGCCGCGCACGTGGGCGGGATGTTCGGGGTGTATTTCCGGTCCCGGCCGCCGCTGTCGTACGCCGAGGTCATGGAAACCGACAAGGAAGCGTTCAACCGCTTCTTCCACGCCATGCTCGAGGAAGGCGTGTATTACGCGCCGTCGGCATACGAGGCGGGCTTCGTCTCCTCCGCGCACGGCGAAGCCGAGATCGCGCACACGATCGCAGCCGCGGAGCGCTGGTTCGGGCGCTAGGACAGCTCCCAGGAAAACACAAGGGCCGCGCGCGCGACCCTCGATTCCTCTGGATCCCCGCGTACGCGGGGATGACCGGGCTAGCGCCCGGTCACTTCTTCAGCGCATCGCGGATCTCGCGCAGGAGCTTCACGTCTTCGGGCTCGGCGGGTGGAGCGGCCGGCGCCTCGGCCTTCAGCTTGTTGATCCACTTCACCATCATGAAGATGATGAAGGCGAGGATCACGAAGTAGATCACGATCGTGATGAAATTACCGTAGGCGAACACCGGCACGCCGGCCTTTTTCACCGCGTCCAGCGTCATCGGCGTGCCCTGCGGCACATCCTTCAGCGCGACGTAGTAGTTCGAGAAGTCGAGGCCGCCGGTGGCGCGGCCGATGATCGGCATGATCAGGTCGTTCACCACCGAATCGACGATCTTGCCGAAGGCCGCGCCGATGATCACGCCGACGGCGAGATCCATCACGTTCCCTTTGATGGCGAAGTTCTTGAATTCCTGAAGCATCGACATGCGCGGTTCCCCCTTCGCTTCGGTTTCGGACTGCCCGGGCGCGAAGTGTAGCCGGCCGGCGGCGACCGCGCGAACCGTGCCGCGTCGCGCTCAAAGCAGGAAGAGCGTCGCGAGGCCCAGGAAGATGAAGAAGCCGCCGGAGTCGGTGCACGCGGTGATCATCACCGACGAGCCGATCGCCGGATCGCGACCGAGCTTCGCCATGGCGATGGGAATCGCCACGCCCATGACGGCCGCGAGCAGCAGGTTCAGCGTCATGGCAGCGGTCATGACCACGCCGAGCTTGATGCTGCTGTAGAGCAGATAGGCGATCACGCCCAGGATCCCGCCCCAGACGAGCCCGTTTGCGATCGCCACCGCGAGCTCCTTCGCGAAGAGCTTCTTGGCCTGCTCCACCTGGATCTGGCCTAGCGCGAGCGCACGCACGATCATGGTGGTGGTCTGATTGCCGGAGTTGCCGCCGATGCCTGCCACGATCGGCATGAGCGCGGCGAGCGCGACCAGTTTCTCGATCGAACCTTCGAACACGCCGATCACCCGCGATGCCACAAACGCGGTGACGAGGTTCACTGCCAGCCACGACCAGCGGTTCTTGAACGACTCCCAGACCGGCGCGAACAGATCCTCGGTCTCGCGCAAGCCGGCCATGGCGAGCGCCTCGCTCTCGCTCTTCGCGCGGATGAAGTCGACAACCGCGTCGACCGTCACGCGCCCTACCAGCTTCCCGCCCGGGTCGATCACTGCGGCCGAGACCAGGTCGTAGCGCTCGAACGCCTGCGCCGCGTCCTGCGCCTTGTCGTCGGGATAGATCGTCACGAACTCCTGCAGCATCACGTCGGCGACCGGCTTCTCGAGGTCGGTCACGACCAACCGCGCGATCGGCAGCACGCCCTTGAGACGCTGCTCGCGATCGACGACGAACAGCTGGTCCGTGTGGTCGGGCAGCTCCTCGAAGCGGCGCAGGTACCGGGTCACGACTTCCAGCGTCACGTCGTCGCGGACGCTCACGACGTCGAAGTCCATCAGGGCACCGACGGCGTCCTCCGGGTAGGACATCGCGGCGCGCAGCTGCTCGCGCTCCTCGACCGGCAGCGACTGGAAGACGTCCTGGATGACCTCGTCGGGGAGGTCGGGCGCGAGCTCGGCGATCTCATCGGTGTCGAGGTTCTCGACCGCGGCGATGAGCTCGTCCGAGTCCATCGTCCGGATGACCGACTCGCGGACCGGTTCCGACAGCTCGAGCAGGATCTCGCCGTCGCGCTCCGCCTTGACGAGGTCCCAGACGATGAGGCGCTCGTTGATCGGCAGCGCCTCGAGGATGTAGGCGACGTCGGCCGGGTGCATCTCGTCGAGCTTCGCGCGCAGCTCGGCGAGGTGCTGCTTGTGCACGAGCGTCTCGACCAGCTCGTGCTTGCGCATCGGCTGCCGCTCGACCAGGCTTTCGACGAGCCGATGCCGCCGGAGCAGCTCCCGGACGCCCTCCAGGTCCTGCTGCAGGTCTTCGAGTTCCTTGCGCTCGATGGTTTCGGCCATGACGTCGCGCGCCGCGTGCCCGTGTAAGTGCCCGCTCGCGCGGGTCGTAGGATAACCCCCGCCTGTATGATTGCGCGGGAAAATGACCGCCCGAGCAGCAGCTGTCCGTCGCGTGCGGCCGCCCCTCCTCGCCCCGGGTGTGCGTCCGCGCGAGGTGGTGGCGTGGGCGATGTACGACTTCGCCAACTCGGGCTACACCACGGTCGTCATCACGGCGGTCTTCAACGCCTACTTCGTCGCCGTGGTCGCCGGCGACGCGCCGTGGGCGACGCTGGCGTGGACCTTGACGCTGGCGGTTTCGTACGCCGCGGTGATGGTCACCGCGCCGATCGTCGGCGCCTACGCCGACCGCCATGGGACGAAGAAGAAGCTGCTCGTCTTCACCACGCTCGGCTGTGTCGCGTGCACGGCCGGCCTTGCGACGGCGGGGCCGGGGGCGCTGGCGTCGACTTGCGTGCTCGTGGTGGCCTCGAACTTCTTCTTCTCGACGGGGGAGAATCTCATCGCCGCGTTCCTGCCGGAGCTCGCGAAGGGGAAGGCGCTCGGCAAGGTGTCGGGTTGGGGATGGGGGCTGGGCTACATCGGCGGCCTCGTCTCGCTCGGTGCGAGCCTCGCCTACGTCACCGCGGCCCAGGCGCGCGGCGAGACGGCCGCTCACTTCGTCCCCGTCACCATGCTCATCACCGCAGCGATCTTCCTGGTCGCCAGCCTGCCGACGCTCCTCTGGCTCCGCGAGCGCGCCGCGCCGCAGCCGGCCCCGGCGCGCGGTCTCGTCGCCGAAGCGTTGGGCCGCTTCGCGGAGACGGTCCGACACGCACGCCAGTACCGGGATCTCGCGCGCTTCCTCGTGTGCCTGGTCTGCTACCAGGCGGGCGTGCAGGCGGTCGTGGCGCTTGCCGCGATCTACGCACAGCAGGCCATGGGCTTCACCACCAGGGACTCGATCACGCTGATCCTGGCGGTCAACGTGACCGCGGCGCTCGGGGCGATCGCGTTCGGCCAGGTGCAGGACCGGGTCGGACACGTGCGGACGATCGCGCTGACGCTCGTGGGCTGGATCGCGACCGTGGTGATCGCGTGGTGGGCCACCGATCGAGCGACGTTCTGGGTGGCGGCGAACCTCGCCGGCCTCTGCCTCGGCGCGTCGCAGTCGGCGGGCCGCGCCCTCGTCGGCTATCTGAGCCCGCGCGACCGGCGCGCGGAATTCTTTGGGCTGTGGGGATTCGCGGTGAAGCTCTCGTCAATCCTGGGGCCCGTCACCTACGGGCTCGCGAGCTGGCTCTCGCGCGGCGATCACCGGCTGGCGATCCTCATCACCGGCGTCTACTTCGTCGCCGGCCTCGCGGTGCTGGCCGGCGTCGACCCGCACCGCGGGCGGCGGGTGGCGCTCCGCGCCGGACGCGCTACAGCCAGCGCTTGAAGCGGAAGTACACGAGCATCGCCGCCACCACGCCCGCCATGCCCCCGAGCGAGATCCAGAATCCGCCCGGCGAGTGGAGTCCGGGGATGAACTCGAAGTTCATGCCGAAGAGGCCGGTGATCAGCGTGAGCGGCATGAAGGTTGCGGTGATGATCGTGAGCAACCGCATGATCTCGCTCGTGCGATAGGTGGTCGAGGCGAAGTAGATCTGCACGGCCGACTCGGCCTGGCTCTCGATCGTGCGGACATGGTGCAACACCCGCTCGATGTGCTCGATGAGGTCCGCCATCCTGACCTGCAGCGTCTGGCTGATGTCCGCGACGCGGTAATCGCGCCACTCCTGGATCGCGTCGCGCTGCTCCTCGCACAGATGCTGCAGCTTGCGGATCTCCGTGCGGCTCTCGAGGAGCTTCGCCCATTCGCGAAACGGCTTGCGCGGGTCGAGCAGCAGCTTCTGCCAGCGGTCGAGGCGCTGCGTGAGCGGCTGCCGCAGCTCGAGGTAGTGATCCACCATCGACGAGAGCAGCCGGTGCATCAGCTCGTCGGGGCTCCCCGGGCACTTGGCCGGCGTCGCGAGGAAGCGGTTCTTCACGTGCGTCACCGAGCGGCTGTCGGGGGCCCGCACCGTGACCAGCAGGCGGTCGAAGTTGAACAGCGTCATCGGCCGGGTGACGAACTTCTCCGCGCCCGAGTCCGGAGCGAGGCCGCGAAAGATCACGAGCTCGTACTGGTCAGTATTGTCGAAGAACGACGGGTGTCCGATGTTCGCGGCATCGGAAACGTGATCGTCGAAGATCCGCACGCCGGTGAGCCGCTCGACCTGGGGCCGCAGGTGCTCGACTTCGCCGTACGCGAGGTCGAGCCACGCGTACCCGGTGGCAGGCAGCGCCTCGTCCGCGGCCATCGCCACCGCCGGGCGGCCCGCCTCGAGCTTCCAGATGTCCATCGTCGCCTCCTCCCGGCTTCAAGGCACCTGCGCGGAGGGCATGCGCGCGAGGATCCGCTCCGTGTACGACGCGAGGTACGGCGAGCCCCGGTTCCGATCGTAGAAGCGCGGCCGCGGCAGCATCGCCGCGAGCCGGGCCGACTGGGCCGGAGACAGGCTCGCCGCGCTCGCGCCGAAGTAGTGGCGCGCGGCCGCCTCCGCGCCGAACACGCCCTCGCCCCACTCGGCGACGTTCAGATAGAGCTCGAGAATGCGCCGTTTGCTCATCACCGTCTCCAGCATGAGGGTGATGACGGCCTCCTGCCCCTTGCGCACGAGGTTCCGGTCGCCCGACAGGAACAGGTTCTTCGCGAGCTGCTGGCTGATGGTGGAGCCGCCGGCGACCGGCTTGCCGCGCTTCTGGTTCTTCTCGATGGCGCGCTGGATGCCCTCCCAGTCGAATCCCTCGTGGTCGAGGAACTTCGCGTCCTCGGCCGCGACCACGGCGCGCTTGAGGTGGGCCGATATGCGATCGTAGTCGGTCCACTGATGCTTCAGCGCCGCGCTCGGCTGCTTCGCCTGCAGTTCGTCGAGCCGCCGCTCCATGAAGCTGGTCGAGCGCGGGTTGTAGGCGTTCCAGTACAGCACCCAGCCGAGATACCAGCCCTGCACGAGGAGGCAGGCCAGGGCGATCGCCCCGACCGTGTACGCGAACCCTTTCCAGATCCGGGCGAGGATCTTCACGCGGCGGGGCGCGGAGCGGCTAACGGAACTCCGCAAGAGAGGCCGCAGCCCCCCTTGCGACTCCCCAATCCCGGGAAAGACTCCGCTCCGAGCGGAGCCTTGCAGGGGTCGGTCACTCGTTGTAGAGCTTGTCGCCGGGTGCGAACGTCCACGTGCGGGTGATCACCAGGATGTCGGTGTCACGCCGGATCTCCGGCGGGAAGGGCGCATACGGGGCGGCGAGGCGCACGATCTTCAGCGCCGCCTCGTTCAGGATCTTGTGCTCGGACGGCCGGTCGACCTGGACCTCCTCGATGGTGCCGTCCGGTTTGATGGAGACGGTGACCCGCAGGCTCCCGTAGACGCGTCCGCGCGCGCTGTCCGGGTAGTTGAGGTTGCCGACGCGCTCGACTTTCCGGCGCCAGTCCTCGACGTACATCGCGAAGCGCGATTCGGATGCGCGTGCCCCGACGAACTGCTTGCGCGGGCGCTTGTTGTATTCGTCGATCTGGCGGGCGATCTGCGCTTCCATCCGCGCCAGCGCGAGCGCCGAAGTCATCAGGTCCGCGCCGGCCATC
Source organism: uncultured beta proteobacterium (assembly GCA_963716855.1). GTDB lineage: Bacteria > Pseudomonadota > Gammaproteobacteria > Burkholderiales > SG8-39 > JAGVSZ01. Next base: position 283,776 of record CAVQUV010000012.1, on the reverse strand, counting down.
GGCGCCGGCGTATCGGGGGCGGGGGTGGGCTTCGCCTGCTCGACCGGCACGGCCGCCTTCGCCTGGGCGAGCTGGGTCATCAGCTGACGTTGCTTCGCCTCGAGGTCTTCGACGCGCTTGCGCGCGCGCTTCGTGTCCGCGCCGCGGTCGACTTCGCGCGTCACCGGCAACGGCGTCTTGGCGCGCCGGTCCGCGTCGGTGTTGCCGCCGCCGTCGAGATTCGCCTGCGCCAGCGCATCGGGCTTGGTCGGACGTGTCGCCGACTTGCTGTTGACCAGCACCACGTCCAGCGTCTGCGGCGGCGTGCGCAGCTTGGTCGCGTCCGGGAACCCGAACCGCGTCGCGAGCAGCGCGCCATGGAGGATGATCGACGCGGCGAGGGCCGTGCCCAATAGCGGCGTCAGCATCGGCGCCGGCGGCTCGGCCAGTGCCGCGCGCGAGGCCCGGCGCGGAGTCTCTGAAAAGACCAGCAAGCCTGTCTCTATTACTCTTAAATCAATAAGTTATATTGTCTTTTTCAGGCGACTTCTCGTTTTTCTTGAGGCTTTTTATAGACGCAGCGCACATGGGTGTCAATCAGATCCACGTCCACCACCTCGACTTCGACCGGCGTGCCCGGCGGAAGCTCCGGAAGCGACGGGACCCGCACGTACAGCGGGATGTGCGCCAGCTTGACGAGATTCTCGCGGACGACTTCGGCCCCGGAGATCGAGACCCCTTCCTGAATCAGCCAGCGCAGGCACCAATAGTGCTCCATCTGCCGCTGGAACTCGTCCAGGGCCGCATACGTCACCTCGAAATCGCTCACCACGGCGAGCAACTCGGCCGACTTGCGCCCGAACGGGGGCGGCTCCCCCCGCAGGCACGCGAGGAGCTGCCACTGGTTCACCAGATCCACGTAGCGGCGCAGCGGCGAGCTGGACCAGGCGTAGTGCGACACCCCCAGCCCCTGGTGCTCGGCGGCGACCGTCGTCATGCGCACCTTGCCGTCGCCCTGCGCACGATAGATGGCCGCGACCCCGCGATCATCGAGCACTTTTCCCCAGGAGCGGTTGACCAGGATCATCAGCTCGGCCACGAGCTTGTCGAGCGGTGACCCGCGCTTGCGCTCGGTGATCGTCACGCGGTCGTTCTCGACGTAGAAGCTGTACTCGGTGCGGTCGACCTGGTTGCCGGTCTTTCCGCGCCCGGCCTGTAGCACGAGCGCGAAGCGGTGCAGGAACTCGAGCTCGGCGGCGAACGGAACGCCGGTGGCCGGATGGCCTTCGGCGAGCGCGTCGTTCAGCAGGTCGACCTCGTGATGCCGGAGGTTTTCCGCGATCGGCACCCGCTCGATGTGCGTCTCCTCGCCGCGCACGACGAGCGAGCTCGGATCGACGTCGAGGTAGAGCGATACTGCCGCACGCGGGCCGTCCTCGATCAGCGAAAAGCGGTCGACGACCGCCGGCGGCAGCATCGTGATCTTCGTGCCCGGCATGTAGGCGGTGGAGAGCCGCTCGCGTGCGATCCGATCGATCTCGGTGCCGGGCGCAAAGCCCAGGCCGGGCGCGGCGATGTGCACGCCGATCCGCACGAGCCCGTCTGCGCGGCGGGTCACCGAGAGCGCGTCGTCGATTTCCGTCGTCGTCGCATCGTCGAGGCTGAACGCCGCCACCGCCGCAATCGGAAGCTCGGCCGGCACCGTCGGCGGGGCAACCTCCGGGAATCCGGTGCCTTTCGGATAGTGCGCGAAGAGGAACCGGCCGAGGTGGTAGTCGTGCGTCGATGGGAGCGCGCCGCAGCGCTCGAGAAGTCGCGCCGGCGACAACCCGAGCTCCGCGCACGCCTGCTCGAACGCTTTGGTCTCGGCGCGGTTGCGGTCGGGCTGATAGAGGAGCTGCGGCAGCAACGCCCGGACGGCTTCGGGCAGCGCGCCGCGCTTGAGCTCGTCGACCCACGCCTCGATCTGCGCCTGCTGCTGGCGCTTGCGCTCCAGCCCGGCCAGCGCCGCCTTCAACGTTTCCGGAGGAGCGGCCTTGAAGCGGCCCTTGCCTTTGCGGTGGAAGTACATCGGCGCCGCGTGCAGCTTGAGCAGGATTGCCGCCGCTTCCAGCGGCGCCGGTGCACGCCCGTGGTATTCCCGCGCGAGATCGAGGAAAGCGAACTCGGGCTCGCCGCACGCTTCCCAGAGGAAATCGGTATCGACCTCCTCCGCGATCGCCTCGGCCCGGTCGAGGAAGGTGTCGAGGCGGGCGTCGTCGAACCGCAGCAAGACGTTCGCGGACTTGATCTTCGCCCGCTTGCCGTGCGGCGCCTCCACGTGCAGCGACGCATCGTGCTCGGTGAGCACGGTGGCGACCTTGAAGCTGCCGGTTTCTTCGTAGAGGACGTTCATCGGATGCGGTGCCGCGGGTGGACGGCTCATCATGCCGGCAGGCCGGCGAACTCGAGGATCAGCGGCAGATGCTCGGGAAAGCTCTTCAGCGTGTGATCGCCACCGGCCACGATCACCTGTCGCGCGCCGGCATACCGCGCGATTGCCTCGCGGTAGTCGAGCACCTCGTCACCGGTCTCGACGATGAGCAGGTAGCGCTCGGGATGGACCGCTGCGACGTCCAGGCGGCGCCAGGCTGCGACATGCTCGCGCGTGAGCTCGTATTCCGCGCCGGTGTAAAGGTTGCGCTGGATGCCCAGGTAGCTCTCGAGATCGCGAGCCGGCCGGACCGCGGGGTTGAGAAGCACCGCGCGCACGCCGTGCTTCTCCGCGAGATGGGTCGCATAGAACCCGCCGAGGGAGCTTCCGACCAGCGTCACGCCCCCGGCCGCAGCGCGCGCCATCTCGCGCTCGACCAGCGCGATAGCGTCGTCGGGGTGGTGCGGAAGCTCGGGACAGACGAAGCGCGCCCCGAGGCCGTGCTCGGTCATGTACCGGTGCATGAACTGCGCCTTGTGCGATTGCGGCGCGCTGTTGAAGCCGTGCAGGTAGAGGATGGTCACCGATCGCCCGCCGCGAGGCGGTCGAGCAGCTTCTGGTGGACGCCGCCGAAGCCGCCGTTCGACATGACCAGGATGTGATCGCCGGACCGCGCCTCGCGTGCGATCGCCTCTACGAGTGTTCCCAGATCCGCATGACATTCCGCGCGCCTGCCGAGCGGCGCGAGCGCGGCCGCCGCGTCCCAACCCAGGTTTTCGGTGAAGCAGAAGACGCGCTCGGCGCCGGCGAGGCTGTCGGGAAGCGCCGCGTTCATCACCCCGAGCTTCATCGTGTTCGAGCGCGGTTCGAGCACCGCGAGGATCCGCGCCGTGCCGACGGCGCGTCGCAGGCCGGCAAGCGTGGTGCGGATGGCGGTCGGGTGATGCGCGAAGTCGTCGTAGACAGTCACGCCCTGCGCGAGGCCGCGCACTTCCATGCGCCGCTTCACGCCGCCGAAGCGGTTCAGTGCCTCGATCGCGGCGTCCGGCTCGACGCCGACGTGGCGGGCGGCGGCGATTGCCGCGAGCGCGTTCGCGCGATTGTGGTCCCCGGTCAGATCCCATTGGACGCGTCCTGCCGGCTCGCCGCGCCAGAGCACGTCGAACGACCCGCCTTCAGCCTGCCGGCTCGACCAGCCATCGACGGCGTCGAACCGCTCGACCTCCGACCAGCAGCCGCGCGCCAGCACCCGCGCCAGCGCCGCGTCCGCGCCGTTGGCCACGATCCGGGCCGAGCGCGGGAGCATGCGCACGAAGTGGTGGAACTGGGTCTCGATCGCGGCGAGGTCCGGGAAGATGTCGGCGTGGTCGAACTCGAGGTTGTTCAGGATCGCGGTCCGGGCCGGGTAGTGCACGAACTTCGACCGCTTGTCGAAGAACGCGGTGTCGTACTCGTCCGCTTCGATGACGAAGAGCGATCCCGGCGCGGGCCGCGCCGAGACGCCGAAGTCGTTCGGCACGCCGCCGACCAGGAAACCCGGACGCTTCCCGTCGCGCTCGAGGATCCAGGCGAGCATCGCCGTCGTAGTGGTCTTCCCGTGGGTACCGGCCACCGCGACCACATGCTTGCCCGCCAGCACGTTCTCGGCGAGCCACTGCGGACCGGAGACGTACCGCTCGCCGCGGTCGAGGATCGCCTCCATGAGCGGGTTGCCCCGTGTCACCACGTTGCCGACCACCCAGAGGTCGGGGGCGAAGGCCGTCTGGTCGGCACCGTAGCCTTCGACGATCTCGATCGCCTGCGCGGCGAGTTGCGTGCTCATCGGCGGATACACGTTCGCGTCGCAGCCCGTTACGCGGTGCCCGGCGTCGCGCGCGAGCAGCGCGATGCCGCCCATGAAGGTGCCGCAGATCCCGAGGATGTGAAGGTGCATGCGGGCGGATTGTAAGCGGTCGTTCGCGCAATTCCGGTGCGGTATGATCGACGGCGGAGCGCGCAGGGCACCGCACGATGGCTCGAGAGAACAGAACAAAGCAGTCGCACATGCGCGCCCGGATTGCCGCCGTCGCCGCGCGCTTGATGGCGGAGGATGGCGTCGACAATTTCGCCCTGGCGAAGCGCAAGGCCGCCCGGCAGCTCGGCGCCGGAGACACGGAATCGCTGCCCGCCAACGAGGAAGTCGAGGCGGAGCTGCGCGCATACCAGTCCCTCTACCAGGGCGACGAGCAGCGCGACCGCGTCCGCGCCCTGCGCGAGGTGGCGCTCGACGCGATGCAGTCGCTCGCCGTGTTCCGGCCGTACCTCTCGGGTCCGGTCCTCAAGGGCACGGCCGGACGTTACGCCGATGTCGACCTCCAGCTGTTCACGGACGATCTCAAGGCCGTCGAGCTGTACCTGCTGAACCGGAACGTGCCGTACGACGTATCCGAAGTGCGTCACTACTGTGGCGACGAGGCCCGCGCCGTCCCGGTGCTCCGGGTCGAATGGGACGACGTCCCGATCAACCTCGCCATCTACGCGGCGAAGGACGAACGGGCCGCGCTGAAGGCGACGCCGTCGGGACGCCCGATCGAGCGCGCGGGAATCCCGGCCGTCTCGGCCCTCATGAACGCAGATGACTAGGCGCACTGCGCACGCTGTTGATCGCGGCGGCGGCGCGCCACCGCGCTTGCGGCCGGGATCCTCCTTCATCTCACGCTGCGGACGGGCGGTCCCGGCCCTGAGGCCGTGTCAGCACTCACTGTTGCAGAATTCAAGAACCTATCGGGCCAGACAGGATCACTTGAACAATGGCGGGGGCGGGTATTGGTCGTTAACTTCTGGGCCAGCTGGTGCCCACCCTGTCTCGAGGAGATCCCAGGACTGATCCGCATCCACCGCGAACTGGCTCCGAAAGGGCTGCAAATTGTAGGTATCGCCGTCGATTCTGCCGACAACGCGCGATTATCGGCAGCGCAGCTCGGCGTCAACTTATCCCGTACTCATCGCCGGCATGGAAGTGATCGATCTGACGCGGCGGCTGGGCAATCGAGCGGGCGCGCTCCCCTATACGCTCATCCTCGACCGCAACGGGAAGGTGATCGCGACGCACCTGGGGCTCATCTCCGAGGCCGAACTCACGCGAATCATTACCCCTTTGCTGGGGTAAAGCAGCGATGTTCGGCGAACAGGAGGGCAGCGGTTAGACAACGGAAGGGATCTGCGGCAAACTTGCTGGATGGCTGGAGCGCCTAACGCTGCGCGGACCCGACGAGGGGCGCCCACGCGCAACATCCTCGTCCGGAACGGTCCGAACCCGAATTCCCTCGGGTCTCGTGAGCTGGAGATCGATGGCCGCGAGACGCGGGGTGACATCATCCGGCGCCGATGCCAGATCGCAACGGGGCAGGGGGCGCGGCTCGAGTCGACCCAAGGCAATCAGGATCGCGCGCTCATCGACAGGGTAGACGCCGCGAAAAAGCAGGGATTTGCCTATATCATCGGCAAACTTGTGCGCTTCATGCGCGGAGGCGGCGCGCTGCGCGACGCCCTTGCGGCGGTGAGCGTCCCGTTCACCGAGAGGCACCAGTCTTACATCCACACGCTCGAGCGCCTTCCGCCGGCACGCCCACTTCGCCGATCTGGCGGTCGGGACGACCTGGGGAAGCCGGGGCCGGGCCCTCGCGCTCGAATACTCGCTCGCAAGCTAGGTTCGAAACCTAGAAATCGAGCCGGGCGGGCCACCGCCCGGAACAGGGGAGGATCCGACATGGATCTGCGCAAACTCAAGAAGCTGATCGACCTCGTCCAGGAATCGGGGATCGCCGAACTCGAGATCACCGAGGGCGAGGAGAAGGTCAAGATCGTCAAAGGCGGGCGGGCGATGCCGGAGATGGCCGCGATGCTGCCCGCGCCGACGGCGGCCGCCTCAGCGGTCAATCCGGCCGCGCCTGCGCCCCCGCCCCCCGCGGAGGCCCCACCCAAGGTCGAGGGACACGTCCTCAAGTCGCCGATGGTCGGCACCTTCTATCGCGCGCCGTCGCCGGGCGCCAAGCCGTTCGTGGAGGTGGGGGACACCGTGAAGGCGGGGCAAACGGTCTGCATCATCGAGGCGATGAAGCTCCTCAACGAGATCGAGGCCGACAAGGACGGCGTCGTGAAGGCGGTCCTGGCCGAGAACGGGCAACCGGTCGAGTACGGCGAGCCGCTGCTCTCGATCGAGTGATGCGGCGCGACGTCAGGCATGTTTGAGAAGATCCTGATCGCCAACCGGGGCGAGATCGCGCTGCGCATCCAGCGCGCGTGCCGCGAGATGGGCATCCGCACCGTGGTCGTGCACTCGGAGGCCGACCGCGAGGCGAAGTACGTGAAGCTCGCCGACGAGTCGGTGTGCATCGGCCCGCCGCCGTCGGCCGCGTCCTACCTCAACATCCCGGCGATCATCAGCGCGGCGGAGGTGACCGACGCCGAGGCGATCCATCCGGGCTACGGGTTCCTGTCGGAGAACGCCGACTTCGCGGACAAGGTCGAGCGCAGCGGGTTCACGTTCATCGGGCCGCGGCCCGAGAACATCCGCCTGATGGGCGACAAGGTCAGCGCGAAGCAGGCGATGCTCAAGGCCGGCGTCCCCTGCGTCCCGGGATCGGAGGGCGCGCTCCCCGAGGATTCCGCGGAAGTCGTGAAGATCGCGCGCTCGATCAAGTACCCCGTCATCATCAAGGCGGCCGGCGGCGGCGGCGGGCGCGGGATGCGCGTCGTGCACACCGAGGCGGCGCTGCCGTCCGCGGTCAGCCTCACGCGCACCGAGGCACAGGCGGCGTTCGGGAACCCGACCGTATACATGGAGAAGTTCCTGGAGAACCCGCGGCACATCGAGATCCAGGTGCTCGCGGACGAGCACAAGAGCGCGGTGTACCTGGGCGAGCGCGATTGCTCGATGCAGCGGCGTCATCAGAAGGTCATCGAGGAGGCGCCGGCCGTCGACGTCCCGCCCCGGATGCTCACGCGCGTCGGCGAGCGCTGCGTGGAGGCGTGCAAGAAAATCAACTACCGCGGCGCCGGCACCTTCGAGTTCCTCTACGAGGGCGGCGAGTTCTACTTCATCGAGATGAACACCCGCGTGCAGGTCGAGCACCCGGTCACCGAGCTGGTCACCGGCATCGACATCGTCCAGGAGCAGATCCGCATCGCGGCGGGCGAGAAGCTGTCGGTGCGCCAGCGCGACGTGACCGTGCGCGGCCACGCCATCGAGTGCCGGATCAACGCCGAGGACCCGTTCAAGTTCACCCCCTCGCCGGGCCGCATCACTTCGTACCACCCGCCCGGCGGCCCGGGCATCCGCGTGGACTCGCACGTGTATCACGGCTACACGGTGCCGCCGTACTACGACTCGATGGTCGGCAAGGTGATCGCGTACGGCGCGACGCGCGACCAGGCGATCCGCCGCATGCGCATCGCGCTCTCCGAGATGGTCGTCGAGGGCATCCAGACGAACATTCCGCTGCACCAGGAGCTCCTCACCGACGCGCGGTTCGTGCGCGGCGGCACGAGCATCCACTACCTCGAGCAGAAGCTCGCGCAGGCCGCGAAGCGCGGCGCCAAGTAGGGCGGGCACGAACGATGGCCTGGCGCGCGCTCGTCGTCGAGATCGACGCTGCCGCGGCCGACGCGCTGACCGATGCGCTCCTCGCGCACGGCGCCGCATCGGCCTCCGTCGAAGACGCGCTGGCCGGCACACCCGACGAGCAGCCGGTCTTCGACGAACCGAACGCCGGTTCCGCGGGCACGTGGGCGCGCGCGCGCATCCGCGCGCTTGTGGCGGCCGACGCGGACGCGGGGGCGGTGCTTGCGGCGGCGGCGTCCGACGCCGGATTGAGCGCCGCGCCGCGCTTCGCGGTCGAGGAAGTCGGCGACACCGACTGGGTGCGCGCGAGCCAGGCGCAGTTCGAGCCGATCCGCATTTCCGCGCGGCTCTGGATCGTGCCGTCGTGGCACGCGGCGCCGGACCCGGGCGCGCTCAACATCGAGCTCGACCCGGGGCTCGCGTTCGGCACGGGAAGCCACCCGACGACGCGGCTCTGCCTGCACTGGCTCGAGGCGCACGTGCGTCCCGACTCGAGCGTGCTCGACTACGGGTGCGGTTCGGGTATATTGGCCATCGCCGCGCTCAAGCTCGGTGCGCGTGCGGCCGTCGGCGTGGACGTGGACCCGGCAGCGGTGGCGGCGGCGCGCGGGAATGCGGCGCGCAACGCGGTCCCGGCGCACTTCGTCGGCAGCGACGTCGCACTCGCGCCGCCTGCGGATCTGGTCGTGGCGAACATTCTCGCGAATCCCCTGATCGTGCTCGCGCCGGTTCTCGCCGCGCAATGCCGGCCCGGTGGCCGGATCGCGCTCGCGGGCATCCTCGCGCCGCAGTCGGACGCGGTCGCCGCCGCCTACGCGCAGTGGTTCGCGATGGCGCACTTCGCCGCGGACGACGGCTGGGTCTGCCTGGAGGGTGTGCGACGATGAGGATGAGCACCCGGTGCCCCGCGTGCGGCACCGCGTTCCGCGTCTACCCCGAGCAGCTCGCGGCACGCGAGGGGCAAGTCCGGTGCGGAAAGTGTTCGACGATCTTCGATGCGCGCAGCACGCTCGTGACCGAGGACGAGCCGGAGCCCCGGCACGCGGTCGCCCCCGCACCCCCGCGCGGCGCAGCGCCGTCGGCCCCGGTGTCGCACACCGAGGCGCTCGCGCAGGTCGAGGCGGTCGTCTCGCAGCCGGTCGTCTCAAGCGCGCCGCCCGAACCGGAGGTCTCGGTCTCGGACGACGAGTCCGACTTCGAGTTCGGTCCGCGCGCGCGCCGCCGCTCGGCGGTAATCGCGGCGCTCTGGGGTCTTGGCGCGCTCCTCATGGCGCTGGCGCTCGCAGGACAGCTCGCGCACGCCTATCGCGGCGAGCTCGCGCTGCTGCTCCCGGAGTCGCGGCCGTGGATCGAGGCCGCGTGCAAGCGGCTTGGCTGCACCATTCCGCTGCCGCGCCACGTCGACCTCGTCAGCATCGAGGCGTCCGAGCTCGCCGCAGAGCGCGGGGTGCCGGGGATGCTCACGCTCTCGGCGGCGTTGCGAAACCGCGCGAGCTTCGCGCAGGCGTTCCCGCACCTCGAGCTCACGCTCACCGACGCCGCCGATCGGCCGGTCGCGCGGCGGGTGCTCGAGCCGCGCGAGTACCTGGGCGCCGCGGCTTCGCTCCGGGCCGACACCGGGTCGTTCGCCGCCGGCGCGGAGCAACCCGTGAAATTGCACATCGATGCCGCGGGATTGAACGCGAGCGGCTACCGCATCTTCGTCTTCTATCACCCCTGACCCGATGAAAATCCTCATTTGCGGCTCGATCGCCTACGACAACATCATGGTGTTTCGCGGGCGGTTCAAGGAGCACATCCTGCCCGAGCAGATCCACATCCTGAACGTCGCCTTCCTCGTGCCGGAGCTGCGGCGGGAGTTCGGCGGCTGCGCGGGCAACATCGGCTACAACCTCAAGCTGCTCGGCGGCGACCCGGTGATCATGGCGACCGTCGGCGAGGATGCCGCGCCGTATCTCGCGCGCCTGGACTCACTCGGCCTCGCGCGCGATCAGGTCCGCACCGTGCCCGGCACGCTTACCGCGCAGGCGTTCATCACGACCGACCTGGACGACAACCAGATCACCGCGTTTCACCCGGGGGCGATGGACCACTCGCACGAGAACCGGATCGGCGCGCACCTCGGGGCCGGCCTCGCGATCGTGGCGCCGGACGGGCGTGCAGGAATGGTGGCGCACGTGAACGAGCTCGTGTCGGCGCGCATCCCGTTCGTGTTCGATCCGGGCCAGGGGCTGCCCATGTTCGAGGGCCCGGAGCTGCTCGCGATGATCGACGCGGCGAGCTACCTCGCCGTGAACGACTACGAGGGCCGCATGCTGGTGGAGAAGACCGGGCGCCCGATCGAGGAACTTGCCCGCATGGTCGACGCTCTGATCGTGACGAAGGGCGCCAGCGGGTCCACGATCCACGCCGGGGGTCAACGTCACGAGATTCCGAGCGTCGAGGCGGAGGACGTGGTCGACCCGACCGGGTGCGGTGACGCGTATCGGGCGGGGCTTCTTTACGGCATTGCAGCGGGGCTCGACTGGCCGGTGATCGGGCGGCTCGCCTCGCTGATGGGCGCGATCAAGGTCGCGTCGCGCGGAGGACAGAATCACCGGTCGACCCGCGCCGAGATCGGTGATCGCTACCGCCGGAGCTTCGGGGCTTCGATCCTCTGAAAGTGCGGGAGGAGTTCACGCAAACGAAATCACTCGTCGCTAGCCGACGGACGACGCGACGCGCCTAAAGCGCCGCGCGCAGCAGTTCGGCGTTGCGCTGGAGCTCGTCGCGCGGCGGGTTCTTGACCGGCCACACGAGCTTCATCCCGTCGCCGGTGCGCCGCGGCAGGACGTGCACGTGGAAGTGGAAGACGGTCTGTTCGGCGGCGGCGCCGTTCGCCTGAAACAAATTCACGCCCTCGGGCGCAAACGCGCCCTTGAGTGCGCGCGCGACGCGCGCCGTCGTGCGCATGATCGCGGCGGCAAGCGCGTCGTCCAGGCCGAACACGTTCTCCACGTGCGGCTTGCACGCGACGAGCATGTGGCCGGGATTCACCGCGCCGATGTCCATGAACGCGATCGTGTGCTCGTCCTCGTAGACGATGTTTGCCGGGATCTGTTTCGCCACGATCTTGCAGAACACGCAGTTGTCCATCGGTCGCTCCCGTCTAGAATGCCGGCCTCGGTCCCGGCCATGACCCGTCGCGCCACACCCGTTCCCGTCCGACTCGCGCGCATCCTGCGCCTCGTCGTGCACGTCGCGCGCGGCCTGTGGGTGGTGCACACCCGCTATGCGTCGCTCCCGCCCGGACGGCAGGATGAGGAGCTGCGCCGCTGGGCGCGCGAGCTGCTGGCGATTCTACGGGTCGAGGTCCGCTGCCACAACGCGCCGGAGTCGCTGCCGGAGCGCTGCCTCCTCGTTTCGAATCACGTCTCGTGGCTCGACATCTTCGCCGTGTATGCGGTGACGCCGGGTCTTTTCGTCGCCAAATCGGAAATCCGCGATTGGCCCGTGGTGGGCGATCTGGTCCGCCGGGTCGGGACGCTCTTCATCGAGCGCGGCAATCGCCGCCACGCACGACGCACCAACGAGCGCATGGTCGCGGCCCTGGAGACCGGACGCCTGGTCGCAGTCTGCCCGGAAGGCACGACCACCGACGGGCGCTCCCTCAGGCATTTCCACGCCGCGCTGCTGCAGCCCGCGATCGAAGCGCGCGCGCTGGTGCTCCCGGTGGCGCTGCGCTTCGTCGATCACGACGGCGCGCAGACCGACGCGCCGGTCTATGTCGACGACACGTCGCTCGCGGAATCGCTCTGGCGAATCGCGGCGATGCCCGCCATGGCGGTCGAGCTGCGGTTCGCGCCGTACGTGAGCGCCGAGGGTCAGCACCGCCGCGAGCTGACGCAGCGCGTGCACGGCCTCATCGCGCGCGAGCTGGGTCTCCCGCACGGGCACACGCCGTCTGAAAGACCCGCCGATCCTCGAGCCGGATCGCCGTCAGCCGGCCACCCCACACGCAACCCGTATCCAGCGCCAGCAGATCCGGGCTGATCCGCAGTCCCAGCGCGGACCAGTGCCCGCACACGATCGGCACGCCGCGGGTCTTCCTGGCCGGCACTTCGAACCACGGCAGGTAGCCGGGCAGGGCTTTCTCCACTTCGCCTTTCACGCTGAAGTCCATCACGCCGTCCGGTGTGCAAAAGCGCATCCGCGTCATCGCGTTCACGATCACGCGCAATCGCTCCGGACCGCGAAGTGCGTCGCTCCAGGCTGCGGGCCTGGCGCCGTAGAGCGATGGATAGAGCTCGAGGTGGGTCGGTGCACGCAGGGCAGCCTCCACCTCGGCCGCCAACTCGGCGGCCTGCGCGAGGGACCACGACGGCAGCAGGCCCGCGTGGACCATGACGTACTCGCGATCGACGTGCAGCAGCGGGCGCTTGCGCAACCAGTCGAGCAGTTCGTCGCGATCGGGCGCGCCGAGCAGGTCCTCGAGCGTGTCGTCGGCGCGCCGCTTCGCCTGTCCCGCCGACACCGCAAGCGTGTGCAGGTCGTGGTTGCCGTGCACGACGATGGCACGCTCGCCGAGCGAACGCACGAACCGCAGCACGTCCGCCGACTGCGTGCCGCGATTCACGAGATCGCCGACGAACCACAGCACGTCGCGGGACGGCGAGAACCCGACCTCCCCGAGGAGCGCGTGCAACGCGTCGCAGCACCCCTGGACGTCGCCGACCGCGTACGTCGCCACTCAAAGACTCCGGTCGATGCGCCGGTATTGCACCGCCTCGGCAACGTGCGCGGATCCGATCGTTCCGGCGCCCGCCAGGTCTGCGATCGTGCGGGCCAGGCGCAGCACGCGGTGGTAGGCGCGCGCGGAGAGGTTCAGCCGCGCGATCGCGGCCTTGAGGAGGCTCGCCGCCGCGTCGTCCGCACGACAGTGCCTCTCCGTTTCGCGCGCGGAGAGCTCGGTGTTGGGTTTGCCCTGGCGTCCAAGCTGCGCCGCGCGTGCACGGCCGACGCGCTCGCGCACGGTCGCGCTCGGCTCTCCGGTTGCTTGCCCGATCAGATCCGCATCGGGCACCGCGGGCACGTCGATATGGATGTCGATCCGGTCCAGCAACGGGCCGGAAAGCTTGCCGCGATAGCGCGCGACCTGATCCGGGGTGCAGCGACACTTGCCGCTGATATGACCGAGGTAGCCGCATGGGCACGGATTCATCGCGGCGACGAGCTGGAAGCGCGCGGGGAACTCCGCCTGTCGCGCGGCGCGCGAGATCGAGACCCGGCCCGTTTCGAGCGGCTCGCGCAGCACCTCGAGCACCCGCCGATCGAGCTCGGGCAACTCGTCGAGGAACAGCACCCCGCGGTGCGCGAGCGAGATCTCGCCCGGCCGGGGGTCGCCGCCGCCGCCGACGAGCGCTGCGGCCGACGCAGTGTGGTGCGGCGCACGGAAAGGGCGCTGCCGCCAGCGTTCCACGCGGAAGCCGCCCGACGCGAGCGATTGCACCGCCGCCGCGTCGAGCGCCTCGTCATCCGTCATCGACGGGAGCAAGCCGGGCAGGCGCGCAGCGAGCATCGACTTCCCCGTGCCGGGCGGCCCGCTCATCAGGACCGAATGTCCGCCCGCCGCCGCGACTTCGAGCGCACGCTTGGCGTGGGCCTGCCCGCGCACGTCGGCAAGGTCGAGGTATTCGAGGGTTTCCTCGCGCGGGGCATCCGCGAACCGGGCGAGCGGCTTCGCGCCGGTCAGATGCGCACACACCTCGAGCAGCGTTGCGGCGGGGTAGATCGCAGCGTCGCGCACGAGCGCGGCCTCGCGCGCGCTCGCCGCGGGCAGCACGAACGCACGGCCCGAACGCGCCGCGTGCAGGGTCATCGCAAGCGCCCCGCGCACCGCGCGCAGCTCCCCGGAAAGGGAAAGCTCGCCCGCGAACTCGTAGTCGCCGAGCCGCGCGGCGGGGATCTGCTCCGATGCGGCGAGGATGCCGAGCGCGATCGGCAGGTCGAAGCGCCCGCTTTCCTTGGGCAGCTCGGCGGGGGCGAGGTTGACCGTGATGCGGCGTGCCGGGAACTCGAACCGGCAGTTCACGAGTGCGGCGCGCACCCGATCCTTCGCCTCCTTCACCTCGGTGTCGGGCAGACCGACGATGGCGAAGCTCGGCAGACCGTTTGCGAGATGCACCTCGACGATGACCGGCGGCGCCTGCAGGCCGGCCAAAGCACGGGAGTTGAGAACCGCAAGCGGCATCGCGGCGCGGCGAAGGAGTGGAGCCCGAAGGGTTGAACGCCCGAGCCCCCGCGCCCGCCGACGCGGTCAGCGCTCGGTCGGCGCAGTCCGCAGCCGCTCGAGCTCGGCGAGCCGCGCCTCGAGGGCAGCGAGCTTCTCGAGCGTGCGCAGGAGCAGTTTTGCCTGCACGTCGAACTCTTCGCGAGTCACGACGTCGAGGCGGGCGAGGCCCGCCGACAGCAGGGCGCGGACGTTCTTCTCGACGTCCCGCGCGGGGCTCGTCGCCGCCAGCTGGCTCAGCTTCGCGGTGAGTTCGTCGATGAATCGGGTGGCCTGCATCGTCGCGCCTCCAAGTCTCGATCGAGTCTAGCACGGCAGTTTCGCGACCCGTTGCATCGTCGCACGGTCTTGGTGCAAGTGGATTTCATTCGCGCCCCGGGGCAGTGCGTCCGTCCGGCCGGACTGCCTTCTGCCGATGCGTAACTACTTAAGCCCAATGAAGAAAAAAACTGGCATGTGAAATGCTGAAGAGCCGTTCGCTTTCGTCATTTTCATTCCAAGGGGGTCACCAATGAAAAAACTCGTACTCGCTTCTGCGCTCACGGCGACGGTCGCGATGTCCAGCGCGGCGGTTGCGCAGCAGCCGGCGCCGCCGGCGCCGCCGAAGTCGCCCTGGACCGCGACGGCCAACATCAACCTGGTCTCGGACTACCGGTTCCGCGGGATCACCCAGACCTGGGGCAAGCCCGCCGTCCAGGGCGGTGCGGACATCGCGCACGACGGGGGCTTCTTCGCCGGAACCTGGGCCTCCAACGTGAGCGGCAACGAGTATCCCGGGGGCAGCCTCGAGTGGGACTTCTATGGCGGCTGGAACTTCAAGCTGTCCGACGACCTGACCATTCCGGTCGGGGTGATCTACTACTACTACCCTGGCTCGAACTACAACAAGTCGGCCTGTCCCTCGGCCGGGTTCGCCGGGACGGTGTCCCCGTGCGGCCCGGACGTCTCGCCCAACAACTTCGAGCTCAACGCCGGCATCACCTGGAAGTGGCTGAGCTTCAAGGCCTCGGTGGCGCTCACCGACTACTTCGGCGCCGATCAGAGCCTGGGCTTCACCGGCGGGACCAGCGGCACGCAGTACTACGATCTGGGCGTCAATTTCCCGATCTCCGAGCAGCTCACGCTCAACGCGCACGTCGGCTACACCAACTTCACCAAGGACTACAACGGTCCTAACGGCACGGTCAATCCGAGCTACTGGGACTGGAAGCTCGGCGCCACCTACGTGTTCGAGGGCGGCTGGACGCTCGGTGCCTACTACGTGCAGGCGAGCAACGACACCTACTGGCGCCCGCCGGTCGGCGGCCTGTCGTTCGCCAACACCGACACCAAGAACCTCAACGGCGCGACCGCCGTACTGCTCGTCGGCCGCACGTTCTGACCGGACGAGGACCCGGACGGCGCGAGCCGCCCGGGTCCGATCGGAAAAGGGGAAGCATTCATGAAGCTGGTCACTGCAATCATCAAGCCGTTCAAGCTTGACGAAGTGCGCGAAGCCCTGTCCGCCATCGGCGTGCAGGGCATCACGGTCACCGAGGTGAAAGGGTTCGGGCGGCAGAAGGGCCACACCGAGCTCTACCGCGGCGCCGAGTACGTCGTCGACTTCCTGCCCAAGGTCAAGATCGAGGCCGCGATCAAGAGCGACATGCTCGATCAGGTCGTCGAGGCGATCGAGAAGGCCGCCAATACCGGCAAGATCGGCGACGGCAAGATCTTCGTCTTCGAGCTCGAGCAGGTCATTCGGATCCGCACCGGCGAGACCGGCGCGGAGGCGATTTAGGGAGATCGCAATGAAGAAAGTCTACGCACTACTCGCTCTGCTGGGTGCCTTCCTAGTTGCGGCTCCAGCCGCCGCGGACGACCTGCCAGCGCGAGTCCACTTCGAGACAGGCAGCAACGACCTGTCCGCTGACGGCAAGGCAGTGATCGAGACGGTGGTCAAGGTGATGAGCGCCAATCCCGCGATGAAGGTCAATGTGACCGGGTACACCGACAAGGAGGGTGACCTAGCCGCCAACGAGACCCTTGCAAGCGCGCGCTCACAGACCGTTCGCGACGCCCTCAAAGGCGCCGGGGTCGCGGAGGACCGGATCATCGTGGTCAAGCCAGTGCTGGTCGAGGTCGGTGTGGGCAAGGATCCCAACGCAAGGCGGGTCGAAATAACAGCCGTCATCCCTGCGCCGACGCCCAACAAGGGCGACGTCGCCTGGATGCTGATCTCCACCGCACTCGTCATCATGATGAGCATTCCCGGCCTGGCGCTGTTCTACGGCGGGATGGTCCGCGCCAAGAACATGCTGTCGGTGCTGATGCAGGTGTTCGTCACGTTCGCGCTGATCACGGTGCTGTGGTGCATTTACGGCTACAGCCTCGCCTTCACCGAGGGCAACGCGTTCGTCGGCGGCTTCGACCGGCTGTTCCTGGGCGGCGCGCTCGACGCGGGCAAGGGCGAGTTCGCGATGGCGGCGACCTTCAGCAAGGGCGTCGTGATCCCGGAAATCGTGTTCGTCGCGTTCCAGGCGACGTTCGCGGCAATCACCTGCGCGCTCATAGTCGGCGCGTTCGCCGAGCGCATGAAGTTCGCGGCCGTGCTGATCTTCATGGTGATCTGGTTCACCTTCGCCTACGCGCCGATCGCCCACATGGTGTGGTTCTGGATGGGCCCGGACGCCTACACCGATCCGAAAGTCGTCGACGCGATGAACGCCAAGGCCGGAATGATCTGGCAATGGGGTGCGCTCGACTTCGCCGGCGGCACGGTCGTGCACATCAACGCGGGCGTGGCAGGCCTCGTGGGCGCGTATCTCACCGGCAAGCGCGTCGGCTTCGGCCGTGAGGCGATGTCGCCGCACAACCTGCCGCTCACCATGATCGGCGCCTCGCTGCTTTGGGTCGGCTGGTTCGGGTTCAACGCCGGCTCGGCGCTTGAAGCGGGCAACTCCGCTGCGCTCGCGTTCATCAACACGTTCCTCGCCACGGCCTGCGCCGTGCTCGCGTGGTCGTTCGGGGAGTGGCTCTTCAAGGGCAGGCCTTCCATGCTCGGCGCGGCGTCCGGTGCGGTTGCCGGTCTGGTCGCGATCACGCCTGCAGCCGGCAACGTCGGCATCCCGGGCGCGTTCGTGATCGGCCTCGCCGCCGGCCTGGTGTGCCTCTGGGGCGTGAACGGTCTCAAGCGCATGCTCGGTGCGGACGACTCGCTCGACGTCTTCGGCGTCCACGCGGTCGGCGGCATCCTCGGCGCGCTGCTTACCGGCGTGTTCAACGCGCCGGGGCTCGGCGGACCCGGCTTCGTCACCGATTGGGTCACCGCCGCGACCGGCTTCACCAGCATCGGCGAACAGGTCTGGATCCAGGCCAAGGCGATCGGAGTGACCATCGTCTGGTCCGGGGTCGTGGCGTTCATCGCCTACAAGATCGCAGACCTCATCGTCGGCCTGCGCGTGACCGAAGAGGAAGAGCGCGAAGGCCTGGATGTCAACTCTCACGGCGAGGCCGCGTACCACGGCTGAGCCATCGGTGTAGCAGGGGCTGAGCCCGGCAGGGCTCACTTCGAGGGCGCCTACCACGGCGCCCTCATTTTCTTGGGGGCGCCGATCGTGACCGGTCGGCGTTCTTTTCTCTTGTGCGCCGATTTGTCACGCCGCCGAAGACTCCAGCGGGAAAGGGGCGCGCCGGTGCGGTCATGGAAGCATGCGCCGCGGCACGATCTGACAGACGGCGCCGGCGTCGGCTTGAAGGAGGGCGGCTTTTCAACTAGCGTGGGCCGCAAGATTCGACGGTGGGACGACCCAGGGTGCAGCGAACGCTGCACCCTGCGGGTCACACCAGGCCGGGGTGGCGCGGGCGGCGAGTTGCGGTGAGAATCACGCGTTCGCGCAAGAGCTTGAGCACTTCTACGGGAGGCGCTGGCCGCTCGGACCGTATGGCGACTGCATCGCCATCTTCTAGTGCGCCAGCGACATGAACGCCGCCGAGTACCTGCTTGCTACCGGGCGCGACGAAGCCATCGCGATCGAGGCCGGCGACGCTCGCATCAGCTACCGCGAGCTGCGCGACGCGGTCGCGCGTGCCGCGAGCGCGTGGCGTGCGCTCGGCCTCGCACCCGACGACCGCGTCCTGGTCTTCGCCCCCGACTCGATCGAGTGGGTGATCGCCCATCTCGGTGCGATCTGGGCCGGGGGTGTCGCCGTCGGGCTCAACTCGCGCCTCTTCGAGCGCGAGCTCGCGTCGATCCTGCACGAGAGCGGCGCGCGCTTCGCCTGGTGCACCGCGGGGTCCGCGCCGCTGCTCGAGCGCCTTGCGCAGGGCGCCGCGCAACCGCCGCGGGCGATCGTCGACGCGGACTTTCGCGCCGCCGCGCGCCGCGTCGCGCCGACCCCCCCGGCTGCGCGCGCCGACGAAGACATGGCGCTATGGATCTACACATCGGGCACGACCGGCATGCCCAAGGGGGTCATCCACGCCCAGCGGGCAGTGATCGCCGCGACCGATTGCGCGACGGCCGTCCTCGGCGCGACCCCTGAGGACAAGCTGTACCCGTCGTCGAAGCTCTTTTTTGCGTACGCACTCGGCAACGGTCTGTGCGCGGGACTGCGGCTCGGCGCGACGCTGGTGCTCGATCACGAGTGGCCGACCGCCGAGCGCGTCCTGGAGATCGTCGCCAGGCACCGGCCCACGATCCTCTTCAGCGTGCCGACGCTCTACCTGAAGATGCTGCAGACCGGCGTCGCGCGACGCCTCGCGGGCGTGCGTCGATTCGTGTCGGCGGGCGAGGCGCTGCCGCTCGCGGTACGACGCGGCTGGCACGAGGCGACCGGCGTGCAGCCGGTGAGCGCCTACGGCACGTCGGAAACCATCTTCCTGCTGTTCCACTGCAGCGACGAGAGCGGCGTGCTCACCCCTTCGCCGCGCGTCGAGATGCGACTCCCCGAGCCTGCGCCCGAAGCGGGCGCGCCGCATCGGCTATGGTTGCGCCACCCCTCGATCGCGCTCGGCTACTGGCGGCGCCCGGACGCCGACCGCGACGCCTTCAGCGACGGCTGGTTCTCGCCCGGCGACCTGTTCCGGCGCGCGCCCGACGGGCGCTGGACGCTGTGCGGGCGCGACGACGACATGCTCAAGATCTCGGGTCAGTGGGTGAGCATCCTCGAGGTGGAGCAGGCGCTCGCCAGCGCGTGCGGCCCGCGCGTTCTGGAGCTGGCCGCAGTGGGCTTCCGAAACGCCGACGGCCTGTCGTCGATTGCCGTCTTCGCGGTGGCGGCAGCGGGGCAGGAAGAGGGCGCGCGCCGCGCGCTGCAGGACGGCGTCGACGCACTCCCGAAGCTCAAGCGGCCACGCGAGGTGCGCTGGGTCGACGAGCTGCCGAAGACCGCGACCGGCAAGCTGCAGCGCCGGCGCTTGCGCGACGCGTTTCCCGGAAGCGAATGAACGTACCGGTCAGCGCACGAGCTGCCGGCAGTGCGTCTCGCGCGTGAAGAGCACCAGCGCGACCGCGGCCCCCATCCAGGCGAGCATCAGCATGAAGCCGGCGCGGTAGGCGTCGAGGTCGAACACCCGCACGCCGCCCGCCTCCTCGCCGCCCCACATCCGGTCGAGCACCCAACCGACCGCCGGCTGCAGCAGCATGCCACCGAGCATGTTGCCCATGTTTGTGACGCCGCCGGCCGTCCCCGCAAGTGAGGGCGGCACCGTCTCCTTCACTAGCGCGAACCCGACCATGACCGCCGCCGAGGCGAGGCCGATCGCAGAGAGTACGGCGGCAAGCCCCACGAGCGGCAGCTGCTCGACGAAGATCACGATGATCCAGCCGATGAACGCGGTCGCCGCGCCAACGAGGTAGATCGGTTGGCGTTCACCCATGCGGTCCGAGAGCGCGCCGAGGACCGGGCCGCCGAGCGCCCACGCAACGAGGACGAGCGAGGTCATGCCCGCAGCGGTCGCCGTGGACAGGCCGTAGTGCGTCGTCAGGAACGGCACCCCCCACAACCCGGCGAAAGTGAGCGGCGCGCCAGCCACCGCGCCGTTAATGAAGAACACGAGCCAGGTGTTGCGCGAGCGCATGCACACGCGTAGGCCGCCGAGCACCGAGTGCCCGGTAGCGCCCGGCCTGCCCTCCGGCATGTAACTGCGATAACCGCGGCTCCGCGGATCATCGCGCACGACGAGCCACGTCGCGACTGCGACCAGCGCGGTGAGCGCCCCGCTGGCGACGATCACGTGCCGCCAGCCGAAGGCATCCGCCGCGAATCGCAGCGGCGCGCCGGCGGAAACGGCGCCGATTACGCCGGTTGCCACCGCGACGCCCGTGACGGTCGCGAAGCGCGAGAAATGGAACCAGTGCGTCGAAAGCTTGAGCATCGACACGAACGCCACGCCCACGGCGCCTCCGACGAGCAGCCGCCCGAGCGCGACCAGCGTGTAGGTCTCGGCGAGGCCGAAGAGAATGGCGCCGAGCGCGGCGACGACGCCGCCCACCGCGAGCGTGCGCCGCGGCCCCCAGTGGTCGGCAAGGAGCCCGGTCGGGATCTGCATCGCGACGTAGCTGTAGAAATAAACGGCCGAGAGATTTCCCAGCGCCGCAGCCGTGAGCGCGAACTCGGTCGAGAGCTCGCGCGTGAGCACCGCCGGCGCGACCCGCTGGAAGAACCCGATCAGATAGAGGGTCGCGCCGAGGCCCCAAATCGTGCAGGCGAGGGCGAGCGGCGGGTACGCGTGGGAACGGGACAAACTCATCGGCAAGCGACATTCCCGTGTGCGATTGCCTGCGTTGTCGCAGGGTCTTGCGCGCGTTGAGCATCGCCGTGCACGGCGGTGCTCAACGCGCGCAGTTACGGCGTCATCGGGGATGGAAACATCGCCGATGGCGGCATGACTAGACCTGTTCCCACGGCAGCCCCTCGAACCGCCACCCCGCGGTGGTGCCGCGGTGGTGCTTGTCGTCGAGCTCGCCCTCGAAGCCGTGCAGGACGTTGTAGACCTGCGCAAAGCCGGCGTTGCGCAGGGCCTCGCCGGCCTCGACCGAGCGGTTGCCGCTGCGACAGATGAGCACGATCGGACGGTTCGCGTGATTGGTACCGGCGACCTTCTTGACCTGTCCCACGAAATGCGGGTTGACGTCCCAGTCGGGGCCATCGTTCCAGGGCACGTGCAGCGCGCCGACCGGATGCCCGACAAAGAGGTATTCCATCTCGCTCCGGCAGTCGATGAAGAGCGCGTTCGAGTTCGTCTTGAGGAACTCGGCGGTTTCCTTCGGGGTAAGGTGCTTCATGGGCAGGCCTCGTAAGGGAGGCCGATTCTAGCGCCTTGCGCGCGGCAACGCGCCGCTGTGCCGTCTTGTGCAGTTGCAACAAGATGTTTGTTGACAAGGGCCTAGCGGATTAGTAGCCTTTGATTGCGGCGCCGATTTGACGGTTCAGCTTGCGGGCGCCTCCGGGTTGCGATCCCAGCTCCGGGTGAAACAAATACGGCTAAAGCGAGGGAAACCCGTTTGGCCCGCAGGCTAAACGGGTTTTTCGTTTCCTATGACCATGCGTCCCGACTCCACCGCCGCGCTCCGCGCCCTCCTCGACCGCCGAATCCTGGTGTTGGACGGGGCGATGGGCACCATGATCCAGAATCACAAGCTCACGGAGGCGGGCTATCGCGGGACGCGCTTCCGCGACTGGCCCTCGGACCTCAAAGGCAACAACGACCTGCTCGTCCTCACCCAACCCGAACTGATCGGGGAGATCCACCGCGCGTACCTCGCGGCCGGAGCGGACCTCATCGAGACCAACACGTTCAACTCCAACCGGCCGTCGATGGCGGACTACGGGATGGAGGGACTGGTCTACGAGCTGAACGTCACCGCGGCGCGCATCGCGCGCGCCGCCGCGGACGATTGGAGCGCAAGGACGCCGGAACGGCCGCGCTTCGTCGCGGGTGCGCTCGGACCGACCAGCAAGACCGCGTCGATCTCGCCCGACGTCAACGATCCGGGCTTCCGCAACATCACCTTCGACGAGCTGGTCGAAGCGTACGCCGAAGCGCTGCGCGGGCTGTGCGACGGCGGTGCCGACCTCATCCTCGTCGAGACGATCTTCGACACGCTCAACGCGAAGGCCGCGATCTTCGCGATCCGCCGGCACTTCGACGAAGCCGGTGCGCGACTGCCGGTCATCGTGTCCGGCACGATCACCGATCAGTCGGGCCGCACGCTCACCGGCCAGACCACCGAAGCATTCTGGAATTCGGTGCGGCACGCCGAGCCCCTCGCCGTCGGCCTGAACTGCGCGCTCGGCGCGAAGCTGATGCGCCCGTACATCGACGAGCTCTCGAGCGTCGCCGACACTTACGTCTCCTGCTACCCGAACGCCGGGCTGCCGAACCCCCTCGCCGAGACGGGCTATGACGAAACGCCCGACTACACCGCCGCCTGCTGGAGGAGTTCGGACAAGCGGGCTTCCTGAACATCGTCGGTGGCTGCTGCGGCACGACGCCGGCGCACATCCGGGCCATCGCGGACGCGGTCGCGAGCCTGCCGCCGCGCAAGGTGCCGACGATCGAGCGAAAGCTCCGGCTCTCCGGCCTGGAGCCGTGCAACATCGGAGAGGGCTCGCTCTTCGTGAACGTCGGCGAGCGCACCAACGTCACCGGCTCGAAGGCGTTCGCGCGGCTCGTCCTCGCCGGCGACTACACCGCCGCGCTGTCGGTCGCGCGCCAGCAGGTGGAGAACGGCGCGCAGGTCATCGACATCAACATGGACGAGGCGATGCTCGACTCGGAGCGCGCCATGACTACGTTCCTGAACCTCGTCGCCGCCGAGCCGGACATCTCGCGTGTTCCGGTCATGATCGACAGCTCGAAGTGGTCGATCATCGAGGCCGGGCTGAAGTGCGTGCAGGGCAAGCCGATCGTCAACTCGATCTCGCTCAAGGAGGGACACGACGAGTTCGTTAAGCACGCGCGTCTCGCGCGCCGCTACGGCGCGGCGGTGGTGATGATGTCGTTCGACGAGATGGGCCAGGCCGACACGCTCGAGCGCCGCACGCAGATCGCGCGCCGCGGCTACGACGTGCTGGTGAACGAGGTCGGGTTCCCGGCCGACGACATCATCATCGATCCGAACATCTTTGCGGTCGCCACCGGCCTCGAGGAGCACAACAACTACGGTGTGGACTTCATCGAAGCCACACGCTGGATCCGCCAGCACCTCCCGGAAGCGAGGGTCTCCGGCGGGCTCTCGAACCTCTCGTTCTCGTTCCGCGGCAACGAGCCGGTGCGCGAAGCGATGCACACCGCGTTCCTGTACCACGCGATCCAGGCAGGGCTGACGATGGCAATCGTCAACGCCGGCCAGCTCGGCGTGTACGCGGACATCCCGAAGGACCTGCTCGAGCACGTCGAGGACGTCATTCTCAACCGCCGCCCCGATGCGACCGAGCGAATGGTGAAGTTCGCGGAGACGGTGAAGTCGGGCGGGAAGTCCAAGGAAGAGGATCTCTCGTGGCGCAAGGGCACGGTCGAGGAACGGCTCGCCCACGCGCTGGTGCAGGGGATCTCGACCTACGTCGTGGCGGATACCGAGGAGGCGCGGCTCGCCGCCGCGCGACCGATCCTGGTGATCGAGGGCCCGCTGATGGACGGCATGAACATCGTCGGCGACCTGTTCGGCGCCGGCAAGATGTTCCTGCCCCAGGTGGTCAAGTCGGCGCGCGTGATGAAGCAGGCGGTCGCCCATCTCGTGCCGTTCATCGAGGCCGAGAAGGCCGCCGCCGGCGACACCAAGCCGAAGGGCAAGATCGTGGTCGCGACCGTCAAGGGCGACGTGCACGACATCGGCAAGAACATCGTTGGGGTCGTACTCCAGTGCAACAACTTCGAGGTGCTGAACCTCGGGGTCATGGTGCCGGCCCAGAAGATCCTGCAGGTCGCGCGCGACGAGAACTGCGACATCATCGGTCTGTCCGGCCTGATCACGCCTTCGCTCGAGGAGATGGCCCACGTCGCGCACGAGATGGCGCGCGAAGGGTTCACGGTTCCGCTGCTGATCGGCGGCGCCACCACGTCGCGCGTGCACACCGCGGTAAAGATCGCACCGCATTACCCCGGTCCCGTCGTGTACGTTCCGGATGCGTCGCGGTCGGTCGGCGTCTGCACCAGCCTGCTCTCGCCCGAGCAGCGCGAGGCGTACGTCGCCGAAGTCCGGACCGACTACGAGCGGATCCGCGTCCAGCACGCCGCGAAGAAGGGCCAAGCGCCGCTCGTCAGCGTGCGCGATGCACGCGCGAACTACTTCCCGATCGACTGGACCAGCTACTCGCCGCCGCAACCGAAGCAGCCCGGCCGGCACGAGTTCCGCGACTACGACCTCGCCGAGCTCGTGCGCTACATCGACTGGTCACCCTTCTTCCAGACCTGGGATCTCGCGGGCAGCTATCCGAAGATCCTCGACGACCCGGTGGTGGGCGAGGCCGCGCGCAACGTCTTCGGCGATGCGCAGGCGATGCTCGAGCAAATCGTGCGCGAGCGCTGGCTCACGGCGAACGGCGTGGTCACGCTCGTGCCGGCGGATGCGGTGGGCGACGACATCGAGGTCTACGCCGACGACTCGCGCCGGACGGTGGCCACGACGTTCCGGTTCCTGCGCCAGCAGACGCAGAAAGCCGACGACCGGCACAACCTCTGCCTCGCCGACTTCGTCGCGCCGCGCGCCTCGGGCCGCCGCGACTGGCTCGGCGCCTTCGCGGTGACCGCGGGACTCGGCTGCGAGGAACGCGTGAAGGCGTTCGAGGCCGCGCACGACGACTACAACGCGATCATGCTCAAGGCGCTCGCGGACCGTCTTGCAGAAGCCTTTCGCCGAGGCCCTCCACGAGCGCGTGCGCAAGGAGATCTGGGGCTACGCCGCGGGCGAATCGCTCGCCCACGACGACCTCCTGCGGGAGAAGTACGTCGGCGTCCGCCCTGCGCCGGGATACCCGGCGTGCCCGGACCACACGGAGAAGGGGCCGCTCTTCGACCTGCTCGGTGCGCCCGCGCTCGGCCTCACGCTCACCGAGAGCTTCGCCATGTGGCCGCCCGCGAGCGTGAGCGGCTTCTATTTCTCGCACCCGCAGTCGCAGTACTTCGCGGTCGGGAAGATCGGCCGCGACCAGGTCGAGGACTATGCGCGGCGCAAGTCCCTGGAGCTGAAGAAGACCGAGCGCTGGCTCGCGCCCGCGCTCGCGTACGACGCCTGACCGAGACCTTGGGGCGCGGTGGTACCGAGGCGAGCGGGCCGCGCGTCGGCCGCCGGCGTCTCTCGCGACTCAGGCCGTGCAAACGCGTCCACTTGCTCAATCGGCGGCGGAACTGCGCTTCGAAAGACGAATATCCTCGAGCGACCGGGCGTCCCACCCGCCGCCGACCGCCCGGACGAGCTGGACACTGGCGAGGAACCGGCGACCCTGTACGTTCAACGCCGTGCGCTCGTTGCTGAGCGCGATGGTCTGCGCCGACGATGACGTTGAGGTAGCTGACGATGCCGCCCCTTGTACTGGTTCGTCGTCAGCTCCAGGGACTGCCGCGCGCCGCGTAACCGCCTCGTCGAGGTATCGCGCCTCCTCTTCCAGGAGCCGCAGCGCGGCGAGGTTGTCCTCGACCTCCTGAAATCCGGTCAGGACCGTCTGCCGGTACTGCGCGACCTGCCCGTCGTACGCGGCGATCGCCTGATCCGAGACTGCGCGCCGCAAGCCGCCGTCGAAGATGATCTGGGCCATGCTCGCGCCGAGCGACCAGAACCAGCTCGGCGCCGACAGCCAGTCGGCGAAGCTCGCGCTGCGGTAGCCGCCCGCCGCCGACAGCGTCAACGTCGGGTAGAACGCCGCCTGCGCGACGCCGATCTGCGCGTTGGCCGCGGCGACGCTGCGCTCCGCCGTCGCGATGTCCGGGCGCCGCTCGAGGAGCTCCGAGGGCACGCCGACCGGAATCGCGGGCAGGACCGCGACGACCTGCGTGGCAGGCGGGATCGACAGCGTGGCGGGGGGCACGCCGACGAGGATCGCGATCGCGTGCTCGAACTGCGCGCGATCGACGCCGACGTCGACGAGCTGCGCCTGCGCGCTCTTCAGCTGCACCTCCGCCTGCACGACGTCGACCTTGGCCGCAATGCCCGCCGCATAACGGTTCGTGTTCAGCTGCAGCGAGCGCTGGTAGGCCGCGACCGTGTCCTCGAGCAACCTGCGCTGGGCATCGGCGACGCGCAGCGCGATGTAGGTCTGGACCAGGGCTGCCTGCGCGGACAGCCGCACCGACTCGAGGTCTGCCGCGCTCGCCTGCCAGTTCGCCTCGCCCGACTCGATGCCGCGGCGCACCCGGCCCCACAGGTCGAGCTCCCAGTTGGCGTTGGCCAGCGACTTCGTAATTGCGCCTCGAAATCGGCGCTGCGTGGACGGTGATTTGCTACGGAACGCGGTCGCACCCGCGGACGCCGTCGGAAACAGCCCCGCGCGCGCCTGCTCCGCGAGCGCGCGTGCCTGGCGAAAGTTCGCCTCCGCCAGCCGGATGTTCTGATTCGAGACGTCGACGCGCGGCGCGAGCGCATTGAGCTCGGGATCGCCGAAGATCTCCCACCAGCGGCCGCGGTCGAGCGCGTCGCGCGGCGCTGCCGGCTTCCAGCCCTCCATCTCCTTGTACGCGACCGGCACCTCGACCGGGGGACGGACGTAGTCCGGCCCGACCATGCATCCGGCCAGCAGAATCACGGCGAGGAGGGGAGCGAGAGGGCGCGAGCTCATTGCGGTTCCGCTGCAAGGGTGCCGCCGCCCCGGCGCAGCTTGCGCTTGCACCAGAGGCGGAACCGGTCGAGGTAGAGGTACACAACGGGCGTCGTATACAGCGTCAGCAGCTGGCTCAGGATCAGGCCGCCGACGATCGCGATGCCGAGCGGCTGGCGCAGCTCGGCGCCGTCGCCGGCCTTGAGCGCCAGCGGCAGTGCGCCGAGGAGCGCCGCCATCGTGGTCATCATGATCGGGCGGAAGCGCAGGCTGCATGCCTGGAGGATCGCATCGGCCGGCCGCTTGCCCTCGTTGCGCTCGGCATGGATCGCGAAGTCGACCATCATGATCGCGTTCTTCTTCACCAGGCCGATCAGGAGGAACACCCCGATCAACGCGATCACGCTGAACTCGGCGCCGAACGCACGGAGCGCGAGGAGCGCGCCCACGCCCGCCGACGGGAGCGTCGAGAGGATCGTGATCGGCAGGACGAAGCTTTCGTAAAGGATGCCGAGCACGAGGTACATCGCGACGATGGCCGCGACGATCAGCCACGGCTGGCGCGCAAGCGTTGCCTGGAAGCTGCGGGCGGTGCCCTGGAACCCGCCGTAGATCGAGGCGGGCATGCCGATTCGCGCCATCGTGTCGTCGATGACCGCGGTCGCGGCCGACAGCGAGACGCCCTCGGGCAGGCTGAACGAGATGGTCGAGGCGGCGAACTGCCCCTGATGATTCACCGAGAGCGGCGTATTGGTGAATTCGTAGCGCGCGACCGCGGAGAGCGGCACCTGGTCCCCCGACGGCGCGCTGATGTGCACGTCCTTGAGCGCTTCCGGGCTCGCGGCGTACCGCGGATCGACCTCCATGACGACGCGATACTGATTGCGCTCGGTGTAGATCGTCGAGACGACGGCCTGGCCGAACGCGTTGCCGAGGGTCGTGTCGATCAGATCGGGCGTGATGCCGAGCCGCGAGGCGGTCGGCCGGTCGATCACCACGGTCGTCTGCAGGCCGCGCGTCTCCTGGTCGGTGCTCACGTCGGTGAGCTGCGGCACGGCCTGGAGCGCCGCCTGCAACCGCATCGTCCAGGTGCGCAACAGCTCGAGGTCGTCGCTTTGCAGCGTGTACTGGTACGACCCCGTCCCCGGGCGCCCGCCGATCCGGACGTCCTGCACCGGTACGAGGAAGAGGCTCGCGGCCGGCACCGTCGCGAGGCGCGGGCGCAGCCGGGCGACCACCTCGCCCGCCGAGGCGCGGCGCTCGGCGAGCGGCTTCAGCGCGACGAACATCGTGCCCGAATTGCGCGATCCGCCGCCGGTGACCGCCGTCACCTGGTCCACGGCGGGATCCGCGCGGACGATCTCGACCAGTTGGGCCATCTTGTCACGCGTCGCCGGAAACGAGCTCGACTGGTCGGTGCGGATCCACCCGATCAGTCGGCCGGTGTCCTGCTGCGGGAAGAACCCCTTCGGGATGCTGATGTAGAGGTAGACGTTGAGGCCGATGGTGGCGGCGAGGATCGCGATCGTGAGCAACGAATGGCGGAGCGCCCAGGTGAGGCTGCGTTCGTACCCGCGGCGCAGGGCCGTGAACATCCGCTCGCTCGCCGCGAACAGCCGACCTTCGCCGCCCGGACGAGGGAGTTCGAGCAGGCGCGCGCACATCATCGGCGTCAGCGTGAGCGACACCACGAGCGAGATCAGGATGGCCACCGAGAGCGTAAGCGCGAACTCGCGGAAGAAGCGGCCCACGATGTCGCCCATGAAGAGGATCGGGACGAACACCGCGATGAGCGACAGGCTCATCGACAGTACCGTGAAGCCGACCTCGCGCGCGCTCGCGGCCGCGGCCGCGAGCGGCGCCATGCCGGCCTCGACATGCCGGGCCGCGTTCTCGAGCACGACGATGGCGTCGTCGACGACGAACCCGGTCGCCACGATCAGGGCCATGAGCGAGAGGTTGTTCAGGCTGTAGCCGGCGAGGTACATGAACCCGAACGTCGTGATGATGGACACCGGCACCGCGGCCGCGGGGATCAGCGTCGCCCGCGCGCGGCGCAGGAACGCAAACACCACCAGGATCACCAGCGCCATGGCGATGAGCAGCGTCTTTTCGACTTCCGCGAGCGAGGCGCGAATCGTCGAGGTGCGTTCCATTGAGACGTCGAGCTCGATCGCGGCCGGAATCGAGGCCCGCAGCCAGGGCAGGAGGTCGCGCACGCGCTGCACCACCTCGAGGATGTTTGCGCCCGGCTCGCGGTAGATGATGAGCAGGACCGCGGGCCGGCCGTTCGCCGAGCCGGAGTTGCGCACGTCCTGCACCGAATCCACGACTTCCGCGACGTCCGCGAGCCGCACCGCAGCGCCGTTGCGATAGCTCACGATCAGCGGAAGGTATTCGGCCGCCGTTCGCGCCTGATCGTTGGCGTAGATCCACCATTGCCGTTCGCCGTCTTCCACCAGGCCCTTCGGCCGGTTGGCGTTCGCGTTGGCGAGCGCCGTGCGCACCTCGGCGAGTCCGATGCGGTTCGCAGCCAGCGCCTTCGGATTGAGCTCGGCGCGCACGGCGGGCAAGGCGCTGCCCCCGACGGTCACCTGCCCGACGCCTTTCACCTGCGAGAGCTTCTGCCCGAGGATCGTGTCGGCGACGTCGTACAACTTGCCCTGGGTCATGGTGTCCGACGTGAGCGTCAACACCAGGATCGGCGAATCGGCGGGGTTGACCTTGCGGTAGGTCGGGTTGTTCGGCATGCCCGTCGGCAGCTGGCTGCGCGCCGCGTTGATCGCGGACTGCACCTCGGTCGCCGCTTCGCTGATGTCGCGGCTGAGGTCGAACTGCAGGACCACCCGCGTCGAGCCGAGCGAGGACGACGAAGTGATCTCGTTGACCCCGGCGATTCGTCCGAGCTGCCGCTCGAGCGGCGTCGCGACGGTCGACGCCATCGTTTCCGGGCTCGCCCCCGGCAGGCTTGCCGACACCGAAATGGTCGGATAGTCGACCTGCGGCAGCGGCGCGACCGGCAACTGCGTGAACGCGACCGCGCCCGCGAGCGTGAGACCGATCGCGAGCAGCGTGGTCGCCACGGGCCGCGCGATGAAGGGGCCGGAGAGGTTCACGGGCGCGCCCCCCGGGACGCCGGACGCTCGGGCGGCTCGACCTCCGGCCGCGCGCGCTTCGCCAGCCGATCGAACGCGAGATAGATGACCGGCGTGGTGAAGAGCGTCAGCACCTGGCTCACGATGAGCCCGCCCACCATCGTGAGGCCGAGCGGATGGCGCAGTTCGGAACCGACCCCGCTACCGAGCATGAGCGGCAGCGCCGCGAACAGCGCCGCGAGCGTCGTCATCAGGATCGGACGGAAGCGCAGCAGGCACGCCTGGAAGATCGCCTCCCGCGGCGTCTTGCCTTCGTTGCGCTCCGCGTCCAGCGCGAAGTCGATCATCATGATCGCGTTCTTCTTCACGATGCCGATCAGCAGGATGATCCCGATGACCGCGACGATGCCGAGCGGGGTGCGTGCGACGAGCAGTGCGGCGAGCGCGCCGACCGCCGCGGACGGCAGCGTGGAGAGGATCGTGATCGGATGGATGTAGCTCTCGTAGAGCACGCCCAGGACGATGTAGACGGTGACGATCGCCGCGAGAATCAGGAGCAGGGTGCCCGACAGCGATTCTCGGAACGAGGCCGCGGCGCCCTGAAAGCCGGTCTGGATGCTCGCCGGGAGCCCGATTTCGCGCTCGAGCGCCTGGATCGCGTCGACTGCCGCGCCGAGCGAGGCGTCCGCATTTCCGATTTGGCCAAGGTTGAAGGAGATCGTCGCCGCCGGAAACTGGCCGATGTGGTTCAGGGCAAGCGGCGCGGTGCCGACCTCGACCCGCGTGATCGCCGAGAGCGGTACCTGCGCCCCCGACGAGGATGCGACGTAGATGTCCTTCAACGCGTCGGGCCCGCGCCGGAACTCCGGCTTCACCTCGAGGACGACGCGGTACTGGCTCGCCTGCGTGAAAATGGTCGAGACAAGACGCTGGCCGAACGCGTTGTAGAGCGCCGTGTCGATCGCCGCGGGCGTGATGCCGAGGCGCCCCGCGCTGTCGCGATCGATCTGCACGAACGCCTGCAGGCCCTGATCCTGCAGGTCGCTCGCCACGTCGGTGAGCTCGGGCGCCGCGCGCATGCGCTCCACCAGCTTCGGCACCCACTCGCTCAAGAGCTTCGGGTCGGCCGCCTCGAGGGTGAACTGGTACTGCGTGCGGCTCACCCGGTCCTCGACGGTCAGGTCCTGGACCGGTTGCATGTAGAGCGTGATGCCCGGCACTTTCGCGAGCTCGGTCTGGAGCCGGCGGATCACGTCCGAGGCGTGCGCCCTGCGCTCGGCGAGCGGCCTCAGATTGATCAGCATCCGCCCGCTGTTCATCGTCGCATTGGTGCCGTCGACGCCGATGAACGACGAAAGGCTCTCGACCGCGGGGTCCTGGAGGATCACCTTCGCGAGCGCCTGCTGGCGCTCGGCCATGGTCGCGAAGGAGACGGTTTGCGGTGCCTCCGAGATTCCCTGGATCACGCCGGTGTCCTGCACCGGAAAGAATCCCTTCGGCACGACGAGGTAGAGCACCACCGTCAGCACGAGGGTCGCCACCGCCACCACCAGCGTCGCGCCCTGCCGGTCGAGCACCCATTCCAGCGCCTGGCCGTAGCGCTCGATCACGCGGTCGAAAACGCGCCCGGTCGCGCGGTACAGCGGCCGGTGCGCCGCCGCGTCGGTCCGTCGCAGGAGCTTCGCGCACATCATCGGCGTCAGCGTGAGCGACACGACCGCGGAGATGAGGATCGCGACGGCGAGCGTGATGGCGAACTCGCGGAACAGCCGCCCGACCACCTCGCCCATGAAGAGCAGCGGGATCAGCACCGCGACGAGCGAGAAGGTGAGCGAGATGATCGTGAAGGCGATCTGGCGCGAGCCCTTCAGCGCGGCCTCGAGCGGCCGCTCGCCTTGCTCGACGTAGCGCGCGATGTTCTCGATCACCACGATCGCATCGTCGACCACGAACCCGGTGGCCACGACGAGCGCCATGAGCGTGAGGTTGTTGATGGAGAAGCCGGAGAGGTACATGAACCCGAACGTGCCGACCAGGGATACCGGCACCGCGACGCTCGGGATGAGCGTCGCCGGGAGGCTGCGCAGGAACAGGAAAATGACCATCACGACCAGCGCGATCGCCAGCATGAGTTCGACCTGGACGTCGCGCACCGAGGCGCGGATCGTGACGGTGCGATCGGTCAGGATCGCGACATCGACGGCGGCAGGGAGCGAGGCCTGGAGCTGTGGCAGCGCGCGCTTGATGCGGTCGACCACCTCGATGACGTTCGCGCCGGGCTGGCGCTGGATATTGAGGATCACGGCCGGCACGTCGTTCATCCAGGCCGCGAGACGGATGTTCTCCGCGTCGTCGACGATGTCGGCCACGTCCGACAGAAGGAGCGGCGCGCCATTGCGGTAGGCGACCACGATCGGGCGATATTCGGCGGCCGACCGCAGCTGATCGTTCGCGTCGATCGTGTACGACCGGCTCGGGCCGTCGAAGCTGCCCTTCGCCTTCTTCACGTTCGCGGCCGCGATCGCGGTGCGCACGTCCTCGAGGCCGAGATTGTTGGCGGCGAGCGCCTTGGGGTTGACCTGCACCCGCACGGCCGGCCGCTGTCCGCCCGACAGCGTCACGAGACCGACGCCCGAGATCTGCGAGAGCTTCTGCGCCAGGCGCGTGTCGGCGAGATTCTGGATTTCCGGCAGCGGCAGGGTCTTCGAAGCCAACCCCAGCGTCAGGATCGGCGCGTCGGCCGGGTTCACCTTGCTGTAGACCGGCGGCGCGGGAAGGTCCTGCGGGACGAGATTCGAGGACGCATTGATCGCCGCCTGCACGCCTTGCTCCGCGACGTCGAGCGGAAGCGCGAGATCGAACTGCAGCGTCACCACCGAGGCGCCGCCGGAGCTCGTCGACGACATCTGCTTGAGGCCCGGGATCTGGCCGAACTGGCGCTCCAGCGGCGCCGTGACCGACGAGGCCATCACCTCCGGGCTCGCGCCCGGGTAGAACGTGAACACCTGGATCGTCGGGTAATCGACCTGCGGCAGGGCGGAGATGGGCAGCTGCCGGTAGGCCACGAAGCCGGCGAGGACGATCGCCACCATCAGCAGCGTGGTCGCCACCGGGCGCAGGATGAACAGCCGGGACGGGTTCATGCGCTCACTTCGCGGCCGGGCCGGGCGGTGCCTTCTCCTCCCCGGCCGGCGGCTTGCGGCGCGTCCCTTTGCCCGGGCGCCCTTGACCGTCGGCCGGCGGCTTGAACTCCGGCCGCTGCGTGACTTCGACCCGCGCGCCCTCGCGCAGCCGGTCCATGCCGTCGATCACGACCACTTCGCCCGGCGCAAGACCCTCGCTGATCGCGATCCGCTGCCCGTCGACGGTCCCGGGCTTCACCGCGCGCACCGTGACGGTCTGGTCCGGCTTGACGACGTACACGAAGAACCCCTGCGCGCCGCGCTGGACCGCCGCAGCGGGAATCACGATCGCGTCGCGCAGCGTGTCGAGCTTCATGCGGACGTTGACGAACTGGTTGGGAAAGAGCGCGTTGTCGTCGTTCGCGAACTGCGCGCGCAGCTTGACCGTCCCGGTCGCCGGATCGACCACGTTGTCGACCGAGGCGAGCACGCCGGTCGCGAGCCGGGCCTTCAGCTCGCGGTCCCAGGCCTCCACCGGCAGCTTGTCGCCCGACTGAACCCGCTTCATCACCGCCGAAACGTTGTCCTGCGGAATGCTGAAGACCACGGTGATCGGCTGCAACTGCGTGATGACGACGAGGCCGGTCGTCTCGTTGCCCGTCACCATGTTGCCCGAATCCATCTGGCGCAGGCCCGCGCGACCCGCGATCGGTGCGGTGATGCGCGCATAGACGAGCTGAAGGCGCGCGTTGTCGATCGCGCTCTGGTCGACCTTGACCGCGCCTTCGTACTGGCGCACGAGCGCCGCCTGGGTGTCGACCTGCTGTTTCGCGATCGAGTCCTGGTCGAACAGCGTGCGATAGCGCTCGAGGTCGAGGCGCGCGTTCTCGAGCAGCGCCTGATCGCGCGCCATCTGCCCCTCGGCCTGCGCGAGTTGCACCTGGAACGGGCGGGGATCGATCTCGGCGAGGAGCTGCCCCTCCTTGACGGGCTGCCCTTCCTCGAACAGCACGCGCAACAACTGGCCCGTGACCCGGCTTTTCACCGCGACCGTGCGGAGCGGCGTCGCGGTGCCGATGCCATTCAAGTAGGCGTCGATGTCGGCATTGCGGGCCGGCACGGCGACGACGGGCACCGGACCGGTAGGACCGCCGCCTCCGGGCCGGCCCGACGTGACGGGTGCCGGCGTAGCGGGCGTTGCGGCGTACCGCTGGTAGGCGATGTACCCGACCACGACGACCACGGCAAGCGCAACGAGCCATAGCACGAGGCGCCTTCGCCGCTGCGCGACGATCGGGGCGCCCTGCACGTGCTGCGCCCGCAGCGATGGGTCTGATGGACGGTTCATCGGATGTTCGCGGCCCGGCCGGTGGCGCTCGCGGCGGCCGAGCCCTGATTAGATCAGAAACGGCGTCGCGGTTTGTTGCCGGGGCGGCAACGGCATGTAAAGAAGGTTTGCCGGACAGTGGGGGACGTGTGCGCCGCACCGGCATTCGATACGCCGGCGAACGGGGGCCGCGTAGAATCCGCTCCGGCTTCCCGTACCCCCGCGAGATCCCCCCTCAGTCCCTTCGATGATCAGGAGCCCTCATGACGATCAAACGCCACAACCCGCACGGCGGCATCCTCTCCGACGCCGTCGAGCATGCTGGACTCGTCTGGGTTGCCGGCACCGTCGCCGACGACCTCACCCAGGACATCAATGGCCAGACGAATCAGGTTCTGGCGTCGATCGACGCGGCGCTCGCAAAAGCCGGCAGCAACAAGTCGAAGATCCTGTGGGCCAACGTGTGGGTCACCGACATCCGCAATCGCGAGGGAATGAACGCGGTGTGGAAGGTGTGGATCGACCCGAACAACCTGCCCGCGCGCGCGACCGTCGAGGCGAAGCTGGCCGACCCTCGCATGCTGGTCGAGATCGCCTGCGTCGCGGCGAAGTAGTCCGTTGCGCCTCGACGGCACGCTGGCGCGGCTGCTCGCGACGTTCCCGCGCGCCGGGCGCGTCGAATGGATCGGGGTGCGGCCCGCGCGGCAAGTGTCGCCCGAGCCGGTGCATGAAATCCTCGCCATTGACGGCGGGCTGGTCGGCGATCATTACGGCGGGGGCAAGCGCGAGGTCACGCTGATCCAGGCCGAGCACCTTGTCGCGGTCGCCTCGATCGTCGGCGCGCCGCGCATCGATCCGACCCTGGTGCGCCGGAACGTCGTCGTCTCGGGTATCAACCTGGTCGCGCTCAAGGACTGCCGCTTTCGCGTCGGAACGGCGCTGCTCGAGTACAGCGGCCTGTGTCATCCGTGCTCGCGGATGGAAGAGGCACTGGGGAGCGGCGGCTACAACGCGATGCGCGGCCACGGCGGCATCGCTGCACGCGTCATCGAGCGCGGCGCGATCCGCGTCGGCGACGCGGTCGTCGCCGTGCCTTGAACCGTCGGGCGCCACGACGGTCCCATCGCTCATGGATCTGCCACAAGGGCTGCCGCCGAGCTGGCACCTCGCCGCGTGGATCGTGCTCGCTCCGGTCCTGTTGTGGGCGCTGCTGCGCAGCCCGTGGTCGCGGCTGAGCGTGAACGAGCAGAGCCATGTGTTTCTCGGGGCGCTTGTCGCGATCGTGCTGCTCTGGACGATCGGCGGCCGTATCGGTCCCGCGATCCACGTCCACCTGCTCGGGGCGACGATCCTTTACCTGATGTTCGGCCTGCCCCTGGCGCTCGTCGGCATGACGCTTGTGGCGGTTGCTACGAACGTCGCGGCCGGCGGCGATTGGATGTCCATCGCGGGTCGGGCGCTCGTAGCGGGCATGCTGCCGGTCCTCGTCAGCCACCTCGCGTTGCTCGCAGCCGAGGCGCGTCTACCCGCCAACTTCTTCGTCTACGTCTTCGTGGCCGCGTTCCTCGGCGGCGCCTTAGCGATGCTCGGCGCCGCCGTCGCCGTTGCGGTCGCAATCGCGCTCGCCCCGCTTGCGGGCGCGTCCGTCGGGGATGCGTGGACCGCGATCGCTTTGATGCTCGCGTTCGCGGAGGCGACGCTCACCGGAATGCTGATCACGCTCTTCGTGGTCTACAAGCCCGCGTGGGTCGGCACGTTCCGGGACGAGATCTACCTCCACCGGAGGGAGCCGTGATCCGCGCCCTTGCGGCCCTCGCGATCGCGCTCGCGGTCGGCGGCTGCTCGGCCGAGCTCGACTGGCGCGAGCTCTACTGGGAGGACGGCAAGGTCAAGGTGATGCTGCCGGGCAAGCCATCGAAAGCGACCCGCGACATCGTGCTCGGCGGCGAGAAGCTGAGCATGCAGATGCTGCAGACGCAGATGACCGGAATGGCGTTCGGCATCGCATACGCGCCGCTCCCGCCTGGCGAACCGGGCGCCCTGCTGCCCCTCGCGCGGGATGCCCTGCTGCGGAACATCGAGGGCACGCTCCTCACCGAGCGCGAGGTCGACGTCCGGGGCACCACCGCGAAAGGACGCGAGTTCACTGGCGAAGGCGTGGTCGCCGGCACCCCGATGCTGGTCGCCGCGCGCATGGTCGCGGCCAACGGGCGGTTCTATCAGGTCGTGTTCGTCGGTCGAAAGGATCGCGCCGAGCGCGTCGACCTGCCGCTTTATCTGGGCTCGCTCACGCTCACGCCCTGAAGCGCGGCGAGTGTCGCGCGGTCCACGTCGAGCAGGCGCTTGCCGGCGGCGAGCGGAGCGAACGCCGCGGGGTCGCCGCGCACGCACACGACGTCGCACGAGGCGAGGTCTGCCCGTGCGGTGGCACCGGCTGGGTGCCCGTCGCCCCCGAAGACTCCGATCACCGCCTCGATCGCGACGACCGGAGCGAGCCACGGGCTGCGCAACGTCCTCAGCGCCTCGCGCACGTGGCTGGCGGCGTCGAGCTCGATGCACAACCGGGCGGGACGCGCCTCGCGCAGCAGCCGCGTCAGGGCGACACGCAACGCGACCTGCGCGGTGCAGCACACACAGCCGCCGCCGACTTCCGCAACCGCCACGCCGTCGCTCGGCGTCACCTGCGCCGAGCCGCGGCCGTTCGTCAGCACCGCCCAGTTCTCGCCATGCGGACGCGCCGCGACCAGGCGCGAGATCAGCGTGGACTTTCCGGCGCCGCTCGGCCCGATCAGAACGAACGTCGGGACATTCTCGAGCGGCGTCACTTGCGCCAGAACGCCGGCGTGAAGATCACGAGCAAGGTGAAGAGCTCGAGGCGCCCGAGCAACATGGCGATGGTGCACACCCAGGTCTGAAAGTCGGTCAGCACCGCATAGGTCGTCGCCGGCCCGACCTGCCCGAGTCCCGGACCCATGTTGTTGATGCAGGCGGTGACCGCCGAGAACGCCGTGATGAAGTCGAGCCCGGTCGCGGTAAGCAGGAGCGACATCCCGACCATCGTCGCGCCGTAGACGAGCATGAATGCGAGCACGGCGAAGATCAGGTTGTTCTCGACGGCGTGACCGCTAATCTTCAGCGGCACCATCGCACGCGGGTGAATGATGCGCGTGAATTCGCGGACCGACTGCTTGAGCAGCACCAGCGCGCGGATCATCTTCATGCCTCCGCCCGTCGAACCCGACGAGGTCGCGAAGCAGGAAAGGTAGAGCATCCACAGCGGTGCGAAGATCGGCCAGAGTGCGAAGTCGGTGTTCGCGAACCCGGTGGTGCTGGCGATCGAAACGACGTTGAAGGCCGCGAAGCGCAACGCCGTCCAGAAGCTCGGGTATGTCGCGGTCCACCACAAGTACAGCGCGATCATCAGCACGCTGCCGGCCATCGCCAGCATCACCATCCCCGCTTCCGGATCCCGTGCGTACGGCAGGAGCGAACGCCGTCGCACCGCGAGGAAGTGCGTCGCGAAGTTGAGGCTCGCAGCGAGCATGAATACGATCGTCACCGCCTCGATCGCGGGGGAGTCCCAGTAGCCGAAGCTCGCGTCGTGCGACGAGAATCCGCCGAGGCCCATGGTCGAGAACGCATGCATCACTGCGTCGAGCCAGGTCATGCCGGCGAGCTTCAGGCCGACGATGCAGAAGATGGTCATGCCGAAGTAAACCGCCCAGAGGCCCTTCGCCGTCTCGGTGATGCGTGGGGTGAGCTTCGTGTCCTTCATGGGGCCCGGGGTCTCGGCCCTGAACATCTGTGCGCCGCCTACGCCGAGCAGGGGCAGGATCGCGACCGCGAGCACCATCACGCCCATGCCGCCCATCCACACGAGCTGGGTGCGCCAGATATTGATCGACGGAGGCAGCTTGTCGAGGTCCGAAAGCGTCGTCGCGCCCGACGTCGTGAGCCCGGACACCGTCTCGAAGTAGGCGTCGGTGAACGACAGGTCCGGCAGGAGCAGCAGGAGCGGAAGCGTCGCGAAGGCGGGCAGGACGGTCCAGGCGAGCGCAACCAGCAGGAAGCCGTCGCGTATCTGCAGCTCGCCCCGGTGACCGCGGGCGACGAGCCACAGGAGCGCGCCGCAGGCGAAGGTGCCCAGCAGCGTCTCGTCATAGGCGCCCTCCGCGCCGTCGCCCAGCAGATGGGAGATCGCCGCCGGTATGACGAGCGACAGTCCGAAGATCATGATGATCAGCCCGAATGTCTGCGCGAGCGGCGCGAAGCGTGCGACGGTCAGCATCGGGCGGCGCCGGGTGCGGAGGAAGGCCGGGTGGCGGCTAGATGAAGCTGTACCCGACCTGGAACAGCTTCTCGACCCGCGGGATCATGCGCTTGTTGGCGAGGAACATGATCACGTGATCATCGGGTCGGATGACGGTGTCGTGATGCGCCATGACCACCTCGCTCATGCGCTCGGTAGCCACGAGGTCGCTCTTGCGCACCACCTCCGGCCGCGGCAGCGTGCGTACGATCGCCCCGATCGCCGCGCCGCGCGGCAGCTCGATGTCCTCGACCTTCTTGCCGATCACCTTGCAGGTCTTCTCGTCGCCGTGCGCGATGAGCTCGAGCGCCTCGGCCGCTCCGCGCCGCAGGCTGTGCACGGCGGCGACGTCGCCGCGGCGAATGTGCTGCAGGAGCTTGCCGATGGTCGCCTGGGCGGGCGAGATCGCGATGTCGATCTGGCCGCCCTGCATCAGGTCGGCGTAGGAGCGGCGGTTGATCAGCGCGACGACCCGGCGCGCGCCCATCCGCTTGGCGAGCAGCGCGCTCATGATGTTGTTCTCGTCATCGTTCGTAAGCGAGAGGAAGAGGTCCATCTCGCCGATGTTCTCGCTCTCGAGCAGCTCCTCGTCGGTCGCGTCGCCCTGCAGGACCAATGCCGAGTCGAGGCGGTTGGCGATGTGCTCCGCGCGGCGCTTGTTGAACTCGATGATCTTGACCTGATACTCGCCCTCCAGCGCCAGGGCGAGGCGCAGCCCGATGTTGCCCCCGCCGGCGATCATCACGCGCTTCACCGGCTTGTCCATCTTGCGCAGCTCCCGCATGACCTGCCGGATGTGCTCGGTGTCGGCGATGCAGAACACCTCGTCGCCGGCCTTCACGACGGTGTCCCCGTCGGGGATGATCGCCTGGTCACCGCGGAAGATCGCCGTCACGCGCGCATCGACGTTGGTCAGATGCTTGCGCATGTCCTTCAGGGGAAGGCCCACGAGCGGGCCGCCCTCCACCGCCCGGACCGCCACCATGGTCACGCGGCCGCCCGCGAAATTGAGCACCTGCAGCGCTTCGGGGAATTCGATCAGCCGGCT
The DNA here is from genome assembly GCA_963716855.1 of uncultured beta proteobacterium. Taxonomy (GTDB): domain Bacteria; phylum Pseudomonadota; class Gammaproteobacteria; order Burkholderiales; family SG8-39; genus JAGVSZ01. The sequence goes on along the minus strand of CAVQUV010000012.1, from coordinate 243,879 downwards.
GATCGCCTCGGTGACGATATCCTCGGGGCTGATCGCATAGTCGACCGCGAAGCCGTCGTCGGCGAGAAGCTCCGGGTGCGCGAGAATGCTGCGCGAGCGCACGCGTGCGATCCGGGTGGGCACGTTGAACAGCATCTTGCCCACCTTGCACGCGGCGAGATTGGTCTCGTCCGACTGCGTGACCGCGATCAGGAGGTCGGTATCCTCGATGCCGGCCTCGGTCAACGTGCTCGGATGCGCGGCGAAACCGACGACCGTGCGCAGATCGAGCCGGTCCTGGAGATCCTTGAGTCGCGTCGGATCGATGTCGACGACGGTAATGTCGTTCTGCTCGGAGACGAGACTCTCGGCGAGCGTCGAGCCGACCTGGCCGGCGCCCAGGATGAGGATTTTCACTGTCGCTCCCTGATCAGCGCGCGGATTCTATGCTCATTGGCGTCCGGGGAGGCGCCGCGCGCACCGCCAATGCCCGTCTACTCTTCCTTCTTCGCCGGGCCGATCCCGAGCTGCTTCAGCTTGCGATACAGGTGCGTCCGCTCCAGGCCGGCCCGTTCCGCGAGCCGGCTGATCGACCCATCGCGCGCCAGGTGGTGCTCGAAGTACGCGCGCTCGAATGCCTCGCGTGCCTCGCGCAGCGGAAGGTCGAGCGGCAGCCCGGTGGCGACGGGCTCGGACTGGGGAGCGAGCAATACGCGCTCCACGTCCTCGACCCCGATCTCGTCGTGCAGCGCCGCGAGCGCCGCGCTGCGCACGACCTGCTGCAGCTCCTCGAGGTTGCGCGGCCACGTGAAGTTCCGCAGCAGATTGAGCGCCGCGGTGGAAAATTCGCGCGGGGGACAGAACCGCGCCTCCACGTACTGCGCGAGCAGCATCGCCGCGAGCTCCGGAATGTCCTCCGAGTGCTGGCGCAGCGCGGGCAGCATCAGCACGAGCTGCGACAGCTGCGCGAGCAGGGTCGCGTCGAATCCGCGCTCATCGGTCAGCCGGCGCGGATCCTCGGCGGTGAACGAGACGATCCGGACCTTCTCCCGCTCGCCGCGCGCCGCGATGAACGCAAGGTTCTTCTGCTGCAGGCGGCTGAGCGCCGCCAGGTTTTCGACGAACAGGATGCCGCCGCCGGCCTGTCCGAGCAGATCCTCCGGGGACTCGGCGAGCCCCGGCGCGGCGTTCACCCACGGCGTGCCCGGGTGCTGGAGCGCGCGCGCGTACAGATCCGGCATCACGCCCGGCTCCCCGCGCAACAGGAGCGACGCGCCGGCCTGCGAGAGCTGCGCGAGGCGCTTGCGCAGATCGGCGATCGGGGCGGACCGGCCGAGGTTCGCCAGCGAGAGGCGCGCCTCGGCGCGCGTCTCGCCGGCGCGCAGCGCCCGCTTGACCGTCGCGAGGAGCTTCTGCATCGCGATGGGTTTCTCGAGGAAGTCCAGAGCCCCGATACGCGTCGCTTCGACCGCGGTGTCGATGGTCGCGTGGCCCGACATCACCACCACCGGCATCGTGAGCTGGCCTCCGGCCGCCCACTCCTTCAGGAGCGAGATGCCATCGGTGTCCGGCATCCAGATGTCGAGCAGCACCAGATCGGGCCGCTCGCGCGCGCGGGCTTCGCGTGCCGCGGTGGCGTGCTCGGCCAGGCGCACCGTGTGCCCCTCGTCCGAAAGGATCTCCGAGAGGAGCTCGCGGATCCCGACTTCGTCGTCGACGACCAGAATCGTTGCCATTTCGGTCCTTGCCCTACGCCGCGAGCGGCAGTGCGATCGTGACGGCCGCGCCGCCGCGGCCGGCCTCTCCGGCGCGATTCTCGATGCTCACCGAGCCGTGATGCTCGTCGATGATCTTTTTTACGATCGCAAGCCCGAGTCCGGTGCCTTTCGGCTTGGTGGTCACGTACGGCTCGAACGCGCGCTTCATGATCGACTCGGCGAAGCCCCCCCCGTTGTCGCTGATCGCGAGCCGCACGCGCTCGCCCGCGCGCTCGGTCCGAACCTCGATGCACGCGTCGGCATTCCCGGCGAGCGCGTCCTCGGCGTTCTGCAGGAGGTTGTGGATCACCTGCCGCAGCTGCGCGGCGTCGCCGCGCACCGGGGGCAGCGCCGGGTCGAGCCGCGCCGTGATGCGCGCCGGCGAATTGTCGTACAGCACGAGCACCTCGCCCACCAGCCGGTTCAGATCGAGGGTGCCGAGGCTCGGCGCCGGCATGCGCGCATAGTCGCGGAAGTCGTCGACCATCGACTTCATCGCCGCGACCTGGTTGACGATCGTCTCGGTCGCGCGCGCCAGCGCCTGGGCCTCGGGCGGGGCGAGCTTGTCCGCGAGCTTGGCCTGCAGCCGCTCCGCGGAGAGCTGGATCGGCGTGAGGGGATTCTTGATCTCGTGGGCGAGCCGGCGCGCGACCTCGCCCCATGCCGTGGCGCGCTGCGCGGCGATGAGCTGGGTCACGTCGTCGAACACCACGACGTACCCGCCGCCACCCGGCAGACGCGAGCCGCGCACCAGGATCGTGATCCCGCGGCCCTCGATATCCAGCTCGCGCTGCCACGCGCCGGGCGTGTGCTCCGCGCCGAACCCGTCCCTGATCGCCTCGGCCAGCACCTCGAGCGCCGCGGAGCCCTTGAGCGGGCCGCCGATGCAGGCGACGACCTCCTCGCCGAGGATCGCCGCTGCACCGTGGTTGGCGACCTGCAACCGGAACGTCTCGTCGAAGGTGAGCACGCCGGCCGACAGGTTCGCGAGGATGTTCTCGAGGTGCGCCCGAGCGCTTTCGACTTGCTCGCGGTTCGCGTCGGCCGCGGCGCGCGCGTCGTCGAGCTGCCCGATCATGCTGTTGAACGAGCGCGTGAGGATGCCGAGCTCGTCGCGGCTGGTCACGCGCGGCCGGTGGCTGAAATCGCCCCGCGCGACGGCGAGCGTCGACTCGGCGAGCTCGGCAAGCGGCTCCGACAGGCGCCGGCTCAGGATGAACGCGAGTGCGATGGCCGAGAACAGCGCGAGCAGCAAAGTGAGCGTGAGCGTGAGGATGTAGATCCGCTTCAGGCCGGCGCGCAGGAGCGACAGCTCCTTGTAGTCGCGATAGACCGACTGCACGGTTTCGGCCTTTTCGGCGACCACCGGCGGGACCGCATGCGTGAGCTGCAGGAGTCGCGCCTCGTCCGCGATCGCCGTTCCCCCGACCGGCACGACCACCCGGAGCACGAGGCCCTTCTCTCCGAGCGCCTCGATCGCAGCGTAGGGCCGCCCGCCGCGCGCCTGCCGCAGGACCGGCGCGGGCGGGGCCTCGGGCACGAGCTTCGCAAGCTCGCGGCTCGCCCCCGCGATCACGGAGCCGCCCGAGCCGACCAGCATCGCGTCGTCGACGCCAGCCTGCTCGCGTAGCCGGTTGAGCGCGATGGGTTGCTGCGCCGGTGGCAGATCGCCGAGCTCCAGCGCCATGACGCGCGCCTTGCCGCGCAGCTCCTCGAGCATCGCGTCGAGCGCATCGCGGCCGAGCGACAGTCCGCTCTCCAGCGCGTTGTCGACGCGCACGTCGAACCACGACTCGATGCTCTTGGCGAGGAACTGCAGGGAAACGGTGTACACGAGGGCGCCCGGAACGATCGCCATCACGACGAACAGCAGGAGCAACCGTAGCGTGAGTCGCGAGCCGAACACTTTCGCGCGCAGCGCGCGCCGCAGCCGCCAGAGCTGATAGCCCACCAGCGCAACCAGCGCCACGGCGATGACACCGTTGAGGATGAGCAACAACGGGTAGTGCTGCGCGAATAGCGAGGTGTTCGCGCTCGCGACCGCGAGCAGGAACAGCAGGATTGCCCCGAGCGCCGCGCTGACGATGAGCGCGTAGGTCATCGGGCCGCCTCCGCCTGCTCGATCGTCCCGTTCACTTCCCACTTCTTCCAGTGCGAGGTCAGCGTCCACTCGCGGTTCGCGAGCGCGCTCACCTGGAACGGCTTCGGCAGCTGGGTCGTATCTAGGCGCATCCGGCAATACGCCATATAAACGGTATCCGGCGTCAGGGCCCCCTTCGGAAGCACCGGCCACCCGCGAACCCGCGATAGCGCGCGTAGCGCTTCGTCGAGCGTTGCGAAGCTCTGGTGCAGCGCGCCTGACGCGAGCCGGTAGGTGCGGGTAAGCGCATGAAACGAGAGCCGTGTCGAACGCGAGGCGACGCCGATGCGCTCGTCGAGCCAGTACCAGCGCGGCCGAAAGATCTCGAACTCGATCACGAAGTACAGCGGTACGCCCTTGGCGAGGGCGTCCTCGAGGCGCGAAGTGAGGTCGAGCTCGAAGTCGGCGCTGAGGACGATCCCATCCTCGGCGCCGACGAGCCGCGCGTCGCGGACCTCGATCTCCTGCGCCGCCGCACCGTGCGCAACGAGCGCCACGACGAGCGCGAGCCACGTCAGCGCCCGGCGCGTCATCGGCGCGTAGGCTGCGATCGAGCGCGCCCGACGAGCTCGGGAGCCTTGTGGGCGCGCATCGTCCCGTCGTTCCTCATGGTTCAGCGCGTCTTCTCGAGGAGGGCGTAGAAGAAACCGTCGCGGTCGTCATCCGGCAAGAGCTGTCCGCCCGCCAGGCCGGGGAGGTCGACCCGCCGGGCGTCGCCGCGGCGCGCGACGAACGCCGCCGGCACCGAATCGTTCTCTTCGGGAAACACCGAGCACGTGGCGTAGAGCAATTTACCACCCGGCGCGAGCACCTGCCACAGCGCCTCGAGCAGGCGCGACTGCTCGCGAATGAATCCTTGCAGATCGGCGGCGCGCCGCAGCCATTTGATGTCGGGATGACGCCGCACGACGCCCGAGGCGCTGCAAGGCACATCGGCGAGTACCCGGTCGAACGGCCGACGGTCCCACCACGCGCCCAGGTCCGCCGCGTCGGCCTGGCGCACGTCCGCGCGCAGGCCGAGGCGGGCAAGATTGGCCACGATAGCGCCCAGACGCGCGGGATCGCGATCGAGGGCGACGAGGTCCGCGTCGGCAAGCTCGGCGAGATGGCCGGTCTTGCCGCCGGGCGCCGCACACGCGTCGAGGACGCGCATGCCATCGCGGGGCGCGAGGAACGGGCCGGCCAGCTGCGCTCCCGCGTCCTGCACCGACACCTCGCCTTCGGCAAAGCCGGGAATCGCCTCCACGGGGCGCGGCTTGACGAGCCGGATGGCCCACTCTCCGACGCGCCGCGCGTCGATGCCCGCTGCGCCGAGTCGCGCAAGCATTCCCTCCACGCTCGCACGCCGCCGGTTGACCCGCAGCGTCAGCGGCGGGTGTGCGTTGCCGGCGGCGAGGACCGCCGGCCAGGCCTCGGGATAGGCCTCGCGCACCCGAGCGATCCACCACTGGGGGTAGCCGAAGCGTCCGGAGTCCGCGCGTAGCGCATCGCGCTCGAGCGCCTCGCGGCGGCGAAGGTAGTTGCGCAGTGTCGCATTCACGAACCCGCGGGCGCGACCGTGCCCGAGTCGTCCGCACGCCACAACCGCCTGGTCCACGACGACATGCGGTGCGCGCCGTTCGTGCCGCAGCTCATGGAGCGCGCAGAGGAGCAGCGCGCGCAACTCGGGATCGGGGGCGCCTTTGCGCGCCAGAGCGTCCACGATGGCGTCGGGTGCGCCGTAGTCGCGCAGGGTGCCGTAGACGGCGTCGGTGACCGCCGGTCGGCCGCGGCCCGCAGCGCCGTCGGTGGCGGCGAGCGCTGTCCCGAGGCTCCGGCCCGCGATCACGCGCGCGACGATGCGGCTCGCGGCGGCAAGCGTGTCGGCAAGGGGCTGGGACTGCGGCACGGGGTGGGGCGGGCGCGCGGATTATAGCGGTGCACCGGCCGTGCGAAAGGAAAGCGCCGGCAGGTGCCGGCGCTCCGCCCGACGGGGCGGTCGAAGGCTATCGCATCGCGCGCAGTCGTGCGACGCGTTCCTCGGTCGCCGGGTGGGTGCTGAACAGCCCTTTCAGGCTGCCGCCCGACAAGGGATTGATGATCATCATCTGTCCGGTCGCCGGGTGCGCCTCGGCGCTCGGCATGGGGATCCCGCGCGCGTAGGCGTCGATCTTGACCAGCGCATCGGCCAGCGCATGCGCGTCGCCCGACATCTCTGCGCCGCCGCGGTCGGCGCCGAACTCGCGCGTCCGCGAGATCGCGAACTGGATCAGCATCGCGGCGATCGGCGCGAAGATCATGACCAGAATCGCGAGCAGCGGGTTGCCACCGTTCTCGCGGTCATGGCTCCCCGAGAAGAACATGCCGAAGTTCGCGAGCGTCGAGATCGCCCCGGCAACCGTCGCCGAGATCGTCGAGATGAGGATGTCCCGATGCTTGACATGGGCCAGCTCGTGCGCCATGACGCCGCGCAACTCGCGCGGAGTGAGGAGCTGGAGGATGCCGGTGGTGGCCGCGACCGCGGCATGGTCCGGGTCGCGTCCGGTCGCGAACGCATTGGGCTGCGCCTCGTCGATGAGATAGACGCGCGGCATCGGCAGTCCCGCGCGGCCGGCGAGCTCCTTCACCATGCCGTAGAGCTGCGGCGCCGAGGTCTCGTCGACCTCCTGGGCGTTGTACATGCGCAGCACCAGCTTGTCGGAGAACCAGTAGGCGAAGAGGTTCATCGCACCGCCGATCACGAGCGCGATCAGCATGCCCTGTTGCCCGCCGATGGCGCCGCCCAGCACCCCGAACAGGGCGACGATGCCCGCCATCAGGATGCCGGTCTTGAGCCAGTTGCCGAACATGTGTTCCTCCGAAATGTCTTGCGTCTTGCGCGTCCTGCCGCGACCGGTTAGATGGGGCGGGGCGGCGAAGATTCAATCGGCGCGACCGCCTCGAATGACTCGCCCGGAGCGATGGCGCATCCGCGCAGAAATGCGCCCGCAGACAGCCGCTTGCCGCCGGCGCGCTGAAGCTCGGTGAGCCTCAGGACGCCCACCCCGCACGCGACATCGATGCCCTCGCTGCCGACGCGGAGAACCGAGCCGGGTGATCCGCCTGCAACGGAAGCCAGCGTTGCCCGCCACACTTTGATGTCGTCCCCGCGCAATCGGGCGAGCGCACCAGGAGTGGGATTGAACGCCCGGGTCTGGCGCTCGATCTCGGCGGCAGCGCGCGACCAGTCGATGCGCGCCTCGGCCTTGCCGATCTTGTGGGCGTAGGTGACGCCGTCGGCCCGTTGCGGTGTTGCCTGCAACGCGCCGCGTGAAACTCCCTCCAACGCGGCAACGATCAGCCTCGCTCCGAGCGAAGCGAGCTTGTTCTGGAGCGTCCCGCCCGTCTCGTCGGGGGCAATGGCAACCGCCTCGCCCAGGAGCACAGGTCCCGTGTCGAGCCCGGCGTCCATCTGCATGATGCAGACGCCCGATACGGCATCTCCGGCGAGGAGCGCGCGTTGGATCGGCGCCGCGCCGCGCCAGCGCGGAAGCAAGGACGCATGGATATTGAGCGCGCCATGCCGCGGCAAATCGAGCACTCCTTGCGGCAGGATCAGCCCGTACGCGGCGACGACCAGAACATCGGCCTGGGCTTCGCGCAGCGCCGCTTGCGTCCCCGGTTCCTTGAGCGTCAGCGGTTGCAGCACCGCGATTCCGCGTCGCTCGGCGGCCTCCTTCACTGCACTCGGAGCTGTTCGAAGTCCGCGTCCCGCTGGCCGATCTGGCTGAGTAAGCACTAACACTACCGTATGGCCCGCGGCCACCAGCGCGTCGAATGCCGGGACCGCGAACGCCGGTGTGCCGGCGAAGATGACGCGCATTGACTGCGGGAAAGACGTCGGGGCCCGGTGCCGCGGGCGCGTCGCGCCGCTCAGGCGCTCCGGCGCTCCTGCTTCTGGAGCTTCGCCCGAATGCGCGCCTGCTTCAGGCGCGAGAGGTGCTCGACGAAGACCTTGCCCTCGAGGTGATCCATCTCGTGCTGGATGCACACCGCGAGGAGGCCCTCGGCAGCAAGTTCGAACGGCCGGCCTTCGCCATCCAGCGCGCGCACTTTGACCTTCTCGGCGCGCTTGACAACGTCATAAACTCCCGGCACCGAGAGACACCCTTCTTCGCACTCCTGCTCGCCCTCCAGAGCCAGGATCTCGGGGTTGATCAGGACCAGCAGTTGATCGCGGGCGTCAGACACGTCGAGCACGATGACCCGCACGTGGACATCGACCTGCGTGGCCGCGAGCCCGATGCCCGGGGCCGAGTACATCGTCTCCGCCATGTCGCGCACGAGCTGCCGTATGGCGTCGTCGACTCGCGTGACGGGCTTGGCGACCTTTTCGAGCCGCGGATCGGGGTAGCGCAGGATGTTCAGAGCGGCCATAAATCACTTGCTGCGTGAAATAATTAGGTGCAGAATTTCAACAAAGACCTTAAACTCGGGCCAACCAGCCCTAATAATCAAACACTTGCCCGCGTTTGGATCGGCTCGAGGTGCTCATGTTCAAGTCTAGCACGGCCCTTCTTTTTGCCCTCTTTTTGGCCCTCCCGGCCGCGTGGGGCCAGCAGGCCGACCCGCGGACCGGCGGCAACGTCCTGCAGCTCCAGCCGAACGCGCCGGACAGCTACGTCGTACAGAAGGGCGACACGCTCTGGGGTATCTCGGGCAAGTTTCTCACCCAGCCGTGGCGCTGGCCCGAGATCTGGCGGTTGAACAAGGATCAGATCCGGAACCCGCACCTCATCTACCCCGGCGAAATCGTTCGCCTGGACCGGGCCACGGGCACGCTGTCCATCGAGCGCCTGGTGCCCCGCGTGCGCGAGGAGATCCTCATCAGCGAGGCGATCCCGACCGTCCCGCTGAAGGTGCTCGAGCCGTTCCTGTCCGCACCGCTGGTGATCGAGCGCGGCGGTCTGGACAAGGCCCCGCGCATCTTCGCGGCCGAGGAAGGCCGATTCAACATCGGTGCAGGCGCGCGCGCCTACGTGACCGGGATGGGCCAGAGCAAGGAAACGCTGTGGCAGGTCTACCGTCCAGGCATCGCCCTAATCGATCCGGAATCGAAAGACATCCTTGGTTTCGAGGCCATCTACCTCGGGACCGCGCGAGTGTTGCGCAGCGGCGATCCGACGACCGTGCGGGTGCTGTCGTCGAAGCAGGAGATCAGTGAAGGCGACCGGTTGGTCGTCGCGCCGCAGCCGCAGGTCTTCAGCTTTGCGCCCCGCGCGCCCGACAAGCCGATCCGCGCCCGGATCATGTCGATCTACGACGGGCACTCCGATGCTCGCACCAATCTGTTGCTCGACAAGCCCATGTGGACCGGGATCGAGAGCGACGCGGGCAAGAAATCGATCTACGAAGGCTACGGCGAGACCGGCGGGCTCGCGATCGTGAGCCTGAACAAGGGCGCGAAGGACGGGCTCGAGGTCGGCCACGTGCTCGCGATCTTCCGCAGCACCACGGTGACGAACGATCGCAGCGTCGGCCCGTTCCTGCTCGGCGAGCGCAAGCCGGGACCGGTCGAGCTTCCCGAGGAGCGCTACGGTCTGCTCATGGTCTTCCGCACGTTCGACAACCTCTCCTACGCGCTCACGCTCGGCGTCGAACGGCCCGTCGCGCCGGGGGACGTCGTCAAGACGCCCTGACCGCGCCAGCCGAGCCCGATGCCCCAGGAGGGCGAGCTCGCGGCGTGGCTGCGCCTCACCCTGACCCCCGGGCTCGGGGGCCAGGGCATCCGGAAGCTCCTCTCGGAGTTCGGTCTGCCGTCGCAGGTCCTCCGCACGTCGCACGCGACGCTCGCGCGCACGGTCGGCGAGGCGATTGCAACGCGCTTGCGATCCGACGAGTGCGGGCCTGACGTCGACGCCGCGCTCGCCTGGGCGGAGCAGCCCGGCAACTCGATCGTTACCCTCGCCGATGGAGACTACCCGCGCGGCCTCCTCGAGATTCCGGATCCTCCGGTGCTCCTGTACGTACGCGGGCGCGCCGAGCTCCTAAACGCAAACGGCCTGGCTATCGTCGGCAGCCGGAATGGCACCGCGCAGGGGCTGGCGAACGCGCACGCTCTCGCGCGCGCGCTCAGCCGCGCGGGGCTCACGATCGTGAGCGGCCTCGCGCTCGGGATCGATGCTGCCGCGCACCGCGGCGCACTCGAGGGCTCGGGATCGTCGGTCGGCGTGCTCGGCACCGGCATCGACGTGATCTATCCGGCGCGTAACGCCGAGCTCTTCACGATGCTCGCCGGACATGGCGCGATCGTCAGCGAGTTCCCGCTTGGCACACCGCCGGCCGCGGCAAACTTTCCGCGACGCAACCGCATCATCAGTGGCCTCGCGCGCGGCGTACTCGTGGTCGAGGCGGCGCTCGACAGCGGCTCGCTGATCACCGCGCGCCTCGCGGGCGAGCAGGGGCGCGACGTGTTTGCCGTGCCGGGGTCGATCCATTCGCCCCTGTCAAAGGGGTGCCACGCGCTCATCAAGCAAGGCGCGAAACTCGTCGACAGCGCGGATGACGTGCTCGGCGAGCTCGGCGGCGGCGCGCCGACACCAACTCCGTCACGCGAGGCGCCGGAAGAAACGCACGCGCTGCTGCATCACTTGGGATACGACCCGTGCAATGTTGACACTCTGTGCGGGCGCAGCGGCTTGACGGCCGATGTCGTATCGGCGATGCTGCTGCAACTGGAGCTCGAGGGAAAGGTCGCGAGCCTCCCAGGCGGCAGCTATCAGCGCGTGGCGAATCGCGACCAGGACTGAATGCACTGCTGCCGTTTCCGGGTACCACGCCCGCACCGCCGGCCAGGGACCGAGGTCCCCTGACAGAATCTCCACCAGGAGAGTTCCTCCCGCCGATGTTCGAGATCCTTGTCTACCTCTTCGAGAACTACTATCAGGGCGAGCCCTGCCCCGATCCCGACACTCTCGCGCGCAAGTTGACCGACGCGGGATTCGGGGACGAAGAGATCACCGACGCGCTCGACTGGTTGAAGCACCTGTCGCGCCCCAACGACGAGCAGTATCCGGAGGCGTTCGAGCTGTGCGACGCGTTTCGCGCGCACACTCACGCCGAGCTCGCGAAGCTCTCGACCGAATCGCGCGGCTTCATCACGTTCCTGGAGAGCGCCGGGGTGTTGACCGCGCCCCTGCGCGAGCTGATCATCGATCGTGCGATGGCGTTGCCGGAGGACGCCGTTGACCTTGATAAGCTCAAGGTGATCGTGCTGATGGTGCTTTGGGCACGGCGCGGCGACGTCGACACGCTGATCCTGGAAGAGTTGCTGCCTGAAGGGGGCCCGCGGCACATCCACTGACGCCGCATCGCCGCTTCTTCTTGCCTCGCGCCGGGGCAGTCCTTAAACTTCGGCGCTCCCTGACTCTCCCGCGCGCCGCGCCGCCGGCGGGTGCGCGCTCTTCGACCACCCTGTATGGCTAAGAAGCTCATCATCGCCGAGAAGCCGTCCGTCGCCAACGACATCGCGCGCGCGCTGGGCGGGTTCACGCGGCACGGCGACTACTACGAGGGAAGCGAGTACGTGATCTCCTCGGCGATCGGGCATCTGCTCGAGCTCGCGGCGCCGGAGGAATACGAGGTGAAGCGGGGCAAGTGGTCATTCACCCATCTGCCCGTGATCCCGCCGCACTTCGATCTGAAGCCGATCGAGAGGAGCGAAGACCGTCTCAAGCTGCTCGCCCGGTTGATCAAGCGCAAGGACGTGGTGGGGATCGTGAACGCGTGCGACGCCGGGCGCGAGGGCGAGCTCATTTTTCGCTACATCGAGCAGCACGTGGCGGCGAAGAAGCCGATCGAGCGCCTGTGGCTCCAGTCGATGACCCCTTCCGCGATCCGCGAGGGCTTCGCGACGCTGCGGAGCGATCGCGAGATGCGTCCCCTCGCCGACGCCGCCGTGTGCCGCTCCGAATCCGACTGGCTGGTCGGCATCAACGGCACGCGCGCGATGACCGCGTTCAACTCGAAGGACGGCGGCTTCTACAAGACCACGGTGGGCCGGGTGCAGACGCCGACCCTGGCGATCCTGGTCGAGCGCGAGAAGCGCATAAAGGCGTTCGTCGCACGCGACTACTGGGAGGTCCTCGGCACCTTCGAGGGCAAGGGTGGGGAGTACGGCGGCCGATGGTTCGACGAGAAGTTCGAGCGCGACCCGAACGACGAGTACCTGCGCGCGGAGCGGGTCTGGGACCAGCCCCGTGCAGAGTCGATCCGCGCGAAGTGCGTCGGCAAGCCGGGAATCGTCACCGAGGAGTCGAAGCCCGCGACGCAGGGTTCGCCGCTCCTCTACGATCTGACCACACTCCAGCGCGAAGCCAACTCCCGCTTCGGGTTCTCGGCGCGCAATACGCTCGGCCTCGCCCAGGCGCTCTACGAGAAGCACAAGGTCCTGACCTATCCGCGGACCGATGCGCGCGCCCTGCCCGAGGATTACCTCGGCACGGTGACGAAGACCCTCAACATGCTCACCGACAAGACGGCATCGACGCGCGCGTATGCGCCGTTTGCCGCAAAGGTGCTGAAGGAGGGATGGGTCCGGCCCAACAAGCGCATCTTCAACAACGAGAAGATCTCGGATCACTTCGCGATCATTCCCACTTTGCAGGCGCCGAAGCACCTGTCCGAGCCCGAGCAGAAGCTCTACGACATGGTGGTCAAGCGGTTCCTCGCCGTGTTCTACCCGGCCGCGGAGTTCCTGGTCACCACGCGCATCACCCGCGTCGAAGGCGAACCCTTCAAGAGCGAGGGACGGGTCATGCTCAACGCGGGCTGGCTGGCGGTTTATGGCAAGGACGCGGAGGACAAGGACGCCCCGACGCTCGCACCGGTCCCGGACGGCAAGGTCAACACGACTGCGGTGGAGGTCCAGCAGAACCAGACCAAGCCCCCGGCGCGCTACTCCGAGGCGACGCTCCTGTCCGCGATGGAAAACGCCGGCAAGCTGGTCGACGACGAAGAGCTCGCCGAGGCCATGAAGGCAAAGGGCCTCGGGACGCCGGCCACGCGCGCCTCGGTCATCGAGGGACTGATCTTCGAGGACTACGTGCACCGCAACGGGCGCGAGCTCCAGCCGACGGCAAAGGCGTTCGACCTGCTTTACGCGATCGAGAAGTTCGGCATCGACGAACTGCGCTCCCCGGAGCTCACCGGCGACTGGGAGTTCAAGCTCAAGCAGATGGAGCAGGGCAAGCTCCGCCGGGACGCCTTCATGGACCACATCGTCGAGACGACGCGCGATCTGGTCGAGCGAATCAAGAAAGGCACCAGCATCGATGAGCCGCTCTCGACCCTCGCCGCGAGATGCCCGAAGTGCGGGAGCGTGATCAACGAAAACTACAAGAAGTTCCAGTGCACGAAGTGCGACTTTTCGATGTGGAAGGTCATCGCCAGCCGCCGGATCGAGAACGAGGAGGCCGAAGACCTGATCCGGACCCGCTCGATCGGCCCGCTACAGGGATTTCGCAGCCGGATCGGACGGCCGTTCGCCGCAATGGTGAAGCTGAGGGACGACTTCGCCGTCGAGCTCGACTTCGGGCAAAGCCAGGCCGACGAGCGGGAAGCCGAACCGGTGGACTTCACGGGCAGACACCCGCTCGGGAATTGTCCCAAGTGCGGGTCGCGGGTGTTCGACCACGAGCTGGCCTACGTCTGCGAGAAGTCGGTGGGCCCGCTGCGCACCTGCGACTTCCGCACCGGGAAGATCATCCTGCAGCGCCCGATCGAGCCCGAGCAGGTGACGAAGCTGCTCGATGTCGGCAAGACCGACCTCCTGCACCGCTTCATCTCCAAGAAGGGGCGGCCATTCTCCGCCTTCCTCGTGCGCCAGCCCGACGGCCGGATCGGATTCGAGTTCGCACCGCGCGCGGGCACCAAGGCGAAAGCGGCGGCCAAGCCCGTTGAAGCGCGCGCCGAGCGCAAGGAGCCGGCGCCCGCGCAGCCGAAACGTTCCGGCCGTGGCGTCCGCGACGCCGCGGCGGAGCAGAACATCTACACGTTGAAGACGGCCGCCAGGCCGCCGGAGAAGCGCGCCGAGGACCCGACTGCCCGCGTGGCGGCCAAGCGTTCGGGCGGCGCCAAGCAGGCGGTGAAAAAGGTCGCGACGAAGAAGTCCGCCACCAAGAAGCGCGTGGCGTAGCCCTGCCCTAAACGTCCAATCGCGCGACGAGCGCGTTCTGCTCGATGAAGTCCCGGCGCGGCTCGACCTCGTCGCCCATCAGCTTCGTGAAGATCTCGTCCGCCGCAATCGCGTCCTCGATCTGTACCTTGAGGAGCCGGCGCGACGCCGGATCCATGGTCGTCTCCCACAACTGCTCGGGATTCATCTCGCCCAGGCCCTTGTAGCGTTGCACGGCGGCGTTGCGCTCGACCTCCGCGCGCAGCCAATGCACGGCCTGGCCGAAGTCGCTCACGGCGTGCTGATGTTCGGCACGCTGCACATACGCCCCGGGGCCGATCAGGTCGTCGACCAGCTGCGCGGCGGCGGTGATCTGGCGGTAATCGCCCGAGACGAGGAAGTCGTCGTCGATGACGCTCCAGCGGAGGTTGCCGTGGCGGTTGCGCTCGATCACGAGCTGGTGGCGCTCGAGCTTTTCGTCGTAGCGCGCCTGGACCCTGACATCGCCGTTCCCGAGCTTCGCCACCAGTTGCGCCGCGCTCGCGTGGGCCGCCTCCGCATTCGAGAGGTCGACGCGAGCGCCATGCAGAATCGCGCGTAGCGCACCTTCGTCGATCAGGCGCGTCAGGCGGCTGATCACGGCTTCGGCGAGCAGATAGGACTGCGACAGCTGGGCGAGAGCGTCCCCCCGAATCGGCTCGGCGTCGCGGCGCGGGTACAGCGCCGCGCCCACCAGCGCCTGCCTGAGCATGAACTGGTCGCGCTCATGGTCGTCCTTGAGATAGCGCTCCTCCTTGCCCACCTTCACCTTGTAGAGCGGCGGCTGCGCGATGTAGATGTGGCCGCGCTCGATCAGCTCGGGCAACTGCCGGTAGAAGAACGTCAGCAGCAACGTGCGGATGTGGGCGCCATCCACGTCCGCATCGGTCATGATGATGATGCGGTGGTAGCGCAGCTTGTCGATGTTGTAGTCGTCCTTGATCCCGGTGCCGAGCGCGGTGATGAGGGTCGCGATCTCGGCGAACGAAATCAGCTTGTCGAAGCGCGCCCGCTCGACGTTCAGGATCTTGCCCTTGAGCGGAAGGATCGCCTGGAACTTGCGATCGCGCCCCTGCTTGGCCGATCCTCCGGCGGAATCGCCCTCGACCAGGTACAGCTCGCACTGCGCGGGGTCCTTTTCCTGGCAGTCCGCCAGCTTCCCCGGCAGCCCGAACCCGTCCAGTACCCCCTTCCGGCGCGTCATCTCGCGCGCCTTGCGCGCGGCCTCGCGCGCGCGTGCGGCATCCACGATCTTGCCGGTGATGATGCGCGCGTCCTGCGGCTTCTCGAGCAGGAAGCTCATCAGCTTCTCGGCCACGATCTCCTCGACGACCGGCCGCACCTCCGACGAGACCAGCTTGTCCTTGGTCTGCGACGAGAACTTGGGCTCCGGGATCTTGGTCGACAGCACGCAGGTGAGCCCTTCGCGCATGTCGTCGCCGGTGCACTCGACCTTCGCCTTCTTGGCGATCTCGTTCTGCTCGATGTACTTTCCGAGGGTGCGCGTCATTGCCGCGCGCAGTCCGGTCAGGTGGGTACCGCCGTCGCGTTGCGGGATATTGTTGGTGTAGCAGAGGACCTGCTCCTGATAGGAGTCGTTCCACTGCATCGCCACCTCGATGAACATGCCCTCTTTCTGCCCGCCCGCATGGAAGATGTTGTTGTGGAGCACCGTCTTGTTGCGGTTCATGTACTCCACGAATCCCCGGACGCCGCCCGCGAACGAGAACACTTCCTCCTTGCCCGCGCGCTGGTCGATCAGCACGATTCTCACGCCGTTGTTCAGGAACGACAGCTCGCGGAGACGCCGCGCCAGGATGTCGTAGTGATACTCGACGTGCCCGAAGGTCTCGATGCTGGCGAGGAAGTGCACTTCCGTGCCCCTGCGCTCGGTCTTGCCGATAACCTTGAGCGGTTCGACGCGCTCCCCCCGCCGGAACTCCATGAAATGGACTTGGCCCTCGCGACGAATGGCGAGCCGCAGCCAGTCGGAGAGCGCGTTCACCACCGAGACGCCGACGCCGTGCAGTCCGCCGGAAACCTTGTAGGAATTGGAGTCGAACTTGCCGCCGGCGTGGAGCTCGGTCATCGCGATCTCCGCTGCCGAGCGCTTGAACTCGTCGTCTTCGTGGATCCCGGTCGGGATGCCACGGCCGTTATCCGCGACGCTGATGGAGTTGTCGGTGTGGATCGTTACGATGATCTCGTCGCAGAACCCCGCAAGCGCCTCGTCCACTGCGTTGTCGACGACCTCGAAGACCATGTGGTGCAGGCCGGTGCCGTCGGAGGTGTCGCCGATGTACATCCCGGGACGCTTGCGCACCGCGTCCAGACCCTTGAGTACCTTGATGCTCGAGGAGTCGTAGCTTGTCGCGTCCTGCCGCGGGGTCTCCGCAACGTCCGGATGGGCCGGCATCGCGTCGCCGGGCTGCTGCGGTGGAGTCTCTTCGCTCATTCGCCCGTGGCCCTAAATGCGCATCGGCATTACGACGTATTTGAAGTCCGTCCGGCCCGGCACGGTAATCAGGGCGCTCGAATTGGCGTCGCCCAGCGCAACTTCGATCTCCTCGGTCTCGAGGTTGTTCAGCACGTCCAGCAGGTAGCCGACGTTGAAACCGATATCCAGCGCCTCGCCGTTGTAGTCGAGTTCGAGTTCCTCCTGCGCTTCCTCCTGCTCGGTGTTCGTGCAGGTGATCTTCAGACTGCCTTCGCCGAGCACCCAGCGAACGCCGCGGAACTTGTCACTGGTGAGAATCGCGGCGCGCTGCAACGCCGCTCCCAGCGTCTGCCGCCCGATCTTCAGGTGCTTCGGGTGGGCGCCTGGAATCACCCGCTGGTAATCGGGGAACTTTCCGTCGACCAGCTTGGACGCGAGCAGCACGCCGTCGAAGCGGAAACGCGCCTGGCTGCCCGAGAGTTCGATCGACACGGGGTCGTCGGTATCCTGGAGGAGCTTGGTGAGCTCCAGGATGGTCTTCCGGGGGACGATCACCTCCTGCTTGCCCAGGTCCCGCGATGCGAGCTCGCGCGTCGCCACCGCGAGCCGATGCCCGTCGGTCGCGACAACACGCAACTCCCCCGCGTCGACCATTATCAACAAGCCATTCAGGTAGTACCGGATGTCCTGTTGCGCCATCGCGTATTGCACCAGCGCGAGCACCGCCTTAAGCGCCTTTTGGGGCAATTCAAAAGCGACCGGCGCTCCCTCCGGCGCAGCGAGTCGGGGAAAATCCTCGGGCGGAAGCGTCTGGAGCTGGAAGCGGCTCTTGCCGCTCCGCATCTGCAGCCGCTTGTCCGCGAGCGCCATCGTGACCTCGCTTCCTTCCGGCAGCGCGCGCAGGATGTCGAGCAACTTGCGGGCGCCGACCGTCACCGCTTTGGCTTCCCCCGAAGCCTCCGCCACCGCCGTTGCGCTGATCTCGATCTCGATGTCGGTTGCGACGAAGGAGAGTCGATCGTCCGCGCGCGCGATGAGTACGTTCGAAAGGATGGGCAGCGTGTGGCGCCGCTCGATGATGCCGGCGACCGACTGCAGGGGCTTGAGCAGCGTCTCGCGGCTTGTCTTCACTAGATTCATATTCTTTTCCTGATACTGATGATGAAGGCGCCGTTTTTTGGGGATAACGGGTCGAAACCGTTGATATCTGGAGCGTTCTGTTGTGGATAACCTGTGGGCCAACCTGTGGGCGGCGCCTGAACAACCCTGCCAACTTGCCGGGGTTCGGAGGTGCGCGCCGAGTTACCCACAATCGTGCGCGAGTTATACAGAGGTTCTCAGCATCCTCAGCCTTTCAGCGTCTGCTCCAGGACGTGGAAGTCCCGATTTAGGTCGGTGCTCTTGGTGCGCAGGGCGGCGATCGTCCGGCACGCATGCAGGACGGTCGTATGGTCGCGATTGCCGAAGGCGTCGCCGATGTCAGGCAGGCTCATTTCGGTGAGTTCCTTGGCGAGCGCCATGGCCATCTGGCGCGGCCGCGCGATGTTGCGGGTGCGCTTCTTGGAGTGCAGGTCTGCGACTCTCAACTTGTAGAACTCCGCGACGGTTTTCTGGATGTTCTCGATGGAGATCTGTCGGTTGTGGAGCGACAGGAGGTCCTTAAGCGCCTCTTTCGCAACCTCGACGGTGAGCTCCTTTCCACCGAAGTGCGCGAAAGCAAGCACGTTCTTCAACGCACCCTCGAGCTCGCGAACGTTTGATCGAATGTGCTTGGCGATGAAGAATGCGACGTCTTCGTCGAGATGTGCGCCTACCGCCTCGGCCTTTCGCAGCACGATGGCGACGCGCATTTCCTGCTCGGGCGGCTCCAGCGCCACCGTGAGGCCCCAGCTGAACCGCGTCTTGAGCCGGTCGTCGATGCCGACGATGTCGCGCGGATAGGTGTCGCAGGTGATGATGATCTGCTTGTGGGCCTCGATCAGTGCGTTGAACGCGTAGAAGAATTCTTCCTGGGTGCGGTCCTTGCCTGTGAAGAACTGGATGTCGTCGATCAGGAGCACGTCCAGCGAATGGTAATAGCGCTTGAACGAATCGAAGGACTTCTGCTGATAGGCGCGCACGACGTCGGAGATGTATTGCGCTGCGTGGAGGTAGCGCACCCTGGCGTTGGGCTGGTGCATCATGACGTAGTTGCCCACGGCATGTATCAGATGGGTCTTGCCGAGACCCACACCGCCGTACACGAACAGCGGGTTGTAGGAGGTCCCCGGGTTCTCGGCGACCTGCATTGCGGCCGCGCGCGCCAGTTGATTGGCCTTGCCGGGCACGAAATTGTCGAACGTGAATTCGGAGGCCAGGCTCGGCCGGTCGGCTGCCTTGCGCTCGGGGGCCGACGTTTTCGCAGCGGGCGGCGCCGTGAGAGGCTTGGCAGGCGCTGGCGGTCCGGGCTCGGGCAAGTCGTTTACGTCCGGCAGCGCAAGTGCGACACGCACGGGCATACCCGATTGCTCACTCGCAAGCGCCTCGATTCGACGCAGAAAACGGTCCTTTACCCACTGTAGGACGAAGCGGTTCGGCGCAACGAGCCGCAACGCATCGGTCCCGTGGGAATCCGCGTTGAGCGGCCGGATCCAGGTGTTAAATTGTTGAGCGGGAAGCTCCTTTTCGAGGCGCTTGAGGCACGATTGCCACAGGCTCTGCATGGTCTCGGCGGGGTCTTTCCTGGCAGTCGTTGACGGTGCAGCGTGGCGCGGCGGAGAGGCCGAAATGATACCCGGTCCGACCCGAGTTATCCACAGCTTCTAACGCTCGTTGACAGCGTATGCAACGCATTGGTTTAATGCCGGGTTTTCTCCCTCTCAAGGAATACTGCAATGAAGCGAACCTACCAACCCTCGGTGGTGCGCCGCAAACGGACGCACGGCTTCCTCGTACGCATGCGCACGCGCGGCGGCCGCGCAGTGATTCGTGCGCGTCGCGCGAAGGGGCGCACCCGTCTCGGCATCTGACCCGCACGCCCGGTCGCGAGCGATTGCGGCTGCGCCGGAGCCAGCGGCTCGGTGCAGGGCAGGTATCAGCGGTGCTCAAATCGGGCCGACTCGCTCGCTCAACCCGCCTCTATCTGTATCGCCTTCCCAACGAGCTCGGCTGTCCGCGGCTCGCGCTGATTGTGCCGAAGCGCTTTGTCGCCAGCGCGGTCGTGAGAAACCGCATCCGGCGCCTGGCGCGCGAGGCATTCCGGCTCGCGCAGGTGGCGATCGGTGCCCAGGACTGCGTGGTCCGCCTCGTCAAAGTCCCCGGGGAGACGCCCATCACGCTCGGCGAACTCGAGGGCCTGTTTCAGCGCGGCACGAATGGCTAGTAGAGTCCTGCTCGCGTTGGTCGCCGCCTACCGGTATCTTCTGAGCCCGATGCTCGGGCGGAGCTGCCGGTTCTTCCCGTCTTGCTCGGAGTACGCGATGGAAGCGCTGAAGCGGCACGGCGCGTTGCGCGGAACTTGGCTTACCGTGCGGCGCGTGGCGCGCTGCCATCCCTGGCACCCCGGCGGCTACGACCCGGTGCCGTAACCCGATATAACGATAACGTCCTCACCAGATGGACACCCAACGCCTCGTTCTCTTCGTCATCTTCTCGTTCTCGATCCTGATGCTCTGGGATGCGTGGCAGCGCGAGCAGCGTCCGCCTGTGCCCGCGCAGCAGCAGGTGCAGGGCAAAGGTCCGCCGACTGGCGTGCCGACGCCCAGCGCGCCCGCGCAGACTTCGGCGCCAAGCCGGCCTGCTCCGGTCACGCCCGACGCGGTGCCTTCGAGCCCGGCTGCAGCGCCCGGGCACGAGCGTGTCAAGGTCGAGACCGATCTGTTCCGCGCCGAGATCGACCCGGTGGGCGGCGATCTCGTGCGCCTCGAGCTGAAGCGTTATCGGGACAGTCTCGACCCGTCCAAGACCTTTCCGCTGCTCGGGGCCGATCATCGCTACGCCGTACAGACCGGGCTGGTCGGGCAGAACCTGCCGAATCACAAGACTCCATTCGCGCCCGAGGCGATGGCGTACTCGCTCGCCGAAGGCAAGGACGCGGTCGATGTGAAGCTTCACGCCACGACGCCCGAGGGCGTGAAGGTCACGAAGACGCTGACGTTCAGACGCGGCAGCTACGTCGTCGACGTGGCGCACGAGATCGCGAACGGAACCGCGGCGCCGCTGTCTGCGCACGGTTACTTCCAAATCGCGCGTGACGGCAAGGCGCCCGCCGACGACAAGCCGATGGTTTCCACCTTCACTGGGCCGGCGGTCTACACGGACCAGGAGAAGTTCGTGAAGGTGCCGTTCTCCGACATCGACAAGGGCAAGGCGCCTTATCCGAAAAGCGCGGACGACGGCTGGGTCGGCATGATCCAGCACTACTTCGTGACGGCGATCCTGCCGGCGGAGAAAGCCACGCGCGAGTACTACGCCCGCAAGATCGCCGAGGACTTCTACACCGTCGGCACCATTCTCCCGGTCCCGGCGATTGCCCCCGGCGCAACCGGCACCGTTGGCGTGCGCGTCTATGCGGGCCCAGAGGAGCAGGACAAGCTCAAAGCAGTCGCGCCCGGCCTCGACCTCGTGGTCGACTACGGCTGGCTCACGGTGATCGCGGCACCGCTCTTCTGGGTGCTCGAGTGGCTGTACGGCTGGCTCGGAAACTGGGGCCTCGCGATCATCGCGTTGACCGTGCTGATCAAGCTGATCTTCTTCCCGCTCTCGGCGGCGAGCTACAAGTCGATGGCGCGCATGAAGAA
Organism: uncultured beta proteobacterium; assembly: GCA_963716855.1. GTDB lineage: Bacteria > Pseudomonadota > Gammaproteobacteria > Burkholderiales > SG8-39 > JAGVSZ01. The sequence continues at coordinate 222,617 of CAVQUV010000012.1, read as the reverse complement.
AGTGACGCCGCGCCTGACGAAGATGCGCGAGATGTACGGCAACGATCGCGCCAAGATGAACCAGGCGATGATGGAGTTGTACAAGGAGGAGAAGATCAACCCGCTCGGCGGATGTCTGCCGATCGTGGTGCAGATCCCGGTGTTCATCGCGCTGTACTGGGTGCTGCTCGCCTCCGTCGAACTGCGGCAAGCACCCTTCTACGGCTGGATCAAGGACCTCTCGGCGCCGGACCCGTTCTACGTGTTGCCGGCGGTGATGATGGGCTCGATGATCATCCAGACCAAGATGAGCCCGACCCCGCCTGATCCCGTGCAGGCGAAGGTGATGATGATCATGCCGTTCGCGTTCGGCGTGATGTTCTTCTTCTTCCCGGCCGGGCTGGTGCTCTACTGGGTCGTCAACAATGTCCTGTCGATCGCGCAGCAATGGCAGATCACCCGCATGATCGAGGGCGGGAAAGACAAGCCGGCCACGGCGAAACGCTGAGTCCCGCCGACACGATCGCCGCGATCGCCACCGCGCAGGGGCGCGCGGGCGTCGGCGTGATCCGCGTATCCGGCGCGCGCCTCGAGTCCTTCGCGGCGCAGCTGCTCGGGCTGCTGCCCGAACCACGGCATGCGACGCGTGTGACCTTTCGCGATGCGTCGGGCGCGGCGATCGACGATGGCATCGCCCTCTACTTTCCCGCGCCGCATTCGTACACCGCCGAGGACGTCCTCGAGCTCCAGGGGCACGGCGGCCCGGTGGTCCTGCAGATGCTCTTGCGGCGCTGCTTCGAGCTCGGCGCCCGTCTCGCCGAGCCGGGCGAGTTCACCCGGCGGGCGTTCCTCAACGACAAGCTCGATCTCGCACAGGCCGAGGCGGTCGCGGACGTCATCGAGGCGGCCACCGAGAGCGCGGCGCGCTGCGCGGTGCGCAGCCTTCAGGGCGAGTTCTCGGCCGCGATCCAAAACCTCGTCGATCGGCTGATCGAGCTGCGCGCGCTCGTCGAGGCAACGCTCGACTTCCCGGAGGAGGAGATCGACCCGCTCGACCGTGCTGAAGCGCGCGGTCGGCTCGAGCGGCTGCGTACGGCGCTCGCGCACACGCTCGAGCGGGCGAAGCAGGGCAGCCTGCTGCGCACCGGACTGCACGTCGTTCTCGCCGGCCAACCGAACGTCGGCAAGTCGAGCCTGCTCAACCGCCTTGCCGGGGAGGACTTGGCGATCGTGACCGCCATTCCGGGGACGACGCGCGATACCGTCCGCCAGGCGATTCAGATCGAGGGCGTCCCGTTGCATCTCGTCGACACCGCCGGGTTGCGCGAGACCGCGGATGAAGTCGAGCGCCTCGGCATCGCGCGCACCTGGAGCGAGATCGAGCGTGCCGACCTCCTGGTACTGATCGTCGATGCGCGCGCGGGCGTGACCGCGGCGGACGAGGCAATCGTCGCTCGACTCCCCACTCGCCTGCCGCGGGTCGTCGTGCTCAACAAGAGCGATCTGTCGGGCGACGCGCCGCGCGTCGGCACGCTAGGCGGTGCGACGACCGTGCACCTGTCCGCGAAGACCGGCACGGGCGTCGAGCTGCTGCAAGCGCACTTGCTCGAGCGCGCCGGCTGGCACCCGGCGGAGGAGTCGCCATTCATCGCACGCGAGCGCCACCTCGTGTGCCTGCGCCGCGCTGCGGTAAATCTGGACGACGCGGCGCAACAGGTGAGCGCGCCGGAACTGCTCGCCGAGGAGCTGCGGCTCGCGCAGGATCAGCTCAGCGCGATCACCGGCGAGTTCACTGCCGATGACCTCCTTGGGCGAAATCTTCTCCCGCTTTTGCATCGGCAAGTAAGGGCGCGGCGCGTCCGCGTGCCGTCAGGTTCGCGGCAGTAGAATGCGCGCTCGCGTATCGGCCAGGGGGACAGCAATGTCGACCGTCATCTGCAAGATCGTCGTCGCATTCGCCGCGCTGGCTTTCACCGGGGTCGCCGCGGCGCAGCCGACGCTGAAGATGATGATCCCGGCCAACCCGGGCGGCGGCTGGGATCAGACCGGGCGTCAGCTTGCGGCGGCGATGCAGAGCGCCAAGCTCGTGAGCGGCGTGCAGTTCGACAACAAGGGCGGGGCCGCCGGCACGATCGGCCTCGCGCAGTTCGTCAATTCGGCAAAGGGCGATCCGAACGCGCTGATGGTCGCCGGGATGGTGATGGTCGGCGGCATCATCCTCAGCCAGTCCTCGGTGAACCTCGGCATGGTGACGCCGGTCGCGCGGCTGACGAGCGAATGGGAAGTGATCGTCGTGCCCGCCGCCTCGCCGCACAAGACGATGGCCGACCTCGTGCAGGCCCTGAAGAACAACCCGGGCAAGGTCTCGTGGGGCGGCGGCTCGGCCGGCGGCACCGACCACATCCTGGTCGGAATGATCGCGAAGGCGGTCGGCGTCGATCCGGCCAAGACCAACTACGTCGCTTACAAGGGCGGCGGCGAAGCGCTGACCGGCATCATCGGCGGCCACGTCACTGCGGGCGTGTCCGGCATCGGCGAGTTCGCCGAGCAGATCAAGGGCGGGCGCCTGCGCCCGCTCGCCGTGTCGGCGCCGAAGGCCGTCGACGGCATCCCGTCACTCAAGGAACAGGGCATCGACGTCGAGCTCGGCAACTGGCGCGGCGTGTTCGCCGGGCCCGGCATCACCGCGGCGCAGCGCGACGCGCTGGTCAAGCTGGTGAAGGACGCGACCGACACGCCGGCCTGGAAGCAGACGCTCGACAAGCTCGGCTGGACGCCGTTCTTCCTCGGCGGCGATCCGTTCAAGGCGTTCCTCGACGAGGACACCAAGCGCATCACCGCCATCATCGATTCGCTCGGCCTGAAGAAGAAATAGCCGGCGGGGGCCGCGATGCGTCGCTCCACGCCCGAGATTGCGCTGTCGCTCGGCGTTCTCGCGCTCGGCGTCGGCGTGTCGATCGGCACGCTGCTGCTGCCCGGCGAGGGCGGGTATGCGCGGATCGGACCGAACTTCATGCCGGCGGTGGTCGGCGGCGGGCTCGGCTTCGTCGGCGCATGGCTGCTCTACGAGGCGCTCGCCGGCGGCTGGCGCCAGCGCGAGGACGACTCGCCCGCGGCGCGCGGCGAGCATCCGTTCCACGCACCGGCGTTCCTGTGGGTGAGCGCGGGCCTGTTCGCGCACATGGCGCTCATCGGCACCGCGGGGTTCGTCATCGCCGGCGCGGTGCTCTTCGCATGCGTCTCCCGCGGCTTCGGGAGCCAGCGGCCGACGCGTGACGTCGGCGTCGGCTTCGCCCTGGCGCTCGGCGCGTTTCTCTTCTTCGTCAAGTTCCTGAACGTGAGCCTGCCGGGCGGCTGGCTGGCGCCGGTTTTCGGGGCCGCGGGGATCTGATGGGCGACCTGCTCGCGTCGCTCGGCACGGGGTTCGGCGTCGCGCTGCAGCCCGCAAATCTGCTCTGGGGGTTCATCGGGGTCACGCTCGGCACCTTCGTCGGCGTCCTCCCCGGAGTCGGGCCGGCGCTCACGGTCGCGATGCTGTTGCCGCTGACGGTGAAGCTCGATCCGACCGGCGCGCTGATCATGTTCGCGGGCATCTACTACGGCGCGATGTTCGGCGGCTCGACGACGACCATCCTGCTCAACACTCCGGGCGAATCCGCCTCGATAGCCACGGCGCTGGAAGGCAACCGCATGGCCAAGGCCGGCCGTGCGGGCCCGGCGCTCGCCACGTCGGCGGTCGGCTCCTTCGTCGCCGGCACGATCGCCACGCTCCTGCTCACCTTGCTCGCACCGCTGGTCGTCGAGGTAGCGCTCAAGTTCGGGCCGGCCGAGTACTTCGCGCTCATGGTATTCGCCTTCACGACCGTCTCCGCCGTGCTCGGCGCCTCGACCGTGCGCGGGCTCGCCGCGTTGTTCGTCGGCCTTTTTCTCGGGCTGATCGGCATCGACAGCCAGACCGGGCAGACGCGCTTCGCGTTCGGCGTGCCCGAGCTGCTCGACGGGGTGGACGTCGTGGTCCTCGCCGTGGGGCTCTTCGCGGTCGGCGAGACGCTCTACGTCGCCGCCTACTCGAGCCGCCTGCCGGAGACGCTCGAGAAGCTGAAGGGCTCGATCTGGATGTCGCGCGACGACTGGCGGCGCTCGGCGCCCGCATGGCTGCGCGCCACGTTCATCGGTTTTCCGTTCGGCTCGATCCCGGCCGGCGGGTCGGAGATCCCGACCTTTCTCTCCTACGCGCTCGAGAAGAAGCTCGCGAAGCACCCGGAGGAGTTCGGCAACGGCGCGATCGAGGGCGTCGCCGGTCCCGAGGCGGCGAACAATGCCGCGGCAACGGGCACGCTGGTGCCGCTGCTGACGCTCGGCATCCCGACCTCGGCGACTGCGGCGATCCTCCTGAGCGCGTTCCAGAACTACGGCATCCAGCCCGGGCCGCTCCTGTTCCAGACGCAGGGGGCGCTCGTCTGGGGCTTGATTGCCAGCCTGTACGTCGGCAACGTGATCCTGCTCGTCCTCAACCTGCCGCTGATCGGCGTCTGGGTGCGGGTGCTCGCGATTCCGCGTCCGCTGCTGTACGGCGGCATCCTCCTGTTCGCGACGCTCGGCGCCTACAGCCTGCATCAGTCCTGGGTCGATCTCGCCACCCTCTACGTCTTCGGACTGCTCGGCTTCGCGATGCGGCGCTGGGACATTCCAGTCGCGCCCGCGATCATCGGCCTGATCCTCGGCCCGCTCGCGGAAACGCAGTTCCGGCGGGCGCTCGCAATCAGCGAGGGCGATGCGAGCGTTTTCTTCATCCAGCCGATCTCCGCGGTGCTGCTCGCGCTCGCGGTGGCCGCAGTCCTCGGACCGTGGCTGTGGCGACGATTCAAGGGTACGCAGGCGTAGTGATCGCGTGGGTGGGAGAAGGGGCGGCGGGGGCACGTGCGCTCGTTGCGTGCACGCTGGGCGGCGCGCTGTGCGCATGGATCGGGACGCCGCTGCCGTGGATGATCGGGCCGCTTTTCACGATGGCGGCGCTCGAGCTCGCCGGCGTGGCGATCGCGGTGCCCCGCGGCGGGCGCGAGCTGGGGCAGGTGATCATCGCGACGGCGCTCGGGCTGTACTTCACACCGTCGGTCGCGCGCGAGGTCGGCGGACGCTGGGAGCTGCTCGTCGCCGCGGCGGTGTTCGCCACCGTCCTGTCGTACGCGGGGGCGTGGTTCATCTCGCGATTCTCGGACAGCGACCGCACCACGGCGTTCTTCGCGAGCGTGCCCGGTGGCGCCACCGAGATGGCGGTCCTCGGCGAGCGCTTCGGGGCCAAGCAGGACCGCATCGCCCTCGCGCAGAGTCTGCGCATCCTGATCGTGGTCACCGCGATCCCGTTCTCGTTTGCGGCGCTCGGCGTGCACGGCAGCGACCCGCCCGCGCAGGGGGGTGCGGCGTACTCGCTCGCTGGTCTCGCAGGGCTCCTCGCCTGTGCGGCCGCGGGAGGATTCGCATTCCAGCGCCTGCGTGTCCCTAATGCATTCATGCTCGGTGCGCTCGCGGTCACGATCGGGCTGACGGCGAGCGGGATCCAGTGGTCCACGATGCCCCCGGTGCTGACCAATGCCGGACAGGTGTTGCTCGGTTGCGCGCTCGGCGCGCGCTTCGAACGCGAGTTCATGCGTCGGGCGCCGCGCTTCGTGCTCGTCGTCGCGCTGAGCGTGCTCGTCGCGATCGCACTTTCGGCCGCTTTCGCACTGCTCCTCGCTTGGTTGGGAGGCGTTGCAGCCGGGACGATGGTGCTCGCGACGGCGCCCGGCGGGATCGCGGAGATGTGCATCACCGCGAAGGTCGTGCAGCTCGGGGTGCCGCTTGTTACCGCCGCGCACGTTGCGCGGGTGGTCATGCTGGTGACCATGACCGCGCCGGTTTTCCGGTTGAGCCGCTGGCTCCGGCGGCGCCTTGTCACAAAGTGAAAAACCTGCGTCCTGCGCGTCCCGGGAGCGGCGTAAGGGGGTGTTTTTCTGCTAGAGTTTCGGCCCACCGGAGTTCAGCCGGCCGCCCTGCAGGCACCCCCAGACGAAGAACAACAACGCGGGAGCGGCTCACCCTCGTCCAATCGAATGGGGCCCCTGCCAGATGAATCAGCCATACATTCCCCACATCCCGGTCCCGGATTACGTCCGCAATCGCCGGGCGATCGAGTGGGTCGCCGAGATCGCCGAGCTCACCAAGCCGGACGCGATCCACTGGTGCGACGGCTCGCAAGCCGAGTACGACCGGCTGTGCGAGGAAATGGTCCGTAGCGGAACCTTGATGCGGCTGAACCCCGAGATTCGGCCGGGCAGCTTTCTCGCGCGCTCCGACCCGACCGATGTCGCACGAATGGAAGACCGCACCTTCATCTGCTCGAACGCGAAGGAGGATGCCGGCCCGACGAACAACTGGACGGCGCCCGCGGAGATGCGGTCCACGCTCGCCCAGCTCTTCGACGGCTGCATGCGCGGACGCACGCTCTACGTCGTCCCGTTCTCGATGGGTCCGCTCGGCTCGCACATCTCGCAGATCGGGATCGAGATCACCGACTCGCCATACGTGGTCATAAGCATGCGCGTGATGACGCGCATGACCGCCAAGGTGTGGGAGCTGCTCGGCGCGGAGGGGACGTTCGTCCCGTGCGTGCATTCCGTAGGGGCGCCGCTCGCGGCGGGAAAGAAGGACGTCCCGTGGCCCTGCAACAAGGAGCACAAGTACATCGTTCACTATCCCGAGACGCGCGAGATCTGGTCGTTCGGCTCGGGCTACGGCGGCAATGCGCTGCTCGGGAAGAAATGCTTCAGTCTGCGGATCGCGTCGGTCATGGGCCGCGACCAGGGGTGGCTCGCCGAGCACATGCTCATCCTCGGCGTGACCGCGCCGACCGGCGAGAAGACCTACGTGAGCGCAGCGTTCCCCAGCGCGTGCGGCAAGACGAACTTCGCGATGCTCGTGCCGCCGCCGGCTTTCCAGGGCTGGAAGGTCACGACCGTCGGCGAGGACATCGCCTGGATCAAGCCGGGAAAGGATGGACGTCTATATGCCATCAATCCCGAGGCCGGTCTCTTCGGTGTCGCGCCGGGCACCTCGGCAAAGACGAATCCGAACTGCCTGGCCGCGATACGTTCAAACACGATCTTCACAAACGTCGCGCTCTCCCCTGAGGGTGATGTGTGGTGGGAGGGTTTGACCGACGTGCCTCCGCCGCATCTCACCGATTGGCAGGGGCAGCCGTGGACGCCGGATTCCGGCCGCAAGGCGGCTCATCCGAACTCGCGCTTCACGGTGGCGGCGACTCAGCTCGCTTCGCTGGATCCCGAATGGGAGAACCCGAACGGCGTGCCGATCAGCGCGATGATCTTCGGCGGTCGGCGCTCGACCACCGTCCCGCTCGTCGTCGAGGCGACGGACTGGGATGCCGGCGTGTACCTCGGCGCGACGATGGGATCGGAGACGACCGCGGCCGCGACCGGAAAGGTCGGCGTGGTGCGCCGTGACCCGATGGCGATGATCCCGTTCGTCGGCTACAACATGGCGGACTACTTCTCGCACTGGCTCAAGGTCGGTCGCTCGGCCTCGCATCGACCGCATGTTTTCCTGGTCAACTGGTTCCGGACCGACGCGCACGGCAAGTTCGTCTGGCCGGGTTACGGCGACAACATGCGCGTGCTCAAGTGGGTCGTCGAGCGCTGCAGGGGTCGCGCGAACGCGACCGAGACGCCCATTGGCTGGGTGCCGGCATACGAGGATCTCGTTTGGGTCGGGCTCGACCGGTTCTCGCGCGAACAGTACGCCGCCGCGACCGCGTTGCGCCACGACGAGTGGCAGGACGAGCTCGGGCAGCACGACGACCTGTTCGAAAAGCTCGGCGCGCGGTTGCCGCGCGAGCTGGCGTTGCGCCGTGAGGCCATCGGTCTTGCGATGGGCTGACCTCGCGCATTCGCCATCATGACCGGGGCCGCCGTGTGCGGCCCCGCGTTCTTTCGGGGGCCGGCACACTACAATCGCCGCATGAGCCGCGGGCCTGCGGTTACCGCTGTCTTCCATCGCGACCTTCGGCACGCGTACCCGATGGCAGTCGCTGGCGACGGGCCGTACCTGGTCGATGCGAGCGGCAAGCGGTATCTCGACGGTTCCGGTGGGGCCGCAGTGTCGTGCCTCGGCCATAGCGACCCCGAGATCGTCGCGGCGGTCGAGGCCCAGCTCCGGCGCCTGCCTTATGCGCATACCTCCTTCTTTACGAACGAGCCGATGGAGGCGCTGGCGGCGGACCTGACCGCGCATGCCCCTGCAAGGCTCGCGAAAGCTTACTTCGTCTCCGGGGGGTCCGAGGCGATCGAAGCGGCGCTCAAGCTTTGCCGTCAGTACTTCCTTGAAGTCGGGGAGCCGCAAAGAACGAGAGTGATCGCTCGCCGACAGAGCTATCACGGCAACACCCTGGGCGCCCTTGCCGTCGGTGGAAACGCCTTCCGCCGCGCCCAGTACGAGCCGCTGCTCATCGAGGTCTCGCACGTTTCACCGTGCTACCCCTATCGCGACAGGGTCGCCGGGGAATCGCCGGAGATTTACGGCGAGCGGTTGGCGCGGGAGCTCGAGGCCGAAATCGTGAGGCTCGGGCCAAAGTCCGTGATCGCGTTCGTCGCGGAGACCGTCTGCGGCGCGACGCTCGGCGCGCAGCCGCCGGTCCCCGGTTACTTCGTCCGAGTGCGCGAGGTCTGCGACCGATATGGGGTGCTCCTGATCCTGGATGAAGTCATGTGCGGGATGGGTCGCTGCGGCACGCTTTACGCCTGCGAGGCGGAAAGCGTAAATCCGGACCTCATCACGATCGGCAAGGGATTGGCGGCCGGATATCAGCCGATCGGGGCGCTTCTGATCCACGAGCGGATTGCCGATGCGATCAGGGCCGGAAGCGGCGCCTTCCAGCACGGCCAGACCTACAGCGGACACCCTGTAGCCTGCGCGGCCGCGCTCGCAGTTCAGCGGGCGATCCGCAATCGAAGTCTCCTCGAGCGGGTAAGGTCACTCGGCGCAAAGCTGGGCACGCTTCTCAGAGAGCGATTTGAGGGCCACGCAAACGTCGGCGATATTCGGGGCCGTGGCCTTCTTTGGGCCCTCGAACTCGTGGTGGACCGGTCCTCCAAGGCGCCTTTCGATCCCGGTCGACGTCTGCATGGGCGCATAAAGCGGCGGGCGCTTGAGAATGGGTTGCTCTGTTACCCGATGGGCGGGACGATCGACGGTCGACGAGGTGATCACGTTCTGATCGCGCCACCATACGTAGTCGAAGAGACTCACCTGCACGAGCTGGTCGACAAGCTGGCGGTGTCCCTCGAGCAAGTCCTATAAGCGTTCCACGTGGAACACCGCCACCGGGTGGTGGGCGATCTGTTCCACGTGGAACAAGCGTGGTGGAGCTCGGCCGGGCCGGGCGGACCGGTATCAAGGCCCCGGGGTAGGGCGTACAATCCGCCCTCCCCAAGCGTCCCCGCCATGAATTTCCCCGAAAAGTTCGATGTGATCGTCGTCGGCGGCGGCCATGCGGGCACCGAAGCGGCGCTCGCAGCTGCGCGCATCGGGTGCAAGACGCTACTCCTGACGCACAGCATCGAGACGCTCGGGCAAATGTCCTGCAACCCGTCGATCGGGGGAATCGGAAAGGGGCACCTGGTCAGGGAAGTCGATGCGCTGGGTGGCGCGATGGCGCTTGCCACCGACCAGGCCGGGATCCAGTTCCGAACGCTCAATTCGAGCAAGGGGCCGGCAGTCCGGGCGACCCGTGCGCAGGCCGACCGCGTCCTTTATCGGCAGGCCATTCGCAGCCGACTCGAAAGTCAGCCAAACCTCACCCTGTTTCAGCAGGCAGTGGACGACCTCATCCTGGACGGCGACCGCGTCGTCGGTGCAGTCACCCAGCTCGGAGTTCGCTTTCATGGTCAGGCGGTTGTACTCACGACGGGGACGTTCCTCTCCGGACTGATCCACGTCGGCCTGGAGAACTACTCGGCGGGACGGGCAGGTGACCCGCCGTCGATTCGCCTTGCCGCACGGCTCCGGGAGCTGAACCTTCCGGTCGGCCGCCTCAAGACGGGAACGCCGCCCCGACTCGATGGCCGAACCATCGATTTCGCAGTGATGGCGTTGCAACCCGGCGACGACCCGCCGCCGGTGTTCTCGTTCGTCGGCACCCGGGACATGCATCCGGCCCAATTGCCGTGCTGGATCACCCACACCAATCCGCTCACCCACGACATCATCCGGGGCGGTCTCGATCGCTCCCCGATGTACACCGGCAAGATCGAGGGCATCGGTCCGCGCTATTGCCCGTCGATCGAAGACAAGATCCACCGTTTCGCCGGCAAATCGAGCCACCAGATCTTCCTCGAGCCGGAGGGGCTCGAGACCCATGAGATCTATCCGAACGGCATCTCAACCAGCTTGCCATTCGATGTTCAACTCGAATTAGTGCGTTCGATCAAAGGATTGGAGAGAGCACACATCCTCCGACCGGGCTATGCGATCGAGTACGACTACTTCGATCCGCGGGGCCTGAAGGCTTCCCTCGAAACAAAGGCGATTGCGGGCCTCTTTTTCGCCGGGCAGATCAACGGCACGACGGGTTACGAGGAGGCCGCCGCGCAGGGCCTACTCGCCGGGATCAATGCGGCACGATTGGTGCGCAGCAACGACGCGTGGTGTCCGCGTCGGGATGAGGCGTACATCGGGGTTCTCGTCGACGACCTGATCACTCGCGGCGTCGCGGAGCCCTACCGGATGTTTACGAGTCGCGCCGAGTACCGGTTGATGCTTCGCGAGGACAACGCGGATCTGCGCCTTACCCAGGCGGGGCGCGCACTCGGCGTGATCGACGACGTGCGGTGGGACGCATTCGCACGCAAGCGCGATGCGATCGCTGCCGAACAGGAGCGGCTCAAGGCGACGTGGGTGAATCCGCGCGCCGTGCCCGCAGAGGATGCAAAGCGGGTCCTCGGGCAACCGATCGAGCGCGAGCACACGCTGCTCGATCTGCTCAAGCGTCCGGACGTGACGTACGCAGCGCTGATGACGCTCCCGAGCGCGGGACCCGGCACCCAAGACGCGACCGTCGCCGCGCAAGTGGAGATTCAGGCGAAGTACGCGGGCTATATCGCGCGCCAGCAGGACGAGGTCGCGCGCCACGAGGCGCACGAGTCGACGCCGCTGCCGAGCGACCTGGACTACGGCGCCGTGCGCGGACTGTCGACGGAGGTGCGGCAGAAGCTCGCGCACCATCGGCCCGAGACGATCGGCCAGGCGTCTCGCATCCAGGGCGTCACGCCGGCGGCCATCTCCCTGCTGCTCGTGCACCTGAAGCGCCGCGTCGTGCGCGGGAAGGATCAGCCGGAGAAGAGCGCGGCATGAGCGGCACACACGAACTCGGGCGCGCCGCCGCCGCGCTCGGCCTGGCGCTCGCCGCTGCGCAGGTCGCGACGCTTGAGCGGTATCTCGATCTCCTCGAGAAGTGGAATCGGGTCTACAACCTGACCGCCATCCGCGAACGTGACCGCATGGTCACGCATCATCTGCTCGACTCGCTCGCGGTATTGCCGCACGTGCGCGGTCCGCGCGTGCTCGACGTCGGCAGCGGCGCCGGCCTGCCGGGCATTCCGATCGCGATCGCCAGTCCGTCGCTGGACGTGACGCTCCTCGAGAGCAGCCACAAGAAATCCGCATTCCTGACCCAAGCGATCGCGGAGCTGCAGCTCGCGAACGTGCGGGTCGTTACGGAGCGGGTCGAGTCGTGGCATCCCGAGGCGCGCTTCGACACGATCGTGTCGCGCGCCTTCGCGGAGCTCGGCGAATTCGCCTCACTCGCCGGCCGGCTCCTCGCCCCGCAGGGCGTGCTCGCCGCGATGAAAGGCGTGCATCCGTTCGAAGAGATCGAGCGGCTGCCCAGGACCTACCGCGTGCAGGAAGTGGTCCGGCTTCGTGTCCCGGGTCTCGACGCCGAGCGGCATCTCGTCCTCATGGGCGCGACGTGACGCGGATCATCGCGATTGCCAACCAGAAGGGCGGCGTGGGCAAGACCACGACCACGGTGAACGTCGCCGCCGGACTCGCAAAGGCGGGCAAGCGGGTGCTGCTCGTGGATCTCGATCCGCAGGGCAATGCGACCATGGGCTCGGGCGTCGACAAGCGCGCGCTCGAGCACACCGTGTACCACGTCCTGCTCGGGCTGAGCACTGTCGAAGTGGTGCGCAAGCGCTCGGAGTCCGGGAGCTACGACGTGCTTCCCGCGAATCGCGAGCTCGCCGGCGCGGAGGTGGAGATGGTCGAGCTGGAGCATCGGGAAACGCGGCTGAAGAGCGCGCTCGCGAACATCGCGCACGACTACGACTTCATCATGCTCGACTGCCCACCGGCGCTCAATCTGCTGACGGTCAACGGGCTCGTGGCCGCCGACGCGGTGCTCATCCCGATGCAGTGCGAGTACTACGCGCTCGAGGGCCTGTCGGATCTCATCAACACGATCAAGAAGGTGCGCCAGCACCTGAACCCGCAACTCGAGATCGAGGGCCTGCTGCGCACCATGTTCGACCCGCGCAACACGCTGTCGCAGCAGGTGTCGGAACAGCTCGAGCAGCATTTCGGCACGAAGGTGTACGGCACGATCATCCCGCGCAACGTGCGTCTCGCCGAAGCGCCGAGCTACGGGGCTCCCGCGGTGAACTTCGACGCGTCCTGCAAGGGCTCGCAGGCCTATCTCGCGCTCACCGGCGAGATCCTCGGCCGGGCGGCAGCCGCTCCGCAGGCCATGGCTGTGACGTGATCGGGAGGAGGGCAGGGGCGATGATCAAGCAGAAGGGACTGGGACGCGGGCTCGATGCATTGCTGGGCGGCAGCGACGAGGCGGCCGCGCCGGGCCGCGAGTCGCTCGCCACGGTGCGCGTCGAGCGGCTGCAGCCGGGAAAGTATCAGCCGCGGACCAAGATGGACGAGACCTCGCTCGGCGAGCTCGCCGCCTCGATTAGAGTGCAGGGCTTGATGCAGCCGATCCTCGTGCGTCCCGTTGACGCCGAGCGCTACGAGATCATCGCCGGCGAGCGTCGCTGGCGCGCTGCGCGCCTGGCCGGCTTGCAGGAAGTGCCGATCGTGGTGCGCGAGGTGTCCGATCAGGCGGCGCTCGCGATGGCGCTGATCGAGAACATCCAGCGCGAAGACCTCAACCCGCTGGAGGAAGCGCAGGGCGTGCAGCGCCTGGTGGACGAGTTCAAGCTCACCCACCAGGAGGCCGCCGACGCGATCGGGCGCTCCCGGGCCGCGACCACCAACCTGTTGCGGTTGCTGAACCTCACGAAGGCGGTGCAGGCGCTCCTCTTCGACGGCAAGATCGAAATGGGCCACGGCCGGGCGCTCCTCGCACTCGACGGCGAGCTGCAGATCGGCACGGCGAAGCGAGTCGCGGCGAAGGGGCTGTCGGTGCGCGAGACCGAGCAGCTGGTCAACGACCTCCTGCATCCGCACGCGAAGGCGTCACGGCCGAAAGCGCGCACGAGTCGCGACGTCCAGCGGCTTGAGGAAGAGGTGTCGGAGAAGCTCGGCACCGGAGTCGAGATCAAGCCCGGGAAGAAGGGCAGCGGCCGGATCGTGATCAACTATATGAGTCACGAGCACCTTGACGATCTGCTCGCAAAGCTGACGCGCTGAGTGTATTGCCGCGCCGCTGGCGACGTGCGAATACCAATAACGAAATCCTGGAGGAGCCGGTGGGACCCTATCTCGTCGGTGTCGACATCGGCGGCACCTTCACCGACTGCGTCGTCCTCGACCGCAAGGGCGGCATCACCGCAACCAAGGCGGCGTCGACGCCGGGGAACTTTGCGGCCGGCATGCTCGACGCGCTGCGGGTCGCGGCCGATCGGCTCGGGCTGCCGTTCGACGCGTTCTGCGAGCGGATCTCGGTCCTCACGCACGGCACGACGGTCGGCACCAACGCGCTGATCCAGCGCAAGGGCGCGAAGGTCGGGCTGATCACGACCAAGGGCCACGAGGATGCCATCCACATCATGCGCGGTTCACGCGGCGTCAACTCGCGCGACATCGCCAAGGTGGTGCACTTCCCGGAGAGCCAGAAGCCGGACCCGATCGTGCCAAAGCGGTACATCCAGGGAGTCTCCGAGCGCGTGGATTGCTTTGGCGAGGTCGTCGTACCCCTGAACGAGGTCGAGGCGGAGCGCGCGATCCGGACATTGGTCGCCGACGGTTGCGAGGCGATCGCGATCTGCTTCCTCTGGTCGTTCCGCTACCCCGGGCATGAGCAGCGGGTGCGCGAGATGGTGCGCGCGATCGCGCCGGGGGTGTTCGTGTCGTGCTCGATCGACATCGCGCCGAAATGGGGCGAGTACGAGCGCACCACCGCGACGGTGCTGAACGCCTACATCGGCCCGGTGATGTCGCGCTACCTCTCCAACCTTGACCGCGAGCTCAAGGCCCACGGCTATCGCCAGCCCCTGCAGATCACCCAGTGCGGGGGCGGCTCGATCTCGGTGGACCGGGCGATGGAGTCCCCGCTGCTCACGCTCGACTCGGGCCCGGTGTCGGGCGTCACCGGCTCGGTCTTCTTCGGCAAGCTCATGGGCGTGCCGGACATCATCACCACCGACATGGGCGGCACGTCCTTCGACGTCGGCATCATTGCGAACGGGCAGCCGGAGTATTCGTTCATCTCGAACGTCATCCAGTACGAGTACTTCCTGCCGAAAGTCGACATCCAGGCGATCGGCTCCGGCGGCGGCAGCCTGGCGCGCGTGGACACGTTCGGCAGGACCTTGCGCGTCGGTCCGGAAAGCGCCGGTGCCGATCCCGGGCCGGCGTGCTACGGGAAGGGCAACGCAACGCCGACGGTCACCGACGCGGACGTCGTGCTTGGCTACATCGACCCCGACAACTTCCTCGGCGGGCGGATGAAGCTCGACAAGGCGAAATCCGTCGCCGCGGTGAAGTCCGTCGCCGACGTGCTCGGCATGTCGCTCATGGAGGCGGCGAGCGGCATCGCGAAGATCGCCGAGTTCAAAATGGCCGACATCATCCGCAAGATGACGGTCGAGAAGGGCCACGACCCGCGCGACTTCGTGCTCTTCGCCTTCGGCGGCGCGGGACCGGTGCACGCGAGCGTGTTCGGCGCCGAGCTCGGCGTGCGAAAGGTGGTGGTGCCGCTGCGCGAGATCGCCTCCACCTGGTGCGCGTTCGGTGCCGCCGCCGCGGACATCCTGCACGTCTACGAGCAGGTCGACATGCAGACCTCGCCGTTCGACCCGGCGCGCGTGAACGAGGTCCTGGCCGAGCTGCAGCGTCGCGCCGAAGCGCAGATGGAGAAGGACGGCATCGCGAAGGCGCGGCGCAAGTTCAGCTTCTCGATCGACATGCGCCACCGCGGCCAGATCAACGAGGTCGAGATCCTGCTGCCGGAGGGGCGCCTGAAGCGCACGTTCTGGGAGCCGCTGCGACAGCGCTTCTACGCCCGGTACGAGCAGCTGTACGGGAAAGGCTCGTCGTACCGCGGCGCCCGGCTGGAGATCGTCACCCTCCGCGTCCGGGCGACGGCGGCCACGCCGCGTCCCAAGCTGCCGAAGGCGCGAGCGCTGACCGCAGCGATTCCGTCGCGCGCCAAGCGCGGCACGCGCGACATCTACTGGGCCGAACCGAAGCGCACCATCAGGACACCGATCCTGAACGGCGCCGAGCTCAAGCCCGGGAACCGCGTGAAAGGGCCGTGCGTCGTGGAGACCAGCCAGACGAACGTGGTCGTCCATCCGGGACGGACGTTGCGGGTGGACGCATTCGGCAACTTCGAGATCTTGTTCAAGTAGCGTGACGAAATAATCGGGAGTCCGCCGTGCCCAAGATCAGCGAGATGAAGGACGTCAAGTTCGACGGCAAGACCTACGGCTACGTGCCGCCGAAGAAGCTCAGCATCTCGCCGCGCCTGAAGCTGCACAAGAAGTACGCGAAGGACATCGATCCGATCACCTATGAAGTCGTGCGCCACTCGCTCTGGCACGTCAACGAGGAGCATGGCGCCACGATCCAGCGCATCTCGGGCTCGCCCGTGGCGATGTACGCGCTGGACCTCAACCCGTCGATCCTCACCGAGGACGGCGAGTTCGTGTACTTCGGGCCCTACATGCAGTACATGTCCGGCGTCACCGACACGCAGGTGAAGTGGATTCTCGAGTATCGCAGCGACAATCCGGGGATCCGGGACGGCGACATGTTCCTCGCCAACGACCCCTGGGTCGGGGCGGCGCACCAGCAGGACGTGATGCTCATCTGCCCCGTGTTCTGGCGCGGCGAGCTCTTCTGCTGGGTCACGAACTGCCTGCACCAGTACGACATCGGCGGCATCACGCCGTCCTCATTCTGCGGCTCCGCCGAGAACGCCTTCGAGGAAGGCATCTGCCTCCCGCCGATCAAGATCGTCGAGGGCAACGAGATCCGGCGCGACATCGAGGAAGCGTACCTGCGCGCCTCGCGCAAGCCCGACGCAGTGGCGCTCGACTTCCGCGCGCAGCTCGCGGGAAACATGACTGCGCGCGACCGCATCCTGCGGCTCATCAAGCGCTACGGCCCGGAGGTCGTGAAGGGCGTGATGAAGCGCATCCTCGACACGAGCGAGCGGGCGTTCCTGGACAAGCTGAAGCGCCTGCCCGACGGCGTCTGGCGCGACCGGACCTACGTCGAGTGCTGCCGGCCGGGCGACCGTCGCACGCACCAGGTGATGCTCACGCTGCGCAAGCGGGGCAACAAGCTCGTCTTCGAGAACGACGGCACCGCGCCGCAGGACGGCGCGATGAATGCGACGTTCTCCGGCTGGCGCGGGGCGATCATGGTGGCCCTCAACCAGCTGCTCTGCTGGGACCAGTACTTCGCGATCGGCGGCGCGCTGCGCCACGTCGAGTTCGACCCGACGCCGGGCACCTTCAACTGCGCGACGTTTCCCGCGTCGGTGTCGACCGCGCCGGTGCAGGCGATGGAGATCTCGCTGTATCCCGCCTACAACGTGCTGTCGAAGATGCTGTTCAGCGATCCGCGCATGCGCGCGGACATCATGTGCATCGGCGGCACGAGCCAGTGGCCGGCGACGATCTTCCGCGGCATCGACCAGTGGGGCGAGAAGTACGGCTACCTGCTCGTGGACCCGATCGGCGGCGCGATCGGCGCCTTCTCGACCGGCGACGGCATCTCGAACGGCGGGCAGTCGCGCACGCCGATCTGCCGGCTCCCGAACGTGGAGCACAACGAGCAGTCCTTCCCGCTGCTCGTCCTGTATCGCAAGGAGGTGGTCGACTCGGGCGGCGCCGGCCGCTGGCGCGGCGGGCTCTCGGCCGAGACCTGCTTCATCCCGCACCACACGCAGGTGATCACGCAGGACACGCTCTCGTCCGGGAACGCGATCCCGACATCGACCGGCATGATGGGCGGTTATCCGGCGACGGTGAACGTGTACAAGTTCAAGCGCGACACCGACATCCGGGCGCGCCTCGATCGGCGCGAGATGATCGGCGACTTCGCCGAGGTGCAGGGCACCTCCGAGGTGCTGCAGCTCCGGCAGGAGAACTTCCCGCAGCACCTGCAGGACGTCTATTCCGTCATCTGGACCGCGGCGGGCGGCTTCGGCGACCCGCTCGAGCGCGATCCCGAGCGCGTCTGCAAGGACGTGGTCGAGAACCGCGCGGTATCGCGGGAGGCGGCCCGCGCGATCTACGGCGTCGTGGTCGCCGCGGACGAGAAGCTGGACATCGAAGCCACGCGGCGCCTGCGTGCCGAGCGGCGCGACGCGCACCGGCGCAAGGACGGTTCGGTGCGCACGCTCACCGGCAAGGTGCTCGCGCAGATCACCGACAACCTGGCGGTTCGCAAGGAGAACGGCACCCTGCACACGTGCTGCGCGAAGTGCGCCGCCGACCTCGGGCCGGTGCGCGAGAACTACAAGGACCACGCCGTCCGCGTCGACGACGAGATCGCCGCGTCAAACCCCAACGTCGGCGACTGGAAGCGCTACATCGACGAGCGGCCGGTGTTCCGGCAGTTCTTCTGCCCCGGCTGCGGCGCGCTGCTGGAGAACGAGATCGCCCGCGAGGGCGACCCCGTCCTGTGCGACATCGAGCTGCACATGAAGTGACCGCGCCGGTTCAGCGCGCCCGGCGCCGCGGCGCACGGGTGGGCTGCCAGCGCGCGTCGAGCCGCCGCGATTCTTCGGCCAGGATCTCGAGGAACGCCTCTGCGGCGGGCGCGAGCGGGCGGCGCGACGGCTCGATCAGCACCAGGTCGAGGGCGAGCGCCGGATCGACGAGCGGATTGATCGTGAGCTCGCGCTGCTCGATGTCCGAGACCATCATCGTCCCCGGGAGGATCGTGACCCAGTCGGTCCCGGCGACGAAGTCGAGCGTGCCGAACATCGTGTCGAGCTCGAGCCGGCGGGCGATCGCGACGCCGTTCGCGGCGAGGTAGGTCTCGATGCGCTGCCGGCGCGCGTTCGCCGCGCTCGGCACGACGAGGTTCAGCGGTCCGAGGTCGGCGAGGCGCACCGGCGCGAGGTGCTGCAACCTTGAGCGGCGGCCCGACACGAGGAGCTCGGGCGTGCGCAGGAACAACCGGCTCTTGAGCCCCACCTCCCCCAGCACCGGCGGCACGATCGCGAACGCGAGCTCGCCCGCGCGCACCTGCTCGGTGAGGATCCCGCTATAGGCCTCGACGACGCGCACCGCGACGTTCGGGTGAATCTCCATGAAGCGCGCGAGCGCCGGGGCGAGGGAGCACCGGGTGACGGTCGGCATGAGCCCGACGACGATCTCGCCGGCCAGCCCGCCGCCGAAGCGCGCGAGCGCCCGGCCCGCCTCCTCATGGGCGCGCAGGACCTCGATGCAGCCGCGGTAGTACGCGTCCCCTGCCGGCGTCGGCAGCACCGCGCCGTCGCGCGCGAACAGCTTCACCCCGAGCCGGTCCTCCAGCTTGCGGATGTGCTGCGAGACCCCCGGCTGCGTGGCCTTCTCGCGCGCGGCGGCGGCAGTGAACGAGCGCTCCTCGTAGACGGCGACGAACAGGCGCATGTCGCGCAGGCTCTCGGACATCCGGGCCTCCCATAACGATTCCTGATGCAATCTAGCAGATCAAATAATTTCCGGTACTCGGGTGGCACGGCTAGCCTTGGCGAATGCCACGCGCCTCGCCGCGCGCGGACGACGGGTCGGGCGTAGCTGCTGCGTGCCGCTGCGAACACAAGAGGCCCGCGTGAGGTTCCATCGGGAGTGGATATGACCGAGCGCAGGCTCGACCTGAGCGAAGAGATCGACGAGCGCGCGCTCCGCCACGCGCTCGGGCGATTCGCCACCGGCGTCGCGGTCATCACCACGTGCACGGCCGACGGCAAGCTCGAAGGCCTCACCGTCAACTCGTTCGCGTCGGTATCGCTCGATCCGCCCCTCGTCCTCTGGTGCCTTCAGCGTACCGCGCCGTCCTTCCAGAGCTTCGCGGCCGCCGGGGTGTTTGCCGTGAGCGTGCTCGGCGCCGACCAGCATGCGCTGTCCCACCGGTTCGCGACCGCGGCGGCCCACAAGTTCGGCAGCGTGGACCACCTCCCCGGCTTCGGCGGCGCGCCGCGCCTCGCCGACGCGCTCGCCTGGTTCGAATGCCGGACCGAGCGGACCGTCGACGGCGGAGATCACGTGATTTTCATCGGGCGAGTGTTGCGTGCCGGCTACCGCGACGGCGAACCGCTCGTCTACAGTGCCGGGCGCTATTGCCTGCCGGCACGACTCGTCGACGCCGCCTGAGCGGCGCTCGCCCAAGGAGAACGCAATGAAGCTCGGCTATTTCACGATGCCCCTGCATCCGCCGTCGCGCAACTATGCGCAGACGCTCAAGGAGGACCGCGACGCGATCGTGCTCGCCGACCGGCTCGGCTTCTCGGAGGCCTACGTCGGCGAGCATGTCACCGACACCGCCGAGACGATCACCGATTGCACGGTGTTCCTCGCGAGCCTCGCGCCCCTGACGAAGACCATCAAGCTCTGCACCGGCACGATCAACCTGCCGAACGGCCATCCGGCCGCGATCGCCTCGAAGATCGCGATGCTCGACAACATCCTCGAAGGCCGCTTCATCTTCGGCATCAGCCCCGGCGGGCTGCCGTCGGACTGGGAGATCTTCGGCAACCTGGGCGCGGCCCGGACCGAGATGTTCGTCGAGTGCATCGACCACGTGCTGGGGCTGTGGGCGAGCGCGGGCGCCATCAAGCGCGAGGGCAAGTACTGGAATCTCTCTACCGAAAAAACGGTCATCGCCGACATCGGCCAGGGGCTCATGCTCAAGCCTTTCCAGACGCCGCACCCGCCGATCGTGGTGACTGCGGTCGAGCCGTTCTCGAAGGGCGTGACCGAGGCCGCGGCGCGCGGGTGGGACATGATCTCGGCGAACTTCCTGCTGCCGCAGTGGGTGAAGTCCCACTGGCCGAAGTACGTGGAGGGGTGCCAGCGCATCGGCCGCACCCCCGACCCGGCCAACTGGCGCGCGGCGAAGACGATTTTCGTGGCCGACGACGAACGCACGGCGCGGGAGTACGCGTTCGGGGCACAGAGCCCCTACCGGTTCTACTACAAGCAGCTCGGCTTCAAGCTGGTCCGCGCCGGCCGCGCCAACCTGTTCAAGCCGGACAAGGACATGCCCGACTCGGCCGTGACGACCGACCATATCGTCGATCGCCTGGTCGTGGCCGGCACAGTGGACCAGGTGACCGAGCAGCTGCTCGCCTTTCGCGAGCAGGTCGGCGACTTCGGCACCCTGCTCTACTGCGGCATGGACTGGGTCGACGAGCGGCTCGCGCGGCGTTCGATGGAGCTGATGGCCGAGAAGGTGATGCCCAAGATCAACGCCGCGATCCGCGGTGCGCGGGCGGCGGCGTAGACCGCCCTCATTGACACCCGACTAGCCCTCAGTCAGCATCGTCGTCCTGTTCAGGAGGAGGTATCCAATGAGACCCATTAAACTGATCGCCGCTGCTTTTGCGGCAATCGCGCTGCTCGCGTCCGGCCTTGCCGCGGCGCAGCAGCCGATCAAGATCGGCATCGGCATCGCCCAGACCGGCCCGCTCGGCGGCGGCGGCAAGGCCGCGTTGCTCGCCCTGAACATGTGGGTCGACGACGTCAATGCGAAAGGCGGGCTGCTCGGCCGCAAGGTGCAGCTGATCGCGTACGACGACCAGTCGAACCCGGGGACGACGCCCGGCATCTACACCAAGCTGCTCGACGTCGACAAAGTCGACCTGCTTATCGCGCCGTACGGGACCAACCCGACCGCGCCGATCATGCCGCTGGTGAAGCAGCGCGACCTGCTGCTCATGGGCAACTTCTCGTTCGACGTCAACGCCCAGATCAAGCACGACAAGTGGTTCAACAACGCACCGTGGGGCGCAGGCGCGGTGGCGTGGGGCGGGACGTTCCTCGAGGCCGGGAAGAAACTCGGCGCCAAGTCGATCGCGTTCCTGGCCGCAGACGCGGAGTTCGCGCAGAACCTCTGTACCGGCGGGCGGGCGATCGCCAAGGCGATCGGTCTGCAGAACGTCTACGATCAGAACTACCCGCCGAACACCGTCGACTTCTCCTCGATGATGCGGGCGGTCCGCAACGCGAAGCCGGACATCGTGTTCGTCTGCTCGTACCCGAGCGAGTCGGCCGCGATCGTGCGCGCCGTGAACGAGATCGGCGTCGGCCCCACGGTCAAGCTGATCGGCGGCGGCATGGTCGGCCTGCAGTTCGCGCCGATCATGGAAGCGCTCGGGCCCATGCTCAACGGCTTCGTCAACTACAACAGCTACGTGCCGGAGAAGACGCTCGACAACCCGGGCATCCGCGATTTCCTCGCCAAGTACCGCACCCGCGCGGTGGCCGAGAAGGTCGACCCGCTCGGCTTCTACCTGCCGCCTTACAACTACGCGATCGGCCAGATGCTGGAGCAGGCGGTGACGGCGACCAAGAGCCTCGACAACAAGGTCCTCGCCGACTACATTCGCAAGAACGAGATGAAGACGATCGTGGGCAACATCCGCTACGACACGGTCGGCGAGTGGGCGACACCGAAGATGGTGATGGCGCAGTTCCGCGGCGTCCAGGGCAAGGACCTCGAGCAGTTCCGCCAGCCCGGCAAGCAGGTCATCATCGCGCCCGCCGCGATGCAGACCGGCGAGGTTCTGCCGTACGACAAGGCGCGCAAGTAAGCGCTTAGAAGAACGACGCGCGGGACGCCCCGCGCGGCTGCCCACCGGCCGGGCCGCGCGTCCGGCCGGGGGAGGCGGCGCCGACCGTTTCGGGACACCGCTTGGATCTCCAGCTTCTCTTCGAGGCGACGCTCTCCGGCGTGCTGCTCGGCTGTTTCTACGCCGCGGTGAGCCTGGGGCTCTCGATCGCATTCGGTCTCCTGGACGTCCCGCATATCGCGCATCCCGCGTTCCTGGTCCTCGGCGCGTTCGGCGCGTACGTGCTCGTCGGCTACGGCCTCGATCCGCTGGTCGCCGGTCTCCTGCTGATGCCGGTCTTCTTCATCTTCGGTCTAGCGGTCTACCAGTTCTACTACGTGACCTTCGAGCGGCGCGGCACCGATACCGGCCTGCGCGGGCTGGCGTTCTTTTTCGGCGTCGCGTTCATCGTCGAGGTCGGCCTGATTCTCCAGTTCGGCGTCGACCAGCGCATGGTCGAGGCACCCTACATCGGCCAGAGCCTGGAGATCGGCGAGATGCGGGTGCCGTGGCGGATGATCGTCGCGTTCGGCGTTGCGCTCGTGCTGATGGCAACGCTGATGGCCTTCCTTTCGCGCACGTTTATCGGTCGCGCGATCAAGGCGGTTGCACAGGACGAAGGCGCGCTGCGCCTGATGGGGGCGGACCCGGTGCGCGTGAAGCGCCTGGCCTTCGGCCTTGCGACCGCGGTGACTGCGGTCACCGGCGCGCTCCTGATCATCGTGGGCCCCGTGGATCCCGGGCTCGGCCGCGTCTACATCGGCCGCACCTTCTGTGTCGTGGTGCTCGCCGGCCTCGGTAGCGTGCCCGGCACCATCGTCGCCGGTGTCATCCTCGGGGTGGTCGAGTCGATCGTGCTGTCGACCGCTGGCGCTGCATGGGCCCCCGCGGTTGCCTTCGGCATCCTGCTCATCGTGCTCGCGGTACGGCCCGCGGGCCTGTTCGGACGCTAGGAGATGGACGCCGGCACCCGTCGCTTCGTTATCGGCGCAATTGTGCTTCTCGCGGTCGCCTACGGGTTGACGCGCGCGATCTCCAACGAGTACGTGTTCTTCGCCTCGTACGTCGTGCTGCAGTTCATCGTGCTCGCAACCGCCTGGAACATCCTCGGCGGTTACGCCGGCTACGTGAACTTCGGATCCGGCGCGTTCTTCGCCGTCGGTGCGTACACCGGGGTCGCGCTGTTCAAGGCGTTCGAGGCGCCCATCCTGGTGCAGATTCTGGCCGGTGCGACGATGTCCGGACTGCTCGGACTGGCGGTCGGCGCGCTCAGCCTCAGGCTGCGCGGCATCTTCTTCTCGATCGCGACGGTCGCGGTCGCGATCGTCATCGAGACCGCCGTCGTGAACACGCCGTATCTCGGCGGCGCGAAAGGGTTGCCGATCCTGCGACCCACCCCGCCGGCGCTGTTCCAGAGCTATCTCGAGTGGGTCTGCTTTCTCATGGCGATGCTCGCGGTGATCGCGGTGTTCTGCGCGCGCTACGTCGAGACCTCCTGGATCGGCCGGGGCCTGCGTGCGATCCGGGACAACGAGGGCGCCGCGGAGTGCTCCGGCGTGCCCACCCTGAAGCTCAAGCTCTTCGCAGCCACGCTGTCTGGGGCGTTGATGGGCGCCGCCGGCGCGCCGTTCGCCCAATACCTCTCGTTCATCGAGCCCACTTCGGTCTTCAATCTCAATTACGCGGTCTCCGCGCTCGCCATGCCGATCATCGGCGGCATGTCGCACTGGCTGGGTCCGGTGATCGGCGCGGTGCTGCTCGGCACGGTGCAGCAGCTCGTGACGGTCACGATCTCGTCGGAGCTGAACGTGCTCGTGGTCGGGGTGCTCCTCGTGCTGTTCGTGGTGGCCGCGCCCGATGGCGTCCTCGGTCTCGTGCGCAAGCTGCGGCGTCCGCGCGCGCCGGCAGCCTCGGTCGGAGCGAAGGCGTGAGCCCGCAGGGCCGCCCCAAGGGCGAACACCCGAACGCGAAGCGTGAGGGTAGTCCAGCGACCGCGCCGCTGCTCGAGGTCCAGGGCGTCTCGAAGCACTTCGGCGGCTTTACGGCGCTCGCCGAGGTCAGCATCGCGATCCGTCCCGGCGAGCGATTCGGGCTCATCGGCCCGAACGGCTCGGGCAAGACGACGCTGATCAACTGCATCTCCGGGGCATTCTTCAACGACGCCGGAGCGATCCGGTTCGACGGCCAGGAGATCTCCCGGCTGCCGGCCTACCGGCGCACGCGGCTCGGCATCGCGCGCAGCTTCCAGCTGCCGCGGCCGTTCTCGAGCATGTCGGTCCTCGAGAACCTCATCGTGCCGCTCGAGTACGTGGTGCACCGGGGCTCGCTCCACACCGCCGACACGCACGGCGAGGCGATGGAGATCCTCACTCGCATCGGCCTGGCCGACAAGGCGGAGACGCGCTCGAGCCAGCTGACGCAGGTCGATCTGCGCAAGCTCGAGCTCGCGCGCGCGATGGCCGCGCGGCCGCGCCTGCTGATCTCCGACGAGGCGATGGCGGGCCTCTCGAGCTCCGAGGTCGACGAGATCCTCGACATCCTGCTCAAGCTGAACGAGTCCGGGATCACGATCATCATGATCGAGCACATCATGCACGCGGTGATGCGCTTCTCCGAGCGCGTCGTCTGCCTCGACGCCGGCCGCAAGATCGCCGACGGCGATCCGAAGGACGTGATCGCCACCCCCGAAGTGCGAAAGGCCTACCTTGGCGAATAGCATCACCGTCGAAGGCCTACGCGCCGGGTACGGCCCGGTGCAGGTGCTGGAGGACTTCTCGCTCCACGTGGATGACGGCGAGACCGTTGCGCTGCTCGGCACGAACGGCAACGGCAAGAGCACCCTGATGAAGGCGGTGATGGGCTTCGTGAAGCCCGAGCGCGGGCCGCATCGTCGCCGAGATCGACGGCGTACAGCACGACCTCGTGGGTCTCGCGCCCGAGCAGGTCGTCGATCTCGGCATCGCGCTCGTCCCCGAGGGCCGGCGCCTCTTCCCGAAGCTGACCGTGGAGGAGAATCTCCTGCTCGGCGCCTACCGCCCGAAGGCGCGCGGCAAGCTCGCCGAGAACCTGCTGTTCTGCTACGAGGCGTTCCCGCGCCTCGCCGAGCGGCGCAAGCAGCTGGCGGGCAGCATGTCCGGCGGCGAGCAGCAGATGGTCGCGCTTGCGCGCGCATTGATGAGCGCACCGCGCATCCTGCTCGTGGACGAGCCCTCGGTCGGGCTCGCGCCGATCCTGGTGGCGCGCACCATCGAGAAGATCGCCGAGCTCAAGAAGATGTTCCGCCTCACGGTGCTCATGGCGGAGCAGAACTTCAACCAGGCGATCCGCATCGCCGACCGCGGGTACGTGATCGTCCACGGCCACATCGAGTTCGAAGCCAAGTCGCGCCAGGATCTCGCCGACAACGAGATGATCCGCAAGCTGTATCTCGGACTGTAGCGTCGCCCGAGGAAAAGACCCATGACCAACGCCCCTCCGCTGCCGCGCGAGCGCGTTCCGTACAGCGCGATCGTCGACCGGCCGCCCCTCAAGCTGCCCGACGGCGCGCGCATGGCCGTCTGGACCATCGTGAACGTCGAGGACTGGGGCATCGAGCGGCCGATGCCGCGCACGGTGCTGCCGCCGCCGATGGGCCAGCCGCTGCTGCCCGATCTGCCGAACTGGGCGTGGCACGAGTACGGGATGCGGGTCGGCTTCTGGCGGCTGTACGACTGCATGCGCAGGTACGGCATCACGCCCACGCTCGCGATCAACGGGATCGTGTGCCGCAACTATCCGCGCGTCGCGCAGGCGGCGAAGGACGCCGGCTGGGAGTTCATGGGCCACGGCTGGGTGCAGGGTCCGATGCACAAGGTGGAGGATCAGCGCGTCGCGATCCGGGACACGGTCGCGGCGATCCGCCAATTCACCGGCACGGCGCCGCGCGGCTGGGAGAGCCCCGGCCTCACGGAGACCTACGACACGATCGATCTCCTCGCCGAGGAAGGCATCGAGTACGTCGCCGACTGGGTGTTCGACGACCAGCCGGCGTACATCCGCACGCGCAAGGGACCGGTCGTGTCGGTGCCCTACACGGTCGAAACCAACGACATTCCGATGATGCTGATCCAGCATCACGGCTCGGAGGAGATGCTGCGGCGCGGTATCGACCACTTCGACCGCCTGTACGCGGAGAGCGCGACGATCACGCGCGTGATGGCGATCAGCGTGCACCCTTACATCTCGGGCGTGCCGCATCGCATCGGTTACCTCGAGCGGCTCTACGAGCACATCCGCGCCCGGACCGACGTCGTGCTGTGGCCCGGCGAGCGCATCCTCGACTGGTACAGGACCCAGGTTCCGCCGCCGCAGTGACGAGCGAACGGGTCGCGAAGACGGCCGGCGGTTCCCGCGGCGCACCCGCGAAGCCGCGCCGCACGCGCCTCTCGCCGGCCGAGCGCGAACGCCTCATCGTCGACGGGGCGGTACGCTATTTCGCCGAGGTCGGCTTCGGCGGACAGACGCGCGAGCTCTCGCGCCGGCTCGGCATCACCCAGCCGCTCCTCTACCGCTATTTCCCGTCGAAGCAGGCGCTGATCGAGCGCGTGTACCGTGAGGTGTTCCTGGCGCGCTGGGACCCGACCTGGGAGACGCTGCTCGAGGATCGCAGCCAGCGCCTGCGCGACCGGCTGATCGAGTTCTACCGCCGCTACAGCGCGGTGATCTTCCGGCCCGAGTGGATCCGCCTCTACATGTACTCGGGCCTCGCCGGCATGGACATCAACCGGCGCTACATCGAGCTTCTCGAGCGGCTGCTGTTCCGGCGGATCTGCCTGGAGCTGCGCGCCGAGCTCGGCCTGCCCGGCGAGGACGAGGTGCCGATCAAGCCGGAGGAGATCGAGCTCGTCTGGGTCCTGCACGCCGGCATCTTCTATTACGGCGTGCGCAAGTTCATCTACAAGGCGAAGGCGCGCAACGCGCCGGAGCAGACGATCGAGCACGCGGTCGACAGCATGCTCGGCGGCGCGCCGAAGGTGCTGCGTGCACTCGTGAGGCGCGAGGCGCGCGAGATGAAGCGAGCCGTGCGGCCCTGAGGCCAGGGCATCAGGCGGCGACCGGCTCCACGGCCCCGCTTCGCGTCGACTTCACGATCGCCTCCAGCGCCGATACCGTTCCAATCATCTGCTCGTGCGGCACCGGATAGGCTGCACGGCCCTCGATCGCGTCGGCGAACGCTTCCAGATTCGCGAGCACGGCCGGCGCAGGCGGATAGTCGACGGTGCGTTTCTCCTCGCCGCGCAGCGCGGTGGTGAGCGTCCAGCCCTGCGGTGATTCGGGGTGCGCCTTGTCGCGCACCTCGGCCCAGCCCTTCGAGCCGTACACGGCGACGCGCCCGTCGAACGGCGTCGCGAGCACGGCGCTGATCAGCGCGTGCCCGCCGCTCTTGAAGTTCGCCAGAATCGCGAGCGTGTCGCCGTTCGCGAGCGCGCTGCCGAGCTGCTTCACGCTCGCGTACACGCTCTGCGCCGGTCCGAGGAAGCGCACCGACAGATCGACGAGGTGAATGCCGGTGGCAGTGAGCGGACCCGCCGGCGCGTCCTTCGCCGAGACGCGCCAGTTGTCGAGCGGCATGGTGAGAAACTTGTCCTGGCTGAAGTTCGCCTCGATCTGCAGCAGCGTCCCGAGCGCGCCGCTCTCGGCGAGCCGCGCGACTTCCATGACCGGCGGCTCGAAGCGCTTCTCGTGGCCGACGGCGATCTGCACGCCGTTCGCCTTCACCGCATCGATCGCGCGCAGGACCTCGCTGCGCGAGAGCGACAGCGGCTTTTCGCAGAAGACGTGCTTGCGCGCGTTCGCCGCTGCGACGATCTGATCGGTGTGCAACGAGTGCGGCGTGCACAGCACGACCGCGTCGACCCCGCGGTCCGAAAGCGCGTCGCCCAGCTCGGCAGCGAGCGGGAGCCCCTGCTCGCGCGCGAACGGCGCGGCGAGCGGGCTCGGATCGATGCCCTTCACCGCCCGGATCTTGGTGCTCGCCTTCAGGAGCTGCACGATGATGCGGCCCCACCAACCGAGCCCGACGACTGCGACGCGAACCATTCAACCCTCCATCAATGCAGTCCCTCGATCTCGCTCGGGCTGATCGCCGTCTCGCGCAGCACCGCCTCGGTGGTGCGATAGCGCTCGGCCATCTCGCGCTCGGCGCCCGAGCGGATCTGCGCCTGCAAGTATGCCCCGAGGTGGCGCGCGCGCGCGATGCACTTCATGCCGTAGGGCTGGCGGTCGCGCTCGTACGCCGCCACCGCCGCGGCCACGTCGTCGCCGTGCTCGCCGAGCCGGTCGACGAGCGCGATCGCGTCGTCGCCCGCCTTCAGCACGCCCATGCCGACGTGCGGCCGTGCGACGAACGCGGCGTCGCCGAGCGTCGCGACGCGGCCGAACGCGAGACGCGGCGACTCGAGGTCGTAGATCGGCTGGATGAACGGCGTCTCGGTGAGCTCGATCACCTTGGCGATCTGCGGCGCGAGGATCGCGCCCGCGTCGCGCCGCATCGCGGCGATCACGTCCGGTCGGATCAGATGCGGCGGGATCTGGCCCTCGTGCCGGGTCCCGTTCACGTCGGTGAGCAGCCACGGCAGGCGATCGGCCTCGTCGGCCGGCCGATACCAGACGAAGTTGTACCGGCGCTCGCCGCGGCGCGTCGTGTTGTCCTTTCCGGCGACCGGATACGTGACGATCTGCTCGTGCGGCGGCAAACCGAACACGAAGTCCTCGAAGATCTCGTCGCGAAGCGCCGGCGGGAACGCGTGTTCCTCGATCAGTCCGCGCCAGGCGACATAGCCGGCGTACTGCGGGCGCACGTCGGGCGCGAGCTGCATGCGCACGGTCGAGCGAATGCCGTCGGCCGCCACGAGCAGCTCGCCCTCCTCCTGCGCGCCGTCCTCGAACGTCGCGATCACCCGGTCCGCGCGGCTCTCGACCCGCGCGACGCCGCGTCCGAAGTGGTACCGCTCGGGCGGAAAGACGTCCTTCAGCAGCCGGTAGATGCGCCCCCACGCGGTCATCACCTGCGGCAGGTCGCGGGTACCGGCGACGGTACCGTCGCGTGCGAGCGCGACGCGTCGCCGGACGCGCACGCCGACCGACTCGTCGAGTGGCGCACCGGCGCGCTCGAGCGCGCGCATGAGCTCGGGGTGGGTGGCGAGCCCGGCGCCGCGGGCCGCGAGCGCCTCGCCCGTCTTCTCGTACACGTCGACCCGCCAGCCCGCCCGCAGGAGCAGGTTGGCGGCGAACAGCCCGCCGAGCGAGCCGCCGATCACCAGCGCGCGTTTGCTCATCGTCTTCCGTTAAGGTTTATCGGCTGATAATCTAGGCGCCCGCGGCGTCCGCGCGTCAACTGCGCAGACGCGCCGCGCCACTTCACGGAGGAGAGCGATGGCCTACCAGGAGACCCTGTCCCGCATCCGCGTCTCGCGCAAGGACATGATGAAGCGCGTCGCGCGCTTCTCGAAGCTGAAGGGCTTCGACGGCGGGCTGCCCGACAGCAAGATGCCCGGGTGCGAGCGCACCCTCTACAACGTCATCGGGTTCCAGCCGCCGCCCGGCGAGGGCGAAGGCATGCAATCGCCGGTCGGCGCCCAGTCTTCGCGCAACGCCGCAATCAAGATCTCCGAGGGCTTCAACCTCGGCTACTGTCGCGCGCTGCCCGGCAAGGGGCCGATGCTGCACAACCACGACACCAACGAGACGTTCATCGCGATGACCGGGACGTGGCGCTGCAGCTGGGAGAACGAGAAGGGCAGGATCGAGCACGTCGAGCTGAAGCCGCTCGACGTGATCTCGTTCCCGCCAGGCGCGAACCGCCGTTTCATGAACGTCACGAAGGGACCGAAGAACAAGCCCTCGATCCTCATGTTCGTGATCGGCGGCAACGAGCCGCGCGCGGAGTTCACCGCCGAGTCCATGGCCGAGCTCGAGCGCGCGGGCGTGTGGCCCGAGCCGCCCAAGCGCGCGAAGAAGCCGCGCTAGGGACGCTCTGGTTCATTCGAGGAATGAAGCAGGGCTTCCACTGACATAGGGGGTCAAAGGGGGAGGCATCCCCCTTTATTCAGACATTCCCTAGACCATCTCGCCGAGCACGGCCGTCCACGCGGCGGCGAGGTTGCGCAGCGCGTACCCGCCGCCGCCGAACGCCATCAATCGCCCGTTGCACGTCTCGTCGGCGAGCTTCCGGACGTCGCGCGCGACACGCGCGTGGACGGCCGGCGTGCAACGCAGGTCGGCGAGCGGATCGCCGGCGAGCCCGTCCGCGCCGCATTGGAGAATCAGGAATTGCGGCTTGAAATGCCGCAAGTGCTCGAGACCCTTCTCCCAGGCGACGAAGAATTCGCGATCGCCCGACCCGGGCGCGAGCGGCAGGTTCAGCTTCGTGCCCTCGGCCTCGCCGCGGCCGATCTCGTGCGCATGGCCGGTGCCCGGGTAGAGAAAATTGCCGTCCTCGTGGATGTCGACGACGATCAGGTCCGGGTCGGCCTCGTACGGGTAGTAGATCCCGTCCCCGTGATGCACGTCGATGTCGACGTAGCCGATGCGCGCGATGCCGAAGCGCGAGCGCAGGCTGTCGATGACCACGCCGAGATCGTTGAAGACGCAAAAGCCGGCCGAGCGGCTGCGGCGCGCGTGGTGCAGGCCGCCAATCGCCTGGAAGCTCCGCACCGCCTTCCCCGACATGATCCGTTCCAGCCCCTCGAGCGCCGTGCCGGCCACCGCGGACGCGATCTCGAAGCAGCCGGGGAACGCCGGCGTGTCGCCGTAGTCGAGGTAGCCCTCGCCGATGCGCGAGCGGATCTCGACCCAGTTCACGTGGTCGGCGCTGTGGAAGCGCTCGATCTCGGCGCGGGTCGCCAGCCGCGGCGCAATAATCGCGACCCGGCGGTCCAGACCGTGCGCCACCGCCTCGGCAAGGAACGCACCCTGCCGGTCCACGCCGAGCGGATGACCTTCCGGGAAGCCGTACCTCGCGAGCGCCTCGCCGACCAGCAGCAGCGTCTCGTGCATCATGCCCCGATCGTAGACCTTTCGTCCGCAGCGCAACAGATGGCACACTACCGGCCACAAGAACGCCCGTTCCGGCGCGGACGCGCCGAACGTCCCAGAGGGCCTCCCGGATTCACCGGGAGGCCGTGACTTAGGAGAGCACGAGGGGAGGTGTCCCCTCGTGTCGAACTGAGATCGAAGGAGGTCCGTCGTGAAAGCCCCGTCTTTCGCGTACGCGAAGCCGCGCTCGCTCGACGAAGTGCTCGCGCTCGCCGAGCAGCACGGCGAGGACGCGAAGCTGCTCGCCGGCGGGCAGACGCTGCTCGCCACGCTCAACATGCGGCTCTCGTCGCCCGCGCTTCTCATCGACATCACCGCCGTGCCCGGGCTGGCCGGCATCGCGGTCAAGGGCAACACGCTGCGCATCGGCGCGTTGACTACGCACCGCGCGATCGAGCGGTCGCCCGAGATCGCCCGGCACCTGCCGCTTCTCGCGCAGGCCGCCCCGCACATCGCACACGTCGCGATCCGCAACGCCGGCACCCTCGGCGGCAGCCTTGCGCACGGCGATCCGGCCGCGGAATGGCCGGCGTGCTGCATCGCGCTCGACGCGACGATCGTGATCGCGGCGCAGAGCGGCGAGCGGCGCGTGAAGGCGCGCGAGTTCTATCGCGGCCTGTTCGAGACCGCGCTTGGCGCCGGCGAAGTGATCACCGCCGCCGAGTTCCCGCTCCCGGGCGCGGGCTACCGGAGCGCGTTCCTGGAACTCGCGCGTCGGCACGGCGACTACGCGATCGTCGGCGTCGCGGCACTGGCGAAGGCGGCCGGCGGCACGCTCTCGGACGTGCGGCTCGCATTCATCGGTGCGGGTCCGACGCCGATCCTGGCGAAGCATTCGATGGCCGCGATCGAAGGCAAGAAGGTCGGTGCCGAAACGATCGCAGCGGCACAGGCTGCGCTCGCCAAGGATCTCGCTCCGATGGGCGATCTCAACGGCTCGCCGGCCACCAAACTCCACCTTGCCCGCGTGCTGTGCGGCCGGGCGCTCTCGGCTCTCGCTTCCTAGCTATGGACACGACGATCGAAACCACCATCACCGTCAACGGCACGCCGGTCACGCGGCGCGTGCCCGCCCGGCAGCACCTGATCGATTTCCTGCGCGACACGGTCGGCCTGACCGGCTCGCACATCGGCTGCGAGCACGGCGTCTGCGGCGCCTGCACGATCCGCGTGGACGGCGAGATCCTGCGCGGGTGCCTCATGCTCGCGGTGCAGGCGCACGGCCGCAAGGTCGACACGATCGAAGGGCTCTCCGACTCGGGCGAACTGGCCGCCCTGCAGAAAGCGTTCCACGAGCACAACGCGCTCCAGTGCGGGTTCTGCACGCCCGGGATGCTGATCGCCGCGCAGGACCTGGTCCGCACCAAGCCGACCGCGTCGCGCGACGAGATCCGCGAGTACCTGTCGGGCAACTACTGCCGTTGCACCGGCTACCACGCCATCGTGGACGCGGTGCAGGAGGTGCTCGAGAACGCGAAGGGAGCGAAGCGATGAACGCGCGCGCCGAACTTCCCCTGCATGCGCCCGGCACGCAGACCGACAAGGGCTACATCGGGCAGAGCGTGCCGCGCCCGAACGCGAAGCGCCTGCTGCAGGGCCGCGGCGCCTTCGTCGACGACCTGCGCTTCGCGCGGCTCGCGCACGTCGTCTTCTTCCGCAGCCCGCATGCGCACGCGAAGGTCAAGCGGCTCGATCTCACGCAGGCCGCACGCCAGCCCGGCGTGATCGCGTGCTTCGACGGCCGCGCGGTGGCCGAGTACTGCACGCCGTGGGTCGCGGTGCTCGCGCACCTGAAGGGCATCAAGTCGCCGCCGCAGTACGCGATCGCGATCGAGCGCGCGTGCTGGCAGGGCGAAGCCGTCGCTGCGATCGTCGCCGAGACGCGCGAGCAGGGCGAGGACGCGGCCGCGCACGTCGAGGCCGAGTGGGAAGAGCTGCCGGTCGTCACCGACATGGAGGACGCGCTCTCGAACCGCTATGTCATCCACCCCGATCTGGGCGACAACATCTGCTTCAAGCGCGAGCTCGACACGGGCGCCGTCGACGCCGCGTTCGCAAGCGCGGATCTCGTGGTCGAGGAGACGTTCGGCTTCGCGCGCCACACCGGCGTCTGCATGGAGACGCGGTCGATCCTGGCCGACTACAACGCGGCGGACCATTCGCTCACCGTGTATCACGCGACGCAGGCGCCGCACATGATGCAGGACATCTTCTCGCGTCACCTCGGCATTCCCGAGGCGAACGTGCGGGTGATCTGCAAGGACGTCGGCGGCTCGTTCGGCATCAAGGTGCACGTCTATCCCGACGAGATGGCGACCGCGGCGATCTCGGTCATCCTGCGCCGCCCGGTGAAGTTCGTCGCCGACCGGCTCGAGTCGTTCCTCACCGACATCCACGCCCGCGAGCACCGCGCGAAGGTGCGGCTCGCGTGCCGCAAGGACGGCCAGATCCTGGCGTTCGACCTCGACGACCTGACCGCGATCGGGCCGTACTCGGTGTACCCGCGCACGAGCGGCATCGAGGGCAACCAGGTCGTCAACCTCACCGGCGGCCCGTACACGCACCAGCAGTACCGGGCGAAGATGCACGTCGTGTTCACCAACAAGAACGTGACCTGCCAGTACCGCGCGGTCGGGCACCCGATCGCCGCCGCGCTCACCGAGGGGATCGTCGACCTCGCGGCCGCGAAGCTCGGCATGGATCCGGCCGACTTCCGGCGCAAGAACCTCATCGCCGACGACGCCTATCCGTACACGTTCCCGTCGGGCATCAAGTTCGAGCGCCTGTCGCACCACAAGACGCTCGACAAGCTGCTCGCGATGATGGACTACAACAAGCTGCGCGCCGAGCAGGCGGCGCTGCGCAAGAAGCATGTTTACCGCGGGATCGGGCTTGCGGCGATCATCGAGGTGACCGGGCCCTCGCCCGCGTTCTACGGCGTCGGCGGTGCGCGCATCTCGGCGCAGGACGGCGCGACCCTGCGCCTCGAGCCGACCGGAATGGTGACGTGCATCGGCAGCGTCACCGAGCAGGGCCAGGGGACCGAGGGCATCTTCGCGCAGATCGCGGCGAGCGCCGTCGGCGTCACGATGGACAAGGTGCGCGTCATGACCGGCGATACCGGTGTCACCCCCTACGGCGGCGGCACGTGGGCCTCGCGCGGCGCCGCGATCGGCGGCGAGGCGGTGCTGCAGGCCGGACGCGCGCTGCGCTCGAACATCCTCGACGTCGCGGCGGCGATCCTCAACATGGACAAGGCCGAGCTCGACATCGTCAACAACGAGGTGGTCAACAAGCTCACGCTCGAGTCGAAGCTGCCGCTGGTGGAGCTCGGGCGGGTCGCCTACTTCCGGCCCGACACGCTGCCGCCGAAGTTCCAGTCCGAGCTGACCGTCACGCGGCACTACACGCCGCGCGAGTACGGTTTCTCGTTCACGAACGGCATCCACGCCTCGTACCTCGAGGTCGACGTCGACACCGGCTTCGTGCGGCTGCTCAAGCACTGGGCGATCGACGACTCCGGCACGGTCATCAATCCGATGCTGGTCGACGAGCAGGTGCGCGGCGGCGTCGTGCAGGGCATCGGCGCGGCGCTCTTCGAGGAATGCGTCTACGACGAGAACGGACAGCTGCTGAACGGCACCATGGCCGACTATCTCGTGCCGATGTCGGGCGAGATGCCCGACATCGTCGTCGGCCACATCGAGACGCCCACGCAGCAGTCGCAGCTCGGCGCGAAGGGCGCCGGCGAGGCGGGCACCGCGGGCGCGCCGGCCGCGGTCATGAACGCGATCAACGACGCGCTCGCGCCGCTTAATGCGCGTGTCACCACGCAGCCGTTCACGCCCGAGCGCATCCTCAAGGCGCTTAACAAAGTCTGAACAACCAGGAGACGAGAGTGATCCACGAACTTCGCATCTACCACTGCCTGCCCGGCCGCCTCCCTGCGCTCAACAAGCGCTTCGAAGGGACGACGCTTAAGATGTGGGAGAAGCACGGCATCCGCCAGGTCGGCTTCTGGACGGTGGCGATCGGCGCCACCAATCACGACCTCTATTACCTCCTCGAGTGGGAGAGCCTCGCCGAGCGCGAGAAGAAGTGGAACACCTTCATGAACGATCCCGACTGGATCGCGGCGCGGGCCGCTTCCGAGAAGGACGGGCCGATTCTGGCCCATACCACGAACTACATCCTGCAGCCGACGAGCTACTCGAAGATCCGCTGATGTCCCAGGTCATGATCGTCACGGGCGCCGGCAAGGGCATCGGCGCCGCGATCGCGGAGCTCGCTGGCAACCGGGGCTACGCGGTCTGCGTCAACTACGCGCACAGCAAGGACGCGGCCGAGCAGGTCGTCGCGCGCATCGCCGGCGCCGGCGGCAAGGCAATCGCGGTCCAGGCCGATGTCGCGCAACCCGCCGAGGCGAAGCGGCTGTTCGAGGAAACCGACCGCCGACTGGGAAAGGTCGATGCGCTGGTGAACAACGCAGGCATCATCGGGCGCCAGTGCCGGCTCGACGAGCTGGACGACGCGGTGCTCGCGCAGGTGTTTGCCGTGAACACCTTCAGCTACTTTTACTGTGCCCGCGAGGCGATCCGGCGCATGTCCACGCAGCACGGCGGCAAGGGCGGCGCGATCGTGAGCATCTCGTCGGCCGCGGCGCGGCACGGCGGGCTGCCGATGGAGTCGCACTACGCCGCGAGCAAGGGCGCCATCGACAGCTTCACCGTCGGACTCGCGAAGGAAGTCGGCAAGGAAGGCATTCGCGTCAACGCGATCCGGCCGGGCCTGATCGTGACCGACATCCACCAGGTGCATGGCGGCGACGCGACCATCCGCTCGGTGGGGCCGACCGTGCCGATCGGCCGCGCGGGCTTCCCGATTGAGATCGCCGAGGCGGCGGTGTGGCTGTGCTCGGAAGCGGCGTCCTATGTGCACGGCGCGATCCTCGACGTCTCCGGCGGGCGTTGAGCGCCGCGCGTGACCGTCGAGTCGTTCCGGCGCCTCTACCCGCCCCGCGACGTCACCGCGCGCGGGCGGCGGATCCGGTGCTACGCCGCGGGTGCGGGCGAGCCGGTGATTCTGGTGAGCGGCTGGCCGCAATCGAGCTACCTGTGGCGCAGCGTCCTGCCCGGGATCGCGAAGGGACGCCGCATCATCGCAGTGGATCCGCCCGGGCTCGGCGATTCCGAGCCCCCGAGCGACGGGTACGACGCGGCCAATATCGCCGTGTGCATCGACGAGCTCGCGGACGCGCTCGGCATCGCGCGGTTCGCGCTGGTCGGCTACGACATCGGCGCATGGATTGCGTACGCGTACGCGGCGCGTTATCCGCAGAAGTTGAAGCGGTTGGCACTGATCGACGCGGCGATTCCGGGTATCACGCCGGGCGACGTCTACGCGCTCACTCCCGAGCGCGTGAAGATGACCTGGCACTTCTACTTCAACGCGCTCGAGGACCTGCCCGCGGCGCTGATCGCGGGGCGGGAGCGGTTCTACCTCGACTGGCTCTTTCGCGCCCGCACCACGCGCAAGGATGCGATCGACGCGGCCGCGCTCGACGAGTACGTGCGGATCTACTCCGCGCCCGGCGCGATGGCGGCGGGCTTCGGCTACTACCGCGCGATCTTCGACACCGCCGCGCAGAACCGGGCGAGCGCCGCGGCGGGGAAGCTCACGATGCCGGTATTGGCAATCGGCGGCGGCGACTGGCTCGGCCCGGCGATGCAGCGGATGATCGAGCCGGTCGCATCCAACCTGCGCGTCGAAGCGATCCCGGAGTGCGGCCACTTCGTCCCGGAGGAAGCGCCGGAGCGGCTGGCCGCGCTGCTCGGAGAGTTTCTGCATACCGCATGAGCGCGACCGACGCGATTCCGGTGGGAGCCGCCGCGACTTTCGCGCTTGAGGTGCGCCCGGAGTCCACCGTCAAGCATTATCACGATGAGATGCCGGCGGTGTTCGGCACCCCGTTCATGATCTACGCGATGGAAGTCGCGGCGACGCGAGCCATCGCGGGGTATCTGCCCGCCGGCTGGGTGTCGGTCGGCTACGAGGTCAACGTGAAGCACCTCGCCGCCACGCCGCTCGGCTGCACGGTGACCGCCACTGCGACGGTAACGGGCAAGACCGACCGCCTCGTTCTCTTCACGGTGCAGGCGCACGACGGCGTCGAGCTGATCGGCGAGGGCACGCACGCGCGCGCGCCGGTCGCGCTCGAGCGGCTCGAGAAGCGCGCAAGCGCCAAGCGCCCCGGTTGAGCGGGGCACCCGCCTCAATTCGTCAACTCGCTCGCCTTGAGCTCCGGCTTGATGCCGTGCTGGAGTGCTTCGCTGTTGGCGAAGTTGAGCTCGACCTTCACGCCATTCGGGTCGTGCAGGAAGAGCTGGTAGAGCCCCTGGTCGCTCACCATCCGCCGCGTGAACTCGATGCCTTCGCGCTCGAGGTGCGCCAGCATGTCGGGCAGGCCGGTGGCGCGGAAGGCGACGTGGTCCACCACGCCGCTGCCGTGCACGTCGGTGGACTGCTGGCCGAGATACCTCTTGCGGTTCTCGGACACGTTCGCGCCGCCCTCGGTGAGGTGCAGCACGTCCTTCTCCCCGATGTAGAGCCAGACCACCGGGAACTTGAAGTCCGGATGCCAGCCCTCCTTCATCCCGAGCACGCGCACGTACCAGTCGCGCGTGGCCTGGAGGTCGGCGGTCTGGATCAGGAAGTGCTCGAGATGCGAGAGCGGCATGGCAGCCTCCGGACGGAGCGTTAGGCGACTTTGAACGTGATCGTCCCGACGCCGGCGACGCTGCCCTTCAGGGTGTCGCCCTTCTGCACCGGGCCGACGCCCGCGGGCGTTCCGGTGAAGATCAGATCGCCGGGCTTCAGCTCGAACAGGGTCGAGAGGAAAGCGATCATCTCCGGGATCTTCCAGATCAGCTCCGCGAGGTCGCCTTTCTGCTTCACCTGGCCGTTGACCTCGAGGACCACGGCGCCCTTCGCCGGGTGGCCGATCTTCGACGCCGGCACGATCGCCGAGCACGGGGCCGAGTGGTCGAACGCCTTGCCGGTGTCCCACGGCCGGCCCATCTTCTTCGCCTCGCCCTGGAGGTCGCGGCGCGTCATGTCGAGCCCGACTGCGTAGCCGTAGATGTGCTCGAGCGCCTTCCCCTCGGGGATGTTCGCCCCGCCCTTGCCGAGCGCGACGACGAGCTCCATCTCGTGGTGCACGTCCTTCGTCTGCGAGGGATACGGGAAGTCCTTGCCCTCGAGGATCGCCGTGCCCGGCTTCATGAAGAAGAACGGCGGCTCGCGGTTCGGGTCGTGGCCCATCTCGCGCGCGTGCTCGGCGTAGTTGCGGCCGACGCAGAAAATGCGCCCGACGGGGAAGCGCGCGTTGGTGCCCTCGACGCTGAGCGAGGGAATCTGGGGCGCGGGGATGACGTACTCCATTGCGGATCCTTTCCTGTGTCGTGACTCGGTCTAGCGCGGCGTCGCGTCGCCGCCGTCGACAATGACGTTCTCCACGATGCCGCCCCCCGCCTTGCGGAACGCGGCGGCATCCTGGTACTCCTGCGATTCGAAGCAGGCCACCGCCTGCTCGAAGGTCGGGAATTCTATGACGATGAAGCGCCGGAAGGTATCCGGGCCCTCCATGACGCGGAACTTTCCCCCGCGCGCGAGCACTTTCCCGCCGTGGCGCGCGATGATCGCCGGCACGAGGTCGGTGTACTTCTTGTACTGGACCGGATCGTCGATCCGGGAGCGGGCGACCCAGTAGGCGGGCATGGTTCGGCTCCGATGGCGTTGTGCGCCGGACCGTTCGCGGCACTCGACATGGTAACGCTCCCGCGCGATGATGCGCGCCCCGACCTCCCGAGCCGCTCATGACCACGAAAGCACGCGTCGTCCGATTCGCCGCTCCCGGCGGCCCTGAAGTCCTGAAACTCGAGACCGTCGAGATCGCCGATCCCGGTGCCGGGGAGATCCTCGTCCGGCACAAGGCGATCGGTCTCAATTACCAGGACGTCTATCAGCGCTCCGGCTTCTATCCGCTGCCGCTGCCGAGCGGCGTCGGGACGGAGGCGGCCGGCGTCGTCGAGAAGGTCGGGCCGGACGTGAAGGACGTGAAGGTCGGCGACCGGGTTGCCTACGCGGGCGGCGCGGTGGGCGCGTACGCCGACCGCCGTGTCGTGACGGCCGCGCGCGTGGTCAAGCTTCCCGACGGCATGCCCGAGGAGCAGGCCGCCGCGATGATGCTGAAGGCGATGACGGTGGAGTACCTGCTCAACCGCTGCTATCCGCTGAAGGCGGGCGAGCACGCGCTGTTCCACGCCGCCGCGGGCGGCGTTGGCCTCTTCGCGGGCCAATGGGGGAAGCACCTCGGCGCGAAGATGATCGGCGTAACGGCGGGGGCGGACAAGTGCCGGCTCGCGCGCGAGAACGGCTACGCCGAGGTCATCGACCGCACCAGGGAGGACGTCGTCGAGCGGGTCAAGTCGATCACCGGCGGCGTCGGCGTGCCGGTCGTGTACGACTCCGTCGGCAAGGCAACGTTCGACGCGTCGCTGAAGTGCCTGAGGCCGCGCGGCTTCTTCGTCTCGTTCGGGACGACGACCGGCGCCCCACCGCCCGTCGAAGCGGCGACGCTGCAGAAGCTCGGCTCGCTCTACTTCACCCGGCCCACGCTTGTGACCTACACGGCGGCGCGCGAAGAACTGGTCGCCTCCGCAACCGCGGTCTTCGATCTGTGGCGGCGCGGGGCAATCAATGTGAACATCGGGCAGCGCTATACGCTCGCGGACACCGTCAAAGCGCACAGCGATCTTGAGGCCGGGCGGACCGTCGGCTCGTCCGTAATCATCCCTTGAAGCGGAGCGCTGAACCATGGCATTGACCGTCGGAGTGATCGGCCTCGGCATCATGGGCGGGGCGATGGCGTCGAACCTGCTCAAGGCGGGCTTCAAGGTGGTCGGCTACGACGTCGCACCGGCGGCGCGACGGGCGCACGCGCGCGCCGGCGGCGTCGCCGCCCGCTCGGGCGCCGACGTGGCGCGGCGCGCGGGCATCGTGATTACGTCGCTGCCCTCGGTTGCCGCGCTCGCCGCAGTGAGCGCGGAGATCGCGAAGGCGAAACGCAAGGGCTTGATCGTCGTCGAAACGAGCACCATGCCGCTCGAGGTGAAGGAGGCCGCGCGCAACGTCGTGGAGCGCAGCGGCGCCACGCTCCTCGACTGCCCGCTCTCGGGGACGGGCGCGCAGGCGCGCACGAAGGACCTGCTCGTGTACGCCAGCGGGCTGCGCGCCGCCTACCGGCAGTGCGTGCCCGTGTTCGAGGGAATCGCGCGCGGGCACCACTACCTCGGTGCATTCGGCAACGGGTCGAAGATGAAGTACGTCGCCAACCTGCTCGTCGCGATTCACAACGTCGCCGCAGCCGAGGCGATGGTGCTCGCGCGCAAGGCCGGACTTGACCCGGCGCAGACGCTGAAGGTGATCGGCGACGGCGCCGGCACCTCGCGGATGTTCCAGGTGCGCGGGCCGATGATGGTGGCCGACGATTACTCGGAAGCCACCATGAAGGTCGAGGTGTGGCAAAAGGACATGCACATCATCGGCGAGTACGCCACGAAGCTCGGTTGCCCGACCCCGCTCTTCGCCGCATCGGCGCCGATCTACACCGCTGCGATCGCCGAGGGCTTCGCGAAGGAAGACACCGGGTCGGTGTGCGCAGTGCTCGGTGCGATGGCCGGGCTGCCGCGTCGTTCCCGCAATTCGCGTCGCTGATCGAGACCGGACATGAAACCCACCTCCACGCTTACCCCCGCCGCGCGCGCCGACCAGACGCTCGCCTTGAACATGACGCTTCTCGCGCACCACGAGCTTGCCGGCTTCGGCGGCCTCGGCGAAGGCATGGGCATGCAGCAGACGCGCGACGGGCGCCGCGTCCTCTGGCTCGCCCACGAATCGGCGCCGAAGAACTTCACCGGCGTGGACGTGACCGACCCGCGCGCGCCGAAGGTGATCGTGCAGACCGATCTCCCGCACGCGAAGATGCGCTCGAACTCGCTCGACGTGGTCGGCGACGTCATGGCCGTGGCCTACCAGACGAGCGGGGTGAACATCCAGCCGGCGGGGTTCGATCTCTTCGACGTGAGCGAGCCCGAGCAGCCGAAGCGCATCGCGCATTTCGACGCCTCGGGCCCGCATTCGCGCGGCGTGCACGCGCTGTGGTTCGTCGACGGCGAATACATCCATCTTTCTGGCGGCGCCGCCGACTTCAAGCCGCGCAACCCGAAGGACGACCAGTTCTACCGCGTCGTCGATGTGCGCAATCCGTTGCAGCCACAAGGAAATCGGGCGCTGGTGGCTGCCGGGCACGCGTGACGGCGACGACGCGCCCCCGCCCGCACGGCTGCCCGCGAAGTTCGATGTGGGCTTCCGCGCGCACAACACCAACGTCTTTCCGCAACGGCCGGACCGCGCCTACGTGGGCTACATCGACGGCGGACTCGTGGTGCTCGACATCGCCGACAAGGCGCGCCCGAAGCTCGTGACGCGCTGGAACCATTCGCCGCCGTTCAACGGCTTCCTGCACACGGTGCTGCCGCTCTTCTCGCGCGGCCTCTGGATCGCGAGCGACGAGTGCGTGCAGGACGGCGGCGCCGACTGGCCGAAGCTCGTCTGGGTGCTCGACGCGCGCGTCGAGGCAAACCCGGTGCCGATCGCGACCTTCCCGATGCCGCCGTACGACGCGTTCGCGAAGCGCGGCGGGCGCTTCGGCGCGCATAACCTGCACGAGAACCTGCCGGTGCCGACCTCCTGGCACTCCGAGGACATCGTCATCGGCTCGTTCTTCAACGCCGGCGTGCGCGCCTACGACGTGTCGAACCCTTATCAGCCGCAGGAAGTCGCGTACTTCGTGCCCGGCGCGCCGAAGCTCTCGCCGGTCGGCGCGATCCAGCTGAACGACGTGTACGTCGACGATCGCGGGATCGTGTTCACGGTCGACCGGTTCGCCGGCGGCCTGTACATCCTGGAGATGACGATCTGAGCGCACGCGACCCGCTCGCCGGCCGGCTCCCGGTCACCGTCGTCACCGGTTTCCTCGGCAGCGGCAAGACGACGCTGATCCGGCGGCTCCTCACGCACCCGGGCATGAACCGGGTCGCGGTGGTGATCAACGAATTCGGCGAGGTCGGCATCGACAACGCGCTCGTCGCCGCGTCCTCCGAGAACATCACGCTCCTCGCGAACGGCTGCCTCTGCTGCACCGTGCGCACCGACCTGCAGGAGACGCTGCGCGAGTTGTTCGCGCAGCGCCGCGCCGGCGCGGTGATCGACTTCGACCGCGTCGTCGTCGAGACCACCGGCCTCGCCGATCCCGCGCCGGTGATCCAGACGTTCGCGGCCGACACGCTGCTCGCGGCGCAGTACCGGCTCGACGGGGTGGTCACCCTGGTGGACGCGGTGAACGGCGAGCGCCAGCTCGACGCGCAACCCGAGGCCGTCAAGCAGGCCGCCGTCGCGGATCGACTGGTGCTCACGAAGACCGATCTCACCGGCGCGGCAGAGGTCGAAGCGTTGCGTGCACGCCTGCGGTCGCTCAACCCAAGCGCCGAATTCGCCGCAGCAGTCCAGGGCGAGATCGACCCGGCGTTCTTCCTCGATATCGGACTGCGCACCGCGCGGGCGGATGGCGCTCAACTCGACCGGTGGCTGGGGCGCCCGGGCGAGGGCGACGGCTACCTGGGCAAGCGACTGGCGACAGGCGTGCACGACCGCGCGATCCGGTCGTTCGTGCTCTGGTTCGACCGGCCGTTCTCCTGGAAGACGTTCTCCTCCGCGATGGAGCTGCTCACGTCGATGCGCGGTCCCGACCTGTTGCGGGTGAAAGGCCTCGTCAACGTCGAAGGGGAACGCGGCCCGGTCGTCGTGCAGGGCGTGCAGCACATCTTCCACCCGCCGACGACGCTCGACGCATGGGCGAGCGAGGATCGGCGCTCGCGCCTGGTGTTCATCACCCGCAACATTCCGCAGGAAGCGGTCGTCGCGCTGTTCGCGGCCGTCGGCGGGCTCGGCGACTGACCGACCGCGCGCGGTCAGAAGACGCCGAGGTGCTGGGCGACCAGCTCGTCGTTGCTGCGCACCTCGTCCACGCCCCCGGCGAACACCACCCGGCCGGTGTTCAGGATCACGACGTCATCGGCGAGCTCGAGCGCGAGCTTCACGTTCTGCTCGACGAGCACGATCGACTGGCCTTCGCGCTTCAGCCGCGCGATCGTGCGGCCGACCTCGGCGACGATGAGGGGCGCGAGCCCCTCGGAGGGCTCGTCCATCAGGAGCACGCGCGGGTTGCCCATCAGCGCGCGGCTGATTGCGAGCATCTGCTGCTCGCCGCCCGACAGCGAACCGGCGGTCTGGGCGTGCCGTTCGCGCAGTCGCGGGAACAGCTCGAAGACGCCCTCGACGGTCCAGGGGCGCTCGACTCCGGGACGCGACTGTTGCGCGACTGCGAGGTTCTCCCGCACGGTCAGGGTCGGGAAGATCCGCCGCCCCTGAGGCACCAGGCCGATGCCCTTGCGCGAGATCGCTTCCGGCGCGAGGCGCGTGACCGGCTCGCCGAACAGCCGCACCTCGCCGTCGCGTGGCGGCAGGAACCCGATCACGGCGCTCATGCAGGTCGTCTTGCCGGCGCCGTTCCGGCCGAGCAGCGCGAGCACGCGGCCCGAGCCGAGCCGGAAGGACACGTCGTAGAGCACGTGGCTGTCGCCGTACAGGGCGTTGATCCCCTCCAGGGCCAACGCGTCAGTGGCCAAGGTAGACCTCGCGCGTCTTCGGATCGGCGACCACTTCGGCGCGGGTGCCCTCGACGATCACGCTGCCGTAGTGCAGCACCGTGATTTGCTCCGCGAGGTCGAGCGCCGTGTCCATGTCGTGTTCGATCAGCACGACGGTCGTCTCGCGCGGGATCGAATCGATCAGCTGCTTCACGGCCGCGCGTTCGTCGCGCGACAGTCCCGCCAGCGGCTCGTCGAGGAGCAGGAGCTTCGGCCGCTGCGCCAGCGCGAGTGCGATCTCGACGCGGCGCTTCTCGCCGTACGAGATCTCCCCGATCATGCGCTTCGCCAGCGGCTCGAGCTGCACGAGCGCGAGCGCGCGGCGCGCCTCCTCGTAGAGCGCCGTATCGGTCGCGAGCCGCCCGAAGGCGTTCCAGCGCGACGGCTTCAAGCCGAGCAGCGCGAGCGCGACGTTGTGCTCGAGCGTGTCTTTCGGGAACAGCGTGATGATCTGGTACGTGCGCGCGACCCCCAGATGCGCGCGCTGGTGGGGTGCGAGCCGCGTGATGTCGCGTCCGAACAGCCGCACCTTCCCCGAGTCCGGCAGGAAGTCGCCGGTGATCTGGTTGAAAAGCGTCGTCTTGCCCGCGCCGTTCGGCCCGATGATCAGGCGGCGTTCGCCCG
The DNA here is from genome assembly GCA_963716855.1 of uncultured beta proteobacterium. Lineage (GTDB taxonomy): Bacteria > Pseudomonadota > Gammaproteobacteria > Burkholderiales > SG8-39 > JAGVSZ01. Next base: position 177,842 of record CAVQUV010000012.1, on the reverse strand, counting down.
GCAGGACGCTCAACGAGATGTGATTCGTCGCCGGCAGCCCGCCGAACGACTTGCAGAGGTCGTCGATCTCGAGTGCGGGCGTCACGTCTTGCCTCCCCGCAATCGCGTCCATGCGCGCCGCACCCCGGGCACCACGCCGTCGGGCATGAACAGGATGATCGCGAGGAACACGAACCCGAGCAGCATGTTCCAGCGCTCGATATACGCGGACGCGTAGTTCTTGAGGATCAGCACGATGCCGGCGCCGACGATCGGTCCGGCGAGCGTGCCGGCGCCGCCGGCGATCACGCCGAGCAGTGCCTCGGCGGAGCTCGTGAGCGAGAGGGACGTCGGGTGGATGTACTTGTGATAGTAGACGTACAGCAGCCCCGACACGGCGCCCCAGAAGCCGGCATAGACGAACGTGAGCCAGCGGACCCGCCAGACGTCGTGACCGAGCGCGGCCATGCGGCGCGGCTGGTCGCGCGTGCCGCGGAGGCCGGCGCCGAATGGCGAGGCGACGAGGCGCGCCATCAGCCAGATCGACGCGACGGTGACGATCAGCGCGAAGTAGTAGAACGCCATCGCGCTCTCGAGGCTGATGCCGAACGGCGCGGGGCGGGTGAGGCTGGAGAGCCCGTTGTCGCCGTTCGTCACCGACACCCAGCGATAGCCGAGCCCCCACAGCACCTGCGAGAGCGCGAGCGTGATCATCAGGAAGCCGAGCCCGGTGGCGCGCAGCGCGACCCAGCCGAAGACGCACGCCATCAGCGTCGTCGCGGCGAGCGCCGCGGGGGCGGTGACCCAGTGCTCGAGCCCGAACTTGAGCGACAGCCACGCCGAGACGTAGGCGGCCATGCCGAGGTAGGACGCGTGTCCGAGCGAGGGGAGCCCGCCGTAACCCACGAGCAGGTTCAGGCTCGCCGCGAAAATCGCGGCGATCAGGATCTGGCTCGACAGGTTGACGTAGAACTCGCCCGCCACCCACGGCAGCGCCACGAGCGCAAGCGCGAGGACGACCCAGGGGGTTCGGCTCATGCGGCCGCCTCCGGTAGGCCATTGGATTGCACGAAGCTGTGCCGTCGGCGGCGGGTGCAGTTCGCCGTTCTCGCATCCCCACGCAAGCGTGGGGCCCCTGCTCGGTGGCTCATGCCCCCGCCCGCCCAAACAGTCCGCGCGGGCGAAACGCGATCACGAAGATCATCGGGAGGAACAGGATCACGTACGCGAGGTCGGGCGCGAGCGCGATGCCGAACGTGTAGACGAACCCGACGATGAAGCTGCCGACGAACGCGCCGACCAGGCTGCCCACGCCGCCGAGGATCACCACGATCAGCGCGAGCGGCAGCATGTCGGCGTCCAGCCCCGGGTAGGCCGATAGGATCGGGCCGCCCACGATGCCGCCCGCTCCCGCGAGCGCGGCGCCGAGGCAGAACACGGTGGTGAACAGCCGCGATACCGGGATACCGACCGCGCGCGCCATCTGCATGTCGTCGACGCCGGCGCGGATCATCGCGCCGAGCCGCGTGCGCTCCATCAGCAGGTAGAGCGCGATGGCGACCACGATCGCGATCGCGATGACGACGAGGCGATAGGTCGGGAACGGCACCCCGGCGACGACCAGCGGCTTCTGCAGCCCCGGCGGCGTCGGCACCGGGATCGGGTCGCCGCCCCAGAGGATCAGGCAAAGGTCGGCGATGATGAACGCGATGCCGAGCGTGACCAGCACCTGCCCGAGCACGTTCCCGGGCAGCCGGCGCAGGATGAAGCGTTCGACGAACCCGCCGAAGGCGCCCACCGCGAGCCCCCCCAGGAGTGCCGCCAACCAGAGGTTCGGAACGAACTTCAGGATCGTCACTCCGATGTAGGCGCCGAGCATGAACAGCGCGCCGTGCGTCAGGTTCGCGATCCGCATCAGCCCGAAGATCAGGGAGAAGCCCGAGGACAGCAGAAAGAGCAGCCCGCCGAGCGCGAGGCTGTTCAGCGTCTGGATCACCCAGAACTGCATGTGCGGGTCGGTGTGAGCGGGACGCGCGGCGGCAGCGTGCCCCGCCGCGCGTCCCGTCGGTCAGGACTCGAGGTACTTCGCCGGCGGCCAGTCGCGGGAGTAGACCGGGTTCGCCAGGAACGCCTTCGGATCGTAGGTCCAGAACTGGCTGACGTTCGGGTAGGTGAACTGCACCGCGTTCACGAGCCGCCCGTCCTTGCGCTCGACCGCGCGGATGAACACGTCGCCGACGACATTGCCGTAGTCGTCGAACGCCACCGGTCCACGCGCGGTCTGGGCTTTCACGCCGCGCAGCGCTTTCATGAACGCCTGCTTGTCTTCCACTTTGCCCTTCACCGCGTCGAGCGCCGACTCGAGCACCGCGCCGTTCACGTACGTCGCCGCGGCGTAGAAGCCCGGGTCGTACTTGAACTCCTTGCGGAATGCGGCGGCGAAGTTCCGGTTGATCGGGTTCGCCAGCTCGGCCGAGTACCAGCACGCCGTCTGTATTCCGAGCGCTTCGTCACCCATGTTGCGCAGCACCGCCTCGTCGAGGGCGGTCATGCCGCCCACGACGTTCACCTTGCCGCGCAGGCCGTACTCGTTGAACTGGCGCAGGTAGCGGAAGCCGTTCGAGCCGGCGAAGCCGAGGAACACGCCGTCGACGTTGGTCTTGAGCTGCGCGATATAGGTCGCGTAGTCGGGGACCGCCAGCGGCGAGAACATCTTCTGCACCACCCGGCCGCCCGCGTCCTCGAACACGCGCTGGAAGCCGGCGCACATCTCATGACCGTAGGCGAAGTCGTCGGCCACGACCACCATGCGGCGCCACTTCAGCGTCTTGGCGCAGTAGTCGGCCATCGGATGCGCGCACTGCGCCGACGTCGACGTTGGCCGGACGAACCACGGATTTGCCTTGCGCTGGGTCAAGTCCTCGGCCGCAGCCACCGAGAGCGTGGGCATCTGCTGCGCGCGCAGGTAATCGTCGATCGCCAGCGCCTCGAAGGCCGCGAGCGGGCCGATGAGCACGTTCACCTTGTTGCGCTCGACGAGCTCCTGCGTCTTGGTGCGTGCCGTCGCCGGCACGCCGCCCGTGTCGGCAACCGTGAGCTCGACCTTGCGACCGGCGAGCGTGTTGTTGCGCTCCTTGAGATACATGACGAGCGCCCGCTCCATGTCGATGCCGCCGGAGGCGAGCGGACCGGTCTTCACGGTCAGCAGGCCGACCCGGATCGGGCCCGAGGCTTGTCGCGCGCACCCAAGGGGCGTGCGTGGTCGCGGCGAGCGCGCCGGCGCCGGCCACGCCCTGGATGAACTTTCTGCGGCTGATGCTCATGTGTCGTCTCCTCTCCTTGAGCGGTACTTGTCGTTTTATCGTCTAGTGCCCGGCCGTTGCGCCGGGCTGCTTGAGCGGGTGTGCGCGCGCGAACGCGTCGAGCTTCAGGCACTCGTCGGCGATGCGCGTGACGGTGGGATAGGGCGTCATGTCGCATTTGAAGTACGCACGCGAGCCCACCACGTGCGACACGAGGCACAGATCGGCGATGGTGAGCGCATCGCCATGGCAATAGCGTCCCGTCGCCGGGCTGTCCGCGAGCTGACGCTCGATCGCGGCGGACATGGTGTTGAACCAGTGCTGACACCACCGGTTGACCCCCTCGTCGTCGAGCTTGTACTCGCTCGCGAGATACTTGCGGATGCGCGGGACGATCAGCGGATGCGCGTCGCAGGCGACCATCTGCGAGATGCCCCGGACGCGTGCGCGCGCCCGCGCGCCCTCGGGCAGCAGCGGCGGCCTGGGGAAGCGCTCGTCGAGGTACTCCAGGATCGCCAGCGACTCGAACAGCGCCGGCCCCTCGCCGTCGTCGAGCGCGGGCACGACGCTTTGCGGGTTGACCTTGCGGTAGCTGTCCTCGAACTGATTGCCCTTGAGGAGGTCGATCGAAATCTCCTCGTAGGGCACGCCCTTGAGGTTGAGCGCGATACGGACGCGGAAGCTCGCGAGCGATCGCCAGAAACCGAACAGTTTCATCGTTTCTCCTTGGCAGAAATGACCGGCATCAGCGCGTACGGCGCACGGCCGGGTGTGACATGCGGGAGCGGGCAGCAGGCACGCGAGTCGACGCGCATGCCGTCGCAAAGGTCGGCCGCGGCGCAGGCGGGCGTGATGTCCGCCATGGGTCTCCTCCGTGATGCGGCAGCCGTCGCGCGGTGACGCCGTCGTCTTATTTATCGTCGGCTCATTGGACCTCAAGCGTCGCTCGAGTGTCAACGTGCACGGATTGCTGCGCCGCACGTGAAATCCCGCGTGCTAGCATCCCGCGCTCTTTTGCAGACTTCCAGGAGACGCGATCGTGCGCATCGGCATCGCAGGCACCGGCCGCATGGGTGCGGCCATCGCCACCCGGCTCCTCGGCCAGGGTCACGAGGTCGCGGTCTGGAATCGGACCGCGGCGAAGACCGTGCCGCTCGCCGCCGCGGGCGCGCAGGTCGCCGCGACACCGGAGGCGCTCGCCGCGCGCTCGGAGGCGGTCATCACGATCCTCACCGACGCCGCCGCGATCGACGCGGCGTACCGCGGCCCGGGTGGCCTGCTCGCCGGCGACGTCAAGGGAAAGCTCTTCATCGAGATGAGCACGGTCCGCCCGGAGACCCAGCGCGCGCTCGCCGACAGCGTTTCGCGCCCGCGGCGCGATGCTCGTCGAGTGTCCCGTCGGCGGGACGACCGGGCCGGCCAAGGAAGGGAAGCTCTTCGGCTTCGCCGGCGGCGCCGAAACGGACGTGGCGCGGGCGCGGCCGATCCTCGAGCAGCTGTGTCGCCGCATCGAGCACGTCGGACCGGTGGGCGCCGGCGCGTCGATGAAGCTCGCGATCAACCTGCCGCTCCTCGTGTTCTGGCAGGCGTTCGGCGAGGCGCTTGCGCTGACGCAGCCCCTCGGGCTGGATGCGGCGCGCCTGATGGACATCTTCGTCGACACGTCGGGTGCGCCGAACATGCTTAAGGCGCGCTCTCCTCTAGTGGCGGCGCAACTCCGGGGCGAGGCCGTCACCCCGACGGTCGAGATCGATAATGTTCGCAAGGATATGCGCACGATGCTCGACGAGGCGCGCAGCCGCGGCGTCACCCTGCCGGTGACCGCGCAAGCGCTCGAGTGTCTCGATGAGGCCGCGCGCGCGGGATTCGGCGCAGCGGACTGCACCAAGATCCCGGCGCTCTGGGCCGCGCGCGGCCGCGGCTAGCCGAACTTCGCCAGCAGCGCGGCGGCGTGCTCCAGCCGCTCCGCTGCGGCGCCCGCACCCTTCGCGGCTGTCGCCGCGCCTTCCGGTCCGGCCTGGATCGCGCACGCCAGCACCTGGAAGAACGCCTTGTCCAACCCGCGGCGGCTCGCGCTGAGCTGCTGCGTCACTTTCTCGCAGTCCGCTCCCGCTTCGATCATCGCCTGGATGCCGCGCAGCTGGCCCTCCACGCGGCGCAGGCGCAGCACCAGATCCCGCTTGTGGTCCTCGTCGCGGATCACCGCCATCGACTTCTCCCGGCTCGTTGCCATGCCGCGCAGGATACCCTACGGGGTATACATAAACAAGACCTACGTGACCGCATCCCTCCCTGAAGACCAAGCTTGACATACTATACCCCCTAGGGTATGGTTCAGCCCGTGCATTCCCCAACCACCCCAAGGAGAGCAGTCATGACGGTCGACAGCATGGTTCACAGCTTCGCGGGCGCCTTCGTACTCATCGCGCTCGCGCTCGGCGCGCCGGCGAGCCCGCTGTTCGTCAGCGCGAACTTTCTGTGGCTCGGCGTGTTTGTCGGCGCCAACCTGCTCCAGAGCGGGTTCACCGGATTCTGCCCGCTCGCGTCGATCCTGCGTCGGCTCGGCGTGAAGACGGCGGCGCACGCGTGAACGAGGCGGCGACCATGGCGGAAGCCTACGCGCACGTCGCGTGCCCTGCATGCCTGAAGGCGAACCGGATCCCCGTCGCGCGCCTCGGCGACGGTCCGAAATGCGGCGGCTGCGGCACGCCGCTGCTCGACGGCAAGCCGGTCGCGCTCGACGAGCGGAGCTTCGACGCGTTCGTCGGACGCACCGACCTGCCGGTCGTGGTCGACTTCTGGGCGCCATGGTGCGCGCCCTGTCGCGCCATGGCGCCGGCGTTCGAATGCGGCGGCCGCAGATCTGGCGCACCGAGTTCGATTCGCGAAACTGAACACCGAGGACGCCCAAGATGTGGCCGTGCGTTTCGGCATCCGCTCGATCCCGACGCTGGTCGTGTTCCGGGACGGCCGCGAGGTGGAGCGCATCTCCGGCGCGATGGATGCCCGCTCGCTCGTGCGCTGGGTGTCCGAGCGCACGTGAGAAGGGGGATGTCGTGAAGCGTTCCGTCGCGCTCCTCGCCGCCTTCGCGCTCGTCGCGTGCGGCGCCGAGAAGGAAGTCGCGCCCGCGGCCGCACCGCCGCAGCTCCGCACCGGCGTCGTGGAGATGCGCGACGTCGAACTCGCCTATTCGGCCGAAGCGACCGTCGAGGCCGTCCGCCAGTCGACCGTGTCGGCGCAGATCGCCGGCCGCATCGTCGAGCTGCGCTTCGACGTCGGCGACGTCGTCAAGAAGGGCGACGTGATCGCCCGGATCGACGAGCGTGCGGCGACCCAGGCGCTCGCCGCGAGCGAGGCGCAGGTGGCCGAGGCCGAGGCGGCGCTGCGCAACGCGCGCGTCAACTTCGAGCGCTCGAAGCAGCTGCTCGCACAGAAGTTCGTGAGCTCTGCGGCGGTCGACAAGGCCGAGGCCGACTACAAGGCGGCCCAAGCGCGCGTCGCCGCGCTGCTGGCCGGCGCCGGACAGGCCGCGACCGAGCGGAGCTTCGCCACGCTCTTCGCGCCGTACAGCGGCGTGGTCTCGGCCCGCCACGTCGAGCTGGGCGAGATGGCGACGCCCGGCAAGCCGCTCATGACCGGCTTCGACCCGTCGACGCTGCGCGTGGTCGCGACCGTGCCGCAGGCACAGGTCGCTGCGATCGAAGCCGGCGGCAAGGCGCGCGTCGAGCTGCCCGGCATCGGCAAGTGGATCGACGCCCGCCGCGTGACGGTCGTGCCGGCGGCCGATCCGCGCACCCACACCACGCGCGTGCGGCTCGAGCTGCCGGAAGACGTCCGGGGGGTCTACCCGGGCGTCTTCGCGCGCGCGCATTTCGTCGTCGGCCTGGCACCGCGGCTCATGGTGCCGCGCGAAGCCGTGCTGCACCGGAGCGAAGTGACCGGCGTCTACGTCATCGACGAAAAGGGCTATCCCCGGCTGCGCCAGGTTCGGCTCGGCACCGCGTCCGACGAGCATTCGATCGAGGTCCTCGCCGGACTGAAGTCCGGCGAGCGCGTCGCCCTCGAGCCGGTCAAGGCCGGCATGGGCCGGGCGCCGACGGGGTCCTGAGGCGGGAATGGGCATCTCCGGCCGCATCGCGCGCTACTTCCAGAGCTCGCAGCTCACCCCGCTGATCGCGCTGGTGGCGGCGCTCCTTGGCGTGTTCGCCGTGGCGGTCACGCCGCGCGAGGAGGAGCCGCAGATCAACGTGACGATGGCGAACGTCTTCGTCCCGTTTCCCGGCGCGTCCGCGCGCGACGTGGAGACCCTGGTGAGTACGCCCGCCGAGCAGGTGCTCGCGCAGATGACCGGCGTCGAGCACGTGTACTCGGTCTCGCGCCCCGGCATGTCCGTCCTGACCGTGCAGTTCGAGGTCGGCGTGCCGCGCGTCGATGCGCTGGTGCGGCTCTACGACACCATCTTCTCGAATCGCGACTGGATCTCGCCGAACCTCGGCGTCCTCGATCCGATCATCAAGCCGAAAGGCATCGACGACGTCCCGGTCGTGACGCTCACGCTCTGGACCGCCGATCCCGCGCGCGGCGCGTTCGAGCTCGAGCGGGTGGCGCACGCCGTCGAGGTCGAGCTGAAGCGCGTGCCCGGCACGCGCGAGGTGCAAACGCTCGGCGGTCCGGGTCGGCTGATCCGCGTGCTGCTCGACGCCGACCGCATGAACGCGTACGGCGTCTCGGCGCTCGACGTCCGCAATGCCCTGCAGCTCTCCAACGTCGCCGCGCCGACCGGCAAGCTGGTGCGCGAGAACCGCGAGATCGTCGTCGAGACCGGCAGCTATCTCGAGTCGGCCGCCGACGTGAGCGCCCTCGTGGTCGGCACGCATCGAGCGGCGCCCGGTCTTCCTGTCCGACGTCGCAGAGGTGGTGGACGGGCCGGACCAGCCCTCGCGCTACGTCTGGACCGGCCCGGGGCCGGCGGGCGAGCGCAAGGGCATTCGCGCCGCAGGCGAACACCCGGCCGTCACGCTGCAGGTGACCAAGAAGCCCGGCGAGAACGCGGTCGACGTCGCCGCGCGGGTGATCCAGCGCGTGGACGAGCTCCGCGGCACGGTCATTCCGGCGGACGTGCAGGTCACGGTGACGCGGAACTACGGCGCGACGGCGAACGCCAAGGCGCAACAGCTCATCCAGAAGCTCGTCTTTGCGACGTTGCTGGTCGTCGCGCTGGTCCTGTTCGCGCTCGGCTGGCGCGAGGCGGTGATCGTCGGCGTCGCGGTGCTGCTCACGCTCGCGACCACGCTGTTCGCCTCCTGGGCCTGGGGCTTCACGCTCAACCGGGTCTCGCTCTTTGCGCTGATCTTCTCCATCGGGATCCTGGTCGACGACGCGATCGTCGTGGTCGAGAACATCCACCGGCGGATGAGCCTCGAATCCCGTCCGCTCGCCGAAGCGATCCCGCTCGCCGTGGACGAGGTCGGCGGGCCGACGATCCTCGCGACGTTCACCGTCATCGCCGCGCTGCTGCCGATGGCGTTCGTCACCGGGCTGATGGGACCCTACATGAGCCCGATCCCGATCAACGCGAGCCTGGGCATGGTGATCTCGCTCGCGATCGCGTTCACCGTGACGCCGTGGCTCGCGCTGAAGCTGCTCGGTCGCGCGCACCACGCGCCCGAGGGGACCGGCGGCCGGCTCGACACGCTGTTCCGCCGCGTGCTGGGTCCATTCGTCGCCGCCGAGCGCGCGAAGACGAATCGCCGCCGGCTCGGCGTTGCGGTGCTCGCGCTGATCGCCGCTTCCGCCGCACTGCCGGTCTTCAAGCTCGTCGTGCTGAAGATGCTGCCGTTCGACAACAAGTCGGAGTTCCAGGTCGTGGTCGACCTGCCGGCCGGCACGCCGGTCGAGATCACCGCCGCCGCGCTGCGCGACATGGGCGCCTATCTCGCGACCGTCGAGGAGGTCACCGACTATCAGGCCTACGCCGGCCTCGCCTCGCCGATCAACTTCAACGGCCTGGTGCGCCAGTACTACCTGCGCAACGCGGCCGAGACCGGCGACCTCCAGGTGAACCTCGTGGACAAGCGCGATCGGCACCGCAAGAGCCACGAGATCGCGCAGGCGGTCCGGCCGGAGCTCGAGCGCATCGCGAGCCGCTGGGACGCCCGGGTCAAGGTGGTCGAGGTGCCGCCCGGGCCGCCGGTGCTCGCGCCGATCGTCGCCGAGGTCTACGGCCCGGACGAGGCCGGCCGCATCCGCGTGGCGAAGCGGGTGCGCGAGGCGTTCGCCGCGACCGCGGACATCGTCGGCCATCGACGATACGGTCGAGGACGCGGCGCCGCGCGTCGTGCTGAAGGTGGACCAGAGCAAGGCCGCGCTCGCGGGCGTGAGCCGGCGCGACGTGGTCGACACGATGCGGCTCGGGCCTCTCCGGCGAGGACGTGACTCCGATTCACGACGGCCAGTCCAAATACGAAGTGCCGGTGCGCGTCGCGTTGCCGGCCGAGCGCCGCGGCGAGCTCGACGATGTGCTCAAGCTCTCGCTTCGGGCGCCCGACGGCGGGCTCGTCCCGCTCGCCGAGGTGGTGAAGAGCGTGCCGTCCGACCGCGACCGCCCGATCTATCACAAGGATCTGCTGCCGGTGGTGTACGTCGTCGGCGACCAGGCGGGCGCGATCGCGAGCCCGCTCTACGGGATGTTCGGCATTCGCGAACGGGTCGCGGGCAAGCCGCTCGACGAGGGCGGCACGCTCGCGGAGTACTTCATCCGCCAGCCGTCCGATCCGTATCGCAGCTACGCGATCAAGTGGGACGGCGAGTGGCAGGTGACCTACGAGACCTTCCGCGACATGGGGCTCGCGTATGCGGTAGGGCTGGTGCTGATCTACCTGCTCGTGGTCGCGCAGTTCCGCTCGTACCTCGCGCCGCTCGTGATCATGGCGCCGATTCCGCTGACCATCATCGGGGTGATGCCGGGGCACGCCCTGCTCGGCGCGAACTTCACCGCGACGTCGATGATCGGCATGATCGCGCTGGCGGGGATCATCGTGCGCAACTCGATCCTGCTGGTCGACTTCATCAACCTCAAGACCGCCGAAGGCGTGCCGTTCCGCGATGCGGTGGTGCAGTCGGCCGCGGCGCGCGCGAAGCCGATCGCGCTCACCGCGGCGGCCGCGATGCTCGGCGCGACGTTCATCCTCGACGACCCGATCTTCAACGGGCTCGCGATCTCGCTCATCTTCGGCATCCTCGTCTCGACCGTGCTGACGCTGGTCGTGATCCCGGTGCTCTACTACGTCGCGTACCGCCGGCGGTTCGAGCCCGCGTCGCCTGAGCCGCGTCCGGCGCCGCCGCCGGCGATTGATCAATCCCGTGGCGCGGCCTACCATTGCGGCCTTTTGCCGCGGGCCGTGGTCGATGCGCGGGAAGTGGATCAAGATCGCCGACGTCACCGAAGTGCCCGAGGACGGCACCTTCCGCGTGTATCACGAGGGTGAGCCGGTGTGCCTCTACAACGTCGCCGGCGTAATCTACGCGACGCACGACGTGTGCACGCACGGGCAGGCGAGCCTCGCCGACGGCTTCGTCGACGGCGAGGAGATCGAGTGCCCGCTGCACCAGGGGCGGTTCCACATCCCGTCCGGCAAGGCGACCGGCGCGCCGTGCACGGTCGATGTGAAAACCTATCCGCTCAAAATCGAAAAGGGCGGAGTATTTATTCGCGAGGGCGCTTAGATTGGAGCGATTCGCCGTCGTCCCGGGGCTCGTGCTCGCCGCCCCGGTTCGGGTCGGACAAAGTCGCGGAACACGTCCAGTCCGAGGGATTCATCGAGTGATGGAACGGAGAACGCAATGAGGATCTGCCGCTTCGATCAGGACCGCCTCGGGCTGGTGAAGGGCGACGACGTCCTCGACGTCACACCCGCGCTCGAGGTCATCCCGCTGCAGCGCTGGCCGATCGCGCTCGGCGACCCGCTGATCGCCAACCTCGAGCGCGTCCTCGAGCGCGTGCGCGCCCTCGAACCGACCGCGCCGCGGCGCAAGCTCGCCGAGGTGACGCTCAAGGCGCCCGTGGCGAACCCGACGAAGATCGTCAATGCACCGATCAACTACCAGGCGCACATCGACGAGGCGAAGGCCGATCCGAAGCTCGGCGGCGGGCGCAAGCTCAACCACATCACCGACTGGGGCCTGTTCCTGAAAGCGACCAGCGCGCTCATCGGGCCGGGCGAGGAGATCCGGCTGCGGGGCGCGGACAAGCGCAACGACCACGAGGTCGAGCTCGCGGTGGTGATCGGCCGCGAGTGCCGGAAGGCGACCCTCGAAAACGCGCTCGAATTCGTGGCGGGCTACGCGATCGGGCTCGACATGACCACGCGCGGGCCGGAGATGCCGTCGTGGCGCAAGTCGGTGGACACCTACGCGGTGTGCGGGCCGTGGTTGACGACGAAGGACGAAGTCCCCGATCCGAACAACCTGCGGCTCTCGATCAAGGTAAACGGCGAGACGCGCCAGGACAGCACGACCGCGCGGATGGTCTACAACGTGCACAAGCTGATCGAATACGCGACCAGCATGTACACGCTCTATCCGGGCGACCTGATCTTCAGCGGCACGCCCGAGGGCGTGGGCCCGGTCAAGCCGGGCGACGTCCTGACTGCCGAGATCGAGCGGGTCGGGCGTTTCGACATCCGCATCGCGCCCGAGTACGCGGGCTAGGGAATGTCTGAACAAAGGGGCATACCTTCCCCTTTGACCCCCTACGTCAGAGGAAGCTCTGCTTCATTCTTCGAACAAATCAGAGCTTCCCTAGCGCATCAGGCCGCCTGCAGCGCGGGCTGTCGACCGAGCAGTCGGATCACCCGCGTCGCCGCAGAAGTCGTCTCGATGGCGCGGCGGCAGACTTCGTCGGGGCTCGGAAGCGCGACGCCGAGGCGGTTGATCGCATAGACCGCCTGCGTGCGATTCATGACGCCGAGCGCGCGGTAGATCGCGGCCGTGTGCGTCTTCACCGTGCCTTCGGCGAGGTTCAGCGTGCGGCAGATCAGCTTGTTCGGCTTGCCCTGCACCAGCAGCGTGAGCACGTCGATCTGCCGCGGCGTCAGCCCGAGCGACTTGAGCGGGGTGCCGGTCGGCGCCTGCGGCTCGGCCGACGGCGCGCCACGGTCGGGCTTCTGCATGGCGATCGCGCGCAGCGCCTGCGGCGGGACGTAGGTGCCGCCCACCAGCACGAGCCGGAGCGCCTCGATCAGCACGCGGGTCGGAGAGCGCTTGGAGATGAAGCCGCGCGCACCGGCGTTGAGCACTGCCCGGGCGGTTTCGGGGTCGTCCTGCGCCGAGAGCACGAGCACCGGGACGTTGGGCCGCGTCTTCATCAGGCGCACGACGCCGTCGATGCCGCCGGCGTCGGGCAGCGCCACGTCGAGCACCACCAGGTTGACGTCGCTATGGACGGCCAGGCGATCTTGCGCCGCAGCAATGCTGTCGGCCTCGAGGACCTCGACGCCGGACCCGAGGTCGGCGGCCAGCCGTGCCAGCGCCTCACGGGTCAGCGGGTGGTCGTCGACCGCCAGGATCTTGGTCCGGCTCTCGCCGGTCGTCAGGGCAGCGCTCATGGGTGTCCTCCTTCTAGCTCGTCGCGACCGGCGATGCCGGTCGACCTGTGATGCCAGAGTAGGCCCCCACGTGTGGCCTAGGTCGGGAGTACTAACCCGAGTTCTGTGATCTATTCACCCGAGGCGGGGTCCGGCAACTGCCGGGCTGTCTCGAGCGCGGCCCGAATTCGCGCTGCGTCGCCGACCTCTTTCATCAGCAAGAGCGCAAGCCGAGCGAGGAAGAGCGGCGTCTTCGCTTCGCCGACCTCGGTCATCGTGTAGCAGGCCTGGGTGTAGACCTCGTCCAATTCCTGGTCGGTGAGCATCGGCGTCCTCCTAGTCGAGCGCGCGCGCCAGGGCGGCGCGGAGGGACTGAGGCTTGAGGGTCGCCCAGCGCCCGGCGACGTGCCCGTCGGGCCGTACGAGGTAGAACGCCGCTGGGGCGGCGCCGTAGAGGGGGAACAGCCGGCCGGTCGAGTCCCATGCGTCCGCGCCGCCGGCGGTCGCCCCGGGCGCGATCCAGACGGTCGTGAGCGGCAACCCCGCCAGCGTGGGCCGGGGGTCGCTCGCCGTCAGCCCCAGGAGCGTGTACCCGATCCCGAGCAGCGCCGTCAGGTGCTTCGAGCCTTTTCCACTTTCCACCGGGCAGTCCGCGAGCACTGCGCCGGGCGCAGGTCCCGCCGAGAGTGCGTCGGAATCCGCAGCGTTGAGCGGCGAGTCGGTGAACGTGATCGCGCTCGTCTGACGCGGATTGATCAGCGTCGCAAAGAACGGGTCCCGGGTCGCTAGTCCGAGCGCGGCCTCGCGCATCAGTTTGAAGGCCGGCGACGGCGGCGCCATGAACTCGGTCGATTTCGACGCATAGCGGATGTTCTCCTGCGCCGCGAACACGCGTTCCACCGAGTACGAGTCGAGCAGGCGGTCGCGCGCTTTCCCTTGCACCACCCAGGCGAGCTTCCAGGCGAGGTTGTGCGCGTCGTCGATGCCGGAGTTCATGCCTCGCACTCCGAAGATCGGCACGAGGTGCGCGGCGTCGCCCGCGAACAGCACGCGCCCGTGCCGATAGCGTTCGAGCGTGAGGCAATTCGCCCGGTAGGCGCTGATCCACACGGGTCGCCAGTCGTCGCGCTCGCCGATCCACTCGAGATGGCTGCGCACCCGCGGCAGCACGTTCTCGGGCTTGACCGCCTCCTGCGGGTCCTCGTCGTCGCGCAGCTGATAGTCGACGCGCCAGATGTCGCGCGGCTGCCGGTGCATCAGGATCGTCGAGCCCGGATTCGACGGCGGGTCGAACCATGCGCGGCGCTCGGTCGGGTAGTCGGACTCGAGGTGAATGTCGACGATGATGTAGGTGCCGTCGTAGGTGGTCCCGGAGAAGCGCAGGCCCAGCGCCTGCCGCACCGCCGAGCGCGCGCCGTCGCAGGCGACGACCCAGTCCGCGTTGAGCCGGTAGGGGCCCTGCGCGGTCTCGAGCGCGAGCTCGACGCCGTCGTCGCGGCGCACGATGCCCGCGAGCTTCGTCTGCCAGCGGATGTCGACGCGGTCCGCGAGCCGGTCCGCTCGGTCGACCAGCACCTGCTCGCACATGCATTGCTGCAGGTTCACCATCGGCGGAAACCGCTGGTTCCCGTCCATCGGCATCTGCAGGCGATAGACCGGGACGTCGCGGTAGTAACTCGTGCCCGCCGTCCACGGCAGGGCCTGGTCGAGCACGTCGCCGGCGACGCCGAGCTGATCGAGGATCTCGAGACTGCGGCGCGAGATGCACGCCGCGCGGCTGCCGTAGGTCACCGTGTCGTCGGCCTCGATCAGGACCGAGCGCACGCCGTGGCGCGCCAGGCCGAGCGCGAGCGCAAGCCCGATCGGGCCGCCGCCGACGATCGCGACTGGATGTCGGACCGGGTCGGCCCCGTCGACGATCCGCGGCAGGTGCAGCGGGTAGTGCCGGTACTCGAAGTACTCGTGGTACTCCGGCGTGCCGCCCATCAGTCCACCTCGACCCCACGGTACAGCCAGTCGGCTTCCCACGGATCGTCGGGCGAGCGCTTGCCGAGGAGTTCGTTGCGCAGCAGCCGCGCGCCGCCGCCGGCGTGGCAGACCTCGGCGAAAAAGCGTGCCGAGAGCACGACCCGCGCCGTGCGATTCATGCGTCGACCCTGGTAGGCGAGGAACGCCGCGTTGAAGTCATCGCCGTGACGGGACACTTCGGAGGCGAGCACCAGCGCATCCTCGAAAGCCATGCACGCGCCCTGCGCGAGATACTGCAGCGTGGGATGGGCGGCGTCGCCGAGCAGCGTCGCCCGCCCCTTCGTCCAGTTGGTCACCGGATCGCGGTCGTGCAACACCCAATTGCGCTCGAGCGAGATGTACTTCAGCATGTCGCGCACTCGCGGCACCGCCGGCGCGAACATCTCCTGCAGCTCGTCGGGTTGACCGAACTCCTTCTCGCCCCTCTGGAAGCGCGGGCTCACGAACACCGCCACATTGTTCATGACCGTGCCGCCCCGCAGGCGGTACTGGACGAGGTGGGTGTTGTGCCCGCACCAGATCACCATCGAGTTGAGGAACTGGCGGTCGATCACCGCGTCGACCGGCACGAGTCCCCGATACACCGTATGGCCGGTCGGCCGCGGCGCGTCCGTCACGATCTGCTTGCGCGTGGGGGACCACAGGCCGTCGGCGCCGACGAGCGCGGCGCCGGAATACTCCGAGCCGTCCTCGCAGGTCACGACGACGCCGCCGTCGCGCTCCGCGAACTTCACGAGCCCCTTCGAGGCTTCGAGCGTGATCTCCTCGCGCTGCTTGCAGGCCTCGAACAACGTGTCGTGCAGGTCGCGCCGGTGGATCACGAAGTAGCGGTATCCGAAGCGCTTCACGAACGCGTCGCCGAGCGAGATGCGCGTGACCTCCTTGCCCGAGACCGCATCCATCATCACCAGCGCGTCCGGGAAGACCGCCGTCGGCTCGAGCGTGTCCATGACCCCGAGCACCTGCATCACGCGATGGATGTTGGGTCCCATCTGGATGCCGTAGCCGATCTCGCCGAACTCGGCGGCCTTCTCGAGCACGCGCACGCGGCGGCCCTTGCGCGCGAGCGCGAGCGCGGCGGCGAGTCCGCCGAGGCCGCCGCCGGCGACGATGATTTCGGGTTGCTTGGGCATATCTGCTCCCTCCGGGGTCTACATCTTCAGTAGCCGCGGCAGCCAGGTCGTGATCTGGGGCGCTGCGATCAGCAGTGCGACGAGCACGAAATCGGCGGCGAGGAATGGCAGGGTGCCGCGATAGATCCTCGCGACCGGTATCTGGGGATTCTGCGCCTGGATGACGAACACCGTCATGCCGGTGGGCGGGCTGATCAGGCCGATGGTGGCCATCACGGTCACGAAGATGCCGAACCAGATTCCGTCGTAGCCCATCGCGGTCACGAGCGGCAGGGTCACCGGCACGGTGATGAGGATGGTGCTCACCTCCTCCAGGAACGTGCCGAGCAGGAAATACAGGGCGATCACCGCGACCAGAATCGCGAGAGGCGGGAATCCCATCGCCTGCACCCAGCCCACGAGATGGGTGGGAAACTGGGTCAGCACGACGAAGCGCGCGAAGATGAACGCGCCGATAACGATGAAGAACAGCATTGCGGTCGTATAGACGGTCTCGAGCAATGCGTCGACGAGCCCGGTCCACCCCATCGTGCGCGTGCCGAACGCAATGACGATCGCCGCAAACGCACTCACCGCAGCCGCTTCGGTCGGCGAGAACCAGCCCAGGTAGATGCCGCCGACCGCCAGGAAGAACAGCAGCGCGAGCTTCCAGAGTCCGCGCGCCGCGCGCAGGCGCGCCACGGGCGGCATCGACGGCGCCATCGGTACGAGCTCGGGCCGGACGCGCGCGACGACGAAGACGGTCACTACGTAGAACGCCGCAAGGATCAGGCCGGGGATCATCGCTGCCGCAAAGAGCTTGGGCAGGCTCTGCTCGGCGACGATCGAGTAGATCGCGAGGATCACCGATGGCGGAATGAGGATGCCCAGCGTTCCCGCCGAGGCCACGGCGCCGGCGGCGAATCCCTCGTCGTAGCCGTGCCGGCGCATCTCGGGAATGGAGACGCGCGAGAACGTCGCGGCGGTGGCGATCGAAGATCCGCAGATGGAGCCGAACGCCGCGCACGCCCCGATGGTCGCGTTGGCGAGCGCACCGCGAAGGCCCGAGAAGATGGCGTTTGCCGCATCGAACAGCTCGCGCGACATCGTGGCGCGCGATGCGACCGCGCCCATCAGGATGAAGAGCGGAATGACCGAGAGGGAATAGGCACTCGCCAGGTCGAACGGCACGCTCCCCAGCATGCGCAACGCCTTCGGCCAGCCGTCGGCCGCGGCGTAGCCGAGGAAGCCGACGGCCATGAGCGCGAGGCCGATCGGCACGCGCGCGAGGATCGCCGCGAGGAGCGCCGCGACGCCGATCAGGCCGATAAGCCCGATGCTCACTCTCCGCCGCGCCTCTTGAAGACCATCGCCAGCGCGGCGGCCGCGCCGCCGGCGAGCCCGGCGAGCACCGGGATCCAGTAGAGAACCTTCGGCAAGGAGAGGTCCGAAGTGACGTCGCCGAGGGCGACCGAGTCCTTCGCCGCGATCCACGATTGCCAGACGGCGACGGCAAGCATGACGAAGGCGCCCGCGGACGCGATGCGCCCGAGCAGCGGGACCAGGCGTGGGCGCCAGCCGTCGATCATGTCGACGACGATGTTCTCGTCGCGCAGGAACGCCGCCGGCAGCGCGAAGAAGAACGTGCCGGCGAGCATCAGCTCGACGAGCTCCACGACCCCGCGGATCGGTTTGTTCGCCACCGCGCGCAGCACGACGTCGGCGACGGTGAGCATCATCATCGCCACGAGGAACACCGCGGCGAGCCAGCCGCAGTACTTGGCGAGGGAACCGCGCCAGTTGGTCATCGAAGGACTGCGGGCGACTTCAGGTAAGCCCGCCTAGCGGGCGCGGCCGGCGGGTGCTCCATCCGCCGGCCGCGGGGAATCCATAGGCGGAGCCTAGTTCCAGAAATTCTTCGAAGTCTTGGCGTTCTTTTCGGCGAGCGCCTTCATCTGGTTGTACACCGCGCGCGCCGGCAGACCCTTCGCCTCGAGCTCCTTCACCTTCGCCTCGGAGACTTCGGCGCCGATCTTGTGGAACTTCGCGTTCTCCTCGGGCGAGAGCCGGATCGCTTCCCCGCCGGCGTCCATGAGCGCTTTCTTGCCCGGCACGTCGAGGGCGTCCCAGGCTTCGCCGACCTCCTTTTCCTTGCCGGTCGTGGTGTCGATGACCAGCTTCTTGAGGTCGGGGGGCAGCTTGTTCCAGAAGTCTTCGTTCATCACCAGGCCGAAGCTCGCGACGTACGAGTACAGCTCGGTGGTGTACTTGACAACGCCGCCCATCTTGAACGCGATGCCGGCGCCGCCGTAATCGATGAACACGCCGTCGATCGTGCCCTTCTGCAGCTGCTCGACCTGCTCGGGCGGCGGCACGCCGACCGGGGTCGCACCGAGCGCGGCGACGAAGTCGCGGATCGTCGGCGAGGCGAAGCGGATGCGGAGCCCCTTCATGTCGTCGAGCGTCCGGACCGCCTTCTTCGTCGTGTTGACGTTCCCCGGCTGATGGGTGAAGAGCATCAGCACCTTCACGCCCTTGTGCTCCGGGTCGAGGTACTTGGCGCGCAGCTCCGGGTCGTTCATGACCTTGACGCCGATCTCGGCGCTGCCCACCAGGTAGGGCAGGTTGATCAGCTCGGTCAGCGGGAACCGCCCGGGCGTCCCGCCGTGCAGGAACCACGCCACGTCGGCCTGGCCGGTGCGTGCGAAATCGTAGTGGCCGGGCGTCGGGCCCATTTGCGCGCTCGGGAAACGCTTCACGACGAGGCGGCCGTTCGAGCCCTTTTCGAGCTGATCGGACCACTTGATCAGCCACT
Source organism: uncultured beta proteobacterium (assembly GCA_963716855.1). Classification (GTDB taxonomy): domain Bacteria; phylum Pseudomonadota; class Gammaproteobacteria; order Burkholderiales; family SG8-39; genus JAGVSZ01. Next base: position 159,021 of record CAVQUV010000012.1, on the reverse strand, counting down.
GCGACATCGCGTGCTGGTCGCCCACGAAGTAGGCGAGCTTCATTTCGGTCTTCTGCTGCGCGTGCGCGGCGGTCGAAAGCGCCGCGACGGCGACGAGCGCGAGGGCGGCACGAACGGTTCTGGCTTTCATCGAGGCTCCTCCTCCTAGGGGGCTGGGATTATAGGGCCGGCGCGTCGCCGCTCACGCGGGGGCGCCGACCTCGCGTTTGATCGGCATGCGCGCGAGCCAGCGCTCGACCTCGGCCGCGTCGGCGAACAGCGTCGCGAGCTCGGCGCGGGCCTCCGCCTCGGTCTGCAGCACCGACTCGACCACGCCCTGCTCGGCCGGCGCGCGGCTGGTGGCGATCTCGAGCCGGATGCCGTTCGGATCGTAGAAATACGCCGACCAGAACCGCCCGCCGAGCGGCACCGGGCCGATCACGTTCACCCCGCACGACTTGACGTGCTCGATCATGGCGTCGAAGCGCTCGGCCGGCACGTGGAACGCGACGTGCTGCATGCCGCCGGGCAAGTCGCGATTCGAGCGCGCGAGCCCCTTCGGGTACTCGAAGAACGCGAGCAGCGTGTCGTTCCCCATGTTGAAGAAGTAGTGGCGCAGGTTGTCGTACGGCGGCTGGCCGCGGTCGCGCTCGTAGGGCACGCGCCGGACGTGCACGAGCTGCATGCCGAGCACGCGGGTGTAGAAGTCCATCGTCGCCGGCAGGTCGTCGGTGACGAACGCGAGGTGGTCGATTCCCCGGGTCTTCGCCGGGACGAGCTCAGGCAGACGGTTCATTTTGGCCCTCCAGAGCGGCGAGGAACGGGCGGACCGCGGCGATCAGGCCCGCCGGGTTGTCGCCGGCGATGTTGTGGCCGCCGTCCAGTTCGACGAGCTGCACGCGCGGATTCGCCGCGCGCAGCTTCGGCATCGTCTCCGGCGCGAACATGTCGGACTGCCTGCCGCGCAGGGCGAGAATCGGGCAGGACACCTCGCCCAGGATCTGCCACATGTCCACGCCGAGCTTCGGGCGCTCGCCGGTCTCGAGCAGGCGCCGGAACTGGTTGGCGAAGTGCGGGTCGCGCTTGATCTCGTAGCCGCCGTCGACTGCGCGCAGATAGGCCGTGAACCGCTCGCGCCTCGCCGCACCCGCGGGAGAATGGGGATCGACGCTGAAGTACTGCATCGCCGCGTCGATGCTCTCGAACACGTCGGGTGCGCCGGCGACGGTCTTCGCCACGCGCTGCGAGCCGCCCGGCGCGTTGTCGGGGGTGTAGTCGACCAGCACCAGCCCCGCGACGCGCGCGGCGTTGCGCCCGGCGGCGAACGAGGTGCTCCGGCCGCCCATCGAGTGCCCCATAAGGATGGCCCGCCGCCAGCCGCAGTGGTCGAGCACGGCGAGGATGTCCTGCGCCATGGAAGGAACGCTGTAGTCGCCGGTCGGGCTGCGCGCGGAGTCGCCGAACCCGCGCATGTCCATGGCGACGACTGGACGGTCCGAGGCGAGTTCGTGCGCGACATCGATCCAGTCGTAGGAAAAGTAGGACAGGCCGTGGACGATGAGGATCGGGAGGCCGTCCCCTGAGCCGAAGCGGCGAAAGGCGATGCGGAGGCCACCGCTCGAGCAGGTGCCGGTCTGATGAGGGGCGGGCATCGGTGTTTCCGCGGGTCGCGCTGGCGTTGGCGGCGCTGGTTGGTGTTGGCGGCGATGGTGTTTGGCGACACCGGCGTCGGCGGCACTCTAGGCCGCGCGGCCGCCGGTTGTCGAGTGCGGGATGGAACGGGGTGCGTTCCACCTGCGCCCGGGCACCGCATCGGTTTGACGCGGTGCGGCGAATGCTCGTAAAATCCGCCGGTTTTGCGGGTGGTGGCCACCGACCATGCGACTCCTGCGGATGCGGCCGATTCGCGTGGTGCTCCGGTGGCAGGGGATCGCCACCGTCGTGCTCGCTGCAATCGCCTGGCTCACGTCGGGAGGAAACGGCGCCCTGTCCGCCGCGCTCGGCGGGCTGGTCGGCATCGCGGCCGCGGTGGGATTCGCGGCCGTCGCCTCCCTCGGGGGCGCGCGAGACGCGGGCACCGCGCTGTTATCGGTGCTCCGGGCCGAAGCGGTGAAGATTGCCCTCATCGTCGTGCTGCTGTGGCTTGTACTGACCAACTATAAGGAAGTCGCGATCGTCTGGTTCATCGGATCCTTCCTCGTATCCGCGCTGATCCTCTCCGTCGCCCCCGCCGTGCCAGACCGCTGACCGCCTACCGCCTGCCCGACCATGGCCGCCGAACAGCTCACCGCCACCTCGTACATCGCGCATCACCTGACGTTCAACACGAAGCCGTTCCTCGGGAGCGACTTCTGGTCGATCAACGTCGACACGATCGTCACCTCGGTGGTGCTCGGCGTGCTCGCCTTCGGCTTCCTGTGGTGGGTCGTGCGGGGCGCGACCTCCGGCGTGCCGAACAAGCGGCAGGCCTTCGTGGAGCTCTGCATCGATTTCGTCGACGAGCAGGTGAAGGGCATCTTCACCCACGGCGATCGCAACGCGTTCGTCGCCCCGGCCGCGCTCACGGTGTTCGTCTGGGTGGTGCTGATGAACGCCATGGACTTCATCCCGGTCGACTGGATCGCCTGGTTCACCGAGAACGTCCTGCACCAGCACAACTGGCGGCCGGTGCCCACCGCGGACGTGAACACGACTTTCGCGCTCGCGCTGTCGGTCTGGCTCCTGATGATCTTCTTCAGCATCAAGTCGAAGGGGTTCTTCGGCTGGATCCAGGAGCTGCTGTGCGCGCCGTTCGGCATCAAGCCGATCTGGTTCGCGCCCTTCCTGATCGTCTTCAACCTGCTTTTCAATCTCGTCGAGTACATCTCCAAGCCGCTGTCGCACTCGCTGCGGCTGTTCGGCAACATGTACGCCGGCGAGATCATCTTCATCCTGCTCTGGATCTGGGCCGCCACCGGCCTGGTCGGCGTGATCTTCGGCTCGATCCTCGCCGTCGGCTGGGCGATCTTCCACATCCTGATCGTGCTGCTGCAGGCGTTCATCTTCATGATGCTCACCGTCGTCTACCTGTCGATGGCGCACGAGCATCACTAGAGCGTCGTTTACTCAAATACCAACCGCAACGGAGACTCGAATGGAAAAACTCCAACTCCTCGCCATGATCCAGGCGTACACCGGGGTCGGCATCGGGCTGATCATCGGCCTGGGCGCCGCGGGCGCGTGCATCGGCGTGGGCATCATGTGCAGCCGCTTCCTCGAGGGCGCGGCGCGCCAGCCGGAGATGATCCCGACGCTGCAGGCGAAGGTCTTCCTGCTGCTCGGCCTGATCGACGCCTCGTTCATCATCGGCGTCGGTCTCGCGATGCTGTTCGCATTCGGGAACCCGCTGCTCGCCGTCGTCCAGGCGGCCGGCTGAGCCAGCGGCCCCGGCGCGCCCTGCCCCGCAGGGACCCACGGGCCCAGCGGGACCATCGGTACCAAAGGGAGCATTCATGAACCTGAATCTGACCCTGATCGCGCAGGCAATTGCGTTCGCGATCTTCATCTGGTTCACGGTGAAGTTCGTCTGGCCGTACCTGCTGCGCGCCATCGAGGCGCGCCAGAAGCAGATCGCCGAAGGGCTCGCCGCGGCCGAGCGCGGGCGTGCGGAGCTCGCCGAGGCCGGCAAGAAGGTCGAGGTGTCGCTCGCCGACGCGCGCAACAAGGCGCAGGACATCATCACGAGCGCCGAGAAGCGCGCCGCGCAGATGGTCGAGGAGGCGAAGAACGCGGCCAAGGCGGAGGGCGAGCGCCTCGTGGCGGGCGCCAAAGCCGAGATCGCGCAGGAAGTGGCGCGCGCCAAGGAGTCGCTGCGCGAGCAGGTCGCGCGCCTTGCCATGGCCGGCGCCGAGAAGATCCTGCGCCGCGAAGTCGACGCCAAGGTCCACGCCGATATGCTGTCCGGCTTGAAGGCGGAGCTGAAGTAGCGCCATGGCCGAGATCGCGACGCTCGCACGGCCGTATGCCGAGGCGGTATTCAAGCTCGGAGACGAGGCCGGGCGCCTCGGCGACTGGTCGGAGCTGCTGCGCGCGATGGCGCAGGTCGCGGGCAACGCCGACATGCACGCCTGCATCGGCGACCCGCAGGTCTCCGCCGGCCAGCTCTACGACGTGTTTCTCGCCTCCTGCAATACCGAGCTGCCGGCCGAGGCGAAGAACTTCGTCGAGATCCTGATCCGCAACCGCCGGCTCGAGCTGCTCCCCGAGATTCGCGACCAGTACGAGGCGCTCAAGCTCGAGCGCGAGGGCGTGGTGGACGCCGACATCGAGTCGGCCTTCCCGCTCGAGGAGGCGCAGGTCGCGGCGCTCGTGGTCGAGCTGGAGCGGAAGTTCAAGCGCAAGGTCAGCCCGCGCGTGCGCGTCGACCGGGAGCTGATCGGCGGCGTGCGCGTCACCGTGGGCGACGAGGTGATCGACGGATCGGTACGGTCCAAGCTCGCCGCGATGGCGACCGCGATAGCCAAGGTTTAGGCGTTATAGCGACTGACAGAATGACCGTCAGGCGACTGAATTAGTGGAGTATGAGGGGGAGGTATCCCCTCGTATAGTTAGACGCTCTTAGGAGTTCACACGATGCAACAGCTCAGCCCAGCCGAGATCAGCGATCTCATCAAGAGCAAGATCCAGAATCTCACCCTCGGGGCCGACGTCCGCACGCAGGGCACGGTGGTGTCCGTGACCGACGGCATCTGCCGCGTCCACGGCCTGTCGGACGTGATGCAGGGCGAGATGCTCGAGTTTCCGCAGAACACCTTCGGCCTCGCGCTCAACCTCGAGCGCGACTCGGTGGGCGCGGTGATTCTCGGCGCGTACGAGCACATAACCGAGGGCGACACGGTGAAGTGCACCGGGCGCATTCTCGAGGTGCCGGTCGGGCCGGAGCTGCTCGGCCGCGTCGTCGACGCGCTCGGCCAGCCGATCGACGGCAAGGGCCCGATCAACGCGAAGCGGACCGACGTCATCGAGAAGGTCGCGCCCGGCGTGATCGCGCGCCAGTCGGTGTCGCAGCCGGTGCAGACCGGCCTCAAGTCGATCGACGCGATGGTGCCGATCGGCCGCGGCCAGCGCGAGCTGATCATCGGCGACCGCCAGACCGGCAAGACCGCGGTCGCGATCGACACGATCATCAACCAGAAGGGCAAGGACCTGATGTGCGTGTACGTCGCGATCGGCCAGAAGGCCTCGACGATCGTGAACGTGCTGCGCAAGCTCGAGGAGCACGGCGCGATGGCCTACACGGTCATCGTCGCGGCCTCGGCCGCGGACTCGGCGGCGATGCAGTACATCGCGCCCTACTCGGGCTGCACGATGGGCGAGTACTTCCGCGATCTCGGTCAGGACGCGCTGATCATCTACGACGACCTGACCAAGCAGGCCTGGGCGTACCGGCAGATCTCGCTGCTGCTGCGCCGTCCTCCGGGCCGCGAGGCGTATCCGGGCGACGTGTTCTACCTTCACAGCCGCCTGCTCGAGCGCGCCGCGCGCGTGAACTCTGCCTACGTCGAGAAGATCACCGGCGGCAAAGTGAAGGGCAAGACCGGCTCGCTGACCGCGCTGCCGATCATCGAGACGCAGGCCGGCGACGTGACCGCGTTCGTTCCGACCAACGTGATCTCGATCACCGACGGCCAGATCTTCCTCGAGACCGATCTCTTCAACGCCGGTGTCCGGCCCGCGATCAACGCCGGCGTCTCGGTGTCGCGCGTCGGCGGGGCGGCGCAGACCAAGATCATGAAGCGCCGCGACACCGGCGGCGGCGTGCGCCTCGCGCTCGCGCAGTACCGCGAGCTGGCGGCGTTCGCGCAGTTCGCCTCCGACCTCGACGAGGCGACCCGCAAGCAGCTCGAGCGCGGCCGCATGGTGACCGAGCTGATGAAGCAGCCGCAGTACCAGCCGCAACAGGTCTGGGAGATGGCGCTCACCCTGTTCGCGGTGAACAACGGCTACTTCGACGATATCGAGGTCAAGAAGGCGCTCGCGGCCGAGCGCTCGATGCGCGACTACCTGAAGGGCAAGTACGGCGCGCTGGTCGACTCGATGGAGACCAAGAAGGATCTCTCCGCCGACGACGAGAAGGCGCTGCACGAGGCAATCAAGGACTGGAAGAAGTCGGGGTCGTTCTAGGAGCGCGCCCATGCCGGGCACAAAAGAAATCCGCGTGAAGATCCGGAGTGTGCAGAACACCCGGAAGATCACCAAGGCGATGGAGATGGTCGCCGCGTCGAAGATGCGCAAGGCGCAGGAGCGCATGCGCGCGGGCCGGCCGTACACCGAGAAGATTCTCAACATCGCCGCGCGCATCAGCCACGCGAACCCGGAATACCGCCACCCGTTCCTCGTGAGCCGGGACACGGTCAAGCGCGTCGGGATCATCGTGGTCACGACCGACAAGGGTCTGTGCGGCGCGATGAACACCAACCTGCTGCGGCTCGTGCTCCAGCACTACAAGGAGTGGCAGTCGCAGGGCGAGGAGATCGACGTCTGCTGCATCGGCAACAAGGGCTTCTCCTTCATGCAGCGGCTCGGCGCGAACATCGTGTCGCATGTGACCCAGCTCGGCGACCGGCCGCAGCTCGATCGGCTGATCGGCGCGGTGAAGCTGATGCTCGACGGCTACATCTCCGACCGGTTCGACCGCCTGATGATCTTCACGACGCGGTTCATCAACACGATGAAGCAGGAGCCCGTGATGGGGCAGATCCTGCCGCTCACCGGCGAGCGGCTCGGCGCGCCGGAAGGCTCCTGGGACTACATCTACGAGCCGGAGGCTCGCGCGGTGCTCGACCAGGTGCTCACGCGCTACATCGAGGCGGTGATCTACCAGGCGGTGGCGGAGAGCATGGGCTCGGAGCAGTCGGCGCGGATGGTCGCCATGAAGGCGGCGTCCGACAACGCCGCCACGCTCATCGACGAGCTGACGCTCATCTACAACAAGAACCGGCAGGCGGCGATCACGAAGGAAATCTCCGAGATCGTCGGCGGCGCGGCGGCCGTTTAGGACTATGCAGCCACAGACGGTCACAGAGGGCGCAGGGAAGAAGTTCGCAATAATACCCTGTGATCTCTGTGTCCCCTGTGGCCGGAAAGAATTGAACTGAGGATCCAAACATGGCACAAGCTCAAGGCACGATCGTCCAGTGCATCGGCGCGGTGGTCGACATCCAGTTCCCGCGCGAGGGAATGCCCAAGGTCTACGACGCCCTCGTGCTCGCGGACTCGGGCGAGAAGTCGTTCGCGGAGAAAGGCCTCACTTTCGAGGTCGAGCAGCAGCTCGGCGACGGCATCGTGCGCTGCATCGCGCTCGGCTCCTCCGACGGCCTGCGCCGCGGCATGAAAGTGGCGGGCACCGGCGCGCCGATCTCGGTCCCGGTCGGCACCGGCACCCTCGGCCGCATCATGGACGTGCTCGGCCGGCCGATCGACGACGCGGGTCCGATCAAGTCCGACCAACGCCGCGCCATTCACCAGCCCGCGCCCAAGTTCGACGAGCTCTCGCCCTCGGTCGAGCTGCTGCCCACCGGCATCAAGGTGATCGACCTGGTCTGCCCGTTCGCGAAGGGCGGCAAGATCGGGCTGTTCGGCGGCGCCGGCGTCGGCAAGACCGTCAACATGATGGAGCTGATCAACAACATCGCGAAGAGCTACGGCGGCTATTCGGTGTTCGCCGGGGTGGGCGAGCGCACGCGCGAGGGCAACGACTTCTACCACGAGATGGAGGAGTCGAAGGTGCTCGACAAGGTCGCGATGGTGTTCGGCCAGATGAACGAGCCGCCCGGCAACCGCCTGCGCGTCGGGCTGAGCGGCCTGACGATGGCCGAAGCGTTCCGCGACGAGGGCCGCGACATCCTGCTCTTCATCGACAACATCTACCGCTACACGCTCGCCGGCACGGAAGTGTCCGCGCTGCTCGGCCGGATGCCCTCCGCGGTCGGCTACCAGCCGACGCTCGCCGAGGAGATGGGGCGACTGCAGGAGCGGATCACCTCGACCAAGGTCGGCTCGATCACCTCGATCCAGGCCGTGTACGTGCCGGCGGACGACCTGACCGACCCGTCGCCGGCGACGACCTTCGGCCACCTCGACGCGACCGTCGTGCTCTCACGCGACATCGCATCGCTAGGGATCTACCCGGCGGTGGATCCGCTCGATTCCACCTCGCGTCAGGTGGACCCGCACGTGATCGGCGAGGACCACTACAACACCACCCGGGCGGTGCAGGCGACGCTGCAGCGCTACAAGGAGCTGCGCGACATCATCGCGATCCTCGGCATGGACGAGCTGGCGCCCGAGGACAAGCTCGCGGTGTCCCGCGCACGCAAGATCCAGCGCTTCCTGTCGCAGCCGTTCAACGTCGCCGAGGTGTTCACCGGCTCGCCGGGCAAGATCGTCCCGCTCGCCGAAACGATCAAGGGCTTCAAGATGATCGTGAACGGCGAATGCGATGCGCTCCCCGAGCAGGCCTTCTACATGGTCGGTCCGATCGAGGAAGCCTTCGAGAAAGCCAAACAGCTCCAGTAGCCCCATGGCCAACACGATCCAAGTTGACGTTGTAAGCGCCGAGGAGTCGATCTTCTCCGGCGCTGCCGAATTCGTGGTGCTGCCCGGAGAGGTCGGCGAGCTCGGCATCTATCCGCAGCACACGCCGCTCATCACCCGCATCAAGCCCGGCGAGGTGCGCATCAAGCCGGCCGGCGGCGGCGAGGAGCAGCTCATCTTCGTCGCGGGCGGCGTCCTCGAGGTCCAGCCCAAGGTCGTGACGGTGCTCGCCGATACCGCGATTCGCGCGCACGACCTCGACGAGGCGAAGGCGCAGGAAGCGCTGAAGCGCGCCGAAGAGGCGAAGCGCACCGCCCAGGGCAAGCAGGAGCTGGCGACCGTCGAGGGCGAGATCTCGATGCTCGCCGCGCAACTCGCGGCGATTCGAAAGCTCAGGAAGAAGTAGCCGCGTCGGCCGGCCCGGAAAGGCGACCCCGAGGGGTCGCCTTTTTTGTTCCTCGCCTCAAATGCGGTCTGGCAGGCCGGCGACGTGACCGCGCGTATACGGACGTCCGACGCGACGTCTGAGTATCGTCACGCGGCGAGCGCGTGCGCGATGCCCGCGCCGAACACCAGGCGGGGCAGAATCCCGAGCTCCGCGAGCGTTTCACCGAGACATTCGAGCTCAACCCGAAGCAACACGGCAGGCGCTCCCACCCGCGGACAGAACCGCTGCCCCCCTCCTTCCGCGAAGCCGAACATCGTCCGGTAGAAGCGCTCGTGGCGCGGATTGACCTCGATAATCACATCCGTCGCCTCGTGCACCACACGTGCGACGAGATAGGCGAGGCCGACCAGCGCGCCAAGGGTGGTTCGCCAATCAGCGGCGGCATCGATCGCGAGCCGGCTGGCCTGGCAGATGCGCCGGCCGCGGTTGCGTGAAGCATCCATCACGTCGCCGAAGCTCTCATCAGCCGCCAGGCCGGAAGGCCCGTCCGGACACAGCACCACCGTGCCCGTAACCAAAGTATCCTGGGTCGTGATCAGCGTCACGCCGGTTGGCAACGCCTTGCTGCCCACACCCGTCGAGTAGCCGCACCACGCATAGCGCGCTTCGACGAGCGTCCTCGCTTCGGCGAGGTGCTCACCGGAAGAGGCGATCCTTGCGCGCAGGATCACGCTATCCCACGTGAGACGCGTCGCCGAACGCAGGTGAGCTCCGCTCCTGCGAATTCCGATGCTGAGCGTGGGGCCGTATCGGTCGAAGAGTATTGAGGATGTGATGCGGGAATCCGGAAACCAATACGGATGCTTCGGATGTGCGCCGATATTCTCCATGCGACCCTCCTGTGTCGTTGTTCTATCAAGTCGGCGTTCGCGTCGCTGCGACGTCGCGCCGAGGCGCAAAGTGCCAGGGTGTAGCGAAGTTTTCAACTGTCTCCGAGATGCGACAGCGCTGACGTTGCGTTGTCGTGAGACGACGACTTGAAGTCCCTTTTTGTTTCTATAATCGCCGCGTCATGAGCCTGCTCTCCTACGGCAAGTACCTGAAGCTCGACGAGCTGCTTGCCTGCCAGGCGCTCGAGAGCGCGAAACACGGGGCGCCGGCGCACGACGAGCTCCTCTTCATCGTCACCCACCAGACCTACGAGCTCTGGTTCAAGCAGCTGCTGCACGAGCTCGACGCGGTGCTGGCGATCATGAGCGCCGACGCCGTCGCCGAGAAGGACGTCGGCCGGGCGCTTCACTATCTCGACCGCATCGTGAAGATCCAGGGGGTTCTGGTCGGCCAGATCGACGTGCTCGAGACGATGACGCCGCTCGACTTCCTCGACTTCCGCAACCTGCTCACGCCGTCGTCGGGGTTTCAGAGCGCGCAGTTCAGGCAGCTCGAGAACAAGCTCGGCCTGGCGCGCACGCAGCGCCTGCGCTACAACGAGGCGGATTACGAGGCCTCCCTCGATGCGCGGGACCGCCCGAAGGTGGGCGCCGCCGAGCGCGCATCGAGCCTGTTCGGAACCGTCGAGGCCTGGCTCGCCCGCATGCCCTTCGTGCAGTCCCGGCAATTCGACTTCTGGCACGAGTACCGCGCCAACGTCACGCGCATGCTCGACGACGACCGCGCGACGATCGAGGGCAAGGCGCAGCTCGCGCCCGCGGCGCGCCGCGCGCAACTCGAGGAGCTCGAGCGCACGCGCGAGACGTTCGCGAGCGTCTTCGACCCGGCGAAGTACGAAACCCTGCGCGCGGCGGGCCACCGGCGCCTGTCGTACGACGCATTCCTGGCCGCGCTGATGATCATGCTCTACCGCGACGAGCCAATTCTCCAGAACCCGTTCCGGCTGCTGACCGCGCTCGTCACGATCGACGAGAACCTTTCGCTCTGGCGCTACCGGCACGCGCTGATGGTGCAGCGAATGATCGGCGCGAAGATCGGCACCGGCGGCTCGAGCGGGCAGGACTACCTGCGACGCACGGTCGAGGTGCACCGCGTGTTCCTCGACTTCTTCAACCTCTCCACTTACCTCATCCCGCGCTCGATGCTGCCGGCGCTGCCGAGCGAGCTGCGCGAGCAGCTCGGCTTCCGCTGGCATGCTTAGCGAGTCCTACCGGACTTTCCTTGCTTCCGTCGGCGACGCGCTGCACGTCACCGCGCATAGTCACCATCCCTGGCCCGACATCACGCGCGCGGCGCACCTCCAGTACTGGGAGGACTCCGCGCGCCTCACCAACCGGAAGTGGCAGGAAAAGGTATTCGGCGAGGCGGTGCCCGAGGCGCAGGGCCACGTGGCGCGGCACCTCGGCCTCGCCGACCCGGGGCTCGTCGCATTCGCTCCGAACACGCACGAGTTCGTTGCGCGCCTCTATTCGTGCCTCGACTGGTCGCGGCGCCCGCGCGTCCTGACCACCACGGGCGAGTTTCACAGCTTCGGCCGGCAGACGCGTCGTCTCGAGGAGACCGGACGCCTGCAGGTCACGCGCGTCCCGGTGGAGCCGTACGCGACGTTCCGCGAGCGCTTCCAGCGAACGCTTGGCGAGTCGCACGACCTGGTGTTCCTGTCGCAGGTGTTCTTCGACTCGTCGTTCGTGGTCGAGCGGCTGGACGAGCTGCTCGCGGGGGTCCCCGCCGGGACAATCGTCGCGGTGGACGGCTATCACGCGTTCATGGCGATTCCGGTCGAACTGGGCGCGCTCGGGCGGCGGATCTTCTATACCGCCGGCGGGTACAAGTACGTCCAGGCGGGCGAAGGTGCGTGCTTCCTGACGATTCCGGAGCGCTGCGACCTGCGCCCCCTCTACACGGGCTGGTTCTCGGACTTCGGCCAGTTGAGCGGCGCGCAGGGCGAAGCGGTCGGCTACGGTGCGGCGGCGATGCGGTTCTGGGGCTCGACGTTCGACGCCTCCGGTCTGTATCGCTTCAACGCCGTGATGCGCTGGCTCGACCAGCTTGGCGTGACGGCGCGCGAGATCCACGCGCACGTCGGCGTGCTGGAGCGGACGTTTCTCGACGGCCTCGCGGCGGCGCGGCTCGCGCGGCTGCCCGTCACGGCCCTTACCCCGCCGGACGGCGCGCCTCGCGGCAACTTCCTGACCTTCGACCTCGAGGCCGCCGAGGACGTCGAGCGGCGGCTCGCGGCGCACCGGATCCTCGTCGACCGCCGCGGCCGCCGGCTGCGGTTCGGGTTCGGCGTGTACCACGACGCGGCATTCGTCGACGTGCTGCTCGCGCGTCTGCGCGGCGCGCTCGCATGACGGCGCCGCCCGAGCCGTTCGACCTCGCCGTCGTGGGGGGCGGGATCAACGGCGTCGGCATCGCACGCGATGCGGCGGGGCGCGGACTTCGAACCCTGCTCGTCGAGCAGGGGGATCTCGGCTCGGCGACCTCGTCCGCGAGCACGCGGCTGATCCATGGCGGCCTGCGCTATCTCGAGCACTACGAGTTCCGGCTGGTGGCGGAGTCCCTCGCCGAGCGCGAAGTGCTGCTGCGCGTGGCGCCGCACGTCGTCTGGCCGCTCGAATTCGTCCTGCCGCACGAGCCGCATCTGCGGCCGCGCTGGATGATCCGGATCGGCCTGTTCATGTACGACCACTTGAGCCGGCGGGTGTCGCTCCCCGGCTCGCGCGGCGTGCGCCTCACGCCGGATCGCTACGGCGCAGGGTTGCGCGCGGACCTGACGCGCGGATTCACTTACTCGGACTGCGCCGTGGACGATGCGCGCCTGGTCGTGCTGAACGCGCGGAGCGCGGCCGAGCAGGGTGCGACGATCATGCCCCGGACGCGCTGTATCGCGGGGCGGCGCGACGGCGCGCTCTGGCGCATGACCCTCGAGGACGTCGCCACCGGCACAAGCGGAGAAGTCGCGTGCCGCGCGCTGGTGAACGTCGCCGGCCCCTGGGTCCGGAGCCTGCTCGACCACGCGCTCGACGTGCCGACGCCGGGCGATGTGCGCCTGGTGAAGGGCAGCCACATCGTGGTCCCGCGCATCCACGAGCGGGAGCACGCGTACATCCTGCAGAATCCCGACGGACGGGTGATCTTCCTGATCCCCTACGAGGATGACTTCACCGAGATCGGCACCACCGACGTGCCGATCGAGAGCATGGACCCGCCTCCGGCGTGCACGCGCGAGGAGATCGAGTACCTCTGCGCGGCCGCGAGCCGCTACACGCTCCGACAGGTCACGCCTGACATGGTCGTCCACACGTGGAGTGGCGTGCGCCCGCTCTACGACGACGGCACGGACGATCCGTCGGCGATCACTCGCGACTACCGCTTCGTGCTCGACGAGAACGGCCCGCCGCTGCTCTCGATCTTCGGCGGCAAGCTCACCACGTACCGCAAGCTCGCCGAGGCCGCCCTGGAGAAGCTTGCGAACTGGTTTCCCGGGCGACCGCCATGGACCGAACGCGCGTCGCTACCGGGTGGCGACTTCGGCGGCGCGTCCTTCGACGAGCTGCTGGCCGCCTACCGCAGCCGCTATCCGCGCCTCGACGCGCGCTGGCTGCGACACCTGCTGCGCCGTCACGGCACGTGCGCGGCGGAGATCCTCGATGACGTCGGAGTCGAAGGCGACCTGGGCGACTCGTTCGGCGGCGGCCTGTACGAGCGCGAGCTGCGATACCTCGTCGAGCGCGAGTGGGCGCGCACCCCCGAGGATGTGTTGTGGCGGCGCACGAAGTGCGGACTGCACATGACCGCGGCGCAGCGCGCGCGACTGGCAAATTTCATGGAGGCGACCGCATGAGCCCGCCGGGCCGCCCCAAGGGCGAATCCTTGGCGCGCAGCGCCAAGGTAATCCAATGAGTACGCAACCGCTCGAGTTCTGGTTCGAGTTCGCCAGCACCTACTCGTACCCCGCAGCGATGCGGATCGAGGCCCTCGCCGCGCGGGCGGGCGTCCCGATCGCGTGGCGGCCGTTCCTGCTCGGGCCGATCTTCCAGGCCCAGGGCTGGAACGACTCCCCGTTCAACCTGTACCCGGCAAAGGGCCGCTACATGTGGCGCGACCTCGAGCGGCTCTGCGCCAAGCATGGCCTGCCCTATTCGCGCCCCACGATCTTCCCGCAGCGGAGCATCCTCGCGGCGCGCCTCGCGCTCGCGGCGATCGATGAGCCCTGGCTGCCGGCGCTGGTGCGTGCGATCTACGTCGCGAACTTCGCGGAGAGCGCGGACATCTCCACGCCCGAGACGCTCGGCCGGGTTCTTGCGGCGCTGGGACAGGCGCCCGAGCCGTGGCTCGAGCGCGTGCAGTCGCAGTCCGTGAAGGACGCGCTGCGCGCCAACACCGACCGCGCGCAGGCGCTCGGCATCTTCGGCGCGCCGACGTTTGTCGTGCGCGGCGAGGTCTTCTGGGGCGGCGACCGCCTCGAGGACGCGCTTGCTTGGCACCTGCGCAGCGCCTGACGCGCCGCGCTCAGTTCAGGAATCCCACGTATCGCGGCAGCCAGAGCGCGAGCTCCGGGAAGACGATCGTCAGCGTGAGCCCGATCAGCTGCAGGATCACGAACGGGACGATCCCGCGGTAGATGTGCCCCATCGTCACCGACGGCGGCACGGTCCCCTTCATGTAGAACAGCGTGAACCCGAATGGCGGAGTGAGGAACGCCGTCTGGAGGTTTACCGACATCATGATGATGAACCAGGTGAGGAACACGATTGGTCCGCCACCGCCGATGTGCGCGCCGAAGTCGACCTTCGTCAGCACCGGCGCGAACACGGGAAGGACGATCAGGCAGATCTCGATCCAGTCGAAGAAGAAGCCGAGGATGAACACCAGCACCATCAGGAAGATGAGCACTTCCCAGCCGGTATCCAAGCCCGCTGCCTTGAGGACGTCGACCACCACGTCGTCGCCGCCGAGCGCGCGAAAGACGAACGAAAACAGCGTGGCGCCGAAGAAGATGAAGAACACGAGCGCGTTGGTCAGCGCAGCGCTTTCGATCGTCTCGCGCAACGACTTCAGGTTCAGTCGGCCGTTCATCCACGCGAGGAAGAGCGCACCCATCGAGCCCACGCCGGCCGCCTCGGTCGGGGTCGCCCAGCCGCCGAAGATCGATCCGAGGACGAGCGTGATGAGCAGCGTCGGCGGGAAGAAGCTCTTCATGACCATCTTCCAGAACTCACCGGTCGTCTTCGGGCCGATGTCGGCCGGAAGCGGCGGGGCGAGCTCGGGCTTCAGGAACGAGATCGCGCCGATGTAGATCAGGTAGATCAGCGACAGGAGCAGTCCCGGGATGACCGCCGCTGCGAAGAGCGTGCCCACCGACACCGCCAGCAGGTCCCCCATGATCACCAGCATGATCGAGGGTGGAATCAGGATTCCGAGCGTGCCCGCGGAAGCGATGGTGCCGACGGCGAGCTCCTTGCTGTAACCGCGCTCGAGCATGGTCGGCAACGCGACGAGCGTGAGCATGACCACCGAGGCGCCGACGATCCCCGTGGTGGCCGCCATGATCGTGCCCATGAGCGTCACCGACATCGCGAGGCCGCCCGGAATGCGTCGCGTCAGCACCTGCAGCGCGTGCAGCAGGTCGTTTGCGACGCCGCTGCGCTCGAGCACGGTGCCCATGAAGATGAACATCGGCACCGCGACGAGAATCGGGTTCGCCGCCACGCCCCCCCAGATCCGCGGCAGCAGATTGAAGAACTGCACCGGCTGGAAGACGTCGAGCAGGATCCCGAGCCCGCCGAAGAAGATGGCAATCCCGCCGAGCACGAACGCCACCGGATAGCCGCAGAAGAGCGCCACCGCCAGCACGACGAAGAGGATGAGCGAGAGGTGGTGCGCGAGCCAGTCCATCACGAGGCCTCTTGCCCGTAATGGACTTTCGCCCCGGCGAAGGCGCTGCGCTTGCGCAGCCGTTCAGGCCCCCAAAGGTAGACGATCAGCCGCATCAGGACCGATATGACGGCCGCGAAAAGCAGCAGGAGGCCGACGGTGATGAAGGCCTTGGGAATCCATCGGTAAGGCAGACCCGTCGCCGAGTCGGACGACTCGTTCAGGTTCCAGGCGAGCCAGGTGAAGTCGGTGCTGAAGTAGATCGCGATCAGGCAGTACGGGATCGCGAAGATGAGACACCCGACGAACTCCATCATCGCGTGCGTGCGCGGTTTTGCGTTCGCCAGCGCGATGTCGATCCGGACGTGCGCATTCTTTACGTACGCCGTTCCGAGCCAGAAGCAGAAGAGCGCCGCATGCAGGTGCCACTCGAGCTCCTGCAGCCGCGTCGATCCCATGCCCGGGATCTGGTAGCCGAACTTGCGCGACAGGACGTCGAAGCAGATGACCGTCGCGCAGACCACGAACAGCCAGCCGACCGCTGCCGAGATCCGCTCGAGCACGCGATCGATCGCGCTGCTCGCCGCCAGAAGACTGTCCATGGCTCCCCCCGAAACGAACGAGAAAGGGAGCGCCCGGTGCGGGCCGGGGCGCTCCCTTGGGCGGTGGCGACTACTTCAGGTAGCCGAGGTCGCGCCAGATGGCGTAATCGCCGCGGAACTTCGCGTACGAGTCCCAGACGCGCTTGAAGCTCGGATTCTTGGCCGACTCCTCGGCGATGACCTCGTTCCAGTTCTTCTCGAGCGCCGCCATGATCTCGGGCGACCAGCGCTTGATCTGCACGCCGTTCTTGTCCTGCATTTCGCGCATCGCCTTGAACTGCGTCGCCTCGCCCTCCGCCATGATCTCGCGGATCAGGTCGCCGCACGCCTGCTCGATGATCGCGTGCTGCGGATCGCTCATCGAGTCCCACTTCTTGCGATTGATGTAGAGCTCGAGGAACGTCGCCTGCTGGTGCCAGCCGGGGAAGTAGTAGAACTTCGCGACCTGGTAGAAACCGAACTTCTGGTCCATCACCGGCAAGGAGAACTCGGTGGCGTCGATCGTCCCGAGCTGCAGCGCCTGGAAGATGTCGCCCGGCGCGAGGAGCTGCGTCGACACGCCCATCTTCTCCATCACCTTTGCGCCCAGACCGAAGAAGCGCATCTTCAGGCCCTTCATGTCCTGGACGGTCTTGATCTCCTTGCGGAACCAGCCCGACGCTTCCGGCGGGATGAGGCCGCAGGGAATGTTGTAGACGCCCTGCTTGCCATACAGCTCGCGCGAGAGCTGAAGCCCGCCGCCGTAGTAGATCCACGCCAGGTACTCGCCCATGCCCGGCCCGAAGGGCACCGAGGCGAACATGTTGAACGCGGAATCGGTGCCGGCGAAGAACCCGCCGTTCGACCACGCGGCGTCGACCGAGCCCTGCGAAACGGCCTGGATCGCCTGCAGCGCCGGCACGAGCGCGCCGGGCTCGTTCACCTTCAGCTCGATTGTCCCGCCGGAGGCCCGCTCGATCTTCTTCGAGAGCCGTACCGGCGCCTCGCCGATCAGCGTCAGGCTCGTGGGGAACGCACTCGCGAGGTTGAGCCGGACCTTCTGCGGGGGCTGCTGCGCGAACGTGACGGCTGCGAACGAGGCTGCGATGCAGACGGCCGCGGCCGCCAGGATGCGACGCTTCATGGAACCCTCCTCAGGTCGAACACTTGTATTCTTCTTTGCGGCGCGGGGGATTCCGCGAGCGCGTTGTGGCGGCTACGTTACTATGCTGGCCCGTTGGTTTCAACTCCCGCGATGCTTTCACTCGACCGGCTCGATGTCGCAGCGCTCGCACGGGTGCGCGGCGTGTTCGCCGACATCGACGACACCCTGACCACCGACGGGACGCTGACCGCCGAGGCCTACGGAGCGCTCGCGTCGCTGCATGCCGCGGGGCTCCTCGTCGTTCCGATCACCGGGCGCCCCGCCGGCTGGTGCGATCACATCGCGCGCATGTGGCCCATCGACGCGGTCGTGGGCGAAAACGGTGCGTTCTACTTCGCCTATGACCGTGTCGCCCGGAAGCTCGTGACGCGCTTCCGGGACGCCGAGCGGGTCCGAGCCGCCAATCGCGACCGGATTGCCGCAGTGCGGGATCGAATCCTGGCCGAGGTTCCCGGCACCGCGCTCGCGTCGGACCAGCGCTACCGCGAAGCCGATCTCGCCATCGACTACTGCGAGGACGTACCACGCCTCGACGATGCGGCAGTCGATCGCATCGTCGCGATCATGCGCGCGGCAGGCATGACCGCCAAGGTGAGCTCGATCCACGTGAACGGCTGGTTCGGGACCTATGACAAGCTCGGGATGACGAGGACGTACATGCAGGAGCGCGGCGGGGTCGACCTGGATCGTGACCGCGAGCAGTACGTCTTCGTCGGCGATTCGCCAAACGACGCACCGCTGTTCGGGTACTTCCCGCTCTCGGTCGGGGTCGCGAACGTGCGCCGTCTCGCCGCGCGCATGGAGCACGCGCCAAAGTATGTGACCGTCGGCGAGAGCGGCGCCGGATTCGCGGAGCTGGCGCGCGCGGATTCTCACGGCGCGCGGCGCGTAGCCGGAATGCCCGAGATCGCCGTCCTGGGTCGCGGGGTACCTGGTCGCTCGGCGCCTGTGTCGGCGTCTTCGCCGGGATGCTCGGCATCGGCGGCGGCATGATCGTCGTGCCGCCGCTCGCGCTCATGCTCGAGGCGCAGGGGTTGCCGCGCGAGCACGTGCTGCATCTCGCAGTCGGCACGGCGATGGCGACGATCCTCTTCACCTCGATCTCGAGCGTGCGCGCCCACGCGGTGCGCGGCGGCGTGCGCTGGGGGATCGCGTGGCGCATCGCGCCCGGGATCCTCTTCGGCGGCGTCGTCGGCGCGGTCGTGGCCAACTACCTCTCGACCCGGACGCTCGCGATCTACTTCACCGCGTTCGTCTTCCTGATGGCGGTGAACATGGCGCTCGATCTGAAGCCCAAGCCCTCGCGCCAGCCGCCCGGCGCCGCGGGAATGTTCGCGGCCGGCGCCACGATCGGAGGGCTTTCCTCGCTCGTGGCGATCGGTGGCGCCGTGATGTCGGTGCCGTTCATGATCTTCTGCAACGTCCCGATCATCCAGGCGGTCGGCACTGCGGCCGCGATCGGAATTCCGATCGCGGTGGGCGGCACGATCGGGTACCTCTACACCGGCTGGAACGCCACCGGACTTCCCGCCTGGAGCGTCGGCTACGTGTATCTGCCGGCACTGGCCGGCATCACGATCGCGAGCGTGCTGACCGCGCCGCTCGGGGCACGCTTCGCGCACCGCGTGCCCGGGCGAATGCTGAAGCAGATCTTCGCAGCGTTGCTGTTCGTGCTTGCTGCGCGGATGCTGGTCGGGCTATGGTGAGCACGCGTCGAGCCGGGGATCACACCACGCCGTCGGCGTGCAGTTGCGCGATTGCGGCGGCGCTGAAGCCCGCGACGTCGCGCAGAATCTCGTCGGTATGTTCGCCGAGGAGGGGCGGCGGGCGGTTGTGTTCGATCGCGGTTGCCGAAAACCGCATGGGGCTCCGGATCAGCGGCACCGTGCCGGCGAGCGGGTGCGCGAGCTCGAGTTTCAGTCCACGCGCGATCGCCTGCGGCTCGGCGAACACCTGCTCGAGCGTGTTGATCGGGCCGTTCGGCACGCCTGCTGCCTCGAGCGCCTCGACCCAGTCGCGCGTCGTGCGGCGGGCGACGATCTCGTCGAGGATCCGCGTCAGCTCGACGCGATTTTCGACGCGCGCCCCGTTGGTCGCGTAGCGCGGGTCGCCGGCGAGCTGCGTGCAGCTCGCGACCTCGCAGAACTTCCGGAACAGATTGTCATTGCCGCAGGCGAGGATCACGGCGCCGTCGGCGGTCTTGAACGTCTGGTAGGGAACGATGTTGGGGTGCGCGTTGCCGAGCCGCCCGGGCGATTGCCCGGTGGCGAGATAGTTCGCGCCCTGGTTGGCGAGCACTGCCACCAGCGAGTCGAAGAGGGCGAGGTCGAGATGCTGGCCGACGCCGGTCTCGGCGCGATGCGCGAGCGCCGCGCACACCGCGATCGTCGCGTACATGCCGGTCATGATGTCGGCGATCGGGATGCCCGCCTTCTGCGGCCCGCCGCCCGGGAGGTCGTCGCGCTCGCCGGTGATGCTCATCAGCCCGGCCATGCCCTGGATCATGAAGTCGTAGCCGGGGCGCTCGCGGTAGGGGCCGGTCTGGCCGAAGCCGGTCACCGAGCAGTAGATGAGGCGCGGATTCGCCTGCTTCAGGTCGTCGTAGCCGAGCCCGTAGCGGGCGAGGTCGCCGAACTTGTAGTTCTCGACCAGCACGTCGCAGCGCGCGGCGAGAGCGCGGACGATGCGCTGGCCCGCCGGCTGCGCGAGATCGACAGTGATCGACTTCTTGCCGCGGTTGGCGCAGGCGAAATACGCCGACTCGGACGTCTCTTTGCCGTCCGCGTCCTTCAGCCACGGCGGGCCGAATGCGCGCGAGTCGTCGCCCTTCTGCGGACGCTCGACCTTGATGACCTCTGCGCCGAGGTCGGCGAGATTCTGCCCGGCCCACGGCCCGGCGAGGACGCGTGAGAGGTCGAGAACACGTATGTGGGATAGGGGTCCGGACATGATGGGAACCTCTCGACTGCAACTCTAAATCCAAACGAAGAAGCCACGGGGCACCGTGGCTTCTCGCGCGGCGCGGGTTGTATGGGCGTCAGAGATCGACCTTGATGCCGGCCGTCTTGACCACCTTGGCCCACTTCTCGATCTCCGCGTGTACGAAAGCCGCGAACTCGGCGGGCGGCTGGCCACCCACATCAGCGCCCTGGCTTGCCCAGATGTCCTTGATGTCGGGCATCTGCAGCACCTTCACCGTGTCGGCGTACATCCGGTCGACGACCGGCTGCGGCGTACCCTTCACCGCGAAGAGCGCATACCACGTCAGCGAGATCGCGAAGTCGACGCCCGCCTCCTTCATCGTCGGGACGTCCGGGATCACGCGGTTGCGCGTGGCCGAGGTGACGGCCAGCGGCCGGAGCTTCCCGGCCTTGATCTGGTTCGCCGAGGTGCCCATGCCGTCGAACGCCATGTCGACCTGCCCCGCGAGCAGGTCCTGCATCAACGGCCCCGCGCCCTTGTACGGCACGTGCGTCAGGTCGACGTTGGTCGTCTGCTTGAAGAGCTCGCCGATCATGTGGTGACTCGTCCCGCTTCCGGCCGAGCCGTAGTTGAGCTTCCCGGGATTCGCCTTGGCGTAGGCGATGAGCTCCTGCAGGGTCTTGAAGTCGTTCTTGGGATGAATCACGACCACGTTCGGGACCGCGGCCAGGACCGTCACGGGCGCGAAGTCGCGCTCGAGGCCATACGGCAGCTTCGTATAGAGCGACTCGGCGATCGTGTGATGGATCGCGCCGATGAACCAGGTGTAGCCGTCCGGCGCTTCCTTCGCCGCTCGCGCGGCGCCGACGGTGCCGCCCGCGCCGCCCATGTTCTCGATCAGCACTTGCTGGCCGAGGAGCTGCGTCATCTTCGCGGCCCACGGCCGCGCGAAGGTGTCCGTCCCGCCGCCGGCGGGGAACGGGTTGATCGCTCGGATCGGCTTGACCGGCCAGGTCTGTGCCGCGGCCCCGGTGGACGCGACGGCGATTGCGAACGCGGAGATTGCGAGCGCGAGCGCGCGGAGTGGGTGATGCATGGGGTTGCTCCTTCCTCTCAATGATCGATGCCGGCGTCTGGTCTGATCCCTGCCGGCTGGGTTGGCCGCCTAGTCTGGCGACCTCCGCCCTCACCGTCAATCCTGCGCCGCCGCAGGGTCAGCGGCCTTTGAACTCGGGCTTCTTCTTGTCGAGAAACGCCCGGTAGCCGATGCGGAAGTCCTCGGTGTCGAAGCACGCGAAGCTTTCGTCGTGCTCCGACGCGGTAAGCGGACGCGGGTCGGCCAGCCGGCGCACGAATTTCTTGTGCCAGCGCGCGACCAGCGGGGCGCCGTCGGCGATGCGGCGCGCGGTCGCGTACGCCTCCTCGACCACACCGGCATCGGGCACGACGCGGCAGACGAGCCCCTTCTCGTAGGCCTCGCGCGCGCCCCAGATGCGTCCTTCGAGCAGGATCTCGAGGCTGGCCGCGGGCCCGATCACGCGCATCATCCCCTGCAGCTCGTCGTAGGCCTCCGTCAGTCCGAGGTTCTTGACCGGCACGCCGAAGCGCGCGGACTCGTTGCAGATCCGCAGGTCGCATTGCGCGGCCACCAGCAGCCCGCCGCCGACGCAGGCGCCCTGGATCAGCGCCACGGTCGGATGGCGACATTCCGCGAGCGAGCGCAGCGCGGCCGCGACATCCTCGCCGTAGCGCTTCGCCTGCGCGGCGTTGGCGCGCTCGTTGGCGAACTCGGCGATGTCGGCGCCCGCGGCGAAGGCCTTGTCGCCCGCGCCCCGGAGCACGATGCAGCGCAGGGATTCGTCGCGGTCGAGCTCGCCGAAGATCCCGCCGAGCCGCACCCACATCGAGCGGTCGAGCGCGTTCAGGCGCTCGGGCTTGTTCAGGGTGACGGTCGCGATCGCTCCGTCACGTTCGACGAGGATGATTTCGCCCATCGACTAGCGGTAGAACACGTCCACCAGACCCAGCGTGACGACGGGTACGTAGGTGATCAGCAGAAGCGTGGCCAGGAGCACGCCAATGAAGGGCACGTTCGCGCGGGTAACGTCCCAGACGCTCTCCTTCGCGATCGAGCAGGTGAGCAGGAGCACGCTCGCCACGGGCGGCGTCTGCTGGCCGATGGCGAGGTTGAGCGTCACGATCACGCCGAAATGGACCGGATCGATCCCCGCCGCGGTCACCGCCGGCATCACGATCGGCACCACCAGGACGATGGCGGCCGCCGAGTGCAGGAACATCCCGATGATGAGGAAGAAGACATTGAGGATCGCGAGAATGGCCCACTTCTCGCTCGTGATGGAGAGCATCGCCGCCGCGATGCGCTGCGGAAGCTGCACCTCCGTGAGATAGAGGCCGAGCAGGGCCGAGGCCGCGACCAGCAGCATCACGGTGCCGGTCTGCACCGTCCCGTCGATGATCGCCTCGCGCAGCCGCGCCCAGTCGAGCTCGCGATAGACCAGGCCGCCCACCAAGAGAGCCGCGACGACGGCGAGCGCCGCGCCTTCGGTCGCCGTGACCACGCCGCCGAAGATGCCGCCGAGGATGATGACCGGCAGCGTGAGCGCCCAGAACGCGTCCTTGAAGGCGCGCCAGAGCTTGCCCCACTGGAAGATCTGCTCCACCGGCCAGTTGTACCTGACCGCGTACCAGTAGCACAGGCCCATGAAGCCGAATGCGGCGAGCAGGCCGGGCACGATGCCCGCGACGAACATCTGCACCACCGAAGTGCCCGCCATGACCGCGTAGAGGATCATCGGGATCGACGGCGGGATGATGATCGCGAGCGTGGCCGTGGAGGAGGTCACCGCGGCCGTGAAGGGGCCCGGGTAACCGCGCTTCTTCATGGCGGGCATGATGATCGACGCGGTGGCGGCCACGCCCGCGACCGCCGAGCCCGAGATCTCCGCGAAGAACATGTGGCTCAGCACGTTCACCTGGGCGAGCGCGCCCCTCATCCAGCCGACGAGCGCCTGGCAGAAGTCGATCAGCCGATGCGAGATTCCCGAGGTGTTCATGATCGCGGCGGCGAGGATGAAGAGCGGGATCGCGATCAGCGGGAAGCTGGTCGCGCCCTGGTAGAGCGCGAGCGGCACGTTGGGCAGGCTCGCGACACCCTGGGTCGCGAGCATCGCCGCGACCGACGCGATGCAAAGCGCCACGGCGATCGGCACGTTGATCAGCACCAGCACGACCACGCAGGCGAGGACGAGGAAGCCGATCATGCGGACTCCTCCGCGCGCCTCGCTTCGCCGCGCGCTTCGCGCAGCACCTCGGGAAACACCAGCAGCTGGCCCACCACGAACAGGACGGCGCCGATCGGGATCGCCGACTTCGCGTAAGCCACCGAGACCTGCGGCAGCGAAACGAGCTGGTCGGTCACGAGGATCTCGAGGATCGAATAGCCCACCCAGGCGAGCAGCACGAAGAAGGCCAGCGTGCACAACTGCGCCAGCACGGTGACGGCGACCCGCGGGCCGGGCGGCAGCATCCTCACGATCTCGGGCACGCCCATGTGCGCGTGCTTGAGGACCGCCAGCGCCGAGCCGTAGAACGTCACCCAGGCAAGGAGGATGGTGGCGACCTCGTCATACCAGACGAGGGAATGGCCCGAGTAGCGGAAGACCACGCCCGCCGTCACCTCGGCGGCGAGCGCGGCCATGAGCGCGATGCAGATCCACTCGAGGAAGCGCTCGTATCCCCGGCGGAACGACCGGAAAGTCATCCGTCACTTGCCGAGCGCGATGGCGCGATCGATCACTTCCTTCGCCCCTTTCACTTCCTTCGCGAACTCCTCGTACACCGGCTTCGACGCGGCGATGAAGGCGTCCTTGTTCGGCGTGTTCACCTGTACCCCGGCGGCCTTGATCTTGCCGAGCAGCTCTTCGTCGTCCTTCGCCGCCTTGGCGTAGACGAACGCCTGCGTCTCCTTCGCGGTCTGCTCGAGCGTCTGCCGCACGTCGGCGGGCAGGCTCGCCCACTTCTTCGCGCCGACGGTGGCGTACGCGGGCGTGTACACATGCCCGGTGAGCGACAGGAACTTCTGCACCTCCTGGAACTTGGCGCTGTAGATCTGGGTGAACGGGTTCTCCTGCCCGTCCATGACGCCCGTCTGCAGCGCGGTGAACACCTCCGAGAACTTCATCGGGCTCGGGTTGGCGCCGTAGGCCTGGAACATCTTCACCCGCCACTTGCCCTCCGGCACGCGCAGCTTGATGCCCTTCAGGTCGTCGGGCGTGTTGATCGGGCGCTTGGAGTTGGTGATATGGCGGTAACCGTTCTCCCAGACCGCAATGACCTTGAGGCCCTTCGCCTCCGCGGCGGGGGCCAGCGTCGACCAGAACACGTCCTTCTCGATGCGCTGCATGTGCGCGCGATCCTTGACCAGAT
Organism: uncultured beta proteobacterium; assembly: GCA_963716855.1. Classification (GTDB taxonomy): domain Bacteria; phylum Pseudomonadota; class Gammaproteobacteria; order Burkholderiales; family SG8-39; genus JAGVSZ01. Next base: position 134,135 of record CAVQUV010000012.1, on the reverse strand, counting down.
ATGGCATCTCGAAGACGCCGAACAGATCGGCCTCGGAGGACATCACCGTCGACGGCAGCGCGATGTCGATGGTTCCGAGCTTGAGCTTCTGCAGGAGCTCCTTGTCCCCGCCGAGCTGGCTCGAGCCGTAGACGACCACCTTCGCCTTGCCTCCGAGCTTCGCGTTGGCGCGCTGCGCGAACTCATCCGCGCTGGCCGCGAAGAGCGATCCGGGCTCCCCGACATGGCCGAACTTGATCTCGGTCTGGGCGTGCGCGGACAGCGCGAGCGGACCGACAAGGACTGCGAGAGCGGCGAGCGCCCGGGTGCGGAACGATTCACGGTTCTTCCTCCTTTGTTGGTCGCGCCCGCGCCAGCTCTCGCCGGCCGGCTGCGGGCGTATGGCGATTCTAAGGTTCTTCTACGCAGCCTTGCGCGCGGGCTTCCGCGCGCACTCGGCGAGATAGTCCATTGCCGCCTGCGCGCCGCCTTTCTTGTGCGGCACGCCTGCGAGCCCGAGGCCCATTTCCACGCCGGCGAGCGTCCCCGCCAGCGTGAGATCGTTGAAGTCGCCCAGGTGGCCGATGCGGAACACCTTGCCGGCGACCTTGCCGAGCCCGGTGCCGAGCGACATGTCGAACGCCTCGAGAATCACCTTGCGCACGTGATCGGCGTCGTGACCGGGCGGTGTCATGACCCCGGTGAGCGAGCTCGAGTACTCCTCCGGCACCGCGCACAGCACCTCGAGACCCCAGGCGCGCACCGCGCGTCGCGTGGCCTCCGCGTGGCGGTCGTGGCGTGCGAAGACGTTCTCGAGGCCCTCCTCCTGCAGCATGCGCAGCGCCTCGCGCAAGCCGTAGAGCAGGTTGGTGGCGGGCGTATACGGGAAGTAGCCGGTCTTGTTCGCGGCGAGCATCTCGTCCCAGCCCCAGTACGACCTCGGCAGCTTCGCGGCGGCCGAGGCCTTGCGCGCTTTCTCGCTGACCGCGTTGAACGACAGGCCGGGCGGGAGCATGAGGCCCTTCTGCGAGCCGGCGACGGTGACGTCGACGCCCCATTCGTCGTGGCGGTAGTCGATCGAGCCGAGCGAGCTGATCGTGTCGACGAGCAGGAGCGCGGGATGGGTCGCGGCGTCCATCGCCTTGCGCACGAGCCCGATGCGGCTCGTCGCGCCGGTCGACGTTTCGTTGTGCACGACGCAGACCGCTTTGATCGCGTGAGCCTTGTCCTCGCGGAGCTTCGCCTCGATCAGGGCCGCATCGGCGCCGCGGCGCCAGTCGGTCGGGACGAACTCGGTGACGAGGCCGAGCTTGGTCGCCATCTTGTTCCAGAGCGTCGCGAAGTGGCCGGTCTCGACCATCAGCACCCGGTCGCCCGGCGAGAGCGTATTCACGAGCGCCGCTTCCCATGCGCCGGTTCCCGAGGCCGGGTAGATCACCACGGGCTGCGCCGTCTTGAAGACGGTGCGCAGCCCGTCGAGAACCTCGTGGCCGAGCGCCGCGAACTCCGGGCCGCGATGATCCATCGTCGGCAGGTCGATCGCGCGCAGGACGCGGTCGGGCACGTTGGTCGGGCCGGGGATCTGCAGGAAGTGGCGGCCGCTGCGATAGGTCATGGGAACTCCGTCCGAGGGGGCTGAGACAGTCCGGATGCTAGCGCCGGCGCGTCTGGGAAAGCAAGCATTTTTTGTATGCAAAATGATGCATCGCGGAAAACAGACGCTCAACCTGTTGATTTAAGGCTTGCAGTGCATCCGCCAAAATGCATACAATGCGCTCGATGAACGACATTGCGCTCTCCCCGCGACTGCTGCACGAGGATGCGACCGAACGTCTGCGCGACATGATCGTGCAGGGCGAACTGGCGCCCGGCGCGAAGCTGATCGAGCGTGTGCTGTGCGAGCGCCTCGGCGTCTCGCGCACGCCGCTCCGCGAGGCGATCAAGCGCCTTGCCTCCGAGGGCCTGGTGGCCCTGCAGCCCAACCGCGGCGCGAGCGTCACGCGGCTCACGCTTGCCGCGGTACGCGAGACCTTCGAGGTGATGGGCGCGCTCGAGGCGCTCGCCGGACAGCTCGCCTGCCGCAACAGCACGGACGCGCAGCTCGCCGAGATCCGCGCGCTGCACTTCGAGATGCTCGCGTGCCATGCGCGCGGCGACCTCGCGGGCTACTTCCGGTGCAACCAGGCGATCCATCTCGCGATCGTCGCGGCGAGCGGCAACGCGACGCTCGCCGCGACCTACGGCACGCTGAATGCGCACGTGCGGCGCGCCCGCTACCTGGCCAACCTCTCGCGCGGGCGCTGGGACCAGGCCGTGGCCGAGCACGAAGAGATCCTCGCCGCGCTCGCCGCGCGCGACGGCGCGCGGCTGCAACGCCTGCTCTCCGAGCACCTCGGAGCGAAGATGACGGCGGTGCTGGCCGCCGTCGACACCGAAGGAGCGAACGATGGCGCTTACGATTGACGTGGTTTCCGACGTTGTCTGCCCGTGGTGCTTCATCGGCAAGCGCCGGCTCGAGGAGGCGCTCGCGCTGTACGCCAAGGAGCATCCCGATGCACCGATGCCCGAGGTGACCTGGCGCCCGTTCCAGCTCAACCCCGGCATGCCGGACGAAGGCATGCCGCGGGAGGAGTACGTGCAGCGCAAGTTCGGCGCGCAGGGCGGCGCGGTGTACGGCCGCGTCAGCGCGGTCGGTCGCGAGGTCGGCCTCCCGTTCGCGTTCGATCGCATCGTGCGTCAGCCCAACACGCTCGCCGCGCACAGCCTCGTCGAGCTTGCCCAGGCGCGCGGCGCGCAGGACGCGGTCGTCGAGGCGCTCTTTCGCGCCTACTTCTTCGACGGCGTGGACCTCACGCTGCGCGACAATCTGGTGGCGATCGCGACCGGCGCCGGTCTCGACCGCACGGAGGTCGAGGCATGGCTCGACGACTCGAACGCGCGCGATCTCGCCTCCGCCGAGGACCAGCGCGCGCGGGAGCTCGGGATCGAGGGCGTGCCGTTCTTCGTCTTCAACGGTCGCGTCGCGGTGTCCGGCGCGCATCCGGCGGAGACCTTGCTCGACGCGATGAAGCAGGCGCAGGCGACGCCCCGGGAATGAACCTCCACCGGCTGGATTTCCATCCCGGCGCAGCCGACTCGGGTCTCGCCCAGCGGCTGAAGCGCGAGGTCGAGGGCGAGGTGCTGTTCGACCGCGCGAGTCGCGGCCGGTACGCCACCGACGCGTCGATCTACCAGGTCGAGCCGGTCGGCGTCGTGGTGCCCCGGACCGAAGCCGCCGCGGTCCGCGCGATCGAGCTTGCGCTCGAGGCGGGCGTGCCGGTCCTGCCCCGCGGTGCCGGCACCTCGCAGTGCGGCCAGACGGTCGGCGCGGCGCTGGTCATCGATCATTCGAAACACCTGAACGACGTGGTCGAGTTCGACCCGGCGCGCGCGACGGTTACCGTGCAGCCCGGCATCGTCCTCGACCGGCTGAATGCGTTCCTGCGCCCGCACGGGCTCTGGTTTCCGGTGGACGTGTCGACCTCCGCGCAGGCCACCCTCGGCGGCATGGCGGGCAACAACTCGTGCGGCTCGCGCTCGATCCGCTACGGCAACATGGTGCACAACGTGGTCGCGATCGACGCGCGCCTCGCCGACGGCACCGAGTTCCGGTTCGGCCCGAGCGACGCGGTCGCGGCCGGCCCGGTCGCGTACCGGGCGCTCGCGGCGAAGCTGCACGCGATCGTGCGCCGCGAGGCCGAAGAGATCGCGGCGCGATGGCCGAAAGTCCTGCGCCGCGTGCAGGGCTACAACATCGACATGGTGCAACCCCACCTGCCGCACAACCTCGCGCATCTGCTGGTCGGTTCCGAGGGCACGCTCGCGTACTCGAAGCGCCTGACGCTGAAGCTCGCGCCGCTCCCGAAACACAAGACGCTCGGCGTGTGCCACTTCCCGACGTTCTACCGCGCGATGGAGAGCGCGCAGCACATCGTCAAGCTCGATCCGGACGCGGTGGAGCTCGTCGATCGCACGATGATCGACCTCGCGCGCGGCAACCGGGCGTTCGAGCCGACCGTGCGCCGGTTCGTGCGCGGCGAGCCGGCGGCGATCCTGCTCGTCGAATTCGCGGGCGACGAGCGCGCGGCCCAGGTCACCAAGCTCGCGCGGCTGGTCGAGCTCATGGGCGACCTCGGCCTCCCGGACAGCGTCGTCGAGATCACCGACGCGAAGCTCCAGAAGGAGGTGTGGGAAGTCCGCAAGGCGGGGCTCAACATCATGATGTCGATGAAGGGCGACGGCAAGCCCGTGTCCTTCATCGAGGACTGCGCGGTGCCGCTCGAGCACCTCGCCGAGTTCACCGACCGGCTCACGCGCGTGTTCGAGAAGCACGGCACGCGCGGCACGTGGTACGCGCATGCGTCCGTCGGCACGCTGCACGTCCGGCCGATCCTCGACATGCGGGCGGACGGCGCGGAGAAGATGCGCGCCATCGCGGAGGAGGCGTGCGCGATGGTGCGCGAATTCAAGGGGGCGTACTCGGGCGAGCACGGCGACGGCCTGGTGCGCTCGGAGTGGATCGAGCCGATCGTCGGCGCCCGGTTGACGCGTACGCTCGGCGAGATCAAAGCGCTCTTCGACCCGAAAGGGTTGATGAACCCCGGCAAGATCGTGCGGCCGACCAAGATGGACGACCGGACGCTCTTCCGGTTCAAGCCCGGCTACGCGCCGCGCAAGCTCGACACCGCGCTCGACTGGTCCGAGTGGAGCGTGCCGGGCGCGCAGTCGCAGGGCTTCGCCGCGGCGGTCGAGATGTGCAACAACAACGGCCACTGCCGCAAGTTCGACGCCGGCACGATGTGCCCGTCGTTCCGCGCGACCGGCGACGAGCAGCATCTCACGCGCGGCCGCGCCAACACGCTGCGGCTCGCCGTCTCCGGCCAGCTCGGCCCCGAGGCGTTCACGTCGGAGGCGCTCTACGAGACGATGTCGCTGTGCGTCTCGTGCAAAGGCTGCAAGCGCGAGTGCCCGACCGGCGTCGACATGGCCAAGATGAAGATCGAGTTCCTGCATCACTATCACGGACGCCATGGCCGCTCGCTGAAGGACCGGCTGGTCGCGTTCCTGCCGCGCTATGCGTCGGTCGCGTCGCGACTCGCATGGATGCTGAACCTGCGCGACCGCGTGCCGCTCGTCGCGACGCTCACCGAGAAGCTCGTCGGGCTCTCCGCGCAGCGCCGGCTGCCGGTGTGGCGCGCACGGCCGTTCCTGCGCTCCGCCGCCGGGCGCTACCAGGTACGCCCGCCGGAGGCGTGCGACGTCGTGCTGCTGGCCGACACGTTCAACAACTACTTCGAGCCCGGGAACGCACACGCCGCGCTCCGTGTCCTGGAAGCAGCCGACTACCGCGTGCACGTTGCTCGCGCGGCGGACGGCGGACGACCGCTTTGCTGCGGCCGGACGTTCCTGGCCGCCGGCATGGTGAACGAGGCGCGCGCCGAAGCCCGGCGCATGGTCGAGGCGCTCGCGCCGTACGTCGCGCGCGGCATTCCCGTCGTGGGCCTCGAGCCGTCGTGCCTGTTCGGCCTGCGCGACGAGTTCCTGTCGATGCTCCCGGACGAGGCCACGGGAACGCTTGCGTTGAACGCGCTCGTCTTCGAGGAGTTCCTCATGCGCGAGGCCGACGCCGGGCGCCTCGCGCTGAAGCTCAAGCCGCTCGCTGAGAAGAAGGCCCTCCTGCACGGCCATTGCCACCAGAAGGCGTTCGGCGCGATGGGCGCGGTCGAGCGCGCGCTCGCGCTCGTGCCCGGGCTCGCGGTCGAGACGATCGAGTCGAGCTGCTGCGGGATGGCGGGCGCGTTCGGCTACGACGCGAAGCACTACGCCGTGTCGATGAAGATGGCGGAGGCCTCGCTGCTGCCGAAAGTGCGCGCGGCCGAGCCCGGCACGCTGATCGTGGCCGACGGCACGAGCTGCCGCCACCAGATTCGCGACGGCGCCGGGCGCGAGGCGCTTCACGTGGCGCGCGTACTGGAAAAGGCTCTGGCATAGGAACCAATCACCGCGGCAGACTCCGATGAACGGCAATCCGAAACCCACGTTCTTCAACCGCCTGGCCGGCTTCGCCCGGTTCGTCTTCTGGAGCCTGCTCGTCTTCCTGCTGGCGATGCAATTCGTCGGCAGCGGCGCGGTCGAAGCCGAGCGCGATGCGGCGCTCAAGCGCTTCCAGGAGACGCGCGGCTCGCGCGTGATCGCGCTGATCCACCGCCAGGACCGCGTGAGCTTCCTCGGCGTCCCGCTCGCGACCTATATCAGCATCGACGACTCGGAGGCGGTGCTGCGCGCCATCCGCCTCACGCCGGACGACCAGGCCATCGACCTCATCCTGCACACGCCGGGCGGCCTCGTGCTCGCGTCGGAGCAGATCTCGCGCGCGCTCGTCGAGCACAAGGGCAAGGTCACGGTGTTCGTGCCGCACTATGCGATGAGCGGGGGCACGATGATCGCCCTCGCGGCCGACCTGATCGTGATGGACCCGAACGCCGTCATCGGGCCGGTCGACCCGCAGATCGGCGGCGCGCCCGCGGCGTCGATCATCAAAGTGATGGAGCAGAAGCCGATCGAGCGGATTTCGGACGAGACGGTGATCCTCGCGGACATGTCGCGCAAGGCGATCGCGCAGGTCCAGGCGTTCGTCACGGAACTGCTCGGCGAAAGCGGCCAGATGTCGAAGGAGAAGGCGGCCGAGACCGCCAGGACCCTGACCGACGGGCGCTGGACGCACGACTTCCCGATCACCGCGAAGGCCGCGCGCGAGCTGGGGCTCAAGATCGACACCAACATGCCGAAGGAGGTCTACGCGCTCATGGACCTCTATCCGCAGGCGCCCGCCAAGCGACCGACCGTGCTCTACATCGAGCCGCCGCAGGGCAGGCGCGACAGCGGGGCGAACGACGCGCCGGCGTCGAAGCCTGCGCCGCCGGCGCGGCCCGAGCCGCGCAAGTGACAAAGACGTGAGCGGCTTGCCGGAGGGGTGGGCGGCGTTGCTCGTCCTCGCGCCGATCACGTTCGTCGGCGCGATCCTCTACGGCCTGTCGGGGTTCGGCTCGGCGCTGATCACGGTGCCGCTCGCCGCGCAGTTCCTGCCGCTGCCGTTCGTGATCGCGACCTTCTCGCTGGTGGATCTGTCGGGCGCGCTGCGACTCGGGCTCGAGAACCCGCGAAGCGCCGTGCGCGGCGAGGTCGCGCGCATGGTCCCGATGATCGTGGTCGGGCTCGCGCTCGGGGCCACGCTGCTCGTGAACCTGCCGCGCGCGGCGGGCATGGTCGCGCTCGGACTGTTCATCTCGATCTTCGGCATCTACAGCCTCGCGCGCCGTGCGAGCCACGGCATCGTCGGTACGCGCTGGGCCTACGTCGCGGGCGTTTCGGGCGGCATCACCGGGACGCTGTTCGGCGCAGGCGGGCCGCCCTACGCCATCTACCTCGCACACCGCCCGCTCACGAAGGAGCAGTACCGCGCGACGCTCACCATGACTTCGATCTTCAGCATCGGTCTACGCGCGATCGCGTTTCTGATCACCGGGCTCCTCGCCGACGTCAAGGTGTGGATCGCGGCCGCGATCGCGATTCCCGCGACGCTTGCCGGCATCGCCCTCGCCTCGCGCATCTTCCGGCGCATCTCGCGCGAGGCGGTGATGCGCGTGGTCGCGCTGACGCTGCTCGCGGTGGGCGCCTCGCTGATCGTGCGGGCGCTCGTCTGACGAGCTCAGGCGGGAATATCGGGATCGACCTGGCGCTCGAGCCAGGAGATCTGGTCCTTCAGGAGCAGCTTGCGGCGCTTGAGGCGCTGGAGCTGGAGCTGGTCGTAGACGAGCTGGTCGCCGAGGCGCTTGATCACGTCGTCAAGATCGCGATGCTCGATCTTGAGCTGCATGATGCGCTGCTCGAGCATGGCGAGCTCGACTTCGTCCATTGGCCGCAGCCACCTCCTCTCAGCTTGCGGGGATTCTAACCCCGGCGCAGCGCCCAGGCGAGCATGGCGACCCCGGCGACGATCATCGGCACCGAGAGCCACTGCCCCATGCTGAAGCCGAGTGCGAGCAGGCCCAGAAAATCGTCGGGCTCGCGGAAGTACTCGGCGCTGAAGCGGAATACGCCGTACCCGATCAGGAACACGCCCGACACGGCGCCGGTCGGCCGCGGCTTCGACGAGTAGAGCCACAGGATCACGAACAGCGCAAGACCCTCGAGCGCGAACTGGTAGAGCTGCGACGGGTGGCGGGGCGCGGGCCCGGCGCCGCGGAACACCATGCCCCACGGCACGTCGCGCTCACGCGGCCCCAGAGCTCGCCGTTGATGAAATTGCCGAGCCGGCCCGCGGCGAACGCGAGCGGGGCGAGCGGGGCGAGGAAGTCGGTCACCTCGAGCCAGCCGAGCTGGTGCTTGCGCGCGATCCACCACACGGCGAGCAGCACGCCGAGGAATCCGCCGTGGAAGGCCATGCCGCCTTGCCACACGGCGAGGATCTCCGCCGGGTGCTGCAGGTAGTAGCCCGGCTTGTAGAACAGGACATACCCGAGCCGCCCGCCGAGAATCACGCCCAGCACGCCGAAGAACAGCAGATCGTCGAGGACCTGGCACCGTGACGCGCGCGGCTTTTCCGCCGGCGATGCGCAGGCGGCCGAGACCGTAGGCCGCCGCAAAGCCGACGAGATACATCAAGCCGTACCAGCGGATGGCGAGCGGGCCGAGCTGGATCGCGACCGGGTCGAAGTTCGGATGGGTGAGCATGGGCGCGCAAGAATGCCCGAACCCGCGTGCCGAGTAAAATCCGCCGCCCCGCTGCAACGATGACCGCGCCTCGCGCCGCCGACCCGCACGACCCGTTCGCGCCGTTCCGTTCGCGGGACTATCGCCTGTTCTCGGTCTTCGTCCTCGCCACCGGGCTGATCGAGCGCTCGCAGGGCGTCGCGATCGGCTGGGACCTCTACGAGCGCACCGGGTCGGCGCTCGCGCTCGGCTGGGTCGGCCTGGCGCAGTTCGTGCCGGTGATCCTGCTCTTCCTGCCGGCGGGGCAACTCGCCGATCTGTACGATCGCCGCCGGGTCGCGGCGCTGAGCATGGCGATCTGGGCCGCGGGCAGCGTGGTCCTTGCGGCCGCGTCCCTGCTGGGCGCCGCACCGGGCTGGATCTACGTCGCCGTGATCTGCGTCGGCGTGGGGCAGGTCCTCAATCGCCCGGCGCGCGACGCCCTGCTCCCCCAGCTGCTGGCACCGGAAACGGTGGGCCGCGCGCTCGCGTGGAACGCCAGCCTCTTTCAATTCGCGTCGATCGTGGGACCGGTGGCGGCCGGCATGCTGATCGCCGCGACCGGCACGGCGACCGCGGTCTATCTGGCGGCGCTCGCGCTCGCGGCCGTCGCCGCGGCGGCAGTCATGCTCATCCGCCGTCGGAGGATCGAGCGGCAGGAGCGGCCGCGCTCGCCGCGCGACCTCCTCGCCGGACTCGTGCACGTCTGGCGCACCCGGACGATCCTCGGCGTCATCTCGCTCGATCTCTTCGCCGTGCTGTTCGGCGGGGTGACTGCCCTGCTGCCGGTGTTCGCGAAAGACATCCTGCAAGTCGGCCCGACCGGTCTGGGCTGGCTCACCTCGGCACCGGCGATCGGTGCGCTCGCGATGTCGATCGCACAGGGCGCCATGCGCCCGTTCCGCCACGCCGGCGCGGCGTTCGTCTGGTCGGTGGCGGGATTCGGCGCGGCGATCGTGGTGTTCGGGCTGTCGACGTGGTTCTGGCTATCGCTCGCGGCATTGGTCGTCGCGGGCACGCTCGACAACGTGAGCGTGGTGATCCGGGCGACCGTGGTGCAGCTTCACACGCCCGACGCGCTGCGCGGGCGCGTGTCGGCGGTCAACCGCGTGTTCATCAGCTCGTCGAACGAGCTCGGCGCGTTCGAGTCGGGCCTGCTCGCTGCGCTCACCAGCCCGGTGTTCACCGCCGTGTTCGGCGGTGTGGCGACGATCGCGTTCGTGCTCGGGGCGCTGCGGCTGTTTCCGGAAGTGCGGAGGATCGGGCGGCTGGGGCACTAGGCGGGTCACTCCGGCGGAAGCCGGAGTCCAGGGGATGCCGTACTGGATCCCGGAACGCCCGCCTCGGCGCAGAAGGCAGCGTAGCCCCGCGCTACAGCTCCAGGTACTTCTCCTGGATCGAGCGGTCGGCGCGGAACGCCGTCGCGGTGCCCTGGTAGCGCACCACGCCTTTCTCGAGGACGTACACGCGATCGGCGAGCGCGAGGCAGAAGTCGACGCTCTGCTCGGCGAGCAGGATCGTCAGGCCGTCGCGCTTCAGGTCCGAGATACGCTCGCGCAGCGCGTCGACCACGAGCGGGGCGAGCCCTTCGGAGGGTTCGTCGAGGAGCAGCAGGTCGGGATTGCCCATCAGCGTGCGGGCGATGGTGAGCATCTGCTGCTCGCCGCCGGACAGGAACCCGCCCTGGCGGTCGGCGAGCTCGCGCAGCTTGGGGAACAGGTCGTACACGCGCTCGACCGTCCAGCCGCCTGCGCGCCCGCGGCGCGCGGCGACGTCGAGGTTCTCCCAGACCGTCAGCTCGGCGAAGATCCGCCGGTCCTCGGGGACGAAGCCGATGCCGAGATTGGCGATCTCGTGCGGCGCGCGCCCGCGCAGGCTTTCGCCCTTCCAGGTGACCCGGCCGCCCGAGGGCGGCGTGAGTCCCATGATGGCGCGCATCGTGGTCGTTTTGCCGACGCCATTGCGGCCGAGGAGGCACACGCATTCCCCGCGGGCAACGTCGATCGACACGCCGAACAGCACCTGCGAGAGCCCGTAGCTCGCGTAGAGGTCCTCGACGAGCAGCAGCGGCGGCGCGCTCACTGCCGCTCGCCGAGGTAGACGCGCCGCACTTCGGGATCGCGCCGCACCGCCTCCGGTGCGCCGTCGGCGATCACCTTGCCTTGGTGCAGCACGGTGATGCGCTGTGCAATCGAGAACACGACCTTCATGTCATGCTCGGTGAAGAGCAGCGTGAGGTTGCGTTCGCGCGCGAGCCGGGCGATCAGCGCGATCGTTTCGCGGGTCTCGGCCGCCGACATGCCGGCGGTCGGTTCGTCCAGGAGCAGGATCGCCGGCTCAAGCGCGAGCGCGATGCCCAGTTCCAGCTGCTTCTGGCCGCCGTGCGAGAGCAGGCCCGCGATCTCGCCCGCCTGGTCGCGCAACCCGACCGCCTGGAGCAGCGCGTCGGTCTCGTCGCGGAACAGGCCGTCGACCCGGCCGAGCATGCTCCAGCCGCGGCCGCGATGCGAGACGTACGCAGCCTGGACGTTCTCGAACACGCTCAGGCGCGGAAAGATGTTCTGGCGCTGGAACGAGCGGCCCACGCCCATCCGGCACAGGTCGTGCGGCGCGATCCCCGTCACGTCGCGCCCGTCGAGCAGCACCCGGCCCGAGTCGGGGCGGATGTGTCCGGTGACGAGATTGAACAGCGTCGTCTTGCCGGCGCCGTTGGGACCGATGATCGCGCCGATCGAACCGTGCGGGACGTCGAAGCTCACGCCGCCGACGGCCTGGAAGCCGCCGAAGCTCTTGGCGATGTCGCGGACTTCAAGCACGGCGGAATCTGCGCTCGAGACGGACGTACGCCGCGGCGAGGGTCCCGGCGATGCCGCCGGGGAACACGAACAGCAGCACGATCAGGATCGTGCCGAGGATCAGCGGCCAGTACTGGGTGTACGAAACGATCTGCTGGTTGAGCCAGAGAAGAACCGCCGCGCCCAGCGCCGGCCCGTAGAAGGTATGGATGCCGCCAAGGAGCGTCATGATCAGCACCTCGGCCGACTTGTTCCAGTACGCGAAATCGGGAAACACGCCGCGGTTGAAAATGCCGAAGAGCCCGCCGGCGATGCCGGCGAACGCGCCGGCGAGCACGAACGCCGCTAGCTCGTAGCGTCGCACGTCGACGCCGATGAACTCCGCGCGCTCGGGGTTCTCGCGGATCGCCGTCAGCATGCGCCCGAACGGCGAGGCGACGATCCGGCGCAGGCACCACAGGCTCACCGCCACGACGACGAGGCTGATGAAGTAGAAGTACTCGGCGGGCCGCCAGCCGCCCGCGAGCGGCACCACCGCGCCGATCGATTGCAGCCACGTGAAGTCCGGGTACGGGATCTCCGGCATGCCTTGCTCCCCGCCGGTGACCTCGTTCCACTTGAAGCAGATCGCCCACACGATCTGCGCGAACGCGAGCGTGAGCATCGCGAAGTAGATGCGCGTGAGTCGCACGCAGAAGAAACCGAAGACGAGAGCGAACAGCGCCGCGAGCAGGCCGGCGGCCGGCAGGGCAAGGAGGAACGAGACCCCGAGCTTCTTCATGAGGATCCCGGTCGTGTAGGCGCCGATGCCGAAATACGCGGCGTGTCCGAACGACACGAGGCCGGTGCAGCCGACCAGCAGGTTGAGGCTGGTCGCGAACAGCGCCCAGATCGCGATGTCGTTGGCGAGAAAGGTCGAGTACCGCGATCCGAGCGCCGGCACGCAGAACGCCGCGACCAGCACGATCAGCGCCCAGGGGATGCGCCGGATCATTTGAGCGGCCGTCCGAGCAGGCCCCAGGGCCGGATGATCAGAACCGCGGCCATCAATGCGAACACCGCGAAGATCGAAAAGCGCGGGAAGAACAGGATTCCGAACGCGAGCACCTGGCCGTAGATCAGCGCGCCGAGGAAGGTGCCCCAGAACGAGCCGAGGCCACCGATGACCACCACGACGAAGGCCTCGACGATGATCTCGGTGTCCATTCCCGGCACGATCGTGCGCACCGGTGTGACCAGCGCGCCGCCGAGCCCGCCGAGGAACGAGCCGAGCACGAAGACGCCGGTGTAGAGCGCGCGCACATTCACCCCGAGCGCGCCCAGGGTTTCGCGGTCGAGCGCGGCGGCGCGAATCAGGCGGCCCGCGCGCGTGCGCTGCAGGACATACCAGAACGCGCCTGCGATCGCGAGCCCGAGCGCAATGATGAACAGGTTGTAGTACGGGATCGTGGCGCCGAGGAGCGTCGTCGCGCCCTCGAGCCCGGGCGGCCGGGCGACGCCCTTCTGCTGCGTGCCCCAGATGATCTTGGCGACGTCGCTCAGCACGAGCACGAGCGCATAGGTGAAGAGCAGCTGGTAGAGCTCGTCCTTCGCGTACAGGTGGCGCAGCAGGAAGCGCTCGACCAGCCCGCCGAGGATCGCGACCGCGCCCGCGGCGCCGAGCACGGACAGCCAGAACGATCCGCCCCCGGCGCCGAGCCACTGCACCCCCTGCCAGGCTGCGTACGCGCCGAGCATGTAGAAGGTGCCGTGCGCGAAATTGAGCACGCGCAGCACGCCGAAGATGAGCGACAGCCCCGCGGCGATGAGGAACAGGAACATCCCCGCCGTCAGGCCGGACAGCGACTGGGCGAAGACGAACGAGAGATCGGGCACGGGTGACCGGCAACGAAACGGGGGAGGGTGCGCTCACCCTCCCCCGTGCGGTTCAGGCCTGGGCGTGCGGGCGTCTCAATCCATGAACCGGTCTGGCGCCACGTACTCGGCCGGCCGCAGGATCGCGAACGGGAACTTCGCGTCCATCGTCGTCTTGCCGTAGAGCTGGCCGCGGGTGGCGTTGTGGTCCTTGGCGCGAATCGTCATCGGCCCGACGGGCGTTTCGACGGTGATTCCGCGCAGCGCCGCCGACACCTTGTCGGCATCGATGCTGTTCGCCTTGCGGATCCCCTCGACGAGGAACTGCATGCCGATGTAGCCCTGGATCGGCCACGACGACGGCTGGTCGTCCTTGAGGAACTTGGCGAGCCGTGCGGTGTAGTCCTTGTGCACCGCCGGCGCCTTGTCCCAATAGAACGCGTCGTAAGTGTTCGCCCAGATGCCGACCGGGTAGTCCTTGCCCATCGACTTGGCCGATTCCGGCGAGCCCGCCTCGCCGACGCCGATGAAGTTGTACTTGATGCTGTCGAAGTAGTTGAGCGGCTTCGCCTGCTTGGCGAAGGTCACGAAGTGGCCGCCCCACAGCGACGAGAACACCGCCTCGGGCTTCTTCGCCAGCTGCGCATTGATGAACGGTGCGTAGTCGGCCTCGCCGAGCTTCGGCCACTGCTGATCGACGATCTCGACCGAGGGCTTGATCTTCTTGAGATGCTCGACGAACGCCTTGGTGACGTCCTGACCGTAGGCGTAGTCCGGGCTGATCGTGGCGATGCGCGTCATCGGCCACTTCGCCACGATCTCCGCGGCACTGCGGCCCTCGGTCGTGGTCGTCGCCGCAACGCGGAACACGTACGGGTGCAGCTTGTCCGGCGCGGTGAGCTGGTCGGTCTTCGGGATCGCGGCGATGAAGACCACCTTGTTCTCCTTCGCCACGACCGAGACCGCCGGCCCCTCGGCCGAGGTCAGCGTGCCGACCAGGAAGTCGACGTTTTCCTTCAGGATCAGCTCGCGCGCCACGCGCACCGCCTCGTCGGCGTTGCCTTTGGTGTCGCGTGCGATCAGCTCGAGCTTGCGCCCGAGCACGCCGCCTTTGGCGTTCACCTCGTCGACGTACATCTGGGCGCCCTTGAGTGCGGGCTCGCCGAACAGCGCGCCGGGGCCCGACAGGATGATCGGGAAGCCGACCTTGATCGTCTTCTGGGCGTGGGCGTGAAAGGGCAGCGCAAGCAGGGTTGCCGCGACGAGACTCCAGATTCGCAACATGAGAGCTCTCCTTTGGGGGCCAGTCGTTTCTTGGATCAGCGCATCGCTCAGGCGAGGCACCCGGGTACGGATATTGACGAACGGCATCGGTGCCCCTCCTTGGCCTCGCCGCGCGCTCGTCGAACGCAAGCACGGGCAAGCAGACTAGCACCGTGCTGCGCGCGGCGGCAATTGTGCGGCGCGTTAGGCTCGCGCTCGGGGATCAAACCGGGGAATCCGATGAGCGACGAAGCATTTCGCGCTTACCTGCCCGGGCACCGCCTCGTTCACCCGCGCGATGATAGGGTGCCGAGCGAGGCGCGCGGTCAATTGATCGTCGCACCCGACTCGCGCGCGACCTTGCCCCACTTATCGGTCTCGGCCTGCAAGAACGCGGGCAGCTCCTGCGGGCCGAGAATGCTCACGTCGACGCCGGTGGGCGAGATGGCCTTCTGGACCTCGGGGTCGCGCAGCACCTTCGCGGTCTCGGCATACAGCTTCTGCACGATCTCGTTCGGCATACCCGCGGGCGCGAGCAGCGCGAGCCACAGCGTGGCGTCGTATCCCGGCACGCCCGCCTCGGCGACCGTGGGCACATCGGGAAGATCGGGCGAACGCCTGGGCGTCGAGACGGCGAGCGCGCGGAGCTTTCCGGCGCGCACATGGGGCATGACGTTCGGGATGCCCGCGAACGACACTTTCACCTGTCCGCCGAGCAGGTCCTGCATCGCCGGGCCGCTGCCCTTGTACGGGACGTGGCTGAGATCGATGCCGGCCATGGACGCGAACATCACCGACACGAGGTGCTGGGCGCTGCCATTGCCCGAGCTCGCGTAGTCGATCTTGCCCGGCTGGGCTTTCGCGAGCGCGATCAGCTCCTGCAGCGACTTCACCGGCAACTGGGGGTTCACCACCAGCACGTACGGCCCCGCGGCAACCAGCATCACCGATGCGAAATCCTTGAGCGGATCGTACGTCAGGTTCTTGTAGAGCGCGGGGCTGATCACGTGCGGCGTGCCCGTGAACAGCAGCGTGTATCCGTCCGGCTTCGACTTGGCGACGAAATCGGTGCCGATCGTCGCCCCGGCGCCCGGCCGGTTCTCGACGAACACCTGCTGGCCGAGCGCCTCCGAGAGCCGCGGCGCGATGATGCGCGCGGGTACATCGGCGAACCCGCCGGCTGAAAGCGGCACCACCATCCTCACCGGACGGTTCGGGTACGACTGCGCAATGGCGTTCGCGGTGGCGGCGGCGATCGTGACAGCGAGCGCGACGGTGGGGATCCTCATGGCGCGACCTCCATCGATTCAGCCCAGGTAGACCGGCTCCGGTGGCGCGAAGAACGCGTGCAGGATGTGATACGCGGTCCTGAAGTTCTTCTGCTGGAAGCTCGCGTGCGAGATGCCGGCCATCACGGTGAACTGCTTGTCGGGATTCGGCAGCCGCTTGAAGAACTCGACGAGATCGTCGACGCCCGCGATGCCGTCGTATTGCCCGCGCATCACGAGCGTCGGCACGGTGATCTTCGCCGGGTCGACGATCGGCAGCTTCGAGCACATGTCGACGTAGGTGCCGGTCGGCACCGAATCGTCGAGCGCGACGATCGCGTCGGCGAACGCGTTGATCGTCGCCTCGTCGGCGCAACCCGGGTGATCGCGGCTGAAAATCGACTGCACGAACGCACGGTCGATCGGTCGGCGGTTCTTCGCCTGGAATTCGGGAAGTTTCTTGCGCCGCTCGGCGAGCGTCGGGCTGCCTTCGCCGGTCCACACGAACGCGTCGAGCGCGAGCCGTGCCACGCGCTCGGGGTGGCGCTGCGCGAAGAGGGCGGCCCGGAGCGCGCCCGACGAGATGCCGTACGTGAGCAGCTTCTGCGCGCCGGTCGTCTTCAGGATGTACTCGGTCCCCGCGGCGAGGTCGTCGGCGCCGTTCGGGATGTCGCAGTTGATCGGGCGCTGCTTGTCGGAGCGACCGTAGCCCTCGTGATCCATGCACCAGGTGTCGAAGCCGCGCGCCGCGAACCAGTCCATCACCGACGAATCCGGCCGCCCGGGAACGTGCAGGTCGAACGTCGGCTGCGACGCCATCGACGAGCCGTGCACGAAGAGCACCGTGCCCTGCTTCGCGACGCCGGGGACGGCGGGCTTCTGCCAGAGGAAGAGCTTGACGTCTCCCTTGCGCGTCCAGTGCTCCTTGCCTGCGTTGGCCATCGGTACCTCCGCTATTCGAGGGCCGGAAGTCTAGCGCTCCGGGCAGCTTGCCGCGCGGCCCACGCGCGCGCGGTGGCCACGAACGCCCGCCCCGCAGGCGACTCCTCGCCCCGCCGCCAAACGACCCCGACCTCGACCGTCGAGCTGCGCTCCGCAAGCGGCCGGTAGACGACTCCCGTGCGGCGCATGTTCAGCAGCGACGCCGGCACCAGCGCCACGCCCATTCCGGCCGCGACCAGGCTCACGATGGTCTGCATCTGGATCGCCTCCTGCTCGACGCGCGGCGAGAATCCGGCGCGCCGGCACAGGCCGACGATCTGATCGTAGAGCGAGGTCCCGACCTTCCGCGGGAACAGGATGAAGGGCTCGGTCGCGAGCGACGCAAGCCGGAGCGGGCCCCGGCCGCGGAACTCGCGCCGCGCCGCGGGGAGCGCCGCGACGAGCGCATCGCGATGCAACGTCGCGTATTCGAGCGCCGGATCGTCGGCCGGCGGCAGCGCCAGCGCGACGTCGATTTCGCCCTGCCGCAACGCTGCGAGAAGCACGTCGCTCGTCGCCTCGCGCAGCGCGAGCCGCACGCCCGGATACATTCGGTGGAACTCGGGGAGCACGCCGGGCAGGACGTTGTACGCCGCCATGCCGATGAATCCCAGCGCGAGGGTGCCGACTTCGCCGGCCGCGTGGGCACGTGCGCCGGCCTTGAGCGCGTCGGCGTCGCGCAGCAGCCGCCGAGCCTCGGGGAGCAGCGTCGTGCCCGCCGGCGTGAGCGCGACCGTTCGCTTGGTGCGGGTCAGGAGCGGCGTGCCGAGCTCGTCCTCCAGCGCGCGGATCTGGCGCGACAGCGGCGGCTGGGAGATGTGCAGCGCCCGGGCGGCCCGCGCGAAGCTGAGGTGTTCCGCGACCGTCACGAAGTAGCGTACATGGCGCAGCTCCATTAATGCTCTCCGGGTATTGCCGATCAGATATTAATGTATTGGACGGTATCAGTAACCTGCCCCAGAATTTCGGTCCGATGCCGGCCAAGAGAGACACCGCGTATGCCGCGCTGGTCGCGACGACCGCGCTGTGGGCGGGAAACACGATTACGGGCCGCGCGCTCGCCGATGCGATCCCGCCGGCCGCGTTCTCGTTCTGGCGCTGGCTGCTCGTCCTCGCGATCCTCGCCCCGTTCGCCGTCAGTGGGCTCGGCCGGGAGTGGCCGGAGGTGCGCCGCGGCTGGCGGACGCTCGCGGTGCTCGGACTGATGAGCACGGGGCTCTATCACGCCTGGGTGTTCTGGGTGCTGCACTACACGACCGCGATCAACGCGCAGCTCCTCAACTCGACCGTGCCGCTCTGGGTGATGCTGATCGGCTGGGCGGCGTACGGCACGCGGCCGACCGGCCGGGAGTGGGCCGGCTTCGCGATCTCGGCGCTCGGCGTGGTAGCGATCCTCGCGCACGGCGAGTGGAGTCGGCTTGCGGCCCTCGAAGTGAACGTCGGGGACCTGATGATGCTCGCGGCGATGATCACGTGGTCGGTCTACACGATCCTGCTCGCCCGTTCGGGCATCCGGCTCTCGGGCCTGGTATTTGTGTTTGTCACCGGAGCCTTCGGGCTGGCGGGACTCCTGCCGTTCTATCTCTGGGAGCTCGCGACCGGGCGGGGTGCGTTCGCGATCACGCCCGCGACGGTCGGCGGCATCGTGTACACCGCGGTGGGCGCATCGGTCCTCGCAACGGTCCTCTTCAACTTCGGACTCGCCCGGGTCGGGGCGACGCGCGCGTCGCTATTCACGCATCTGGTGCCGGTATTCGGCGCGCTGCTCGGCGTCTCGCTCCTCGGCGAGCGGTTCGGGCTCCATCACCTTGCCGGATTCGCGCTGATCCTCGCGGGCATCGGCGTCGCCAACGGCTTCGCGCTGCGACGGCTGCGCAGCACCGGCTAAACTTCGCGCTCTCTGAAGGTTCCAGTCCACAGGAGGAGGTTCGGCATGGCTGACAATTGGCGTTCCAAGATGATCACCGGCGGCGTGGCGCGCTCGCCCAACCGCGCGATGCTGCGCGCGGTCGGCTTCGGCGACACCGATTTCGAGAAGCCGATCGTCGGCGTGGCCAACGGCCATTCGAACATGAACCCCTGCAACGCCGGCATCCAGCCGCTCGTCGATCGCGCGATGGCGGCGCTCAAGGAAGCGGGCGCGATGCCGCAGGTGTTCGGCGTGCCCACCATCACCGACGGCATCGGCATGGGCACCGAGGCGATGAAGTACTCGCTCGTGTCGCGCGAGGTGATCGCCGACACGATCGAGACGAGCGTGAACGGCCAGGCGATGGACGGCGTGGTCGTGGTCGGCGGCTGCGACAAGAACATGCCGGGCGGCATGATGGCGATCGCCCGCATGAACGTGCCCGGAATCTACGTCTACGCCGGCACGATCAAGCCCGGCAAGTGGAAGGGGCAGGACCTCACCGTGGTCTCTGCGTTCGAGGCGGTGGGCGCCTACGCCGCCGGCAAGATGAGCGACGAGGACTTCATCGGCATCGAGAAGAACGCCTGCCCCTCGGTCGGCGCGTGCGGCGGGATGTTCACCGCCAACACGATGTCCTCGTCGTTCGAGGCGCTCGGGATGAGCGTGCTCGGCAGCTCCCAGATGGCCTCGCCCGATCCCGAGAAGGCCGACTCGGCCGCGGTCTCGGCCCGGGTGCTCGCGAACGCGATCAAGAACAACATCCGCCCGCGCGACATCATCACCCGCAAGTCGATCGAGAACGCGATTGCCCTCGTGATGGCGACCGGCGGCTCGACCAATGCCGTGCTGCATTACCTGGCGATCGCGGCGGCGGCGGGGGTGAAGTGGACCATCGACGACTTCGAGCGCGTGCGGCGCAAGGTGCCGGTCCTCTGCAACCTGAAGCCATCGGGCCGTTATGTCGCCACCGACTTCCACAGGGCCGGCGGCGTACCGCAGGTGCTCAAGATGCTGCTCGTGCATGGGCTCCTGCATGGCGAGTGCAAGACCATCACCGGGCGCACGATGGCCGAGGAGCTGAAAGACGTTCCCGACGCCCCGCGCAAGGATCAGGACGTGATCCGGCAATGGGACACGCCCATGTATGCGCAGGGGCATCTGGCGATCCTCAAGGGCAACCTGGCCCCCGAGGGTTGCGTCGCGAAGATCACCGGCCTCAAGAAGACCTCGATTACCGGCCCCGCGCGCGTGTTCGACTCCGAGCCCGCGTGCATGAAGGCGATCATGGCGAAGAAGATCAAGCCGGGCGACGTGGTGGTGATCCGCTACGAAGGCCCGAAGGGCGGGCCGGGGATGCAGGAGATGCTCGCGCCCACCTCGGCGCTCATCGGTCAGGGCCTCGGCGAGTCGGTCGGCCTGATCACCGACGGCCGCTTTTCCGGGGGGACGTGGGGAATGGTGGTCGGCCACGTCGCGCCCGAAGCCTACGTGGGCGGGCCGATCGCGCTCGTGAAGGAGGGCGACTCGATCACCATCGACGCGAAGAAGCACCTCATCCAGGTCAACATATCCGCGAAGGAGCTCGCCGCGCGGCGCAAGAAGTGGAAGCAGCCCAAGCCGCGCTATACGTCGGGTCTGCTGGCGAAGTACATGAAGCTCGTGTCCACCGCGAGCAAGGGCGCCGTCACGGATTGGACCGAGTAGCCGGATCGCCGCGACTCGCGGTACTCTTTCCTCCGCTCAAGGGGAGGAGCGGAGATGCGTGCGATTCTGGTTGCCAATCCGAAAGGCGGCAGCGGCAAGACGACGCTTGCCACCAACCTGGCGGGCTGCCTCGCCCATGCTGGTGAAGCGGTCTGCCTGTGGGATCTCGATCGACAGCACTCGTCCCTCGAGTGGCTGAAGCTGCGGCCGTCCTACCTGCCGAAGATCGTGCGTCTCGACCAGCGCGAGCACCTGCCGAAGAAGGCGCAGTGGCTGGTGCTCGACTCGCCCGCGGGGCTGCACGGCAAGCGCCTCACCGAGATGGTCAAGGAGGCGCATAAGGTGCTCGTGCCGATCCAGCCGTCGCTCTTCGACATCGCCGCCACGCGCGACTTCCTCGCGGAGCTGAAGGAGGAGAAGGCGGTCCGCAAGCACAAGGCCTTCGTCGGGATCATCGGCAGCCGCGTCGACCCGCGCACGCGCGCGGGGACGCAGCTCATCACCTACATCCGCGAGCACGACATGCCGCTCGTCGGCTGGGTGCGCGACACGACGATGTACGCCAACGCCGCGTTCGAGGGCCGCTCGATCTTCGACCTGCCGAACTGGCAGGCCGAGCGCGAGGTGGCGATGTGGCAGCCGATCCTGGAGTGGGTAAAGAGCGAATAGAACGGCTGCCGAATTCAGCGCGTCACTTCCCGCCGAGTCGCTTGACCGCGCGATCGTAGTAGCCGAGGTCGAGGTACTTGTCGGGTGCGGGGGGCTTGCCGCCCCACTGGCCCTCGATCTCGGCGCGCAGGGCGAGCACCGTGCGGAAGCCGTCCATGTCGAAGCGCGCGTCCGGCGCGAGCCCGAAGCCCGGGATCATCAGCTGCTCGATCGTCTGCTCGGCAACCTTCGGATCGAGCTTGAGGCGTTTCGCGAGCACCGCGGCGGCCTCGGCCCGGTTCGCCGGATCCATCGCGATGCGCAGCGACTCGACATAGGCGGCGAGGTAACGCTCGAGCACCTCCGCATTCGCTTGTGCCCAGGGCCGCATCACGAAGGCGCCGGTGGCCTGGTAGGGGCCGATGAGGTCGCGCTGGCGGCCGAGGCTCTTGAGCCCCTTCTCGCGGATCAAGATCGAGAACGGGAGGTTGACCATCCCCCCGCCGAGCTCGGGATCGGCCGCGATCGCCTGCGAGCGCTGCAGCGTTCCGCCGACCGGCCGCACCGTGTAGTCGCGCCCCTCGATCAGCCCGTTGTTCTTCAGGATCTTCTTGGCAACGAGCGCGTAGGCGGTATTCGGCGCGTCCACGGCGAGGACCTTGCCGCGCATGTCGGCTACGGAGTTGATCTCCGGACGCACCATGAACTCGTTCATGCTCGCGTCGCCGCCCATGACGATGACCGTGTCGCGCCCCGCCGTCTCGACCATCGCGACCGCGTTGTCGATCCCCGCATGCGCGATCTCGAACTTGCCTTCCGCGAGCCCGGCGCGCTGCGCGTCGGAGTTGGGGGTGTTCTGCAGGTCGATCTTCAGTCCGTGCTTGGCGAAGATGCCGCGCTCGAGCCCGACGAAGATGGCGAGGTTCTGCGACCCGGGGAACACGTTGACGCGCAACGGCGTCTCCTGCGCCGCTGCGGCGCCGGCCGAAGCGGCGAGCGCGACGGCCAGCAATGCTTTCAGTCCTGGTTTCATGGGCTCCTCGTCTGATTGAGCAGTCTTATGCCAACGCGGCCTTGACGCGTTCGGGGGTGAAGGGGATGTCGCGCAGCCGCCGGCCCGTCGCCGCGGCGAACGCGTTCGCGATCGCCGCCGCCGTGGGTCCTTGCGAGCCTTCGCCGACGCCGAGATAGCGCTCGGTCGGGCGCTGGATCACTTCGACTTCGACCGCGGGCACCTCGCTGAAGCGCAAGATCGGGTAGTCGGTCCAGCTCTTCGTCTTGACGCCGGAGCGGTCGAACTTCAACGCCTCCTTCAGCGTCCAGCTCGACGACTGAATGATGCCGCCCTCGATCTGGTTCACGACGCCGTCGGGGTTGACCGCCAGCCCGGCATCCACCGCGGACCACGCACGCGCGACGCGGACCACCCCGCTCGCGCGGTCGACCTCGACGTCGGCCACCACGGCGCAATAGCAGGCGAGATTCTTGTACTTCGAGAACCCGATGCCCCGCCCGCGCAGCACTTGTCCCGTGCCCGCATCGCCGAGCGCCCCGGCCTTCCAGCCGCTCTTGCGGGCCGCCGCCTCGATCACCGCGCGCGCACGCGCATCGCTCAGGTGCCGCAGGCGGAACTCGACCGGATCCGCGCCGGCCGCCGCCGCGGCCTCGTCCATGAACGACTCCAGCGCGAAGACGTTGGCATACGCCCCGAGCGTCCGCAGCGCCGACGTGCGCAGCGGCGCGTCGGTCATGTAGTGCTTCTGGATCTTCTGGCTGGGGAAGTCGTACAGCGGGATCGCGTTGCGATCCGAGCCGCCGGCCGGGAGCGGCACGTCGGCCGGGAAGGTCGGCTTCGCCGGCTTCGCGACGTCCCACGCGGCGAGGAGGTTCACGCCTTCCCGGCCGCCGGGCCGGGTCGTGTGCGGATAGCTCCACAGGTCGTGCTGCCAGTCGACGATGCGTCCTTGCGCGTCCAGTCCGGCGCGCATCTTCATGATCATCGCCGAGCCGAACGGCTCCCACATGAACTCGTCGTCGCGCATCCACTGCAGCCTGACCGCCCTGCCGGGAATCGCGCGGGCGATGAGCGCCACGTCGAACGCGACATCGTCCGCGCCGTTCTGCCCGTAGCAGCCCGAGCCCTCCATGTGCACGCAGGTGATCGCCTTCGGATCGACGCCGAGGGCGCGCGCCATGTCGCCGCGCAGCGGGAACACGCCCTGACTGTGCGTCCACACCGTGAGCTTGCCGTCCGCGGCCTGGGCGACCGCGCACGACGGGCCGATCGACGCGTGGAGCTGATACGGGCGGGTGTAGCGCGCCTCGATGCGCTTCGCGACCGCCGGCGCATCGGGCGCCTTCTTCTCGTTCACGGTCACGTCCTGCGCCGGCAACCCCGGATCGGCGCGGCCGAACGTGTCGGCGAGCGTTGTGGGCAGCTCGGGACGCATCCACACCGTCGACTCGCGCAAGGCCTCGCGCGCCTTGATCGCTTGCTCCTCGCGCTCGCAGGCGACCGCCAGGAAGCTGCCGTCGCGCACGACCGCGACGACCCCGGGCATGGCCTTCACGCCCGCGACATCGACGCTCACGAGCTCCGCGCGCGGCGCGGGCGGCCTGACGACGCGCGCATGCAGCATCCCGGGAAGTCGGAGGTCCTGCACGTACGCGCGCGCGCCCGTGAACTTCGGTGGGATGTCGCGCCGGATCAGGCTCTGCCCGACGTACTTGTATTCGCCGGGCGGCTTCGGCTTCGCCTGCGCCGTGGCTTCGCGCCGGAGCATGGCGTCCGAGGTGACTTCCCAGTAGGTCGCCTGCTTGCCGCCGGGCGCGCCGATCGTGCCGTCCACGACCTTAAGATCGCCGGGCGCGACGCCCAGCCTCGCCGCCGCGGCGCCGAGCAGCAACTCGCGCGCCTCCGCGCATGCGAACCTGACGGCGGTGCCGCTCTGTTCCATCGACTGGCTGCCCGCGGTGACGCCCTCGTCCGGCGTGCGCGACGTGTCGCCGGTCACCATCTCGATGCGCTTGTAGTCCACATCGAGCTCGTCGGCCGCGATCTGCGCGATCGCGGTGGCGATGCCCTGCCCGAGCTCGATCTTGCCGGTGAAAACCGTCACCGTGCCATTGGCGTTGACGCGCAACCACGAGGCGAGCATGCGGTTGTTGTTGAGGCTGCCGGGCAAGCGAGCCGGGGCCGCGGCCTGGCCGAGCACCGAGTCGGGCGCGAGCGCGATGCCAACAGTGAGTGCGGCGCTCGTCTTTAGGAACTCGCGGCGCGAGGCGTCGAGAGCGGCGCTCATGCGACACCCCCTTCCGCCGCGCGGCGGACTGCCCGCACGATGCGGTTGTGCGACCCGCATCGGCACAGATGTCCCTCGAGCGCGCGCTTCACGTCCGCCTCGGTCGGTTTCGGATTCCGCGCGAGCAGCGCCTGCGCGGCAATCACCATGCCGTTCCCGCAGAAGCCGCACTGGCACGCCTGCTCTTGAATGAAGGCGCGCTGAAGGGCGCTTGGCTTCTCGGCGGTCCCCAGGCCTTCGAGCGTGGTGATCGCGCCTTTGGCGGCGACCGAGACGGGTAGCACGCACGAGCGCTGCTCCCGCCCATCGACCAGCACGCTGCATGCACCGCACTGCGCCTGGCCGCAGCCGTACTTGGCACCGTTCAGCTCGAGATCGTTGCGCAGGACGTAGAGCAGAGGGGTTTCGGGCTCGACCGTGACCGAACGGGTCGCGCCGTTTACCCGCAGCGTGAACGTTGCCGGCATCGGGAATCCTCCTGGGTGGGGCGCTGCTGTGCTTCTTATGAGATCGATTGCAAGGATAGCCCTCGCCGGCGAGCGTGGAAAGCGCCCGCTTGCGTTGCGGCGCAGCGACGTGCTCGCCTAGCCGCCCTTCCGGGGCAGCTCGATGTCGGTTAGCGCCGCGAACATCTTGATCACCGCCGAATCGTCCTCGCCGCCGTGGCCGCGGGCGCTCGTGGCGAGGAACATCTGGTGCGCGGTCGCGGTGAGCGGCAGCGGGAACGTGAGCTTGCGTGCCGAATCGAGCACGATGCCGAGATCCTTGACGAAGATGTTCACCGCCGAGAGCGGCGTGTAGTCTCCTTCGAGGATGTGCGGCGCGCGGTTCTGGAACATCCACGAGCTGCCGGCCGAGTTCGAGATGACCTCGTACAGCACCTTCGGGTCGGCACCCGCCTTGATGCCCAGCGCCATCGCTTCGGCCATCGCGGCGATGTGCACGCCTGCGAGGAGCTGGTTGATCATCTTCACTCTCGAGCCCATGCCGGGCGAGTCGCCCAGGCGGTAGACCTTGGTCGCAATCGCGGCGAGCACGTCCTCGCACGCGGCGAAGGTGTCGGCCGCGCCCGAGGCCATGATCGTCATCTGTCCGGCGGCGGCCTTTGCCGCGCCGCCCGACACGGGCGCGTCGAGCATCAGCACGCCGTGCTCGGCGAGCCGCGTGCCGAGGCGCTCCGCGAAATCCGGTGGCAGAGTCACGCTCATGATCACGACCGAGCCCGGCGCGAGCGCTTCCGCGGCACCGCCCTCGCCGAACAGCACGCGCTCGGTCTGGTCGGCGTTCACGACCAGGACCGCGATGACCTCGCATTCCCGGGCCAGTGCCGCCGGCGTCGCGTGCGGGACGCCGCCCTCCCTGGCGAAGATGTCGAGGGCGTCCTTGCGCACGTCGCAGGCGTGCGTCTTGAAGCCCGCGCGAAGGAGCGACCGCGCCACGCCGAGGCCCATCGCGCCGAGACCGATTACACCGACGTTCCTGCCCGCCATGTCGCTCCTTCGCGTCAGTCGCAGCCCGCTGCGCCCGCTGCCTCAGCGGATCAGGCCGAGCGAGAGCGCCGGCCAGTAGGTGATGATGAGCACGGCGGCGAGCAGGATGACGAAGAACGGCACCGCCGCGCGGCACAGCTCCAGCACCGGCTTGCCGAACCGGTGGCTCGCAATGAAGAGGTTCATCCCGACCGGCGGCGTGAAGTAGCCGATCTGCATGTTGGCGAGGAAGATGATCGCGAGGTGCGCGGGATCCACGCCGTAGCCCACCGCCAGCGGCAGGAGGAGCGGAACGGCGATGACGATCGCCGAGAAGATGTCGAGCATCATGCCGAGCACGAGCAGGAACACGTTCAGCACGAGCAGGAACATGAGCGGGTTGGTGATGTGGCTGCGCACCGCGGCGAAGAGCTTCGCCGGCACCTCGGCGTCGATGAGGTAGTTGGTCGACGCGAGCGCCATGCCGAGGATCACGAGCACGGCGCCGAACAGCACCATCGAGCGGCGCATGATGTCGGGCAGGCGGCCGAGCGGGATCTCGCGGAGCACGAGCACCTCCACGGCGAGCACGTAGACCACGGTGACCGCGGCCACCTCGGACACCGCGAGCCAGCCGCTGTAGATCCCGCCGAGCACGATGAACGGCAGTGGCAGCTCCCACGCCGACTCGCGCAGCGCCGCGCGCGCCGCGGACCACGAGAACGGGTCGGCGCGCGCGCGGAGCGCCCGGTTGCGCCAGGCGCTCCAGCGCGGCAAGCATCACGCCCATCAGCAGCCCGGGCAGCACACCGGCCACGAACAGCTCCTCGATCGAGACCGGCCGCCCGACCCCGAGGCGCTGCGAAATCACGCCGTACAGGATGATCGGGAGCGATGGCGCGAAGAGCACGCCGAGGCTCCCCGCGCTGGTGAGCAGGCCGAGGCTGAAGCGCTCCTCGTAGCCGGCGTACCGCAGCGCCGGGTAGAGCAGCGCGCCGAGCGCGACGATCGTGATGCCCGACGCACCGGTGAACGCGGTGAAGAGCGCACAGCTCGCAACGGTCACGATCGCCAGCCCGCCCGGGAAGCCAGCCGAGGAACGCCTCGGTCAGGCGCACGAGGCGCTGCGGGGCGTTGCTTTCGCCGAGCACGTAGCCCGCGAGCGTGAAGAGCGGCAGCGCCGACAGGACCGGCGTGTCCGCGATGCGGTAGAACTCGATCGGCACCACCGCGAGGTCGATGCCGCTCGCGGCGAATCCGGACAGCGCGCTCGCTGCGATCACCGCGAAGAGCGGCGCCCCCAACAGCGCGAGTGCGACGAGGAGCACGGCTACGCCGGTCACGGCCGCTCCCGCGCGGCGAGCCGCGCCAGTCTGCTCGGCCGCGAGGAGCGCATAGCGCGCCGCGATGAGCGCGAACCCGAGCGGGAAGGACGAGCGCCGCCACCCACTCGGGCACGAGGCCGAACCCGCCCGCGCCGCCCTCGCGCTCGAACAGCACGAATCGCGACGGCCTGGAAGGCGAGCACGCCGCAGACGCCGCTCGCGAAGAGCGAAGTGGCCGCGCCGACGCCGAGCTGGACCCGCGGCGGGAGAAAGCGGGAAACCGCGTCGATGGTGATGTGCTCGTTCGCGCGGCTGGCGGCGACTGCGCCGAGCACGCCGACCCACAGCACCAGGAGCCGCGTCAGCGGATCGCCCCAGGCGCAGGCTCACGTGCAGCTGGCGCAGCGCGATCTGGCCGAAGGCGAGGGCGACGAGCAGCGCGAGCAGGACGACGAGCGCCGCGTCCTCGAGGCCGGCGAGCACGCGGGCGGGCCGCGCGAGCCGGGCAAGGCGCGCGCGTGGGCGGGTCAGCGTCCGCCGGCGGCGGCATTGCCCTTGGCCCGGAAGTCGCGCAGGTGGCCCTCGAGCGTCTGCAGGAGACCCGGCGTGTACAGCCCCTTGCGTCCGATCTCTGTACGGGCGTCGGCGGCGAGGCGTTCGAGTTCGCGAAGGTCCTCTGGCCCGGGCGTGACGAACTGGATGCCGTGAGTCTTGAGCGCGGCGCGCGCGGCCTCGTCGTCCTTGCGGCTCGCGCGGTCGAGCCGCTGGAACACGCTCGTCAGCGTCGCGCGCGTCGCCGCCTGGTCCTCCGGCGCGAGGCGCGCGAACGAGCGCTTGTCGAGCACGAGCGCACCGGCCGTGTAATAGACCGGCACGTCGGTGAAGTACTTCGTCTTGGCGTGCCACTGCAGGGCGATCGCACCCGCCGGCGAGATGCCGACGGCGGTCACCAGGCCGGTCTGCAGGCCGGTGTAGACGTCGGCGAGCGGCAGCACCACTGGGGCAATCCCGGCCACCTCGAACAGGGTCCGCGTGACCGCGTCGCCCTCCGGGGCCCAGACCTTCTCCGCGCGCAGGTCGCCGATACGGCGCACCGGCCCGTTCGACATCAGGTAGGCGAATCCGCCCTCGGCGAGCCCGAATGCGACCAGGTTGTGCCGGTCGAGCCCCGCGAGGATCGTCGGGTCCATGCGCTGCCGCACGTAGTCCACCTCGGCGTGGGAGCGGAAGAGCATCGGCAGCCCGTAGAGCTGGCTGTCCGGGTAGACCCGCGCCAGCGCGAGCACCGTGACCACGCCGCCGTGCAGTTGCCCGATCTGGAGCTTGCGCAGCACCGTGGCGTCGTTGCCCATCACCCCGCCGGGATAGAGCTTGAGCTGCACGCGGTCGCCGGTCGCCTTGGCGAGCGCCTCCCCGGCCGCGCGCATCTCCTTCATCCACGTCGTGCCGTCGGGGGCGAGCGAGGCGATCTTCAGCTCCTGGGCTGCGACGACCGCGGGCACGCCGCACCCGAGCAGCGCGGCGGCGAGCAGGATGCGGGCGGTTCTCACGCTGGTTTCCTCCCAGGAAAGCGCCGGCCCGTTCGGAGAACGGCGCAGAGCTTCCCCTGAATTGCGGGGGCAAAGGGGAGACATCCCCGTTCGTTCCGACGATCTCTAGAAATACTTGTCCGCGTCGGCAAGAAGCCGGCGCGCCTCCTCTTTCGCGAGCGTGTTGCTCAGCGTGAGGCCCGGCTGCACCGTTTCCGCCGCCAGCACCTCGTTCAGGAGGCGGTCGTGCAGCGGCCGGTCGAAGACGAGGCGCGCGTAGTGCCGCGCGTACCGGACGCGCCCCATCAGGTCGGCGCCGCCCGAGAGCTCCATCGCGCGCTCGAAGTGGCGCCGCCCTTCCTCGGGCCGGCCGCCGAGCGCGGGCGGCCGCAGCGTGACGAGAACGCCGAGAAAGACGTGCGCCGAGCCGCGCTCGTAGCCTTCGTCGAGCGCCACCACGCGCCGCATCACGGCCTCGACCCTGGGCAGGTCGGCGATCGCGTCCCAGTCGCTCGCGCGCGCCTGGATCCACGCGGCGCGTGCGACGCCCCAGGTGTAGAGCACCGGGACGTCCGCGCGCGTCGCGCCTTCGAGCGCCGCCGCGAAACCGTCCGCCCGGCGCGCCGCGGGCGTGCAGGCGGGCGCGTAGTCCTTGCACAGCGCACGGTCGGCATAGTCCATCGCGCGGGCGGTCAGCCGCCGCGCACGCTCCGGATCGGCCACAAAGGCGGCGGCGTACGCGACATAGAGACGCGCCCCTGCCTGCAGGACCGCGCTGTTCTCGGGGTCGTCCTCGATCAGCGAGTCCACGAGCAGGAGGTAGGCTGGTGCACCCTGCCGGACGGTTTCCGGGTCGGTCTGGTTGAGCACCGCCGCCGAGAGGTTGTGCGACATCCGCGTGGTCGCGGACGATACGAAGCTCGCGCAGCCGGCGGAGACCGCCGCCGCGAGCGCCGCGGCGACGACCAGGAAGGCGCGAGGGAAAGGCGGGGCGGGGCAGGGCATGGGAGGGACGTGCGGCCGATACGCTAAACACAATTCCGGCAGGAAGCAACGACGCGCCGGCGGCCCCTTCGGCCCGCCCGCGGGATTCCCTGCGCGCGCAAAGGTTGGACGGCCGCGCCGCGGGCAGGATAATCGCCGGCACACCTCCGAGCGGGACCCCGCCAATGCCCAACCGCCTCGCGCAGGAAACCAGTCCGTACCTGCAGCAGCACGCCGCGAACCCGGTCGACTGGCTGCCGTGGGGCGAGGAGGCGCTTGCGCATCGCGCGCGCCGCAGGACAAGCCGATCCTGCTCTCGATCGGCTACTCCGCGTGCCACTGGTGCCACGTCATGGCGCACGAGTCGTTCGAAGATCCGGAGGTCGCGCGGCTCATGAACGACCTGTTCGTGAACGTGAAGGTCGACCGCGAGGAGCGGCCCGACATCGACCAGATCTACCAGTCGGCGCACCAGATGTTCAACCAGCGCGGCGGCGGCTGGCCGCTCACCGCGTTCCTCACGCCGCAGCAGATGCCGTTCTTCGTCGGCACGTACTTCCCGAAGACCCCGCGCTACGGCATGCCCGGGTTCCCGGAGCTGCTCCAGCGCGTCGCGCGCTACTACCGCGAGCATCGCGAGGAGATCGGCCGTCAGAACGAGGCGGTTGCGTCGGCGTTCGAGCGTATCGGCGCGCAGGAGAGCGGCCGGCGCGAGGAGTTCTCCGCCGAAGTGATCGCCGAGGCGGTCGGCGCGCTCAAGTCGAGCTTCGATGCGACGCACGGCGGCTTCGGCGGCGCGCCGAAGTTCCCGCATCCGACCGACATCGAGCTGTTGATGCGGCGCTTCGCCGCCACCGGCGACCGGCACGCGCTGCACGTCGCGACCTTCACGCTGGAGCGCATGGCCGACGGGGGGATCTACGACCAGCTCGGCGGCGGGTTCTGCCGCTACTCGGTGGACGCGACCTGGACGATCCCGCACTTCGAGAAGATGCTCTACGACAACGGTCCGTTGCTGCGCTTGTGCGCGGACGCGTGGGCCGCGACGGGGCAGCCGCTGTTCGCGCGCGTCGTCGAAGACACGGCGGGCTGGATTCAGCGCGAGATGCAGTCGCCCGAGGGCGGGTACTACTCCTCGCTCGACGCCGACTCCGAGCACGAGGAGGGCAAGTTCTACGTCTGGACGCCGGGCGAGGTCGCGCGCCTGCTGACGCCGGAGGAGTACGCGGTGCTCGCGCCGCACTACGGCCTGGATGCGCAGGCGAACTTCGAGGGAAAGCACTGGCATTTCCACGTGGCGCAGCCGCTGCAGGTGGTCGCCGCGTCGCTCGGCCGCACCGAGGGCGAGTGCGCGGAGCTGCTCGAGGCCGCGCGCCAGAAGCTGCTCGCAACGCGCGCGCGCCGGATCCGCCCCGGTCGCGACGAGAAGATCCTCACCAGCTGGAACGCGCTCGCGATCCGCGGCATGGCGCGCGCTGCGCGCGTATTCGGCCGCGACGACTGGCTCGCTTCGGCGCGGCGTGCGCTCGACTTCATCCGTGCAACGCTGTGGCGGCAGGACGAGCGCCGGCTGCTCGCCACGTACAAGGACGGCCGCTCCCACCTGAACGCCTATCTCGACGATTACGCGTTCCTGCTCGACGCGGCGCTCGAGATGCTGCAGGCCGAGTTCAGCGCCGCGGACCTCGCCCTCGCGCGCGACCTCGCGGACGCGCTGCTCGAGCGGTTCGAGGACGCCGGCGGCGGCTTCTTCTTCACGAGCCACGACCACGAGAGCCTCATCCACCGCCCGAAGCCGGGGCACGACAACGCCACCCCGTCGGGGAGCGGCGTCGCGGCGTTCGCGCTCGCGCGCCTCGGGCATCTCGTCGGCGAGCCGCGCTACCTCGAGGCGGCCGAGCGCAGCGTGGCCGCGTTCTATCCGTCCATGCGGCACTATCCGGGCGGGTTCGCTTCGACCGTGATGGCGCTGGAGGAGCTGCTGACGCCGCCGACGATCGTGGTGCTCCGCGGCCCGCTGCCGGGCCTGCGGCCCTGGCTCCAGGAGCTCGCGCCCGAGTTCCGGCCGGCTACCCTGATCCTCGGCATCGACGGCGTGACGCATGACCTCCCCGCCGCCCTGGACAAGCCGCCCGCCCCCGGGCGCGTCAACGCTTATGTCTGCCGCGGCGTTACGTGTCTCGAGCCCGTCTCCCGCATCGAGGCGTTGCAGGACGCGCTCGGGCCGGCCGCAATGAAGTAGCATCACGCCTCCCTCAGAAACCGGACTTTGGAGACTCCATGAAGAAGCTCGTTTCGGCCCTCGTGATCGGCGGCGTCGCCGCGGTCGTCGCAGCGCCGGCCTCGGCGCAGAACGTCGACGAGATGCTGAAGAAGTACGCGTGCCTGTCCTGCCATGCCGTCGACAAGAAGCTCGTCGGGCCGTCCTACAAGGACGTCGCCGCCAAGTATCGCGGCCAGGCCGGCGCCGAAAAGTCGCTTGCCGAGAAGGTCAAGAAGGGTGGCCAAGGCGTCTGGGGCCAGATCCCGATGCCGCCGAACGCCAGCGTTCCGGACGGCGACCTGAACGCGATGGTCAA
This sequence comes from uncultured beta proteobacterium, assembly GCA_963716855.1. Classification (GTDB taxonomy): domain Bacteria; phylum Pseudomonadota; class Gammaproteobacteria; order Burkholderiales; family SG8-39; genus JAGVSZ01. The sequence goes on along the minus strand of CAVQUV010000012.1, from coordinate 101,753 downwards.
GTACATCCTGTCGGTCAAATAGCGCTTGCGCGGGCCCGTTCGTGCGTCGGCGCGCATGCGACGCTCGACGGGCCCGGAAGACGCCGTCTCCCGGCGACCGCCGGGGCCGCGGTTCGGAATTCCCGGGTTGCGCGCCAGTCAGCTTTGTCGGGGCGGTGCGGCCTTCCCGATGCCTGCATCTCGGTGCAGGCCTTCCATTGCCACATCAAATTGACAACGCGCGAGCGCTGCCAAGATAATTGCGCGCCTTTTTCCCCCCTCACCCCCCGTTTCCACAGGAGACGACACGATGCAATCCCGATTGAGCGCCATTGCGCTCGCGACCGTGGCCGCGCTCGGCCTCGTCGCGTGCGGCAAGGAAGAGCCCCCGAAACCCGCCGCCAAAGCCGAAGCGCCGCCGCCGCCGCCGACCATGACGGTCAACATCGGCCACGTCGCGCCGCTCACCGGCGGCATCGCGCACCTCGGCAAGGACAACGAGAACGGCGCGCGGCTCGCGATCGAGGACGCGAACGCGGCCAAGATCAAGATCGACGGCAAGGAAGTGAAGTTCGTGCTGATCGCCGATGACGACCAGGCGGACCCGAAGGTCGGCACCACCGTCGCACAAAAGCTCGTCGACGCGAAGGTCGCCGGCGTGGTCGGCCACCTCAACTCGGGCACCTCCATTCCCGCTTCGGCGATCTACAACCAGGCCGGCGTGCCGGTGATCTCCGGCTCGGCGACCAACCCGAAGCTCACCGAGCAGGGCTTCAAGACCCAGTTCCGCGTGGTCGGACGCGACGACCAGCAGGGCCCGGCGATCGCGAGCTACCTCGCGGCGACCGCCAAGCCGAAGGTCGTGGCGGTGATCGACGACGCGACCGCGTACGGCGAAGGCATCGCCAACGAGGTCGAGAAGACCCTCAAGGCCGCGGGCGTGGCCGTGCTGCCGCGCGAGAAGGGCACCGACAAGACCTCCGACTGGAAGGCGGTGCTCACGAAGGTGCGCGGCAAGAAGCCTGACGCGATCTTCTACGGCGGCATGGACGCAACCGGCGGGCCGCTGATGAAGCAGGGTCGCGAGCTCGGCATCAAGGCGGTATTCGCGTTCGGCGACGGTGCGTGCACCGACAAGATGAAGGAGCTCGCGGGCGACGCCGCGGAGGGGCTCCTCTGCTCGCAGGCGGGCATCCCGGCCGCGGCGGCGAGCAAGAAATTCCTCGACGGGTACAAGGCGAAGTTCAACGTCGAGCCGATCCTGTACTCGCCGTTCACCTACGACGGCGCGAACCTGCTCATCGAAGCGATGAAGAAGGCCAACTCCGCCGATCCGGCGAAGTACCTGCCCGAGCTGGCGAAGATCAGCTACCGGGGCGCCACCGGCACGATCGAGTTCGACGAGAAGGGCGATCGCAAGGACGCCGAGATGACGATCTTCACGATGAAGGGCGGGAAGATCGAGCCGCTCGCGATCATCAAGGGCGGCAAGACGATTCCCTACAACGACTTCCTGCAGATGGCGACGGCCGCAATCGCGGCTCAGGCGGAAGCGGCAAAGCAGGCGGGCGAGGCGGCGGCGAAGGCCGTCAGCGACGCCGCTAAGAAGTGACCGCGCGGTAGTGCGGTCAGCCCGGCGCGAGCTGGGTTCAAGTCCGAAGAAAAGCCGGCCTCGCGCCGGCTTTTCTCTTTCGTCGGGACGCCCGTGCTAGCCTAAACGAACCGATCGCGCATCCGGGCAGGGAGGCCCGGCGCCGGCGTGGACATCTTCCTTCAGCAGATCATCAATGGCACCCGATCGACCGCGCGGGCTGCTCCGCACCCTTGCCCGCGCTGCAAAGGCCCCTCGGGCGACCGCTGATGGACATCTTCCTCCAGCAGATCATCAATGGCCTGACGGTGGGCGCCGTGTACGCCGTCGTCGCGCTCGGCTACACGATGGTCTACGGGATCATCCAGCTCATCAACTTCGCGCACGGCGAGGTGGTCATGGTCGGTGCCATGGTGGCCTTCACCGTCATCTCGCTGCTCGCCGGCTCGGGGCTGCCGCCGCTCCTGATCGTGCTGATCGCGGCCGCGTGCGCGATCCTGGTCTGCATGGTGCTCGGCTACGCGATGGAGCGGATCGCGTATCGCCCGCTGCGCGGCGCGCCGCGCCTCGCGCCGCTCATCACCGCGATCGGCCTGTCGATCATTCTGCAGCACGTGGCGATGATGATCTGGAGCCGCAACCCGCTCGCTTTCCCGCAGATCGTCAAGACCGAGTCCTACAGCATCGGCGGCGCGATCATCACCAACGTCCAGATTGCGATCATCGTGACCTGCGTGCTGATGATGGCGGGCCTCGCGGCGCTGGTCTACCGCACGCGGCTCGGCACCGCGATGCGCGCGACGGCGCAGAATCCCCAGGTCGCCGGCCTGATGGGCGTCGACGTGAACCGGATCATCGCCGCGACGTTCGTCATTGGCGCCGCGCTCGCCGCGGTTGCCGGCACCATGGTCGCGAGCTACTACGGCATCGCCCATTACACGATGGGCGAAATCCTCGGCCTGAAGGCGTTCTGCGCGGCGGTGCTGGGCGGCATCGGCAACCTTCCCGGGGCGATGCTCGGCGGAATCGTGCTCGGGCTGGTCGAAGCGCTCGGCGCGGGCTACATCGGCGACCTTACCGATCTGTGCCGCTACGGGCTCGGTCCGGCGGAGGCCTGCGCCAATGGCGGCAACTTCGTGCTGTTCGGCTCGAATTACCAGGACGTGTTCGCGTTCATCGTGCTGATTCTGGTGCTGGTCTTCAGGCCGTCGGGGCTGCTTGGCGAGCGTGTCGGGGATCGCGCGTGACGAGCGCGCTCGACGGTCTCAGGAAACACCCTGCCGCGGCATGGAGCGGCGTCGCGGTCGTCGCGCTCGTCCTCGCGGTGCTGCCGTTCTTCCTCGCCGCGCAGTTCGGCACCAGCTGGGTGCGGATCAGCAACCTCGCGATCCTGTTCATCCTGCTTGCGCTCGGCCTGAACATCGTGGTGGGGTTCGCGGGCCTGCTCGACCTCGGATACATCGCCTTCTACGCGGTGGGCGCGTATGCCTACGCGCTGCTCGCCTCGCCGCACTTCGACATCCACTGGCCCTTCTGGGCGATCCTCCCGATCGGGGCGGCGGTGGCGGCGCTCTTCGGGATCCTGCTCGGCGCGCCCACGCTGAAGCTGCGCGGCGACTACCTCGCGATCGTCACCCTCGGGTTCGGCGAGATCATCCGCATCTTCCTCAACAACCTCTCGCGCCCGATCAACATCACCAACGGCCCGCAGGGCATCGCGCGGATCGATCCGTTCCGCGTCGGCGGGTTCGACTTCTCGACCTCCCAACAGATCCTCGGGCTGCCCTTCAGCGGGCCGATCAAGTACTACTACCTGCTGCTCGTCGTGCTCGTGCTGGTGATCCTCGTGAACGTGCGACTGCAGAACTCGCGCATCGGGCGCGCGTGGGAGGCGGTGCGCGAGGACGAGGTTGCGGCGCGCGCCATGGGGATCGATACCACCCAGATCAAGCTGCTCGCTTTCGCCATGGGCGCGTCGTTCGGCGGCGTCGCGGGCGGGATGTTCGCCGCGATCCAGGGGTTCATCAGCCCCGAGAGCTTCAAGCTCGTCGAGTCGGTGATGGTGCTCGCGATGGTGGTGCTGGGCGGGATGGGCAACATCTGGGGCGTGATCCTGGGCGCGGTGCTGCTCTCGTTCGTGCCCGAGATCCTGCGCTTTGGGGTCGATCCGGCGCAGCGCGCGCTCTTCGGGCGCACGCTCATCGAGCCGGAGGTGATCCGCATGCTGATCTTCGGCTTCGCGCTGGTGCTCGTCATGATCCTGCGCCCCGGCGGGCTCTGGCCTTCGGCGGTACGCCGGCGCGAGCTCGCGTCGCGCGACGAAGGGGGCGGGCGGTGAGCCTCGTCGCAGCGCGCGACATCTCGAAGCGCTTCGGAGGCGTGCACGCGCTCTCCGACGTGAGCTTCACCATCGGACCGGGCGAGATCTACGGGCTGATCGGCCCGAACGGCGCCGGCAAGACGACGCTCTTCAACGTGCTCACCGGCATCTACCCTCCCGACGGCGGGAGCTTCGACTTCGACGGGCAGTCGCTCGCCGGACTGAAGCCGCACGTGGTGACTGCGCGCGGCATCGCGCGCACCTTCCAGAACATCCGCCTCTTTTCGAACCTCTCGGCGCTGGAGAACGTGATGATCGGCCGCCACCTGCGCACGCGCGCCGGCGTGATCGGCGCGGTGCTGCGCGACCGCGCGACCGTCGACGAGGAGGCGGGGATCGAGCGGCGCGCGGCGCAGCTGCTCGACTACGTCGGCATCGCCGCGCGCGCGAACGACCCGGCCGCGAGCCTGCCCTACGGGGACCAGCGCCGGCTCGAGATCGCGCGCGCGCTCGCGACCGACCCCAAGCTGCTCGCGCTCGACGAGCCCGCCGCCGGCATGAACGAGTCGGAGACGCGCGCTCTGCGCGGGCTGCTCGAGAAGATCCGCGCCGACGGCGTCACGATCCTGCTGATCGAGCACGACGTGCGCCTGGTGATGGGCGTGTGCGACCGGGTCCTGGTGCTCGACTATGGCTGCCGCATCGCCGAAGGCGTGCCCGCGGACGTGCAGCGCGATCCGAAGGTGATCGAGGCTTATCTGGGTACCGCGGCCGCATGAGCCTGCTCGAGGTCAAGGGACTGGAGATCCGGTACGGCGGCATCCGCGCCGTGAAAGGCATCGATCTCACCGTCGACGAGGGCGAGCTCGTGTGCCTGATCGGCGCCAATGGCGCGGGCAAGTCCTCGACGCTGCGCGCGATCGCGGGCCTGATCGGGACGCCACCGGGCGCGGTGCGCTACGCCGGGCGGGACCTTGCGGGCACGCGCGCGTTCGAGCGCGCGCGCCAGGGGCTGGTGATGGTCCCGGAGGGCCGTGGCGTGTTCCCGCAGCTCACCGTCGACGAGAACCTGGCCATGGGCGCCTATGCGCGCAACGATCGCGAGATCGCGTCCGACCGCGACCGCATGCACGCGCTCTTCCCCCGGCTCCGGGAGCGGCGCGCGCAGACCGGCGGCACGCTGTCGGGCGGCGAGCAGCAGATGCTCGCGATCGCCCGCGCGCTGATGAGCCGGCCGAAGCTGCTGCTCCTCGACGAGCCGAGCATGGGGCTCGCGCCGATCGTGGTGCAGCGGATCTTCGAGGTCGTGCGCGACATCGCCGCGGCCGGCGTGACGGTGCTGCTCGTCGAACAGAACGCGCGGCTCGCGCTCGGGCTCGCGGCGCGCGCTTACGTGATGGAGAGCGGCGCGATCACCCTGTCCGGCCCGGCGCGCGAGATCGCGCATGATCCGAAGGTGGTGGCGGCTTATCTGGGAGGGGAAGCCGCATGAGGTCCCCGGCCCGGGGGAAGGGTCGGGACCCTTCCCTTCCCGCCCGTGGCCCCATCGGGACGATGGGGATCGACGGTAAACCGATTGCGGCGGGCCGCCGACGCGCAGATCGGATAGCTCGCGGCGACTTGACGGAGGCGGCAGCATGAGCGAGTCGACGGTGTTCCGCGGCGTTCTGCTCCACGTCTGCATCGCGGAGGCAGGCTCGCAGCCCATGCAGGAGCTTGCCGAGGCGCGCCTCGTCGAGGGCGTCGGCATCGACGGGGACCGCTACGCGACGGGGAAAGGCCACTACTCCAAGCTGCCGCGCGCCGATCGGCAGGTCACGCTCATCGAAGTCGAGACGCTGGAAGCGATCCGGCGCGACCACCGCATTCCGATCGAGCCGCAGGAGACGCGCCGTAACCTCACCACGCGCGGCGTCCCGCTCAACCATCTGGTCGGCCGGCGCTTCCGCGTCGGCGAAGTCGTCCTGCATGGCGAGCGGCTCAACGTGCCGTGCAAGTACCTGGACGGGCTCCTCGGACGCGAGCTGTTCGGCCCGCTCACCAATCGGTCGGGACTGAACTGCACGATCGTGACCGGAGGCGTCATCCGGCCCGGCGACCCGATCGAACCTGCATAGGGGCCGCGGACATGCCGCGCGCCCTCTCCCCCGATCCTGGGGGTGAGGGGATGGGGTGAGGAGGGGCAGCGCGGCGATCGGTTGCTTGCGAGCCGCGCGATTTCTAAGCGAGGTCGGCCTGCGTGGTGAACGAGTCGGCGTAGAACTCGTCGAGCGGCAGCTTCCGCTCGTGCGTGAAGTCGCGGCGCGCCGACTCGACCATGATCGGCACCCCGCAGGCATAGACCTGGTGGGCGGAGAGATCGGGGACATCCTCCATCACCGCGCGGTGGACGAAGCCGGTGCGTCCCTGCCAGGCATCCTCGGGCAGGGCCTCCGAGATGACCGGCACGTACTTGAAGCGCGCGTGCTCGGCCGCCCAGCGCTGCGGGAGCTCGTTCAGATAGAGATCCTTCGGCCGGCGCGCGCCCCAGTAGAGGGTCATCGGACGATCGACGCCTTTCTTGAACGCGTCTTCGACGATCGCCTTGATCGGCGCGAACCCGGTGCCGCTCGCGACGAACACGATCGGCTTCGCGCTCTCCTGCAGGAAGAACGAGCCGAGCGGACCCTCGAAGCGCAGGATGTCGCGTTCCTTCATCGCGCCGAAGACGTGGTCGGTGAACGGGCCGCCGGGCACGTGCCGGACGTGCACCTGGAGGAACTCGTCGTCGTGCGGGGGATTCGCCATCGAGAAGCTGCGCCGGGTGCCGTTCTTCAGGATGAATTCGATGTACTGCCCGGCAAGGAACTGCAGCCGCTCGTTCGCCGGCAGCTTGAGGTGCACGATCATCACGTCGTCGGCGACGCGCTCGAGCTTGTGCACGCGGCAGGGCAGCTTCTTGACCGGAATGTCCTTGACCGCGCCGATCGACCGGACCTCGATCGTCAGGTCGGAGAGCGGCTTCGCCACGCAGAAGAGCGCGTAGCCGGCGGCGCGCTCGTCCTCGGACAGCGCGGAGTGCTGGTACTTGCCCTGGTCGATGCTGCCGGCGAGGAGCTTGCCCTTGCACGAGCCGCACGCGCCGTTGCGGCAGCCGTAGGGAAGATGGAAGCCCTCGCTCAGGGCGGCCGTGAGCACCGTCTCCCCTTCCGGGACCTCGAAGGTATGGCTGCTCGGCTGGACCGTGACTCGATGCGTCATGCGGAAGATCGTCCTGGCTGAAGGCTAGAATAGCGCCGCATGGAACGGCTCTTGATCGTCGGCGCCGGCGACGTCGCCCGGCGCGCGCTGCCCGCGCTCACCGCGCGGTACGACACGCTCGCCATGGTCCGGGCGGCGGGGTCGGCCGTGCCGACCGGCGTGCGGCTCGCGATCGGCGATCTCGATCGTCCGGAGACGCTCGCGCCGCTCGCCGGCGTCGCCGAGCTCGTGCTGCACCTCGCGCCGCCCGACGAGACGCGCGACGGCGATGCGCGCACGCGCAACCTGATCACCGCCCTCTCGGGCGCGCGGATGCTACCACGCAGGCTCGTCTATATCAGCACGAGCGGCGTGTACGGGGATTGCGGCGGCGCGCGCGTCGACGAGTCGCGTGCCGTGAATCCCGGGACTCCGCGCGCGGCGCGCCGCGTCGATGCCGAGCGCGCGGTGACCGAGTGGGGCGCAGCGGCCGGCGTGGAGACGACCTGCCTCCGCGTGCCGGGCATCTACGCGTCCGATCGCCTGCCGGTCGAACGGGTGAAGCGCGGAACGCCGGTGCTGCGCGCCGTGGAGGACGTCTACACGAACCACGTGCACGCCGACGATCTCGCGGCGATCTGCGTGCGCGCGCTCGAGCCCGATGCACCGCCCGGGATCTACAACGCCGCCGACGACAGCGAGCTCAAGATGGGGGAATGGTTCGACCTCGTCGCCGACCGCTTCGGCCTGGCCCGCCCGCCGCGCGTGTCGCGCGCGGAAGCGGCGCGCGTGATCTCGCCGATGCTGCTCTCGTTCATGAGCGAGTCGCGGCGCCTGGTGAACCACCGCATGAAGGACGCGCTCGGGATCCGCTTGCGGTACCCGACCGTGTTCGAGGGCGTGCCCCGCGGCGCAGCCGCGACCGCGTAAGGAGGGCGCGATGAGCACCGACACTCTCCTCGTGATCACCAACCTGCCCGACCGCGCGAGCGCCGAGACGCTGGCGCACGCCCTCGTCGAGCGCCGGGCGGCGGCGTGCGTGAACATCCTTGCGCCGTGCCGCTCGGTCTACCGCTGGAAGGGCACGGTCGAGAGCACGGAGGAGTATCCGGTGTTCGCCAAGACCACCCGGGAGCGGTATTCCCTGCTCGAGCGGGTGGTGCGGGAGTTGCACCCCTACGAACTTCCCGAGATCATCGCGGTCCCACTCGGCGGCGGGCTGCCGGCCTACCTCGAATGGGTGGCGGCGGAAACCCGCCCCGCGAAATGAACCGGATGCGCTCGCTCATTGCCCTGCTGCTCGGAATCCTCGCCACCACTGCCGCGGCGCAGGACCTGCTCGAGCCGGAGAAGGCATTCCGGCTGTCGGCGCGCGCGATCGACGCGACGACGATCGAGGTGCGCTTCGACATCGCGCGCGGCTACTACATGTACCGCGACAAGTTCGCGTTCGCGGCCGAGCCGGCCGACGTGAAGCTGGGACCGGCTGTGTTTCCGAAGGGCGAAGTCAAGAAGGACGAGTTCTTCGGCTTGATGGAGACCTATCGCAAGCAGGTCGCCGTCACGCTGCCGGTCCAGGGGAACGGGAATGCCGAGAAGGTCAGGCTCGCGGTGACCTCCCAGGGCTGTGCCGACATCGGCGTGTGCTACCCGCCGCAGGTCCAGACCGTCGAGCTGAAGCTGGCGGCGCTCTCTTCCGGGGGTGTATCGACGGCGCCGCCGGCCTCGGGCGCGCAGTTCGGGGGCCGCGAGGTCCGCGGCGAGCCGGGCATCGTGAGCGACGAGGCGCGCTTCGAGCAGGCGCTCCTTTCGGGCAACTTCCTGCTGATGCTCGCGGTGTTCTTCGGCGCCGGGATCCTGCTGGCCTTCACGCCCTGCGTGCTGCCGATGGTCCCGATCCTCTCGGGCATCATCATCGGCGAAGGCCGCGAGATTGCGAAGGCGCACGCGTTTGCCCTTTCGCTCACCTATGTCCTCGGCATGGCGCTCACCTACACCGTGATCGGCATCTTGGCCGCGCTGTCCGGCACCCTGCTTTCGGCCGCGCTCCAGAACCCGTGGGTGCTGGGCGCATTCGCCGCCGTGTTCGTCGCGCTCGCCGCCTCCATGTTCGGGTTCTACGAGCTGCAGCTTCCGGCGGTGTTCCACTCCAAGGTCGCCGCGGCGAGCCAGAAGCTGAAGGGCGGCGAGATCGCCGGCGTCGCGCTGATGGGCGTGCTCTCGGCGGCGATCGTGAGCCCGTGCGTCGCCGCGCCGCTCGCCGGCGCGCTCCTCTACATCAGCCAGACGCGCGACGTGGTGCTCGGCGGTGCGGCGCTGTTCTCGCTCGCGCTGGGAATGGGGGTGCCGCTGATCGCGGTGGGCGTGACCGAGGGCGCGCTGCTGCCGAAGTCCGGCCACTGGATGAGAGCGGTGAAGAAGTTCTTCGGTTTCATGCTGCTCGGGCTGGCGATCTGGATCGTCGCGCCCGTGATCCCGGCGGCGCTCCACATGCTCGCGTGGGCCGCGCTGCTCATCATCGGCGCGATGTACCTGCACGCGCTCGACCCCTTGCCCGAGCATTCGTCGGGTTATGCGCGCTTCTGGAAGGGCGTCGGGGTGATCGCGCTCCTCGCCGGCGCCGCGCTCGTCGTCGGAGCGCTCTCCGGCAGCCGCGACGTGCTCCAGCCGCTTGCGGGACTGCGCGCCGCCGAGACGGTCGGCTCCCCCGGTCCCTCCGGCGGACCTGCCGAGGGGACTCGCTTCGAGCGCGTGAGCACGGTCGCCGAGCTCGACGCTCGGTTGAAGAACGCGAGCCAGCCGGTGATGCTCGATTTTTACGCCGACTGGTGCGTCTCCTGCAAGGAGATGGAGCGCTTCACCTTCACCGATGCGAAGGTGAAGTCGGAGCTCGCGCAGATGGTGCTCCTGCAGATCGACGTGACCAAGAACACTGCGGAGGACCAGCGGCTCCTCAAGCGCTACCGCCTCTTCGGTCCGCCCGGGATCATCTTCTTCGACAAGGGCGGGCGCGAGATTCCCGGCCTGCGCGTCATCGGTTTCCAGCCGGCCGACAAATTCCTGCACTCGCTCGCGCTCGCGCGTAGCTTCTAGCGTCACGCATCCTGCGGCGCATCATGGCGGCGGCGCATCCACGCGCCTTGACGCTCATCGGCCCATCTGCAAGACTGCCCGGCCGCATTACAAGAACGTCAACGCGTTTCCTGGAGGAGGTTCCCATGCTGGGTTCTATCGCGCGCCGTCTGTCCCTCGTCGGTGCCATCGCCGCCCTCGCCGTCGCCGCGCCGGCCGCCGCGCAGAAGGAAATCAAGATCGGCGTCATCTACGATCTCACCGGCCCGTTCGCGGCCGGCGGCTCGGAGGCCGCGTACCTCGGCAACAAGATCGCGATCGACATGATCAACGAGAAGGGCGGCGTCGACGGGTACCGCATCCGTCCGATCTACGCCGATGCCCAGTCGAAGGCCGAAGTCGCGATCTCGGAGACCGAGCGCCTGATCAGCCAGGAAAAGGTCGACATGCTCATGGGCGTGTTCTCGAGCGCCCATTGCGTGCCGATGGCGCAGAAGACCGACGCGACGAAGAAATTCTTCTGGATGAACGTGTGCGTCGCCTCGGCGGTGCTGAAGGACAAGAAGCTCCAGTACGCGTTCCGGCCGCAGGTGCACTCGGACCAGTTCGGCGAGGCCTCCTGCACGTTCCTGAACGAGAACAGCGAGAAGAAGATGGGCATCAAGCCCGCCGCGCTGAAGGTCGCCATCATCTACGAGGACGGCCCCTATGGCGCGGGCGTTGCGGCCGGCAACGACGCCGCGTGCAAGAAGAACGGCATGCAGATCGTGCTCAAGGAGGGCTACTCGGCCACGGCGCCGGACCTGTCGAGCCTCGTCACCAAGCTGCGCCGCGCGCGCCCGGACGTCATCCTGCACACCGGCTACAACCCCGACATCACGCTCCTGCTGCGCCAGTCGAAGGAACAGGGCCTGAAGTTCAAGGCATTGATCGGCCACGGCGCGGGCTATGGGCAGATCGCCAAGCTGCGCGAAACGTTCGGCGACGACACCAACTACTTCTTCAACGTCGACCCGGTCGCGGCCCAGCTGCTCGATCCGAAGACGCTTAAGCCCGGTCTCGGCGATCTCACCAACGAAATGGTGAAGCGTTACCAGGCCGTGAAGGGTCCGGCGGAAGTGCCGCCGCACACCAGCATGGGCTTCAACCAGGCGTGGATCTTCTTCACCGACGTGCTGCCCCGCGCGATCAAGAAGCACGGCGGGATCGACTCCGAGGCGCTGCGCAAGGCCGCGCTCGAGACCGACATCCCGGTCGGCGGCACGATCCAGGGCTACGGGGTCAAGTTCTTCCCGCCGGGATCGCAGATGGCGGGGCAGAGCGAGCGCTCGTCGCCGGTCGTGATGCAGTACGTGAACGGCCGCACGTACATCGCGTGGCCGACGGCGATCCGCACGACCGACCCGGTGCTGCCGTTTCCGAAAGGCCATCCGTTCGCGCAGTAGCGCGCAACGGGCCGCGCCGGGCCCGTTCGCCCTGAACCTCTCGCAGGGCGAGCGGGCCTTTCCTGTTGCCGGGGTGCGGGAAACACCGATGCTGCAGGTCGCTCAGCTCACCAAGCGCTTCGGCGGCTTCACCGCCGTGTCGAGCGTCGACTTTGCGCTGGAGCAGGGCGAGATCCTCGGGCTGATCGGACCGAACGGTTCGGGCAAGAGCACGACCTTCAACCTCATCGCCGGCATGTACGCGCCGACCGTCGGCTCGATCCGGTTCCGCGGCGAGGAGATCGGCGGGCTCGTCCCCGCGCAGGTCTGCCACAAGGGGATCGGCCGCACCTACCAGATCCCGCGGCCGTTCCGCCGGCTCTCGATCCTCGAGAACGTGGCGGTCGCCGCCTTCTTCGGCCAGGCGGGCCGCGTGTCGAGGCAGCGGGCGTGGGCGCAGGCCGAGGAGGCGCTCGAGCTCGTGCGGCTGCCCCACGCCCACGAAGCCCGGGTCGAGGGGCTGGGCGCGGCGGGCCTCAAGAAGCTCGAGATGGCGCGGGCACTGGCCACGCAACCGCGCCTGCTGCTCGCCGACGAGAGTCTCGGCGGACTGGACGAGCACGAGATGAACCAGGCCGCCGACATGCTGGCGCGCATCCGCAAGGAGCGCGGCATCACCATCATCTGGGTCGAGCACATCATGGGCGTCCTGATGCGCGTCGTGGACCGATGCATCGTCCTCGATCACGGCGAGAAGATCGCCGAAGGCGTGCCCCGCGAGGTCGCCGCCGACCCGAAGGTGATCGAGGTGTACCTCGGCACAGACGCCGCGGCCGTGCAGGCTCAGGTGGCGGCGCGAGCGTGAACGTCGCTTCCGGAACGACGGACCGATGCTAGAGCTCCGCGACGTCTCTGCGGGCTACGGCACCTTTCAGGCGCTGTTCGGGGTCTCGCTCAAGGTCGACGCCGGCGAGGCGGTCGCGGTGATCGGGCCGAACGGCGCGGGGAAGACGACGCTGCTGCGCGTGATCTCGAAGCTCATCGACGCCTCGGCAGGCGAGATCCTGATGGAGGGCGCTCGGGTGAACGAGGTCGAGCCGCATCGAGTGATCGAGCTCGGCATCGCGCACGTGCCCGAGAACCGCCGGCTGTTCCCGCGGCTCACGGTCGAGGAGAACCTGCGCATGGGCGCCTACGTGGCCTCCGCGCGCGCGCACTTCGCCGTGCGGCTCGAGCACGTGTACGAGCTGTTCCCGCGGCTCAAGGAGCGGCGCGAGCAGCTTGCCGGCACGCTGTCCGGCGGCGAGCAACAGATGTGCGCGATCGCGCGCGGCCTCATGTCGAAGCCGCGGCTGCTGCTCCTCGACGAGCCCTCGGCCGGGCTCGCCCCGGTGATCGTCCAGCGCATCTTCGAGCTCGTGCATCGCCTTCGCGGCGAGGGCTATACGGTGCTGATCGTCGAGCAGAACGTCCAGCAGGTACTCAAAGTGGTCGACCGCGCCTACCTGCTCGAGGTCGGGCGCATCAAGGCAAGCGGGCGCGCGGCAGATCTCGCCGCGAGCGACGAGATCCGGCGGGCTTACGTGGGGCTCTGATGCAAATCTTCGACGTCTTCTTTCTCGAGGCGGTGCTGAACGGGCTGCTCTTCGGCGGCGTGCTCGCCCTGCTCGCGCTCGGACTCAACCTCGTGTTCGGCGTGATCGACGTGGTCTGGATCTGCTACGCCGAGCTGATGATGGTCGGGATGTACACCGTCTACTTCATGTACGTGGTCTACAAGCTGCCGCTCGTCGTCGCCTTCGCCGCCGGGATCCTGGTCGTCGCGGTGCTCGGCGTGCTGTTGCACGTGCTCGTCATCCGGCCGGTGCTCAACTCCGAGCCGATCAATCAGCTGCTCGTCACCGGAGGGGTGCTGTTCTTCCTGCAGGCGGCGGCGACGCTCGCGTTCGGCGTCCAGTTCCGCAACCTCGGCGTGAGCCTGCCCTCGCTGCAGCTCGGCGAGATCTACCTGCCGTACTCGCGCATCTTCGCCGCGCTCACCGCGTTTGTGGCGATGACGCTGCTCTATCTGTTCCTCCGGAAGACCTATCTCGGGACCGCGATCCGAGCGATCAGCCAGGACCGCGCGATCATGCCGCTGATGGGCGTGAGCCCGGCGCGGATCTACATCGTCACTTCCGCAATCGGAGGCGGGCTCGCCGGGCTGGGCGCCTGCCTGCTCGTCCTGCAGTACGACGTGCACCCGGCGATCGGGCTCTCGTTCGGTCCGATCACCTTCCTGATCTGCGTCCTCGGCGGCCTCGGGAACATGGTCGGCGGGTTCGTGGCGGCGTTCATCTTCGCCCAGCTCATCTCGGTGGGCGGGTTCTTCTTCCACATCGAGTGGGGCTACGTCATGGCGTTCCTGTTCTTCATCGTCATGATGTTCATACGCCCGCAGGGACTGCTGGCGAAGAAGTCATGACGAGCGCACGCCGCCGCGACGCAGTGACAGGCCGCGCGAGGGTGCCGTGCAGCGCGGCCGGTCGTTCGGGTCGTCCGCAAGGGCTGCTCGCGAAGAAGGCCTGAGGCGGTGCGCGCGACCCCCTGGATCCTGCTCGCGCTGCTCGCGCTCGTGCCCTGGATGGGTCTCGGCAACTACGCCCTGCACCTGGCGATCATGATCCTGGTGTGGAGCTTCGTATACACGAGCTGGTCGCTGATGGGGCGCTTCGGGCTGGTGTCGTTCGGGCACGGCGCGTTCCTCGGCATCGGCGCGTACACCGTCACCATGCTGTGGAATCACTTCGGCATCACGCCGTGGATCGGCATGGTGGTCGGCGTGGCGCTGGCCGTGGCCGTGGCCGTGCTGATCGGTTATCCGTGCTTCCGCTTCAGGATCACCGGCCACTACTTCGCGCTCGTCACGCTCGCTTTGTCCGAGATCGCGCGCTTGATCATCGTCGCATTGCGCGACCAGAGCGGCGGATCGCTGGGCGTGACCCCGAACACCGCGCTTGCGGGCGGGGAGTCCTACTCGCTCTACGCGCTCCAGTTCGCGCAGAAGGAGATCTGGTTCTACGTGATGCTCGCCTGCTGGTTGTTCGCGCTATGGGTGTGGCGCCGCGTGGACCGGAGCATGGCGCGCTATGCGATGGAGGCGATCAGCCAGGAGGAAGACGCTGCCGCGTCGGTCGGCGTGAACGTGACTCGCACCAAGCTGACGATCACGATCCTGTCGGCCGCGATGACCGCCTTCGGGGGCGTGCTGTACGGGCAGTATCAGCTCTACGTCAATCCGGACACCGTCTCCGGCATCGGCATCTCGCTCCAGATCGTGTTCGCGGTGATCGCAGGCGGAATGTTCGTGCAGCTCGGCCCGACGGTCGGCGCGGTGTTCACGCTGCTTCTCGCGGAGGGCCTGCGCGTCGGCATCGGCCACGACGTGCATGGCCTCGATACCTTCATCTACGGAGCGCTGCTCGTGCTGTTCATCATCTACATGCCGGCCGGGATCCTCGGCAAGCTCAGCGAACGCTGGCGCAAGCGCGCGTCGGCCCCGCCGCCCGCGCCCGCGCAGATCCGCGGCTAGCCGCTGGCCGCTAACCGCGCGAGTCGACCAGCTCGCGCAGCGTGTCGGTCGTCTGGCGCAGCCGCGCCGACAGGTGACGCCCGAGATTCACCAGCAGCTTGGTGGCGAGCCCCGGGTCGCTGCGCGCCAGCGCGTCGAGCGCGCGGCGCGACAGGCTGTAGACGACCGTGTCCTCCACGGCCGTCGCGGTGGCCGAGCGCGGCGCGCCGTCGAGCATCGCCGCTTCGCCGAACACCGAGCCGGGCGCGAAGGTCACGATGCGGCGCTGCTGACCGCCGCCGCGCACCAGGATCGATACCGCTCCGCGGGCGAGCAGGTAGAGCTTGTCGCCGGGCTCGCCTTCGCGGAACAGCACCTCGTCCGCATTGAGCTCCGCGCGCCGGAGCGAGCGCCGCAGCGACGCGAGCTCGTCCTCGGCCAGTCCCGCGGCAAGGGCGAGCCGCTCCAGCGGAATCTCCGCGGAGGACACGCTGCGGCCGGTCCCGAGCAGGCGATCCTCCGCCCAGCTGATCGCCTGGTCGGCGTCGACGAACCAGCGACGCGCCTCCGGCTTCGAGAAGGTACCTGCGGCGACGAGCGCGAGGCCATGGCGCCCCTCCGGAGTGATGCTCGCCAGCAGCAGGGTCGCGCCCGCGGCGGCGAGTCGCAGCGCGAGCTGCTCCAGCGCGATCGCACCGGTTGCGTCGATCGTGGTGACCCGGTGGAAGTCGAGCACGACGAAGCGCGCAGTGGTGGCGAGAGGCTCGACCTCGGCGCCGAGACGCTCGGCGCTGCCGAAGAAGAGCGCACCCTCGAGCTCGACAATGGCGATATTTCGCCGCGCGTCGGCGAGTACGCGCGCTTCGTCAGGGCCGTAGATGCGCCGCGACGGCCGCGCCGCGCCGTTCTGTACGGAGCGCACCAGCGAGCGGTTCATTGACGCGATGAACAGCGCCATCGACAGGAACACGCCGGCGATCACCGCGATCATGAAGTTGACCAGCACGGTGATCGCGGCCACGAGCACGACCACGGTCGAGCTCCACAGCAGCGTCCGGTCCCGGTCCCCCGCCACCAGCCGGCGGACGAGACCGCGCGTCCACGCGTCCACCAGACCCCACGCGACGGTCAGCATGACGCCGCCGAGCACCGCGAGCGGCAAGTAAGCCAACGCATCACTTCCGGCGAGCAGGACTGCGGCAAGCAGCCCCGACGCGATGAAGCCGATCGCGCGCGTTCGCCCGCCCGCCCGGAACGCAGGAATCGCTCGCGTCGGCGCGAGCACGACGGGAATGCCGGCGAAAAGCGCGGAGACGATGTTCCCGACGCCCTGGGCAAACAGCTCGCGGTTCCCGCGATGCCGGACCCCCGCCGCGGCGTCGATGGCTGAGGCGGCAAGCAGGGTGTCGAGCGAGCCGATGATCGCGATCACCGATGCCGTTGCGGCGAGTCCCGGAAGGTGTTTTGCCAGCGCGGGCGTTCCGGCCAGATCGATCAGTCCTCCCAGGGCGGTGGGCAGGGGGAGCCCGCCGGGGATCGGGCCGACGACCGGACTCGCTGCGCCATCTCCGAGGGCAGCGCGTAGCACGTAATACAAGACCGTTCCCGCCAGGAGGCCGAGCAGCGCGGCGGGCAGGCCGCTTCCAGCGCCTCCCGATGATCCAGATTATGGCCGCCGTCGCGACCCCGACCGTCACGCTGAGCGGCTGGACGGCGGTGAGCCAACCGAGGGAAGGGTCGCGTAGCGCGCTGGGGGCCAGCCCGAGGATGTGAGGCAGTTGTGCCAGCGCGATCAGGATCGCGATGCCGCAAATGAAGCCGCCGAGGACTGGATAGGGTACGAACTTCGCGAGTGTTCCCAGGCGCAGCGCGCCGAACAGGATTTGCAGTGCGCCGGCGAGAGCCGTGCAGAGGGCAGTGAGCGCGAGCGCCTTGGGCAGGTCCAGCGCCGGGTCGGCGGCGAGCGTGGCTACGAACCCGGCGAGGATCAGGCTCGTCGATGCACGGGGACCGGTCGCCGGCAAGGGCGTCCCGGAGAAGATCGTCGCGGCGATCCCGCCGAAGATCGCGGCCGCAAAACCGGCGCGAATCCCGATGTCGACGTGCTCCGGGCCGAGCGGGGCGAACGCAAGAACCCCGAGCGTGAGCGCGTGGACGAGGCCCGGGATGGCGCTCGCGAGGCCGCCGGCCGCCTCGCCGCGCAGGCTCACGGCGGGCGCGGTCTGCTGTATCTCTGCTGCCATCGCGATGCCGACCAGGTCTCCGAATTCGCCGCCATTCGCCGGCGGCGGATGTTACACCGGCACGCTCGGCGCGCAGGCGCTGGGCACCTCGAAGGTCGTTGCTCTAGAATGCTCCGACCATGCCGAGCTCGAGCGCTCCCGACCCCGATCAGCTTGTCGCCGCCCTCGAATCGCCCGCGCTGCGCGAGCTTGCGGCGCGCGGCCGCATGCAGCAGTACCGCAAGGACGTCGTGATGCTGCAGGAGGGCGACCACGGCGACACCCTCTACATCGTTCTCGCCGGCCGGGTGAAGGTGTTTGCGACCGGCGTCGACGACCGCGAGATCGTGTTCGACATTCACGGCCCCGGCGAGTACGTGGGCGAGATGGCCCTCGACGGCGGGCCGCGCTCCGCATCGGTCATGACGCTGGAGCCCACGACCTGCTCGGTGGTCACGCGCGTCACGCTCAAGGATCACATCGCGAAGCACCCGGAGTTCGCGTTCGAGCTGCTCGCCAAGGTGATCCGCCGCGCGCGCCGCGCCACCGAGAGCGCGCGCGATCTCGCGCTGCTCGATGTGTACGGTCGTGTGCGCCGGCTGTTCGACAGCCTCGCCGTCGAGCGCGACGGCACGCGCCTGATCCCCGAGAAGCTGACGCACCAGGAGATCGCGGATCGCGTCGGCTCTTCGCGCGAGATGATCAGCCGCCTTCTGAAGGACCTGAGCGAGGGCGGCTACATCTCCGTCTCGGAAAAGCTCATCACCTTGCGCAAGCCGCTGCCGCCGAACTGGTAGCGCGCGCCCCGATTGCGTGACACTTGTCACGCGCCGGCCCGCCCTCGGGGCCGGTTTGTAACTAGGTCACAAGCCGCGCGCCATTACTGGCGACTTTCGCGCGTTCCGCTCCTGCAAGATGGGCTCACGTCGATCGCATCGATCGGCCCCAACCCAAAGGAAGAGGAGCAACCCATGAACACGCGCAACAGCAAACTCTCGATCGCCGGTCCCGAAGCCGAAATCGCGCGCCTGGTCAAGGCGGCCATCGCAGGTGCGTTCGCGGTGGGCGTCCTGCTCATCGGTGCCTGCAGCGACGGCGTGCCGCAGATCGTGTCGCAGGCGTTCGCAGCGCCGGTGGAAAGCACAATCACCTACTTCCCGACCCAGTTCCCGTCGCCCGAAGGCGCGCCGGCCGATTTGATCCAGGGATTCTGAGCGCAGTCCCGACAAGCGAAGGAGGCGACGGTGGAAACGATCCTGAACCAAATTTCGGACCTGTTCTTCTGGGGCTCGATCGCCGCGGTCGCGTGGGGCGCGGCCCTTGCCATCGGACACTCCCTTGCCTCGATCGACGTGCGCGGCCCCGTATCGGGACCGCGGTCGGACAAGACACTCACACCGGACCACGCGCCGCGCGCGGCCGACTGACTTCCGGGCCTCCTCAGCCCATCCCCCCGAGACCGGGGCTTCGGCCCCTCCCCCCAAGGGAGGGGCCGTTTCTTTTACTGCCCTCTGCACTTCCAGCACGATCTTGCCGATGTGCGTGGAGCTTTCCATGAGCGCGTGCGCGGCGCTTGCCTCGGCGAGCGGGAAGGTCCGAAACAAGTAGCTCTTGAGCTGGCCCGACTCGAACAGCGGCCAGACCTCGCGCGCCAGCGCCGCGGCGATCACGGCCTTCTGCGCGACGGTGCGCGGCCGCAGCGTCGATCCGGTGTAGGTGAGGCGCTTGAGCATGATCGGCAACGCGTCGAAGTCCGCGAGCTTGCTCTCCTTGAGGAACGCGATCTGCACCAGGCGGCCCTCGAGCGCGAGCGCGCGGACGTTCTTCATCACGTAGTCGCCCGCCACCATGTCGAGGATGACGTCGACCCCGCGCTTGTTGGTGAGCTTCGCGATCTCCGCGGGCCAGTCCTGGTCGCGGTAGTTGAGCGCGACGTCCGCGCCCATCTTCCGGCAGTACTCGGCCTTTTCGGCGTTTCCGACCGTGGTGTACACGGTCGCGCCCGCGAGCACCTTTCCGACCTGGATCGCCGCTAGGCCTATCCCGCTCGAGCCGCCGTGGACCAGGAACGTCTCACCCGCCTTCAGCCGACCCCGCGTCATCACGTTGTCGTACACGGTGAACCAGTTCTCGGGGAGCGACGCCGCTTCCTTGACCGACAGGCCTTTCGGCACCGGCAGGCAGTGCGCGGCGGGCGTGGCGCAGTACTCCGCGTATCCACCGCCCGGGGTGAGCGCGCAAACGAGATCGCCCGGCTTCCATTGCGTGACATCGGGCGCGACCTCCACGATCCGTCCCGCGACCTCCAGACCGAGGAGCGGCGAGGCGCCGGCGGGCGGCGGATAGCTGCCCGAGCGTTGCAGCACGTCGGGCCGGTTGACCCCGGCGTACTGCACCTCGATCAATACTTCGCCCGCCTTGAGCGTTGGCTTTGGCCCGACCGCGAGCTTCATCACGCTCGCGGGGCCGCCCTGTCCGTGGTCGATGTAGCGCATGTGCGTGCTTCCGGAAAAGGCGCAAATGGTAGCCGAATCGCGTCGCCGCCCCTAAGATGCCAGGCTCCGGTGAAGGAGAGGCGCCCATGAGCGAAGCCGACGAGCTGCGGGTCCAGCTGAAGAATGCGATGAAGGCGCGCGCGTTGGTGTACGCCGCGGTGTACGACGAGCTCGAGTCAGAACTCGGCGCCGCGAAGGCCGAAGAGATTCTGAAGCGCGCGATCTACAAGCGCGGCCTCGCGATCGGGCAGCAGTTCAAGCGGTTCGGCCCGCGCGACCTCGCCGGGTTGCGCGACGCGTTCATCGCGTTCGTACCGGACGGCGGCCGCGTGTTCCAGCCCGAGGTGCGTCGCTGCGACGCCGGCGGCCTGGACATCAAGTTCCACGCCTGTCCGCTCAAGGAGGCGTGGCTCGAGGCGGGACTGAGCGATGCGAAGGTGGCGCGGCTCTGTCACATCGCCGGCGTGGTGGACAATGGCACCTTCGAGGCGGCCGGGTTCGCCTTCAGTGCCGACACCTGGCGCCCCGGCGACGAGGGCTGCTGTTTCCTCCACGTGCGGCCGGGCGGCTGAGGCCCGCGGCGCGCTCAGGGTTTGGCCAGCACCTGCTCGACGAGCGTCGCCCAGTAGCTCGCGCCAATCGGAAGAATTTCATCGTTGAAGTCGTAGCGCGGGTTGTGGAGCATGCACCCGCCCTCCCCCGGACCGTTGCCGATCCAGACGTAGCAGCCGGGCTGTGCCTGCAGCATGAAGGCGAAGTCCTCGGAGCCCATCGTCGGCTGCAGGTCGGTGAGCACGTTTTCCTTCCCGACGACTTTCGCGAGCGCCGCGGTTGCGATCGCGGTTTCGCGCGGGTGATTGACCGTCGGCGGATAGCGCCGCTCGTAGCGCACCGTGCAGCGGGTGCCGTGAGTCGCGTCGATCCCGGCGCACACGCGTCGGATGCCGGCCTCGATCTGGTCCTGGACCTGGGGACGGAACGCGCGCGTCGTGCCGCGCAGGACGGCCTGTTCGGGGATCACGTTCCAGGCGTCGCCGGCGTGAAACTGCGTCACCGTCACGACTGCGGGCTCGATCGGATTGACCGTGCGGCTCGGGATCGTCTGTAGCGCCTGCACGAGCGCGCTCGCCGCGACGATCGGGTCGATGCTCTCGTGCGGCATCGCGCCGTGCGCGCCGCGCCCGGTGACCACGATCTCGAAGACGTCGAACGACGCCATCATCGGCCCCGGCATGACCCCGAACTTCCCGACCGGCATGCCCGGCCAGTTGTGCATGCCGTAGACGCCCTCGACGGGGAAGCGTTCGAACAGCCCCTCCTCGACCATCACCCGCCCGCCGCCCTCGTTTTCCTCGGCCGGCTGAAAGATGAAGTACACGGTGCCGTCGAACCGCTTCGTCTCGGCGAGGTACCGGGCGGCGCCGAGGAGCATGGTGGTGTGGCCGTCGTGCCCGCACGCGTGCATGCGCCCGTCGTTCCGGGACCGGTGCGCGAACGCGTTCTGCTCGTGAATGGGGAGCGCGTCGAGATCGGCGCGAAGGCCGATCGCGCGCGTGCCGCGGCCGGCGCGCAAGGCGCCCACGACCCCGGTCTTCGCGAGCCCGCGATGCACTTCGATGCCGAACGACGCGAGCTTGTCGGCGACGACCTGAGCCGTCCGCGTCTCTTCGAACGCGGTCTCGGGGTGCGCGTGGAGGTCGCGGCGCCACGCGGCCATATCGGTGTGAAAGCGCTTCAGCGGGTCAAGGATCGGCATGATGTCTCTCGGACTTCGGGGCGATCGAGTGTAGACGAAGGTCAGCGCAGCGACGTGGATGTTGCAACGCAACAAATGACGCGTATCATCGGAGGCTCAACGTCAAGAGACGCTTCCTCATGCGACAACACATCAAAGGCATCGATCACGTCGTGATCGTCGTGCGCGATCTCAATGCTGCGTGCGACGCGTTTCGGCGCATGGGCTTCACCGTAACGCCGCGCGGCGACCACACGCTCGGGTCGCAGAACCACTGCGTGATGTTCGGGCAGGACTACATCGAGCTCCTCTGGAGCCCGGAGGGCGCGCCGCACCCCTCGCGCCAGTACTACACCGAGTTCGCGCGCGCGGGCGAGGGCCTCGCGGCAATTGCGCTGAAGACGACCAGCGCCAAGGGCGCTTATACGGAAATGCTCTGGGCGGGCTTCGCGCCGGGCGAACCGGTCGAATTCTCGCGCCCGGTCGAGCTGCCCGAGGGCAAGCGCGAGGCGCGATTCCGGGTCGCGATGGCGTCGCTCGATCACACCCCCGGGGGGCGGATGTTCGTTTGCGAGCACCTCACTCGCGACGTGGTGTGGCGGCCCGAATATCAGCGCCACGCGAACGGTGCGACTGAAATCGCGGCCGTAGCGATCGTGGGCGAGGACGTCGCCGCGACCGCGCGGCCCTACGAGCGGCTGTTGGCGACGAAGGCCGAACCGATCGCCGAAGGCCTCGTCGTGCGCACCGGCGGCGCCTCGATCGCGTTTGCGACTGCGCGCAGCCTCGCGGCACGACTCCCGAAGGTCCGCATGAGCGCACGTTCCGCGCCATTCATGGCGGCATTGTTCGTTCGTGTTGCCGATCGCGACGCAGCCGCGGCTGCGCTGGCGGCCGGCGGCCTGGCGCCCGCCCGCATGCCCGACGGCTCGGTCGCGCTCGGCGCCGATATGGCGCACGGCATCGCGCTCGTATTCGGTTGAGCCGTTCGTGCGTTAATTGCGGCATGCGCCGCAGCGATCGCATCCTCGCCGTAGCCGTCGTAGCTTCGGCCGCGGTGCACGTGCTGGCCCTGTTCGGAACCCCGCGCTTCGACCTTGGTGCGGCGGCACCGGACCTCCCGGCACCGCCGATCGAAGCGCGGATCGTGTCGCCGCCGCCCGCGCCCGCGGTGCAGCCGCCCAAACGCGCCGCCGAAACGCGCCGGGCGCGCACCCGCGCGGCGCCGACGTCGCTGCCACTCGTGCAGGACGCCATCGTTCCGCAATACGACGTTCCGGAAGGACCCGTTGACGCGGTCGCGACTGCAGCGTCCGACACGTCCGCCGAACCCTCCGCCACGACTGCTGCGGAGGCCTCATTGCCCGTCGAGACGGCAGCCGCGCGGGCCGAGTATCCGCTGCGGCATGCCGTGCTGGTATTCGACCTGTACTACGGCGCCCAGCCCTCCAAAGTGGGCCAGGTCACCCACACGTGGGTGCAGGACGGCCGCGCGTATCACGTCGAGACGGTCGCGGAAGCGGTGGGTTTCGTGTCCTGGTTCTTGAGCGGACGGCTGGTGCAGCGGGCGAGCGGGGTATTCGCCGCAGGCGGGCTCGTGCCGACCGAATACCGGGCGGAGCTCGGCACGCGCGAGCGCGCCGAAACCGCTCACTTCGACTGGACGGCGCGCAAGCTCGCGCTGGCATCGAAGGGCGAGAGCCGGCTCGTGGACCTGCCGGCCGGCGCGCAGGACCCGCTCTCGATGCTGCACCAGCTCTACTTCATGACGCCGATCCCGGAGGCTGCGCAACTCGACGTCGTGACCGGCCGAAAACTCTATCGCTACGTCTACCAGATGGTCGGCGAAGCGCAAGTCGAAACGCCGCTCGGGATCGTGCGCGCGCTGCACATGCGCCGCCAGGATCCGGACGGTTCGACGATGGACGTGTGGCTCGACCTCGACCGCAACCTCCTGCCCGCGCGCATCCACGTCGTGGATCGCAAGGGAAGAGTGCTCCAGCAGGTGATCCGCGAGGCGCGGCTTGACCTCGGCGACCCCGCGCAGTAGCTACTTCGTTTTAGCCAGGAGCCGCGCCGCGTCGCGTGCGAAGTAGGTGAGCACGCCGTCGGCGCCGGCGCGCTTGAAGGCGAGCAGCGCTTCCAGCACGCACTTCTCTTCGTCGAGCCAGCCCTGCTGGAACGCGGCCTTCAGCATCGCGTACTCGCCGCTGACCTGGTAGACGAAAGTGGGCGCCATGAACTCGTCCTTGACCCGCCGGACGATGTCGAGATAAGGCATGCCGGGCTTGACCATCACCATGTCGGCGCCTTCCTGCAGATCGAGACCGACCTCCCAGAGCGCTTCGTCGGTATTCGCGGGATCCATCTGGTAGGTGAGCTTGTTGCTCTTGCCGAGGTTCGCGGCCGAGCCGACCGCGTCGCGGAACGGACCGTAGAAGCCGGACGCGTACTTCGCCGAGTACGCCATGATCCGCGTGTGGATGTGGCGATTCTCGTCCAGCGCGGCGCGGATCGCCCCGATGCGACCGTCCATCATGTCCGAAGGCGCGACAATGTCCACGCCCGCTCGCGCCTGTGTCAGGGCCTGCTCGCGCAATACTGTGATCGTCTCGTCGTTCACGATGTAGCCGGCCTCGTCGATGAGGCCGTCCTGACCGTGGCTCGTGTACGGATCCAGCGCGACGTCGGTCATCACGCCGAGCTCCGGGAAGTGCTTCTTGAGATCCGCGACGACGCGCGGGACGAGCCCGTTCGGGTTCATCGCTTCCTTGCCGTCCGGGGTCTTGAGCGAGGGCTCGATCGCGGGGAACAGCGCCAGCGTCGGAATGCCGAGCTTGAGCGCGTCCTCGGCGATTGCGAGAATGCGGTCCGGCGTGTAGCGCGCCACGCCCGGCATCGAGGGTACGGGTTGCTCCGCATTGCGGCCCTCGAATACGAACACCGGGTAGATCAGATCGTCGGTCGACAGCCGGTGCTCGCGCATCATGCGCCGCGAGAAATCGTCACGCCGCATGCGTCGCATTCGGACCGCCGGATAGCTGCCGTGGAGGTTCATAGCTTCGGCTCCAGTAAGGTCATTCGCGTCCCGGATGGCAGATTACATCGTGGCCGAATGCCGAGCGAAATCGTCGGGAACCTTTCTCGGCGAGGCCACTCTCACGGAAAGACGGCATTAGCCGTCTCCCGCTTCTCCTCCCTGAGCGGGTGCCTTAATCACGTTTAAGGCGTTTAGCCCCAAGCTTCCCCCTTTGGCTTGGGGCTTCTTTATTTCTGGCGCCGGCGGCGACCAGCCAATGGGCGATCACTGCCTCGGCCTCTTCGAGCCCAGACCGGTCCGGGCTCGAGAACAGCTGTGCCGTCGCATGTCCGCCCAACGCGGCCAAACGGGCGCGAACCTTCTCGAGGGTGAGCGCTTGCTCACGGCGATTGAGCTTGTCCGCTTTGGTGAGCAGAACATGGACCGGCCGGCCCGTGGGCAGGAACCAGCCGAGCATCATCTCGTCGCGCTCCGTCATCGGGTGCCGCGCGTCCATCACGAGTACCAGTCCGCAAAGGCTCCGGCGCGTCTGCAGGAACTCGCCCAGCGTGGACTCCCAGTGGGTGCGCAACGCGTCGGGCACGCGCGCGTAGCCGTAACCGGGCAGGTCCACCAGGAGGCCCCCACCCGCGAGCTGAAAGAAGTTGATCTGCTGCGTGCGGCCCGGGGTCTTGCTGACGAACGCGAGCCGCGTGCGATTTGCGAGCGCGTTGATCGCACTCGACTTGCCGGCGTTGGAACGGCCCGCAAACGCGACCTCGGGCTCGCCAGGCGGCGGAAGATCCTGAAGATGGTGCGCCGACGCGAGATAGGTTGCGTTTTGAAACAAGGACATCCGGTCGCAACGTTGCGTCGATCGCGGTTAGAATAACAGCTTTGCCAACGCGCCTCGCGTCCGCGTCCGCGCCAGGAAAAACAAGGGAAGGGAATCCATGAAGCTTTGCTGCGCGTTCCTCGCCGCCGCGCTCACGAGCGGCACCGCGCTCGCCGCCCAGCCGCTGCCAAAGGCCGATGCCGCCAAGGGTCAGCAGATCGCCACGCAGGTTTGCGCCGCATGCCACGGGCAGGATGGCAACAGCACGGCGCCGGTCAATCCGAAGCTGGCGGCGCAGATTCCCGACTATCTCGCCAAGCAGCTGGCGAACTTCAAGCCCGCCGCGGCGGGCAAGCCCGCAGAGCGCAACAACGCCATCATGGCGGGGTTCGCCGCCACGCTGTCGCCGGAAGACATGCGCAACGTCGCGGCCTATTACGCTGCGCAGCGCCTGCAGCCCGAGAAAGCGCGCAACAAGGACACGATCGAGCTCGGCCAGAAGATCTATCGCGCCGGCATCGCGGAGAAGGGCGTCGCCGCGTGCGCCGGCTGCCACGGTCCGCGCGGCGAGGGCGTGCCCGCGCAGTATCCGGCGCTCGCCGGGCAGTTCGCCGACTATCTCGACGCGCAGCTCAAGGCCTTCCGTGCGGGCGCGCGCGCAAACGATCCGAACAAGATGATGCGGATGACCGCCGCGAAGATGACCGATGCGGAAATGAAGGCGGTCACCGACTACATCGCGGGCCTGCGCTAGCAGCGTCCTCCGCCCGCCGGTGCGATCGAAGCCGGCGCCCATCCCGCGCCATGACGGCGAGTCGCACCTTCGACCTCGCCATCGTGGGCTCCGGCCCCGGCGGCTACCGCGCCGCCGTCCTCGGGGCGCTGCGCGGGCTGAAGGTCGCGATCATCGAGCAGGGCGTCTGGGGCGGCACCTGCCTCAATCGCGGCTGCGTGCCCAAGAAGGCCTGGTACTCGACCGCGCGGCTCGTCGCCGCGAGCGCGCGGTTTCGCGGAGCGAGGCATCAGCGGCCGGCTGACACCCGACCTCGCGCAGGCGTGGCGCCACCAGCGCGGCGTCGTGGAGGCGGTGCGCGCGAGCTATATCGACTATCTCGCGCGGCTCGGGGTGAGCGCCTTCACCGGGCGCGCCATGCTGCGCCCCGGCCGGAAGGTCGAAATCGAAGGTCGGGACTTCCTCTCCGCGGGCGCGATCGTGCTCGCGACAGGATCGTCCCCGCACGTGCCATCCGCGCTCGCGCTCCACGCAGGACGCGTACTGACGAGCGACGAGCTCTTCGACGCGCCACCGCCGCCGGGCCGGCGCGTCGCGGTGATCGGCAGCGGCGTGATCGGCACCGAGATGGCGTTCATTCTTGCGATGCTCGGGTGCGAGGTGGTCTGGCTCGTCCAGTCGGAGCCGCTCGCGCGACTCGGCTTCAGTGCGCCGGCGCTGACGCTGCTCGCCGAAGCGCTCGCCGAGCGCGACATCCGCCCGCGGCGCGTGGGCCGTCCGCGCGCGTGCACGGTCGACACCGGCGGCGTGACGCTACAGCTCCCGGACGGCTCCGCGGAACGTGTCGACTGGGTGCTCGTCGCGAGCGGACGCCGCCCGAACGTCGCGGGACTGGGCCTCGACGCGCTGGACGTCGTCGCGGACGCGGGCGGCTTCGTCCCGACGGACGAGCGCACCATGACCGCGGCGTCGGGCATCTACGCGATCGGTGACTGTGCGAACCCGCGCATGACATCGAATCACGCCCTGGCCGAGGCCGCGGTCGCGGTCGGAAATATCGTTTCTCCGGGCAGCGCGCGCCGCGACGCCGGTGCGGTCCCCGAGGTGGTCTACTCCGCGCTCGAGCTCGCGCGTCTCGGACTCTCCGAGGAGCAGGCCGAGGACGCCGGCTACGAGCCCGCGACCGGGTTCGCGTCCTTTGCGGCGAACCCCGCGGCGCTCGCGATCGGCGAGCCACGCGGCTTCGTGCGCCTTGTCGCCGATCACGACTCTGCCGCGCTCCTCGGTGCCGAAGCCGTCGGCGCACATGCCGGCGAGTGGATCCACGCGGTGGGCGCGACATTGGGCGCCCCCGACGCCCTGAAGCGGCTCGCGGGCATCCGGTACAACCATCCGGCGCTTGCCGAGGAAATCCTGAACGCGACCGAGACGCTCGCGGCGAAGTGGGGCCTTGGTCCCGCGGTGTTCGGCGGCACTCGCGCGGTGGGGGAATAACAACACGGACCGGGCTGTTTTGTGATAATTCGCGAGTCCCACGAAAAACGGAGGTCAGCGCAACAGAATGCGCCCATGTCGACAACTGGACTCACGATTCGAATCGCAGGTAGAAGGAGATCCCAAATGAACAGGATGCTTTTGACCGCAGCGGCGCTCGCGCTGGCATTGTCGATCGCGACCGGCTGCGCCAGCCTGCGCGCCCAGGGCGCGCCGGCGGAGTACGAGGGTGGCGTGCTCGTCGACTACTCCAAGAAGATGACGCTCTACACCTACGACAAGGACCCGGACAACGGCACCAAGAGCGACTGCAACGGGCCGTGCGCCGCCAACTGGCCGCCGTTCATCGCGGGTGCGGGCGACAAGGACGTCGCGGGATTCACCAAGGTGAAGCGCGACGACGGCACGCTCCAGTGGGCCTACAAGGGCAAGCCCCTCTACTTCTGGGTCAAGGACCAGAAGTCCGGCGACAAGACCGGGGACGGCTTCAACAACGTCTGGCGCGTCGTGAAGTAGCGCAGCGCCGCGCAACCGTGGATCTCCAGTCGATCGCCCCGCATATCCCGCGCCTGCGGCGCTATGCGCGGGCGCTCGCCGGGGACCAGCACGCGGCGGACGACCTCGTGCAGGACACGCTCGAGCGCGCCATCAACAAGCATCACCTCTGGCGGCCGGGAAGCGATCTTCGAGCGTGGCTGTTTGCGATCATGCACAACGTTTTCGTGAACCAGCTGCGTGCCCGGCAGGCGCACCCCGAGGCGGCGCTGGACGAGGACGATCTCCCGACGGTGCCGTCGGTCCAGGGCGCTCGCCTCGAGATCCGCGATCTCGAGAGCGCGCTTGCGCTCTTGCCGCCGGAGCAGCGCGAGATCGTCCTGCTGGTCGGCCTCGAGCAGTTCTCGTACGCCGAAGCGGCGAAGTCGCTCGACATCCCGATCGGTACCGTGATGTCGCGGTTGTTCCGCGGCCGCGAGCGGCTGCGCACGCTCATCACCGGCGCGCCCGCCGCGCCAGCGCTGAAGGTCGTGAAATGAACGTCACCGAACGCGAGCTCCACGCGTACGTGGACGACCGTCTCGAACCGCCCGAGCGGCGCGCGGTCGAGGCGCATCTCGCCGAGCACCTCGAGGACGCGGCGCGGGTGCAGGCATACCGCGAGCAGAACGCCGCGTTGCGCGCGGCGTTCGACCCGGTGCTGAGCGAGCCCGTGCCCGAGCGACTGCGTCGGATCGACACGAGCCGCCGCTCGGCGCGCTTCGCCGTCGCCGCGGGCTGGGTCGTGGTCGGGGTGGCGGTCGGTTGGTTCGCTCACGCATTAGTCGGCACGTTCGGCGGTCCGGCGCCGCTTTCGCTCGCGAAGCAGGCGGCGATCGCGCACGCGGTGTACTCGCCCGAGGTGAGGCACCCGGTCGAGGTCGGCGCCGCGGAGCAGGAGCACCTCGTCAATTGGCTCTCCAAACGCCTCGGGGCGAAGCTCAAGACGCCGCTGCTGACCGCGGAAGGCTTCGAACTCGTCGGCGGGCGACTGCTGCCGGGACCGGGCGGCGCGGTCGCGCAGTTCATGTACCAGGATGCAAAGGGCAAGCGCCTGACGCTCTACGTGTCGCGCGTCGAGGGCGTGCAGCGCGACACGGCGTTCCGCTTCAGCCAGGAGGAGAAGGTCGCGGTCTTCTACTGGATCGATGGTTCGCTCGGCTACGCCCTGTCGGGCGATCTCGCCAAGCCGCAACTGCTCGACGTCGCGACGGCTGTCTACAAGCAGCTCAACCCCTGAGTGCCCGCCCGGGCAGGCGTCGGCCCTCCGTAAGGAATCCGGCCGCTCGTGCGACTCGTATAACTGCGCGCCCGCTTCCGCGACAGGATTCCTCATGCTCATCAAGCGACCAGACGACATTAAGCCCTCGGAGATCACGCCGCGCCGCTTCTACGAGCGCAGGCGCGAGCTGATCAAGCTCGCGGCGGCCGGCTCGATCCTCGGGGCCGCGGGAACGCTGGCGTCGGCGGCGCGCGCGCAGGAGAAGACCCTCGGGCTCGAGAAGCTGCCGAACGTCGCCAAGAGCACGCTGAGCACGACCGAACCCCTGACCGCCTACAAGCACGTTACGACGTACAACAACTTCTACGAGTTCGGCACCGACAAGGCGGATCCGATGCAGTTCGCCAAGCGGCTGAAGGTGAAACCGTGGACAGTGGTCGTCGAGGGCGAGGTGGCGAAGCCGCGGACCTTGGGGATCGAAGAGCTTCTCAAGCTGCCGCTCGAGGAACGCGTCTACCGCTTGCGCTGCGTCGAGGCCTGGTCGATGGTCATCCCGTGGATCGGCTTCGAGTTCAACGCGCTCGCCCGGCTCGTGGAGCCGACCGCAAAGGCGAAGTTCGTCGAGTTCGTGACCGCGTCCCGCCCCGAGGAGATGCCGGGCCTGCGCCTGCCGGCACTCGACTGGCCTTACGTCGAGGGGCTGCGCATCGATGAGGCGATGCATCCGCTCACGATCATGGCGGTCGGACTTTACGGCGAAGTACTCCCGAACCAGAACGGCGCGCCCGTGCGGCTGGTGGTCCCGTGGAAGTACGGCTTCAAGTCCGGCAAGTCGATCGTGCGCATCCGCTTCGTCGAGAAGCAGCCGAAGACGGCGTGGGAGAAGGCCGCGCCGAACGAGTACGGCTTCTACTCGAACGTGAACCCGGGCGTCGATCACCCCCGCTGGACGCAGCGGCGCGAGCGGCGGATTCCCGAGCTCTTCTCCAAGCGCGAGACGGTGATCTTCAACGGCTACGGCGACCAGGTGGCGAGCCTGTACGCCGGAATGGACCTCAAGAAGCTCTATTGAGGGACGCGATGCAGCTCTCGCCGAAGGCCGCTTCCGCGCTGAAAGCGATCGTGTTCATCGCGGCTCTCGTGCCGGTGGCCCGGCTCGCGGCGGCGCTCGTCTTCGACCCGGAGGCGCTCGGCGCCAACCCCGCCGAGTTCATCACCCGCGCCACCGGCGACTGGACGCTGCGCTTCCTGTTGCTCACCCTCGCGGTGACGCCGCTGCGCAAGCTGCTCGGCTGGCACTGGCTGGCGGGCTTCCGCCGCATGCTCGGGCTGTACGCGTTCTTCTACGGCCTGGTGCACGTGTCGAGCTACGTTTCGTTCGATCACGTGTTCGAGCTCGCCGAGATCCTGAAGGACATCGTCAAGCGCCCGTTCATCACCGTCGGCTTCACGGCGCTCGTTCTCCTGCTGCCGCTCGCGGTCACCTCGACCGACCGGATGGTGCGGCGGCTCGGCGCGAAGCGCTGGCGTGCGCTGCACCGCCTGGTGTACGTCATCGCGCCGCTCGGGGTATTGCACTTCTGGTGGATGGTGAAGGCCGACCTGACCGAGCCGGCGATCTACGCGTCGATCCTTGCGCTTCTGCTCGGTTACCGGTTGGCGGCCAAGGTCAAGGAAGTGCGAAGGCGTGCGGCGCGCGGCGGGCGCGCGCCCGTGCCGCAGCCCGGGCCGAGCGCCTGACGCGGCGCCTTGCGGCGTCGCGCCGTCACGTCACGTCGCGCGCGCCGGCAGCCAGCGGCGCAGCGGGCGCGCGAAATCGCGGGTCTCGACCAGCGAATAAGCCGCAGGCACGACCACGAGCGTCAGCAGCGTCGAGGTGATCATGCCCCCGATCACCGCGACCGCGAGCGGCTGGTTGGTCTCGGACCCCGAGCCGAAGCCGAGCGCGGCCGGAAACAGTGCGAGGACGATCGTCGCAGAGGTCATGAGCACCGGTCGCATGCGGGTCGGACACGCGTCGCGCAGCGCCGCGTCGACCCCCATCCCCTCGGCGCGCCGCTGGTTGGTGAGGTCCACGAGCAGGATCGAGTTCTTCGCGACCAGGCCGATCAGCAGCACCAGCCCGATCATCGAGAAGATGTTCAGCGTGAGCGGCGCCACTTCTGCGCCGAGCCAGGTCGCCAGCTGGGCGATCGGCTGGCTCACCCAGAGCGCGAAGATGCCGCCGATGATCGCGAGCGGCACCGCGAGCATGATGATCAGCGGCTGTACGAACGAGTTGAACTGGCTCGCCAGCACCATGAAGAGCAGGACCGAGCCGACGACGAACGCGAACATCACGTAGCGCTCGGTCTTGCCGAGCTCCGCCGCCTCGCCGATGAACTGCACGCGGTAGCCCGGCGGGAGCGTCGCGGCGGCCTCGTTCACCTTGTCGATCGCGGCGCCGAGCGTGACGCTCGGGATGTTGTAGAACGTCGCCGCGTACTCGAGGTCGAACTTCCCGATCACGGCCGGCCCGAGCACTTCTTTGAAGCTCGCGACGCTGTCGAGGCGGATGAGCTGCCCCTGGCGGTTGCGCAGGTAGATCTTGGCCAAATCGCTCTGCTGCACGAACTCGCCGTCCGCCGCCTTGACGCGCACGTCGTAGCGCTGTCCGTCGCCCGGGTCGTCGTTGTACTTCGCGATGTCGATGCCGCCCGTGAGCATGTTGAGGGCCAGCGCGACGTCCTGCGAGCTGAGGCCGAACGCCTGCGTGCGCGTGCGGTCGGGCGCGAGGATGTACTGCGGCAGCTCGAGCTGCAGGTCGGTGTCCATGCGGCCGATCGCCGGATCGACCTGGAGCCGGCTCTGGATGTCGGTCGCCAGTCGGCCCATTTCCATCAGGCTCGGCCCGGTCACGACGAACTGCAGCGGCTCGGTGCGCTGCCCCTGGAACACCCCGAACGGGCGCGGAAACACCCGCACCCCGGCGAGCTGAGTCAGCTCGCGCCGCATGGCGTTGAGCACCTGCTGCTGCGAGCGCAGGCCCTTCGCGCGCCGCTCAGCCTTCGGCAGCATGCGGATCACGAGCGTCGCCTGGTTGACCTGCTGCGCACTGCCGAGGCCGATGATGCCCCACTCGGTGACGACCTCCGGGTAGTGCTTGGTGATCGCCTCCACCTCGCGGAGCTTGCGGTCGGTGTACTCGATCGAGGAGCCGAGGGGGGTGCGCATCGAGATCAGGAAGCGTCCCTCGTCCTGCTGCGGCGCGAGCTCCTTGCCGACGTTCTTGAAGAAGTACTGGCTGGAAAGCACGATGAGCAGGGTGGCCGCGAGCACCTTCCAGCGATGGCGCAGCGACTGTTCGAGGAACCAGCGATACCCGTCGTCCATTCCGGCGAACACGCGATCGAGCCAGCGATGCACGCGGCCCTCGTGCTTGTGGACGCGCAGGAAGCGCGAGCACAGCATCGGCGTCAGCGTCAGCGCGACGAACCAGGACACCAGCACGCCGAAGGTCACCACCACCGCGAAGGACTTGAAGAACTGGCCGATGACGCCGCCGATGAAGATCACCGGCGCGAAGATCGACACGAGCGAGAGGGTCGCCGCGAGCACCGCGAAGGTGACCTCGCGGCTGCCGTTCATCGCCGCGGAGACCGGGTCCGGTTCCAGGTGCTCGCGGTGCCGGAAGATGTTCTCGAGCACCACGATCGAGTCGTCGACGACCACGCCGATCAGCAACAGCAGCGCGAGCATCGTGACCGAGTTGAACGTGTAGCCGAAGAAGTACATCACGGCCACCGAACCCATGAGCGACACCGGGATCGCCACCGCTATGATGATCGTGGAGCGCACGCTGCGCAGGAAGAACAGCACCACCAGCGCCGCAAGCAGCGTTCCCTCGACCAGGTGCTCCTTGAGCGAATTGATGATCTCGCGGATGAACACCGCGTCGTTCTGCACGATGTCGATCTGCATCCCGGGCGGAAGCGTCGGCAGGATGTCCGTGTCCATTCGTTCCCGGACCTTGGCCACGATCTCCACGGTGTTCGTGTTCGGAATCTTCACGATGCCGAGGCCGACGGCCTGCTGGCCGTTGAAGCGCGCGAGCTGGCGGAAGTCCGAGAGGCCGTCCTCGATCTCGGCGATGTCCTTGAGCCGCACCGGCGCGCCGTCGCGGTAGGCGACGATCATGGTCTCGAGCTCGGAGAGCCGGTGGAACTCGAGGTCGAGCTTCACGAGGTGCTCGGTGCTCGACCCGACGACGAAGCCGCCGGCGAGCTGCAGATGCTCGCGATCGAACGCGGTTTGGACGTCCTGCGCGGCGATGCCGAAGGAGGCCATGCGCCCGGGCAGCAGGTTCACCCGGATGGTTCGATCGCGCCGCCCGCCGACCCGAACCTCGCCGACGCCGTCGATCGTCTCCAGCTTCTTCTTGACGACGTTGAGCGCGTGTTGGTTGAGCTGCTGCTGGGTG
Organism: uncultured beta proteobacterium; assembly: GCA_963716855.1. GTDB lineage: Bacteria > Pseudomonadota > Gammaproteobacteria > Burkholderiales > SG8-39 > JAGVSZ01. The sequence continues at coordinate 67,850 of CAVQUV010000012.1, read as the reverse complement.
CGGTCGCCCGAGATCGCCATCCAGAAGATCGGGCTGGTGTTGGTTTCCACCTTCGCGACGACCGGCGGGTCGGCGTCCTTGGGCAGGCGGCGCAGGATCTGGTTCACCTTGGCCTGCACCTCGTTGAAGGCGACGTCGATGCGCTTCTCGAGATTGAAGGTGATGTTGATCTGCGAGACGCCGGGCGACGAACTGGACTGGATGTGCTCGATGCCGGGCACGCCGTTGACCACGCTCTCGATCACGGTGGTGATCGCCGCGTCGATCACTTCGGGGTTCGCACCGCGCTGCGTGGTCTGCACCGAGATCACCGGAAACTCGATGTAGGGCAGCTTGTCCATGCCCATCCGCTGGTAGGCGATGAGGCCGAACAGCACCAGCACGGCGTTCAGCATCACCGCGAAGACGTGGCGCTTGATGGAAAGCTCGGGCAGCGTCACGACGCGCCTCCCTTGCCGACGACCGATCCGCCGTCGACCTTTCCGGCGCCCTTTTCAACGGGCGGCGCAACCGGCTTCTCGCCGCGCGGTTTGGCGATCGCAACCGGGGCGTTGTTGGTCAGGAATCCCGCGCCGTCGGCTGCCACCGTCTCCCCGCCGGCCAGCCCGGAAACGATCTCGATGAGCCCGTCCTTGCGCACGCCGGTCTCCACGACGCGCTGGACCGCCTTGCCGTCCGCGATCAGGTACACGACCTTGCCGGCCGGCCGCAGGACGACGCTTTGCTCCGGCACGACCACCGCGTTCTCCTTGCGGCCGGTCACCACCTGGGCATTCACCGTGCCGCCACCGCGAAACTTGCCGTCGGTGTCGAACTTGACGATCACGTCGAGCGCGCGCGTCGTGGCGGTGATCGACGGCCGGAGCTCGTCGATCTTGGCCTGGAGCACGACTCCCGGCACGAGCGGGGAGGTGATGCGCACCGGCTGCCCGATCCGCAACCGCGGTCCTGCGCTCTCCGGAAACGGCAGGTGCGCGTGCACCTTGTTCGTGCCGACGAGCTGAAACAGCGGATCGCCGACCTTGACGTAGTCGCCCGGTGCGACGATCTGCACCTCCACCTCGCCGTCGATCGGGGAGGTGACTTTTGTCTTGCGAAGCGAATTGCGATTCCCGTCGAGCCGCGCCCGCGCGGACTTGAGCTGTTCGGCGAGCGCGTTGCGCTGCGCGATCGCTTCGTCGACGGCGTTCTGCGAGATGTAGTTCTTCTCGACGAGCTTCTGCTGGTTGGCGACGATGCGCTCCTGGTTCGCGACCAGGGTCTCCAGCCGCGCGACCTCGGCCGCGTCCACGCGGTTCTGGATCTCGAAATCCACCGCATCGATCTCGGCGAGCGGATCCCCGCGCTTCACCTTCTTGCCCACGAACCCGGCGACGCTGACCACCCGTCCCGCCACCTCGGCGCCGACCTTCGGATCGATGAAGTGCTCGAGCGAGCCCACCGAATCCTCGGTGAGCTCGAGCGCACGCACCTCGGCCTTCGCCGCGGTGATGGGGGTCGGCGCGGGGCCGGCCGCCTTCTTCGCGTCCGACTGGCTGTCCCCGCAGCCCGCGACCAGCAGCGCGGCAAAGACACCCGCCGCGAACAGACCTTTCATATTCCTGACTCCTGGTGGGGTTGAACCCCGTGCGATCTTTGGCCTTCGACGGTAGCCGCGACGACCGGGGCGGTCAAGGCATCGTCCGCTCAAGCGCGAACAAGTCCTTGACGCCTTCCCGTTCGCGCACGAGGTGCATCGACGCGCCGTCGACCATCACCTCGGCGGCGCGCGGTCGCGTGTTGTAGTTCGAGCTCATGCTCATGCCGTACGCGCCCGCGGACATGATCGCGAGCAGGTCGCCCTCCTCGAGTGCGAGATCGCGGCCGTGTCCGAGGAAGTCCCCGGTCTCGCACACCGGCCCCACCACGTCGTAGCGGCGCGTCGGGCCGGCGCGCGCCGCAACCGGCACGATGTCGTGCCACGCCTCGTAGAGCGCGGGCCGCAGCAGGTCGTTCATCGCCGCGTCCACGACCGCGAAGTTGCGCTCGGCGCCGGGCTTCAGGTACTCGACTCGCGTCAGCAGGGCCCCGGCGTTCCCCACGAGCGCGCGGCCCGGCTCGAGCAGGATCTTGAGCGGTCGTGCGGCGATGCGCTCGAGCATCGCGCCGAGGTACTGCGCAACCGGCGGCGGCGCCTCGTCGCGATAACGGATCCCCAGCCCCCCGCCGAGGTCGAGATGGTGCAGTGCAATGCCTTCGCGCGCGAGCGCGTCGACGAGCTCGAGGACCCGTTCGAGGGCCGCCACGAAGGGCGCCGTCTCGGTCAGCTGCGAGCCGATGTGGAAGTCGACGCCGACCACGCGGAGGCTGCGAGATGCGGCGGCGTGCCGGTAGAGCGGCAGGGCGTCCTCGAAGGCGATGCCGAACTTGTTCTCCTTGAGCCCGGTGGAGATATACGGGTGGGTCCTGGGATCGACGTCGGGGTTCACGCGGAAGGAGACGGGCGCCGGGCGGCCGCGCTCGGCGGCGAGTCGCTCGATGCGCGCAAGCTCAGCGGCGGACTCCACGTTGAAGCACAGGATGTCCGCCTCCAGCGCCTGGCGAATTTCGACCGCGGCCTTGCCGACCCCCGAGAACACGACCTTTCTCGGATCGCCGCCTGCGGCGATGACGCGCGCCAGCTCCCCGCCGGAGACGATGTCGAAACCGGCCCCGAGACGCGCGAGCACGCCCAGGACCGCGAGATTCGAGTTCGCCTTCAGCGCATAGCACACCAAGTGTTCGCGTCCGGCGAGCGCGTCCGTGAACGCGCGGAACGACGTCTCGAGGGCGGCGCGCGAGTAGACGTAGCAGGGCGTGCCGAAGCGCGCCGCAATCGCGTCGAGCGGGACGGACTCGACGTGCAGCCGCCCGTCGCGGTGCGCGAAGAACTGCATCGTCAGCGTTTCTGCTTGGCGGTCGCGCCGTCCGCCGTTTCGGGCGGCGGGAGGTAGAGCGCGCCCTTCGTGCCGCAAGCGGCGGCAGCGAGCACGAGCAATAGGATCGCGAGGAGGCGCATGACGGAACGAACCGGGTGCACGATCATACCTGCAGCCCGTGCGGCGCCCATGCGCGCGCCGGGAGTCAGAACAGCTGGCTTCGGACTTCCTCGGGGCTGCGAGTCCCCGCGCGCTCGGCGCTTGCGGTTGCCGGCTGATCGGCCGGGAGGAACTCGCGGTAGAAGTACTCGGCGAGCTTCCCGTCGCCGGCCTGCAGGCCGGTGTCCGGATCGATGCGGACGCTGATGATGCCCTCGGGCACCGCCTGCTGCGCCTCCGGGACGCCCTTGAGCACCCGGCCCATGTAGGTCATCCAGATCGGCAGCGCCGCCAGGCCACCGGTTTCGTTCGCGCCGAGCTTCTTGGGCTGATCGAAGCCGATCCAGGCCACCCCGACGAGGCCCGGCTGGTAGCCCGCGAACCATGCGTCGACGTGGTCGTTGGTCGTGCCGGTCTTGCCGGCAAGGTCCTTGCGGCCGAGGGAGGCCGCGCGGGCTGCGGTCCCGATGCGGGTCACGTCCTGCATCATGGAATCCATGATGAACGCGTTGCGCCCGTCGAGCACGCGCAGGCTCGGGTCCCCCGCTTTCGCAGGCTGAGCCTGCGCGAGGAGATTGCCGCGGTCGTCGACAATGCGCTCGATCAGGTAAGGATCGACGCGATAGCCGCCGTTCGCGAACACCCCGTAGGCCCGCGCCATCTGCCACGGCGTGACCGACCCTGCGCCCAGAGCCATGGTGAGATAGGGCGGATGCTTGTCCGCATCGAAGCCGAACCGGCGCACGTAGTCCTGTGCGTACTGGGGCCCGATCGACTGCAGGATCCGGATCGACACCATGTTCTTCGACTTGGCGAGCGCGGTGCGCAGGCGCATCGGCCCCTCGTACTTGCCGTCGTAGTTCTTCGGCTCCCAGACCTGGCCGCCGGTCAGCGCGGCGTCGACGACGACCGGCGCGTCGTTGAGGATCGTCGCGGGCGTGAAGCCCTTCTCGAGGGCCGCGGAGTAGATGAACGGCTTGAACGAGGACCCCGGCTGGCGCCAGGCCTGGGTCACGTGGTTGTACTTGTTCCGCTGGAAGTCGAACCCGCCGACCAGCGCGCGCAGCGCGCCGCTCTGCGGGTCGAGCGCAAGGAACGCTGCCTCGACGTCGGGCAGCTGCAGGATCTGCCAGCCGCCCTTGTCGTCCTTCTGGATCCGGACCAGCGCGCCACGCCGGATGCGGCGGTTCGGCGGCGTCTTCTCCGATAGCGCGCTCGCGACGAACCGCAGGCCGGCTTCGGGGATGGTGACGGTCTCGCCACCGCGCCGATAGGCGCGCACCTGCTTTGGCGCGGCTTCCAGGACGATCGCGGCGAGCAGGTCGTCGCTGTCCGGGAACTCCTGCAGCACGTCCTCCAGGCCTTCCTCCGCGGCGCCCGCGGGCAGCTCCGCATACCCTTCCGGGCCGCGGTAGCCGTGGCGACGGTCGTAGTCCAGGACGCCGCGGCGCACGGACTGGTACGCGGTTTCCTGGTCGCGCTTCGACAGCGTGGTGTAGACGCGGAAGCCCCGCGTGTAGACGTCGTTCGGGTACCGCTCATAGAGGAGCTGGCGGACCATCTCGGCGGCGTACTCCGCGTGGACCGAGAAGTCGTCCAGGTCGCGGCGCACCTTCAGGTCCTGCTTCTGGGCGTCGGCGAGCTGCTTGTCGTTGAGATAACCGAGGTCATGCATGCGGCGCAGCACGTAGGCCTGACGCACCTTGGCGCGCTTCGGGTTGACGACCGGATTGAAGCTCGACGGCGCCTTGGGCAGCCCCGCGAGCATGGCCGCCTCCGCGGGCGTGACGTCCTGCAGCGCCTTGCCGAAGTAGATCTGAGAGGCGGCGGCGAATCCGTAGGCGCGCTGGCCGAGGTAGATCTGGTTGACGTAGATCTCGAGGATCTGGTCCTTGGTGAGCTCGGACTCGATCTTGAACGCGAGCAGCGCCTCGTAGAGCTTCCGGGTCAGCGTCTTCTCGCTGGTCAGGAAGAAGTTGCGGGCAAGTTGCATAGTTATCGTGCTCGCCCCTTGCCGCTTGCCTCCCGCGACGAGGTTAGAGTAGGCTGCCCTTATGACGCCGACATAATCTACCCCCTGGTGCTGGTAGAAGCGCTCATCCTCGGCTGCGAGGATGGCCTGCTTCATGACCCCCGGCACCTCGTTGATGCGCACGATCGCGCGGCGCTCCTCGCCGAACTCGCCGATCAGGGCGCCGTCGGCGGTGTAGACGCGAAGGGGGATCTTGGGCTGGTAGTCGGTGAGGGCGTCAATAGAGGGGACCTTCGGCAACGCGACCAGCAGCAAGAAAGTGGCCAGCAGGAGCCCGACCAGCGCAAGGCCGGCGAGCACGGCGAACGGGAAGGCAGTCCAGCGTAACCACTTCAAGGGACGGATCTTTCGGGGATAACGCCCGGCCATTATAGGGGACCCCCCTTACCGGGCAACCGTGAAAAATTGACTAGACTTGCCTTAGGCTTGTCGCTAGGATCGCAAGCAAAGTATCAGAAGTTCTCCTAAGTAGCCTAAGCTTAAGGGAAATTTCCTTCCGAGGGGGGATTAGGTTGCCGCTTGACATTTTCAAGCCCAAAGCGCCGCCGCTCTTTGGGATGGACATCAGTTCCTCTGCCGTCAAGATGGTGGAGCTTGCCGATGCCGGGAAGGGCGCCTATCGCGTAGACCGCTACGCCATCGAGCCGCTCCCGAAGGATTCGGTGCTCGACGGCAACATCGCCAACCTCGAGTCGGTCGCCGAAGCCGTGCGACGCGCGTGGAAGAAGCTCGCGACCCGGACCAAGAACGTCGCGCTCGCGCTTCCCACCGCTGCGGTGATTACCAAGAAGATCATCTGCCCGGCAGGCCTGCGCGAGGGGGACCTCGAACTCCAGGTCGAAGGCGAGGCGAACCAGTACATCCCCTTCGCGCTGGACGAGGTGAACCTCGACTTCCAGGTCCTCGGACCCGCGGCCTCCGGGCCGGAAGAGGTCGAGGTCCTGATCGCGGCATCCCGCAAGGAGAAGGTCGAGGACCGCGTCGCCGTCGCCGAGGCGGCGGGACTGAAGGCACTCGTGATGGACGTCGAGTCCTACGCGATGCAGACCGCCTTCGAGCTGATCCGCCAGCAGCTGCCCAACGAGGGTCGGGACCAGAACGTCGCGGTCGTCGACATCGGCGCGAGCATCATGAACATCACGGTGCTGCGCAGCGATCAGGCGGTCTACTCGCGCGAGCAGCAGTTCGGCGGCAACCAGCTCACGCAGGACATCGCCCGGCACTACGGACTCTCGACCGAAGAGGCGGAAAACGCCAAGCGCTCGGGCGGCCTGCCGGACAGCTTCGACGCCGAAGTGCTGCGGCCGTTCATGGAGAACGCCGCGCTCGAGATCCAGCGCGCGATGCAGTTCTTCTTCACCTCGACTCAGTTCAACTCGATCGAGCACATCCTGCTCACCGGCGGCACCTCGACGCTGGCCGGTTTCGAGGATGTGGTCAGCTCGCGCTCGCGCATCAACGCGATGGTGGCCAACCCGTTCGCCAACATGTCGATCTCGCCGCGCATCCAGCTGAAGAAGCTCATTTCCGACGCGCCGGCCTTGATGATTGCGTGCGGGCTCGCGATGCGGAGGTTCGACGAATGATCCGCATCAATCTACTGCCGCATCGCGATGAGCGGCGCAAGGCCAGTCGCCGGCAGCTGGGCGTGCTCGCGGCGGTTTTCGCCGTCCTCGGACTCGCCATCGCAGCCGCTGTGCACGGGGTCATCGCGGGCTACGTCTCGGCGCAGAACGAGCGCAACGAATTCCTGAAAGCCGAGAACGCCAAGCTGGACAAGCAGATCGCGGAAATCAGGAAGCTGCGCGACGACATCCGCGCGCTCCTGTCCCGCAAGCAGATCATCGAGACGTTGCAGACCGATCGCTCGCGCACCGTCGACCTGCTCGATCAGCTCGTGCGCCAGACCCCCGACGGCGTCTATCTCAAGACCGTCAGGCAGGAGGGGCTGAAGGTCAACCTCACCGGGTACGCCCAGTCCAACGCGCGCGTGTCCACGTTCATGCGCAACCTGCAGAGCTCCGCGCTGGTCGACAACACGCAGACTTCGCCGCAGCTCGTCGAGATCAAGGCGTCCGACGTCAACAAGCGCCGGCTGTCGGAGTTCAACATGAACTTCACGATCAAGCGCCCGGTGACCGAGGAAGACGCATCCAAGGCGGGCAAAGCCGGCGCCGCGAAGAAAGGGTAGCCCATGGCCGGCGTCCTCGACCAGTTCAAGAACCTCAACACCAGCGATCCGGGCTCGTGGCCGGCGCTGCCGAAGCTCGGGCTCCTGCTTCTGCTGCTCGTCGTGATCCTGCTAGTCGCCTACTTCTTCGACTGGCAGGGCCAGCTCGAGGAGCTCGAAGCGGGGCGGGCGCAGGAGACCAGGCTGAAGGCGGAGTACGTCGACAAGAAGAAGCAGGCCGTGAACCTCGACCTGCTGGAGAACCAGAAGCGCGAGATCGAAACGTCCTTCGGCGCGCTTCTGAAGCAGCTTCCGAACAAGTCGCAGATGGAAGCCCTGCTCGTCGACATCAACCAGGCCGGCCTCGGCCGCGGTCTCCAGTTCGAGCTTTTCCGGCCGGCGCCGAGCGAGACGGTGCGGGACTTCTATGCCGAGCTCCCGATCAACGTCAAGGTGACGGGCAACTACCACGACATGGGCGCATTCGCGAGCGACATCGGCCAGCTGCCGCGAATCGTCACGCTCAACGACATCAATCTGAACGTCGGTAAAGACGGGACCCTGACGATGGATACCGTCGCCAAGACCTTCCGGTACCTCGACGACGAAGAGGTTGCCACGCAACGCGCCGCCGCGAAGGCCGCGAAGGCGGCGAAGAAATGAAGCGGCTCGCGATCACTCTCGGCGTGGCGCTGGCGCTCGCCGGATGCGAAAGCGGCGAGCAGCAGGAGCTGCGTGCCGAGCTCGCCAGCATGACCAAGGACCTGAAGGGCAAGGTCGACCCGCTGCCGGTCGTGAAGCCCTACGAGCCGGTGCCGTACACCGCCTACGACCTCGCCGACCCGTTCGGTCCGGCGAAGATCCAGCTCGTCGCTGCCAAAGGTGCCGGGAAGGGTGCGGGGGGGCTGCAGCCCGACCTGAGTCGGCCCAAGGAGCCGCTGGAGGCGTTCCCGCTTGAGAGCCTGAAGATGGTGGGAACGCTCGAGCGCCGCAAGCAGACGTTCGCGCTCGTCAAAGCCGACGCCGGGCTCTACCGCGTCCGGGTCGGGAACTATCTCGGACAGAACTTCGGGGTGATCACGAAGATCACCGACAGCGAGGTCGCGCTGCGCGAACTCGTCCAGGACGCCGGCGGCGACTGGACGGAGCGCGAGAGCACGCTACTGCTGCAGGAAGCCGACCTCAAGGAGGCGAAGAAATGAGTAAGTACAAGACGCCGTTCATCACCCTTTTGGTCGCGGCGGCGGCCTGGCTCTGGGCCGGCACCGCGCTCGCCCAGGCTGCGCCGCAGAACTCGATCGAGGCCCTAAACGTCGTCTCCCAGGGCGGGCGCGTGATCGTCCGCATCACCACCAAGCAGCCGCTTGCCGCAGCGCCGGCGAGCTTCACGGTGAACCAGCCCGCGCGCATCGCGTTCGACTTCCCGAGCACCGGCAACGCGCTCGGACGGAACAACCAGGACATCAACGAAGGCGAGCTGCGCGGCATGAGCATGGTGCAGGTCGGCGACCGCACGCGCATGGTGCTGAACCTGCGCAACATGGTGACCTACGAGAGCCAGATAGAGGGCAACGTCTTGAGCGTCGTCCTCACGCCGGTTCCGGTCGCCGAAGCGCGTTCCAGAACGCGGGCGGCCGAGCGGTTCGCGGAGGGGACGACTGACGCCAAGCACGCGATCCGTGAGGTCGACTTCCGCCGCGGCAAGGCCGGCGAGGGTCGGATCGTGGTCGACCTGGGCGACACCACGACCGGGATCGATATCCGCCAGCAGGGCCAGCAGCTCATCGTCGACTTCCTGAAGACCCAGTTGCCTGAGAACCTGCGCAAGCGACTCGACGTGCAGGACTTCGCGACCCCGGTGTCGACCGTGAGCACGTTCGCGCAGGGTGAGAACGTGCGCATGGTGATCGAGCCGAAGGGGTTGTGGGAACACAACGCCTACCAGACCGACACGCAGTTCGTGATCGAGGTGAAGCCGGTCCAGTACGACCCGAACAAGCTCGTGCAGGGCACGCGCGGCGGCTATCGGGGGGAGAAGCTCTCGCTCAACTTCCAGAACGTCGACGTGCGCAGCGTGCTGAACGTGATCGCCGACTTCACCGATCTCAACATCATTACGAGCGACACGGTAGGCGGCAACCTGACGCTGCGACTCAAGGACGTGCCCTGGGACCAGGCGCTCGAGATCATCATGCAGACGCGTGGCCTCGACATGCGCAAGAACGGCAACGTCATCTGGATCGCGCCGCGCGACGAGCTTGCCACCAAGGAGAAGCTCGAACTCGAAGCGGCCCAGCAGATCTCCGACCTCGAGCCGCTGCGCCAGGAGACCTTTCAGCTCAATTACACCAAGGCCTCCGAGATGGTGATCGTGCTCAGGGGCGGCGTGGCCGCCGGCGGGGGAGGCGGCACCAACATACCGATCATTTCCAAGCGCGGCAGCGTCGTCGCCGACCCGCGGACCAACATCCTGTTCGTGCAGGACATCCCGTCGCGGCTGGAGGCAGTGCGCAAGATGATCGCGACCATGGACATCGCGGTGCGCCAAGTGATGATCGAGGCGCGCATCGTCGAGGCGACCGACAAGTTCAGCCGGACCCTCGGCGTACGGCTCGGGTACAACAATCTGGCGGGCGATAAGGCGTTTGGGGGATCTCCCCGGTTCGTCACCGGCGGTGCGCTGAACTCGGTCGCTCCGTATACCGCTCAGACCATCGGCGGTGTGACGAATCTTAGCGGCGGCCTTGCAAACGTGACCGGGGCAACCAACACCAGCATGATCACCAACCCGCTTCCGAGCTTCCCGCAGGCCAACATGATCAATCTGCCCGCGACGCCCACCGAGACGGGCGCCTCCTCAGGACAGTTCTCGCTCGTGCTCTTCAACAGCGCCGCGACCAAGTTCCTGAACTTGGAGATCACCGCGCTCGAGAGCGACGGCAAGGGCAAGGTGATCTCCAGCCCGCGCGTCGTGACGGCGAACCAGGTGGAGGCGCTGATCGAGCAAGGCACCGAGCTCCCCTATCAGCAGGCGACCTCGAGCGGCGCGACCAGCGTGGCGTTCCGCAAGGCCACGCTCGCGCTGCGCGTGAAGCCGCAGATCACGCCCGACGGCAACGTGATCATGGACGTCGACATCAACAAGGACGCGGTCGGCATCCAGACCACGGCCGGGTTCGCGATCGACACGAAGCACGTCCGGACCTCGGTGCTGGTCGAAAACGGCGGCACGGTGGTGATCGGCGGGATCTACACCCAGGACGAGCGCAACCAGGTCAACAAGGTCCCGTTCTTCGGCGACCTGCCCGCGGTCGGACCGCTGTTCCGCAATACCCTCCGCGTGGACAACAAGACCGAGCTCCTGGTCTTCCTCACGCCGCGGATCATCGACGAGCGGCTGAGCGTCCGGTAAGCGCGCGAGTCCGACTCGGGAAGGCCGGGCGCTGCCCGGCCTTTTTTGTTGGACCCCGCCTCCCGGAGTAGGGGTGGCGAGCGCCGCGAGCCGAGGTGGTCATCCGCTTACAATGCGCGCATGGAGACGAGCCGCAACATCTTCCTCGTCGGGCTGATGGGCGCCGGCAAGACCACCATCGGCCGGCAGCTCGCGCAGCGTCTGCGCAAGGAATTCATCGACGCCGACCAGGAGATCGTGCGCCGCACCGGCGTGCGGATCGGCACGATCTTCGAGATCGAGGGCGAGGAGGGATTTCGCGCGCGCGAGGCGCAGATGCTGGAGAGCCTGACCCAACTCGACGACGTCGTTCTGGCGACCGGAGGCGGCGTCGTGCTGCGGCCGGAGAACCGCGAGCGGCTCAAGGCGCGCGGGTTCGTGATCTACCTCCGGGCCCAGCCCCGCGACCTCTACTTGCGGACGCGGCACGACAAGGCGCGGCCGTTGCTGCAGACCGAAGATCCGCTCGTGCGCCTGGAGGAGCTCTACGGCGTGCGCGACCCGCTCTACTGCGAGGTCGCCGACCTCATCGTCGACACCGGCCGGCAGAGCGTCTCCGCGCTCGTCGGCCAGCTGCTCAAGCGACTGCCCGAGGCATGCAGACTGTCCGCGTAGCGCTGGCGGAGCGCGCCTATCCGATCCACATCGGCGCCGGGCTCCTCGAGCGCGCCGATCTGCTCGTCCCGCTGCTGCCGCAGCGGCGCGTCGCCCTCGTCACCAACCATACGGTTGCGCCGCTCTACCTCGACCGGGTCGCGCGGGCGCTGGAGGCCGCCGGCGTCGCGAGCGCGCGGGTCGTCGTTCCCGACGGCGAGGCCCACAAGGACTGGTCGACGCTGAACAAGGTGTTCGACGCGCTGCTCGAGAACCGCTGCGACCGCAAGACGGCGATCGTCGCGCTCGGCGGCGGGGTGATCGGCGACCTCGCGGGGTTCGCCGCAGCGACCTACCAGCGCGGCGTGCCGTTCGTGCAGCTGCCGACCACGCTCCTCGCGCAGGTCGATTCCTCGGTGGGCGGCAAGACCGCGATCAACCATCCGCTCGGAAAGAACATGATCGGGGCGTTCTACCAGCCCCTCGCGGTGCTCGCCGACATGGACACCCTCGCGACGCTGCCGCCCGCCGAGCTGCGCGCAGGGCTCGCCGAGGTGATCAAGCACGGCGCGATCCACGACGCGGCGTACTTCGACTGGCTCGAGGCGAACCTCGATGCGCTGCTGCGGCTCGATCGCGGTGCGCTTGCATACGCGGTGAAACGCTCGGTCGAGATCAAGGCCGCCGTCGTCTCGGTGGACGAGCGCGAGACCGGCCCGCGTGCGCTGCTCAACTTCGGTCACACCTTCGGCCACGCGATCGAGGCGGGCCTGGGCTTCGGCGTGTGGCTGCACGGCGAGGCCGTCGCGGCCGGCATGGTGATGGCGGCCGACCTCTCGGCGCGCCTCGGGCTGCTGGAACGCGACGCCGCCGAGCGGCTGCACCGCCTCATTGCACGCGTCGGCCTGCCGGCGGCCGGACCCGCGCTCGGACCCGACCGCTATCTCGACCTCATGGCGGTCGACAAGAAGGCCGAAGGCGGCCGCATCCGGTTCATCCTCCTCGACCGCCTCGGGGCGGCCCGCGTCGTAGACCAGGTCCCGCACGATGCCCTGCGGGCGACGCTAAGCGCCTGTTCCGCAAAGTAGCGCGCACGCCCCACGAGGGTGCATTGACGCGCTGCGGTAACCGGTTGAGCCCGCAGGGGTTCGCAGGTATATTCCCAAGCTCCCCCGGTAAAAATGCACGGTCTCGCCGGAGCCGCGCCGGGGCTCGAGCCAACCGAGGTGCGCCGTGATTGAGCCGGTCTTTCCGCCCCCCGCCCAGGGTCTCTACGACCCGTCGAACGAGCACGACGCGTGCGGCGTCGGCTTCATCGCGAACATCAAGGGCAAGAAGAGCCACGACATCATCGAGCACGGGCTCCTGATCCTGAAGAACCTCACGCACCGGGGGGCGGTCGGCTATGACCCGAAGCTCTCCGACGGCGCCGGGATCCTGATCCAGATCCCCGACAAGTTCTTCCGCGAGGAAATGAAGAAGCAGGGCGTCACCCTGCCGCCGGTCGGCCAGTACGGCGTCGGGATGGTGTTCCTGCCGCGCGAGCCCGCCTCGCGCTTCGCGTGCGAATACGAGATCGAGCGCGCGATCAAGGACGAGGGCCAGGTGCTGCTCGGCTGGCGCGACGTGCCGGTCGACAACGCCGACCTCGCGGAGCCCGCCAGGAAGCTCGAGCCGGTGATCCGGCAGGTCTTCGTCGGCCGCGGCGCGGGCGTGACCGTCACCGACGCGCTCGAGCGCAAGCTCTACATCATCCGCAAGTCCTCCGGCCACGCGATCCAGGCGCTGAAGCTCGCGCACGGCAAGGAGTTCTACGTGCCCTCGATGTCCGCCCGGACGCTCGTCTACAAGGGCATGCTGATGGCCTACCAGGTCGGCCAGTATTACAAGGACCTGCAGGATGCGCGCGTCGTGTCGGCGCTCGCGATGATCCACCAGCGCTTCTCGACGAACACGTTCCCGACGTGGGACCTGGCGCACCCGTTCCGGCTGATCGCTCACAACGGCGAGATCAACACCCTGCGCGGCAACGTGAACTGGATCCGCGCGCGTCAGGGCGCGATCTCGAGTCCGATCCTCGGCGACGACCTCAAGAAGATCTGGCCGCTCATCTACGCCGGCCAGTCCGACTCGGCGAGCTTCGACAACGCGCTCGAGATGCTCGTGATGGGCGGCTACTCGATCGCCCACGCGATGATGATGATGATCCCCGAGGCGTGGGAGAAGAACGACCTCATGGACGCGCGCCGTCGCGCGTTCTACGAGTACCACGCCGCGATGCAGGAGCCCTGGGACGGCCCGGCGGGGATCGCGTTCACCGACGGCCGCCAGATCGGTGCGACCCTCGATCGCAACGGGCTGCGCCCCGCGCGCTACATCGTCACCGACGACGATCTCGTCGTCATGGGCTCGGAGTGCGGCTGCCTGCCGATCCCCGAGGAGCGGATCGTCCGGAAGTGGCGCCTGCAGCCCGGCAAGATGTTCCTCGTCGACCTCGAGAAGGGTCGCATCGTCGACGACCAGGAGCTGAAGGAGACGCTCGCCTCCGCCAAGCCCTACGCCGAGTGGATCGAGCGCATCAGCGTCAAGCTCGACGATCTGCCCGCACCGGAGGAGAAGCGCGTGCCCTCGCGCGAGCCGCTCCTCGATCGCCAGCAGGCGTTCGGCTACACGCAGGAAGACATCAAGTTCCTCATGACGCCGATGGCGCTGAACGGCGAGGAGCCGGTCGGCTCCATGGGCAACGATTCGCCGCTCGCGGTGCTGTCGAACAAGAACAAGACGCTCTACCAGTACTTCAAGCAGATGTTCGCCCAGGTCACCAACCCCGCGATCGATTCGATCCGCGAGGAGCTGGTGATGTCGCTCGTCAGCTTCATCGGGCCGAAGCCGAACCTCCTCGGGATCGACGAGATGAACCCGCCGCTGCGTCTCGAGGTCAGCCAGCCGGTCCTCGACTTCGGCCAGATGGAGACCATCCGGCATATCGAGAAGTACACCGACGGCAAGTTCAAGAGCTGCGAGCTGGACATCAGCTACCCGGCCGGCTGGGGCAAGGAAGCGGTCGAGGCGCGGCTCGCGAGCCTGTGCGCGCAGGCGGAGGACGCGGTGCGCTCGGGCTACAGCATCATCGTCATCTCCGACCGCAAGATGGACCGGCAGCGCGTCGCGATCCCTGCGCTGCTGGCGCTGTCGGCGATTCACCAGCATCTCACCGGCAAGGGCCAGCGCACCTCCACCGGCCTCGTGGTCGAGACCGGCTCCGCGCGCGAGGTGCATCACTTCGCGCTGCTCGGCGGCTACGGCGCCGAGGCGGTGCACCCGTATCTCGCGTTCGAGACGCTCCTCGAGCTCAAAGGCCTCGTCCCCGAGGACAACGACGGGAAAAAGGCCTGCACGAACTTCATCAAGGCGGTCGGCAAGGGCTTGCGCAAGGTGATGTCCAAGATGGGCATCTCGACCTACATGTCCTACACGGGCGCGCAGCAGTTCGAGGCGGTGGGCCTGCGCAAGAGCTTCGTCGAGAAGTACTTCGCCGGCACCCCGACCCTTGTCGAGGGCATCGGCGTGTTCGAAGTCGCCGAGGAGGCGCTGCGCATCCACAAGATGGCATTCGGCGAGGATCCGGTGCTCGCCGAAGCGCTCGATGCGGGCGGCGAGTACGCGTACCGCGTCCGCGGCGAGGAGCACATGTGGACGCCCGACGCGATCGCCAAGCTCCAGCACTCGGCACGCGAGAAGAACTACGCGACCTACAAGGAGTACGCGCAGATCATCAACGACCAGTCGCGGCGGCACATGACGCTGCGCGGGTTGTTCGAGTTCCGGTTCGATCGCACGAAGCCGGTTCCGATCGAGGAGGTCGAGCCGGCCGCCGAGATCGTGAAGCGCTTCTCGACCGGCGCGATGTCGCTCGGCTCGATTTCGACCGAGGCGCACACGACGCTCGCGATCGCGATGAATCGCATCGGCGGCAAGTCGAACACCGGCGAGGGCGGCGAGGATCGCAAGCGCTACGCGCCGGTCAAGGCCGGCGAGACGCTGGCCGGACGGCTCGGCCGGAACCGGATCGAGCGCGACCTCGATCTCAAGGCGGGCGATTCGCTCAAGTCGAAGATCAAGCAGGTGGCGTCAGGACGCTTCGGCGTCACCGCGGAATACCTGGCCTCGGCCGAACAGATCCAGATCAAGATCGCCCAGGGCGCCAAGCCCGGCGAGGGCGGCCAGCTGCCCGGGCGCAAGGTATCGGAGTACATCGCCGAGCTGCGCTATTCCACCTCGGGCGTGGAGCTGATCTCGCCGCCGCCGCACCACGACATCTACTCCATCGAGGACCTGGCGCAGCTCATCCACGACCTCAAGAATTCGAATCCGACCGCCTCGATCAGCGTGAAGCTCGTGTCCGAGATCGGGGTCGGGACGATCGCGGCGGGCGTGGCCAAGGCGAAGTCCGACCACGTCACGATCGCCGGCCACGACGGCGGCACGGGCGCCTCCCCCTGGTCGTCGATCAAGCACGCCGGCACGCCGTGGGAGCTCGGGCTCGCCGAGACACAGCAGACTCTCGTGCTCAACAAGCTGCGCGGGCGGATCGCGGTGCAGGTAGACGGCCAGATGAAGACCGGCCGCGACGTGGCGATCGGCGCGATCCTCGGCGCCGACGAGTTCGGCTTCGCCACGGCGCCACTCGTCGTGGCGGGCTGCATCATGATGCGCAAGTGCCACCTCAACACCTGCCCGGTCGGCGTCGCGACGCAGGACCCGGTGCTGCGCCGCAAGTTCCGGGGCCAGCCGGAGCACGTCATCAACTACTTCTTCTTCGTGGCCGAGGAGCTGCGCGAGATCATGGCGCAGCTCGGCGCGCGGACCCTGGCCGACCTGATCGGTCGCTCCGACCTGCTCGACATGAAGAAGGGCATCGAGCACTGGAAGGCGCGCGGGCTCGACTTCACGAAGATCTTCCATCGCCCGCAGGTCGGCCCCGAGGTCGCCACCTGGAACAGCGAGCGGCAGGATCACGGGCTCGAGAAGGCGCTCGACAACCGCCTCATCGAGCTCGCGCAACCCGCGCTCGAGAGGCGCGAGAAGGTGACGATCGAGATCCCGATCCGCAACATCAACCGCACCGTCGGTACGATGCTCTCGTACGAGATCGCGAAGCGCTACGGGCACGACGGGCTGCCCGACGACACGATCCATGTACGGTTCGCGGGATCGGCGGGCCAGAGCTTCGGCGCGTTCCTGGCGAAGGGGGTCTGGCTCGACCTGCGCGGCGACACCAACGACTACTGCGGCAAGGGCCTCTCGGGCGGACGCATCAGCGTGCAGCCGTCCGCCAAGTTCCGCGGCGAGCCGACCGAGAACATCATCACCGGAAACGTGGTCCTCTACGGCGCGATCGCGGGCGGCGCGTATTTCCGCGGCGTGGCCGGGGAACGCTTCGCGGTGCGCAACTCGGGCGCGCACGCGGTGGTCGAGGGAGTCGGCGATCACGGCTGCGAGTACATGACCGGCGGCACGGTCGCCGTCCTCGGGCAGACCGGCCGCAACTTCGGTGCGGGCATGTCGGGCGGCATCGCGTACGTGCTCGATCTCGACGGGACTTTCGCGACGCGATGCAACTCGTCGATGGTCGACCTCGAGCCCTTCCTTTCGGAGGGTGAGCAGCAGGGCAAGGTGTCGCGCGACCTGTGGCACATGGGCCACACGGACGATGCGATTCTCAAGCGCCTCATCGAGAACCACGCGAAGTACACCGACAGCAAGCGGGCGAAGGAGATCCTCGCCGACTGGGCGGGCTACCGGGCGAAGTTCGTGAAGGTGTTTCCGAAGGAGTACCGCCGCGCGCTGGGCGAGAACGCGGCCGCTTCGCGCAAGGCAGTGGCATAGCGGACATGGGCAAGGTCACCGGATTTCTCGAGTACCAGCGCCTCCAGGAGGCGGCCGAAGCGCCCGATGCGCGCAAGAAGCACTGGCGCGAGTTCGTCGCGCACCTCACCGACGGGGACGCGAGGGTCCAGGGCGCGCGCTGCATGGACTGCGGCATCCCGTTCTGCATGAGCGGCTGCCCGGTCAACAACATCATTCCGGACTTCAACGACCTCGTTTACCGGCAGGACTGGAAGCGCGCCATCGAAACGCTGCACTCGACGAACAACTTCCCCGAGTTCACCGGCCGCATCTGCCCCGCGCCCTGCGAGGAGGCGTGCACGCTGCGGATCAACAACGACCCGGTCGGGATCAAGTCGATCGAGCACGCGATCATCGACAAGGCCTGGGATGAGGGCTGGGTCCTGCCGCAGCCGCCCGAGCACAAGACCGGCAAGAAGGTGGCGGTCATCGGCTCGGGTCCCGCCGGCCTCGCCTGCGCGCAACAGCTCGCGCGCGCCGGACACGACGTCGTCGTGTTCGAGAAGAACGACCGCGTGGGCGGGCTCCTCCGCTACGGCATTCCCGACTTCAAGATGGAGAAGTGGCTGATTGACCGCCGGCTCGAGCAGATGCGTGCCGAGGGTGTCGAGTTCCGCACCGGCGTGTTCGTCGGGAAAGTGGCGCCTGGAAGCGGGATCGCGAACGACGCGAAGAAGACCATCGGGCCCGAGCAACTCATCGCCCAGTTCGACGCGGTGGTCCTTTCCGGCGGCGCCGAGCAGCCGCGCGACCTCCCGATCCCCGGGCGCGACCTCGACGGCGTCCACTACGCGATGGAGTTCCTCCCGCTGCAGAACCGGCGCGTTGCCGGCGACAAGGGCATCCGCGAGCTCTGGGCGACCGGCAAGCACGTCGTCGTGATCGGCGGCGGCGACACCGGCTCCGACTGCGTAGGGACGTCCAACCGTCATGGCGCGAAGTCGGTCACGCAGTTCGAGCTGCTGCCGATGCCGCCGGAGGCCGATCAGAACCCGGTGTGGCCGTACTGGCCGGTGCGTTTGCGCACGTCCTCGTCGCACGAGGAAGGCTGCCAGCGCGACTGGGCGGTGACCACCAAGTCGTTCCGCGGCGAGAACGGCAAGGTGCGATCGCTCGTCGCCGTGCGCGTGCAATGGGTGAAGGACCCGGCCACCGGCCAGATGAAGATGACCGAAGTGCCCGGGACCGAGTTCGAGCTGCCCGCGGATCTGGTGCTGCTCGCGATGGGCTTCACCGGCCCGTTCGGCGGCGTGCTCGACGCGTTCGGCGTCGCGAAGGACGCGCGCGGCAACGCGCGAGCCACGACCGACGGCGCCGGTTGCTATGCGACCTCGGTGCCGAGGGTGTTCGCGGCCGGCGATCTGCGCCGGGGCCAGTCGCTGGTCGTTTGGGCGATCCGCGAAGGGCGGCAGTGCGCGCGGGCCGTGGACGAGTTCCTGATGGGGTCCTCCGAGCTGCCGCGCTGACCGGGTTCGCGCACGAAGCGAAACGGCGCCGGAAGGCGCCGTTTTCATCTCCCCTCCTCCCCGAGGAGGGGTGCCCGCGGTAGCGGGCGGGGTGGTTGGACGCTGGCGGCTACTGCTGCAGTGGCATCGGACGCGGTCGTGGGACCGGTCGGGGTTGCGGCGCCGCCGACTCGGGCACCGGCACGTACTGCGCGCCGACGCCGCCGGGACCGGGTGCGACGATCACGCCGCCGGGCGGCGCCGGGTTGTACCCGCCGCCGATGCCGTAGCTGCCGCTTCCCGCCGCGACGCCGCCGGGCGGCGGCCGGTAGTACGGCCCGACTGCGCCGCCTCCACCCTGCACGATGTCCGGCGTCGGACGGAACGTCCCCGGCGCGGGTGCGGGAAGCGGTCGTGGTCGCGCGTATCCGGGAGGGTAGGCATAGTCGTAGCGCGGATCGACATAGGCACCGCGGCTCGGGTCGTCGCAGTCGACGCGGCGCTCGGCGCGGCACTGTTCGACCCAGCGGCGATAGGCCTCGGCGGAGGCGGCCTCCTGCTGCCCGGCGCTCTGGCGCTGGGCGGCGGCCTCGCGCTCGAGCTGGTCGACCCGCCGGCGCAGCGCCGGATCGGCGGCGGCTGCGGGATCGTCGCGCCGCACCTCCGGCGCCGGGATCGTGGTCACGCGGCTGTTGTCCTCGTCCAACTTGACGACGCCCTTGCCCTTGGGCGGCGGCGTGCTCGAGTAGTTGACGACCCCCTTGTCGTCGACCCATTTGTACACCTGGGCATGCGCGACGCCGACGAGCAGGACGGCGCTGGCCAGCGTGCCAGCGTGACCAGGAACGGTATCCGGCACATGAGCAACTTACGCATGACCCCTCTGCCTGGATGACTGTCGAATTCGATCATACGCTCACAGGACGCACCGCCAGCGGCACCCCGATGCCTGCGCGTGTCCCGGTCCGGCGGGAGGGCGTAGTTCCAGGGGAGGCCGGAGGGTGCGTGCTAACATCGACGCCACCCACGGAGCCAATAGCGGCAAACCAGCGCAGTAAAGGTCGCGCAGTGAACGTCGTCATCCTGGCGGCCGGCCAGGGCAAGCGGATGCGCTCCGACCTGCCGAAGGTCCTCCATCCTCTCGCCGGCCGACCGCTGCTCGCTCACGTCCTCGCCACGGCCCGGGCGCTCGCGCCCGAGCGGATCTGCGTCGTGTACGGCCACGGCGGCGAGCGCGTGCGCGAGGCGCTCGGCGATCAGGCGGTCGCCTGGGTGCGCCAGGTGCCGCAGCTCGGTACCGGCCACGCGCTCGCACAGGCGCTGCCGCAGCTCACGAAGGCCGCGCAGACGCTCGTGCTGTACGGCGACGTGCCGCTCACCCGCGCGGAGACGCTCGAGCGCCTGCGCGAGGCCGCGGGGGACGGCGTCGCCGTGCTGACCGTCGAGCTCGACGATCCCACCGGCTACGGCCGCATCGTGCGCGAGGGCGGGGTGGTGAAACGGATCGTGGAGCAAAAGGACGCCACCGCGGCCGAGCGCGCGATCCGCGAGGTCAACACCGGGATCATGGTGCTGCCGACCGCCCGGCTCGCCGACTGGCTCGGGCGCCTGCGCGACGACAACGCCCAGCGCGAGTACTACCTCACCGACGTGATCGCGCTTGCCGTCGCCGATGGCGTGAGCGTGCGCGCGGCGCAGCCGCAGGCGGTCGCGGAGACGATGGGCGTGAACTCGAAGGGACAGCTCGCCGAGCTCGAGCGCATCCACCAGCGCTCGATCGCGGCCGCGCTGATGGACGACGGCGTGTCGCTCGCCGATCCGGCGCGCATCGACGTGCGCGGGCGGCTCCAGTGCGGGCGCGACGTCGCCATCGACGTGAATTGCGTGTTCGAGGGCGACGTCGTGCTGGGCGATCGCGTCTCGATCGCGTCGCACTGCGTGCTGCGCAACGTGCGCATTGCGGCCGACACCCGGCTCGAGCCCTTCTGCCACGTCGAGGACGCGGACATCGGCGCCGCCTGCCGCATCGGGCCGTACGCCCGCCTGCGTCCCGGGACGAAGCTCGCCGAGGACGTGCACGTCGGCAACTTCGTCGAGGTGAAAGCGAGCACGTTCGGCCCGCGTTCCAAGGCGAACCACTTGGCCTACATCGGCGACAGCACGGTTGGCCGCGACGTCAACGTCGGCGCCGGCACCATCACCTGCAACTACGACGGCGCCAACAAGCACCGCACCGTGATCGAGGACGAGGTGTTCATCGGCTCCGACACCCAGCTCGTCGCGCCCGTCACCGTCGGGCGGGGCGCGACCATCGCCGCGGGCACCACGGTGTGGAAGGACGTGCCGCCGGGCGCACTCGCGCTGAACGAGAAGACGCAGGTGGCGCGCGCGGACTATCAGAGACCGAGGAAGAAAAAGTAGATGTGCGGAATCGTCGGCGCCATCGCCAACCGTAACGTCGTCCCGATCCTGGTCGAAGGGCTGAAGCGGCTCGAGTACCGCGGCTACGACTCCGCGGGCGTCGCCGTGCTCGACGGGACCATCAAGCGCGTGCGCCGCGTCGGTCGCGTCGCGGAGATGGAGGCGGCGGCGCAGGCCGACGGTCTGAAGGGCGGGCTGGGGATCGGCCACACGCGCTGGGCGACGCACGGCGGCGTCACCGAGCCGAACGCGCATCCGCACGTCTCGCGCGACGAGATCGCGGTCGTGCACAACGGCATCATCGAGAACCACGACGAGCAGCGCGACCGGCTGAAGAAGCTCGGCTACGTCTTCGAGTCGCAGACCGACACCGAAGTGATCGCGCACCTCGTGCACCATTACTACGGCGCGACGCACGATCTGCTCGCGGCGACGCAGAAAGCGGTGCGCGATCTCGTGGGCGCCTACGCTATAGCTGTCGTCTCGCTCAACGCGCCCGAGGTCCTGATCTGCGCGCGCGTCGGCTGCCCGCTGCTCGTCGGACTCGGCGAGGGCGAAAACTTCGTCGCCTCCGACGTGTCGGCGGTGCTCTCGTCGACGCGCCGCGTGATCTACCTGGACGAAGGCGACGTGGCCGAGGTGGCGCGCGGCGGCGTGCGCATCTTCGACCGCGACGGCAAGGCGGTCGAGCGCAAGGTGCATGTCTCGGACGTCTCGCTCGCCTCGCTCGAGCTGGGTCCGTACAGCCACTTCATGCAGAAGGAGATCCACGAGCAGCCCAAGGCGCTCTCCGACTCCCTCGAGCCGATCCTGGGCGACGGGGTCACGCCGCTCCTGTTCGGTACGGAGGGCGAGAGCGTGCTGCGCGACATCGAGGCCGTGCAGATCATCGCGTGCGGCACGAGCTTCTACGCCGGGTCGGTCGCGCGCTACTGGCTCGAGTCGATCGCGAAGATCCAGACCGCGGTGGAGATCGCGAGCGAGTACCGCTATCGCGACGTCGTGCCCAACGCGAAGCAGCTCGTCGTCACCATCTCCCAGTCGGGCGAGACGCTCGACACGATGGAGGCGCTCAAGCGCGCGAAGGAGCTCGGCCACGACCGCACGCTCGCGATCTGCAACGTGCGCGAGAGTGCGATTCCGCGCGCCTCCCGGCTCGTCTTCTACACCCGCGCCGGTGCGGAAATCGGGGTCGCCTCGACCAAGGCCTTCACGACGCAGCTCGCGGCGCTGTTCACGCTCACGCTCGTGCTGGCGAAGCTGAAAGGCCGGCTGTCCCCGGCCGCCGAGGCGGCGCACATCGAGGCATTGCGCCACCTCCCGGGCAATGTGCAGCACGCCCTCAACCTCGAGCCCCAGATCCGCGTCTGGTCGGAACGCTTCGCGCAGAAGCCGGACGCGCTCTTCCTCGGCCGCGGCATCCACTATCCGATCGCCCTGGAAGGTGCGCTGAAGCTCAAGGAGATCTCCTACATCCACGCCGAGGCCTACCCGGCGGGCGAGCTCAAGCACGGTCCGCTCGCGCTGGTGGACGAGAACATGCCGGTGGTCGTGATCGCGCCGAACGACGCGCTGCTCGAGAAGGTGAAGTCGAACATGCAGGAGGTGCGCGCGCGCGGCGGCGAGCTCTACGTCTTCGCCGACGCCGACAGCCGCTTCGCCGAAAGCGAGGGTGTGCACGTCATCCGCACCCCGCGGCACGTCGGCGTCCTCTCGCCGATCGTGCACGCGATCCCGGTCCAGCTCCTCGCCTACAACGCCGCGATTGCCCGCGGCACCGACGTGGACAAGCCGCGGAACCTCGCCAAGTCGGTGACGGTGGAGTAGTGCCAGGCGCTGCGCCTCTCGCCTTCCTTCCTTGACGGACATCAACGCCGCAGAAGCCCCCGCCGCCTAGCCTCGTCGCAAGCAATGGCGAGCGAGGGGTTCCGGCGATGACCGAGTACCAGGGCTGCGAGATCCCCGCACGGTGGGACGCGACGCCGTGGCGGCACCGCTTCGGAACGGCATGAGCGCAGCGCTTCGCCTGCTCGGCAACGTCCCGCACCGGTTCTTCTTCCTGATCGGCGCCGTGCAGGCGGTCGCGGTGATGCTCTGGTGGCTCGCGGACCTGGGCGGCCGCTACGCGGGTCTGTATTCACCCATTCTCTGGACCGTGCCGCCGCCGTGGGCCCACGCGTTCCTCATGACCTTCACGGTGTTCCCGTTTTTCGTGTTCGGGTTTCTCATGACCGCGATGCCGAACTGGACCGGCGAGGCGATGCCGCAGCGCGCGCATCTCTACGCCGGCCTGCCGATGGCGCTCGGCGTGGTGCTTCTCTATCTGGGGCTCGCGACCGATGCGCGCGTCTTGCTCGCGGGTGTCGCGCTGCTCGTCGCGGGATGGGCAACCGGCGCCGGCATTCTCGCCAGCGTCGTGGCGGCCAACCGCGCCCGTGACCGCTTCGCACTCGGACTGACCGTCGTCATGTTCGTCGGCGCGCTGTCGGCCGCCTCGTTCGGTGCCTGGCTCGCCACCGACGAGCCGCTGTTCGCGGCGGTGTCCCGCCACGCCGGGGTGTGGCTCTTTCTAGTCCCGCTCTTCTTCACCATCGAGCACCGCCTCGTACCGTTCTTCTCGAGCCGCATCATCGAGGGTTACGCGGTGTTCCGGCCGCGGTGGTCGCTGCCGTTGCTCGTTGCCGCGGCCGCCGTGCACTTCGCGCTGGAGCTCGCCGGCGCACGCGCGTGGCTCTGGCTCGTCGATGCGCCGATGGCCGCCTGGGTGGCGTTCCTCGCCGTGAAGTGGGGATTGAAGGGCAGCTTCCGGGCGCGGTTGCTCGTCATGCTGCACCTCACGCTCGTCATGGCCGCGGCGGCGCTCGCGCTCTACGCGATCGATAGCCTGGCGACGGCGGCGGGTCACGCGGGCGCGCTCGGCCTCGCGCCGTTGCACGCGCTTACGATCGGCTATTTCGCCGCCACGACGGTCGCGATGGTGTCGCGCGTATCGCTCGGCCATTCGGGCCGGGCGCTCGATGCGGACCCGCTGACGTGGTGGGCGTTTCTCGGCATGCTCACGGCCGCCGCTCTTCGCACCGTCGCCGATCTCTGGCTCATGCCGCCGGCGCTGCGGCCGTGGCTCTCGGTCGCCGCCGCCATCCTGTGGCTCGCGGTGTTCCTGGCGTGGGCGGCGCGCTACGTCCCGCTCTACCTGCGACCCCGGGCCGATGGGCGTCCCGGCTGACGCACGGCGGCCGCCGTGCGCATAATCGGCCATGCACACTCGCAACGCCGGGTTTCTCGCGCGCGCCGTCGCGGCGCTCTGCTGCGCGGCCTGCCTTTCAGCAGCCGCCCAGGACTGGAAGTACGACGGCGCCGAGCTCGTGCGGTTCGCCGCCGACTACGAGAAGCTCCGAGACACCGGCGCGTCCACCGACGATCCGAGCCTGGCGGCGCGCGTCGGGTATTTCACCGGGTTCGTGCTCGGCGTCGCGCGCGCGAACGCGGACCGCGGGTGGTACTGCCTTCCGGAGAACGTCTTGGCCGGGCAGGCGTGGGACGCCGTCGCGCGGTTTCTCCGCGAGCACCCGAGCCTCACCGACGCCCGGCCGAGCACGATCGTGAACGGCGCGCTCGCGAAGAGCTTCCCCTGCACCGAGGCCGAGCGGGCGGCGAAGCGGAAGGAGGAGGAGGCGAAGTCGCGGCCCAAGCCGAAGCCCAAGGCCGCGCCGAAGCCGGCGTCCTGATGGGCCGTCAGCGCTTGAGGGCGAGCGCCCCGAGGTCGCGTTCGAGGCGCCCGAGGATCCGCGCCAGCGCCTCGTTGTAACCCTTCGCGAGCGCTTCGGGGGCAGCGTCGGGGAGGTCCACGCGCTCGCCGAACCGTCGGTCGAGGACGAGCTCCCGGCCGTCCGGTCCGGCCCGAACGAGGTACACCTGCACGTCGAGCACCGCCGCAGGCCGCTTGCCGTCGCGCAGGTCGCCATAGATCGCGAGCACCGCGCCTTCGAGCGCATACCCCGCGTCGGCGGAGATGCCGGGTTCGAGCACCGCGCCAAAGAGGCCGGACCCCTTCAACCACTCGGTGGTCGCGGTCGTTACCAGCTCGCCGGGGCCGGCGGCGAACCCGTTGTAGAAGTCCGCGACGAGCTGGCCGTCGGACTTGCGGTACAGGAACTCTCTGCCGTCGTACGGCGGAGCGGTACGGAACGGCTTCACCTTTATGGCGACGGACTTGGTCGCCGCGGCCGGTGCAGCACCGCGTGTCGGCGCGAGGTCGTACGTCGCACGCTCGACCGGCGGGCGCGTGAACGAGCAGGCGGCGAGCCCCGTGGCAACGGCGATCGCAAGCGCGAGGTGCAGAACGCGCGGGGTCATTTCCCTCCCTCCCTGACCGGCTTCGGGGCGTCGCTCAGGATCCCGCCCGGGTAGCGCTTCAGGCTCTCGGTGAGGTCGCGCAGGTTCTCGGAGAGGCGCCGCAGGTTGGTGAGCGCCGCCGCGATGTCGGCGTCGCTTCCCGCCGTGAGCTCGTCGAGACGCCGCAGGATGCGGTCGGCGTTGGCGAGCGAATTCTTCACTTGCGGGCTCTCGATGACTTCGCGCAGGCTCGCCGCCGCCCCTGCCGCGTCCTCGGGCAGCTTGTCGAGCTTCGGGTTGGCGAGAATCTCCCGCGCCCGTGCAGCCGCGGCGGCGAGGTCCTTCGTCGCCTGCGTGATCTCCGGCGAGGCGAGCACCTTGTTCAGTTGCACGGCGGCGGCACGCACGTCTCTGAGCGTGGCGTCGGCATTGCCCGCGAGCTTGTCGATCGGCGCCTGGTCGAGCTTCGCATTCGCCGTGTTGAGCAGCCGCTGCGCGTCGGCGAACACCGACTCCACGTCCAGGCGGTCGAGCTTGACGAGGAAGTTCTGCGCCCCGCGCACGATCTGGTTGTAGCTCGACGGCGCCGACGGGATGTAGAGGTTCTGCGGGGTCCAGTCGATCGGCAGCGGCGGCGGCGAGCCCTCGACGATATCGATCTCGAGGTAGGCCGTCCCGGTGATCCCGACCGGCGCGATGCGCACGCGCAGTCCCCGCTCGATCGCCTGCTGCAGCCGCTCGGGGTCGGACTCGGTGGCCGTGCCGATCAGCGCCGGCTCCACCTCGCTCTCCACGAGCACGTACTGGCGGCGCTGGCTGCGCGGCTTGTCCTGCTCGTAGCGATCGTGGGTGAAGCCGATCCGGGTCACGCGGCCGAGCTGCACCCCGCGATACTTCACCGCCGAGCCCGTGTCGAGCCCCTGCACCGACTCGTTGAAGTAGGTCTCGAGCACGACGGTCTGCCTGAACACCTGCCCGGCCGACAGCGCCAGCACGATCCCGATGAACACCACGATCGCCGCGAGGATGAAGAGCCCCAGCCGGAAGTAGTTGGCCTGCTGGCTCATTGGACTACCCTGGCGCTGCGCGCCATGGATTCGCCCTTGGGGCGGCCCGGCGGGTTCATTGGACTACCCTCGCGCGAAGTGCGCTCGGGTTTCGCCCTTGGAGCGGTCCTGCGGGTCATTGGACTACCCTCGCGCGAAGTGCGCGGGGTTCGCCCTTGGAGCGGTCCTGCGGGCTCATGCTTCGCTCTCGGCTTCGCGGTTGAAGAAGTGCCGCACGCGCGGGTTCGGGCTGTGGTCGCGCAGCTCCGCCGGCCGGCCCTCCGCGATGATGCCCTTCGCGCGCTTGTCGAGCATGATGCACCGGTCGGCGATGCCGAAGATGCTCGGCAGCTCGTGGGTGATCACGACGAAGGTGATGCCCAGGCTCTTGGAGAGCCGCAGGACGAGCTGATCGAGCTCCGCCGAGGTCACCGGGTCGAGGCCGCCCGAGGGCTCGTCGAGGAACACGATGTCGGGGTCGAGCGCCATCGCGCGGGCGATCGCGGCGCGTTTCATCATGCCGCCGCTGATCTCGGCCGGCGTGAGGTGGCCGGCGCCGCCGAGATTGACCAGGCGCAGCTTCGTCTCCGCGAGCAGATCCATCGCGTCGTCCGGCAGATCGGTGTACTCCTCGAGCGGCAGGCGGATGTTTTCCAGAAGCGTCATGTTGCCGAACAGCGCGCCGAGCTGATACATCACGCCGAAGCGCTTGAGGATCGCGAGCCGCCGCTCGCCCTGCGCCGTGGCGATGTCCTCGCCGGAGATCAGCACGCGGCCCGCCAGCGGCCGGTACAGGCCGATCAGGTGCTTGAGCAGCACCGTCTTCCCGCAACCCGAGCCGCCGAGGATC
This sequence comes from uncultured beta proteobacterium, assembly GCA_963716855.1. GTDB lineage: Bacteria > Pseudomonadota > Gammaproteobacteria > Burkholderiales > SG8-39 > JAGVSZ01. The sequence continues at coordinate 40,540 of CAVQUV010000012.1, read as the reverse complement.
GCGAAGACCTCCCCGCGCCGGATCTCGAACGAGACGTTCTCGTGGACGATGAAGTCGCCGAACCCGGTCCTGAGGTTCTCGACCCGGATGACGACTTCCTGCTGGCCGGCCGCGCTCATATGCCGAGGTAGTAGTACACGACCGCGAACACGCCGTCCACGAACACGATCAGGATGATGCCGCTCACGACCGCATTCGTCGCCGAGATGCCGACCGCGGACGCGCCGGTCTCGGTCTGCAGCCCGCGCAGGCAGCCGATGCCCGCGATCAGCACGCCGAACACGAGCGACTTCGCGAGCCCGCCCATGAAGTCGGTCAGCGTCGCGAAGCTCACGGCCTGGCTGTAGTACGTGGAGATCGGGATCTCGAAGGTCAGCATGACGAGCGCGCCGCCGATGAGTCCGATCAGGTCCGAGAACACGACGAGCGGCACCGTCATGGCGGTGGCCGCCAGCACGCGCGTGACCACCAGGAACTTGACCGGATCGAGACCCATCGTGGTGAGCGCGTCGATCTCCTGGTTCACCTTCATCGTGCCGATCTCCGCGGCGAACGCGGCGCCGGAGCGCCCGGCGAGCAGAATCGCGGTCATGAGCGGCCCGAGCTCGCGCAGGATCGAGAGCGAGAGGAGGTTCGCGACGAAGATCTCCGCGCCGAACTGCTTCATGGCGATCGCGGACTGGAATGCGAGGATCACGCCCATCAGGAAGCCGATCAGCGCGACGATCGGCAGCGCGTTCACGCCGGCCTCCTCGGCGACGTAGAGGATGTCGCGCCAGCGCAGCATGCGCGGGTGGCGCAGCGCGTACGCGAGCGCGGACGTCGCCTCGCCTACGAACGCGATCTGCCCGCGCAGGTCGGCCCAGAATTCCGCGCCGGCCCTCCCGACGCGCTCGACGAAACCCGGCCGCGGACGCTCGGGGGCGCTTTCGGCGAAGGATTTCGGGTCGAACTGGTCGAGGAGGCTCCGGAAGCGCTCGGCAAGCCCGTCGATGCGCACCTCGGCGCCCTCGGGACGCGGCTGGCGGAGCATGTCGAGGAGCAGCGCGACGCCCGCGCCGTCGCAGTAGTCGACCGCGGAGCAGTCGACGCGGAGCCGGGCGCGCGGGTGCGACGTGAGCGCGGCGCGCGCCGTGCTCCACAGCGGCCCGACCGAGTAGGCGTCGAGCCGGCCGGCGAGCGCGATCGTCGCGCCGCCGTCCGCTTCATGTAGTGCAAGTGAAGCCACGGTCTCCCCGCCGACGGGGGTTCACGCCCGGGCAGGGGCCCGGCCTATGTGCGTCACTCCGGATAGGAGTTCAGGCCGTACATGATCACGAGCGCCGGGCTCGGCGCCACGTTGGGGCCGAAGGTGCGGCGGAACACCTCGACGATCGCCTCGCTGTTGTAGATCTGCGCCAGCGCGCGGTTGACGGCGAGGCGGAACGACGCGTCGCCCGCGCGGCAGCACGATGCCGTACGGCTCGAAGCCGAGGTCGTCGGCGAGCAGCTCGTACTGCGACGGGTCCTTCACCTTCCCGGCCAGCCCGACGAGGAGAATCTTGTCGCTGGCGAGCGCGTCGACGGTGCCGGCCTCGAGCGCGGCGATGCCCTCGTCGCGGTTCTTCACCGGCACGACCGTGGCGCTCACGAGCTGCTTCTTGAGCGCCGTCTCGAGCGCCTTCTGGTTCGTGGTTGCGTCGACGACGGCGATTTTCTTCCCGCCGAGGCCGCCGAGCGACTTCGCGCCGGAGCTCTTCCTCACGAGCAGTCCGGTGGTGTCGACGAACACCGGGCTCGAGAAGTCGACCTGCTCCATGCGCGAGAGCGTCGCGGTGGTCGACCCGCACTCCATGTCCGCCTGGCCCTTGCGCACGAGCTCCATGCGGTTCTGCGAGGTCGCCGCGATCCACTTCACCTGCAGGGGCTGCGTCTTGAGCTGCTGCTCGAGGCTCGCCACGACCCGCTTGCACAGGTCGACCGTGTAGCCGGCCGGCTGCTTGTTCTCCTCGAACGAGAAGGGCAGGGCGTCGGTGCGGTAGGCGATCGTGACCGTCTTCGAGTCGCGGATCTTCTTGAGCGTGCCGTCCAGGGCCTGGGCATGGACCAGGGCGGGGGCGGCGAGGAAAGCGAGCACAGCAACGGCGAGGCGGATCACGGCAGGTCTCCCTTGGGCAGAAGGCTCGGAGGATATACGCGTCCCGACGCGCTTGCCATCGCGAGACGCCGTCATTCCGGGGCTGCCCGTCAGGGCAGCACCCGGAATCCAGTGACCTCTTGAGCCGGATTCCTGGATTCCGGGTGCCGCTGTGCGGCCCCGGAATGACGAGCGGGGGCTCGTCACCCGCGCGCGGCACCCCGCACCGGCTGGGCGTCGGCGCGCGAGATGACCTCGACGCGCAGGGGCGCCGCGGCGTCGAAGTGCACGTCGTGTTGCGGAAACGGGATGCCGATGCCGGCGTCCGCCAGCGCCTTCTCGATCATGAAGCGCACGTCGCTCGCGATCTGGCGGCCGTCGGCACCCTTCGCGTAGTCGATCCAGTACTCGAGGCTGAACGCCAGCGCGTTGGATCCGAAGTCCTCGAAGATGACGCGCGGAGCAGGATCCTTGAGGATCTGTCCGTGGCGCTCGGCGACCGCGAGCAGCGTGTCGCCGACCTTGCGCGTGTCCGAGCCGTATGCCACGGCGACCTTCACCGACCGGCGCACGCGCGGGCTCGAGTAGGTCCAGTTGGTGACGTTCGACTCGACGAAGGTCGAGTTGGGAACCAGCGTCTCGATACCGTCGGTCGTGCGGATCGTCGAGGAGCGAATGCTGATGTTGGTGACCGTGCCCACGATGTCGCCGATCTGCACGATGTCGCCGACCTTCAGCGGGCGCTCGATGAGCAGCATCACGCCGCTGATGAAGTTCTTGATGAGGACCTGCGCGCCGAAGCCGAACCCGATCGCCAGCGCCCCGCCGAGGAACGCGAACACGGTGAGCGGGATCTTCACCAGGTCGAGCGCCAGCACGAACAGCACCGCGACGAGGATCACCTGCAGCCAGCGCCGCACGGTCCGCGCCGCGGCGGGGTCGGCCTTGAGCCGGCCGACGAGCGTGCGCTCGAGGCGCCGTACCAGCCACGACACCACGAGGTAGCCGAGCACGAGCAGCACGATCGCGCCCACGCTCTTGCCGACCGTCACGCTGCGCGTCGAGGTGATCTTCCGGCCGTCGACCTCGACGGTGTCCTCCGCGGTGAACATCTCGAAGTTCCAGACGCTCCGCCCGACGCTCGCCGCCGCGTACCAGGCGTCGATCCCATAGGCCCAGAGCGGCCGCGCGCCGCGCGTGCCCTCGAACTCCTCCTTCCAGCGCAGGAGCGTTGCGCGCTCGCGGTCGATCGCGGACTGGAGCCGCGCGTACACGGCCTCGCGCTCCCGCCAGGCGTCGAGCAGGGCGCGGGCACCCGCGGCATCGTCGGCGGAAGCGGCAACGGCGAGCTGGTTCTCGGCCTGCGCGATGCGGCCGCGCACGACCGCCAGCTCGTTCGCCACGTACTCGCGCCAGGGCTGGGCGCGCTTCAGGAACCCGACCACGCCCTCGTACGTGGCGCGCTTTTTCGCCGGATCGCTCGAGCTCGCGACTTCGAAGCGGCCTTCCCAGGTGGAGCGGCTGAAGCTGTTGAGGTCGATCAGTGCGCGCAGCAGGTCGTAGCCGACGTCGGCGTTCTGCTTCTGCACGCGGCGCAAGTCGAGCGCGCGCTCGAGCTGGGCGACGCGCGCGCCGCCGTCGCCCGCCGGCGCGGCGCGCGCGGCGTCCAGCTCGGCCTGTGCGGCTTCGAGCGCCGCGCGCCGTGCCTCCTCGCGGGTGCGCACCTGCGCCGCCTCCCGCTCGAGCGCTGCGCGCTCGGTGGCAAGGCGGGCGAGGACGCGGTCGAGGTCGGCGCGCGGAAAGGTGGCGGCTCCGGACGCGACTTTGAGCTGCCGGTCGAGGAAGGCGGCCTCGTCGCGCGCCTCCTCCGATTCGGCGACCGCGAGGCGCCGCGCGGCATCGATGAGCGCGACCTGCGCCCCCTCGAACCGGGCCCGCAGCTCTGCGGACTCACGCTCCCACGCGGCGAGGGCGCGCTGACCCTCCGCCGCGCTCTCGGTCCGCTCGGTGGCCTGGCGCAGCGCCGCCTGCGCACGCGACAGACGCTCGCGTGCGGTGTCGCCCTGCGCCTCGAGCAGCTTCACTTTCGATTCGGCCGCCTCCAGCCGGTCGCGCGCAGACGCGATAGCCCCGCGCAGCTCGTCGACCATGAGGATCGAATAGGGCGGCGGGGTCGCAAACCCGCTCCAGGCCGAAGCCCTGGCGCCGAGCTCCGCGCGCCGCCGCTGCGTCTCGGCGAGGACCCGTTCGTTGTCGAGCATCTGCTCGTAGCTGCGCACGAGGCGTTCGGCGGTGGCGCGCCGCTCGATCAGCGCGTCGTTGGGCACGCCCGCCGGCACGCCTTCGCGGGTCGTGACCTGTTGTCCGAGGCGCGCCAGCTCGGTGCGCGCGTCGGCGAGTCGCTTTTCCAGCGAGCCATCGGATTCGACGGCCGGCGGCGCCGCTGCGGGTGCGACCGCCTTTGGCGCGGGCGAGAGGCCCGGCAGGCCGGACGGGAGCGACTGCGCGAGCGCAGCGCCGGCGAGGCAGATCGCGGCGACGAGGCAGAGGAGGCGCATGGCGAGGCGCAAATGTAGCGCAGCGTGGCATGATCCGCCGGAACGACAGGGAGGAGGACATGGCGCTCGGACGCACGCTCGCAGTCGCTGCGGCGCTAGCGCTCGCCGGCGGGGCGGCGGCGCAGACCTACCCGGCCAAGCCCATCCGCTTCATTGCCCCGTTCGCCGCGGGCGGGGCGCTCGACACGCTCACCCGCACGATCGCGGCCCGCATGCAGGACGACTGGGGTCAGCCGGTGGTGGTGGAGAACCGCACCGGCGCCGGCGGCAACATCGGCGCCGACATCGTCGCGAAAGCCGCGCCCGACGGCTACACGCTCGTCATGGGCACGATCGCGACGCATGCGATCAACGTCAGCCTCTACAGCGCGATGCCGTACGACGCGGTGAAGGACTTCGCGCCGTCACGATCGCCGCCTCGATCAACAACTCGCTGTCGGTGCATCCGTCGGTGCCGGCGAAGAACGTCGCCGAGCTGATCGCGTACGCGAAAGCCAATCCGGGCAAGCTGACCTTCGGCTCGGCCGGCAACGGGACCTCGCAGCATCTCGCGGGCGAGCTTTTCAAGACCATGGCCGGCGTCGACATGGTCCACATCCCGTACAAGGGCGGCGCGCCGGCGATGGTCGACCTCCTCGCGGGGCAGATCTCGATGACCTTCGGCGACATCCCGACCGCGCTGCCGCACATCCGCGCCGGCAAGCTGCGCTCGCTCGCGGTGACCGGCGCGAAGCGCTCGCCGCTGCTGCCCGAGGTGCCGACCATCGCCGAGCAGGGCTTGCCCGGGTTCGACGTCAGCGCGTGGTTCGGCGTGTTCACCACCGCCGGCACGCCGCGCCCGGTGGTGAATCAGCTCAACGCCGAGATCGTGCGCATCCTGAGCCTGCCCGACGTGCGCGAGAAGCTCCTCGGCATCGGCATGGAGCCGGTCACCAACTCGCCCGACGAGTTTGCGGCCTACGTGCAGAGCGAGATCGCGAAGTGGGCGCAGGTCGTCAAAGCCTCCGGCGCGAAAGCGAATTGAGTGTAGGCCTTCCGTAAATGCGGGGCGCCGTAAAGCGCCGGGATCGCGGATCCCGATGCCAGGGCGCCACGTCCGACGCGGCGCTCCGCGCGTCCGCAGTTGCCGGCCCGCCGACGGGAGAGGACTGCTTGCGTGGAAAGCACTGTGATCTCCTGCAGCCCTGATGTGCTGGGCGGAACGCCGGTCTTCTCCGGGACCCGGGTGCCCGTGCAGACGCTCCTCGACTACCTGGAAGGCGGAGAGTCGATCGACGACTTCCTCGCCGGGTTCCCCACCGTCACCCGCGCGCAAGTCATCGCGTTCCTCGAGCAGGCGAAAGACCGCCTCGTTCGCCCCCGCGTGAAGGTTCTCCTCGAGCGAGTGCGTCGACTTCCGCCGCTCGCGTGAGATCGCCGGCCGCGACGTCACGACGGCACTCAGATGGAGTGGTCCACCTTCGGGAACGGTGAATCCTCGCGCTGCCCCGCGACGGAATTCGAGCTCTTCGCGACGATCGATCCGAATTCTGTCGTTTCAGCCGTCCCGCATTCGCCATCGCGGTCGTGGAGCTGCTCGCGTGTTCGACGCTCGCCGATTTGTCGATCGCTCGTCCCCGAGCGCTCGCGTCACTTCTTGCGGCGAGCTGGTGTCGATACGTTCAGCGTGCGCTGAGCAACGCCCGTAGGATCACTTCTTTGCCTGCCCCAGCAAACTCAAACCGCATCCAACGCCCCCATGTCCCCCGTCATCGACGTCCACACCCACATGCTCACCCACGACTGGGTGAAGCTGCTCGAGCAGCACGGCCGCCCGCGCTACACGCTGCAGGAAGTGAAAGGCGGGCTGCGCGCCATCCACCTCGACGGCGCGCCGTTCATGACGCCGGTCCCGGCGATGTTCGACTGGGACCTGCGCATCCGCAACATGGACAAGGCGCGCATCGACGTCTCCGTCGTGTCGCTCACCTGCCCGAACGTCTTCTGGGGCGACGCGCAGGTGAGCCTCCAGGCGGCGCAGGGGATGAACGACACGTTCGCGCAGGCGCAAACGGCGCATCCGGGGCGCATCCGGTGGTTCTGCTCGCTGCCGTGGCAGCACGCGGACCTCGCGCTCGAGGAGCTGAAGCGCGCCGCGGCGAAGGGCGCTGCGGGTGTGATGGTGCTCGCGAACATCGCCGGGAAGCCCCTCACCGACCCCGGCTTCGCGTCGATCTGGAAAGCGATCGACGCCGCCGCGCTGCCGGTGCTCGTCCACCCCACCGCGCCGCCCGGCGTCGGCGAGCTGGCCATGCACGAGTTCCAGCTCGTCGCCTCGCTCGGCTTCACGTTCGACACCTCGCTCGCCGTCGCGCGCATGATCTACGACGGCTTCTTCGACCGGCACGAAAGGCTCAAGATCATCGCCGCGCACGGCGGCGGCGCGCTGCCGTTCCTGATCGGGCGCCTCGACCAGTGCTGGGAAAACATTCCCGCCGCGGCGGCCAAGACGAAGCTCAAGCCCTCGCACTACGCGCGCCAGGTCTACGCCGACGCCGTCGTGTTCCGCCAGGACGCGCTCGAGATGGCCGTGAGCGTGTTCGGCAGCGACAACGTGATGTACGGCTCCGACTATCCGCACACCATCGGCGATCCGATCGGGTGCCTGGCGCGGGTGGATGCGTTGCGGGAGGGGGTCCGGGAGCGGGTGCGCGGGTTACAACGCACGGCGGGTGTTCGGGTTCTGATTCGCCCGAGCGCCGAAGCCAGCGCTGCCCGGGCGCGCGTCAGGGGCCGCAACGTGCGACGCATGTTCGGCTGGAAAAGTCCGAGCGCTGTCCAGATGTCGGACCGATTTACAGTCTGCGCGATGGCGTGTGGCCGGAGCGTCCCGATCTCCGCTCGAACCTTCTGTTTTCAAACCGTTTTCCAATGCTGGCGCGAAACCTGCTCTTTCAGCCCTCAGACGTGATTGAGTCGCACATCGGGGAGGGCGAGGTTATGACAGGTCGTTTGTCTAGGTTGCTGACGAGCCATTGCGATTGGCGTTGGTCTGCGGCATAGCGCTCGGTACGGGTCCGTCGCATGCGGCCGCCGTCATCGTCAAGAATAACGCGATCGTCGACACATCCCTGGCCTGACGGGCTTCGTGACGCTCGGGGATGACATGGTGGGCATGAGCGTGACCGCGACGTTCTCGGGTGGCTTGTCCGAGACGGTCGCATGGGCCGCAACGGGTGCCGGCCAGGGCGGTGCCGTCGGGGACGGGGACGCTTTGGGAGCTGTCCTTGGATGGAGACTCGTTCGCGGCGCCTTGGCAGTTCGCCATCAACTCCGACAATCTCGGTCAACTGGTGACGCTCGTGCTCGACGGCCGGCCGGGTCTCACGGTGTTCGACACCACCGACCCGAACACGGGTACGCCCGACTCGGCGCAAGGGGCGGATTTCACGTTCCTCACAGGGTTCGACGGGGCTCGCCACCGCAACGTACTCGAGGGTCGTAGCGATCATCCCGAACGACCCCGTCACTGATCTCTATCATGTGCTGACCGTAAGCTTCGGCGACGGTGGTCCCCGAGTGAACTTCTCCTTCAGGCAGGATACCGATAACGATTCGCGGCTCCGCCAGGTTCCGGAGCCCGGCAGTCTTGCGCTGCTGGGTCTTGCACTCGCGGGACTGGGGTTCGCGCGGCGCAGAGCTACGCGCTAGACGACGCCCCAGGCGTCGGCGCGAAGGGGCGGCCTCGGCCGCCCTTTTTGTTTTGCCCGAGCTGTCGGTAAGGCCGAGAATTGTCGATCTGCTCTACTTTTCGTCACCTACGCTGGGCAAGCGCGTCGGTTCTCCGCGCGCTAAAGTGTTTGCAAAACAATCATCTTCGCCCCGGTGCCGCACAAGGCGCGAGAGTTGCTAGCGGTAACTCCTTGCGGCTACCTAGCGTGTAGACTCTGCCAGCGGATCGCTCGGGGGCGACCCGCCAGGCGCCCGGAACAGGCTTCTATGAAAGAGTCGGTCCGCAAGCTCGTCGACCGGCTGCGTGGCCGGCTCGGCAGGGCATCGCGCGCCCTCGAAGAGCCAGCCTCCGACCGAGCCCTCGCTTCCCTTCGCGACCGATGGCCGCGAGTTCAAGAGCGGCCTGACGGTCTTCGACGATCGGCCGCTGCGGTTGCGCAGCCTGACCCTGGCCGACGAGGGCGCGACCGGCCTCGAGGAGCCGAGCGCCGAGCATTCGGCCTTCAAGATCCGCGTGGCCAAACGGGAGGGGTTCCAGCAGGCGGCCGGCACGCTGATCGAGCGACGGTACGGCGATCGCGGCTACCAGACCCCGCGCGCGGCAGCCGCAGGATCCGAACCTCTTCACCTTCGTGGCCTATGACGAGGCGAAGCTGGTCGGAACGGTCGGGCATCCGGCTCGACTCCGCTACGGGCCTCTCAGCCGACGACGCTCTACAGGACGAGCTCAAGGAACTGCGCGACGGCCGGGTGCCGGCTGTGCGAGTTCACCCGCCTCGCGGTCGACTTTCAGACCGTGTCCAAGCCCGTGCTCGCCGGCCTCTTCCACACGGCGTACATGTTCGCGTACGAGATCCGCGGCCACGACTACGCCGTGATCGAGGTGAACCCGCGCCATGCCCCCTTCTACCGCCGCGCCCTGCTGTTCGAGCAGATCGGCGACGAACGGCTCAACCTCAAGGTCGACGCCCCGGCCGTGCTGCTGTGCCTGCCCTTCGAGCGGGTCCCGCCGCAGTTGGAGAAATTCGGCGGGCGGCCCCGACCTCTCGAAGACGACGCGGGTGATGTACCCCTACTTCTTCGGTGTGGGCGAGGCGGCCGGGATTCGGAACCGGCTGCGCGAGCTCGACCAGCCGAGCGACCTCGACGCTGCGAGGCTCTCCGGCCGAGGCCGCGTTCGACCACGGCCTGCGCGTAGTCCTAGAGCCGCTTGAGATAGTCGCGCGTGAAGATCTTGTCCTCGAGCTGGCGCAGGGCCATCCCCGAGTACTCGAGCACCGACTGCTCGCCCTTGCGCAGGGCGTCCTGCATGACGAGCCGCGTCGGCCGCGGGCGGCCCGCCATCTACTGGAAGTTCTCGTAGCGGCAGGTCTTCAGCAGGCGATCCGAGAGCGAATAGAACTCGGCCTTGTGCGGGAAGAAGGTCTTCTGCTTCACCCAGTACAGCACGCGGTGATAGGTCACGGTGCGGTCGACCGCGGTGAGCTCCAGGACGTAATGGTCCTCGCCGTCGATCTTCTCGGTGCGCACGATCTTCGGCGTGTAGTCGCCGGCGAAGTTCGCGCGCGCGATGTCGCCGTTCGCGACCTGCCCGGTGAGTCGCTGCGCGAGCGACAGCCGCACCGGCTGCGACACGTTCGGCAGGAAGATCCACAGATCGCGGCCCTTCATCAGCATGATCTGGCCGCGATCGACGGCGGGCTCCGTCACCATCACGATCGTGTTCTCGTTGCCCTTCGACAGCACGCGGTACTGGCGGGTGTCGGTGACCTGGCCGGCTGTTCGAGTTCGCGATGGCGACGTCGACCTGGAAGCCTTCGTCCGGAAAGCGGATCTGGTCGGCCTTCTCCACGATCTCCTGTGGCTAGTTTTTCATCTTTAGAAACATCAGTTTGTGCGTTACTATTGAGGCAACATACATCAAGACCGGCAACAATGGCTGCCGAGGCCAGCGGTGCCGCACGCGGCCGGCGGGGAACGAAGGCTGCGTGGCGTCATGGCGACTCGAGCCGTTTGCGAAGCGCGCCTAGTATAGTCAGCGCGACCAGTCAGCGGAGCAGCGATGTCATGAGTCTCGTCCGCGTCGAGAACGTCTCCAAGGAATATCTGCTCGGCGAGCAGCGCGTGACCGCGCTGCACGACGTGACGCTGACCATCGAGGAGGGCGTGTTCCTGGCGATCGCCGGGCCATCGGGCAGCGGCAAGTCGACGCTGCTGAACCTCATCGGCTGCATCGACACGCCGACGACGGGCCGGATCTCGATCGACGGCCAGGACGTGAGCGGCAAGACGCCCGACCAGCTCGCCGACCTGCGCGCGCGCACGATCGGATTCGTCTTCCAGACCTTCAACCTGCTGCCGGTGCTCTCCGCCGCGGAGAACGTCGAGTACCCGCTGCTGCAGCTGCCGGAGCTCGACGAAGGACGGAGCGCCGGGAGCGCGTCGCCCATTTCCTCGAAGCTCGTGCAGCTCTCGAAGTACGCGCATCACCGCCCCAACCAGCTCTCCGGCGGCCAGCGCCAGCGCGTGGCGATCGCGCGCGCGCTCGCGACCGAGCCGAAGATCGTGCTCGCCGACGAGCCGACCGCGAACCTCGACCACAAGACCGGCGAAGGAATCCTGCAGCTGATGAAGGACATCAACACCGTCGCTCGGGACCACGTTCATCTTCTCGACGCACGACAAGAAAGTGATGGCGAAGGCCGACCGGCTGGTGCGCATCGAGGACGGACAGATCCGCATGCTCGGCGTGCGCGCGGACACGCGCTGGCTTGTGGTCGACGAGCGGCGCAAGCGCGCGGCGCGGGCGGCGCAGGGGAAGGGCTGAGGACGATGAGAACGAACGGCGTTCGCGGGACTGACACACCTCGCCTGCGTGATCGGTGCCGCTGGTCGTGGTGCACCGCGGCCCTCGCGCAGGGCCAGGCGCCCGCCCCGGCCTCGCGCGATGACTTGTTCGGCGCGACGCCCGCCGCCGCGGCGCCTGCGAGCGACAAGCCGGTCTCCCTCAGCGGGTTCTACGACTTCCTCGGCGCCTACACCTATTCCGACCCGTCGCACTGGTCGCAACGCGGTGAACCGGTTCCAGCTCTCGGCGCAAGGGCGAGTCGGGGAGAACGTGAAGTGGAAGATCGGCGGGCGCGTCGACGCCGACGTGGTCTACGGGACTTCGGACTTCTATCTCTCCGATGTGCGCAACGATCAGAAGTTCAGCGCCTTCTGGCGCGAGACGTACGTCGACTTCGGCGCGCCGGCTGGGACTTCCGCGTCGGCGCGCAGAACATCGTCTGGGGCGAGGTCGTGGGCTTCTTCGTCGCCGACGTCGTTTCGGCGAAGGACCTGCGCGAGTTCCTGCTGCCGAGCTTCGACATCATCCGCATGCCGCAGTGGGCCGCGCGCGCCGAGTACTTCAAGGGCGACTCGCACCTCGAGCTCGTGTGGATCCCGTTCCAGAGCTTCGACAACATCGGCAAGCCGGGCGTCGGACTTCTATCCGGCGCGCGCTGCCGTCGCCGACGCCGGGGAGCGTCGCCGCCGCGTTCCTCGACCCGGAGAAGCCGTCGCAGAACCTCGAGCAACTCGAGCTACGGCGTGCGCGCCAACACGCTCGTCGGGCGGCTGGGATCTCGCGGCGTTCTACTACCGCAGCTTCTCCACGTTCGCCGACCTTCTATCGGCTCCCGAGCGTCAATCCGGCGCTGCCGTTCGTCTTCCAGCCGCGCTACGACCGCATCTGGCAGGTCGGCGGCACGGTCAGCAAGGACTTCGGCGAGGTCGTCGGGCGCGCCGAGCTCGTCTACGCGGACGGCCGGAACTTCGCCTCGACCGACCCGAATGCGCCCCGAGGGCGTGCTCCGGAAGGACACCTTCGACTGGATCGTCAGCGCCGACATCGTGCTGCCGCGCGACGCCAAGCTCAACGTGCAGGCCTTCCAGCGCCTGTACAGCGGCGGGGAGAGCACGCTCGCCGTGCAATCCGGGAGCTTCGGTGTGAGCGCCATGATCTCCGGCAAGGTCACGCCGACGTCGAACCGCAGCTCCTGTGGATCCAGACCTTCGGCGGCGGCGGCGGCCTGATTCGCCCGCGGGTCAACTGGACGCCGGCGAAGAACACCGCGATCGGCGTCGGCGTCGACATCTTCACCGGTCCCGGACGACGGGTTCTTCGGGCGGTACAACAACCGCGATCGCGTCTACACCGAAGTCCGGTACGACTTCTGAGTGGTGCGGCCTCGCCTCCGTTACCGCGGAGGTGAATGCATTGCCCAGGTCGATTCCCTTTCCCGGAGCGCTCTGGTCCACAGCGACTCCGCGGCTTCCGCTGCACTGAGTTGACGTTCGTTTAACACTTGCCGGGCATGTCGACGTCGTCGACGTCGATGTCGCTTACATCGCACGCTCGTTGCACCGGAGGCGGTCCGTCGAATCAACGACTTGTTGGTTAGGCACAGAGCTTGCTGAACTGGTGCCAGCAATCCTTTCTCGAACAACAGGAGGCGGCAGGCATGAATCGGTTCAGCAAGCATTTCAAGAAACTTCTCGCTGTGGGGGCGATCGCGGCAGGTTCCGTCGCCGCAACGGCGCCCGCAAACGCAGACGTGATTCAACTTGGATTCATCCTGGACGAATCCGGCAGCATCGGTGCGGGCAACTACACGACCATCAAGACCGGCCTCGCGAACGCGATCAATTCGTTGATCCCGACCGACAGCAGCTACGAGATCACGGTCGTGAGCTTCGGAACGACCGCTCAAACGCTGGTCAACCATGTCGTGATCAACAGCGCGGCCACCCGCACCAACGTGGCGAACGCGGTCCTCGGCGACGCATTCAGCGGGGGCAGTACCGCGATGGAGACCGCGTTCAACGCGATGAGCACCGCGCTGCAGGGTTCGGACCAAACGATAACCGCCACCTACGTCAACTTCGCCACCGACGGCGTTGCGAACAGCGAGGCGGCGGCGATTACGGCACGCACCAACATGATCAACAACGCAGGTGTCGACAACCTCAGCATCGAAGCGATCGGATCCGGCGTGGATGTAGCCTTCCTGCAGGGCTCGATCTGCTTCCCCGTGGTGTGCGACGCGACCGCGCCTTACGACTTCCCGGGCCATGGCTTCTACATCGCCGTGGCGAATGCGCAGGGTTACGCGGATGCGATCGGGAACAAGATTCAGATCGTGACGGGGCAGGTGCCCGAGCCGACGACGGTCGCGCTCCTGGCGCTCGGCCTGCTCGGATTGGTTCCGGTCGCCCGTCGTCGCAAATCGGCCTGATCCGAAACAGGCCCTCGCAGACAGATCTTGCGTCGTCACGAACCGGCGGTCACAAGGTGACTGCCGGTTCTTGCCTCTGTCCTGGGAACAGCGCAATCACCGGCCCGCTCCCCCGGCGATCGTTCCTAGGCGTCGAGGACCATCCCTCCGCGGGTTGACCGGACTCGGTTCAAGCGGACCGTGATCGGCGTCGACGTCCTCACCGCCCCGGACGACGGGTTCTTCGGTCGGGACAGCAATCGCGATCGCGTCCACACGGAAGTCCGATAGGACTTCCGTGTTTCGTCACGCGGCGAGCGCGTGCGCGACGCCCGCGCCGAACACCTGGCGGGGGAGGATCCCGATCTCGGCGAGCGTTTCACCGAGGCGCTCGAGCTCGACCCGCAGCAGCACGGCAGGGGCGCCCACCCGCGGGCAAAGCCGCTGCCCCGCTGCGACCACGAAGCCGAACATCCTCCGGTAGAAGCGCTCGTGGCGCGGATTGACCTCGACGAACACGTCCGTTGCACCGTGCACCACCCGTGCGACGAGATAGGCGAGGCCGACCAGTGCGCCCAGCGTGGTTCGCGAGTCGGCGGCGGCATCGATCGCGAGCCGGCTCGCCTCGCAGATGCGCCGGCCGCGGTTGCGTAAAGCATCCATCGCGTCGCCGAAGCTCACATCGGCCGCCAGGCCGGAAGGTCCGTCCGGACGCAGCACCAGTGTGCCGGTGGTCAGGAGGTCCTGCATCGCGATCAACGTCACGCCGGTAGGCAACGCCTCGCCCCCAATGTCCGTCGAATAGCCGCGCCAGGCATAACGCGATTCCACGAGCGTGCTCGCTGCGACGAAGTGCTCGAGGGACGAGGCGACCTTCGCTCTCAGGATCACGCCGTCACCGGTGTCACGCTCCGCCTGCCGAAGCCGGGCTTCGCTCTTGCGCGTTTCGATGCTGAGCGTGGGGCCGTGCTGGTCGTACAGTATCGAGGAGGTGATGCGAGAATGGGAAAGCCAATACGAATGCGTCGGATCTGCGCCGATAGGTTCCATGCCACCTCGTATTTTGTAGTTGTAATAAACCCGGTCGGCGTCCGCGCTGCCGCGACGCCCCCGCCGAGGCGAAAAATGCCAGAGTGCCGTGGGGTTTTCAACTGTCTCTGCAAGACGACAACGCTCGGGTCGCACTGTCGTGACATGACGACGTCCTAATCAGACGTTCTGGCGAAGCGCGTCGACGACGCTGGGTGCGCGCCACTCGTAACGCGGGCGCGATCGCCGCGAGCACGGTCGCGAGAAATCCGATCGCGAACGCGCCCGCGACGACCGACGGGACAAGCCGGATCTGCGCGGTGTAGCCGATGTCCGCGTTCGGTGGCGGCGGCATCGGAATTCCGATCGCCGAGATGATCCACGCGAGCAATACGCCGAGCAGCACGCCTGCTGTGGCGCCGATGAACCCGAGCAGCGTGCTCTCGACGAGGATGAGCACGAAGACGTCGACGCCGCGATTGCCGAGCGCGCGCATCGTGCCGAATTCGCCGGTACGCTCGAACACCGTCATGTTGACGGTGTTCATCGACGCTCAGCAGGACCATCGCGAGGATGATGAGCTGCAGCACGCCGAACTGGCGATCGTAGAGCTCGACGGTCTTGGCGTAGAAGTCGTTCAGCTCGTCCCAGCGCCGGACCTCGAGCTGCTCGGCCGCCGAGCGAGGCCGCGAGGCTGCGCGCCACGCGATCCGTGTCTCGCGTCCGCTTGAGCGACGACAACGAGCGCGTTGACGCCCTTCGTGTCGAGCAGCTCCTTGCGCGGCGCGCAAGCGGGATCTTCACGGCGCGTGCGTCGTAGTCCTTCGAGAACGACTGGAACACGCCGACGACCTCGAACTCCAGCGTGTTCATCGCACCGTCGGCCGTGTTCAGCACGAGCGACGCGCGATCGCCGGGTGCGAGCTTGAGCGCCCGCGCGACGCCGTACCCGATCAGCATGCCGTAGCGGTCCTTGTCGGTCAGCTGGCGGCCTGCGGCTAGCACGAGATAGCTGCCGAGCCGCGCCTCGCGCGCCGGCTCGAGTCCCTCGCCGATGATGGCGAGGTCGCTGCGGCCGTTGGTGATCAGGCCCGAGAAGTTGAGCCGCTGCATCACGTCGTCCGTCTCGGGTAGCGCGGACATCCGCGCCCGGATCTCGTCCGGCGCGTCGATCATGTACTGGTCGGGCTTGCGCGACCCAACGTGAAGAAGCCGCGCTTGGCGATCTGCAGGTGACCCGACTGCGAGTGGATCAGGGCTTCGCCGAGCTGGACGAAGATGTCCTGCACGAAGCCGCCGCTCAGGACGATGCCCGGCCACCCCGAAGACGATCGCCGCGAGCGTCATGGCCGTGCGCAGTTCGCTGCCGCCGGACGTTCCGGGCCGCGAGGCGAAGGATGCTGACGCGATCTTGCCGGCCAGGCCATGGGCTCAGCGGGCGTGACGGAGGGCGTCGACGATCATGCATCCGCGATGCTTTCCACGCAGGGTACAACCCCGCGAGCAGCGTGGTCACGAGCGCGAGCGTGAATGGCGTCTCCGGCGAGGCCCCACGTCACGCGGATCTGCCCGACGAAGCCGCGCGCCATCCCGGGTGGCGGGGGCATCGGAATCCCCACCAGCGAGATCAGCTTGGCGAGCACCATGCCGCAGAGCCAGTCCGACGAGCCCGCCGACGAGACCGATCACGAGGCTCTCGAGCAGGAACCGCCGCAGCGTCTGCGCGCGCGTCACGCCGAGCGCCATCGAGGTGCCGATCTCGCTCGTGCGCTCGAGCACGGTCATCGTCTGCGTGTTGGAGATGCTGAGCACGATGATGAGCGCGATGATCAGCTTCATGACGTTCACCTGCTTCGAGAAGAGCTCGACCGTCTTGTTGTAGAAGTCGGCGAGCTCGTACCACGGCACGACGTCGAAGCGCTTCGGATCGAGCTGGGCGCGAAGGCTCAGCTGTCGTCGCCGGGGTCGCCGCGGTGCTGTTGAGAAGCACTACCCAACGGTGCGCCCCGGTCATCCGCAGCAGCTCCTGCGCGGTCACCAGCGGCACGCGCAGCGCGGCGTCGTCGTACGCCTTGGTGATCGTCGAGAACAGGCCGCGCACTCTGCGTCTCCACTGCGTTGATGCCGCCGCTACGGGTGTTGGCGAGCAGCACCACCGTGTCGCCGACTTTCACGCCGAGGTTCGCGGCGAGTCCGCGGCCCATGATGATCTCGCGGGCGACGTGGGCGACGAGTGCTTCGCCCTCCTCGATCAGGACCGACCCCGCGAGCTCGCCCTCCCGTGCCGGGTCCATAGCCTCGCCGAGGAACGAGATCGTCGTGTCCCCGAGGCTGGCGAGCCCGCTGAACCCGAGCCGTGGCGACAGGGTCGTCACGCCGCGGCCAGCGCTCGAGCGACGCTGGCGCTCCGGGCTTTGCGCCGGGAGACGAACGCGAACGGGTCCGCCTGTCCCGAGTCGAGATACCCCTTGCGCACGACCTGGATGTGCCCGAGGCCCGGACCGGATCGTGCTCTTCGCGCATCGCCCAAGTAGATCCACTCGATGAAGCCGGCCGCGAGGAGCAGCGCGACGACGCCGAACGCGACCGATACGATGCCGACCAAGCTCCGGCGTCGCTGCCGGAGCACGTTGCGGAAGGCGAGCCAGAGGTCGACGCGCAAAACCTCGATGACCGGGAGCCGGCCGATGCGTGCCAAGCCGGCACGCACACTCGCGCTACCTGGTAGGACGCTTAACGCCATCCAAATGCGATGTCCGGAGTGTTCCCGCACGGGAGGAGGAGCAAGGTTTGTCGCTGCACGGGATATTATGATTGCATTGCCCACGCGGCGAAGCTTGCGCGAATGGTCGAGCAACCGACGATGGCCGCCACGTCCGACTACAAACTGCATCCTCCTCCGGCTTCGGCGGGTACCCGAAGCGCAGCGGGTCCAGATCCGTCGGTCGCTTGGCGTGGCGGTCGCGTTGGAGCGTACAGGGTACTGGCCGCCTGCAGTGGCTGATTGCGAGACCCTGGGCGGCCCCATGCGGGGCTGCCGTTTGTCCAAGCCGAAGCAGATGACAATGCTGAATCGCGCGCAGTCGGAGTCGGTCATCGCGGCGGGCGTTCTCGCACCATCGGCCGACAACCGCCACATGGTGCGGTTCCAGATCGGCGACGGTGCGATTGTGATCCGCGGCAGTCCGGAGTTCGAAAGTGCCCCATTCCATCGCCGGGTGCTGGCGCTCGTTTCCCTCGGCGCGGTGGTGGAGAACATGGCCTTGCGGGCGGCGTCCCTCGGCTTCCTCGCCGAGGTGATCGGGGCCGACGGTGGATTCTCCGGGAGCCGACTTGCGGAACTGCGCTTCACGCCAGGTCCGGCGCAGGCGAGCGCGCTCGAGGCCGCCATTCCGATGCGGCATACCAACCGTCGCGTGATGTTTCGGGGTCCGGAGTTTTCGGGCGAGCAGCAGAGGCAGATCACGGCGGACGGCGGGGCCGTTGCCGGTGTCCGGCTGCTCTGGCTCGACGCGCCCGAACTGCGCCGACAGGCGCTGCAGCTCGTAACGATCGCCGAGACCGCGCGCTTTTGCTCGGAGCCGCTTCATGCCGATCTCTTCTCGAGCATTCGCTTCGACGTCGGCTGGCACGCGACGGCATCCGAAGGACTGCCTCCCGGGGCGCTGGAGATCGAAGCTCCGATGCACCCGCTATTCAAGGGGCTTCGCCACTGGGGCGTAATGCGCGTGTTGAATACGCTCGGCACGCACCGCTTTATCGGATTCCGCGGCGCCTACCTGCCATGCCGGATGGCGCCGCACGTCTGTGCGCTGGCCACGTCGCTCGATCTCGATCGCGGGGCGGTCGCGGTTGGCCGCGCGCTCGAGCGGATTTGGCTGCGCGCGACCTCCTTCGGCATGGCGTTCCAGCCGCTCGCTGGGGCCGCGTTGCTCGCGCTAGAGAGCTATCGCGACGTGGAAGAAGGCGTTCGCCGACGGCTTGCTTCCGGCTGGTCCCGACTTTGCACGGACGTCTTGCCGCTGATGGTCTTCCGAATCGGTCACGCGCGTCCGCCATCGATACGGAGCGGGCGGCCCGCAGTGGCCGATTTGCTCGCTGGGTCGGCCTCGCAAGCCGGAACGGGAGATGGCCAAGAAGCCGCGTAGCCCGATGCCGCCCCGAGATTGGCGCTCGATCTCCGGCGGGAAAGGAACCAAGCAACAGGTCGCCGACCTCCTGCGACAGGCCCAGGCGCAATTCCAGGCTGCTG
The DNA here is from genome assembly GCA_963716855.1 of uncultured beta proteobacterium. Taxonomy (GTDB): domain Bacteria; phylum Pseudomonadota; class Gammaproteobacteria; order Burkholderiales; family SG8-39; genus JAGVSZ01. The sequence continues at coordinate 21,616 of CAVQUV010000012.1, read as the reverse complement.
CGTACCAGGAGGCTTGCGATACCTCTCGGCAAGTTCTAGAGGTCGACTCGAGCAACGCGGATGCCTATCCCATGTTGGGGGCGATCGCGTTCCGGGATCAGGACTTCTCAGCTGGAAGCGGGGCCGTGGGAAAGCGTCATTCAGGACGTTCGCGCGCTGCTGAGTGGCTATCCGGATACAGCCTTCATCGCTACCAAGGGCGATCGCTCGTTTGCCCGTCTAGGCGACAACGTCTGAATCCGCGCCGCCCAAAAACGAAAAGCCCCCTGAAGAAGGGGGCTCTGAAAAGTCAGATGGCGCTGCGTTACATCTTGAGTTTCCTGCGCAGCGGCCCCCAGCCTGCAGCCGCCAGTGCCAATCCGAGTAGCGCCAAGGAACCGGGCTCAGGAACTGGTACGACCTGGAAATCGTTATCGCTTCTGGCGGTCCACTGAGCCGGAACGAGTCCCTGCCCGCCCAGAATGTTTCCCGAGCCCGTAATCTGAATCATGTTGTCGTCTCCCCCACCCGCGCACTGCGGGAGGCACGACTGCAAACCCAAGGTAAACCCAGTGTTGTTGATACCGGGTTGAAGCCCGAAGCTAAAGGCACCGAAAGCAGTGCTCGAACCCCCGTTTTGCACGGTGGCAATGTTGGCGCCACCAGCGCCGGGGAGGCTGGTCCAGAAGAAATCGGTGTCGCCAAAGTTTCCGGCCGTCAGGTAGAGCGGAACGCCTTCACCCAAGCCAGCGTTCAGTATGCAATTCGCCCGCGTTCCGCAGTTCGAGTTGATCACGTCCAGATCGTTGGCCGGGTCCCTCCACAGCGCAACCATCGTGCCGGCCGCAAAAGCGCTCAACACGCCTGCCGCGCCCGAAGGTCCGAAAACCAAGGTGCCGTCCCCAAGGACCGCGACAACGGTGATGTCGGCGACCCCGGTTATTTCCTCTCCGCTGATGGGGGTCGGGCCTTGCCCTCCGATAATCCCTTGAGTGTTGCCGAATTTGATCACCGAAATAATCCGGTCGCCGACGCTAATTATGCCGTTACCTGCTGTTCCGACTGGTTGGTTATCGACGACGAAATCCAGGTCGTCGTCCTGGAAGGCCGTGACGGGGGTAAAAATCTGGACAACAGCGCTGGCCGGCCCAGCTGAAAGCGTCAGCCCGACCCCAAAGCCAATGGCCGCAAGCGCAGAGACGAGTTTTGTCGGTTTCATGCTAGGTCTCCATGTCGCAGAATAAGCTCTGCTCGCTGGCTTCTTATGCATGCGCCGTGCCAGGTATGGCATTAATGTCATATGGCATTGGTTTAAATATAAAAACACGTCATCTGCCAAAGCCGCATCCAGGCGCGATCCACCACAACTGTAAAGCTCATCGACACGCCGTCATGTGTAAGAACCTCCTCGGGTTCGACCGACGTCGACCGGGGCCGATTGGACTTGGCAATGGCACACGGCCCCAGCCGGACGCTAAGCGCGGTCGAGGGGAGAAATACCGTTACCTATGAATGGCTTCACTGCTTGGTCCCGACGATGAGCCCATGATCCCGGAGCAGCTTGTGCCGCTCCACGGTATGGAATCCCGCATCGCGCATCCAGGACTCGTACTCGCCCCAGGTGTAAAGCATCCCCAGACCTGTTGCCAGCGCCAGGAAATAGGGGGAACCCACCGCGGCGCTCAACGGGCCGGTCTCGTCGTCGTGCTGCATCATGTTGAAGATGATCGCCTTCCCTCCGGACGGGAGCGAGTCATGGCATTTCTTGAGGAGCTCCCGGTCCTTCTCCTCGCCCCAGATGGTGAAGAAGTGGCAGAACATCAGGCAGTCGGCGTCCTTCGGGAATGGATCGGCAAAGCACTCGCCCGGGGTCGCGTCCAGGCGAGCGGCGAATCCGGACGCCGCGATGTTTTTCCGCGCAATTTCGCAGACCGACGGGGAATCGAAGACTGTCGCACGGAGGTTCGGCCACCGACGCGCTAGCGCGATGATGTTCGTTCCGTCGCCGCCACCCACGTCCACCAGGTGCTTCACCCCGGTCAGATCGACAAACCTCGCCATGTCCGCATTCGCCTGCACGGAGAGTTCCTGCATCGCGTCCTGAAAGATCTGCTCCACCTCAGGATCGTGTGCGAGCCGCTGATAGAGCGTGGGCTCGTTGCCCGCAAACTCCTTCAGCCCCACGTTACGGTACTCGCGCACCGACTCCAGCATCCAAAAAAGACCCTTGTACATGGCACGGTGCTGGAGTTCGACGTAGGCAGTGATCTTCCGGGGGCTGCGCTTGTCGAGCAGTATTCCTGCGAGGTGGCTGTTCGAGTAGTTCCTGCCGCGTTTGCGGACAAGACCCACCGTGGTAAGCCCCAAGAGCACGATCCTAGCGGGCTGCTCGGCGATCCCGAGGCGTCGCGCGATTTCCTCCCGTGTAAGCGGACCTTCTTTAGCCAGCAGGCTAAACAGGTCGAGCTGAACGGCCGTACGAAGTGTCTGGAAGAAGATGTGGCCGCCGAAAACGAGGTAGAGGCGCTCCATCTGCCGCCGCAGGAGCACGCCCTCGACGAACCTCGTCAAGGGCAACGTCACGTACCGGTCGAGCAAGTTTGCCATCGGGAGCCCCCTTTTTTCTCTTGCAGACTATTCCCGTGCACTCACGATCCGGCGGTTCCGACGCGACGCCGGAGGTAACTCGTCAACCATCGTCGCTTGAACCACTGCAAGGGATGGCGGTTCCCTCCGAGCAAGCGCTTCCGGACGAATCGACCGAGATACGCGTCGAACTGATGGTAGAAGGGGGCCGCGTAAAGCCGCCCGCGCGATAACAGAATTTTCAGCACTTCCGCCGCAACAACGCCGGACGCCAGATGACACGCCAGGCCGGCTGAGGGTCCCGTATGCCTGGTTACATCGAGATGCGACAGGTCCATATAGCTTCGTTGGGTCGACGAGGGCGCCATCCCGAGGACGTAGGCGACAAACTTTTCGACCTCATCCATGTCATCGGTAAGGTCGAAATAGCGGTCGAAAGTCATGCCATCGGGCGCGAAGATGACCCAAGCCGTGCTGAAGCCGACGGGCCCGGCTCCCAGTCCGTAAATCCCCCGCTCCCGTGCCTTCCGGAAAAGCAGGCGACGGGTATCGATCTCGAAGGCATCGATTCCGTCCACCAGGACGCTTGCGCCATCGAGAAAAGCGTCGGCATTTCCCGGCCCGATGGGCTCGCGAAACACGCGGACGCGGGCCTCAGGATTGATGTCTTGCACGATCTCGCACATGACGTCCGCCTTGGAGCGTCCCTCGGACGAGTGCGTCGCGCCGTATTGCCGGTTTGTGTTGTGGATCTCGAACACGTCGGGGTCGGCGATCGTGAACGCGCCGATGCCCAGTCGAGCGAGTGCAACCAAGTCGATTCCACCGACGCCGCCCAGGCCCGCGACCGCCGCGCGGCTTTTCCGAAGCCGATCCTGCTCCTGGGCGCTGATCAGTCCCAGGTTGCGCGTGAATGCCAGGTCATATGACCACGCGGATCCTTTTCCACCCGGCACTCTCCCTCCATCGTGCACCGTCGTCGTTAGAGAGTCACCGGAGTTCCGCATCCGATTGCCTTTCACTAACGGCACAGGCTGAGCCGAATCCGGCACGCATCGCTTCGACTGGCCCTATCTTTTCACTGGCTGACGTGGGTCCCCAATCGTTCTTATCGCCTTTCATCGCGCCTTGCATCGACTGACGCGAGGCGCGTTTGGATGCAGGCATGCATGGGCCGCGCGGTTGCGAGGGGATGAGCATGATGAGGAACTAGTCCGGCGCATGGTAGCAACTGATTGGATCGCATGCCACGCGCCTTCCTCTGAATGTCAGAGTTCGGTGCGCCCGATCTGAGTGGGTCCGACGATCTGCCCTTGCCGGTAATTGCGGGGCGCCGCCGCGGGGGCCCCGCATCGACTTTCCCGCAATCCAGCGCCTATGCGGCGGCACAGGGCCTTAGGCGGCCTCGCGAAGGGAAAAGCCGACTCAAGCATTGGTCCGACCGGCGATGCATCGGGTAAGGCTCGCGCCGATTCAGCGTAGTGCCAGCGGGGCCGCATCGCACGCAATGCGGACGTCGCGTCGAAGAAAAACGCCGACCGGGCGAACCCGGTCGGCGTTCAGGGAACTTCCTTGACTCAGGCCTTGCGGCGCAGCCGCCAGAATCCGAGCGCGGCGATGCCGAAGAGCGCCGCGGTGCCGGGCTCGGGAACCTTCCCGTTCGGATCCCCTTTCACGGCCAGAAGCTTGACGTGGTCATAGGTCGAATCGGCGGATCCCCCGACGTTCTTGGCGGAATTGGCCAGGTCCGAGATGTAGGTCCCGATCAGCCAGTACTGGGACGTGACGTTGCCCGTGTTGCCGATGCTCGTGAAGCTGGTGCCGGTCTGCTGCGGCACGTTCATGAGGTGGCTCACGAGGGTCCAGCCGCACGAGAGGAGCTGGCTGTAGGTCTTCCCCGCAACCGAGCCGGCGCACGATCCGCTGCCGAAGGCGAGAATGGTCAGATCGGAGTCGCCGCTCGTGTACCCGAGCTGGACGTCGGTGAGCTTCACCGCGGTGCCGAAACTCAGGAGCATCGAGTCCTTGCGCTGGTTGTTGTCCATCGCGTGTTCCGGCGCCAGGCTATCCTGCTCGTTGGCGTCGAGGCCATCGCCCGGACCCCCAGGCCCATCCTTGTTCGTGGTCCCGAGCCCGCCGCCGTAGACGACAACCCGGGCCGAGTCGAGCTCGATTCCCCGTGGTCACCGGGGTTCCGGTGTTCGCCCAGCCGGTCGCCGTGACGCCCGCGCAGCTTTGGGTGTTGCTATAGGCGGTGGTGCTGCTCGTGGAGCAGCCCGGTCACCAAGTTATAGGTCGTAACCGCCGCCGACGCGGGCAGCTGAAGCCGGCCGCGGCGACCCCGATTGCCCCGAGAGCGAAGATTTGTGTTTTTGCGCGCATGTTCACAGTTGGCCTCACCATCGATCGTTCCCTTGCCCTAAAGCAAGCCGCGTACCGATATTGAAATCCCGCCACGAAACAGTCGCTTGGCTCGCGCCGACACCGGACAAGCAGCGGCCTTGTAAGACCCGCCGACAGGCTCATTGTTACAGCGCGTCAGGACTTCGGAAGCTCGCTCAGAAGCTTCTTTGCTTCGCCAACGCTGTCGAACGGTCGGTCGCTCTTGAGGGCCTGCTCGAGCTCGTCTCGCGCTTCGCCCGCGCGCCCGGAGCGCGCCAGGGCGGCCGCGAGGTGGTACCGGATCTCCGGGCTATTGGGCTCGCGCAGGCGTGCCTCGCGCAAATGCCTCAGGCCCCGTTCCAGTTGCCCCTGCTGCACGAGCACCCACCCCAGGGTGTCCTGGATGGCCGCGTCCTGCGGCGCGAGCTGGTGCGCCCGCTCGGCCCGCTCGAGTGCGCCCTTGTCTCCCAGCATGAGGAGCACGTTGGCGAAGTTGTTGAGGGCGTAGGCGTCCTCGGCCTGGCGCTTCAACAGGTCCTCGTAGCGCGCGCGCGCGGCCGTGAGGTTCTTCGTTTGCAGATACCCGTCCGCAAGCGCGCGCAGGGCGGGCAGGTCGTTGGGATGCGACTTCACCCAGCCTTCCATGAACTCGGCCGCCTTCGCGGGATTCCCGAAGAGCATCTGGGCCTGGTAGGCCCGGATGGCGCTCTCGGTGGACGGTTCCTTCGCGTGCGCGGTCTGGTAGCCGGCGAGCGCGTCCGACCGATTGCCCCGCTCGCGCGCGACATCGGCGAGCAGGCGATAGCCGATCGCCCGCTGCGGGTGCGCCTTCACGATGCCCCTGGCGCGCTGCTCCGCCTTCGCAAGCTCGCGCTTCCGGATCTCGACGTCGGTCATCAGCGCCAGCGCCGGCAGATACTCCGGGTTGCCCGAGAGCGCCTTGTCGAGGCTGTAGACCGCGCCGTCCAGGTTGCCGAGCGCGAGCTCCAACCCGGCGACCTCGGTCTGGCGCGCGGGGTTGTATCCCGCGAGGCGGGTCGCCCGCGTCAGGGACGTCTGTGCGGCCTGCGAATTGCCGAGCGCGACGTACGCCCGGCCGAGCACCATCTGGGCGTCGATATCCTCGGGCAGCACTGCGTCGAGGCCCTTGGCGACCTCAGCGGCCTTGTCCGGAGCCTTGGTCCGGAGGTAGATGTCGATGAGCTTCGCCGATGCGGCCACGTTCTTGCGATCGAGGGCGCGAACCTTTTCCAACCAGCGGATCGCTTCCTCCGTGCGGCCCACGCGCTCCTCCAGCAATGCGAGCTCGTACATCGGCGCGGTGTCCTGCGGCTTGTCCTTGAGGAGCGCGTCCAGCCTCGCGCGGGCGCCCTCGACGTTCCGCTCGACCAGGTCCAGCTTGGCGAGATTGACGCGCGCCGCGATCGCTCCCGGCTCCGCTGCCGCCGCCGCTTCATAGGCGGTGCGCGCGCCTTTCCGATCTCCGGTGGCCAACCGGGCCTGACCCAGGAGATTCAGGGCGATCGGGTTCTTGGGCTCTCGCTGCACGACCTTCTCGGCGGTCGCCACCGCTGCCTTTGCGTTGCCCCGGCGCAGCTGATTCGTCGCGAGCACGAGACCCGGCCCGGGATAGCCCCGGGTCTTTTTCGAACGCGCGCTGGAGATGCTGGAGACCCTGATCGGTCTGGCCGCTCGCGATGAGGTTGAAGCCCACCGTCGACTCGACCTCGGCGGCGCCTCCGCTCAGCTTCAGCGCCTCGTCGAGATAGCCGGAAGCGAGCGCATACTCTCGCCGTGCCATATGCGCTGACGCGAGCAGGGTCAGCACCTGCGGATCCTTCGGCGCGGCCTTGCGCGCGGGCTCGAGCAGCGCGATCGCGTCGCGCACGTCGCCCTGCGAGAGCTTGATCGAGGCGAGGAGCTTCCGCGCCCCGACGTGCCCGGGGTCGACCGCGAGATAGTCGGTCAGGTAGCTGCTCGCCTTCTCATTCTGGTTGAGCCCGTGGTGGGCGAGTCCGCCGATCAGCAGCAGCTCCGGCGCGCTCCGGCGCAGCAACTCCCGCGGCGCCGGATCGATCGCGCGCGTCAGCTCGGCGAGCGTGTCGCGCGTGGCGGCGTCGTCGCCTCGCTTGCTGGCGTAGAGCGCGCGGACATAGAGCGCCCGCGGCTGTTTGGGATGCAGCTTCCGCAGCTGTTCGACGTCGCGCCCCGCCTCGTCGAGCCGGCCGAGGTCGATGAGAAGCGAGGCGCGCGCGACGCGCGGCTCGAGCAGGCGCTCGTTCAGCGCAATCGCCTTCGCGTAGCTTTCCAGGGCCGACCGCATGTCGCCCCGACCCTGCGCCAGGGTGCCCTTGAAATGCCAGACCTGGGGATTCTCGGGCGCGACGGCGACGGCTTCGTCGGCGAGCTTCGCGGCCTCGCCGGCCTTGCCCTGCCGCACCGACACCTCGGCGAGGGCCAGGAGGGCGGGGACGAAACGGCGATCGAGGGCGAGGGTGTCCTGGAACGCCTGCTGAGCGGATTTCGTGTCGCCGAGCGAGAGGTGCGCCCGGCCACGCAGCAGGAGGAGCTGCACGCGGTTTGTGCCCGACACGGCGTCCGGCGGGAAGCGCTCGAGCACGGCCTGGTACTTCCCCTGGCTGTACAGCGCCTCCGCCAGGGGGAGCGCGACCTCCGTCCGGTCCACGCCGAGCCCGACCGCCCTGGACAACGCCTCCTCGGCCCCGACCGCGTCGCCCTGGGCCAGCAGGGCCTTGCCGAGCAGGACATACGCCGCGAGCATCTTCGGGTCCTGCTGGAGCGCGTTCTTGAGCTGGACGATCGCTCCGCCGACGTCCTTGCGCTCGTAGCGCGACAGGGCGTCCTCGTAGAGCTTTCCGGCGGGCGCGTCGGCGGCGAACGCCGATTGCGGCCCGAGCAGCCCCGCCGCCAGCGCCAACGCGGCCGCGAAGGTAAATGTGAAGGTGCGGGGAAGAGTGCTCTGCATCGCTGGTCCGGGAGTCGTGGTGGGCGCCGCGCAAAGGGCGGGATATGCCATAGTCATGGCGATCCGGCCCATGCTGCGGTCAGTGCGGCGAGTCTGCACCCGCGTGCACGGGCCCGACGCAAGGTGCGCTGTGAACAATTGTGAAAGTGCGGCATTTTCACGGTGCCTGGACCTGCTTTGGCCATTGGTTAGATAGGCCCGGTCACCCGAAGCAGGTAAACTTCAAATCCTCGTTGTACGCCTCGAAAAAGCAGTAATATCCTCCCGCTAAGGCTTGTTTTTACACAAGAAAGGGGCCACATATGCGCATTTGCACAAAGTTCGATGAGCGCGGGGTTCGGGCTGTCGTCGCGACGATCCTGGTTGCGGCGTATATCGGCATCGCCGGCTGCGCCTCCGACAAGCCGCCGGCGCCGTCCATTGCCTCCACTCCCGATTACCGCTATGTGATCGGACCCGGCGACAACGTGAACATCGTCGTGTGGCGCAATCCGGAACTCTCGCAATCGGTGCCGGTGCGACCGGACGGCCTGATCACCACGCCGCTGGTCGAGGACCTGCCCGCGATGGGCAAGGATCCGACGACACTCGCGCGCGACATCGAGAAGGCGCTCGCCAAGTACATCCGCGACCCGGTCGTCACCGTGATCGTGACCGGATTCGTCGGCCCGCAGAGCGAGTCGATCCGCGTGATCGGCGAGGCGCAGAAGCCCGCGGCGATCCCGTACAAGCAGAAGATGACGATGCTCGACGTGATGATCGCCGTCGGCGGCCTCACCGATTTCGCGGACGGCAACCGCTCGGTGCTGCTGCGCACGAGCGACGAGAACAAGCAGTACAACGTCCGGCTCCGGGACCTGGTGAAGCGCGGCGACGTGTCCGCGAACGTCGACGTGAAGCCGGGCGACGTCCTGATCATTCCGCAGAGCTGGTTCTAGTAACGGAATGCAATTTGCGATCGTCATTCCGGCGCAAGGTCACCCCGGAGGATTGTTATCCGGGGCCGGAATCCAGAGAGATTTCCTGGACCCCGGCGTTCGCCGGGGTGACATAGCTCTGCTCGACCTGGAACGACGCAATGGATGAACTGATCCGACAGATCCTCACACACGCGCGCGGCATCTGGCGCCGCCGCTGGGTGGGGCTCGGTATCGCTTGGGTGGCCGGCCTGATCGGGGCCGGCGTGCTGTTCAAGATGCCCGACAAGTACGAGGCAAGCGCGCGCGTCTACGTCGACACGCAGTCGATTCTGAAACCGCTGATGTCGGGGCTGGCGGTGCAGCCCGACATCGAGTGGCAGATCAACATCCTCAGCCGCACTCTCATCAGTCGGCCGAACGTCGAGAAGCTCATCCGCATGGCAGATCTCGATCTGCAGGTGAAGACGCCGAAGCAGCGCGAGCAGCTCATCGACGGGCTGATGCGTACGCTCCAGATACGGGGCGGCGGCCGCGAGAACCAGAACATCTACACGATCGCCTATCGCGATTCCGACCGCAATGAGGCGCGCCGCGTGGTGCAGTCGCTTCTCTCGATCTTCGTCGAGTCGAGCCTCGGCGACCAGCGCAAGGGCTCCGACACGGCTCGGCGCTTCATCGAGGAGCAGATCCGGGCCTACGAGAAGCGCCTCGAGGAGGCCGAGAGCCGGGTGAAGGAGTTCAAGCTCAAGAACATGGGCCTGATGGGCCCGGACGGGCGCGACTACTTCACCAAGATGACCGCGCTCGGCGAGGAGCTCAACGCGGCGCGCTCGGCGCTGCGCGCCGCCGAGCAGTCGCGCGATGCGCTCAAGCGCGAGGTCGCTGGCGAGGACCCCGTCTTTCTGCCCGAGACGCAGGTCGGCCCGACGGGCGCGCCGGTGTCCTCGGAGATCGACGCGCGGATCGATGCGCTCAAGCGCAACCTGGACGAGCTCCTGCGCAAGTACACGGAGCAGCACCCGGATGTCGCCGGCACGCGCCGCATCATCGCGCAGCTGGAAGAGCAGAAGCGCGAAGAGGCCGAGGCGCGCAAGAAAGCCGCCGCCGAGAAACCCGCGTCGAAGTCGGCGCCGATCGTCGGGAGCACGAACCCTGTCTTCCAGCAGCTGCGCATCGCGCTCGCCGAAGCGGAGGCGAACATCGCGTCGCTTCGCGCCAAGGCGGGGGACCTGGACGCCCGCTACCGGCAGCTGCAGGCCATGGCGACCAAGCTGCCGCAGGTCGAAGCCGAGCTCACCCAGCTCAACCGCGACTACGACGTGCAGAAGAGAAACTACGAAAGCCTGCTCTCCCGCCGGGAGTCCGCCTCGCTCGCCAACCAGATGGAGGCCGCCACCGGGCTTGCCGACTTCCGGATCATCGATCCGCCGACCGTCGCGCAGAACCCGGTCGCGCCCAACCGACTGGCGATGCTGCCGGCGGTGCTTGCCGCCGCGCTGGGCGCCGGTCTGTTCGCGAGCTTCGTGCTGAGCCAGATCGTTCCGACGTTCCCGGACCCGCGCTCGCTCCGGGAGCTGACCCAGCGCCCGGTGCTCGGCGCGGTGACTCTGCTGCAGTCCCCCGCGATCACTGCGAAGCGGCGCCGCGGCGTGCTGATGTTCGCAGGCGGCGTCGCCGGCCTGGTCGGCATGTTCGCGACCGCGATGCTGCTGCTCTCCATCCGCAGCGGCGCGATCTGAGGCACGCGACATGGGCCTGATCGAACAAGCCGCCAAACGACTCGAGGAGCTGAAGCGGACCGGGGTCGACCTGCAGGATGGCCTGCGGGACGCCGGGTCCGACGCGGAGGCGGTCGAAGCCGCGGCCATCGAGAAAGCGAACGCGCGCACGCGCGCCGCGCCCGACGTCGCCGCCCCGCGCGCGCGCGCGCCCGAGCCGCGCAGCGTTCCCCCCAAGGGCGGCGACGCCGCGTCGCCCTCCGGGCCGCGGCTCGTGATCGACCTGGCGCGGCTGGCGCAGCAGGGGCTGATCACCCCGGACGCGCCGCACACGCCGATTGCGCGCGAGTTCCGCGTGATCAAGCGTCCCGTGCTCGAGAACGCGCAGGGCAAGGGCGGCGCGCGCGCGAAGGACGGGAACCTCGTGATGGTGACGAGCGCGATGGCCGGCGAGGGCAAGAGCTTCTGCGCCGTCAACCTCGCCATGAGCATCGCGATGGAGCTCGACAACACGGTGCTGCTCGTCGACGCCGACGTCGCGAACCCGTCGGTGCTCGAGACCCTCGGCATCCCGCCGCGCGCCGGCCTCCTGGACGTGCTGACCGACCCGACCCGCGATCTGTCGAGCGTGATCCTGCGCACGAATGTCGACAAGCTCTCGATCCTCCCCGCCGGCACGCGCGACGAGCGCGCGACCGAGCTGCTGGCGAGCGATGCGATGACCCGGCTCGTGCACGAGATGGCGTCGCGCTACCCGGACCGCATCATCGTGTTCGATTCGCCGCCGCTGCTCCTCACCACCGAGTCGCCGGTGCTGGCGACGCACATGGGCCAGATCGTCGTCGTCGTCGAAGCCGACCAGACCACCAGCAACGCGTTGAAGCAGGCCCTCGCGTCGGTCGAGCGGTGCCCGCTCGTGATGACGCTGCTCAACAAGGCGCGGGCATCCGATATCGGGAGCTACTACGGGTACGGCTACCGGAACGCGCCCTAGAACAAGAATTCCGAGCCACAAAGGACGGGGAGTGACGGCGAGCGGATCGAGGCTCAGGACGTTGAAAGTGATTGCGGCCGAATCAGCGCTCGTGCTGGGTTCCGCGACCGGGCTCGTCTCGACCCCCGCGTCGGCGGAGAACTGGCGCCTCACCCCATCGGCATCCGTCACGGAGACCTACACCTCGAACGCGAACCTGAACTCCTCGAGCTCGTCGCAGAGCAGCTGGGTCACGACGCTCGGCGCCGGTCTGAGCGTGAGCGGTAACGGGGCGCGCGTCCAGCTCAACGGCAACATCGGCGTGCAGGGCAACTACTACGTCGGCGACTACAACACGAATAGCGGCAGCCAAAACATTTTCGTGCAGGCGAACCTGCTCGGAAACGTCGAGGCGATCGAGAAGTTCTTCTACATCGAGGGCGCGTTCATCGTCAGCCAGCAATACCTCTCGCCCTTCGCGCCCACGCCGAGCAGCAACATCGGCGTAACCAACAACCGCTATACATCGGTCGGGTTGCGCCTCAGCCCGTACATCCGCGGGGTGTTCCCCGGGGGCACCACCTATCTGCTCCGCAGCGACAGCCTCTGGAGCAATCTCGGGCAGGTGCAGAACGTTCCGGGCGCCACTTCTGCCTTCTCCCAGCGATGGACCGGTCGGCTCGACAGCCCGATCCGCACTTGGGGCTGGAGCCTCGACGGGAGCGCGACGAGCACGACGTTCACGGACGAGCAGACCGTCTCCAACCAGATCGTGCGCGGCTATCTCAACTATCGACCGGATCCCCAGGTGCTCGTCTACGGCATCGGCGGGTACGAGTGGAACAACTACTACCTGACAAAGTCGAGCAACATCGTCTACGGCGTCGGCGGCGAATGGAATCCCACCGAACGGACCAACGTAAAGGGCAACTGGCAGGAGCGGTTTTTCGGCTCCTCGTACCTTGCGCTCGTCACGCATCGGAATCCGCATACGGCGTTCAATATCAACGCGTCGCGCGACATCACGACGTACCCGCAGCAGCTTTTCGCGGTGCCGGCGGGCGGGGATGTCGCGGCGCTGGTCAACGCGGCGTTCGCAACGCGCATCCAGGACCCCGTCCAGCGCGCCCAGGCAGTGCAGCAGTTCCTCGCCACGAGCGGCCTGCCCGCGACCCTGCAGGCACCGCTGAACTACTATGTCCAGCAGGTCACGCTGTACGACCAGCAGTCGGCGACCTTCACGCTGCTCGGCGTGCGGAACTCGACCGCGTTCACGGTGTACAACCGGAAGTCGGAGGTCATCTCCGGCGGAACCGGCGCGGCGCTTCCGGCCCCGTTCGGCCTACTGAACAACAACACCCAGCGCGGCGCCTCGATCGCCTACAGTCACCAGCTGACCAGCCTCACGAGCCTCAACGCCACCGCCACCCGCTATCAGACCGTCGCCACCGCGCCGTTCACCGGGAAAACGGTGACCAACTACTTCCTGGTCTCGGCCGCGACCAAGCTCAGTGCGAAGACCGACGGCTTCACGGGTCTGACCTACACCGACTCCACCTCGAACCTTTCGAACGACTACACCGCCGTTACGGTGTACGTCGGCCTCAGCCACCGATTCTGAGTCGACAACCATGTACGAAGCCTTCTACGGGCTGAGCGGGAAGCCTTTTCAGCTGAATCCGGATCCGGAGTTCTTCTTCGCGAGCCGGGGCCACGCGCGCGCGCTACGCGTACCTGCAGTACGGCCTCTACCAGAGCGAGGGCTTCATCGTCGTGACGGGCGAGGTCGGCGCCGGCAAGACGACGCTCGTGCGCAGCCTGCTCAAGCGCCTCGACCCGTCGAAGGTCGTGGCCGCGCAGATCGTCACGACCCAGCTCGACGCCGAGGACCTGCTCAAGGCGGTGGCCGGCGCGTTCGGTGTGCCCGCGCGCAGCACGGACAAGGCGCAGCTGCTCGCCAACCTTGAGGCGTTCTTCGTGTCGCTCGTACCGGAGCGCAAGCGTGCGCTGCTCGTCGTCGACGAGGCCCAGAACCTCACCGCGCGCGCGGTCGAGGAGCTGCGCATGCTGTCGAACTTCCAGCTCGACAACCGCGCGCTCCTGCAGAGCTTCCTCGTCGGCCAGCCGGAGCTGCGGCACGTGCTGCACAGCGGCCAGCTGCATGCAGCTGCGCCAGCGCGTCATCGCGTCGTATCACCTCGGGCCGATGGATCGGACCGAGACGCACGCGTACGTCGAGCACCGCCTGAAGCACGTCGGGTGGAAGGGCGATCCGGCGTTCGACGCGGAAGCGTTCGACGCGATTCACGGTGCGTCGGGCGGCATTCCGCGGCGCGTGAACCTCGTCTGCAACCGCATGATGCTGGCGGGCTATCTGGGCGAGAAGCACCGGCTCGGCGCGGCCGACGCGCGGAGCGTGGCGAACGAGATCCAGAAGGAGCTCGGCCCCGAGATCGTCATGAACCCCATGGCGGCCGCCGAGCGGCCGGCCACCACGAATCTGCCGGTGCCGATCGGCCAGATGCGGGCGACGGAGTCGGACTTCGCGAAGCTCGAGGAGCGGGTCACGCGGCTCGAGCGCCTGATCCATTCGACGGTCAGCCTCGTCCACACGCTGATCGAGCGCGAGAACCAGAACAAGTCGTCGCGGAAGGGATGAGCGCGTGGCGAGTTCAACCACCCCGTCGCGCTGCGCGCGCCACCCCTCCGCGGCGGCGCGCCACCCCTCCTGTCCAGGAGGGGAGGCGTCTTACGTCCCCTCCTCCCCGAGGAGGGGTGCCCGAGCGCAAGCGAGGGCGGGGTGGTGTGGCGGGCAAGAACGGCGGTAGCCGTTCTTCGGTCAATCCCCTGATGGGCGCAAACCCCGCGATGGCCGGGCCCGTCCTCTGCGTCGTCGGCGCACGGCCGAACTTCATGAAGATGGCGCCGCTGCTCGCGCGCGTTCGCGCGCGACCCGGGCATGCCGCGCGCCGTGCTCGTGCACACCGGCCAGCACTACGACGCGTCGATGAGCGACAAGCTCTTCGCCGACCTGCGGCTGCCCGCGCCGGACCTGAACCTCGAGGTGGGCTCCGGCACGCACGCGGTGCAGACCGCGGAGGTCATGCGCCGCTTCGAGCCGCTGATCGACCAGTACCAGCCCTCCGCGGTGCTCGTCGTCGGCGACGTGAACTCCACGCTCGCGTGCAGCCTGGTGGCGGTGAAGAAGCACGTGCCGGTCGTGCACGTGGAGGCCGGCCTGCGCAGCTTCGACCGCGCGATGCCGGAGGAGATCAATCGCGTTCTCACCGACCAGATCGCCGACCTGCTCTACACCACCGAGCGGTCGGCCGCGGCGAACCTCGCGCACGAGGGCATTCCGGCCGAGCGCGTCGCGTTCGTCGGCAACGTGATGATCGACTCGCTGCGGACCAACCTGCCGCGCGCGGTGCCGCCGGAGGAGACGCTGCGGCGCGCCGGGCTCGACCCTGCACTGACACGTAACGAGCAGGGGTTCGGCGCGGGTTTCGGGGTGGTCACCCTGCATCGCCCGGCGAACGTCGACCGGCCCGACACGCTGCGCGAGTGCCTCGAGATCCTGCGCGCCGCGGCCGCGAAGCTGCCGCTCGTCTGCGCGCTCCATCCGCGCACGCGCGGCAACGTCGATCGCTTCGGCCTCGCCCCGCTGCTCGAGACGCCGGCGATCGCGGTGCTCCCGCCGCAGGGCTACCTCGAGATGCTCGGCCTGATGGCGAAGGCCGCGCGTCGTGCTGACCGACTCCGGCGGCATGCAGGAGGAGACCACCGCGCTCGGCGTGCCGTGCCTGACCTTGCGCGACAGCACCGAGCGCCCGATCACCGTCGACGAGGGCACCAACACGATCGTCCGCCGCGACCGCGCGCTGACGCTGCGCCTGCTCGACGAGATCCTGGCCGGCGGCGGCAAGCGCGGCCGCGCGCCCGAGCTCTGGGACGGGCATGCCGCCGAGCGCATTGCCGCGCACCTCGGCGCATGGATCGCCGCGCGCAGCGCGAAGCAGGACGCCTGACGCCGTGCGCGCCCCGACGATCAAGGCCCGCCGCGTCGTGGTCAACGCCCTCAGCGTCGACGTCGAGGACTACTTCCAGGTGTGGGCGCTCGCGCCGTGGTTCCCGCGCTCGAAGTGGGACGAAACGCCCTGCCGGGTCGAGCGCAACATCGACCTCATCCTGCATGCTGCTGCACGAGGCGCGCACGCGTGCGACGTTCTTCACCCTCGGCTGGATCGCCGAGCGCTTCCCCGAAGTGATCCGGCGCATCGCCGACGCCGGGCACGAGATCGCGAGCCACGGCTATGCGCACAACCGCGTGGACGATCTCGATCGCGGCGGGTTCTACGCCGACATCCATCTCGCGAAGACCATTCTCGAGGACATCGCGGGCGTCGAGATCAAGGGTTACCGCGCGCCGAGCTTCTCGATCAGCACCGAAACCGAATGGGCGCACGACTGCATCCGCGAGGCCGGCTATCGCTACAGCTCGAGCGTGTACCCGATCCGCCACGATCACTACGGGATTCCGGACGCGCCGCGCTTCGCCTATCGCTCGCGGCCCGGCCTGCTCGAGGTGCCGATCACCACGATGCGGCTCTTCGATCACAACTGGCCCGCGGGCGGCGGCGGCTACTTCCGGCTGCTGCCCTACGGCGTGTCGAAGTGGTCGATCCAGCGCGTCAACGAGGTGGACGGGGAGCCGGCGATCTTCTACTTCCATCCGTGGGAGCTCGACCCCGAGCAGCCGCGCGTGAAGGGCGCCAGCGTGAAGACGCGCTTCCGGCACTACCTGAACCTCCACCAGACCGAGCACCGGCTGCGCCGGCTCCTGCGCGATTTCCGCTGGGACCGCTGCGACCACGTGTTCCTGCAGGAGGGAGGCGTGATGGCGCGCGCCAGGACATCATCCCCTCCTGGACAGGAGGGGTGCGCAGCGCCGTGGAGGCCGACGCCGGGGTGGTTGATCGGCGCACCCACACCACCCCGCCCTCGCTATCGCTCAGGCACCCCTCCTCCGGGAGGAGGGGAGAAACCATTCCCCTCCTGGCCAGGAGGGGTGGCGCGGAGCGCCGGGCTGGTTCCATGAAGCTCACCGCCACCGAGCTTCCCCAAGCGTCCACGACCGGCGACCTGCGCGTGCGCCAGGCCGAGGCCGCCGACCTCGCGCGCTGGGACGCCTTCGTCGAACGCTGCCCCGAGGCGACGTTCTTCCACCGCGCCGGCTGGCAAGAGATCCTCGAGACCGTCTTCCGCCACCGCGCGCACTATCTTCTCGCCGAGCGCGACGCGACGATCGTCGGCGTGCTGCCGCTCGCGCAAGTGAAGAGCTGGCTCTTCGGCCACTCGCTCGTCTCGCTGCCGTTCGGCGTCTACGGCGGCGTGGCCGCGACCGATCCGGCCGCGGCGCCCGCGCTGCACGCCGCCGCGCGCGCGCTCGCGGACAAGCTCGGCGTCGACCACCTCGAGCTGCGCAACCGCATCGCGCGCGAACCCGAACTGGCCGCGCCAGGACCTCTACGTCACCTTCCGCAAGGAGATCCTGCCCGACGTCGAGGCGAACATGCTCGCCATCCCGCGCAAGCAGCGCGCGATGGTGCGCAAGGGCATCAAGCGCGGCCTGCGCGGCGAGATCGACGCGACGGTCGACCGCTTCTTCGCGCTCTACGCCGACAACGTCCATCGCCACGGCACGCCGGCGTTGCCGAAGCGCTACTTCGAGACCCTGCAGCGCGTGTTCGGGCACGACGTGCGAGGTGCTCACCGTCGCTCGACACGGACGGCGCAGCCGGTGTCGAGCGTGCTCACGTTCTACTTCCGCGACGAGGTGCTGCCGTACTACGCCGGCGACGCCGTCGCCGCGCGCGACCTCGCGGCGAACGACTTCAAGTACTGGGAGCTGATGCGCCGCGCGTGCGAGCGCGGCCTGCGCGTGTTCGACTACGGCCGCAGCAAGCGCGACACCGGTTCGTTCGACTTCAAGAAGAACTGGGGCTTCGAGCCGGAGCCGCTGCACTACGAGTATCGTCCTGCGCCGCGGCGACGCGATACCGCAGAACAACCCGTCGAACCCGAAGTACAAGGCGATGATCGCCGTGTGGCGGCGCCTGCCGATCGGGGTGGCCAACGCGATCGGGCCGTACATCGTTCGCAATCTGGGATAGCCGGGACCGCATGCACGCCGATCCGCATATCGAAACCCGGCTTCTCGAGGCCTCCGGCAAGACCCGCGTGCGCCGCGGTCGCTCGTGACGCTCGCGTGCGCGATCTGGGTGTTTGCCTGGTACTGGGAGACAACGTTCTCGATCGTCGCGATCTGGGAGCGCTCCGAGACGTTCGCGCACGGGTTCGTCGTGGTGCCGATCTTCGCTCTACCTCGTCTGGCGCGACCGCGCGGCGCTCGCCCGCCTGCCGATCCAACCGTACTGGCCCGCACTCGCCGGGCTGGCCATCGCGGGGTTCGCCTGGATCGTCGGCGAGGCGGGGAGCGTGCTCGGCGCTCGAGCAGTTCGCGATCGTGGCGATGGTCCCGTTGCTCATCTGGTCGGTGCTGGGAACCGCCGTGCGTCGCGCGGCTCGCGTTTCCGCTCGCGTTCCTGTTCTTCGCCGTCCCGTTCGGCGAGTTCCTGGTGCCGACGTTGATCGACTGGACGGCCGATTTCACGATCGCCGCGCTGAAGCTGACGGGCATCCCGGTCTTCCGCGAGGGCGCGCACTTCCAGATCCCGAGTGGCCGTTGGTCCGTCGTCGAGGCGTGCAGCGGTGTCCGCTATCTCATCGCGTCGCTGATGGTCGGTATCCTGTATGCCTACCTGACGTACCGGTCGATGCGCCGGCGCCTGCTCTTCATCGGCGTCTCGATCCTGGTTCCGATCGTCGCGAACTGGCTGCGCGCGTACATGATCGTGATGATCGGCCATCTCAGCGGCAACACGCTTGCCGTCGGCGTCGACCACATCATCTACGGCTGGATCTTCTTCGGTGTCGTCATGGCGGTCGATGTTCTTCGTCGGTTCCCGCTGGCGCGAGGATCTCGACGAGAAGCCGCGTCCGACTTCGCCGCGCGCCGCGCTCGCTCGACTTCGGCTGGCGGCCGGATCGCGCGGTTCGTCGGGACCGTGGTGGCCGCGGTCGTCGCTCGTCTCGGTCGTGGAAGCCCGTGAACGCCATGCTCGAATCGGTGCGGGCCGACCACGCCGGAGAGCTCGCCGCTCGTGGTCGCCGCGGGCGGGTGGGTCGCCGAGACGAGCGCGATCTCGAGCTGGCGACCGGCCTATCGCAACCCGACGCTCGTGCGCCATCAGACCTTCGTCAAGGACGGCCGGCGCGTCGGACTCTACGTCGGGTACTACCGGCAGCAGAGCCAGGAGTCGGAGCTCGTGACCTCGACGAATCAGCTGGTGGCGCCGACTAGGATGACCGGTGGTTCGTCGCCGCCGGCGGGAGGCACGAAACCGTGACTCGGCGGCGTGCCGGTCGGCGTGCGACGCGCGGAGCTGGTCGGCCGACGGCATGCGTCTGCAGGCGTGGCAGTGGTACTGGATCGACGGGCGCGTGACGTCGAGTGACCACATCGCCAAGCTCTACACCGCCCTCGACCGGCTGACCGGGCGAGGCGACGACGCGGCAGTGATCGTCGTGTACACGCCCATGAGCGACCCGCGCGACAAGCAGGCCGCCGCTACGCTGGCCGGCTTTCGTGGCCGACATGGCGCCGGCGATCGAGGCACGCCTCGAGGCGACGCGGGGGCGGTGACCATGGCGCAGCGGCAGGCGCCGGTTCAAGACGCACGTCCGCTCGTCGCCCACGTCGTCCATCGCTTCGACGTCGGCGGCCTCGAGAACGGCGTCGTGAACCTCATCAACCGGATGCCCGCCGCGCGATTTCCGCCATGCCGTCGTCGCGCTCACCGAGGTCACGCTCGTTCCGCGAGCGGGTCGCGCGGGACGACGTGACGTTCCACGCGCTCCACAAGAGCGACGGACACGGCGTTCAAGCTTTATCCGCAGCTGCTGCGACTGTTCCGCTCGCTGCGGCCGGCGATCGTCCACACGCGCAACCTGGCCGCGCTCGAGGCGACGATTCCCGCCAGCCTCGCCGGCGTTCCGGTCCGTATCCACGGCGAGCACGGCTGGGACGTCGCCGATCTCGTCGGCTCGAGCCGGCAAGTACCGGCTGCTGCGCCGCATGTACCGCCCCTTCGTTCACCGCTACGTCGCCCTGTCGCAGCGATCTCGAGTCGTACCTCGTCGATGCGGTCGGGGTGCCGCGCGAGCGCGTCGTGCGCATCTGCAACGGCGTCGACACCGCGCGCTTCACGCCGACGAGCGACGGTGTGCGCGCCCCGCTCGCCGGCAGTCCCGTGCAACCACCCCGATCTGTGGGTCGTGGGCACGGTCGGCCGGCTCCAGCGCGTGAAGGACCAGGTCACCCTGGCGCGGGCGTTCGTGCGCGCGCTGGCCATCACGCCGGGCGCGGCGGCCCGCATGCGGCTCGCGATCGTCGGAGACGGTCCGCTGCGCGCGGAGATCGAAGGCATCCTCGCGCAGGCGCGCGTCGCCCACCTGGCCTGGCTGCCCGGCGAGCGCACCGACGTGCCGGCGATCCTGCGCGGGCTCGACTGCTTCGTGCTGCCCTCCCGCGCCGAGGGCATCTCGAACACGATCCTCGAGGCCATGGCCTCCGGCCTGCCGGTGATCGCGACGCGACGTCGGCGGCAACCCCGAACTGGTCGACGACGGGGTGACCGGCGCGCTGGTGCCGCCGGAGGATCCCGAGGCGCTCGCGCGCGAGATCGTGGCGTGCTTCCGCGCCCCGCAGCTCGCCGCCGCGCGCGGGCGCGCCGGACGTGCGCGCGCGGAGCAGCTCTTCAGCCTCGACGGCATGGTCCGTCGCTACGGCGACGCTTTACCGGGAACTGCTTGCGGGCGCCGGCAAGCCTTCGATCGGGTCGTCCCACTTCGTGCGGGCGCGCTAGAGCCATGTGCGGCATCGTCGGCATCCTCGACACGCGCGGGCGCAGCGCGATCTCGCGCGATCTCGTCGCGCGCATGAACGAGAGCCAGCACCATCGCGGCCCCGACGAGGGCGCGATGCACGTCGAGCCCGGGCTGGGCCTCGGGCACCGGCGGCTCTCGATCATCGACCTCGCCACCGGCCAGCAGCCGCTCTTCAACGAGGACGGCAGCGTCGTCGTCGTGTTCAACGGCGAGATCTACAACTACCACGAGCTCATCGCCGCAGCTCACCGCGCGCGGCCACGTCTTCCGCACGCAGAGCGACACCGAAGTCATCGTTCACGCCTGGGAGGAGTGGGGCGAGCGACTGCGTCGAGCGCTTCCGCGGCATGTTCGCCTTCGCGCTCTGGGACCGCGAACCGCGAGACGCTCTTCCTCGCGCGCGACCGCCTCGGCGTCAAGCCGCTCTTCTACTGCGCTGCTGCCCGAACGGCGAGCTCGCTATTCGGCTCGGAGCTGAAGAGCCTGCTCGTGCACCCCGGCCTCGAACGCAGCGATCGACCCGTTCGCGGTCGAGGAGTACTTCGCGCTCGGCTACATCCCCGAGCCGCGGACGATCTTTCGCGGCGGCGCTGAAGCTCCCGCCGGCGCACACGCTCTGCGTGAAGCGCGGTGCGCCGCTGCCCGAGCCGAAGCGAATACTGGGACGTCCGCTTCACGCTCGACACGAAGCTGAACGAGCAGGAGGCGGCCGAGGAGCTCGTCGCGCGGCTGCGCGAGTCGGTCCGGCTGCGCATGATCTCGGAGGTGCCGCTCGGCGCGTTCCTCTCGGGCGGCGTGGATTCGAGCGCGGTCGTCGCGATGATGGCCGGGCTGTCGGCCGACCCGGTGAACACCTGCTCCATCGCGTTCACCGAACCCGGCTTCGACGAGTCCGAGTTCGCGCGCACCGTGGCCGAGCGCTATCGCACGCGCCATCGGAGCGAAACGGTCGAGAGCGACGACTTCGGCCTGATCGACGAGCTGGCGCGCCTCTACGACGAGCCGTACGCCGACAGCTCGGCGATCCCGACCTACCGCGTGTGCCAGCTCGCGCGCAAGCACG
>CAVQUV010000011.1:0-150080 GCA_963716855.1 uncultured beta proteobacterium | reverse complement strand
ACCGACCGATGCTCGCTTGTTCATCCCAGTCTCCTTGAAGGCGTTGGCGCCGAAGTATGCGCCGGCAATCCTATCTGCTCCAGACAGGGCGTGGTGATGCTCTGCGGATCGAAATCGTGCAGCCAAGGTCGTGGGGCTTGTCCGCCTTAGCTGGTAAGCTCGAATCGCGACGTCAAACCGCGGGGGAGGGCAATGAAGCGCAAGAGCGTCTGGAACGGATTGCTGTCGACGATGCTGCTGCTCGCGGCCGCGCAGGCGTGGGCGCAGGCAAGCGTGCTCCGCTTCAATTGGTGGATTCCGCCGAACCATCTCACGCGAACCAAGATCATGGACGTGTGGGCGCAGCAGGTGGAGGTGGCGACTCAGGGGCGTGTGAAGATCGAGTTCACCGCGACCTCCCTCGGTGCGCCGCCGCGCCAGTTCGATCTCGTCCGCGACGGCGTGGCGGACCTGGCGATGGGCGTGCACGGCTACACCCCCGACCGGTTCGTGCTCCCGCAGGTGGCCGAGCTCCCGTTCATGGGCGACTCGGCCGAGGCGCTTTCCGTCGCGCTGTGGCGCACCCACGCGAAGTTCTTCGCGCCGGCGACCGAGTATCAGGGCGTGAAGCTGATCGGCATCATGACCCACGGGCCGGGCAGTCTCTGGAGCCCGAAGGCGCCCATCCGCAGCCTGGCCGACCTGAAGGGCCTCAAGGTGCGCGCTGGCGGCGGACTGCAGAACGAGATCGTCGCCAAGCTCGGCGCGGCGGTTGTTTCGGCGCCCGCGCCGCAGACGTTCGAGATCCTCTCTCGCGGAGTTGCCGACGCGACCCTATTCACCAACGACGCGGTCGCCTCCTTCGGCCTGGGCAAGCTCCTGAAGTTCAACACCCGGGTTCCCGGGGGGCTGTTCAATTCCACGTTCTTCGTGATCATGAACGAGGCGAAGTGGAACGCGCTCGCGCCGCAGGATCGCACCGCGATCGAGGGCCTGTCGGGCGAGGCCTTCGCCCGCCTCGGCGGCAAGGGCTGGGACGACACCGACCGCGACGTGGCCGCGACTCTTGCGGAGAGTCAGGTCGTGCTGCCGGACGCGAAATTCATGGCCGAGCTGCGGGACAACCTCAAGGGTCTCGACGCCCAGTGGGTTGCCGACGCCAAGGCGAAGCGCGGCGTAGACGGAGCAGCCGCGATGGCCTTCATGCGCGCCCAGGTCGCCGGCTACAAGCCATGAGTCCCGGCCGGTGACCGAGACCGAGGCGGCGCCGGAGCAGGCGAGCCGCTGGTCGTCGTCGGCCGACTGGATCGCCGCGGCCGGGCTGTTCGCGATGATGATGGTGACGGTGGTCGATGTCGCAGGCCGCTACCTCTTTCGCGCGCCCCTCGTGGCGAGCTTCGAGCTCACCGAGTATCTGATGGGGCTGCTCGTGTTCCTGGCCCTGCCGATCGCGTCGCTGCGCGGCGCGCACATACGGATCGGGCTCCTCGACAAGTTTCTCGCCCCGTCCGCGCAGCGGCTCCGCGACCGGGCGCTCGGCCTCCTTGCCGGCGCCATCTGCGCAGCGGTTGCATGGCGGGTGATCGCGCTGGCCGTGCGTATGGCCGGATACGGCGACAGCACCCAGACGCTGCGCATCCCGCTCGCCCCGCTCGCCTACTTCATCGGGGCGAGCCTCGCCCTGTCCGGCGTGCTGCTCGCACTGCGTCCGTTCCTGAGGCGGTAGGGGGCCGGGCTCTTGCTGGTCGGCGGCGCGTTCCTCGCCCTGTTCGCGATCCTGTTCGTCGGGCTGCCGATCGCCTTCGCGCTCTTTCTTGTCGGCACCGTCGGGTCGGCGGTGGTGCTCGACTGGCAGCCCGCTCTGGCGATGGTCGGCCAAGTCACCTTCGACACGGTGCGCAACTACAACCTCGCGACGCTGCCGCTCTTCATCCTCATGGGCAATCTCGTCGCGCGGGCCCGGCTCTCGACCGAGCTCTACGAGGCGGCCTACGCCTTCCTCGGCCAGCGCCGCGGCGGACTCGCCATGACCACGATCCTCGCGTGCGGCGGGTTCTCGGCGGTCTGCGGATCGAGCATGGCGACCGCATCCACCATGGCGCGCGTGGCGATGCCGTCCATGCGCGCGTTCGGCTACGCGGACAGTCTTGCCACCGCCTCGATCGCCGCGGGCGGGACGCTGGGCATCCTGATCCCGCCGAGCGTGATCATGGTGATCTACGGGATCATGACCAACACCAATATCGGGGCCCTCTTCATGGCGGGAGTGATTCCCGGCGTGATCGGAATCCTCGGCTACCTCGCGGCGGTCGGGTGGACCGTCTGGCGCGACCCTGCCGCCGGGCCCGCGGGAGCTGCGACGGATTGGGCCGGGCGCTGGCGTGCGCTGCGGCGGATCTGGGGCATCGCGGCGCTCTTCCTGCTCGTGCTCGGCGGGATCTACCTCGGCGTCTTCACGCCGATCGAGGCCGCGGGCGTGGGCGCATTCGGCGCGTTCCTCTTCGCCGTGTTCCGCCGCACCCTGAGCCTCGCCGGCCTGGGCGCGGTGTTCGCGGAATCGATGCGGACCGCCGCGATCATGCTGACGGTGCTGATCGGCGCCGTGGTCTACAACAATTTCCTCGACGTCTCGGGCTTTACCAAGATGCTGCAGGGCGCAGTCACCGTGTTCGGCATGCACCCGCTCGCCGTAATGGCGGTCATCGTCGCCATCTACCTCGTCCTCGGCTGCGTGCTCGAGAGCCTGTCGATGGTGCTGCTGACCGTGCCCGTGTTCTTCCCGGTGGTCACGGCGCTCGGCTACGACCCGGTGTGGTTCGGCATCATCGTGGTGGTGGTCACCGAGATCAGCCTCATCACGCCGCCAGTCGGGTTCAACGTCTTCATGCTGAACTCGATGCTGCCCGAGGTGCCGGTGGGCACCATCTTCCGCGGCCTCACGCCGTTCATCGTCGCCGACCTTGTGCGCCTGGCGCTTTTCGTCCTCGTGCCGGTGGTCGTGATGTGGCTGCCGAGGATGATGGACAGTTGATTCAGGCCTGCGGGTGCCCGAGGAGCTCGATGACTTCGCCGGTCGAGCGGACGTCGCCGAACACCTGGTGGATCGCGACGAGGGAGGCCATATGCTCTGCGTCGTTGCGCGTGGCGTTGGCATCGCCCACCATCACGACACGGAAGCCCCGCATCATCGCGTCGCGCGCCGATGACTCGCAGCACACGTTGGTGAGCGTCCCCGCGATGAGCACCGTATCGATGCCCAGCGCCGCGAGCTGCTCGGGAAGATTGCAGGCGCCGGGAAGAAAGGCGCTGAAGCGGGTTTTCTCGGCGTAGAGGTCGCGCGGGTCGGTCTCGAGCGCTGGCCACAGGCGGTGCCCCTCGCTGCCGCGCGTCAGGCCGGCAATGTAGCCGCTCGCCAGCTCCGGGCTGAAGATCTCGCCGAAGAACACCGGCCAGCCGCCGGCCGGTTCGCCGGGGTGGACGTGGGTCTGCGCCCACGCGACTCGCCCTCCGGTCGCGCGCACCGCGCGCGCGAGCCGGTTGATGTTGGGCACGATCTCGCGCGCGGCCGGCACCTCGGCGACCGCTCCCGGGGCGACGAACACATTCTGCATGTCGATTACCGCGAGCACCGTGCGCTTCGCGTCGAGCACGGGGAAAGCGTACGGCCGGCCCCGGCGCGCGGTCATGCGCGCGAGCAGTTCGGCGGGCAGCGTGGACGGGTGCATCGAGGGTTCCTTCGAGAGTAGGGGCCGGGCGCGTCAACCCGTCGCGCTGACGACGGAGGCGTGCAGGTGTGCGATGCGCCACCGCTGCGCGTCACGACGCAGCACGAGCGTGCGCCGGCCGACGGCCCCGGGCCGGTCGAGGTGGAAGGTCACGAGCGCCGCGTCGCCGATCACGTGCATCGTCACATCAAGGGGCTCTACGTCGAGGCTGCGCGCAGCCGCCCGGGTCGCGAAGAACGCGCGGAAGACTGCTTCGATCGCGGCGATGCCTTCGACCCTGCACGGCGCGTCATCGAACGGGAAGAACACATGGGCGTCCGCCGCGAAAGCGTCCCGCATGCGTGCCCAATCGAGGGCACGCAGGCCGCCGACGAACGCATCGAGAGTCGCCTGCAGTCCTTCGGTGTCGGAGTCGGGCATCGAGATGCCTGCGCGTGGCGGGTCGGAGGATGCGTCGCATTGTATCGACTCGGACGGTACGTCGAGCGCGCAAGTCCCCGTGAGAATGCCTCGACGCTAGCGGCAGCAGGCGACGGCCGCGTCATCCGGCCGTGTGGCAAACCGGAGAGTCGGCTTTCGGCCAGAAGCGGACATTCGCGGAGGGGCCGATTAGTAGCGCCTTGGCTTAACGTTGCGGTTGACCCGCCCGTGCAGGCGGGCGAAGCCCGCCGGAACGGGTCGGGTCGAACCGCGGGTTAGCCGTCTTTCTCACGGGATCTCGACTTCCGTGTAGCTGCCCGGCGCCGCAGCAGAGATGGCATTCACCACCACGGGAATTGCTCGCTCGATCCGCGGCCAGCTCGTCGTCAGTAGCGCGACGATTGCGATGCGCCGACTACTGAGGTTTTGTTGGAACTTGATTTTGGAGTCGGTCGTGACGAGGACCGCGAAGCCGTCGCGTTCCGCGGCGTCAAGCAACTCGCCATTCTTTAGCTCTGACCACCCGCGTTCGAACGCGGTGGAAACTTCATGCTGCCGAAGGGACTCGCGCAGCGGGACCGGGGTACCCTGGTCGAACAGGATGCGCACTTAAGCCGGAGCCAGGGCGCTCCGCTTCGCGTGCTCCAAGACGGCGCGCACTTGCTCAAGGGTGACGCCGGGGAACCATTCGACGAACTGGGATGCTAACGCCCCGTCCTCGAGATTCTCGAAAAGCGCCGCAACGGGTACTCGAGTACCTCGAAAAACCCATGCTCCGCTTACGCGGTCGGGGTCCCGCTCGACTGCGGCACAGGTTGACCAATCGATCATGGGAGGGATGCTAGCACTGTGGCCTCGAGACGGCTAACGCTGCGCTTGAGCCGCGGCCGACGAGCGAAGCGAGGAGGGAACTGCAAGCGGTACGCTTGCAGCCGTCAGCTCGAAGCGCGGGTTAGACCGCGACGTCGACGTACTCGACCTTGCTGGACGGCGAGGGCACGGGAACACCATCTTCGCGAAGCCCCGCGACATGAAACTCGATTGCTTCACGGATGAGTGATTCGACCTGGGCCTCGGTGTCGCCGGTCGCGACGCACCCGGGCAGATCGGGCACGTAGGCCGAGTAGTTGCCGTTGGCCTTTTCGATAACGATCGCATAGCGCATTCTTTCGATCCCTATTTCTTCAGACCCGACTGCTTCAGGATACTGTTCAGAGTGCCAGGGGCAAGATCATCGCTCGGTTTTCCGGCAACTGTGACACGTCCCGGCTTGGACGGGTGCTTGAACTGGCGGTGGCTCCCGCGAGTGGCAACCAAGACCCACCCGTCGTCCTGAAGCATTCGAAGGATCTCACTGACCTTCACGCCCCGAGAGTATCAGCTGCAGTGGGTCAGCCGGTGAGCCACCGATCTCGCGGTCTAACGTAATGTGACCTCCCTAATTGGCGGTCAATTCGAGATCCGACGGTCTCAGCCTGTCACCAGGCCCTTCGGATCAGGTGTTTAGCCTACCGTACTTACTTGCGTTCCCGGGTTTCTCGCTCCTGCGAGGCGTATATCAGGGGAGATAGGCTGCTTGCGGGAGGTGAATGTCCAATGAATCAAGCGGGTCGTACCGCCACCCGGGTTCCGAGATAGGGCGCGTGCGCTTGGTTGTGTTTTGTGCGTTTCGTGAATGACCGCTATGGGTCGAGACTGTGTGGAAACGCGGTTGAGGATGCGGCTACAGGGGGCGTAGCCGGCGTGGGGTGGCGCCGTTTATCGTGGACGAGCAGGCGCGCTAGCGCTATGCCTGCATCGCTTTGATCAGCGCAGCGGTTCCGAGCAGCCTGATCACTCGCTTCATGTTGTAGGCCAGCACATGCAGGCTCATTTCCGTTCGCACCTTCGCTAGCGTGCGCATCAGGAAGTGCGCGGCCCCCATCCAGGCCTTGAGTGTGGCGAACGGGTGTTCCACCGTCTGCCGTCGCTCGCGCGCCGCTTGCGGCCGCTGGTTCAGCCGCGCCTGCATGGTTTCGAGCACCGCCTCGTGTTCCCAACGCGTGATCCGGCGCTCCACTCCGGTCGTGCACTTAGACTTGAGCGGGCATCGGGGACAGGCCGATGACCAGTACTTGTGCAGCGTCATGCCATTCTCGACCACCGTTATGCGGTGGATGGCACGCTCGCCCGCCGGGCAACGGTAGGTGTCGTCAGCCTCGAGGTAGACGAAGTCGCTCTTGTCGAACAGGCCGATGGCCTTGTTGTTCGAGGTCTGCGGCTTGGGTACCAGCGGCACGATCCCGTTCTGGGCACAGCGCAGGATCTCCTCGCCCTTGAAGTAGCCACGGTCGGCCAGGGCCGTGATCGGCTGGCCGATGACCGCCTTCGCCTGCTCCGCCATGTCGGCCAGTTGGGTGCGGTCGTGACCGATGTTGGTGACCTCGTGCGCCACGATCAGGTGGTGCTCCGTATCCACCGCCGTCTGCACGTTGTAGCCGACGATGCCGGTGCCGCGGCCGCTGGTGGCCATGGAGCGGGCATCCGGGTCGGTCAGCGAGATCTGCTGGTCAGGGGACTCGTTGAGCTCCTGTGCGATCTGCCGCAGCGCGCCCATCTGTTCCTTCACGCGGGCGAGCTTGTCCTTCAGGTGCTCGACCCGCGCCTCGGGCACCAGGCTCGGGTCACGGTCAGCACGGTCCAGCTCCGTCAGGTAGCGCTGCACGCTCTCGTCGAGCTGTTGCATCCGTGCCTGCAGCTTGCGTGTCGGTGAAGTTCTTGTCGCGGTTGTTGACCGCCTTGAACTTGCTGCCGTCGATCGCGACCGTGGCCTCCTCGAACAGCCCGAGACCACGGCACAACAGGACGAACTCGCGGCAGGCGGTGCGGATCGCCTCGCCGTTGTCCTTGCGGAAGTCGGCGATGGTCTTGAAGTCGGGCATCAGCCGGCCGGTGAGCCAGACCAGCTCGACGTTGCGCTGCGCCTCGCGCTCCAGCCGCCGGCTCGACTGCACCCGGTTCAGGTAGCCGTAGATGTAGATCTTCAGCAGTGTCGCCGGGTGATAGGCCGGTCGCCCTGTCTCCGCGGGCTCGGCGCCGCTCGAAGCCCAGGCGCGCCAGATCCAGTGCGTCGACGAACACATCGACCGCACGCACCGGATTGTCCTCATCGATCCAGTCCTCCAGCCGCTCCGGAAACAGCACGCTTTGCGTGCGCTCCTGTCCATCGATGTATCGGCCCATTAACGGCTCCATCAACCCGATGAACCATCTGACCTCTACGACCGCAGATAGTCTTCACACAGTCCTATATGGACACCGCCCGGTTTGCCAAGCTGATTTTGATGTGATGGCTCAACGAAGGTACTGGTTGCAGTCTTATATCCGGCCTTCGTCATGCAAGCCGAAGCCTGCGTGGCCCTGATCGGAATTCGCCCAGAACGTCCTCATCTCGGTCACGCGCTTTAGGCGCACGGCTGTGTTCAGGCTTTGGTGTTCTTGCGGTCCCGACCTGTCTTGCCTTCACACGGGAGATCAACCTCAGCAACCTATCGGCTCATCGACATCCTGTTCAAGGTTAGCGTGGCTGACGTAGGCTTCACGCTCATGTAGTCCTTCTGATACGCCTGACCGTGAGCCAGAATCGCCCACGCCGTTCGCGCCATCTTGTTGGCCAAAGCCACCGCCGCCACGTTGGCGGGTCGTCGTGCCCGAATCGCTGTCTGCCCAGGTCGTCGGTACCTTAGCGTGGCACATCACCGATTGTCGCGCGCCATGGATCAACAGCGTGCGCAAGTACGGCATCGCCTCGCTTTGAGATCGATCCCAATCGGATCTTGCCGCCGGTACCGCTTTGCCGTGGCACCAATCCTAGAAACTGAAGCAAACTCACGTCCGGACTTGAACGTCTTTGCCTCACCCATCATCGCGACCAGCGCAGTCGCGGTGAGCTTGCCGATGCCCGGCACTTGCGCGATCGCGCGGCACGCCGCTTCCTGCTTCTGCCACGTGCCCATCCGGCGCTCAAGCCGATCGATATCTTGCTCGAGCGCGTCGATGCGTTGCAACTGGTCCTGCAGACTGCAGACCATCGCTCCCGGCAGCGCAGCCTCCAGCTCTGCCATGCGCGCTCGGATCTCGGCCAACCCCGCCAACCGTCCTGCCCGAAACGTCACGCCAAACTCGTACAACAACCCGCGTAACTGGTTTCACCTGCATGGTCCGGAACTTGATCAGCAATGCGCGCATCCGGTGCAGACTAAGCATCGCCTGCTGATCTTCTGTCTTGGCCGCCACCGTGCGCATTTCCGGCTGCTGCACCGCCGTCCAGATCGCCCGCGCGTCCGCCGCGTCGGTCTTGTTCGTCTGCACAAAGGGGCGAATAAACTTCGCATGCAAGAGCACGACCTCGTGCCCAAGCGCTTTGATCTTGCGCGCCCACCAATGCCCACTACCGCACGCTTCTAACGCTACCCGGCCCGCCGGCCGCTGCGCCAGGAACCTAATCAACTCGTCGCGTCCGAACCGCCGATTCACGATCTCACCGGTTTGTGCTCCTCGACCCAGTACATCTGGAACACTCGCTTTGCAACATCCAAGCCATATGTCGTAGCATTCATTTCGGGGCCCTCTCGTTCCTCAAGTGGTTGTGTCACAACTCCACTTTGGCACCTCGATGCCGTTCGGTCCTGGAGGGCCCCCTGCTTTGTTGCCTCGCCCTTCATCCCCGGAGGGAGGGCGGCGTCCATTCCATCTCGGTCGAACCCGGTCAATCGCCGACCGGCGCAGCAGGCGCCAGCGCAAAGGGCCCCCTTGACTACGGGACGGGTCTGCGCCATCGGCAATTCCTTTGGGCGTAACATTTGCCGGCGGTGCGGCGTCGGGGCGGTCAGTCGCGAGTTCGCCGCGGAAGCCAAGAATCGGGATTCGCGAAAGTGCTCATCGATAAGCTCGGAGCGCGCGGCGTAACCGTCGCGCTGTAGGCACATGGATCCACTGCGGGTGTACTGGCGGCAGGGCTGCTCGAGCTGCGTGAAGGTGAAGGAGTATCTCGCCGAGCTCGGCGTGGCGTTCGAGTCGATCGACGTCGGCGCGCGGCCGCAGGCCATGGACGAGCTGCGCGAGATGGGCGTGCGCACGGTTCCGGTCGTCGCGCGCGGCCGCGAGTTCGTATTCGCGCAGGCGCTGGAGGACGTGTCGCGCTTCATCGGCCGCGAGTTCCGGGCCGACTACCTGCCTCCCGGAGTGTTGATGGAAAAATGGCTGAGGGTTCTCGCAGCGGCGCAGCGCCACGTGCTGCAGATTCCCCGCGAGCGCCTGCTCGAGCGCGCGACGCCGGGCCGCGACCGCAGCCTCCGCGATCTCGCCTATCACGTCTACCAGATTCCCGACGCGTTCCTCGAGGCGGTGGAGAATGGCGTCGAGGACCTCACCGCGGTGTACAACGCGCCGCCGCCTCCCGACGTGAAGTCGGTCGCGCAGATTTCCACTTATGGCGAAGCGGTAAGCAGGAGACTCGAGACGTGGTGGGCTTCCCTGCCGGACAAGTCCTGCCGACAGACGGTGAGGACCTATTACGGCGACCGTCCGCTGCACGAGCTACTCGAGCGCTGCACCTGGCATTCGGCGCAGCACGCGCGCCAGATCATCGCCGTGCTCGAACGATTCGGCATCACCGCCGACGCGCCCCTCACCGCGCAGGATTACGCCGGCCTTCCGATGCCCGCCGGGCTCTGGGAGTAGCGACCCGCGCGGGCGCTGCCGATTCACCAAACCAGGGGAGCCGGACATGAAGACTGCACGCGCAGGCGCAATCCTCGCCTTCGTCCTGGGAACGGCTCCGGCCGTCGCTCAGAACGTGAAGATCACCCCGGTCGGCTCGCACCCCGGCGAGCTCTGCGCGAACGACCGCGCGACGATCTTCGAGGATCCGACCGGCGTGCGCATTCTCTACGACGCCGGCCAGACCGTGACCGGCGCGGACGATGCGCGGCTCGGCGAAATCCACGTCGTGCTGCTCAGTCACGCGCACGGGGACCACATCGGCGACCAGAAGCTGAAGGCGGTGGGCGCCGGCGAGTGCGCGAACTCGGAAAGGGTACCGGCCGGGCCGAACTCCACGACCGCGGAAATTGCGGCCGGGAAGAATGCCGCGATCGCGATGACCAGCGACATGGGCACGTTCATCGGCCGCAAGGTGCAGAACATCCGTGGCAAGCCCGTGGACGTGTGTCCTCAGGCGGCCGGCGTGACCAGCGTCCCGGTCGCGGCCGCGTGCCGCTCCAACACACACCTCGGCGGCGCGTTCATCGCAAGGAAGCCGGATGCGGCGCAGGGCGTGGAAATCACCATCGTGTTCGCTTCGCACGCGAACAACGTGCCGCTTTCCCTGCTTTCGGAGGCGCAGCGCGCAAACCTGGGGCCGGACGGCACCGGCATCGTTCTCGGTCCGCCGACGGGCTACGTGGTGAAGTTCACCAACGGACTCACCGCGTACCTCTCGGGCGACACCGGCATCCACACGGAGATGAAAACGGTCGTGCACGAGTTCCACAAGGCGAACCTCGCGGTGCTGAACCTCGGACCGAGCGCGGGGACCGTGTTGTCCGGGGCCTACGCAATGAACGAGCTCGTCCGGCCCGCCTCCGTCATCCTCACCCACCCGAACGAGGCCGTGACCGAAGGCGGCAAGCTGAGGCCCGCGTCCCGCACGGCCGCGCTCATCAAGCAGCTGAAGCCTGCGCCGCACCTCGCCATCAGTGGACGCACGATGGAGTTCGATGGCAAGGGGAGATGCGTCGCCGGATGCTGATTGATCGCCGTCTCCAGCGGGCGCGCAAGTAGACGGCGGGGACATCATCCGCGGGACCGGTCGTGCCCCGCCTCAACCGGCTTGTCCCGTCCGGCGTTGGTCGGCCCCAGATCCATGCCGGAGGTGAACGTGTCGTGCGACGTTACGTCGGCCGGTGCCTTGGAGTCGCTCGCGACATCGCTCGCGTTGAGCGGCCGCCGACGAGCGTAGCGAGGAGGGGAGCCAACAGCGTAGTTGTTGGTCGGTCCGCTCGAACGCGTGGTTCGGCGTATTGACCGTGACCCTGTCAAACGCAATGTCACGCATCACTATGAGTAACGCTGCATGCTTGAAAGAGACCGTTAGCGCTTCATCATGATCACCGCCATGATCGCGAGCATGATTGCCAACATGATGATGATCATCAGTGGGCGCTTGATCATGTGGCGAAGCATGCCAAACCTTGTACCTTCGGGCAGCAATTCCATGCCACACTTTGGGCACTTTCCGGGTGTCGGCTGACGAACGTCCGGATGCATGGGACAAAGATAGAGTTTCGACGCCTGTTGACCCTCAGTCATTTGACGTCACTCCCGTAGTGATGCTGTTTGAAATCTCTCTAGGGCTGCCGACTAGAGAGAATGACGGCCTTTTTCTCCTCGTACTCTTGCTTCTGGATCTCGCCCTTCGCGAAGCGCTCGTTCAGGATTTGCAGCGCGGAATACGTTGGGTCGCCCCATGAGCGACCCCGATCCATCATCTGCCACGGTCCCCAATGATGGTGACCGCCGCCTAGCCTGTGACCGAGAAAGAAAATGACGACGCAGATAATGATCATGAACAACATGAACAGCGGGAAGATCCACCAGAATCCCCAGCCGCCGCTCCACATGTGCCAAGGGCCAGGCCAGTCCCACGGCGGCCGCTGGGGATCAGTCGACTGCTGGGCAAATGCTAGCAACGGGTGAAACAGGGCGAAAAAGGCCAGGGTCAGGAACGCTGAGCGCTTCGTCTCCATCTCGATATCCTTTCTCGGTAATCGAGCGTTACTGTTTACGTCAATGGGCGGCGCAACAGCTTGCTCCATGTGCGGTCAAGACGCCGAACGTCGGGGTGACGGGCGGGCTGAAGGTGCTGGCGGACGAGCGCGCGATCGGTGATCAGATAGTCGAATGGGTCTGGAAATTCGATCGCTGCGGTCGCAAGCTCGCCGGTCACCCCCGCCTCGGCGTGCGAACGTGCCTGCGCATGACCGAGCGGATCGTCGCGGACGAGCTCGCCGCATCCGCAATCGAGGTCCACCGATCGGTATGAGCGCTCGGTTTCACCACGCGATTGCGAGTGTTGCAGGTCGACTCTGAGACCCATCACTTCACTCCTTTCGGCATCCGGTTCTTCAGCATGGGGACGGTCAGCGACACGCGAGTGAGCGGTCCGCGCCGAGCGTGAGCTCGTAGGTCTCGTCGGACTCGACGCATTGCGGCATCGACGCCGCGCCAGGATGGATGGCGCCGGTCTCGTTCTCTGCAAATGCCACACGCAGGTCCGAGGGCTCGACCATCGCGCTGAACCCCCAGTCCTCTCTGAACACCGTCAGCCGGACCTGTCCGTCGAACCGCGGCCCGCGCGCACCGTAGGGGTGACAATCGTCCGTCTGCCACTCGAGCTCGAACGGCGCGACGGGCACCAACGCACCGGCAAGCAGCGGCTCGCCGTTCACGCGCACCGTGGCATTCGGTCCACAGCCCAATGTCGGTCGTGGATCCACCCAGAGCAACGGCACGGCATCGGCGTCGAGGGCCGGCGCGAGCAGCGCGTTGAGAATGAATCGCGATGGGTCCACAGCCGCGGGCGGCGGTGCGGCAGCGATCGGTGGGGGATTCGGTCGTGCGCTGCGGGCCGTCGGCATGATGCTTAGCCCGACTGCCGCGGCGAGCGCAATGGCGACAGCGAGGCCGACGACGCGCGCGCGGCCTGAGGCTCGCCGCGCATCATCGATTGCTGTCTTGCCGTACCGGTGCAAGCGGTGCATGACGTGCTCGTCCCGGCAGTCGTCGAGGACGTACCAGCCGTGGGCGAGATTGAAGGTCTCGGGTCCGTAGGAAGGCTCGGTTGAACTGCACGGTCGCCCGTGCTGCCGATCGAATCCGGGATCCATCGCGTCACTCCCTTGGAAGGCTGGGTTGAGAAAAAACCGCGGTGCCGGAGGAGTGGAAGGGCTGGCGGCGGGACCCTTGTGCGGAATTCGCATCGAGATGCGCGATGACCGCCGCATTGACCTCGTCGCGATGCGTCACCGGCGCCATGTGACCCGCCCCCTCGATGGTCTTTAGCTGGGCGTCGGGAAGGATGTGCGCGAGGAGCTCGCAAATACGCCGAGTCGGCGACGGCGAGCCCGCCCCCCGCATGAGCAGGGTTGGAAGGGCCATCAAGCTGAAGTCATCGAGCCGTGCCGGTTCGTTGAACGTGGCATGAAAGTCGAGCACCACCTTCGGAAGACGCGCGGCCATCGCGTATCGCTTGTCCGGCGGAAGCGCCGCCCACGCATCCGGACCGCTCCAATAGGCGAGGAAACGTGCAAACCCGGCGAGGTATTCGCCGCGGAAGGTGGCGCGCGCGACGTTGTCGGCGACTTCGGTGATCTCGGCAAGCGCCTGGGCATCGTTTCCTCGCAACAGGTGAAAGGCAACGGGCTCGATCAACGTGAGGCTGCGCAGCAAATCGTCGCGCCAACCTGCGACATGCAACGCGACGGCGCCACCGTAGGAGTGTCCGACGAGGTGCGCCGGTGCACCGGCCCGTCCGAGCAGAGCGAGAACGATCTCGGCTTCGCATTCGAGGTGGAACGGCCCGCGTCCCGACCAGTGTGCGCTTGCGCCATAGCCGTAAAGGTCCGGAACGATGACCCGATATCGCTCGGCCAGCCGCTCGGCGAGCGCACGCCACTGGGCGCCGGAGCTGCCGGAGCTATGCAGCAGCACGACCGGCTCGCCGCTGCCCGACTCGAGATACTCGATGTTGCTTCCGGCGACTTGCAGGGTCGGCATCGTTGCGCTCTCCGGATTCGGATTCAGCTGGCGGAAGGACGCGACGGCGTCGCGCCTGAATCTGCGCAAGCTGGGACTGCGGCGCAGTCTAGGGGGCCGGTGCGACAGGAGAACTTCCCCGGGAGGCCAGTTTTGTTTCGTTTGTTTCACGCGCCCCCGGCACGCGTCGCGCCGCTGGCGACCGGGCCTATTCTTGAGCGTCGGGCCGCGGTCGGGGCCGCGAATACGGCTGCGCGTGTCGGGCGAACGCGACAGATGCGGCGCGGGTCCGGGTGGCATGCGCCAAGGACGCGTTGGATGGGCGGCTTGCGCCGAGCGCGTCCATCGACCCGCCACGCCACAACGCGGTGGTTGTAGGATTTACGCTTCCACCCGTCGCGGGCGCAATTGCGCGCACGCCCGGCAGGCCCGAAGGAGGGGGAGAGGTTCCGTGAGCACGAAGGCCACCATCTTGATCGTCGACGACGAGCCGGACGTGCGCGAAGTGCTGGAGGAGTACTTCGTCGCCCATGGCTACGCGGCGATCGGCGCCGAGAGCGCCAGCGCCGCGCGGGCAATGGCGGCTCGGCACTCCATCGACCTGGCGCTGGTCGACATCCACATGCCCGGCGAGGACGGTCTGAGCCTGGCGCGGCATCTGCGCGAGCGCTACGCGGACCTCGCGATCGTCATGCTGACTTCCGCCGGCACGGTCGTGGACCGAATCGTGGGGCTCGAGATGGGTGCGGACGACTACGTCCCCAAGCCCTTCGATCCGCGCGAGCTGGTCGCGCGCGTCAAGAGCGTGCTGCGCCGCACGTCGACCGCGGGGCGCGCCGATATTGGCGCCGCGCGGGTGCGCATCGGACGATGCGTGCTCGACCTCGCCGCCCATCGGCTCACCGACGAGGAGGGCAAGGAGGTGGCGATGTCGCCGCTGGAGTTCGATCTGCTCAAGGCGCTTGCGGAACACCCCAACCGGGCGCTCTCGCGCGAGCGCATCCTGAATCTGAGCCAGCAGCGTGACTGGGACCCGTTCGACCGCAGCGTGGATCTGCGCATCATGCGGTTGCGCAAGAAGATCGAGCCCGATCCCGAGCATCCGCGGTACATCAGGACCGTCCGCAACGAGGGCTACGTCTTCGTGCCGGGCGGTGGGTGAAATGAGAGCGTGCCAGCGCACGGGAATGCGCCTGTACCTTCTGCGTGCTTTTCGCGCTCCTGCTGCCGCTGACGGGTTGCGTGCGCGAACCGGAACCCGCTCTGCGCATCGGTACCAATGTCTGGATCGGGAGCGAACCGCTTTACCTGGCGCGGGAGCTGGGCCATCTGGACCCGAAGACCGTGCAGCTCGTGGAGTATCCATCGGCGAGCGAAGTCCTCCGCGCATTTCGAAACCAGGCGATCGACGGCATGGTGATCAGCCTGGACGAGCTGTTCGGGCTCGCCGTGGACGGGCTGCAGCCGCGGATCATCCTGGTGGTGGACGTGTCCCACGGTGCCGATGCGGTCGTCGGCCGTCCTGGCATGCGGTCGATGCAGGACCTGAAGGGCAAACCGGTCGCGGTGGAAAGCGGCGCGCTCGGGGCCTTCGTGCTGAGCCGGGCCCTGGCGCTCAACGGGATGCAGGCGAGCGACGTCAACGTCGTGCACCTGGAGTCGAACGAGCAACCGAGTGCGTTCGAGAAGGGGCAGGTGGACGGCGCCGTCACGTTCGACCCGTATCGCGCCCAGTTGCTCCGGGCCGGCGCCACGACTCTATTCGACAGCACTCAGATTCCCGGCGAGATCGTCGATCTCGTGGCGGTGCGCGCGACCGTCCTCGAGAAGCAGCCCAAGGCGGTACAGGCGCTGCTCGCCGGCTGGTTCCGTGCGATCGACTACCTGAAGCGCGAGCCCGGGGACGCGGCGCGACGCATGGGAATACGCCAGCAGACGACCGGAGAGCAGTTCCTGGAGACCCTGCAAGGGCCTCCACATTCCGTCCCGCGAGGAAAATCTCAGGATGCTCGGCGGGGCGACACCGGAGCTGGCGGTCGCCGGGCGCCGGCTCATGGCCTTGATGCTGGAAGCGAAGTTGCTGCGCGAAGGGCTGGAAATCGAAGGCGTGCTCGCGCCGGGGCCGCTGGCGGGCCTGCCGCCATGAGCTTCCGCGTTCCGACTTCGCTCAAGCTCACGGTCCCGCTCATTCTGCTGGGCTTCGCCGCGACGCTCAGCGCGGTGAACCTCCTCTATCACGTGCCTCAGGCCGAGCGTGCAGCGGAGGAGGATAGCCGCACGCGGCTCGCGCAGGAAATGTCCCGCCTGCAGAGCACCCTGGAGTATCTGCTGCTCAAGGGTGACCTGGCGGTCGCGCAGCACGAGATCGCCGTTCTGGCGCACAACCACGACTACCTCTTCGTCGCGCTGGCGGACGACCGGCACGCGGTCATCGCCGCGACGCGACGTGCCTGGCTGGGGCGGCAACTCGCGGACGTGATGCCGCAGTTCGATCCCGACCAGGCAGCCGGGGCGATTCGCGAACGTCGCGCAAGAGTGGCGACCGACGCAAACGACAACGTGCTGCTCGGTTACGCCGGCATCCTGATGGGCAGCGAGCGCAGTGAGCTGCGTCCCTCGCGAACCGGCAGCCTGTTCCTCGCCTACGACCTCAATCGGGCCAAGTCGGAAGCGCGCGCACAGGTGCTCCGGCAGTCGCTCTACTGGGCGGGATGGGTGACTGCGCTCGCCCTGGCGATGTGGCTGGTGTTTCACTTTCTCCTGACCCGCCGCACCGCGCGACTCGTGCTGCGCAGCCGAGCAACTCGCGTCCGGAAATCTCGCTGCCCGCAGCGGTCTAAGGGGGCGCGACGAGCTCGGCCGGTTGAGCCGCGCCTTCGATGCCATGGCGCTCAAAGTGGCCGACACGCAAACCCGACTTCGCCAGGACATTGCCGAGCACGCGCGCGTGCTGCAGGCGCTGGAGAGCAGCGAAGCGCGCCTGCAGCAGGTGCTCAACAACACGACCGCCGTGGTCTCCGTCAAGGACACTGAAGGCCGGTTCCTGTTCGTCAACCGGCAATGGGAGCATCTTTTTCACTTGCGCCAGGCGGATGTGGTCGGAAGGACCCACCGCGACTTCCTCCCCGACGAGATCGCGCAGTCGGTCCGTGCCAACGATCGGCTCGTGCTGGAGCGCAATGCGCCCATCGAGTTCGAGGAAATCGCGCCGCTGGACGATGGCTTGCATACGTATATCTCGATCAGGTTCCCGCTGCACGACGCGAACCGGGGGGCCTATGCCGTGTGCGCCATCTCCACCGACATTACCGAGCGCAAGCGCGCCGACGAGGCGCTGCGGGTGTCGGAGGCGAGCTATCGGGCGATCTTCGACGCCGCAGAGGACGCGATTTTCGTGCACGACATCGAAACCGGGGCGATCGTCGATGCCAATCCCAGGGCCTGCGCCGCCTTCGGCTACACGCGCGAGGAGCTGAAACGGCTCGATATCGGCACGCTCAGCGCCGGCGAGCGCCCGTATACCCAGCAGGACGCGATGGGGCTGATCGCGCGGGCGATTGCCGGAGAGCGCCTGCGCATCGAATGGCATGGCCGGAGCAAGGATGGAAGCTTGCACTGGGACGAGGTGTTCGTTAAGCGCGTGACCATCGGCGGACAGGATCGAATACTGGCGCTCACGCGCGACATTTCCGCCCGCAAGGCGGCCGAGGCGGCGTTGCGCGCGAGCGAAGAGCAGTATCGCGCCATGTTCAATGCATCGATCGATGGTCTGGCGCTGTGGAACGCGGCAGGCGAGATCGTGGACACCAATCCCGCGCTTTGGCGGATGTACGGTTACGGCGACGGCGCGCCCGCTGCATTCCCGGCCGGCCGCTACGCGGGCCCGTCGTACGAGCCCGGGTTCCTCCGCGCGGTCGCCGCGGGCCAGTCGCTGCACTCGGAGGTGACGGCGCTGCGCAGGGATGGTTCCGCGCTGGAGCTCGAGGTGCACGGGATCCCGATGCAGTACCAGGGCCAGCCGCACGTGCTCACCATCGCTCGCGACATCACCGAAAAGAAGCGCTCAGCGGAAGAGCTGGCGCGACAGCGCGAATCCTCGTATCAGCGCGAGAAGCTCGCAGCGCTCGGCTCGCTGCTGGCCGGTGTCGCCCACGAGCTCAACAATCCGCTGTCCGTGGTGGTCGCGCGGGCGGTGTTGCTCGAGGAGCAAGGGGATCCGGCGACCCAGGCCGCGGCGCTGAAGATCCGCACCGCGGCCGAGCGCTGCGCGCGCATCGTGCGAACCTTCCTCGCCATGGCCCGGCAGCAGCAACCCGAGCGTGGCCCGGTGGCGATGAACGAGGTCGTGTCGGCAGCGCTCGACATCGCCGGATACGCGGTTCGCGCGAGCAACATCGAGGTGGCGCTGGATCTCTCCGCAGACATTCCGCTCGTCCTCGCCGACGCGGACCAGCTCCACCAAGTGCTGCTCAACCTGATCATCAACGCGCAACAGTCCCTGCAGGACCAGCCTGCGCCGCGCCGGATACGCGTGGCCAGCCGTTTCGACTCGCTCAGCGGCATGCTCCGCATCACGGTTGCGGACAACGGCCCCGGCGTTCCGGCGCACCTTCGCGCGCGCGTGTTCGAGCCGTATTTCACCACCAAGCCCACGGGAATCGGCACGGGCGTGGGCCTGGCGGTGAGCCTCGGCATCGTCGAAGCCCATGGCGGCACGCTCACGGTCGATTGCCCGAGCGAGGGGGGCGCGGTGTTCACCATCGCGCTGCCCGTCGGCGACGTGGACGCGACCGGCGCCGATGCCGGGCCGTCCTCGAAGGCGAGCGCGAGCCGGCGCACGATACTCATCGTCGATGACGAGGCGGAAATTCGCGAAACGCTGGCCGATATCCTGACCGGCGCCCGGCATGGGGTGGTCACCGCCAGTTCCGGACGCGAGGCGCTGGAGCGGATGGCGGCGGAGCACTACGACGTGATCCTGACGGACATCCGCATGCCCGATCTCGACGGGCGCGCCCTCTACCAGGAGATCGAGCAACGCTGGCCCGGGCAGTGCCCGACGCGTCGTCTTCGTGACCGGGGATACGCTCGCCTCGGCGTTGCGCGAGTTCGTCATCGAGAGCGGCCGTCCCGTGATCGAGAAGCCGTTCCTGCCGGGCGAAGTGCGCCGCATCGTCGCCGAGCTGGCCACCGACGGCGACGCGGCGCCCGCGGTCGAACGCGCCCCGGCGCGGCGCCGGGCGCGGCCATGATGCGCGGGAGCATGCCCGACTAGGGCCGGACCGCTCGACCGCGGCCGGCGCAAATTCCGCAGGTGCGGATCGACCCGTAGCTACTGGCGCTTCTCGGCCGGAATCGCCGTCGCCGGGCCCATGCCCCACACCTGGATCACCACTTCGCCGTCCTTCGCGCCGTCGTAGTGCACCTTGCCGGCGCGATGGATGACGTAGCTTCCCGCGGGCGCGGGCACGGTGCTCTCGGGATCGAATTTCTCGCCGGTACCCATCCACCAGGTACCGGAGATCACGGCGAAGAAGCGGTCGTTCTGGTGGAAGTGCGGGCGGCTCATGTTTCCGGGCAGCCACTTGATGCGCGCGACGTACGGGCCGGGCTTGGTCGGATCGCCGTAGAGAATCGCCTGCTCGTTCGTCCCGGCCGGATTCCGCACCCAGCGGATGTGCTCCGGGGCCGTGAAATCGACCGCCTCGCGATCGATGTCCGCGGCCGGCGCGCCCGAGGCGAAGGCGGAGAACGCCAGCGCGACTGCAGCCTTGAACAGGTCCTGAGCTCGCATGCCGGGTTCCCTCCCTTGGGCGGACAAGGGCAGGATGCTACGCTCACGCTCGCGGACCATCCGGCCGACCGAGGGAGGACCACCGATGACGACGATCCTGGGCAGCGGCGAGCACCGCTACCGCGTGGTGGAGGACTGGGCGAAGCTGCCCGAGGGGTGGGAGCTCAAGGACGTCGCCGCGGTCGCGGTGGACGGCAAGGACCGCGTCTACGTGTTCAATCGCGGCGAGCACCCGATGATCGTGTTCGACCGCGACGGAGCCTTCCTGCGCTCTTGGGGCGAGGGGACGTTCACGCGCGCGCACGGCCTGCACATCGACGCGAACGACATTCTCTACTGCACCGACGACGGCGGCCACTTCGTGCGCAAGTGCACCACGGAGGGCAAGGTGCTGCTCGAGATCGGCGTTCCCGGTCAGGCGGCGCCGTACATGAGCGGCAAGCCGTTCCACCGCTGCACGCACACGGCCCTCTCGCCCAAGGGCGAGATCTACGTGAGCGACGGGTACGGCAACGCGCGCGTGCACAAGTACTCGCCGGACGGAAAGCTCCTCCTCTCCTGGGGCGAGCCGGGCACCGACCCCGGCCAGTTCAACATCGCGCACAACATCGCCACCGACCGGGAAGGCTGGGTCTACGTGGCCGATCGCGAGAACCACCGCGTCCAGGTGTTCGACGGCAACGGCCGCTACGAGACGCAGTGGGTCAACATGCACCGGCCCTGCGGCCTGTATTGCTGCCGCGGCGCAAAGGCGCAATTCATCATTGGCGAGCTCGGGCCGGGGATGGCGGTGAACCGGAGCCACCCCAACCTCGGACCGCGCCTCTCGATCGTCGACGGCGACGGCAAGCTCGTCGCGCGGCTCGGCGGCGAGGCGGGGCCCGGCCTCGAGACCGGCAAATTCATCGCCCCGCACGGACTCGCGGTCGACTCGCGCGGCGACATCTACGTCGGCGAGGTGAGCTACACGGAGTATCCGCGCCTCTTTCCGGACCAGGCGATCCCGTGGCGCATGCGCTCGCTGCAGAAGCTGCAGAGGCTGAACTAGGCGCTTGGGCTCGTCAGTGCCCGGTTGCCGCGAATGACTGCGCGGTGCGCTCGCCGCCGAGCGCGATCAACTCCTCCGCGCGCCAGAACTCATAGAAGCCGCACGCATTGCGCGGTATCTCTACCGTTACCCATCAATTGCGCGGCGCGAGGAGGCGCTCCAGTCCCTTGATGTCGACCATGGAGACCTGCTTCTGCTGCACTTCGATCAGGCCGTCCCGGTGGAACGCCGAGAAGAGCCGGCTCACGGTCTCGAGCTTGAGGCCCAGATAGCTCCCGATCTCGTCGCGCGTCATGCGCAGCACGAAATTGGAACCCGAATAGCCACGCTGCAGGAGGCGCTTGGACAGGTTGACGAGGAACGCGGCGAGACGCTCTTCGGCGCTCATCGAGCCAAGCAGCATCATGATGCCGTGACCGCGCACGATTTCGTGTGCGAACACCGCGTGCAGACGGTGTTGCAGCGAGGGAACCTGGCGTGCGACCTCCTCGATCTTCGAGTAAGGCAACGCGCAGACGTCGCTGTCTTCGAGCGCGATCGCGCTGTCCTTGTAGCTGCCGCTGCCCAGTCCGTCCATGCCGAGCAGTTCCCCGCCCATGAAGAATCCGGTGACCTGGTCCCGACCATCGCTGTCGCCGAGGCTCGTCTTGAAGAACCCCGTGAGGACGGCATAGACGCATTTGAACTCGTCACCGGCATCGAACAGGTGCTCATTGCGCTTTAGCCGGCGGCGCGCAAAGACGATGTTCTCGACGCGCGCGAGATCTTCGGCGGACAAGCCCCCGGAAAGGCACGTTTCCCGGAGTTTGCATTTCGCGCAGGCGAGTTCGAGCGGGCGCGTCCCTGCGGGCTCTTCGACCGGTCTCGGGTAGACCACCGCAGTTTGGGAACTGATCCCGGCGGACGGGGCCAATGCAGTTAGGTAAGACGAATTCGACGAGCGGCTTTCCATGGGCGGGCTTTCGAAGCAATTCGGCCACAACTGGCCTTGCGCCAATGGAAGGAAGCGTTCGCTTGGGCGCAAGGGTAACACCCGATTGCTTTCTACAGCCGGGGTGCATTCAGCATACGCTCATCGGGAAATGTTGAGGATCGCGCCGGAATCGGGGAACCCGCCACGCGCACAAGGGTGCAGCGAAGCTTGGGTCCCAGAGTATTCATCCTGCCGCGACGGCTAGCGCATTGCGGCCTTCGCGCGCGCGAGGCTTTGACGGCGACTTGCCAACCGCGGGAGGCACGCGCAGAGTTGTATGCGTCAGCAAGCGCGACCTTGCGCGGGTGGGCTTGCCAAGCGCTCTTGATAGTGCAGTCCCTACGTCCGGTCCGGGAGGAGCCAATGATCGATCGTCGCACCGCGCCGTATGCCGCACTGTTTCTCCGGCTGAGTCTGTCGTTCCTGTTCTTCGCTCACCTCTACAGAAAGTTCGCCATCATCGGCTTTGATTCGTGGTGGAGCGGATTGCAGAAGGCCGGATACGCCGACTGGGTGCTTTCTTATACGCTCGTGGTCGAGTTCGCCGGAGCTATCCTGCTGCTGCTGGGCATCTACACGAGGTATGTAAGCCTCCTCGCGATGCCGGTGATGATCGCGCTCGTCTACCACTGGGCGATCCGAAAGGGATTCTGGTTTACCGACGGAGGACTGGAATTCGTATTGGCATGGTTGATGATGCTGATCACGCAGGTTCTGCTGGGCGATGGCGCCTATGCGGTGCGCGTGCCGGCCTTGCCTTGGG
The DNA here is from genome assembly GCA_963716855.1 of uncultured beta proteobacterium. Classification (GTDB taxonomy): domain Bacteria; phylum Pseudomonadota; class Gammaproteobacteria; order Burkholderiales; family SG8-39; genus JAGVSZ01. Next base: position 127,583 of record CAVQUV010000011.1, on the reverse strand, counting down.
AACGCAGAGCACAGCCGCTAGCGGCATAGCTGCCGGCCTGGGCGGCGTTGGGAGGGCGCTGCTCGCCCGCCTCGGAAGTCGCCCGACGCATCAATCCACGCCGGTCACGATCTCCATGCGATCAAGCACGAATTTCGGGATCTCGTGGCAGTCGGTCGCGCCGTCCCCCGCGTGCGCGCGGACCGGCATGAGGAGCAGCGCTACGGCGAGGGCAGTCGGAATTGCAAGTGCGGTGATGCGAATCGACAGCGTGTCCATCTGAGCCTCCTGTGCAGAGGCCGGGGGTGGCCGGAGCGTGTCCGCTCCGGCACCCTTGCCTGCACGGTTACGGGTTGAAGTCGTCGACGAGGCTGTACTTGCCGCGCGACTCCGTCGCCTGAATCGACGGCAGGGCCTGGACGCTCGGGGCCTGCTTCCAGTAGGCGTCGTCGAACACGTAGTTGTTGTCCGCCAGGGCGGCGTTGGCGACAAGCGCGAGGGCGACAGCGGCGAGGCCGATCAGATTGCGTTTCATGGTGGTACTCCTTTCAAAGTGGTTGAGGGTTAGGGGCGCTTTTCGGAGCCCATCGAGCCGGGAAAAGCTCCGTATCTCGATGGATGCCACTTTGCCCTCGCACCGGCCCTGCGTCTGGGTGCTATTGGCCGCGGTCCGGTGACCTATTCACCGGGAGCGGGCGCAAGCGCCACAAACGTCACGCGATCGCTGCCTCGCAGGTCATCCGGATGGCGTAATGCCGAGCGTCGGCGGCTGCGCGAGCACGGTGAGGCGCGTGGCTCGTGCGCACACTCGCGAGCCCGCGGACGCGACGGGCCGGGTTGTGGAAAGATCCGAAGCCGGTGCCGCCGTGGGACGGGCGATAGCGAGGGAAATCAGCAGATGTGTGGACGCTACGTTCATCCCGACGCCGCCGCGATCGAGCGCGCGTGGCACGTCGGCCGGGACAACAGCAATCCGTTCGGGCGGCGCTACAACGTGCTCCCGACCACGAACGTCCCGCTGATCCGCATCGACCCCGAGTCGAGCGCGCTCGTGCTCAAGACGGCGCGCTGGGGCTTCGTCCCGCACTGGTGGAAGAACGCAAGACCGCCGCAGTCGACGATCAACGCGCGCTCCGAGGAGGCGGCCGCGAAACCGATGTGGCGGCACGCCTATCGGCAGGCGCGTTGCCTGATGCCGGCGGACGGCTGGTACGAATGGCGCGAGATGGAGCGGCTCGATCGCGGGACGGGCGAGGTGAAGCGCTACAGGCAGCCGTACTTCATGCGCCGTCCCGACGGCGCCCCGTTCTGCTTTGCCGGACTGATGTCCTTCTGGCAGGCCCCGGACGCGAGCGCGAGCGGGTTGAGCTGCGCGATCCTGACCCGAGCGGCGGCCGGACCGGTGGCCGAGATCCACGATCGGATGCCCGTCATCCTGTCGGACGACGCGCACGCCGAGTGGCTCAGCGGCGAGCTCGCGGATCCCGTCCGGGTTGCCGCGCTCATCGACGAGCGCGCGCAGTCGTCGTTCGTCTACGTCCCGGTGAGCACGGTCATCAACGGCCGGGTGGCCGACACGCCGAAGCTGATCGAGCCGATCGAGCTCTAGCTATTCCGCGTCGGGGCGCGAGGGTGATCGTCTCGCGCGTACCGTCTAACCCGCGCGTACGTGGGGGTACATCGTGTGGTACACGACCAGCGCCGCGCTCGCGCCGGCCAGCGTCACGACGAGGCCGAACACGTTGATCACGCTCGCGTCGGGCGTGCTGACGGCGCCGAAGAGCGCGCCGGCGAGGGCGGCACCCGCGACGCCGAGGCCGAAGTCCCGCATGAGGCCTTCGCCGGTCCGCACGATCAGCTTGTTCGCCAGAAAACCTACGATCAGGCCGGCGATGAACCAGGTTCCGATTGCCATTGTTATTTCCCTCTATTCACTGTTCCCGGCCCCGAACGGGGCAGCGGGTTCCGCGGCGGCGCACTGCCGCCCTGTCGCTTCTCGGGCGCCCTCACGCTCCCGACATCAATGGGTGGCCACCAGGACCAGGACCGGGCGCCACACGAAGCTCGTGACGGCGGCGTCGAGCTGTTCGCGGGCCGCGACGCACAGTCGCGTCCTCGCTTCCGGCGCCGAAGCGCCGGTCGCCTCGAGATCGGGGCCGCTTGCGTTCGCCGTCGCGACCGACTGGGACGCGCGCCGGCGCGGACTGAGCGTGAGAATGCAGGTCGTGGCGCGGGCGACGTACTGGCCGCGTTCGTCGAGCGAAACCGTGCCGGTGAGCACGTAGCGTCCGGCGGTGCCGGAGATTCTTTCGACCACGCGCATTGCGAGCCCCGCAACGGGAAAATGGCCCGGGGTCGCCAATCGGGGGCGAGGAGGTGGGAAGTGCTAGCGCCTCTACAGACGAATGACTATACGCTCATGGCAGCGCCCTGTTCGTCGGCTGCCTCCGGCATTCCAGAGCGTTCGTGATCTAAGGCCGGATGGCGCGGAGTCGGACTCCGCCCGGGTCAGGACTTGGTCGCTTCCTCGCCGGGCGTTTGAGGCGGGGTCTCCGCGGTCCGCTCGGGCTGGGCGCCGGCTTTCCGCTGCCGTTTCTCCTCCTTCTTCTGCTTCTTGGCGAGATCTCTCTGTCGCTTGGCGAACGCGTAGTTCGGTTTGGCCATACGGGATCCTTTACGATGGGCTCTGCATTTGACGAACGTTACAAGAATAAAGCCCTTCGCGTCCGGCCGTTGGCCGCGTCACGGATGACGAGCGCTCGGAGGGAGGCGACGTAGCCGAGGGAGGGGCAGTGCGGGGATCCGCGCGACGGGTCCGCGAACGAACCGGCGCGTCGGACCGTGAAGCCGGTCGAGACTGTAGTGAAGGCCGGAAAATGCTCGCTGCGGCGAAACGCGGGGACGGCGAGTGCCGCCCCCGCGACAGCGTCTTAGAGCGCTTTCAGCTCGCCGGCGGACGACTTGCCGTCCTTGCCCTGCTCGAGCTCGTAGGAGAGCTTCTGCCCTTCGTTGAGAGTGCCGATGCCGGCGCGCTCGACGGCCGATACGTGCACGAAGACATCCTTCGAGCCGTCGTCGGGACGAATGAAGCCGAAACCCTTCGCTGTGTTGAAAAACTTGACGATGCCTGTAGACATGAAACCCTCCAGTAGAGGTGTGACGTTGACCCGCGCCAGAGTGCGCGGGGCATCAAATCACCGAGGGAATAGTCCGGAAGTGGCACCCTGGAGGGGATACTGCGGGCCGACCCAAAGCGAATTCGACCAGAGCAAGATGGGGCCGTCGGCGCGGTATGCAAGAGGAGATCGAACAATTCCGGGAGCGAGCGCGCGTCGACCGCGGGGGCTCCATCCCGAATCGGAACGAACCGCCCCGGGCGCGCGTCCCGCGGTCCGGTCACAAACGCGGATAATCGAACCGTAATCCCAGGATGCATCCCTTTTCAGGAGATCCCGAATGCCGAAAGGTCAGCAACGCAGCAATCGTGAAGCCAAGAAGCCCAAGCAGCCGAAGAAGCCTGCCGGTCCGGCAGCGCCGTTCATGCCAACGCAGGGCAAGCCGATCGGTTCCTTCCCCGGCAAGAAGGGCTGACGGGCGGCCCGCGCGAACTGAGGCAGTTTCGGCGGGCTGCGGGCCGTGCCGGGCGTCCGCGAGCCGGGACGCCGGATCGAGCGCGGTGCCGGCTCAGTTCCCGGCGCGCCGCCGATGGTTCGCCGGCCGCGCGCTGCTCTTCCACTCCGGCGACACTTTCCAGCCGCCGCCGCTATTGCGCCGGCCGCTTTCGTTGCGCGGACGCGAGGTGCGCTCGGTACGTGCCGCGGGCTCCAGGCCCGGGATGACCGCAACGCGCAGCGCGTTGCCGGTATAGCGCTCGATGCTGTGCACGAGGTGCTTCTCGCGGTGCGCGAGCAGCGTGACGGCAACGCCCGCGCGGCCCGCACGGCCGGTACGGCCGATGCGGTGGACGTAGTCCTCGGCCTGGCGCGGCGCGTCGAAGTTGATGACGTGGCTGATGCCGGGAACGTCGAGCCCGCGTGCGGCCACGTCGGTGGCGACGAGCACGCGCATGCGGCCGTCGCGCAGTTGCTGGAGCGTGAAGTTGCGCTCGCGCTGGCGCATGTCGCCGTGCAGGGCGCCGGCCGAGAAGCCCTGCTCGCGCAGCGCGCCGGAGAGGTCTTCCGCCGACTGCTTGGTCGCGGTGAACACGAGCGCCTGGCGGATGCCGGTGTCGCGGAGGAGGGCGTCGAGCAGGCGCGTCTTGTGCGGCAGGTCGTCGGCGAACAGCGCGCGCTGGTCGATCTTCGCGTCGTGCACGGCGCTCGCCGCGATGTCGATCCGCTGCGCGGCGCGCGTCACGCGCTGCGCCAGCCGGCCGACCACGCCGTCGAGCGTCGCCGAGAAGAGCAGCGTCTGGCGCGCGGCGGGGACGCGGGCGACGATCGCCTCGATATCCTCGACGAACCCCATGTCGAGCATGCGGTCGGCTTCGTCGAGCACGAGCACTTCGACGCGCGCGAGGTCGACGCGGCCGCGGTCGAGATGGTCCTTCAGCCGGCCGGGTGTGGCGATCACGATGTCCACCGGCTTGCCGAGCTGCTTCAGCTGCAATCCGTAGGGCATGCCGCCGACCAGGCACGCGGTGCGCAGGCGCTGGCCGTCGCCGTACGTGTGCGCGGCCTTGTCCACCTGCAGCGCGAGCTCGCGCGTCGGCGCCAGCACCAGGATGCGGGGGCCGGTGCCGCGCCCCGTGGGCGAGCCCGGAGCGAGGCGCTGCAGGGCGGGCAGCAGGAAGGCGGCGGTCTTGCCGCTACCGGTCTGCGACGAGACCAGCAGATCGGTGCCGGCGAGCGCCGCGGGAATCGCGGCGCGTTGCACCGGCGTGGGCGTGCTGTAGCCGAGGGCGGCGAGGGTTTCGAGCAGAGACGAATTCAGGCCGAGCGTCGCGAAGCTCATGGACGTCCTTTCATGTAATCGGCACCAACCTGAAGCCGCGATGCCAAACCGAAAGGAAATCTTTCGACGGAACCTGGAAAAGGGTCGGGGGCGAGGTGCTGCATTGCAGCACAGCCCCGCACTTTACGCGAAACTCCGCGATTTTTCGAGCGCTTTCGCATACTTCCGCGCTCGGTCGCCACCGAGCGTCAGGCGCACGCTAGTGGCGGGGGCTCCGCTCACGGGCTTGCCACGAGTCCTGCGGGGCATTGGGAAACACGGCGTGGAACGCGACGAGCGCCGCGCCCGCACCGCTGACGGTCACCACCAGACCGAGCACGTCGAGCCCGGTCGCTCCCGACGCGTCAAGGGCGCTGAAGAGCAAGCCAGCGCTGACCGCGCCAGCGATGCCGAGACCCAGATCCATGACGAGACCGTGGCTCGACCGGATGACGGACGTGCTGGCAAGGAACCCCACGGCCAGCCCTACGATGATCCAAGTTGATGTGGGTATGACGGTCTCCTGTCTTGACAACTATTCGCTCCGCTGCGAGTTGGGAGATCGAGCGAGGCAGCGCCGGGGTCGGCGCGCGATCCGCGAAGCTAGCTCAAGCGCCGACAGCGCTCGGTGCGGCAGCGCACATTGGGTCGGAGGAATGCCTCCCATACATGAAGGCGAGTGATTTGCGCGTGACGCGGAACTCGCTGGAGCGCAACCGATCGCGCGCCATCAACAGCCAGCGGGCAACGCGCGCCTCAGCCTGCACCAAAACAAACGCGGGATGCCGACCACCCAGGGCCTATGATGGGGGTGCTCCGAACCGGGGCGAATGGGTGGGTGGTGTAGCGCATGAAACTCGACCGACTGCTGTCAGCGCTCGACCTTACGGCTCAGCCCAACGCTGCGCTCGCGTCCGCCATGTCGGATGAAGCACGCCGCCGGAAATGGGAGCGCACCAGCCAGCACATCGTCAAGGAAGCGCAGGGCAAAGTCTCTCTCGAGCGACCGGGTCAAGCGGCGCCCGAAGCGCCGCATCGGCCAACCCGCGTCGAGCCTGCTCCGGGGTAGAGGAGGGGTCTGTACGTCGGCGTACAGACCTACGGTCGCCGCGCGCCGATGATCGTCTAGACATGAGACGCGCGACCCTGATGCGGCTGGCGATCGGTTGTCTGGCGTGCTTCGCCGGCACGGCCGTTGGCGGCAACCCGTCCGATTTCGGCGTGCAGGCCCTGCGGCGGGCGAAGGTGAGCTACGTTGCGGGAGACCCCACTGCGCCCTAAGTACGCTAGCGCACAGACTCTCTGGGGGAGCGCGGGGATGATAGCGACAGGTGTTTAGCTCCTCCCTGATGAACACCTGCATTACTTGGCCCGGTTTCGGTCTCCCCGTTCCGGGCCTTTTCTTTAACTACGATCGCGAGGAAGCAGTGGAAGCATCTCTCCAACTTAAGTGCCCGCGATGTCGTGGCTCCGGGTGGTCTGCCGATCTCATCCGCGTGAAGCGCCGGCTTATCGACCGCGTGATCAGCCTGATCCGGCCGCGACACCGTTATCGCTGCCGGTCGATGGGCTGCGGTTGGGAAGGGAATTTTCCTGTTGAGCGCATTCCGCTTGTGAGGGGAGTCCCGCAGTGAGCGGCGCCACTCGCTGAGCAACTCTACCTTCCTGGGTAGGTGGCCGCTTTAGGGGCCTGCGTCGACCAAGAGCGGCTGACGCCCCGCTCGCTGGCGGTCCCGTATCATCGTCGCCATGAAGGCGCTCGTCGTACGCCACAAGGGCAATTGGAATCGGGCCGAGCGGAAGGGCCGCGCGGCGGTGAATGCGACATGAAGCTGAGTGGGCGAGACCTGGACGAGATCGCCGATCTCACGCTCGAGCATTACAACCAGCGTGCCGAGGATTTCCGGCAAGGCACGCAGGATCACGACGTCAGCCAGAATATCGCCGCGCTGCTGCGATACATCGAGGGCGCGCCGCCGTTCACGATCCTCGACCTCGGCTGCGGACCGGGGCGCGATCTCAAAGTGTTTACCGACCTCGGCCACACCGCGGTCGGCCTGGAGGGCGCCGCGCGCTTCGCCGAGATGGCGCGTGCCGACAGCGGCTGCGAGGTATGGCAGCAGGACTTCCTCAAGCTCGACCTGCCGCAGGGGCGGTTCGACGGCGTGTTCGCGAACGCCGCACTGTTTCACGTCCCCAGCCAGGAATTGCCGCGCGTGTTGCTGGAATTGCACGCAACGCTGAAGCCGGGCGGGGTGCTCTTCAGCTCGAACCCTCACGGCCACAATGCAGAAGGCTGGAGCGGCGGACGCTACGGGGCGTACCACGATCTCGAGAATTGGCGCCGCTACCTGTCGGCCGCGGGGTTCGTCGAGCTCGCTCACTACTACCGTCCCGCCGGCCTGCCGCGCGAACGGCAGCCCTGGCTGGCGAGCGTCTGGCGGAGGCGCGCATGATGATCGAATCGCTGCTGCTCGCCGTGACTCGGGTCACGACGCTGTTCGGACAGCAGCGCCTGACGAACGCGACCGGCTTCTTCTTCGAGCGGGATCACCGGCTGTTCCTCGTGACGAACCGGCACGTAGTGCTCGACGAGGCGAGCGGTCATCGCCCGGACCGGCTGGAGATCGAGCTGCACGTGGCGCCGGAGAACGTGGCGCTGACGACGCAGTTCTCGATCCCGCTCTACCGGAACCGGACTCCGGTCTGGCGGGAGGTGCGGGACTCGGCCGGCACGATCGACGTGGTCGCCGTAGAGCTCGAACGTCAGGCCCTGCCGGAATCGCTGCTCTCTCACCCGTTTACGCCCGCTCACCTGGTGAAGCAGCTCGATCAGATCGAAGTCGGAACATCGGTGCTGATCGTCGGCTTCCCGCTGGGCTTTCACGACACCCTGCATCGCCTGCCGGTCGCGCGGCAGGCGGTCATCGCCTCGGCGTTCGGGATCCGGTTTCAGGGCAACGGCTATTTCCTGACCGATGCACGGATGCACCGCGGCACGAGCGGCGCACCGGTGGTGGCGCGCGATGCGACCCAAGGCGCCGGTCGAGCGGAACTCCCGTGGATGCTGCTCGGCGTCCACGCCGCCCGGATGGACGTCGCCGATCGGGACGTGCAGCAGGATGAACGCCTGGACCTCAACTGCGCCTGGTACGCCGACGCGCTTCTCGCGCTGACGCAGGACGACGCGATCGACCCGGCCAACCGTCGTCGCGACGGGACCGGTTGAGCGCCCCTATTCGGCGACCACGCCGGCGCGCTTCACCACCGGGCCCCACTTCTCGATCTCGGCCTTCACGAAGTTGTAGAAGTCCTCGGGGGTACCCTGGATCACCGTGGCGCCGCGCGACACGAGGCTCTCGTTCACCTGGGGGTCCTGCGTCGTGCGGTTCAGGGCCTGGTTGAGCCGCATCACCACCTCGCGCGGCGTCTTCGCCGGCGCGACCAGTCCGAACCAGGCCGTGACCTGATAGCCCTTCAGGCCGACCTCGTCGAGCGTCGGAATCTCGGGCAGCGCTTTGGAGCGCTCCAGGCTGGTGACCGCCAGCGGGCGCACCTTGCCCGCCTTGATGTGCGGCAGCTGCGGCGGGACGTTGTCGAACATCAGCTGCGTCTCGTTGGCAAGGATCGAGGCGGTGGCCGGGCCGCTGCCCCGGAACGGAATGTGCACGATGAAGGTCTCGGTCATGCCCTTGAACAGCTCCATCGACATCTGCGGCGAAGTGCCGAAGCCGTTCGAAGCGTAGTTGAGCTTGCCGGGATTCTTGCGCGCGTACGCGATCAGCTCCTGCACCGACTTCACCGGCAGCGAGGGATGCACGACCAGCACGTTGGGCACCGTGCCGTACTGCCCGACGTAGGCGAAGTCGGTGAGCGGCCGGTAGCTCAGGTTGGGATAGATGTGCGGGCTGATGCCGAGCGACGGATTGGCGAGCAGCAGGGTGTGCCCGTCCGGCGCTGCGCGCACGACCGCCTCGGCGCCGACGTTGCCTCCGGCGCCCGAGCGGTTGTCGATGACCACCGACTGGCCGAGCTCGGCCTGCAACCGCGGCTGAATGATGCGCGCCACCAGGTCGATCAGTCCGCCGGGCGGATAGGGCACGACGATGGTGACCGGCCGCGTGGGGAAGCTCTGCGCATGCGCGGTATTTCCGGGGATCAAGCCTGCGCTCAGGGCGAGCGCGGCGGCTGCGAGCACAACGATGTTCTGGCGCATACGTACCCCCCTCCTCAGGTGGACAAGCAAGACGCCGCAGCGCGCGTATTCAGGACCGCAGCACGCGTCCCGCCGCAGCGCCGGTGAGCGCACCCCGCTCCCAGGTGACCGCGCCGTTCACGACGGTGTACTCGATGCCTTGCGAGCGCATCACCATCCGCTTCGCGCCGCCCGGAAGGTCGTAGCGCCGCTCGGGACGGCCGACCGAGCCGACCGTTGCCGGATCGAAGATGGCGATGTCCGCGGCAAGGCCCGGCTTCAGGCGCCCGCGGTCCGTGATGCCGTAGAAATCGGCGGGGTCCGAGGTCATGCGGCGCACCGCCTCTTCGAGCGTCAGCACCTTGCGCTCGCGCACCCAGGTCCCGAGCACGTAGGTGGGATAGCCCGAGTCGCACAGCATGTCGAGGTGGGCGCCGCCGTCGCCGAGACCGATCAGCACGCTCGGATCGTTCAGCAGCTCGCTCACGCGGTCGACGCGCGTGTTGAACGAGGCCATCGTGAACTCGTTGTCGAGATCATCCGCCAGCGTAAGGTCGAGGAAGGCGTCGACGCCGTCCTTGCCCTGCGCGGCCGCGATCTCGGCGACCGTCTGCCCTTCCAGCTGCTTCAGCGCCTCGGACTTCACCTCGTGCACCGTGATGCGCGCCCAGTTGCCGAAGGCCGCGGGGCGCTTGAGCTCCTCGCGGAACTGGTTGCGGAAGGCGGGATCGCGGTAGACCGCCGCCTGCGCCGCCTTCGACTTGTCCTCGAACACGCGCTTCCACGACGGGAAGGCGGCGAACGAGAAGGGACTGCGCATGTTGATCTCGCGCGTGAGCGGCAGCGGCGAGGTCTGCGGCCGCGCGCCGCGCGCGATCATCGGCGCCGCCTTGCGCAGCGTCTCGCGCACCGCGTCGGGCAGGTCGTCGCGGTCGAACATGGCGATGAAGGTGACCGGGCGCGCGCTCTCGCGGAGCAGCAGGTCGAGCAGCTCCAGCCCGTCGTCCTCCAGCACGGCGATCTGGCGCGTGAGCGCGATCTCGATCGCGCCCTTGCCCCGTTCCCGGAGCGCGTTGGCGTAGGCCTTCAATTCCCCGCGGCTCGCGTTGCGGCAGGCGAGCGGCCGGCCCTGGAAGCCGAGGTGCTGATTGAGGATGGTGCTGGAAAAGCCGAAGGCGCCGGCGTCGATCGCCGCGCCAAGCAGCGCCTTGATCTGCGCCGTTTCCTCCGGCGATGCGGCCCGCTCCATCGAGGCCTCGCCCATGACGTAATGGCGGAAGGGCGTGAGCGGCGCGAGGAAGGCGAGGTTGAGCGATGGCCTGCGCGCGGCGGCGGCGTCCAGATACTGCGGGAAGCTCTCCCAGTCCCACGTGATGCCCTTGTCGAGCACCTCGAAGGGGATCGCTTCCACGTTGACGAGGTCCCGCATCGCGATCTCGCGCGCTTCGGGGCGGCAGGGTGCGATGCCGACGCCGCAGTTGCCCATCACGACCGAGGTCACGCCGTGCCAGGACGAAGGCGTCACCGCGCCGTCCCAGCAGATCTGCGCGTCGTAGTGCGTGTGCGGGTCGATGAATCCGGGCGCGACGGCAAGGCCGGCGGCGTCGATCACCCTGCCAGCGGGCCCCGACAGGTCGCCGATTTCGACGATCCGCCCGCCCGCGATGGCCACGTCGGCGCGGCGCGCCGGCGCGCCGGTGCCGTCGATCAGCGTGCCGTTCCGGATGAGGAGATCGCAGGCCATCGGATGCGCCGGACTTTACCCCCGTTCTCCCCGTCGCGCGCAGAGCCCGGTGGCTGGCGCCGGCGCGGTGTTTCGGTCGCCCGCGTAGCGCGGCCGACGGCCCCGGGTAGTTACCGGGGCTTCTGGAACTTCAGCACGAACTCGTCCACCGGCGTCGGCGCGCGGAACACGATCACGTCGCGCTGGTCCTCCGGATGGCGCAGGAACTCGCCGGTCGCGACCAGCTTGAACCCGGCCGCTTCGATCTCCTTGGTGAGCGACGCCTCCTCGATCCGGTGCAGGCTCTTCGTGACCCCGATGCCGTCGCCGGCGCGCGCGGCGTGGTCCGCGACGATGAGCACGCCGCCGGGCTTCAGCAGCTCGTAGAGACGCCGATTCATCTTCGCGCGGTCGACGCCCATGTGCACCGTGTCGTGATACGCGAAGAAGAACGTGATCGCATCGAGATTGCCCACCCCCGGCGGGAGCGGATCCTCGAACGGGCGCAGCACGTAGTCGACGTTCTTCATCGCCGGCGCTCTTTCGCGCGGTTCGCGAATGCGTCGCTCGCGCGCTGCATCACCGGCGGCTGATCCTGCGCATACACCTTGCCGTTCGGTGCGACGGCCCGCGCGAGCATCTCCGCCGTGTACCCGCCGCCCGCGCCCATCTCGAGCACCGTCATGCCCGGGCCTACGCCGGTGAACGCGAAGAGCTTTACCGGATCGCGCCGCCCGTCGGTCTTCCGGTCGGCGTCGCTGCGATCGGGCGCGGCGACGATCGCGGCGTAATCGGCCGCCGGCTTCGGGTCCGACAGGCCCGCGCAGCCGGCGAGCGCGCCGACGACGAGCAATGCAACCGCCAGGGACGACGGGATGGCGCGAGACTTCATGGGGCGGGACTCCATAGCGGGCGCGTACTGTAGCGCGAACCGGCAGATCAGGAGTCCGTGGCTTGACAGCCTGCTTACAGCCGCCGGCGCAGCCGGACGGCCATAAGCAGTTGCTGGACGCGAGCTTTCAACGACTTGGCTACTCAGACGCGGATGATCCCGCCCTTGAGCGAATAGAGAATCGCAATCACGTCCTTCTTCGTGTCCTCGCCCAGGCCATTCTTCTCCATCGCACCCACGATGTCATCGGTCACCGCCAGGTACTCCTGTTCGCTGATGTTCATGCCCTTGTGCGCGGTGGGCATGTCCTTGCCCGTGTAGGTTTCCGGGCCGCCGGACCCGGCGCCGAAAAACTGCCGTGCCATCTTCTTGAGGTTGTCCAGGTCCTTAATGTTCTCGAATCGGGTCTTCACGACGGGATTTGCCAAGTGGGCCGCGACAACATCGTCCACGAGTCTGGCAATGCCGTTGGCGCCGCCCAGTCGCTGGTATAGGGTAGTCGTCATAGTCGTTCACTCCTCTTGTGGGCCATGAAATTGTTCTGCTTTCCTTCGACTCTCAGGAAACCAACATCCCCTGTCCGGAACGGGATGTGATCTCAAACGGTCTCGCATCGGCCGCGTTTCTTCCGAACGCCTCGCGGCCGATGTCCGACTATTTGCGCTTGACGACGACCTCGAGGTACTCGCCCGGGGCGACCAGCGAGCCGTCGGTCGCGCGGTTGAAGCGTCCGGCCAGGGCAATCAGGTCTGCGGCGAGCGATTCCTGCTTGGTCGAATCCAGCGCACCGAACGCCTTCTGCATCGGCCCGTAGAAGGTGCGGAAGACCTCGAGCCAGTGAGCCGGGCTGCGATAGCGGAAGACGAAATTCTTCCGCTCGATCGCGATGGCGTCGAGCCGGTTGCCGAACAGCTCGCGCAGCCGCTCTTCGGTGCCCCAGAGCGCGGGCGACTTCACGCCGGCCGGCGGGGGCAGGTACTGGCCCATCTGCTTGAAGAGCTGGCCGATGAAGCTCGCCGGGGTCCAGTTGGCGAGGCCGATCTTGCCGCCCGGTTTGCAGACTCGCGCCATTTCGGAGGCGGCTTTCTCCTGGTCGGGCGTGAACATCACGCCGAAGGTGGACAGCACGACATCGAAATTCGCATCGCCATACGGCAGATTTTCGGCGTCCGCCTGCTCGAACTGGACCGGCAGGCCTTCGGCGCTCGCCCGGGCGCGCCCACGCTCGAGCAGCGCCGGGACGTAATCGGTCGAGGTGACATCGGTCCAGCGCCGCGCCGCGGCGAGGGTCGCATTGCCGTTTCCGGCGGCGACGTCGAGCACCCGCTCCCCGGGACGCAGATCGAGCGCCTCGCAAAGGGACTCGCCGACGATCTGCAGCGTGGTGCCGACGACGGCGTAGTCGCCGGCGGACCAGGCGGCTTGTTGCCGGCCCTTGACGGCCGCGAGGTCGACGGCCGGCGGGCTGGCGGAAAGGACTGCGGACATGACTGTTCTCCTGGTGAGTTGGATGGAGGTTTGTTTCAGTGCGGTAGCGTGGTCCTGTTGCTCAGCGTCGGATTCGGGTTTGGAGTCGCCGATCGACGTGCCGCCATTTCACGGCACGGGAGACGGGGACAGGGTCCCGCAAAGCGGGACAAAGGGCGGGACAATAGCGGGGACAATGCCGCCTGCGTCAGGCGCATTGAGGCTACGGGGGTTCAGAGGGCGTGCAGGATCGGGCGGTTTCCTTCGGCTATTGGCTGCGGCGTCGCCGCAAGGCGCTGGATCTCACCCAGGAGGCGCTTGCCCAGCGGGTCAGCTGCTCGGGCTTCGCGATCCGGAAGATCGAAGCCGACGAGCGCAGGCCCTCTCGCCCGCTCGCCGAACGGCTCGCCGCGGCGCTCGCCATACCGGCGGAGGAGCGGCGCGACTTCCTCGATGCGGCACGTGCGGTGCGGGCCGCGAACCGCCTGCACCTTGACGCCCTGCCGGTCGGCACCGACGCGAGCGCCGCCGCTTCGATCAACGCCCCGCCCGATCCTGCGATGGGCGCCGCGAGCGATTCCGCACCCTTTGTCGGCCGAAGCAACGAGTACGGCCTGCTCATCGGGCTCATCGCGCGCCTCACCGCCGGCGCCGGGCACACCGTCCTGCTCGAAGGCGAGCCGGGTATCGGCAAGAGCCGGTTGATGCGCGAGGTCGCACGCTATGCGGAAGCCCAGGGCCTGCCCACGCTCGCGACCAACTGCTACGAGATCGAGCGGGCGATCCCCTATCAGCCCGTGGTCGACCTCGTCACGCGGGCGCTCGACCGCGCGTCCCCGGCCGCGCTGCGCAATATCGCGCCCGTCTCGCTCGCGGAGCTCGCTGCACTGGTTCCCGCGGTGGCCGAGCGATTTCCGGATCTGCCGCAGCTGTCGCGCGATTTTCCCGAGGCACGCCAGGCTCGCCTGTCGCGCGCGGTGGGCCAGGTCCTCGAGGCGTCGAGAGAGGGTCGGCCGCTCATTCTGATGGTGGACGATATTCAGTGGGCCGACGAGGCGAGCGCCCAGGTGCTCCACTACCTCGCGCGACACGTCGCCGAACGACCGGCGCTCGTGATCTACGCGTATCGCGACGATGAGCTCGACAGCGACGAGCGGCTCGCGCGCCTCGTCGAGAGCCTGCGCCGCGAGGCCGGCGCCCGCCGCGTGCCGCTCGCGCGATTCGACCTCGCCGATGCCGAGGCCCTGGTGGCGGCACTCGGCGATGCGACGCTCGTTGCGCCGGGACTGGCCGCGCGCCTGCATCGCGAAACCGAAGGAAATCCCTTCTTCTTGATGTCGATCCTGCAATCGCTTGGCGAGGGCGAGACACAACTGGAACCGCGCACGAGCGACGACCCCGGATTGCTCCCGGGCGCATTGCGCGCCGCCGTGCGCGCGCGGCTCGCGCACGTGCCCAACGAATTTCGGCCGACGCTCGAAACCGCGGCGGTCCTCGGCCGGCGCTTCGACTTCGACACCCTGCTCGCCGTGACGCGCGCGCCGGAAGGGGAGCTGCTCGACGCGGTGGAGGCGCTCGTGAAGCGCCGCCTGTTGCGCGAGGAAGGCGAAGGCGGGGTGTACGACTTCAGCCACGACAAGGTGCGCGAAGTGGTCTATCGGGACATCGGCGGGGCTCGGCGCAGGCTGCTGCATCGGTCGGTGGCGGAAGCCCTGGAGCGCCGCGGCGAAGGCGAAGCGCACGAGCGCGATGCCCGGCTGGCGGAGCACTACGAGCGGGCTCACGTCTGGTCAAAAGCGCTCGAGTACCTTGTCCTCGCCGGCGAGCGCTCCCAGGCGCTCTTCGCGATGCGCGACGCGCTGCACTGGTTCGATCGCGCGGTCGCGCTGTCCGCGGCGCATGCGGAAGCGCTGGACGAGCGTTCGCGGCTCGCGCTCTACGAGCGGCGCGGCGCGGCGCGCGCGCAAGCCGGACAGACCGAAGGCGCCGTCGCCGACATTCGCCGCGTCATCGACGCCGCCCGCGCGAGCGGCGAGCGCGAGAAGGCGCGCGAGGCGCTGATCCAGCTCGGCATGGCGTATCGGCGCGCCGACGCATACGAGGAGGCGACGGCCTGCCTGACCGATGCGCTGAAGGAATCGCGCGCCATGAACGACGAGCGCCATGCGGCCGATACCCTGTATCACCTTGGCACCGTTACGTGGAGTACCGGGCGGAACGAGCAGGCAATCGGGTTTCACCAGGAGGCGGTCGAGATCTGCGAGCGCACCGCGCTCACGGATCTCGTGGCGGTGCAGGCCTATCACGGCCGTGGCGAGGCGCACTTCGCGAACGCGGAGCCCGCCGCGGCAATCCGGTGCTACACGCGGTCGCTCGAGCTCGCCCGCGGCATCGGCGACAAGAGCTACGAGTCCGAGAACCTGATGATGATCGGGCACGCCTGCACCGGGGCCAAGGGACTCGGCGACTATCCGCGCGCGCTGGTGAATTTGGAGGCGGCGCTCGAGATCGCGCGGGCTGCGGACTTGCAGTGGCACATGGGTCCGACGCTGCTCGGGCTCGACCACGTGCGGGCTTGCACCGGGCATTACGGCGAAGCGTGGGCCGGCATGGTGAAGACGCTGCGCTGGCTGCAGAGCCTGAAGCACGTGCGCTATCAGCTCATCGCCTACGATTTTCTGGGGCATCTGCTGCTCGACCTCGATCTGCACGAGCAGGCGGCGGAGTACATGGAGCGCGGGCTCGCGCTCGGGCGCGACGCCGGCATCATGTTCTGGCGCACAGGCATCGACGCGAACCTCGCGATCGCACGGGCGCGGCTCGGACAGGGGAACGTTGCGCCCGCCTTGGAGGCCGCGCTCGACCAGTCGCGGCGCGCCTGCGAGCGCTACATGATGACCCGGTGCCTCGAAGGGCTGGCGGAGGTCGCGCTCGCCCAGGGCGACCCGCGTCGCTGCCGGGCGTTCGGGGACGAGCTGCTCGCGCTCGCCGAGGCAAATGGCCTGCGCGAACTCGAGGCGAGTGCGCGGCGCTGGCGGGGCGAGGCGCTGCTCGCCGAGAACGACAGCGCGGCGGCGCACGCCGAATTGTCGCGGGCGGCAGCCCTTGCCGAGGGCATCGGCCGAACGCGGCTTCAGTGGGATACGGCGATCGCGCTGGCTCGAGCCTGCGCCGCCCAGGGCAGGCGCGACGCCGCGCAGCACCACGAAGCCCAGGCGCACGCGATCGTGGAGGCGATCACTGCGAGCCTCGGATCATCGGGACTCGAGGCGCGGCTGCGATCGACCGGTGCTAGGCGCGCTTGACCATGCGGCCCATGAATAGCAGGACCACCGCGCCGATCGTCGCAACGATCAAGGCGCCGATCAGCCCGCCCCCGGCAGACAGGCCGAGCTGATGGAATAGATACCCGCCGACCATGGCGCCCGCTACGCCCATTACGATGTCGCCGACAACGCCGAAGCCGCCGTCACCCATGTACTGTCCCGCCAGCCATCCGGCAGCCATGCCAATCAGTATGAACCAGAGAAATTCCATGTCTTCTCTTCCTCTTCCGGAATAAGAGTCCGGAGTTGCTGCGCTGGTTGTAGCTGTGAACCGAGGCGGTCGGTGTGGCCGACGGCCATGATCGTCTCGGGGTTGAGGTCCTTGAGCCGCGCTACCAGTGTTGCATTGATACGCCGAAATGCTTCTCCGCTCCGTGCGCTAGCGAACGTACTGGAGCTCGATTCTCCTGTACGTTCTTCTCCTGCCCTCTGACGAGTTCCCTCAAGCCTTCGGGAGAGTCTTCAGTGTCGTCCACGCGGCGCGTCCCCGCCATGAATGCTCTGATTGCGGCGTTGCCCCGCAAGGACCGCGAGCATTTGCTTGCGGGCTGCGAGCGGGTCGAGCTCGCGTTCGCCGATGTGCTCTGCGAGCCCGGCGACCGGATCCGGCACGTCTACTTCCCCACCGAGGGCTTCATCTCGCTGCTGACGCCGCGCGACGGCTGCACGAGCCTGGAAGTGGGGCTCGTTGGCAGTGAAGGCATGCTCGGGATCACGTTCATGCTAGGCGTCGACGTCTCACCCCTCCGCGCGCTGGTCCAGGGCTCGGGCGCCGCGATGCGAATGGATGCTGCGCCGTTCCTGCGCGAGCTCGCCATCAGCGCTGCCCTGCAGCGCGAACTGAATCGCTACCTCTACGTGACGATGGCGCAGCTCGCGCAGACGGCCGCGTGTACGCGCTTCCACCTACTGGAGGCGCGCCTCGCCCGCTGGCTGCTGATGACGCACGACCGGGCCCACGCGGACGAGTTCCATCTGACCCACGAGCTCCTCGCCGACATGCTCGGGGTGCGCCGGGTCGGTGTCACCAAGGCGGCAGGGGCGCTGCAGAGGCGAAAGCTGATTCGCTACCGCCGCGGCAACATCACGGTCCTTGCTCGCCGCGGCCTGGAAGCGGCCGCCTGCGGGTGCTATCGGTCGGCGGAAAACGTGTACGACCGCATCCTCTGCTAGCGCAGCGATGACCGTACTCGTGTCGGTGAAGATCAACGACGGTGTCGTCATGGCCGCGGACAGCGCCAGCTCCTTCGCCAGTGGCATGATCTATCACCACGCCCAGAAGATCGTGAACCTCAGGAAGGGGCTGCCCATCGGCGCGATGGTGACGGGCGCCGGCGGCATCGGCAACGAGTCGATCGACACCTTACTGAAGGACCTGCGACGGCGGTTTAGGTGGGTGGACCGATCGAGATTGCGGCGATCACGAAGCACGAGGCTTCAAGTGGGTCGAGCGGCGGCATTTCTTTCCGCCCGAGCACAACGCGTTGGACTGAGCGGGGGCGCGGAGGGGCGCCTCCGCAGGGATCACGTCGCGAGCATATTGGGGAGCAGGCGATCGGACTCCCGCTTGACCACGTCGTAGCACTCGCAAGCCCGGGCCTCCAGTCCCGGCCGATCCAGCACCGTGATGCGGCCACGGCTGTAGCGGATCAAGCCGGCGCCCTGCAACTTCCCGGCGGCTTCCGTGACCCCTTCGCGGCGGACCCCGAGCATATTGGCGATCAATTCCTGCGTCATGGTCAGCTTGTTGGAGGGCAGTCGATCGAGACTCAGCAGCAGCCACCGGCAGAGCTGTTGATCCACCGAATGATGCCGGTTGCAGACCGCCGTCTGCGCCATCTGCGTCAGCAATGCCTGGGTATAGCGCAGCAACAGATGCTGCATCGGTCCGGCGCGAGTGAATTCGCGCTTCAGCAGCTTCCCCGAAAGCCGGAACGCCGCGCCGGCGCTCTGCACGATGGCGCGGCTCGGGGTGGTCTCACCTCCCATGAAGAGTGAAACACCGACCATTCCCTCGTTGCCCACCACGGCAATTTCGGCGGACGACCCGTCCTCCATGACGTAGAGCAGGGACACGATCGAGGTCGTGGGGAAGTAGACGTAGTCCTGCCGGCTACCCGATTCGTAGACGACCTCCCCGAGCGCCATCGAGACCGGCTCGAGGTGGGGATAGAGGTGTTCGCGGGCGGCCGACGGCAGGACCGCTAGGAGCCTGTTCGTTTCGGGAGTTCTCGGCGCAGCCGCTGCTGCCATATCCATTCGATGTTCGAAACCGCCAGAGGCAGGGTAACACTCTCAGTGCGCAAGCGCACAGAGAGGGCTGGCGAGTGGGCTGTTCGGCGTGATTCGGCCGCGATACGGCGACCGCTGTCGATCGGACGATGGCCGTTCGGAAGGTTACCGGCGCGCCCGGCGCAATCCAATGCCTAGCGGGACCCCGCGGTGACCGTCGCGACTCGGCGAGCCGCTCCGGCTTCCTACGCAGGTGCCCGTATGCCGATGCTGCGCTGACGCAGCAATGCCCGGACTTTTCGGAGGGCAAGAATGGGAAGAAAGCGGGTGATGCGCGCATCAACCGCAAGCCCCGCCCGTTCGTCTTCGAAGAGTTGTGCCACCTCACTGATCGGCACGCGCGATTCCCGAGCCAGGAGCTCGATGGCGCGTTGCCGATGGGATCCTCTGCCGCTGACCGACACGGAAGTCACCCTTCTTTCCGATCCTCTTGCTGGGGCCGCGAAATCGCTACACGGGACTTCGTCCGCTAATGACTCTGAACAGGACGACCACGATGGCGATTACCAGAAGGGCGTGAATGAAACCGCCCATGGTGAACGAGGTGATTAACCCCAGGAGCCACAGGATAAGCAGGACAGCGACGATCGTATAGAGCATGGCAATGATCCTAATTCTGTTCGAGCATCGACCCGGCGCGCGCGTTGCAAGCCTGTTGTCGGCTCGAATGGCTCAACGATACCGGGAAGGTTTTCCACGGTCTGTCTGTCAGCGCACATAGTGCGTGCCCGGGCAGATCGCCGGCCGGGTTAAGAGACTCGACGCGATCGCAGGGCGCGTTGAAGGGAGCCCTAGGGGTGCCGCTGAGAGAGAGCGTCAAGACTACGGCGAAGATTCCTCGTGGTGCGTACGGGAGCGCACAGAGCATCCCGGGAAGGCCGGGGGACAATCGGCGCCACGATTCACTCTAGCGCGCAAAGGAAGTCACCATGAACATTACCTTGAGCCTTGCCCCCCTGGTATCGCTTCTCGCCGGCATTCTCATTCTGATCACGCCCCGGTTGCTGAACTACATTGTCGCCGCTTACCTGATCATCGTCGGGGTACTTGGACTGTTCGGGGACATTCGCCTGAAGTAGATCCGCCGAACGGAAAGCCGTTCACCAGCATCGAGAACGAGAATGACAGCGGGGGAAAGCGGCGCGGCGGTACCGCCGACCGCAATCAGGTACCCGAAGAAGCGCTTACGCGACTCGAACACATAGACGCGATTTCGAGCGCGCAGTCCTGCCGGTCCGGAAAGTTTTTCCGCCATGTGTTCGACAGCGCACAGAGGGGCTCACTGAGCGCGAGCACAATCGACGTAACGATCCGCCGCTCACAGGGGTGTGATTTGACAGGGTCGTG
The DNA here is from genome assembly GCA_963716855.1 of uncultured beta proteobacterium. Classification (GTDB taxonomy): domain Bacteria; phylum Pseudomonadota; class Gammaproteobacteria; order Burkholderiales; family SG8-39; genus JAGVSZ01. Next base: position 107,430 of record CAVQUV010000011.1, on the reverse strand, counting down.
AACGGCGATACAAGGAGAAACGAAATGACATTAGGAACGGTGCTCTTGATTGTTCTGATTCTCGCTCTGCTCGGCGTAATTCCGAACTGGCCACACAGCAAGGGATGGGGATACGGACCGAGCGGAATTGTCGGGCTCCTGGCGGTCGTGGTGGTCGTCATGCTGGCCACCGGCCATATGTGACGCGGCCTTCTGGCCGGGGAGCGCGGTCGGGTCGCACCTCCCTCTCGATACAGGAAGGGCGTGAGAACGGTCATGAGTGAGACGCGGCTCGAGTAACCGGCTACAGCAGGAGATCATCATGTCTACCTCTCGAACCTTCGCGGCGATACTGCTCGGCTCGTGCCTAGGGGCGCTCGGCGGATGCGCGACCACCACGACGGGTGGCGCGGTCGGCGCCGACCGCTCTCAACTGATGCTCGTCTCCTCGCAGCAGCTCGAGGAGATGGCCGCGGAAGGCTACGCCAAGCTGAAGTCAGACGCAGCACGCCAAGGCGCGTTGAACGGGGATCCCGCGATGGTGCAACGCGTCCGCGCGGTGGCCAGCCGCATCGAACCGCAGACCAAGGTATTCCGTCCCGACGCGCCAGGCTGGAAGTGGGACGTGAACGTGCTGACCAGTGACCAGCTCAATGCGTTCTGCATGCCCGGCGGGAAGATCATGTTTTATAGCGGGCTGATCAACCAGCTCCATCTGACCGACGACGAGATTGCGATCGTGATGGGCCACGAAATCGCGCATGCCCTGCGCGAGCATTCGCGTGAACACCTATCGCAAGCGATCGCCGCGCAGACCGCGATCGGCGTCGGTGCCGCACTGCTCGGCCTCGGCGAAGGCTCGGCCGGGCTTGCGAATGTCGGTTACGAGACCTTGATCGCAACCCGGTTCAGCCGCAGCGACGAGAGCGAAGCCGACCGCATCGGTCTGGAGCTCGCGGCACGGGCGGGCTATGACCCGCGAGCCGGGGTTTCGCTGTGGAAGAAGATGATCGCTGCCAACACGGGCGGGAATCCGCCTGTGTTCCTGAGCAGCCACCCGGCAGACGCCGCTCGAGTTCAGGAGATCGAGTCGCTGTTGCCGACCGTCACGCCGCTCTATCAGGCCGCAAACCGTCCGCGCTGATTGTGAGCAGCATGCGGCGGCGTGCAGCGGACCGAGGAACGTCTCGTGGGATCCAATCTGCATGCCGTCCAGGGGCGCGCTCCAGGCCAACCGGCAATCGCCGGTGAGGATCACGGAGCCCCGCGCTCGTAGCGACGGCCTGCTGCGCCTTGCGAATGCACCGGCGCACGTTCTTCCGAACCCTACCGGCTTGCCGCGCGATCTGCGGGATCGTCGACCCTTCGACGCTGAGTCTATCCGCTCGACACGGGGGTGCCGACGAAACGCACATTGCCGCGCGATGATGCGCCGGCACACCGCATCAAGGTCCTCCTAAGTCCTGTTCACTAACGAGTACTCGGCGAGCGGGTCGCCAGCCGACCCCGACAGTGCCGCCAGTCAGCACCGCCGGCGCAATTCCAGCGGTGGCCGCGAGCTCTACGCCATTCCCGTGCCGCCCGGTTGGGGCAGCACGGCGGTCACCCGCCCCATCAGCGGGGCTGCGGCTGGGCGTACCCCGATCGAGGTAGTCCTTAGCGCTTCAGCGGAGCCCGAAAAACGACAAGAGAGCGACGATGATGACGACCAAGCCTACGATGTAGACGATGCTGCTCATGTCTTTCTCCTTCACGTGAGATAAGAGATGGGATCGCGGTGTCCGTCAGGGAATGACCTTTCCCGGACGGATGCCCACGGCGAGTCACCATTTGCCCTGAGATCGACAGGATACGGGATCAGAACGTCGCGGCTCGTCTGTGCGCCAGCGCTCATGGAGATCGTGAGAGCCATAGGTGCCGCGGCGCTTCTTGGCTGACAGCGCAATCGCGTGTGCATGCCCCTGTCTATGCAGCACGGTCTGACGCGACTGGTCGCATCGACGCGACCTGATGTGCGCCACCGCACCGACGGCGGCAGGTCTTGTGGCTACGCTGCTTTGGAGTTTTCGACGTGGCGCGCAGATCGCGTGCGGCGCGGGTCGGCCTGCGATGACGCGTCATCGGCAAGCGCTTCGTTCGAAACCGCCAGGCCGAAAGGACATGAACAAGCGAACTCAAGTCGATCGATCTCCGCACTTGCCGATCTGGATCGCGAGTGTCGCGACAACTTTATTGTGCGCCGCCGGCATTGCGGCGTTCATGGCGTGGCTACCGGCCGCAATCGGGAATCCCAATGACGACGTCGGGCTTGGTGATCTATCGCCGATGTCGGCACAGCCTGCCAGCGCAAAAGGGGAGATGGCCGCGGCGGGTGTGGCGAGCGACACGCCAACCAGAACAACGTGCGCCGGGTGCGGCGTGGTTGAGTTGGTGCGGGAGATCGAGACGCGCGGTGAACAAGCGGCGGAATCGATCAGGAGCTACGAGCTCACCATTCGCTTTCAGGACGGGTCGATACGTGTATTCAACGAGGCAACCCCGCGGACGTGGCGATCCGGGGCGCGGGTCATGGTCATTGATTGACGACGCGCACGACGACTAGCGCGGCGTAGAGCCAGGAGGGCAATCCGATGAAACACCTACTTCCACCCTTGCCGTATGGCTATGCGGCACTGGAGCCGCACATCGACGCGCACACCATGACGCTGCATCACGACCAGCATCATGCGTCGTATGTGAGGAACTTGAATGCAGCGTTGGAATCATTTCCGGAACTGCACGAGCGCACAGCGTCATGGCTGTTGCTGAACCTGAACAAGGTGCCGGAGAAGATCCGAACAACCGTCCGCAACAACGCGGGGGGACACGTGAACCACAGACTGTTCTGGCGGGCCATGTCTCCGGAAGGGGGCGGCACGCCGGCGGGCCCGCTTGCCGACGCGATCAAGCTTGCCTTTGGCGGTCTTGAGCAGTTCAAGGCGCAGTTCGACGCAGCGGGCGAGAAAGTGTTCGGGTCGGGGTGGGTTTGGCTCGTGAGGGCGCAGCAGGACGGCGGCGGACTCCAGGTGGTCACCACCCCCGGCCACGACAATCCCCTGATGCAGGGCCACTTTCCGCTGCTGGTGAACGACGTCTGGGAGCATGCCTACTACCTGAAGCATGAGAACCGACGCGCCGACTATCTGAAGGGCTGGTGGTCGGTTGTGAACTGGCAGGAGGCTGCCCGCCGGTTCGAGCGTACCGACCATTCCGCCGAGCAGGACTGGGAGACCGACGGTGGCCTGGTCCTCGAGGCGACGAAGTGATCGAGGCTTCGACGATCGCTGGCGCAAGCGTTAGCCGGAGCAATTCGGGGTAGTACCCCGGCGTGCGCGGCAGGCTAAGCCCTGCTTCTCTTCGCCGTCTTTTTTGCGAGCTTCCTCGCTGCCCCCTTGGCGGCCCTGTCGACCGCTGCGCCGGCCTTCCGTGCGGCCGTCCCGACCTTGGCCACGCCTTTCTTCAGCGCGGACCTGGCGGAGGTCGTCCTGCGTCCCGCGACCTTCCTTGCCCTGCCGGACCTGCGTTTGGCGGGACGTCTCTTCGGGCTCATGGTGCGCTCGACCTTGCCGGCAGCCTTTCTCGCGCCTGCGGCCGCGACCTTCAGCTTGCGCCTCACCGTACGCTTCGCCTTGCCCAGGGCTCTCTTCGCACCCGCTTCGGTGGTCTTCGCTCGGCGCTTCACGCTTGCTGTGGCGGCCCGCGCTCTCTTCTCCATCAACGTTCGTGCCTTCCCCGCTCCGCGCTTGGCGTCCGAGGCCGTGACTTTCGCCCTCTTCAAAAGCGAGCCGCCCATTTCCTGCGCCTTGTCCTTGGCCGCTTCCATGGCGTCGCCGATCTTGGTGAAAAAGCCCCTTCTTTTCTTGCGCATCATCGATTCTCCTATCCGCAAGCTTCGTTGCGTTGTTGATACGGCACCTCGCGCTTCGCTGTTCGCTGAGTGCCCGCGTGAATCCAAAATCAGGGCAACGCGCTAGATCTTGCCCAACAGCAAGAGAACAAGAAGAATCAACAGCACCAGCCCAAGACCACCGCTGGGCCAGTAGCCCCATCCCCGGCTGTAGGGCCAGCTTGGAATCGCCCCGACCAGCAGCAGAACCAGAATGATCAGCAGAATCGTTCCTAATGTCATTTGATCTCTCCTTGTCGAGTCTCCGACCGCTGAGACCAAGCTAACACTCGCCCCGCACTGAAGCGTTGACGAAAATCAGAGCAGACGAGCTTCAACCACACGACCCCGCGCATCGGCCGGTGGTTCGGGCGGGTCGATCGCCGATTGCGAACGGCAATCGGCCGGCGGGGGCAGGTGCACTGTTCGGTGCGGTCGCCTGAAGCCGCTGCGTTGACTCGTTTGGTGGAGACCTTTGCAAGCAGCGTGACGACTGGACAACACGGGCCAGCTCAAAATATCGAGTCGGCGAAAGCCTGCCGGTCGGCGGCGTAGTCGCCGCACGCCCCAGCTTCGAGCCCGCTGCGGTCGATCACCGTCAGTTCACCGCGGCGACATTCTCTGGCGACCGCTCCACCGGCAACCCTGCGCGGTTGAAGCGTTCACCTCCCGGTCGTACGGCTCAGGCTTCGCAACCGCACAAGCGGCCGTGCCGCTTCCTTTTGTGCGCTAGCGTACTGACCATACCCGTCGCCGGCGTTACCCTGTGTCACAGAAGCATCCTGAATCCACTGACGAAGGCAGTGGAGGGGAACCAGCGAAGGAGCGAACCATGAGTATCGGCACCATTCTCTTGATCATCCTAATCCTGATGCTTTTGGGCGTCTTACCGGTATGGCCACACGCGCGTAGCTGGGGCTACGCGCCAAGCGGCATCGTGGGCGTGATTCTGGTGATCCTCCTCGTTCTGTTTCTGATGGGACGCATCTAATTCCGTGCCTCGAGCGCGCAACTGTTTTCGCGAGCTCGGCGGCCGCGGCAAGCAAGGCGATCGAAGTCGCTCACGGCGTCGCCGGCGTGAAGTCGGTCAAGAACGACATGCGACTCAAGTAAGAGAGAAACCTGCCGGAAGTCGGGCCGGCAAGACAGTGCCCTGCCGGCCTGGACTCCCGGTCCTACCGCAGGGCTTGCGCTCCCGATCAGCATCGATCACGAATTGGAAACCGCATCATGCTCGAGACCTCGCTTCTTACCGACGTTCAGACGTTGCACGCCGGGCAGCACATCGATGAAGGCTCTGCCACCGCGGGCTATTCCGCGGACCGCGAGAGAGTGCTCGAGCTCCTGAATGATTCTCTGGCGACGGAACTCGTGTGCGTGCTGCGCTACCGGCGCCATCACTTCATGGCGCGAGGTATTCATTCGCAGAGCGTGGCCCAGCAGTTTCTCGACCATTCGAACGAGGAATTGGAGCATGCCGACCGGATCGCGGAGCGCATCGTGCAGTTGGGCGGGGTGCCTGATTTCGCCCCTGAGGGACTGGTAAGCCGCAGCCACGCCGAGTATGTCGAGGGCAATACGCTGGCGAGCGTGATCCAGGAAGACCTGGCGGCGGAACGAATCACCATCGAAAGCTACCGCGACATCGTCCAGTACCTCGGTGATCAGCACCCGACCACGCGCCGCATGATGGAGGAGATCCTGGCCGTGGAAGAGGAGCACGCCGACGAGTTGGCCGATCTGCTGGTGGCTTTCCCCGAAGATTCTGAGAAAAAGAGCCGCTCCACAAAATCGAAGTGACCTCGCGCGCCACGAACGCGCGGAAATACACCCACCGAAATCGTTGATCGTCTGTGCGCTATGAGCCTCGCCGCCATTTTGGCCTCCCTCGGCACCGCTGACCCCGCGCGGGCTGGGGAGCCGCGAGGCTCTGCCGACGACGCGTCGCTCGTCACCCGCGCCGAAGGCCGGATGCCGGTTGATGCGCGGGGCCTGGCGCTCGGAGTTCTGGCGGTGCTCGCAGTGGTTTTCGCCCTGTCGTGGGCGCAGGCCTTTGTAGTGCCGCTATTGCTGGGCATCGTCATTGCCTACACGTTGAATCCGCTCGTCGCTTGGCTTGAAGCGATCAGGATCCCGCGCCTTGTGGGAACCGTCGTCGTGATGGCGAGCGTGATCGGTGCGCTCGTTCTCGGCGCGTATGCGTTGCGTGACGAGATGCAGACCATTGTCGAACAGTTGCCCGCAGCGGCGACCAAGTTCGCCACCGGGCTTGCGCGCCTGCGCGGGGGCCAGATCGGCACAATGGAGAAAATGCAAAACGCCGCGACCGAGGTGGAAAGGGCGACGACTCAGGCGGCCAGTGGCTCCGCTGCGCCGCGCCAGTCTGCCACGCATGTCATCGTGGACCAGCCCACGTTCAAGCTGGGTAGCTTCTTGTGGGAGAGTTCGATGGGTGCCGTCGGAGCCGTGGTTCAGGCGGCGATGGTTGTTTTCCTGGTTTTCTTTCTGCTGCTCGGTGGCGATATGTATAAGCGGAAGCTGGTGCGGCTGACCGGACCATCGCTGTCGGAAAGAAAGATCACCGTGCGTCTTCTCGACAACATCAATGGGTCGATCCAGAAATACATGTTCATGCTGCTGACGACAAACTTGCTGGTCGCGTTACTCAGCTGGATCGCATTTCGCTCGATCGGCCTCGAGAACGCCGGAGCTTGGGCCGTCGCCGCGGGACTGCTGCACATCGTCCCCTACCTGGGCCCCGGCGTCGCGGCCGTCGCAACGGGAGTGGCCGCCTTCATGCAGTTCGAGTCGTTCGCAATGGCGCTGCTGGTTGCCGGCGCAGCGCTCGCTATCGCTACGCTAGTCGGAACGTTCATCGCTACCTGGATGACCGGACGAATCGCCAGCATGAATTCAGCGGCCGTGTTCGTTTCGCTCCTGTTCTGGGGATGGCTGTGGGGCGTCTGGGGATTGCTGCTCGGCATTCCCATCATCGTCATCGTCAAAGTCGTGTCACAGCATGTGGAGCCGCTGCACCCGGTGGCCGAGCTGCTGGGGGATTGATGCATCCGCACCTTCCGAACTCGGGCTCGCGCAACGGTGGCCCCATCAAGGGCCTTTGCCATTCCAAAGGGGCATAGGTATGTCTGTTACGACACCGATCGAGCGACACTACGCTCCAAAGAATTCTTCCGACCGGATTGCCTATGCTTTCACGAGGTTTCTCCGGTTCTTCGCCGATGCTTTTTTCGCCCGCCGGTATGGCCATCGCGCGGTCGTACTGGAAACGATCGCTGCCGTGCCGGGCATGGTGGGCGGCACCCTGCAACATCTGCACTCCCTGCGTCGCATGGAAGACGATCACGGCCGGATCCGCACGCTCCTGGAAGAAGCGGAGAACGAACGCATGCACTTGATGACCTTCATGCACATCGCCCGCCCCTCGGGACTCGAGCGCCTGCTGATTCTGGTGGCTCAAGGCGTGTTCTACAATTCTTTCTTTCTGCTTTACCTGTTGTCAGCCAAGACCGCGCATCGCGTAACCGGTTACTTCGAAGAGGAAGCAGTCCACAGCTACACCGAATATCTCGCTGGCGTGGAGAACGGCACTCACGCCAACGTCCCGGCGCCCGGAATCGCCATCGATTACTGGAAGCTTGCGCCTGAGGCGCGGTTGCGCGACGTCATCATCGCCGTTCGCGCAGACGAGATTCATCACCGCGATGTCAATCATCGATTTGCCGACGCGTTGGCTTGACCGGCGTCGGGCGACCGCCCGGTTCACGCGAAATGGGAACCGCGCGAGCTCGCGATCGCGCCGGTCGGCTACTACTCAGACGGAGGATCGAGCGAGCGCCGGATTTGCGCGCTCCACAGCCGGTCAGCGGCGGCTGGGTGGCGCTGAACGCGTCACGCTCAGTTCTGGTCGTCGCTCTGGCGCTCTGAGCAACGATTACTTCCGGGAGCGTTGCATGGCGGCTCGAATCGCGGTATTTCTCCTGGCCGGCTTGATGACGGGATGCGCGGGAGTGCCGAGCACGCCGCCCGGTCCGCCTGTCCGGGAGGCTGCTCCATCGGCTCCTCCTGTTCCGCCAACGTCCGCGCCTGGAAAATCGGAGCCCAAGGCGCCGCCCACCGCAACGGCGCCCGCAGCGTCGAAAGCGCCCGCTGCGCCGGCGGCCGTACCGCGGGAGCCCGTAGTCGCGGCGCGCAAATCCGAAGCCGCGCCGCCGGTCGCCGCCAAGCCGGAAGGTCCGCCGCCGCTCGACCTAAAATCGCTCGAGCAACGGCTGAAGGAAACGAACGCCATCGGCGTGCTGACGAAGCTGTCGCTCAAGAACCAGGTGGATGACCTGCTGGAGCAATTCCGCGACTATTACCAGGGGACAATCAAGACCACGCTCGCCGAGTTGCGGCAGGCGTATGAACTCCTGCTCATGAAGGCCCTATCCCTCCTGCAGGATGGCGACCCGGCGCTCGCCAAGGCGATCCACGCGTCGCGCGGGGCGATCTGGGCGATTCTTTCCGACCGCGACAAGTTCTCGAAACTGCCCTGAAGAGGAAGCGATGAAACGAAATGCCTCCGGGTTGCTGGTCATCATGATGTGCGCCGTCAGTACGGTTCACGCGGCGGACGACCCGAAGCAGCGCAAGGACCTCGCGGCCGTCATCGCGCTCCAGGGCCTGCCTTGCGGTGAGGTGGTCGGCTATGAGGTGAAAGGAGACAATGACTACGTCGCGACCTGCAAGGACAGCAATCGCTACCGGGTCTTCGTGAACGCCGAGGGCCGGGTCGTCGTGCAGAAGCAGTGATCGACGTTCAGCGGGGCGGTGCGCGCCAGTCGACGCCCGTGGCATGGGAATCGGTCGTTTCGCCGCAGCGCATCGCTGGAAGCAACGAGACACGGCGCAGCCCCAAAGAGCGAACGGCGCGAGCTCGCGATCGCACCGTTCGGATACTACTCAGACAAAGGATCGAGCGAGCGCTGGGATTGCGTGCTCCACAGCCGGTCTGGGGGGACCTCGATGGCGCTGAATGCGTCACGCGCGGTTCTCGTCGTCGCCATGGTGCTCTGGGCGACGATTACTTCTTCTCGCCCTTTGCCGCGTCCTGGATGGCGTCACCGGCTTTTTCGATTTGTTGTCCGACCTTCTCGACCGCTTTGTCGACTTGCCTGCCCGCTTTCTCCGCCGGGCCTTCCTGCTTCTGGCAGCCGAATAGGGCCGCAAGGAGCGCGCTCGTTATCAGGGCCGTGCTGAGAATCTTGCCGGGTTTCATCTTTCATACCTCCTAACGGTCCGCACGCCGAGCGGGAGCGACCGCGTCGGTCGTTCCCGCTGCGGGATCAGGCGATGAGCGGCTGCGAGGCTCCGGCCGGATGGGCCAGACGCATCGCACGTCGATTTTCACTTGGTTTGTCAATTTCGTGGCCGATGAGACCGCCGACGGCTGAACCGACGCCGGCGCCGATGACCGTGTTCCTATCCTGTGTCGACATACCGGCGCGACTTGAGACGTGACCGCAAGTGTATCGTCTCGACCGCGATCACTTGCCCTTTCGCTGGACGACCCATACCAGGAGGGCGACGGCCACGATGACAAGGAAGATCGGCACCCATATTCCGCCGTATCCACCCATCCAGCCGACGCCCCACGAGTTGCCATCCATCATGTGTCCGCTCTGCGCCAAAGAGACGCCGGTGGCGAACAGAGGCACCGTACCGACAACCATAGCTAGCAAGGTCTTCATGAACTTTCCCTATCGAAGCGATGAATCTGGGGGACCACTTTGGCAACGGGCAGAAGATGTCTTCCGGATCCGTAGCTTTGAAGCGAATCTACGCGGACATGCTGCCGACGTCTGTGCGGCAGCGAACACCGGCTTGCTGCAACGGTCGGCTTTCCGCTTTACGGCTTCGCCATCGCGATCTCGTAGCGCGCAGCGATAATCGCGATCCGAGGTCACGCCTTGCGGATGCAGGGAGGCAGGGGTACGAACGCTCCCTGTAGGCAAGAGCCGAGGATCGGTTCTATGCCGATCCCGCATAATCCACCGGACGAGCCGGCATACCGGATCGATCCGCCGCGCCCGACGTGCGGATCGACGGAATGGATATCGGCGGTGACGCGGCTACTTGTTGGCCTTGTCCTGAATCTTTTGGCCACCGCGCTCCACGTCCTGTCCAAAACCGTCCATCGTGTGGCAGCCAGCAAGCAGCGCGATTAATGCGGCGACAGCTATGGCAAGAAACTTGTGGATCATGATCATCTTCCTTAAGGTAAAGGCAACAACGTGGCAGACCTCGAATCGGCATCGGCGCCAATCACGACCGGAAACCCAACACCGACACGCCGTGTGCGCGCCACCGTCAATTTCCTCTCTCTAGTCGAGGTCTGTCTGTACGCTATCGCACCCTGGATCGGGAGCACGCATGGGTGATCTGAGCAATTCGTCGTGGATCGCCCGTTTCGGGGCAAAGGGACGCCTGGGAATGGCGTTGGTCGTGGCCGTCGTCGCGTTCGTCGTGCAGCCGGACTCGATCTCGTGGCACACGCGCGCCGTCGCGAGCTGGGATCTCGGCGCGCTGGCCTACCTCGGTCTCGCGTGGATGCTCATCGGGCGGACCGACGCGCGGGCCACGCGCGACCATGCGCTGAGCCAGGATCAGAGCGGCTACGTCATATTTCTGTTCGTGGTGGGTGCGGCATGCGCCAGCATCGTCGCCATCGGGTTCGTCGCCGGCACCATCCGGGACCTCCCGTTCTGGGCTCGCGCCTGGCACCTCATGCTGACCATCACCGCGCTGGTCTCGTCGTGGCTGCTGATCCAGACGGTGTTCGCGTTCCACTACGCCCACCGCTACTACGCCGGCCCGCACGGTCAGCCCGCAGCCACCGCCTCCCTTCAGTTTCCGGGCGGCCGCGAGCCCGACTACCTCGATTTCGCGTACTACGCGTTCGTGGTCGGGATGACCTCGCAGGTGTCGGATGTCGCGGTGGCCTCGCGCAGCATGCGCCGGCTGACGACGATCCACGGCGTCCTTGCGTTCATGTTCAACATCGCCGTGCTCGCGCTCAGCATCAACATCATTGCGAGCGTGATCTAGGGGGGTGTTGAACAGGCGGCTACCTCGATCCGACGGCAATGCCACGACGCCTCGCTCGCGCAGCAGTCCCGCCCATCGGGGACTTGTGCAGAGAGCGCCTAAAGTGCGCGTTCGGTGCGCAACGCTTCCGGTGTCAGCAGGATTCCAGAATTCGCGGTTTGCAGGGAGACGAGCGTCTCGTCTCCGCTCGCCGGCTCCACCAGAGGGCTGAGACGCCTGAGGCGGGCGGCCCCGAAGAACGTTGCAAAGGGCACGTCCGAAGCATCGCGCCCGGTTCCGAGCCGGACCAGATCGGAGATCGAAGCCAGTTCAGTCGGGTCGAAGAGGCACCATCGATCGCCGAGGAATGCCTCGACCACCGCATGAAAGTCCTGGGGCGGCTCCTCGTACTTGGTATACGCAGTGACGAATCTTGCGGGGATGTTCAGTGCACGGCACAGTGCAATGACGAGATGGGCGAAGTCGCGACAGACCCCGGCGCGGTTGGCCAGCACGTCGCGCGCGCTGTAGGTCGTCGTCGACGATCCTAGCCGGTAATCGACGTTTTCCTTGACCCAGTGGCAGATCGATTGCACGCGCTGATATCCGGGCGGCATGTTCCCGAACGTCCGGACGGCGAAGTCGTAGAGCGCTTCGACTTCGCAATAGCGACTTCCCTGAACGTAGGAGAGCACCTCGCCCGGCACCTTCGCGAGCGGCGTCTCGCGCGCAGACGTGTCGCAGTCGGGCGCCTGCACCTCAACCGTCGCGAGATAGCGGATATTGAATTGCCCCGGGGGAACATCGACCCGGAAGAAGCGGTTGCGCCCGCTCTCGTCGCGAAACTCGTCCAGCGGGTTGGCCGGCGTGGTCGAGACCGTCTCGGCAACGACGCGTTGAGCGGGCGTGGACGGGACGCCGAGATTGAACACGAATAGCGACTGCTGAGGGACGTCATAGTCGAGTTCGCAGTCGATGTGAAAGGTCTTCATCGCGTAGTCCTCAATGTCGGACGCGGGCGCGGCGGGAAATCCGGTTGCCCCTGCAGGCACGCGCCTCGCCTTTCATTCGGGCGTAGTGCCCTATGTTCCGCGCGACGCGCCGCCGGGGCAAGGCATGGCGGGAAGGCCGATCGCTGGACGAGCAGGTCCTACCCGAGAATCACGCGTACCGTGTGGACCTGACCGTCATCCGCGAGCGGAACTCGCGTCGCGCCATCGGTCAGCGTCGTGCCGTCCAACTCCGCGTGCGCGACACCACGGTTGACCCCGTTGGGATTCTCGACCGCGATCTCGTAGCGCGCCGAGCGGTACATGAAGACGTAATTTCGAAGCGCGGCCACGCCTTCGGGATGCAGGGCGCCAGGGACAGCACCGCGCCCTGCAAGCGAAAACCGAGAATGGCTTCGAGGCCGGCGCGATACAGCCAACCGGCCGAGCCCGTGTACCACGTCCAGCCGCCGCGCCCAACGTGCGGGGCGACCGAGTAGACGTCGGCGGCGACTACGTATGGCTCGACCTTGTAGCGTTGCGACGCCGCCGCGCGTGCTCGTGCGATTGATCGGATTCAGCATCGCAGAATAGCTCGCGCCTTGTCGCCGTTGCCCAGCGCGCGAAGGCGATCACCGACCAGATCGGCGGCGTGCGTGTACTGGCCGCCGTTCTCGCGGATGCCCGGCGGATAGCCCTTGATGTAACCCGGATCGAGCGGCGTGCGATCGAACGGCGGCGTGAACAGCAGCGCCAGACCTTCGTCGCGACGAATGAGCTGCTCGTCCATGGCAGCCATCGCACGCACGGCACGCGTCGGCTCGCGCCGCCCCCGAGAGCACGCTCCACGATTGCGCGATCGAGTCGATCCGGCATTCCTCGCTCGTGGCCGAACCGAGCGGCGTGCCGTCGTCGAAGTAGCCGCGCCGGTACCAGTCGCCGTCCCAGCCGTCTTGCTCGAGCGCGGTTCGCAGTGCGGCCGCGTGCGCGAGCCACTGCGGCCGCGCGCCTCTTCGCCGCGCGCCTTCGCGAGCGGCGCAAACGCCGTCAGCGTCGCGTGCAGGAACCAGCCGAGCCAGACGCTTTCGCCTTTGCCGTGCTCACCGACGCGGTTCATGCCGTCGTTCCAGTCGCCCGTGCCGATCAGCGGCAGGCCGTGCGCGCCGACGGCCGAGACTCTGATCGAGCCCGCGCGCGCAGTGCTCGAAGAGCGCGCGCTCTCGTCGGCGACCATGGGCTGGAAGTAGGCGTCGTGCTCGCCCGGCCGCAGCGCCTGGCCTTCGAGGAACGGAACCGGCTCGTCCAGCACCGCGAGCGTCGCCGGTCGGTCTCGACGTAGTGCGCGGCGGCATAGGCGAGCCAGACCCGATCGTCTGAGATCCGGGTGCGCACGCCCTGTCCGGACGGCGGCAGCCACCAGTGCTGGACATCGCCTTCGACGAACTGGCGGGCCGCGGCGCGCAGGAGATGCGCGCGCGTCAGCGCCGGTCGCGACAGCGCGAGCGCCATGCCGTCCTGGAGCTGGTCGCGGAAACCGTACGCGCCGCTCGCCTGGTAGAACGCCGACGCGCGCCCACACGCGGCAGGCGAGCGTCTGATAGAGCAGCCACCGATTCAGCATGAGGTCCATCGACCGGTCCGGCGTTTTCACCTGCACCGTGCCGAGCACATCGTCCCAATGCGCGACGACCTCGCGCAGCACCGCATCGAGATCGGCGACCCGGTAGCGAGCGATCAGGGCTTGCGCATCGGCGGCCGTCGCCGCCTCGCCGAGGAGGAAGACGATCTCCACCGTGCGGCCCGGCTTGAGCTCGACCGGGGCCTGCAGCGCACCGCACGGATCGAGGCCCGCGCCGACCCGCTGCGAGAGGGCCGTGTCTCCGGCAAGCGCGGCCGGGTTGTCGAGCGTGCCGTTGCGCCCCAGGAATTCGCGCCGGTCGCCCGTCCAGGCGGTCTGGCGTCCGCCCAGATCCGCGAACGCGACACGCGCGCCGAACGTCGTGTTCCAGGGATTGCGCGCGAACATCGCGCCGGTCTCCGGATCGATCTCCGTCACGACCGAGAGTGCGGACGCGCTGCGGGACGGGCCGAGCACCCACTCGACATAGGCCGTGACCGAGAGTCGACGGGTGCGCGCCGACAGGTTCCGGATCGTCAGCCGCGAGATCTTGATCGGATCCTCGAGCGGCACGAACTGGAGGAGATCGAGCGCGATGCCGTGCGCGGTGTGCTCGAAGCGGCTGTAGCCCTGGCCGTGCCGGGCGACGTAGGGTGCGGCCTCGTGACGAATCGGCAGGGCCGTCGGCCCCCACAGCGCGCCCGAGTCCTCGTCGCGCACATAGAGCGCCTCGCCCGGCCGATCGGTGACCGGGTCGTTCGACCAGGGCGTGAGCTGATTCTCGCGACTGCCGAGCGACCACGTGTAGCCGCTGCCCTCGACCGCGACCTGAAACCCGAAACCGGGGTTGGCGACGACGTTGATCCACGGCGCCGGCGATCGACCGCCCGGCGCCAAGGATCGTCACGTACTCGCGGCCGTCCCCGGCGAATCCGCCGAGCCCGTTGAAGAACTCCAGGTCCGGCGGCACCGGAACGGTCTGCGGAAGGCCTTCGGACGGTACGCGCCCGGGAGGGCGCGTCGCGCCGAATCGTCTTGCCGGGGACTCTCGAGCTGCTCGGAGAGCGTGCCGCGCCGTGCCACGAGCACCGCGCGGGCCATGGAGAGCAGAAGGGCGCGTGTCTCGGCCGGAACGAGATCGGCACGCAGTACGAATACGCCGCCGTGCGCGGGGTCCACCGCCATCTGCGGTCGGGAACGGCTCGTCCGGACGAGCGTCTCCAGGGCGGTCTGAAGATCCTGGATATAGGACGATCCGCGCTCGTTCAGGATCACGAGATCGACGGCGAGCTGCTTCATCCGCCAGTACTCGTGGGCGCACAGCAACTGGCGGACGATGGCGATGTCCTCGGTGCTGTCGATCCGCACCAGCACGATCGGCAGGTCGCCGGAGATGCCCTGCGCCCACAGCGCCTCCGGCCCGGCGCCGCCACGGCGGATGGCGTCGGACGAAGGGCGCAGCGACGGATCGGCGTACAGCACGTGGCCCGCGAGACGCTGAAAGAGGCCCGCTTCCTCCGCGTCGATGCCGAGGTGACTCAATTGCACCTGCGCCTGGGTCCACGCCAGCGTGGCGGCGCGCTCAAAGGCCGTTGCGTCGTGATGCTTGTCGATCAGGTCCAGTACCTCAGCGCGGGACGTCGCGGCGACCGTCCAGAATGCAATGCGCACCGTCCTGCCCGGCGGCACCCGCACGCGGCGGCGCAGCGCGAAGATCGGATCGAGCACCGTGCCGACGGTGTTGGAAAGCGGCCGTCCGTCCATGACGGCGATCGGCGCGCGGACCTCGCGCCCGCGGCCGAGGAAGCGCGCCCGGTCGGTTTCGATCTCGGGCTCGCCCACCGCTTCGCCTTCGACGACGGCGAGATGCGCGGCCCAGATCTCCGGCTCGTCGGGGGAGCGACGCCGCCGCGTCGCCAGGATGGCGCCGAGCCTGGCGAGATACTCGGTTTGCACGAAGAGCTTGGAAAAGGCCGGATGCGACGCGTCCGCCGCGCTCGGCGCCAGCACGAGTTCGGCGTACGAAGTCAGCTCGATGTCCCGCGCCCGGCTGCTCGAGTTCGCGACGGAGACGCGGCGCACCTCCGCGTTGTCCTCCGGCGAGACGACGACCTCGAGCGTCGTGGTGATCGATCCGTCGCGCCGGATGAACTCGGCACGATCCTCGGTGAACGTGACGTCGTAGCGGTCCGGTTCGACGCCGCTCGGCTGGTAGCCCGCGGACCACACGTCACCGCTCTGCACGTCGCGCAGGAAGACGTAGGCGCCCCAGTCGTCCCGGGTGACGTCCTCGCGCCAGCGCGTGATCCCGATGTCGCCCCAGCGACTGTACCCGGAGCCGGCGCCCGTCAGCATCACCGCGTACCGGCCGTTCGAAAGCAGGTGCGCCTGCGGCGTGGCGTCGTGCGCGGAGTGGAGCCGTCGCACCGCCGGCAGCTCCAGGTCGCGGACCGTCGCGGCCGTCGCGACTTCTTCCGCCCGGGGATGTGCCACCGCGACATCGCGCGGCGTGCGTTCCTGCAGCAGCAGCTCCGTCGCCTGCACGATCGGCTCGGCATGAAACCGCGCCCGCATCGCCCCGTCCAGGAGACCGTTCGCGAGGGCGACGACCGTCATGCCCTGATGGTGCGCCATGAAGGCACGGACGATCGCGACGTCCTTCCCCTCGGGCAGACGCGTGGGCGTGTAGTCGAGGGCCTCGTAGAAGCCGTAACGGCCGCGCGCGCCGACGGCCGCGAGCCGGTCGAAGTTCCGCGCCGCGGCGCCCGGATCGACCATGGCCGCGAGCGCCGTCGCGTAAGGCGCGACGACGGCGTTCTCGCCGAGACCGCGTTTCAAGCCCAGCCCCGGGACGCCGAAGTTCGAATACTGATAGGTGAACTCCAGGTCGCGGACGTTGTACGCGGATTCCGAAACCCCCCAGGGCACACCGAGCGCGTCGCCATAGGCGATCTGCCGCCGAACGACGAGGCGGCTCGTCTGCTCGAGCAGACTGCCGGCCGGCGCGCGCATGACGAGCGAGGGCATCAGGTACTCGAACATCGATCCCGACCAGGAGATCAGCGCGGCGCCGCGTCCGACCGGGGTGACGGCGCGACCGAGCCGGAACCAGTGCCGCGAGGCCACGTCGCCCTTGGCGATCGCGACGAAGCTCGCGAGACGGGCCTCCGAGGCGAGCAGGTCGTAGCAGCTCGGATCGAGATCGCCCTCCGCGACCCGGTAGCCGATCGAGAGGAGCTTGCGATCCGGGTCGACGAGAAACCCGAACTCCATTGCGACCGCCATCGATCGGGCCGTCGCCGCGAGCGTCGCGAGACGGCGTTCCAGGGCGCGCGCGGCGTCGCCGGCGGCGGCAACGTCGCGGCGGTGACTCTCGATCGATCCCAGCGTCGCCTCCGCCCAGAACAGCAGTTCGGCGCCGGCGTCGTCGCCGCGTTCGCTGGCGAGCGTGCGGGCGATGTCCGCCATCGTCGCGGCGTGCGGCGCGATCTCCGCCAGTCGTGCACCCATGTCCGCGGCGGGGATCGGTGCCTGCCACAGCGCGGCAGCGAGCGCATCGAGCGCATCGCCAAGTTGCTGCCGGGTGATCGTCTGCGTTCGCCGGTCGTCGGGCAGTCCTTCCAGGGATTCGCGCGCGAGCTGCAGGGCGTCGTCGACGCCGGCGACGAGGTCGGCGCTCGCTACGGGTCGGCCGATCCACTCCCGGCAGGCGTTCGCAAGCGCGATGAGGTGTCCGGCCAGATTGCCGCTGTCCACCGACGAGACGTAGCGCGGATCCAGGGGGCGAAGATCCCGCGTGTCGTACCAGTTGTAGAAGTGCCCGCGGAACCGCTGCAGGCCACCCATCGTCGCGAGAGTCGCCTCCAGCCGGTCGACGGTTTCGGTGGTCCCGGCCCATCCGAAATCGCGGGCGCTGACGGCGGCGAGGAGGTAGAGGCCGAGGTTGGTGGGGGAGGTGCGGTGCGCGACGGCCGGCTTCGGCTCTTCCTGGAAATTGTCCGGCGGCAACATGTGGTCCGCCGCCGTCACGAAGGTCTCGAAGAAGCGCCAGGTGCGGCGCGCGATCCGCCGCAGCGCGCGGGCGTCCGCGGCCGAGACCGACACGCGCCCCGCCACGAGCGGCGAAAGGCTCGTCCAGCGCGCGATGGCCGGCGCTGCGAGCCAGGCGATCACGAACGGCGCCGCCACGAGCCAGGCGTCGCTCCCGACCCAGCCGACGACGATTGCGGCAACGACCGCGATGGCGACGCCACCGCTCATCTGGCGATAGAACCCCGCGAGGTCGAGCCGGGGGCCGATGGTCGCCTGAGCGGCCGTGACCCAGTCGAGCAGGTGCCGGTGGCTCACGAGGAGACGAAACAGCGTCCTCCCGATCGCATCCGTCATCAACCAGGCCTGGTGAGCCAGGAATACGACCAGCAGTGCGGTCAGGGACAGGGCGAGCCGGACATCGGCGGCGAGGGCGCGCAGGTGGCTGCGTGCCGTGATCCGGGTGCGGCGCGGCACGATCGCGGAGAGCACGGGGATCAGCGTCGACAGCGCGATCGTCGACAGGATGAAGCCGGTCCAGACGACGGCCGCCTGCAGGGGCAGTGTCCATCCCGCGATCAAGGCGGCGACGCTCGCCGGCGCGGACAGCGAGCGGCGCAGGTTATCCAGCATTTTCCAGCGGCCGATCAGCGGCAGCGCACGCTTGCCCCGTGCGCCGGTCGCGGCATCGCCGCGGCCGAGAATCCATGACAACAGCTGCCAGTCGCCGCGCACCCAGCGGTGCTGGCGCGCCGCCGCGACGTCGTAGCGTGACGGAAACTCCTCCACGACCTCGATATCGGACGCAAGGCCGGCGCGGGCGAAGGTGCCTTCGAACAGGTCGTGACTGAGCAGCGTGCTATCGGGCACGCGGCCCTCGAGCGCCGCTTCGAAGGCATCCACGTCGTAGATGCCCTTGCCGGTGTAGGAGCCCTCGCCGCAGAGATCCTGATACACGTCGGAGACGGCGGCGGCGTAGGGATCGATGCCGTTCGTGCTGGAGAAGATGCGCTGGAAGAGCGACCCCTCGCGGCCGATCGGCAGCGACGGCGTGACGCGCGGCTGCAGCACGCCGTAGCCCTCGACGACCCGTCGCGTGCCGGCATCGAACCGCGGTTGGTTCAGCGGGTGCGCCATCTTGCCGACCAGCCGCCGGGCCGTTTCCCGCGGCATCCGGGTATCGGCGTCGAGCGTGATGACGTAGCGGACGCCGGCGGGCGGAGCGGGAGGCGGGGCAAAGGGCGCGGCGCCGTTACCGACGAAGGTCGTATCGGTCGCGCCGCGGAGCAGCCGGTTCAGCTCATGCAGCTTGCCGCGCTTGCGTTCCCATCCGATCCACCGCGACTGCCCTGGATTCCAGATCCGCCGGCGATGCAACAGGAAGAAGCGCGGCCCGCCGGGTGCAGGTCCATAGCGGCGATTGAGGCCTTCGATGCCCGCGGCCACCGCGCTGACGAGCGCCGCATCACCCTCGACGGTCTCGGTCGCGGCGTCCGTCCAGTCCGACAGCAGTGCGAAGTAGAACTCGCCCTCCGGGCTGGCGAGGTAATGAATTTCCAGCCGCTCGATCTGCTCTTCGATTGCGGCCTGCGTCGTGAGCAGGATCGGAACGGCCACGACGGTGCGCAGCGGCGCAGGGACGCCGTCGCGCAGCTCGAGGCCCGGCAGGATCGACGCACCGAACCCTTTCGTGACGCCGCGGTTCACGAGCGCCATCGCGGCATCGATGGAGGGGATCAGCCCGAGGAGCGCGAGCAGACCGAGCCACTCGCCGCCGATATTCGCACCGGACAACGCGAACAACGGCAGGAGGAGAACGGCCGCGGCGACGACGATGACGGCGCCGATATAGCCGCCGATACCGATCGTCGCATTGAAGCGACCCAGCCAGTTCCCAATGGGAGGACGAAATCCGACCGTCCCCTCGAACGCCCGGCGACCCCCCGCAATCAGGTGATAGCCCGGGTCCCGCTCGCGGCCGCCGCGAGCGCTTGCGGTCGACAGCGCCGCACGCGCAATCTCGAGTTCGCTCAGCGCCGAACCACGCGCAAGCTCCTCGATTGCGCTCCGATAAAGGTTGCGCGTCGGAAAATCCATCGCCGCGAAGTCGCTGCCGGAACGCAGCGCGTCGTCGACGAGACTGACGCTCTCGACGAGCGCCGGCCAGTCGACGTCGGAGATCAGCCGCATGCTCGTGATGACGTTGCGGACCGTCACGTTCGTCGCGCCCTGTCGCTGGTGCTCGTCGCGCACCATCTCGTCCGCGGTCGTTCCCTGCGCGGCGAGGCGAGCCTCGAGCCACGTCAGGGCCGGCGTCACCCGCGGATCCTGGTCCCGCAGCCGCTGCACGAGCTGGACGGCAAACGCTTCCGGCAGGGGGGCCTGCTCGTAATCGCGCAGAGCAGAGCAGGGCGACCGGGTCGGCCGCGTCGGCCGCATGCGCGTTCACGCCCAGGAGCCGGTCGGCCAAGGCGTCTGCTTCCTGGCGCGCGGCGCGGCTCGTCACGATGCGGCGCGCGCTGCGGCGAAGGTTCTCGACGAGCACGATTCGCAGCGTGATCGCGACCGCCCACAGCTCCCCGATCGTCAGCGGCTGAACGCGCTGGTAGGCGCGCACGAACCGGCGCAGCATCTCGGGGTCGAAGCGGCTGTCCGTATGAGCGACGAAGGCCCACGCCACGCCGAACACCCGCGGATAGCCGGCGAACGGTCCGGCGGCCAGCTTCGGCAATTGCCGGTAGTAGCCGGGCGGCAGATCGTCGCGAATTTCGCGGATCTGTTCTTCGACGAGGTGGTAGTTGTCGAGCAGCCACTCGGCGGCCGGCGTGATTGCGCGACTTTCGCCGACCGCCTTTGCGATGGCGCGATACGCTTCGAGGAGAACCGACTCGTTGTCCTTCAGCCGCGCGGCGAGGGATCGCCCGGTCGTCGGCATCGGGGTGACGGGCTGGGCCGCCGCAAGGCTCTCGGCATGCTGCTCGAGGCGCTCGACACCGAAGAGCTCCTCGCGGATGGACCGGTCGTTATCCCACGGGGCGTCCGGCGACGCGCGCCCGAATGCGCGCAGAACGGCCGATCTCAGCCGGGCTCTTCTACCCCACGTCTGGGCGGAATGCGGTCTTCGGCTTGCGCGGCGGAGGCTGCGGTGCGATGACGATCGAGTGGTCGGGATCAGAAGCGCCCCGGATTTCGGCGGCGGACGACCGACGGCGCGAGCGCTCCGGTGGGCTCACCGGATCTCACTGGGCCGGCACCAGAGCCAGCACCGGGCGCCACACGAAGCTGGTTACGGCCGCGCCGAGCCGCTCTTTCGCCTCGGTGCATAACCGCGTCCTCGCCTCCGGGGCCGAAGCCCCCGCGGCCTGAATGTCGGGCCCGTTCGCTCGACTCGTGGCGACCGATCGAAGCGGGCGGCTGAGACGACCGGCCGTCAGCAGGTAGGTTTTCGCGTCGGCGACGTACCGGCCGCCTTCGTCGCGCGAGACGGTGCCCGCGAGGACGTAGCCCTCGGCGGTGCCGGTGATTCGTTCGATGACACGCATAGCAAACTCCCGCAGTGGGACGACGGCCCGGGGTTGCTAGTCGGGGGCGGGAGAGGTGGGAACCACTAGCGCCTCTATAGGGTGATCACTATACGCCTTTGGCCCTCGACCGACCTGCTGTGGGTGTGGTCGCTTCGGCCGCTATCATCAGAATCGCGGCGGCAACCGCTTGGACAGGGCGAGCGCGCGGAGCCCGACAAGTTAGGCGCCTGATCGCAGGAAGTGATCGCGGGTTGCGCTGTGATCCACTCGGGCCAAGCAGAACGCAGCTGTGAGGACGAACATGAATGCATCGACCACTCGGAAGTCGGCGGTGGCCTCCACAGTCAAGGATTCGGCGATGCGGGTCCGCATGGAAGTTCGATGCATAGCGGTATTTGCAGTGCTGGTGTTTGCGAGTCTTCCCGCCATCGCGCTTGCCCAATCACCATGCCCCGGAATTCACGTGAAAATTTTGGACATCAGAAACAGCACCGGAGCCGTTGCTTGCGCGCTTTTCGAATCGCCAGAGGGCTTCCCCACTGAGTTTCTGCACTCCGCAACTAATATCATGGTGATAAAGATTCGGGATACGCAGGCGCGTTGCGACTTCGAGGACATCGCGCCGGGAACGTATGCGCTCGCCGTCATTCATGATGAAAACATGAACGGCAAACTCGACACAAACTGGCTGGGGGTCCCGACGGAAGGCTACGGTTTTTCGAACGACGCAACGGCCTCCCTCGGCGCGCCGTCGTTCTCTGCCGCCAGCTTCGCGTACGACGGGCGCAGCCTGGATCTGACGATCGGCCTGAACTACTAAGGTCCACCCGCGAGGTTCGCGCTCGCCGGCATAATCCGGCCATGACGACACGACTCGTGTTCTTGGTGCCGGGCTTCTTCGGCTTCACGTCCCTCGGGGCGGTGAGCTATTTCGAGGACGTGGAGCAGGCACTGGGCCGCGCGCTCCGCCGGCGCGGCGTAGAGGCCCGCATCGTGCGGTGCATGGCGCAGCCGACGGCCTCGATCCCACGGCGCGCCGACGCGCTACGGCGCCAGGTGCTGGGCAGCGGTGGTCTTAAGGCCCGGGACCTGCACTTCGTCGGCCACTCGACGGGCGGCCTCGACGTGCGCATGCTGCTGACGCCCGGGGTGAAGATCGCGAGCGGCGACTCGGAAGAGCGCATTGCCCGTCTGACGAGGACGGCCATCACGGTGACCACGCCGCACCACGGCACGCCGCTCGCCAATCACTTCATCACCGTCCACGGCCAGACACTGCTGCTGATACTCAGCGCCCTGGCGACGTCGGGGCAGGGACGCGGCGCCATCCTCGCCGCGGCGAAGGCAATCGCGCTGGTCGCACGGGTCGACGACTGGCTGGGGCGAACGGATACCCCGCTCGATCGCATCGCCGAGAGCCTGTTGCGCAAGATCCGGTTCGACCGCCGCGACCCCGTGTGGAACTACCTCGGCGAGATCGAGCGGGACCAGGGGGCGGTGCTGCAGCTCACGCCCGAGGGCATCGAGCTGTTCGATGCAGCCGTTTCGGATCGTGCCGGGATCGACTACGGCTGCGTCGTCGCGGGTGTGCCGGAACCCCGCGAGGGGTTCGAGATGAAGACGCTCCTGGATCCGGAGTACATCGCACTGCGCGCGCTGTTCAGGCTGCTGCACGCACTGACGGCGCGGCCGCACCCGCATTACCCATATCCGAAACCGACCAAGGCGACCCAGCGGGTGCTCGATCGAGGGCTCGGCTTCAAGGCGACTCCGGGCATCAGCGACGGCATCGTGCCGACGCTGAGCCAGTTGCACGGTCGGGTGCTGCACGTCGTGCGCGCCGATCACCTCGATGTGGTCGGGCACTACACGCTGGCGAGCGGGAAAACCGGCAACTGGCTGCCGTCGGGCGCGGGCTTCACGCCTGAAGCGTTCAACGCCACCTGGGAGGCGGTCGCGGCGGCGATCGCGAGAAACCGTTCGCCCGCTCGCGCCCGACTGACAGCCCCCAACCTCAGAGCGGGCCCCGCCCGGTGCAGCATTCGAGAAATCCCCCGTGCGTAGGTAACGTGCCCCCCGAGCCAGCCGCCCGCGCGGTACCGCCGTCACCCGCGACGTATCAGTCCCACGATAAGCGAGGCGACGAACAGGAGAAGAAATACGACGAACAGGATCTTGGCGATCCCGACGGCGCCGGCCGCGATGCCGGTAAAGCCGAGTAGCGCAGCGATCAGCGCGATGACAAGAAATATGGCGGCGTAATAGAGCATTTGCTTTCCTTTCATTGACAGTCAGTCATTTGGGCGTTGTCCCGCCTAATGTCCGATCCACCGTCACCCCGCGCGCATGTCCTTCTTGGCGAAGGTCACGCCCTTGATGCCACGTGCAACCTCGATCGCCTTGTTCATCTCAGCTAACACCTATTAAATACCTTTCCCTGGGTTGCTCCGTACGCTAGCGAACATAAGGATTTGATTCAGATCAGTAGCTGTGACGAATGGGCTGCAATATATTGAGTTTGAACGCCAATAGGGGGGTGATTTCTTGTATTGGGGAAGGCCCTACTGATGTCAGGTCGACATGGCGTTCGGCCGTATCTGGAGACGGGCTTCGCCTCCAGAGAAGGGACTTGTGCCATATCCGTACCGCAAACGCCCCGGCGAAACCAACTTCTTGCAGCGCTGCCGCAGGAGGACTACGAGCGTCTGCGGCCCGATCTCGAGCCCGTGCCCTTGCCGCTGGGTTGGACCGTTTACGGCGCCGGCGACCGGCATGCGTATCTCTATTTCCTCACCGCGGGCATCGTTTCCCGGTTCTACTTGACGGCGAACGGGGCGTCGACAGAATTCGCGGTCACCGGCAGCGAGGGCGTGATCGGCGTCGCATCGTTCCTGGGTGGCGAATAGCACGCCGAGCCACGCGGTGGTGCTGAGCGCCGGCTACGCTTATCGGCTGGGGGCGGATCTGCTAAGAAACGAGTTCGAGCACGACGGCCCGATGCCACACTTGCTGCTGCGCTACATCCAGGCGCTGATCGCGCAAACCGCGCAGATCGCGGTGTGCAATCGGCACCATTCGCTGGAACAGCAAATGTGCCGCTGGATCTTGTCCTGTCTGGACCGGTTGCCCTCGAACGAACTGACGATGACGCAGGAGCAGATCGCCAATATGCTGGGCGTGCGCCGCGAAAGCGTCACGGAGGCCGCTGGAAAGCTGCAAGAGGCGGGACTGATCCATCACGGCCGCGGCCACATTGCCGTACTCGATCGTCCCCAGCTCGAAGCGCGGGTGTGCGAGTGCTATGCGGTCGTCAAACGGGAGTATGATCGTTTGCTCCGCCCGGAAAACACCTTTGGCTACGCTGGTGTGCACGGCACGTGCCACCAGTACCGCGCAGGTTGGTGAAGACCCCGCCCGCCCTGAATGGACCTGACGCTACCGGTTACGAGGGTCCACCGGTTCCCGCATCGAAGAGACGCCCGAGAATGGCAGTACGCCACATGGAACGGCACCGCACGGACCGCATCGGCTGGTTGCGCGCGGCGGTATTGGGCGCCAACGACGGCATCGTTTCGACTGCGAGCCTGGTGCTCGGGGTCGCAGCCGCGAATGCGACTCACAGCAACGTGATGGTCGCGGGGATCGCCGGCCTGGTCGCGGGCGCCATGTCGATGGCTGCCGGTGAGTACGTGTCGGTCCGCTCGCAGGCCGATTCCGAACAGGCCGCGCTCAACCTGGAACGCGCGGAACTCGAAGCAGACGACCAAGGCGAGCGCCGGGAACTGACAGCGATCTACGTCGGCCGCGGCCTCGATCCCGCGCTCGCGAAGCAGGTTGCCGAGCAGCTCATGGCCCACGACGCGCTGGGCGCGCATGCCCGCGACGAACTCGGCATCTCCGAGACGCTCAGTGCGCGGCCGATTCAGGCTGCGCTTACATCAGCGGCCAGCTTCGCCGTCGGCGCAGCCATGCCGCTGCTGGCCGTTGCCATCGGCCCTGAGTCGAGTCTGATCCCCGTCGTCTCCGGAACTTCGCTCGTGTTCCTCGCGATCCTGGGCGGGTTGGCTGCGCGCGTGGGCGGCGCACGAGTGACGGTGGGCGCAATGCGCGTCACGTTCTGGGGCGCACTTGCCATGGGGCTGACGGCAGGCGTCGGGACCCTGTTCGGAACGGTGGCGTGACGTGCCGGCGAGCGGACCGGCGCTCACGTCTCCCTTACGACGAACGGTCGCATCATTTCGTGATCCTCGTGCGAGAGGATGTGGCAGTGCCAGACGAACCGGCCGGGCCGGTCGAAGCGCGCGACGATGCGCGTGCGCGTGCCGGGTGGAACGCGGACGGTGTCTTTCGGGCCGTGCTCGTCGGCGCCGGGCGGCCGATCGTCCTCGATCCAGCGGATCTTCCCGAGCACGCCGCTTTCGTTCGTCTCGCCCTCGAAGCGTCGATGGCCGACGACGCGGAAGTGCACGAGGTGCACGTGGATGGGGTGCGCGTCGGCAGTCGTGTTGTAGATATCCCACGCCTCCACGGCGCCGAGCAGCGGGTCCTCGGTGACCGGGTCGTGCCAGGTCTTCGCGCCCTCGCGCAGGGTGCCGAGCAGCGTCTTGGGGCGTCCGTGCGGATCCTTGCTTTCGAACAGCACGAGCTCGCGGATTGGCGCGGTGGGGCGGAGGTCGGGGAGCGGCTCGCGGCGCAGCCGATCGGGGATGCGGGTCTCGTCCTTCGCTGCGCTCGCGGCGATGCGAAACGCCATCACGCGACCGGTCGTGCGCGGGTGCGGCGGGCCCCCCTTGGGGAACGGCGTCGGCGCGCTGTTGACCAGCATTGCCGTTCTACCGCGCACGCTCGCGTGCGAGAAATCGACGATCACGTCCGCGCGCTCGGCGGGCGCGAGGACGACCCGATCGAGGACGACGGGTGACTCGAGCAAGCCCGCGTCCGTGCCGATCATCACGAACGGCAGGCGCGGCTCGAACGCGAGCGCATAGAACCGCGAGTCCGAGCCGTTCAGGAAGCGCAACCGGTAGCGCCGCGGCTCGACCGCCTCGTACGGCCAGAGCATTCCGTTCACGAGGATGCCGGCGCCGAACTCCTCCGGCTGAATGCTCGGGTCGGGGGCGCCCGCGTGCACGGGGTGCGAGGCGATGAAAAGGTCCCCGCGCGCCGTGAAAGTCCGATCCTGGATGAGAAGCGGAATGTCGCTTTCGCCGGCCGGAAGCCCGAGCCGGTCCTCGTTCTCGTCGCCGATCAGATAGAAGCCCGCGAGCCCGGCGCCGACGTTGAGCCGCGTCAGCCCGAGCGCGTGATCGTGATACCAGAGCGTGGCGGCTTCCTGGTCGTTGTCGTACCGATAGACCTCCTTCGCGAAGGTCGGCCCGCGCTCCGCGAACGCGGGCGTGAACCAGGCCTCCGGCTCACCGTCGCTCTCCGACTCCACGTGACCGCCGTGCAGATGGGTGACGATCGGCGTGCCGCCCGGCGGTCCCGAATGCGTGTGCGCCATGTGAATGGTGCGGTCGACGGGGAGCAGGTGCGGCAGCATCCGCCCGTCCGCGACGAGCGCATTCGTCCAGCGCACGGTCACCGGCTCGCCGCGACGCACGACGAACGTCGGCCCGGGATAGGCGCCGTCGTAGCCCCAGAGCGTCGTCTCGAGCGGGCGACGCGTCCGCGGATCGACGAGCCCGACCCAGCCGCGGAACTGCCGTGCGGCGATCTCGTAGTGCCGCGTTCCAGCAACCGGCGTCGCAAGGGGCGGGCGCGGCAGCCGGTTCACGAACTGCGGCTGACGGCGCAGGTCGAGCAGCGCGACCTGCGCCTGCGCGGCGACCGGCCTCGGGCCGAGCGGCGTCAGAACGAGCGGCGCGGCGAGCAGCGACTTGAGGACAGTTCGGCGGGTAGCCATCGCTTCAGCGTGCCGGCTCAGAAAAGCGCGTGCGCACGCCGTCGCGGCGTTCGACCCCGTCGGCCCCGCGCGGCGATCGCTATTTCGCCAGCGGATCCGGCCGCAGCTGGAAGTGCACCGCCCAGGGCTTGCGTTCCCTTGCCGCCTTCCATCAGCCACGGCGTGCGGTCGCCGCTGGTGGCCCACAGCCCGCGGCCCTTCCAGCCGGCGTTCGGATCGTCGATGCGGCCGTCGAAGCCCTTGGCGTAGAAGCCCAGCGGATAGGGCACGCGCAGCACGATCATCTTGCCGTCCTTGAGCGCGATGCAGGCCGTCGTTCAGGTTGCCGGTCGACATCGGCACGTTCGTCGCCGAGGCCGAACGTGTTGTGCTGGTCGACCCAGGTGTAGTAGCTCGACTCGGCGCTGTTCTCGCCGATGCCCTGAAGCCGGGCCCGGGATACTGGTAGAACGTCCAGCCCTCCGGACAATGATCGCCGGTCGCCTTCGGTCCGTTGAGCGGGCCCTTGCACTTGCGCCGGTCGAAGCTGCCGAGGTGGCCGCTGGCGAGCGACACCCACACGACGCCCTGCTTGTCGATGTCGGCGCCGCGCATGCCGAAGCCGGGCATCGGCACGTTGTAGATTTCGGCGAGCGCGGTCGCCGGCGGATTCGGACCGCGGATCGAGCCGCACGACCGCCGATCCGGAATACGCCGACGCGAGCCCCAGACCGAGCCGTCCACCGGGTTCGGCATCACCGCATAGAAGCCGGCGGTGATGCGCTTGTCCTTGCGTCGGATCGACCGGCTGGTTGGGCTCGACGTAGTCGTCGCGCTTGCCGTTGCCGTTGGTGTCGAGCACGAGCGCCGTCCAGCCCTGCGACTGCGCCGCGTCGCCGGTCTCGTCGAACATCTTGGTGTTGAGCCAGCCGACCACCGGGCCGCCGCCGCTGGTCCACAGCGTGTCGTTGCGTCGTAGCCGAACTGCAGGTGATGGGTCGCCGAAGCAGGTGTCGACGAACGTGTACTTCTTCGTCTTCGGATCGAACATCGCGAGCTGGCGGCTCGCAGCGCTCCATCGGGAACAGCTTCGCCGACGGATGATCGGAGCCCTGTCTTGCAGAAGTCCGGATTGTCGGCGGCCGCGAACCGCGGCCGCCAGCCAGACCCGGCCCTGCTTGTCGAGCATCGAATTGTGGTTGTTCGCCTTGCTGTCCCAGATCGTCTCGTCGCCCCAGTAGGGCGACGGCTGCATCGGCATCGGGATCGCGGCATGTCCGGTCCGAGCGCTCGGGCGTGTCCGCGTCGCGCACCGGCGCCTTGAACGTGGTCGCGGTGTTCGTCACTGGGATCGAGGATCGGGATCACGTCGGTGCTGTGTTCGGGCGAGCCGTACAGCGGGCCATAGGCGTTGACCGTCGGATTGCGCCGGTCCGCTCGCGATCAGGTCGTGCAGGTACTGCTTTCGGTCGCCCCAGTCCGCAGGTCGTGACGACGATGTTGCGCTCGACGCCTTGCGGCCGCTGCGGCTTGCTGCGCGGGCAGCTCGCCGTTCGCGATGCGATCGGTCCAGTCGGCGAGATACTTGAACGGCGCGCCGCCGAGATCGCCGGCCAGCGGGTTGATCATCAGCTGCGCCGGCCTGGCCCGATTGCATGCGGCGCATCCATGC
This sequence comes from uncultured beta proteobacterium, assembly GCA_963716855.1. GTDB lineage: Bacteria > Pseudomonadota > Gammaproteobacteria > Burkholderiales > SG8-39 > JAGVSZ01. The sequence continues at coordinate 78,724 of CAVQUV010000011.1, read as the reverse complement.
TTCTTCCGAGCGACTTGAACTCGCCGAGCGCAGCGGGGAATCGTGCGGGTGGACGCGCTGGCCGAGCTGATGGCAGCCGATGCAGCCGGTGTTCTTCATCACGATGAGCCAGTCGGTCTGCGTGACGTTCGCGGGAATGCTGCGTCTTGCCGCCGAACTGGCTCGCGTCCGGAATCTTCAGCATCGAATACCAGTAGATGGCCGGATAGTATTGCGCCGCGGCCGCTCGTCGGGCGCCGGGACGGCGGTCAGGTTGAGGACCTTGCCCGGGCTCGCCCTGCACCTTGGGCGAGTCGACGAGGCCGTAGCCGCGTACCCAGACGCTGTACTTCGCCTTCGGCAGGTCGGGGACGACGTAGCGGCCCTGGTCGTCCGTGACGACGATCCTGGCGAACTTGGTCGGCAGATCGGTTGTCTCCGCGATGACCCAGACACCGGCTTCCGGCCCGCCCGGTCCGCGGACCACGCCGCCGATGTCGTCGCTGTCGATCGCTGGTGTGCCCGGCTGCTGCGCGATCGACTGCGGCGCCCCAGGCAGCAGTAGCGCGGCAATGGCGGCGGCGCGAGCAAGGATTCCAAGGCGTCCACTCTTCGCCATGACATCCTCCTTGCCGGTCTCCGGCTGTCGCCGCGCGGGCACGCCCGCGCCGCCCAGCCTATTTCGCTTCCGCGATCTGCTTCAGCGTGAAGGTATAGCTCACCTTGTCGAGCGGCTTGTGGCAGGCGAGGCACTCGGCCTGGTTCACCCCGGGCCGCTGCTGCTTGTCGAGGGTGAACACGGCGTAGTTCCAGTTCTCGTTGCGCAGCATCTCGGGGATGTCCGCACCCCAGCCTGCGCCGCGCGCCATCGCCGTGTAGAAGAGAAGCTTCTCCGCCACGAAGAACCCGTCGCTGCCCATGACCGGCTTCTTGTCGGCGTCGAGCTTTGCGGCGTAGACCTCGGCGAACAGCACCGAGCCGTCGGGCAGCGGCTTGCCGTCCTTCGCCGCCTGCACCGCCGCCTTGTTGGCAAAGTAGTAGCGCACCTGCCCGGTCGCGGGGAAATTGATCGTGTGGTACTTCGTGAAGGTGTCCTTGTAGCCCTCCGGGAACGTCACGCGGGTCGTCGCCAGGTTCGGAAGGAAGGTCGACTTGGCGTTCGACGCGGGGCCGGGCTGCGCGGCGAAATACGCGGCGACGTTGGCGATGTCCGCGGGGCTGAGCTGGGCCGCGATCGCGTTCATGACGGGGTTCTTGCGCGTGCCGTCCTTGAGCACCTTCAGCTGCGCTTCGAGGTAGCCCGCCCGCTGCGCCGCGAGGTTCGGGATCGTATCGCTCACGCTGACCCCGTTCGCGCCGTGGCAGGCGGCGCACACGGTGGCGACTTTCGCCTTGCCGGCCTCGATGTCTGCGGCATGCGAAACGGGGGCGATGGCCAGAACGACGGACAATCCGAGCACTTTTTTCATCGGGTGTCTCCTGGAGTGGGGGGATCGCTTCTTGGGCACGTGGGACCGTGTAGGGCTGCGGCGGGCACGTTAACACTTTCCGCGGGTCGATAATTCCGGCCCGGTTCCGCCGGAGGAGGGCGTGGCGGAGCGGCCTGCCGGGCCGGGTCGCTCCCGCGACCCGGCCGTGACGCCCGCGGCGCTAAACTCCGCCCCGCGGGTGCCGGGCTCGTCCGGCATCTCAACAAGAACGACCAGGAGGCAAGTCCATGACTCGTTTCGCAGGCTGGATCAAGGGGCTGACCGTGACCGCAATTGTGGCAATTGCCGGCAACGCGCCGGCGGTGGCAGCGACATTCGTCTACGTCTCCAATGCCGAGGATGGCGACATCGGCACCTATCGGTTGCTCGATTCAGGCGAGCTGGAGCCCGGCGCGCGGACCCAGGCGGCGAAGGTCGTTATGCCGATGGCTGTGAGCCCGGACCGGCGCTTTCTCTACGCCGCGTCGCGGTCCAAGCCGTTTACCGTACACACCTACGCCATCGATGCCGGTACCGGCGCACTGAAACCGCTGTCGACGGCGCCCCTGGCGGAGAGTTTTCCGTACATCTCGCTCGACCGGAAAGGGCGCTTCCTGTTCGGTGCCTCCTACGGGGGCCATCTGGTCAGCGTCAACGCGGTCGGCGCCGACGGACGCGTGGCCGCCGAGCCCCTGCAGGTGATTCCGACCGGCCGGAATGCGCACGCAATCCGCGTCGACAACACCAACCGGTTCGTCTACGTGCCCCATCTCGGGACCGATCAGATCTTCCAGTTCGTGTTCGACGAGAATTCCGGGCGCCTGTCGTCGAACACCCCGGCGGTCGCGCAGATGAAGCCGATGACCGGTCCGCGGCACCTGATCGTCTCCCCGGACAACCGGTTCGTGTACCTGCTGAACGAGCTGGTCGCGACGGTCACGACGCTCTCGCTCGATCCCAAGACCGGCGTGCTGAAGGAAGTCAGCGCCGCCTCCGCGCTGCCGCCCGACTCGAAGCTGGTGCCCGGTGCGCCGCGCGGTGCAGTCGGCGTGGCGGGCGCCCCGCCGCGCAACACCGACAACGACATCTGGGCCGCGGACCTCCACATGACCCCGAACGGCAAGTTCCTGTACGCGTCGGAACGCACCAGCAATACGCTGGCCGCCTTCAGCGTCAACGCGGAGACGGGCGCTCTGACCTATCTCGGGAGCACGCCGACCGAGCGGCAGCCGCGGGGCTTCGCGATCGACCCGAAGGGGCGATTCCTCGTCGCGACCGGGGAGAAGTCGGAAACGATCTCGGTGTACGCGATCGACCCGGCGAGCGGCGCGCTCCGGTTGCTCAAGAAGTACCCGACGGGGAAGGGCTCGAACTGGGTCGAGATCGTCAGCTTCGATTGATGCGACCTCACCCGCGGCCGCCCGCGCCATGCAGAGATTGAACGATCCGGATCTGGCCGCAGCTTAGCGGTTTCCCGATCCGGTTCTTTCCAGGAGCACGCCAATGACCACACGAACAGTGCGGGACATCGTCGAGTCGGTTCCCGCGTCGGACGGCGCCGGCGTCAAATTGCGCCGCAGCCTGGGCCAGTCGGACCGCGCGCGGCTCGACCCGTTCCTCATGCTCGACGAGTTCTCATCGGAGAATCCCGACGATTACGTCGCGGGCTTTCCGGCGCACCCGCATCGCGGCTTCGAGACGGTCACCTACATGCTCGACGGTCACTTGCAGCACCAGGACCATCTCGGCAACACGGGCGAGCTGCGCTCCGGTGGCGTGCAATGGATGACCGCCGGCCGCGGCATCATCCACTCGGAGATGCCGCAGCAGGAGCGCGGGCGCATGCGCGGCTTCCAGCTCTGGATCAACCTGCCCGCGCGCGAGAAGATGAAGGCTGCCGGCTACCGCGACATCCAGCCCGACCAGATCCCGGTGGTCGCGCTGCCGGGCGGCGGGCGGGCGAAGGTGATCGCCGGTGCGCTCGAGGCCGACGGCGGGACGACGTCGGGTCCGATCCAGGGGCTCTCGACCGATCCGCTGTACCTCGACATCGAGCTGCCCGCGGGCGGAGTGTTCGCGCAGCCGATCCGGGGCGACTACAACGCGTTCATCTACCCCTTCGAGGGCAGCCTGGTCGTCGCAGGTCGCACGCTGAAGACGCACAGCGCGGGGTTCCTGTCACCGGGAGAGCGGATCGAGGCGACCGCGGGGCCCGAAGGCGCGCGCTTCATCCTGCTGGCCGGCCGGCCGATCGGCGAGCCGATCGTGCAGTACGGTCCGTTCGTGATGAACACGCGCGCCGAGATCGAGCAGGCCATCCGCGACTATCAGAGCGGCGCGCTGACCCAGGCAGCGGCCTGAGCGCGGGCGCGGACGGCACAGGTGCGCATCATCGGCATCGCCGGGAGTCTGCGCAGCGGGTCCTTCAACGCGGCGCTGCTGCGCGCCGCGGTGGAGGAATGTCCGCCGGAGGCGACGATCGAGAGTCGAATCCATCCGCGGCATTCCGCTCTACGACGGCGACGTCGAGGCGACCGAGGGGATTCCGCCGCGCGTGGCCGAACTGAAGGATCGCATCGCTGCGGCGGACGCGCTGCTGCTCGTGACGCCGGAGTACAACAACTCGATCCCCGGCGTCTTCAAGAACGCGATCGACTGGATGACCCGGCCGGCGTCGGACATCAAGCGGGTCTTCGGCGGCCGGCCCGTGGGGTTGATCGGCGCGTCACCCGGCGCGTTCGGCACCATCCAGTCCCAGACGGCCTGGCTGCCCGTGCTCCGGACGCTGGGGATGCGACCGTGGTTCGGCCAGCTGCTCTATGTCGGTGGCGCGTCGAAGGTGTTCGATCCGGCCGGCAAGCTGGTGGACGACGCCATCCGCACGCGCCTGCGCAACTATGTCCGCGGGTTCATCGAGTTTGCCGGGTCGGGACGGTAAAGCCCTTAAGGAACAGTTCCTTCCCGGAACTGCTGCGTCCGACTATGATTCCGCCGCAACGAGGCCCGCGTTGCGATGAGCCAGCCGAAGAAGCCGACCGACCCTCCGCCGGGCGAGAACGCCGCCCCGGATCTGGACGCGTTCGCCGTCTTCGACCCCGACGCCGGCGAGGAAGCCCTCCGCAAGCGCCTGAACCTGCCGCCGGAGAGCGCCGAGGCCGCGGAGACCGAGTTCCCGCCGCTCATGGGCGACGCGACGCTGACCCGGGAGGTCAGCGAGCGGTGGAAGTCGCTCCGCGAAGCCGAGCGGCAGAAGGATCGCCCCGACCCGTGGCCGATCGTCGAGCGCGGCTATCCGCGGATCGCGGCGCACATTCGCGACGCACTGGGGCAAGCGCGCGCTGGACGACTACTTCTCCAAGCTCGTGATCGACGAGCGCGGCGGCCGGCAGGGGTTCCCGATGGAGTCGCTGTGGGCGATCATGGAAGTGGCGCGCCTGCACGCTGCGCAGTTCGGGCTCGCCACGCCGATCCGCCCCTGGGAGGTGGACGTCAGCGAGACCAAGTGGTGGTACAAGCGCTGACGCGCGCTGCCACTGCGCCTCAGACCCGGATCTCGAAGACGCCCTCGACCTCGACGGCGACGCCGAAAGGCAGGGAGCCCATGCCGACCGCCGAGCGCGCATGCCGGCCGGCCTCCCCGAATACTTTGACGACGAGGTCCGAGGCGCCGTTGACGACCTTCGGATGATCGCCGAAGTCCGGTGTCGCATTTACGAATCCCACGATCTTCACGCAGCGGATGACGCGATCTAGGTCGCCGTTGCACGCGGCCTTCAGCCGCGCGAGCATGTTGAGCCCCGCGAGCTCCGCGGCCTTCTGGCCCTCCTCGACGGAGAACTCGCGCCCCAGCTTGCCGATGAACTTCTTGACCCCGTTCTCCTGCGGCACCTGTCCGGCGAGGAACGCCAGGTTCCCCGTCACGACGAATCCGACATAGTTGCCGGCGGGCTCGCCCGGTGCGGGGAGGGTGATGCCCAGTTCTTTGATCCGTGCGTCGATCTTGCCGCTCATGACTGCCTCCTGTGATGGACCCCGAGATTGTGCGTGCGCCTAGGCCACCCATTCGCTCACGGGCGCGTTCGCTTCGTGCAGCGGCTGCGTGATGACGTCGACGAGCGTCGGACCGCCAGACGCGACCGCCTCGGCGAGCGCACCGCGGAGCCGGGCCGGATCGCTCACGCTCCACGACTTGAGCCCGTAAGCGGCCGCGACGCGCGCATGATCGGTGCGCTCGAAGTCGACCGAGAAGTAGCGCCGGTCGAAGCCGGCGCGCTGACCCGCCTTGATCCAGCCGTAGGTCGCGTTCGAGACGACGACGAACGTGATCGGCAGCTTGTGGCGCATCACCGTCTCGAGCTCGCCGACGGTGAACCCGAAGCTGCCGTCGCCCATCACGGCGATGCACTTGGTGCCCGGGCGCCCGAACTGCGCGCCGACGGCTGCGGACAGGGCATAGCCGAGCGCGCCGTGGGCGCGGTTCGAAATGAACTGTCGGCCCGGCTGCTTCTGCGTGAAGTAGGCCGAGAAGTACGGACAGGGCGTGCCTGGATCCGCCACGAGAATCGCATCCGGCGGCGCCGCCGCCTGCAGGTCCGCGACGAGGCGCTCCGGCTTGATCGGGGTCTCGAGCGATTCCGCGAGGTGCCGGAAGGCCGCGAACTTCTCGACCTTTGCCTGCGCCGTCGCGCGCGTCGCAGCCTCGATGCGATCGCGACGCGCGCCGGTCCCGGCGAGCTCGGCGTTTAGGGCGGCGAGGCTCACTCTCGCGTCGCCGACGACCGCCGCATCGGTCTGGTAGTTCGCGCCCACGACGCCGGGGTCGACGTCGATGTGGCCGATGCGCGCGCGGCCCGGCGCAGGGAAGCGGCGGCGCTCCGTCGTGACCGATCCGGCGCGGCAGCCGATGAAGACGACCAGGTCCGCCTCGGCGACGATCGCGCGCGTCTGCGGCGTACCGCCGTTGGTCCCCACGACGCCGACCGCGAGCGGATGATCGTCGCCGATGCTCCCCTGGCCGCTGATGGTGGTCGCCACCGGTGCGCCGATGAGCTCGGCGAGCCGCGCGAGCTCCGTCTCGGCGGACGAGATCACGACGCCACCGCCGCAGATCAGCAGCGGCCGCTCGGCCCGCGCGATCAGCCGCGCGAGCGCGGTCACCGAACCGGAGTCGGGCGCAGAGCGGTGCGCCGGATAGCGCGCGAAGATCTTGTCCGCCCACAGATCGGCGGCGTCGACCGGGCCGAGCTGCGTGTCGTAGGGCACGCCGATCTGGGCTGCCCCGGGACGGCCCGTCGTCATCTGCACGAACGCCGTGCGCATGAACCGCGGAATGTCTTCCGCTCGATCGAGCCTCCTGTTCCACTTCGTGACGGGACGGAACAGGCTCTCCTGATCGAGCTCGGTGAGGGTGAAGCGGCCGCGCGATGACACCGACACGTCGGTGGTCAGCGCCAGCACCGGGACGGAGGACTCGTTGGCCTCGACGATCCCGGGGAGGATGTAGGTCGCGCCGCCGCCGCTCGGCCCCTCGCACACGCCGACCTTGCCCGTCACCCGGGCATAGCCGTCCGCCATGTAGCCCGCCGAGCGCTCGTCGCGGCACAGCACGTGTTTGATGCGGTGGTCGAACTGGCGCAGCGCGTCGTAGAAAGGAAGGCTCGTGTCGCCGCACAGCCCGAAAAGCACCTCGACGTCGTGCAGCTCCAGCATCCGGACCAGCGCTTCGGCGCCACTGACCTGAGGCACGTACCGTTCTCCGTGTATTGTCGGCGGCGGGCCGACCGCCCGTGGGCGCGAGGATAACTGCATCGCCTCGTTTGTGCGTCGCAGCTTGACCGACTGCGCACGGGCTCTGCATCGTCGGCGTATAAGCTCCCAACCCTTTCGCGAGGCCAAGACCGATGCGAACCTACCTGAAGCAAGCCCCGCCCCCGGCGCCGCAGGACCGGACCAAGCTCGAGGACACGGTGCGCCGGATGCTCGCCGACATCGCGCGCGATCGCGACGACGCCGTGCGGCGTTACGCGCGCGAGCTCGACAAGTGGGAGTCGGGCGAGTTCCGGGTCGGCCAGGACGAGATCCGCAAGGTCGAGCGCACGCTACCCGAAACCTTCAAGGCCGATTTCGCCTATGCGCTCAAGCAGGTGTCCGAGTTCGCGAAGCGCCAGCTGGAGACGCTCAGGAGCTTCGAAGCCGAGATCGAGCCGGGCATCTTCATCGGCCAGAAGATGATCCCGATCTCGCGGGTGGGGTGCTACGTCCCGGGCGGGAAGTTTCCGCTGGTCGCCTCGGCCATCATGAGCGTCGGCACCGCGCGGGTCGCCGGCTGCGAATCCATCGTCGCCTGCGCGCCGCCGCGGGACGCGAACGGCATGTATCCCTACACGCTCTACGCCCTGCACGCCTCGGGCGCGAACGAGATCTACAACCTCGGCGGCGTGCAGGCGATGGCCGCGATGGCGTACGGATGCGTCGGCATGAAGCCGGTGGACATGGTCACCGGCGCGGGCAATCCATTCGTCGCGGAATCCAAGCGGCAGCTCTTCGGACAGGTGGGCATCGACCTGCTGGCCGGGCCGACCGAGATCTTGATCATCGCCGACGGCTCGGCCGATCCGGCCCTCGTCGCGACCGACCTCCTCGGACAGGCGGAGCACGGTCCCGACAGCCCGGCGTGGCTCGTCACCACCTCGCGCAGGCTGGGCGAGGCGGTGCTGCGGGAGGTCGATCGCCAGCTCGAGACGCTCGCGACCGCGAAGACGGCGGGACCGGCCTGGCGCGATCACGGCGAAGTGGTCGTCGTCGACTCCGACGATGAAGCGATCGCTGCGTCGGACGAGTACGCACCGGAGCACCTCGAGGTCATGGTCGAGTCCGGCAAGCGCAAGCTCTACCTCGACCGGCTGAAGAACTACGGCAGCCTGTTCCTCGGCGAGGAGGCGACGGTCGCCTACGGCGACAAGGGCATCGGCACGAACCACACCCTGCCCACGGCGCGCGCCGCGCGGTATACCGGCGGCCTGTGGGTCGGCAAGTTCATCAAGACCGTGACCTATCAATACCTCTCGCGCGAGGCGAGCCGGCGGATCGCGCCGGTGATGAGCCGGATCTGCACCGTCGAGGGGATGATCGCGCATGGCATCACCGCGGACGTCCGTGAGAAGCGCTACGGCTGACGACAAACCTTACCGAGGGAGAAGACGATGAAGACCAGGATCCTCAGCGGCGCACCCGACCCGGAGTCCTCGCCGCGGCGCAAGTTCCTCACCGACCTTGCGGCGCTCTCCGGCGGCGCGGCGGCGACCGGTGCGCTGCCCGCCTGGGCGCAGACGAAATCCACCAAGACCGGCACGGTGCGCGTGTGGGGCGAGCCCGGGCCGTACGCCGGCGTGGCGGTCGATGCGATGAACGAGTGGGCGAAGAAGTTCGCGCCGGGGATCGCCTTCAAGCTCGAGACGCTGTCCTGGGACAGCGTGTACGTGAAGCTGATGACCGATCTCGCCGCGCGCAATCCGGCGCACTGCATCAGCGTCGAGTCGCCGATCGCCTACCAGCTGATGGCCGATCTGCTGCTCGAGCCGATGGACGACGTCGTGCAGAAGGTCGGCCGCAACCGCCTGATCGACGGCGTCAAGTGGGAGTACTGGGGCGCGTGGAAGGGCAAGCAGTACGTGCTGCCCGCGCACCACCAGCCGCATCTGCTGGTCGTGCGCATGGACGTGGTCAATGAGCTCGGCCTCGGCAACCCGGACACCTGGAACTGGGACGACCTGCGGAACGCCGCGCGGACGATCTCCGAGAAGAAGAAGGACATGGCCGGCATCTCGCTCGCGCTCGGCCGCAATCTCTGCACCGATTACCACTTCGCGGCGCTGCTGCATTCGGCGGGCGGGCGGATGTTCGACGTCCAGAACAAGTATCAGGTGGTCTTCGACTCGCCCGAGACGGTAGAAGCGCTCGAGTACGTCAAGTCGCTGCAGCCGTACATGCCGAAGGGGGCGGTGAGCTACAGCTTCCTCGAGGTCGTCGACTCGATCGTCACCGGGCGGGCCGGAATCGCTTTCTACTGGGGGCGCCCTTATGGTCGGGCGGCGGAGGAGAATCCGGCCGTCTTCGCGAACCTGCAGTCGTTCAACCACGCGCGTCACCCGAAGACCGGACGCCGCTCGAACTGGAACGACTTTCAGGGCTGGTGCATCCCGCGGCCGAACAACCAGTACGTCGAGGAGGTGAAGGCCGCGCTCGTGTACTACCAGACCAGCCCGGAATGGCTGGTGCGCTATTGCCATTCGCTCATGCCCAACGTGTCGCCGGTGTACAAGGACGTGCTGAGCAACCCGCGGCTGCAGGAGCACCCGTTCTTCAAGACGAAGCGGGAGACCATCATGAACTACTACGTGACTTCGCTCCCGAACTCCTCGTCGACCGGCAACGAACTGCTGAAGGGGGTCAACCCGCTCGCCGGCGTGGTCCACGGACGCTCGATCCTGGCGCAGACGGTGCAGAAGGTCGTGGTCGACAATTGGAAAGCACCCGACGCGGCCAAGTGGGGCGCGCGGGAGCTCGAGCAGGTGCGCAAGGACAACCTGCGCCTGCTGCAGATCGCGTAGCCGCCGACCGCGCGCGGAACGCGCCGGACGGAGGGCCGTCCGGCGTGCGCCTCGCGCGTCCGCGTTTCTCGGCGTCCGAGAATGAGCCCTTCGACCGACTGGCGCGTCGCCGACAACCGCATCGGGATCCTGTTCATCGTGCCGTTCGTCGTGGCGGCGCTGGTGTTCATGGTGTACCCGGTGCTCGAGTCGGTGCGCCTCGCGTTCTACCAGCACAATCCGCTCAACCCCGACGCCGAGCGCATTCGTCGGGCTCGAGAACTTCCGCACCATCTTCGACGACCCGCTGTTCTGGCAGTCGTTCCGGCAGGCCGCGATCTGGACCGGGTGTTCGATCGTCCTGCAGACCATGATCGGCGTGCTCCTGGCGCTCCTGCTGCACCTGCCGCTGCGGGGGATCTCGATCTTCCGCGGCCTGCTGCTGTTCCCGTACATCGTGCCGACGGTGGTCATCGCGCTCATCCTGCAGTGGATGCTGAATCCCGACATCGGCGTGGTGAACTGGTCGCTGCGCGGGGCGGGCCTGATCGACGAGAGCATCTACTGGCTCGCGACGCCGAGCATGGCGATGCTCTCGACGATCACTCTGAACGTGTGGAAGTACACGCCGTTCGTGACCATCTGCGTGCTCGCGCGGCTGCAGACCATCCCGCTCGAGCTCTACGACGCGGCGAAGGTCGACGGCGCCGGGCCGCTCCGGCGCTTCGTCGACATCACGCTGCCGCAGCTCGCCGAGGTGCTGGTGGTCGTGGTGATCTTCCGCACCATCTGGACGTTCAACAAGTTCGAGGAGATCTACCTCCTTACCAGGGGCGGGCCGGGAACCTCCACGTTCAATCTCGCGATCTATTCGTTCGAGCAGTCGGTTGCAAACCTCAAGATGGGCGTGGGCGCGGCGACCGGCGTGGTGATGATGCTCCTGCTGTTTGCCGGGAGCCTCGTCTACATGCGGGTGTTCCGCTTCGCGAGTGAGGAATCCGAGTGAACGGGCTCGGCGCAGTGCGGCAGGTCCTCGCGTACGTGGTGCTGCTCACGGTCACGTTCCTGATCTGCTTTCCGCTGATCTGGGCGTTCTCGACATCCCTCAAGGGACCGAAAGAGGTGATGGCGACCCCGCCGCGGCTGATCCCGATCGAGGCCACCGCCGCGAACTACCGCAACCTCATTACCGGCAAGGAGCAGTACTTCCGCGCCGACCAGGCCTACGTGCCGACGACCGCGGCCCCGCAGCACTTCACCGCCTGGTTCACGAACAGCCTGATCGTGAGCGGCTCATCGGCGCTCATCAGCATCGTGATCAGCACGCTCGCCGCCTACAGCGTGACGCGATTCCGGTACTGGGGGCGGCGCATCGTTCCGTACTTCAGCCTGCTCGGCTACATGATCCCGTCGATCATCCTGGTGTTCCCGCTGTTCCTGGTGATGGCGCAGCTCTCGCTCACCAACAGCCTGTGGAGTCTCACGTTCGGCTACGTCTCGATCACGCTGCCGTTCTCCATGTGGCTCCTGTGGGCGTTCTTCCGCGGCATCCCGATCGAGCTCGAGGAGGCGGCGATGATCGACGGCGCGAGCCGCCTGCGCGTCTTCGTGGACATCGTCCTGCCGTCGGCGCTCCCCGGCATCATCGCGGCCGCGATCTTCTCCCTGATCGTGTCCTGGAACGATTTCCTGTTCGCCCGCGTGTTCATCAACTCGATCGAGAATCTTCCCCTCACCGTAGGCGTGATGCACTTCTTCGAGGGCGTGCACGTCGACTGGGGCCTGATGATGGCCTCCGCGGTGCTGATGACCGTGCCGATGGCGATCCTGTTCATGCTGATGCAGCGCCATCTCGTCGCCGGCTTCGGCGCGGGCGCGGTGAAGGGCTGACGGCGGTGACGATCCGGCTCGATCACATCTACAAGTCCTTCGGCCCGGTCCCGGTGCTCAAGGACGTCCACCTCGAGTTCCCCGAGAAGGCGTTCGTCACGCTGGTGGGTCCGAGCGGGTGCGGGAAGACGACGCTGCTGCGCATTCTCGCCGGGCTCGAGTCGGCGACCCGCGGCGCGATCTGGCATGGCGACGAGAAGGTGAGCGATCTCGCGCCGGGGAAGCGCGACGTCGCCATGGTGTTCCAGAGCTACGCGCTCTACCCGCACATGGACGTGCGCGCCAACATCGGCTACGGCCTGAAGGTGAGGGGCGTGCCGCGCGACGAGCTCGACCGCCGCGTGCTGGAGGTCGCACGCGTGCTGGAGATCGAGCCTCTCCTGGGCCGGAAGCCGCGGCAGCTCTCCGGCGGGCAGCGCCAGCGCGTGGCGCTCGGCCGGGCGATGGTGCGCAAGCCCTGGCTCTTCCTCATGGACGAGCCGCTCTCGAATCTCGACGCGAAGCTGCGGGTGACCATGCGCGGCGAGCTCAAGCGCTTTCACCTCCGGCTCGAGGCGACCACCGTCTACGTGACGCACGACCAGCTCGAGGCAATGACGATGTCCGACCTCATCGCCGTCATGGAGCACGGGGTGGTGCAGCAATACGCGACGCCGGCGGAGATCTACAACCGTCCGGCCAACACCTTCGTCGCCGGGTTCATCGGCAGTCCGCCGATGAACTTCATCGAGGGCGCACGGATCGGCGGCGGCGAGGTGTCGATTCCGGCCGGCGAGCGGATGTCGGCGGTCGCGGCATCGGCCCTTGCGTCCGGCGCCGACCGCGTCGTGCGTCTCGGTGTCCGTCCGCAGGACGTGCGACTCGACGCGGCAGAGGGCGCGTCGGTGCCGGGCGAGGTGACGCTGGTGCAGCTCGTCGGTTCCGAGAAGCTCGTCGATCTCGACCTCGGGGGCGGCGCGCGGGTGACCGCGGAGGTCAAGGCCGACCTTCCGGTCGAGCCGGGTGCGCGCGTCCGGGTGGCATTCGACCCGGCAAAGCTTCACCTCTTCGACCCGGAGTCGGGGCGGAATCTCGCCCTCGGCGCGGCAAGGGCCTGACGCTCACTCTCGAAAGAAAGCCTCGAACGCCGCGAGAACGTCGTCGGGTCGTTCCTCGGGCAGAGTAGTGGCCGCATTCGAGCGCGCGGCCGCGCACGTCGTGCGCCCAGTCGCGCCAGATCGCGAGCACGTCGTACCACACCGCCAGCCGGCCCTTCGCGCCCCAGAGCGCGAGCACCGGCGGCGCGATCTTCCGGCCGGCGCTGCGATCGGCTTCGTCGTGCGCCATGTCGATCGTCGCCGCGGCGCGGTAGTCCTCGCAGATCGCATGGATCGTCGCCGGGTTGCGGAAGCAGCGCAGGTAGTCCTCGAGCGCTTCGGAGGCGAAGAAGTCGGGACCCTTCGGCTCGCGCGACGTGTGCCGGCGCCAATAGAACTCCGGGTCGGCGCCGATCAGCCGCTCCGGCAGATCGAACGGCTGGGTCATGAAGAACCAGTGGAAGTAGCTCAGGCCGAACGCCATGTCGGCGCGCTTGTACGCCTCCCACGTCGGCACGATGTCGAGCACCGCAAGCCGCGTCACGCGCTCGGGGTGGTCGAGCGCCATCCGGTAGGCGACCCGCGCGCCGCGGTCGTGCCCTGCGACGAAGAAGCGCTCGAAGCCGAAGCGCCGCATGACCGCGATCTGGTCGCACGCCATCGCACGCTTAGAGTAGGGCGCATGGTCGGGTGTCGTGGCAGGCTTCGCGCTGTCGCCATAGCCGGTGAGATCGGTGGCGACGACGCTGAAACGCCCGGCGAGCCGCGGTGCAACCCGGTGCCACATGTAATGGGTCTGGGGATTGCCGTGCAGCAGAAGGAGCGGCGGCTTGTCCGCGCTCAGGCGGTGGCGGACGCGGATGTCGATTCCGCCCGCGTCGATCTGCTCCAGCGTGAAGCCTTCGAACATCGGCGTGCCGCGGAGCCCGTCAGACCGGGCGCGTCCCCGCCAGCGTGATCCGGTGCATCACGCGCCGGAACCCGTGGTAGTCGTTCACCGGATTGTGCTGCGCGCAGCGGTTGTCCCAGAGCGCGATCGATCCCGGGCGCCACACGAATCGGCACGTGAACTCGGGCCGCACCTGGTGCCGGAAGAGGAACTCGAGCAGCGGTTGCGATTCCTCGTCGGTCATGCCGCTGAAGCGCACGGTGTGACCCGGGATTGACGTAGAGCGCCTTGCGGCCCGTCTCGGGATGCGTGCGCACCACCGGATGCTCGGCGACGAGTTCCGCGCGGGCGTCCGCGCGGCCGTCGGAGCGGATGCGGTCCTCGCGCGTCTTCGAGGCATCCGCTTTCGCGGAGGAGTTCACGCCCGTCAGGCCGTCGAGCAGCCGCCGCAGCCGCTCGGACAGGCTCTCGTACGCGAGATACATGTTGGCGAAGAGGGTGTCGCCGCCGTACGGTGGAATCTCGCGCGCGATCAGGAGCGAGGCCATCGGGGGGAGCTCGAGGTACGCGGTGTCGCTGTGCCAGACGCCGCCGAAGTTCACGCGTTCGTGCTCCAGCTTCTTCACTTCGGTGATCCGCGGAAACCCGTCGAGGCCCTTCAGGTACGGATAGTCGACCGGGTCGCCGAAGCGCCCGGCGAAGGCCATGAATTGCGCGGGCGCGAGCGGCTGGTCCCGGAAGAAGAGCACGAGGTGCTCGAGCCAGGCACGGCGCAGCGCGGCGACCTGCGCGTCGGCGAGCGGCTGCGCGAGATCGATCCCGCAAACCTCGGCCCCGAGCGCGCCGGCGACGCGGCGCACTTCGATCTCGCGCGCCGCCATGCCTATTGCTCGATCTTGATGTTGGCGTTGCGGATGATCGTCGCGTAGCGCTCCTGCTCGCGCCGCATCGCGGCCGCCATTTCCTCGGGCGTGCTCGAGACGGGCTCCAGTCCGAGCGCGAGATAGCGCTCCCGCAACTCGCTCGACTGCAGCACCTTCCGGATCTCGCTGGAAATTCGTGCCACCACGTCGCTAGGCGTGCCCGCGGGCGCCACGTATCCGATCCAGGCCGCGACGTCGTAGCCGGGGATGTCTGCCGCTTCGGAAAGCGGTGGCAGGTCCGGCAGGGCGCTCGCGCGCCGCGCCGTCGTGACGCCGTACGCCTTCAGCCGTCCGGACTTCACGTGCGTCGCGACCGATGCAACGGTCTCGATCGTGTAATCGATCTGGCCGTTCATCACGTCGGTGAGCGCGGGCGCGCTGCCCTTGTAGGGAACGTGACGCGCCCTGAGCTGCGCCATCGAATTGAAGAGCTCGACGAAGAGGTGCGCCGTCGCGCCGGTGCCCGAGGATGAGAACGCGTACTTGTCGGGGTTCGCCCGCACGAGCGCGACGAATGCCTTCGCATCCAGGGCGGGGAACGACGGCGCGGTCACGAGCGCGAACGGCGCGGCGGCGATCGGGCTGACCGGCGCGAAGTCCTTGAGCGGATCGTAGGGGATCTTCTGCAGGTTCGGCATGATCGAGATGGGGCCGCTCGATGCCGCGAGGAGCGTGTAGCCGTCGGCGGACGCCTTGGCGACGGCGTCCGAGCCGATCGATCCGCCCGCACCGGGCCGGTTGTCCACGACGAACGGCTGGCCGAACGATTCCTGCAGCTTCTGGGCGACGAGCCGCGCGGCGATGTCGGTCGCCTGTCCGGGCGGCCACGGCACGATGACCTTTACCGGGCGGGTGGGATACGGCTGCGCCGACGCGGCGTCCGCGCAAACGAGCGCGGCGATCAAGATCAGTCGCTTGAGCATTGCCGCCTCCTGATGGTGCCTCCGGTCGCGCAAGGATGCCCGAACGGGGCGGGGCGGTCGAGACCGGGCGGTCGACTTCCTAGTACGGCCGTCGGTCGCCGGAGGCGCCGGAGTCGGCGCCGCGCGAGATCGAGTACATGCCGCCCGACGTGTCGCCGGGCCGGCCGCCGCCGTAGGGGCCGCGCGGCGCAGTCGATGCCGCGCCGCTCGACAGCGCCGACGGGGGGGCCCCGCCGCCCGACAGCGCGGAGTTGTTGCCGCGCGTGCCGAGGGCCGAGTTGCCAGACTTCGGCGACACGCTTGGCGAAGGGGGCGCTACGTCGTCGGTGGCCAGGCGGCCCCGCACGCCGTCCGAGCAGCGCACGCCGACCGCGCCCGACTCCGCGACGTCGCGGACGCAGCGCGCCGACGCAGGGACCGGCACGAGGGTTCCGAGCACCAGGGCGACGCCGGCGATCCAGGCCGCACGCTTCAGTTGCGCGATGCAATGCATGAGACGGCCAGTATCGCACCTGCGCCCGCGTGCGCCGTCGAATCCTGGCCCCGCGCGTGACGTTTTGCGCCGCGCCGCAGCAGTACGTGCGCCTTTCCTTTGCCGGATCCATGCGCTAGATTGGGCGCCCCTTAGAGGAGGAGAGACCATGAAGAAGACGCTCATCGCCACCGCGATTGCCGTTTCCAGCCTGGGCGCGGCCAGCTTGGTGTTCGCGCAGGCGGGCTTTCCGCCGCCGCCGCCGCGGGTCAGCCCCGCCGTCGGCGTGATCGACATGCACGTGCACTCTCACCCCGACGTCTTCGGCCGCAACATGGACGACTTCGACATCGCGCAGATGGCGAAGGCGCGCGGCATGCGCGGGATTCTCCTCAAGAACCACGTCACCACGACCGCGGACCGCGCCGCAATGGTGATGAAGGTCGTCCCCGGCATCGAGGTCTGGGGCGGCATCGTCCTCAACAACGCCGTCGGCGGCATCAACCCCAATGCGGTGGAGTGGATGCATCGCATGTACGGCGGGCGCGGCAAGGTCGTATGGCTGCCGACCTTCGAGGCCGACAAGCACGTCAAGACGCTGGTGAGCAAGGACGCCAAGGGCATCGTCGTGGCGCCGAACGGCGTAGTGATTCCCGAGATGGAGGAGATCCTCAAGATCATCGCGCGCGAGAACCTGCTGCTCGCCACCGGGCACGTGCATCCGGAGGAAGTCATCGCCGTGACGAAGCGCGCCCGCGAGCTCGGCGTGAAGAACATCATCGTCACCCACGGACTCACCAATATCCCGGGGCTCACGATGGAGCAGGCGAAGCAGGTCGCACAGATGGGCGCGATGATCGAAGTCTGCTTCCTCCAGTTCCTGACCGGGCCGAACGCCTCGCAGGCCTGGATGACGCACTGGACGAACATCGGCGCGAAGCACGTGGCCCAGGCGGTCAAGGAGTTCGGCGCGGGCAGCCTGGTGCTGTCGTCCGACCTCGGCCAGACCGGCAACATGACGCATCCGGACGGCCTCGAGGCCATGATCGCCGCGGTCAAGCGCGAAGGCGTGTCCGACGCGGACGTCGACCTGATGATGCGCAAGAACCCGGCGAAGCTGCTCGGGCTCGCGAGCTAGGGTGGGCATGTCCGAAAATCTCCGCCGGGAGCGGAGATTTGCCGCGAATCGGGGAGTCGCAAGAGGGGCTGTGGCTCCTCTTGCAGATTTGCGCTACAAGATCCGGTTGAACCAGAGCAGGGAGAGCCCCGCGGCGAGCAGCGCGAGCGCCGCGGCGGCGGCGGAGAAGAAGGCGGTGATCTCCATCTCCTTCTTCTCGAAGATGATGCGGGCGTTGAGCGTCTCGTAGACCTTCTTCAGATCGGTCGCGCTGCCGGCGTGGAAGTACTCGCCGCGCGTCATGTTCGCGATGCCCTTGAGGGTGTCCTCGTCGAGGCGCGCGCGGAACGACCAGCCCTCGAAGCCCAGCACCTCGCCGTTCACGGTGCCGAACCCGACCGTGAACACGCGCACGCCGCGGTCGGCCGCCATCTTGGCCGCCTCGATCGAGTCAGGGCCCGCGGTGCGCTGGCCGTCGGTCAGCAGGATGATCGCCGCCCCCGCGTGCGATCCCGGCGGGACCGGCTTGAACTCCTTCTTTTCGGCCTTGCGGCTCGGATCGATCGGGGCCGGGATCGGGCGCGGCCCGTTCCGCCCGTAGATCAGCTCGCTCACGTCGATGCCGGCGTTCGGGAAGATCGTCGCGAGCGAAACGATGATCCCGCTGCCGATCGCGGTGCCGCGCTGGAGCTGGAAGCGGTCGATCGCCGCGATCACGTCCTCGCGGCTGTGCGTCGGTGCCTGCACCACCGCCGCCGTGCCGGCGAACGACACCACGCCGACGCGCACCGTGCGCGGCAGGCTGCTGACGAACGTCTTCGCGGCGGCCTGTGCCGCGGCGAGCCGGGTCGGCTCGACGTCCTTTGCGCGCATGCTGCCCGAGACGTCCATGGCGAGGATGAGCGTCTCCTGCTGGGACGGCAGCATCACGACGGCGGCGGGCCGCGCGATCGCCGTGATCATCAGCGCGAGCGCGGCGAGGAAGAGAATCGGCGGGACGTGCCGGCGGAAGCGCGGGCCCGCGCCGAGCGCCTCCTTCACCATGTTTATGTTCGCGTAGCGCGCGAACGCTTTCTTCCGCCGGCGCAGGAGCCACACGTATGCCGCGACGACCGCCGGGAGGGCGGTCAGAAGCCACAGCATCTCCGGCCAGATGAACGTCATCCCGCGCCTTCGAGATGCCGCGGCAAGGTGCCGCCGCCCGCGAGCTGGCTGCGCCGCTTGCGCAGGTCGGCGAAGCGCAGGATGGCGTCGACGAGGTCGTCGTCGGTGGAGAGCTCGAGGGCGTCCACGCCGGCGTCGCGGAACGCCGCCCGGAGCGTGCGCTCGCGCAGCTCGGCGGCGGCCGCGAAGCGCTTGCGGAAGGCGCCGTCGTGCGTGTCGACGAAGAGCTGCTCGCCGGTCTCCGCGTCCTGGACGACCAGCAGCCCGAGGTCCGGCAGCTCCATTTCGAGCGGATCGTAGAGCCGCACCGCGACGACCTCGTGGCGCTGCGCGAGATGGGCGAGCGGCTCCGCCCATCCCGGCGTGCTGATGAAGTCGGACACGACGAACACGAGCGACCGGCGCGGCATGGTCTGGAACGCCGCCACGAGGAACTCGCGCAGGTTCGTCTCCTTCGACTGGGTGCGCGCCGGCCGGGAAAGCATTTCGTGGAGCAGGTGCAGGACGTGCCGCCGGCCCGCGCGCGCCGGGATCACGGCATCGACGCTGTCGCCGTAGAACATCGCGCCGACGCGGTTGCCGTGCCGGCCGAGCAGCCGCGCGACCACCGTGACGAACTCGGCCGACACCGTGCGCTTCTTCTCGCGCGAGCCGAAGTCGACCGAGGGGCTCAGGTCGAGCAGGAACCACCCGGTGACCTCGCGGTCCTCGTTGTACTCGCGGACGTACGGCGTCTGGAGCCGCGCGGTGACGTTCCAGTCGATGTGGCGGACGTCGTCCTGGTACTGGTACTCGCGGATGTCGGCGAGGTCGAGCCCGAAGCCGCGGAAGAGCGTCCGGTAGTTGCCGTGCACCGCCCCGTCCAGGCGGCGGATGACGGTCCACTCGAGCCGGCGGAGGACCTGCTCGGGCTCGACCGACCGCGTGGGCGTTGGCGCCTCGGGCCTGGCCGAGCTAGGCGCCTGCGGCGACCCGGACATGCGCCTCCAGCGGCTTCTCGGGGGCCGGGATCTTCTGCATGACCTGGCGGACAAGGTCGTCCGCGGTCTTGCCTTCGGACAGCGCCTGATAGGTGAGCACCAGGCGGTGCCGGAACACGTCGGGCACCAGGTCGGTCACGTCCTCGGGCAGCACGTAGGTGCGTCCGCGCAGATACGCCAGCGCCTTCGCGCCCTCGATCGTGTGGATCGGGGCGCGCGGGCTCGCGCCGAAGGAGAGGTACTTCGCGAGGCCGGCGAGGCCGTGGCGCTCGGGGAAAGCGCGTGGCGGCGGCGAGGCGCACCGCGTACTGCATCAGCGAGGGATCGACGTAGCTCTTGCGGCAGTCGCGCTGCAGCGCGCTCAGCTGGTCGGTGGTCGCCACCGCCATCACGTCGGGCTCCGCGACCCCGGTGACGCGATCGACGATGACGAATTCCTCTTCCTCGGTCGGGTAGCCGACCAGCACCTTCATCATGAACCGGTCGACCTGCGCCTCGGGCAGCGGGTAGGTCCCTTCGGTCTCGATCGGGTTCTGCGTCGCCATCGTGAGGAACGGCGCGGGCACCTTGTGCGTCTGCCCGGCGATCGTCACCTGGTATTCCTGCATGACCTCGAGCAGGGCGCTCTGCACCTTCGCCGGCGCGCGGTTGATCTCGTCGGCGAGGAGCAGGTTGGTGAACACCGGCCCGAGCGCGGTGGCGAAGTCGCCGGTCTTCTGGTTGTAGATCCGCGTGCCGACCAGGTCGGCCGGCACGAGGTCGGGCGTGAACTGGATGCGCTTGAACGTGCCGCGGATCGTCCGCGCGAGCGTCTTGACGGTGAGGGTCTTCGCGAGCCCCGGCACGCCCTCGACGAGCAGGTGTCCCTGCGCGAGGATCGCCACGAGCACGCGCTCGAGAAAGTGGTCCTGGCCCACGACCACTTTCTTGACCTCGTACAGGATGCGTTCCATGAGCGCCGCCATCTCGGCGCGCCCGGCGTCCTTGACGTTTTCCATGCGTGTGCCCGGTTCCTCTGGTTTAGAACGGATGCATGCCGGCCGCGGAGGCGGCATTCTCGATGGGCACCGCGAAACCGATGCCGATGAATACGCGCTGCTCCGACGGGTTGAGAATCGCCGTGACGATGCCGACCACCTCGCCCTCGGCGGTCACGAGCGGTCCGCCGGAGCTGCCGGGATTCGCCGCCGCGTCGAACTGGATG
The DNA here is from genome assembly GCA_963716855.1 of uncultured beta proteobacterium. Classification (GTDB taxonomy): domain Bacteria; phylum Pseudomonadota; class Gammaproteobacteria; order Burkholderiales; family SG8-39; genus JAGVSZ01. Next base: position 58,050 of record CAVQUV010000011.1, on the reverse strand, counting down.
AGATTGGTCAGCACGCGCTTGCCCTCGGGCGAGCGGAACTCGCGCTTCAGCCCCGACACGACCCCGGCGGACACCGACGGCCCGATCCCGAACGGAAACCCGACCGCCACGACGTTGTCCCCCGGCGCGAGGTCTCCGGTGGAGCGCATCGTCGCGGCGACGAGGTCGTCCGGGATCGTCTTCGCCTGCAGCACGGCGAGATCGTGCTCCGGGTGCAGGCCGACGATCTCGGCTTCGGACTCGAGACCGTCTTCGAAGACCACCTTTACGCGCTTCGCGCCCGCCACGACGTGGAGGTTGGTGAGGATGACCCCCTTGTCGACGATCACCACGCCGCTGCCGATGCCGTGCTCGATCTCCTCGCCGCCGATCTCGTCCAGGCTCAGCCCCTGCACCCGTACGACCGACGGGCGGATGACCTCGTACGCTTTCGCGGCGTAAGAGGGCAGCGGCTTGGTCTGCAGCGTGTGCAGCACCGCGGCGTCGATGTCCTGCTGGGTCAGCGCACGCGCCGACGGCGTCCGGGCGTTGTAGGCGAAGATCGCGAGCGCAGCGAGCAGTCCGCCGATGGCGAGCAGGAGGAACCGCTCGTGGCGGGCGAAGAACCCGTGCCAGCGCGAGGGCTGCGCCGCTCCGGGCGCGGCGGGCGTGCTCTCGCGCGGTGCATCGACCGGTTCCGGCGCAGCGGGGGCCCGCGGTCGGCCGGAGCGGCTGTAAAGGGCGGTTCTTTTCACGCTGCGAACGTTAGCACGAGGCGTCGCCAATGCGTCAGACGGCGCGGTCGCGTTCGGGTTCCGCAATGGGGGTTACCGGCAGATCAAGGCCGCGGATCGCGTCAGCGAGCTTGCGCACGGCCGCCGGCCGCGAAAAACCCCTGCGCCAGGCGAGGGCAACGCGCCGCTTCGGATGCGGGCGCGGCGAAATCGATCACCTTCACCAGCGGCGTCGCGTAGCGCCGGGTGAGTGCGGTCGCGGGCAGCACGGTGACGCCCAAGCCCGATGCGACCATGCTGCGCAGCGTCTCCAGCGAGTTGCCTTGCCGCCCGGGCGGCGGCGGACGGGAGAACTCCTGGCAGGTGTCGAGCACCTGGTCGCGCAGGCAGTGGCCCTCCGGCAGCAGCAGCAGCTCGGCGGCGTCGAGCTCCTCGGCCGCGACCGTCTTCTTGCGCGCCAGCCGGTGCCGGGCGGGCGCGACGACGCGGAACTCCTCGTCGTAGACGGGCAGCACCTCGATCCCCGGCGCGTCGTAGGGCAGGGCGAGGATCGCCACGTCGAGCTCGCCGGCGTTCAGCATCCGGTCGAGGCTGGCCGTCATGTTCTCCTCGATGTCGAGCGGCATCTCGGGCGCGAGCCTGCGCAGCGCCATGACCAGGTCGGGCAGGAGGTACGGGGCGATGGTGTGAATCACGCCGAGCCGCAGCACCCCCTTCAGTGGGTTTTTCCCCTGGCGCGCGACGGTCTTGACGCGCGCCGCCTCCTCGAGCGTGCGACGCGCCTGCGCCACGACCTCCGCGCCGATCTCGGTCACGAGCACGCCCTGCTTGCTGCGCTCGAAGAGGTGCACGCCCAGCTCGTCCTCGACGTTGCGGATCGCCGCCGAGAGGCTCGGCTGGCTGACGAAGCAGCGCCCGGCCGCGCGGCCGAAGTGGCGCTCCTCGGCGACCGCGACGAGGTACCTGAGCTCGGTAAGGGTCATACTGGGTTCGATAGCCTGAGCCTATCGGGAGGATACCAATCAAGTATTGGGCTGCACAGCCCGCGACCCGTAAAGTCCGGGCCATCGCTGAACACCATCCATGGAGTCAGACATGCTCGAAAGCCGCGCCGGCCACAAAGTCCCGCAAGTGTCGTTCCGCACCCGCGAAGGCGGCGCATGGAAGACCGTCACCACCGACGAAATCTTCAAGGGCAAGACGGTGGTCGTCTTCTCGCTGCCGGGCGCGTTCACGCCGACCTGCTCGTCGACGCACCTGCCGCGCTACAACGAGCTCGCGCCGGCGTTCTTCGCGAACGGCGTCGACCGGATCGTGTGCGTGTCGGTCAACGACGCGTTCGTGATGAACGAGTGGGCGAAAGACCAGGAAGCCGCCAACGTCTTCCTCCTTCCGGACGGGAACGGCGAGTTCACCGACGGGATGGGCATGCTCGTGGACAAGGCCGACCTCGGCTTCGGCAAGCGCTCGTGGCGCTACTCGATGCTGGTGCGCGACGGCGTGGTCGAGAAGATGTTCGTCGAGCCGCAGAAGCCGGGCGACCCGTTCGAGGTGTCCGACGCCGACACGATGCTCGCCTACATCAACCCGAAGGCGAAGAAGCCGGACCAGGTCGCCATCCTGACGCGCGAGGGCTGCGGGTTCTGCGCGAAAGCGAAGGCGCTCCTCACCGAGCTGGGCTACGACTACGTCGAGGTCCCGCTCGACCACAAGGTCCGCTCGCGCGTCGTCGGCGCGATCGCCAGCGCGCAGACCGTGCCGCAGGTCTTCGTCAACGGCACGCGCATCGGCGGCTGGGAGGAGCTCGAGCGCTGGGCGAAGAAGGCGGCGTGAGCGAGAGGGAGGATCGCTGCCACAGGCGGCGGTGTTCCTGACATTGGGGAGCACGAGGGGGTGTGGCCCCTCGTGTCGTGGAAACCATTTAGGACGTGAAGCCGAGGCCGAGCGACGCAAGTCGCTCGGCCTCGGCGTTCGAGAACCCCCAGTCGGCCAGGGCTTCGCGTCCCTGCGCGCCGCGCTCGGGCGGGGCGCGGCGCACGGTGCCCGGCGTACGCGAGAAGCGCGGCGCGGGCGCCGGCTGCGGCACGTCTCCGACCGTCACGTATGCGCGACGCGCGAGATTGTGGGGATGCTCGCGCGCCTCCGAGAACGTGAGAACCGGCGCGAAGCAGGCGTCGGATCCCTCGAACACCGCGCACCACTCGTCGCGCGTCTTCGCGCGGAAGACTTCCGCAAAGCGGTGGCGCAGCTTGGGCCAACCCGCCCGATCGTGCTGGTCCGGAAGCTTTTCTCCCGCGATGCCAAGGCGCTCGAGCAGCTCCGCGTAGAACTTCGACTCGATCGAACCGATCGCGACGAACCGCCCGTCGCGGGTTTCGTAGGCGTCGTACCAGGGCGCGCCGGAGTCGAGGACGTTCTCGCCGCGCGCCTCGCTCCAGCGACCCGCGGCCAGCATGCCCGCGAACATCGTCGCGAGGAGCGAGGCGCCTTCCACCATCGCGGCGTCGACGACCTGTCCCTGGCCCGAGCGCTGCGCCTCGAGCAGCGCGCACGCGATGCCGAAGGCGAGCAGCATCCCGCCGCCGCCGAAGTCGCCGACCAGGTTGAGGGGCGGCACCGGCGCGCCGCCCGCGCGTCCGATCGCGTGCAGGGCGCCCGACAGGGCGATGTAGTTGATGTCGTGGCCGGCGCGCGGCGCGAGCGGTCCGTCCTGGCCCCAGCCGGTCATCCGGCCGTAGACGAGCTTCGGGTTGCGCGCGAGGAGCACGTCGGGCCCGAGCCCCAGGCGCTCCATCACGCCGGGACGAAAGCCCTCGATCACCGCGTCGGCGCGCTCGACGAGCGAGAGCGCGGCGGCGACGCCGTCCGGCGACTTCAGATCGAGGGTGACCGAACGCCGGCCGCGCAGCATCGCGTCGGACCAGCGGTCGCGGCCGAAGCCGAGGCGCGGATCGGTGGGCCGGTCGACGAGCAGCACGTCGGCACCCATGTCCGCGAGCATCATGGCGCAGAACGGGCCCGGCCCGATCGCTTCGAGCTCGAGCACCTTCACGCCGGCGAGGGGTCCCATGCCGGCGATGTTAGCGCGCGTCGCGCCCGTGGGTTAGGATTTCATCATGGAAGTGCAGGGACCGAAGCAACTGCTCGACGCGGGCTTGCGCGCCCACAAGTCGGGGCGCCTGCAGGAAGCGGCGCAGCTCTACGATCAGGTGCTCACGTTCGACGCCGACAACGTTGGCGCGCTCGCGAGCCTCGGCATGCTGCTCGCCGAGATGAAGCAGTTCGAGCGCGCCGAGACGTTGCTGCGCCGCGCGCTCGGCCGGACGCCCGATCGCGCCGACGCCCATGCGAACCTGGCAGGCGTCCTGCACGATGCGCACAAGTTCGCGGAGGCGATCGACTGCTGTGCGCGCGGCTTGAAACTCGCGCCCGATCACAAGCGGTTGCTGAACACGCTCGCCTCGAGCCTGAGCGGCGCGGAGCGGTACGACGAGGCGCTGGCGCTCCTCGAGCGCATCGCGGCGGCGAATCCCGGCTACGCCAAGGCAAGCTATTTCATGGGCGCGTTGCACGCCAAGCGCGGGAATTGCGACGCGGCGGTGCGGGCCTTCGAACGCGCCGCGCAGATCGATCCGCGCGACCTCGAGACGTTCGTCGCGTGGGCCGAGTGCCTGATGGCACACCGCCGGGCCGCGGACGCACTCGGACCGATCGATCGGGCCCTCCAGCTCAAGGTCTTCGAGGTTCGCGCCCTCGCGCTGAAGACGCTCGCGCTCGCCGAACTGGGGCGCCGCGACGAGGAGGCCTGGCTCTCCGATCCGCATCACTTCGTGCACACGCTCCGGCTCGCCGATCTCGGCTATCGCGCCGCGGACATCGCCGCGCTCAACCGGGCGCTCGCCGCCTTCGCGGCGGACGAATCGAGCATGCGCGAGGATCCGCCCGAGTACGCCACGTACAAGGGCTGGCACACGACCCGAAACCTCGCCGACTACCGCGACGAAGCGCCCTCGATCTTGAAGCAGTTCATCGCCTACGGGTTCGAGCAGCGTCTCAAGAGCCTGCCGCAGGAGGATCCGCGCCACCCGTTCGTGCGCGGCGCGCCGCCGCGGTTCCATCTCGATCTCTGGGCGGTCAAGATGACGAGCGGCGGCAAGATGCTGCCGCACATTCACGCGGACGGCTGGCTGAGCGGCGTGTACTACGTGGAGGTGCCCGCCGTCGTACGCGATCCGGCGGCGGGTCAGGCGGGGTGGCTGAAGGTCGGCGGATCGCGGAGCGACATCCCGCTGACGCGCGAGCCGATCACGCGCGCGGTGCAGCCCGAGCCCGGGCTCCTGGTCACCTTCCCGTCGTACCTGTGGCACGACACGATCCCGCTGCCGGCGGAGAACACCGAGCGGCGGCTCTGCCTCGCCTTCGACCTGCATCCGCGCAAGGCCGGCTGATCCCCGCTCGCGATCAGGACGATCGAATGGCACGTGACCCGCGGGTCGAGACCGCGATCTCGCACTGGCTGCCGCGCTTCATCTCCAACGGGGTCGCGCTCGCCGATTTCCAGGAGGTGACGGCCGGCATCGAGCGCTGGGAGGACTGGTGCCGCGCGTGGTCCGCGCGCGCCGCCGTGCACGAGGCGCTCGGACGCGAGGCGCTCGCGGCGGGCTTCAAGCTGAGCGCCGGCGAGCATCTCTCGCGCGCCGCGATCTATTTCCACTTCGCGAAATTCCTGTTCGTCCACGACGCGGCACAGATGCGCGCCGCGCACATGAAGGCGGTCGAGTGCCGGCAGCTCGCGCTCCCGCATCTGCGCCCGCCGGGCGAGCGCGTCGAGATTCCTTACGCGGGCCGCGCGCTCGCGGGAATCCTGCGCAAGCCGGAAGGGGCCGTGCGGCCGCCGGTGCTGCTCATGGTGCCCGGGCTCGACTCGGCCAAGGAGGAGCTGGAGGCCTACGAGCTGCCGTTCCTCGCGCGCGGCATGGCGACGCTCTGCGTCGACGGGCCGGGGCAGGGCGAAGCGGAGTACGACTTCCCGATCCGCGGCGACTACGAAGTGCCGGTGCGCAGCATGGTCGACTGGATCGAGGGGCGCGGCGATCTCGACGCGAGCCGCATCGGCCTGTGGGGCGTGAGTCTCGGCGGCTACTACGCGCCGCGTGCGGCCGCGTTCGAGAAGCGGATCAAGGCCTGCATCGGGCTCGCGGGCCCGTACGATTGGGCCGCGGTGTGGGACGCGCTGCCCGACCTCACGCGCGAGGCCTTCCGCGCGCGCAGCCACCTTCCCACGCAGGATGCGGCACGGCGTCACGCGGCGACGCTCACGCTCAAGGAGGCCGCGCGCAGGATCGAGTGCCCGCTCTACCTCGTGACCGGCAAGCTCGATCGGCTCGTGCCGTGGCAGGACGCCGAGCGGATTGCCGCGGAAGCGGCGGGTCCGGTCGAGCTGCTCGTCGTCGCGGACGGCAATCACATCGCCAACAACCGACCCTATCGATACCGGACCCAGACCGCGGACTGGATGGCGGGCGTGCTGGGCCTGCCCCGCCGGTAGGGGGCGGTACCGCCTTTCCGCGAAGCCCCCCGGACTTGCAAAAATCTGCGACCCGAAGCATATTTCCGCCCATCGAATTGGCTGGGTCGTCCACTGCACCCCCTCGGGGTGAAATTCTGGTCTGTTCCCTTGCGTGATTTGAGGCCGTGCGTACTCCCGCGCCCGGCAACGCCAGATCAGGAGGAACTCCATGGCTACTGGCACCGTAAAGTTCTTCAACGCCACCAAAGGTTTCGGGTTCATTCAGCCCGACGACGGCTCGAAAGACGTGTTCGTGCACATCTCCGCCGTCGAGCGCGCCGGAATGGGCACGCTCGCCGAGAAGCAGAAGGTCCAGTTCGAGCTCCAGACGGGGCGCGACGGCCGCGTCTCGGCGGTCAACCTGAAGGCGGTCTGAACCCCGGCGTGGCGGCGCCCGCCGCCCCGGCTCCCACTCGCCGCCGGCGACGGGCCGCGCGCGGCGCCTGCTCGCGCGCATAGGAGACGCAATGCCAAAGGAAGAGCTGATCGAGATGGAAGGCGTCGTGAGCGAGGTGTTCCCGGACACCCGCTTCCGGGTCACGCTCTCGAACGGCACCGAGGTGATCGCGTATGCCTCCGGCAAGATCCGCAAGCACCGCATCCGCATCCTCGCCGGCGACAAGGTCACGCTCGAGATGTCGCCCTACGACCTGACCAAGGGCCGCATCAACTTCCGTCACAAGGACGAGCGTCCGTCCGCGCCGGTCGGGCCGCCCCCGCAGCGCCGGCGGCGCTGAAGCTTCAGGCACCGGCAGCGCGCGCGCCATGAGAGACGCGGGCGCGCTTGGTTTCGTCGACCTCGGCTTCATCGGCCTCGGCGTGATGGGCGAGCCGATGTGCGCCAACCTGGCGCGCAAGAGCGGCCGCCCGGTTGCCGCCTTCGATCTCCATCCCGCGCCCGTCGGGCGCCTTGCGTCCTGCGGGGTGCGCGCGTGCGCGTCGGTCGCCGAAGTCGCCGCGAGCGCGGACGTCGTCTTCCTGTCCCTGCCGAGCGCGGCCGAGGTCGAGGCGGTGTGCCTCGGCGCCGCCGGCCTCGCCGCCGCGCGCGGCCGCATCCGCACCATCGTCGACATGAGCACCAGTTCGGTCGAGGCGACGCGCCGGATCGCGACGCGGCTTGCCGCGGCGGGCATCGAATTCGTCGACGCCCCCGTCGCGCGCACGCGCGCGGCGGCGCAGGAAGGCACGCTGCTCATCATGGTCGGCGGCGCGGCCGCGCAGTTCCGCGCAGTCGAGCCGCTGCTCGCCTGCATGGGCAGCGACGTGGTCCACTGCGGCCCGGTGGGCAACGGCCAGGTGGTCAAGATCCTCAACAACATGGTCCTCTTCATGACCGGGCAGGCGCTGGCCGAGGCGCTGGTGATCGGGGTTCGCGCCGGCGTCGACGGGGCGCGACTTTTCGCGGCGCTCTCGCACGGCTCGGCCGACAGCTTCGCGCTGCGCAACCACGGCATGAAAGCGCTCGTGCCCGGGCTCTTTCCGGAGAAGGCGTTTCCGGCCGACTACGCGCTCAAGGACATCCGCCTCGCGCTCGAGCTCGCGGAGGCGTGCGGCGTCGAGGCGCGCGGCGCGCGGCTCACGGCCGACCTGTTGCAGGAGACTTCCGCGGCGGGGTTCGGCGCCGACTACTGGCCGGTGCTGGTGAAGCTGATCGAGCGCGCCGGCGGCGCGGACCCGCGGTGACGCCGCCGGTCCTCGACGCGCGGCTGCGGCCGCTGCTCGAGCAGGACTATCCGCGGTTCTCGGACGGCGAGTTCGCGCGCCGCCGCAGCGCGCTCGCGCAAGCGATGGCGAAGCACGGTTGCGATCACGTCCTCGTGTGCGGCGAAAACCGCGCCGGCAGCGGCGTGCAGTGGCTGACCGGCTGGCCGATCACCGCCGAGGCCCTCGTCGTATTCGCGCCGGATGCCCGCGAGCGACTGTTCGTCGAGTGGTACAACCACCTGCCGCTCGCCCGGCGCATCGCGCGCGACGCCGACGTCGAGTGGGGCGAGCACAAGGGCGTGCACAAGGCGATCGAGGCGCTCAAGGCCCGCGGCGCGCGGCGCGTCGGTCTGATGGGACCGCTGGCCTGGTCGAAGGTCCGCGCCCTCGCGGTCGAATTCGACCTCGTCGACATGGCCCCGGCGTATCCGTGGCTGCGCATGCGCAAGTCCGATGAGGAGATCGACTGGCTGCGCGTGGGCGCCTGGCTGAGCGATCTCGCCATCGCGGCGCTCGCGCGCGAGGCGCGCGCCGGACTGACCGAGCGCGAGCTGGCGGCGATCGTCGAGCGAGCCTACGTGGGTCACGGCGGGACGACGCTCATCCATTACATCGGCGTCACGCCGATGGCCGCGCCGGATCTATGCGTGCCGCGCCAGTACCACTCGACGCGGCGAGTGGGCGCCGGCGACGTCCTGTTCGTCGAGATCAGCGCGAACTTCTTCCACGACTATCCCGGCCAGGTGTTGCGCACCTACGCGATCGAGGCCGATCCGACACCGCTCTATCGCGACCTCCACGCCACGGCGGAGGCGGCGTTCGACGCGATCGCCGGGTGCCTGCGCGCGGGCGCGACCGCGGCGGAGATCCTCGCCGCCACGGCGCTGGTCGAGCAGGCGGGGTTCACGATCTGCGACGACGTCGTGCACGGCTTCGGCGGCGGCTACTGGCAGCCGATCGTGGGCTCGACGAGCCGGCCGGCGGGGCCGCTATCCGACCTGCGCCTCGAGTCGAACATGACGATCGTCGTGCAGCCGAACGTGATCACGCGCGACGGCAAAGCGGGCGTTCAGGTGGGCGAGCTGGTGCGGATCACCCCGACCGGCTGCGAGCGCCTGCACCAGGCGCCGCGCGGGTTTCTCAACGCGGGCTAAGAGTGGGCGCGCGCATGAAGTCGAAGTCGACCCCCTTGTCGGCTTGCATCACCGTCTGGAGGAAGAGCTTGCGATAGCCGCGATCGGCGGTGGGCTCGACGACGGGATTGTCGCGTGCACGCCGTGCCAGCTCTTCGTCGGGCACCAGCAGCGAAATCTCGCGATTCGTCACGCTGAGGCGGATCCGGTCGCCGCTGCGCACATGCGCGAGCGGCCCGCCGATCGCGGCTTCCGGGGTGACGTGGAGCACGATCGTGCCGAACGCCGTGCCACTCATGCGGCCATCGGAGATCCGCACGATGTCCTTGAGGCCCGCCCGTGCGAGCTTGCGCGGGATCGGGATGTATCCGGCCTCCGGCATGCCGGGCGCGCCCTTGGGGCCGATGTTCTTCAGCACCAGGATGTCGTGCGGCGTCACATCGAGGCCATCGGAGTCGATGCGCTTGTCTAGGTCCTCCGCGTTCTCGAAGACCACCGCACGACCCTCGTGTTCCATCAGCTTGGCGTCGGCCGCGGATTGCTTTATTACGGCCCCGCCCGGCGCCAGATTGCCATGCAGCACGGCGATGCCGCCCTGCGGATAGATGGGATTGCGGACACTGCGTACCACGTCCTGCTCGAAGCCCGGCCCGGCCGCCTCGATCTCCTCCCCGAGCGTGCGCCCCGTGACCGTCAGGGCCTCCAGGCGCAACAACGGCTTGAGCTCGCGCAGCAGCGTCGCCATGCCGCCGGCCTTGTGGAAATCCTCCATGTAGTGCTGGCCCGACGGTTTGAGGTCCAGCAGCACCGGCGTCTCCCGCCCCATGCGGTCCAGCGCCTGCAGATCGATATCGAGGCCCAGGCGGCCCGCGATCGCCGCCAGGTGGACGATCCCGTTGGTCGAACCGCCGATGGCCAGGAGCACGCGCATCGCGTTCTCGAACGCGGCCGGCGTGAGAATCTTGTCGATGGTCAACCCGTCGCGCGCCATCTGAACCGCCTGCGCCCCGGTCTGTTCGGCGATCCGGATGCGGTCCGCGGTGACGGCGGGCGGCGAGGCGCCGCCGGGCATCGTCATGCCGAGCGCCTCGGCGATGCACGCCATGGTGCTGGCCGTGCCCATCACCGAGCAGGTGCCGACGCTCGCAACCAGCTGGCTGTTGACGTCCGCCGTCTCCTCGGCGTCGATCTCGCCGGCGCGGAACTTGCCCCAGTAGCGGCGGCAGTCGGTGCATGCGCCCACCCGCTCGCTGCGGTGCGAGCCGGTCAGCATGGAGCCCGTGACGAGCTGTATCGCCGGAATGCCGGCTGAAGCCGCACCCATCAGCTGGGCCGGCACGGTCTTGTCGCAGCCGCCGATCAGCACCACCGCATCCATGGGCTGCGCCCGGATCATCTCCTCCGTGTCGATGGACATGAGGTTGCGCAGGTACATGCTCGTCGGCGCCGCGAAGCTCTCGTGGATGGAGATGGTGGGGAACGCCATCGGCAGCCCGCCGGCCAGCATGACGCCGCGCTTGACCGCCTCGACGAGCTGAGGGGCGTTGCCGTGACAGGGGTTGTAGGCGCTGCCCGTGTCGGCGATGCCGATCACGGGACGGTCGAGCGCCGAGTCCGTGTACCCGGCGCCCTTGATGAAGGCCTTGCGCAGAAAGAGCGAGAAGTCCCGGTCGCCGTAGCTGGTCAGGCCCTTGCGCATGCCGGCCTGCTCGGAACGGTCGGAGGTATCGTCGGGTGACTTTGGCATGGCAGGGCCTCTGATCAATGGAGCGGGGTCGACTCTTCGGCCTCAATGTTGGCATCCGCGATGAGCTTTGCCCAGCGCGCGACCTCCTGGTTCAGCCGTTCGGCCACTTTTTCAGGGGTCGTCGAAGCCGCGGCATAGACGCCCTGAGCCACCTAGAGCTCGAAACCTGCCTTCTCGCGTACGCTGCGCGTTGTCTCGCCTGCCAGGACCGCGACGAGCCGTCGCGCGGCATCGGGCGCCGCGGCGCACGTGCAAACCGCCGCCGTGTAAACCGTCGCGAGCTCGAATTCTCGCGGCAGCGGTCCGACGAGGGTGACGCCGGGCGTATTGAGAATCTCGGTGATCTGCGTGACACCGATCGGGCGGGTGCCGCTCGTCTTCGCGAGCTCGCGCATCGCGGTGGCGCCGTTCGGGTGACTGCTGAGTCGTTCCGCGACTTCGGCCGCGATGCCGAGCGTCTCCAGAACGCGCGCGAAATGGATGCCCGCGGTGGCGCGCTGCGGATCGGGGAAGTAGATCGCGCCGGCCGTGCGCAGCGCCGCGCGCAGCGCTTCTGCGGTGGTCACGTCGGGCGTCGGGTCGCCCGCGCGCACCGCGACCCCAGTGCGGACCCGCCCGAGGTCGGCGCGCGTTCCGGCATCCACGTGCCCGGCGCCCGCAAGCTCGTCGATCAACGCCCGGCTGAGGATGAGCACGTCCGCCGGCGCACCGCCGAGGAGCTTCTCCTTCATTGCGCCGACGGCGCCGAAGGTTCCGTCGATCTCGAATCCCGTCGCAGCCCGGAACTCGTCCGACAGGGCGGCGACGACGCCTTGCGCCGCACCGCCGCTCAGTACGTGCAGGCGCATCGATCAGCCCGCCGCGGCCACGATGCGCTCGGGCGTGATCGGCAGATCGCGCACCCGCACGCCGAGCGCGTCGTACACCGCGTTCGCGATCGCCGCCGCGGTCGGCCCCTGCGCGGCCTCGCCGGCGCCGACTGAAGGCAAATCGGGCCGGGACACGATCTCGACCTCGACCGCGGGCACTTCCGAGAACTTCAGGATCGGGTAGTCCTCCCAGGTGCTGCTCGTGACGCGCATGCGGTCGAAGCGCACCGCCTCCTTGAGCGTCCAGCTCGACGCCTGGATTGCACCGCCCTCGATCTGGTTGGCGACCCCGTCCGGGTTGATCGCGAGGCCGACGTCGACCGCGACCACGAGGCGGCGCACGCGGACCTCGCGCTCCGCCTCGATCTCGGCGACGACCGCGCAGTAGGCGCCGAGGTTCTTGTACTTCGCGAAGCCGATGCCATGGCCCCAGGCCTCGCGCTGCTGCCAGCCCGTCCAACCTGCGCGCCGCGCGGCCGCTTCGATCACCGCGCGCGCGCGCGGATCGGCGAGATGGCGCAGGCGCCACGCCACCGGGTCCTCGTTCCGGGCGCGGGCGAGCTCGTCGACGAACGACTCGATCGCGAAGACGTTGGCGAAAGCGCCGAGCGACCGCAGCGCGGACGCGCGCAGCGGCATGGAGAGCAGCCGATGATTGACGATCCGCCGCGCTGGAACGTCGTAGAGCGGCACCGAGTTCCGGTCCGCGCCGCCTGCCGGCAGCGGCGGGTTGATGGCGAGCACGCGTTCGAAAGGTCGCTCGAGGTGTGCGGCTGCGAGCAGCGTAGGCGTCGTGGCCCGGCCCGGGCGCGAGCTGTGGCCGTTGCTCCAGAGGTCGTGGCGCCAGGCGAGCACCTCGCCGGCCGCGTCGACGTCCGCCTCGAGCTCGATCGCCATCGCCGGCCCGAACGGCGACCAGGCGAGCTCGTCCGCGCGCGTCCACACCAGGCGCACCGGCCGCCCGCCGGCCGCGCGCGCGAGGAGCGCCGCGTCCAGCGCGACGTCGTCCGCGCCGTTGTGGCCGTAGCAGCCGGCGCCCTCGACGTGCGCGACGACGATCCGCTCGGCGGCGAGCCCGAGCGTGACCGCGAGATCGGCGCGCAGGTTGTAGACGCCCTGGCTGTGGCACCAGATCTGCAGCGCGTCACCCTGCCACTGCGCGAGCGCGCACGACGGACCGATCGAGGCGTGCGCGAGGTAGGGCCGCGAGTACCGGGCGCGCAGCGTGCGCGCCGCCGCCGGCGTACTTGCGGCCGCGCGTTCCTCGACCACCTTCGTCTCGACCGGCTGCGACTTCAGCCAATCGGCAAGCGTCGCCGCATCGGGGAGCGTCTCGCGCTCCGTCCAGGCCGCGCCGAGGCTCAACCGCTCGAGCGCCTTGACCGCGACCTCCTCGCGCTCGGCGAGCACGCCGATGAAATTGCCGTCGCGCACGATCGCAACCACGCCCTGGAGCGCGCGCGCCTTGGAGTCGTCGACCGACAGCAGCACCGCGGCAGGAGAGGGCGGTCGCAGCACGCGCCCGTGCAGCATGTCGGGCAGCTCGAGGTCGTGCACGAACCGCGGCCGGCCGAACGCCTTGTCCGGGATGTCGAGCCGCAGCATCGGCGTGCCGACGACGCGGTGGGCGGACTTCGGTGGCACGCTGGCGGTGGCTTCGCGATCGAGCAGCGCGTCGTCTGCGAGCGCCCAGTAGCTGGTGTGCGCACCGCCCACGGCGACGATCTCGCCGTCGATCACCTGGAGACCGTCTGCCGGCTTGCCGAGCCGCGCCGCGGCGGTCGCAAGGTAGATCGCGCGCGCCTCGGCGCACGCGTAGCGCAGCGCGGTGCCGGACTCCTGCACGGACAGACTGCCCGAGGTGACCGCCTCGTCGGGGCTCGCCGCCGTGCTCGCCGGAATCATGCGCACGCGGGAGGGCGCGATGTCGAGCTCGTCGGCGACGATCTGCGCGAGCGCGGTGGCGATACCCTGGCCGAGCTCGACCTTGCCGGAGCGCACTTCGACGAGTCCTTCCGGCAGGAAGCGCAGCCACTGGCCGAGACGCCGGTTGACGTGCAGGCTCCCCGGCAGCTTCGGCAGATCGCCGCCGCCACCTGCCGCGAGCCGGAAGGCGAGATTCATTTCGCGACCCCGCCCGCAGCCCGCATCACGGCGCGCACGAGCCGGTTGTGCGAGCCGCAGCGGCAGAGGTTGCGGTCGAGCGCCGTGCGCACGTCGGCTTCCGCGGGCGCGGCGTTCTGCGCGAGCAGCGCGGCGGCGCTCACGAGGATGCCCGAGAGGCAGTAGCCGCATTGCGCCGCCTGCTCATCGATCACCGCGCACTGCAGCGGATGCGGGTGCTCCGGCGTGCCGAGGCCTTCCAGGGTGACGATCGTCTTGCCGACTGCCGACCAGAGCGGCGTGTCGCAGGACGCGACCGACCGCCCGTCGATCAGCACGAAGCACGCCCCGCACTGGCCAGTGCCGCAGCCGAAGCGCGCGGCCTTCAGGCCGAGGTCGTTGCGCAGGACGTAGAGGAGGGGGGTGTCCTCGGCGGCGGTGACTTCGCGCTCGGCGCCGTTGACGGAGAGGCTGACGGCCACCGCGTCAATCCACCTTCGCGCCGGAGATCTTCACGACCTTGGCCCACTTTTCGATGTCCTGACGCATGTACTGCCCGAATTGGTCGGGCGTCATGGTCATCGGCACCGCGCCCTGCTTCGCCCAGTCTGCCTTGACGTCGGGGCTGTTGACGATCTTGGCGATCTCCGCGTTGAGCCGGTCGACGATCGGCTGGGGCGTTCCGGCCGGCGCCATTATCCCCAGCCAGATCGTCGCCTCGTAGCCGGGCACGCCCGCCTCAGACACCGTCGGGATTTCCGGCATCACCGGCGAACGCGTCGCGCCGCTCGAGGCGATTGCCCGCACCTTGCCGGCCTCCGCGAGCTTCGCCATCACCGTGATCGCGTCGAACATCATCTCCACCTGGCCGCCCATCACGCTCGTGCGCGCACCCGAGCTCTCCTTGTGCGGCACGTGCACGATGTTCACGCCCGCCATCGCCTTGAAGAGCTCGCCTGCCATGTGATACGGCGTGCCCGGGCCCGAGGAAGCGTAGTTGAGCTTGCCGGGATTCGCCCTGGCGAGGTCGAGCAGCTCCTTCAGGTTCTTCGCCGGCACTGCAGGGTTCACGACCAGCAGCAGGTCGGAGTAGTTGATCGGCGCGACCGGCACGAGGTCGGTCATCAGCTTGTACGGCTTCTTCGCCACCAGCGACTCGTTCACCGTGTGGGTGTTCGACATCACGAGCAGCGTGTAGCCGTCGGGCGCCGCTTTCGCCACCGCGTCGGCGCCGATGATGCCGCCGCCGCCGACGCGGTTCTCGATCACGAACGGCTGGCCGAGCGCTTCGCTCAGCCGCTGCCCGAGGTAGCGGGCGTAGATGTCGGCCGGGCCGCCCGCCGAGAACGGGCTGATGATCTTCACCGGCTTGTTGGGATAGGTCTGCGCCCAGGCGGGCAGGGCGGCGAGCGCCGACGCGGCGAGCGCGAGCAGCGTGCGGGTGGCGTGCGGCATGCGGTTCTCCTCAAGGGGTCGAGCGCCCCGTTTGTCGGGCGGCCGGGGCTCGCGGCGGGTTTTAGCACAAATGGTGCTAACCTCGCCACGCTCGCTGGTCGCGAAGGAGCCTTCCAATGATCGGTCCGCATCGCATTGTCAGGCACGAGTTTCCCTGGGGCGCCATCGAATGGCTCGCGGGCGCCGAGGTGGGGAACAGCGCCGAGCTCGCGCTCGCGCGCCTGCGCGTGCAGCCCGGCAAGTCCGGGGACGCGCACCTGCACCGCAACTGCGAGGAGTCGATCTACGTCGTCGACGGCGAGGTCGAGTGCGGCATCGGCGAGCGCCGCATCCGCATGTCGGCCGGCGCGTGCGCGGTCGTGCCGCGCGGCGCCGTCCACACGATCCGGTGCGTGGGCACCGTTCCGGCCGAGCTGCTGCTCGGCTACTCCGCCGCGCAGCGGGAATACGCGCTCGCCGAAGGATGACCGGCGCGCCTCCGATCGTCGACGCGCACCAGCACTTCTGGGATCCGCGGGTCAACTACTACCCGTGGCTCTGCGACGAGCCGCCGATCCCGTTCCGCTACGGCGACTACCGCGCGATCCGGCGCCCTTACCTGCCGGCCGACTACTTCGCCGACGCGCGACCGCACCCCGTCGTCAAGACGGTCTACGTCGAGACCGAGTGGGACCCGCGCGACCCGGTCGGCGAGATGCGCTACGTCGAGACGTTGCGGCGCGACACGGGCTTCCCCACCGTGGCGGTGGCGCAGGCGCGGCTCGATCGCGAGGAGGCCGCAGAAGTGCTCGAGCGGCAGGCCGCGTTCCCGTTCGTGCGGAGCATCCGCCACAAGCCGCGCGCGAACCGCTCGCCCGCGGAGGGCACGCCGGGGGGCATGACCGACGCAAGCTGGCGTGCCGGATTCGCGCTCCTCGCGCGCAACCGGCTGCGCTTCGATCTGCAGACCCCGTGGTGGCATCTCGCGGAGGCCGCGCAGCTCGCGCGGGACTTTCCGTCGCAGCCGATCATCCTCAACCACACCGGGCTGCCGGCCGACCGCAGCGCGGAAGGCGTCGCGGCGTGGCGGAACGCCATGGCGACCCTCGCGCGCTGTCCGAACGTCGCGGTGAAGATCTCGGGGCTCGGCGTGCCCGGACGCCCGTGGACGGTGGAGGCGAACCGCGGCATCGTCCTCATCGCGATCGACCTCTTCGGCGTGGATCGCTGCATGTTCGCGAGCAACTTCCCGGTCGACCGGCTGTGCGGCACCTTCGATGCGATCTTTTCCGGTTTCCGGACGATCGTCCGCGATCTCTCCGCGGACGATCAGCGCAAGCTCTTCCACGACAACGCCATTCGCATCTACGGAATCGACTGAAACCATGAGCACCCAACCTCGCCTGGGCTATGTCGGCGTCGGCCTGATGGGCCTGCCGATGGTGAAGCACCTCCTGCCGCGCGGCTACGCGATCAAGGCGTACGACATCGTCTCGACGCAGATCGAGGCCGCGCGCGCCGCGGGCGCGCGGGCGGCGGTGTCGCCGGCGGACGCCGCAACGGACGTCGACTTCGTGCTCCTCAACCTGCCGACCAACGAGGCGGTCGAGCAGGCGGTGTTCGGCGCCGACGGCGTCGCGACCGCGCTCCGCCCGCCGCAGCTCCTGATCGACTTCTCGACCATCAAGGTCGACAAGTGCAAAGCCTGGGCCGCGCGGCTCAAGGAGAAGACGGGTTGCCGCTGGGTCGACGCGCCGGTGTCCGGCGGCCCGCCCGCGTCGGGTTCGGGCACGCTGACCGTAATGGCGGGCGGCGAGGTCGCGGACATCGAGCGCGCGCGGCCGCTGTTCGCCGACATCGCAGCGCGGTTTACGCACATGGGTCCGACCGGTGCGGGGATGGTCGCGAAGATGCTGAACCAGCTCATCGTCGGTTGCGGCCACGCGGTCATGGCGGAGGCGGTCGTGCTCGCCGAGTCGGCCGGCATCGACGCCGCCCGGCTGCCCGAGTGCCTCGCCGGCGGTCACGCCGACGGCTCGCTGCTGCAGAAGCTCTACCCCCGCATGGTGCAGCGCGACTTCGCGCCGCTCGGCTACGCGCGCCAGCTGCTCAAGGACCTGGAGATGGTCAACGAGTTCGCGGCGGGGCTGAAGGCGCCCACGCCGATGATGGGGGAGGCGCTGTCGCTGTACCGGATGCTGATTCACCTGGGGCACGCGGAGCTCGACACCGGCGCGCTGCTGAAGCTGTACGAGCGCTGACGCGGACCCGCCTTCCGACAACGGAAAGGAGATGCAGATGCAGCGGACGAGGCGGTTCCTGTGCGTACTCGCGGCCGCGGCCGCGCTCGGGCTTCAGGGCTGCGCGACGAGCGGCGACCCGTCCGGCTTTCTCGGGCGCTCGGTCGACTTCGAGCCCGCGCCCGACGGCAGCGGCGCGCTGGTCTATCGCCGGCCGGGCTTCAAGCCGGGCGACGGCGCGAAGTACACGCGATTCATGATCGACCCGGTCCTCGTCTGGTACAGCCCTCAGTCGGACTACAAGGGGATCTATCCGGACGAGCTCAAGGCGATCACGGACTACTTCCGGACCGCCACGGTCGGGCAGCTTCAGGATCGGTACCCCGTGGTGGCCGAGCCGGGGCCGGACGTGGTGCGCATCCGCGCGGCGATCGTGGACATGCACCGCGACAACCCGGTCCACCTGTACCAGTTCACGCCGGTCGGGATCGTCTTCACCGGCGTGAAGGAGGCGACGGGCCTCGACGCGATCACGCGCGACCGGGTCGCCGCGGGCAACAGCTACATCATCGCGGCGACGATCGAGGTCGGGTTCTACGACAGCACCACGAATCAGCTGCTGGGCGCCTACCGCGACAGCGCGCGCGCCAACCCGATCCGCCAGGAGGCCGGCGGTGCGACCTGGGGACAGGTGAAGTCGGCGCTCGACGCATGGGCGAAGAAGCTCCGCGCGCGGGTCGACGCCGCGCAGGCCGGGCGGTAAGCCCCGCGTCGCGAGGCACTCCGGCCTGCTCCTCAACCTGATTCGCAGCCTGCTCGGGGCGCAGCGGTCGCCGGGGCGCGCGACCGCGGACGCGCGCGCGCCGGACGAGCTGCGGCGCGAGGCCGAAGCGCACGAGCGCGGCGGACGGCTGAACGATGCGCTGGAGTGCTACCGCGCATGGACCGAGCGCGACCCGCGTGCGGTCGACGCCTGGCTCGGGGTGGGCAACGTGCACGCCGACCTCTGGTCGATCGAGGACGCCCTCGCGGCCTATCGGACCGCGCTCGAGCTGGCGCCGGACTCGGCGTCCATCTTCTCCGGCATTCTCTTCTTCAGCCACTACCTGGCCCCCGCCGACCCGGCCGGCCTGTTCGAGCTCCACCGCCGCTATGGCGAGCTGATGCGACGGACGCGCCCGCCGCGGGGCGGCGCGGGCGCGCAACCGCGGGATCCACGGCGACGCCTGCGCATCGGGTACGTGTCGCCGAACCTTTCGCGACATTCGGTCGGGTACTTCATTGCCCCGGTCATCGCCGCCCACGACCGGGGCCGGTTCGAGGTCTTCTGCTACTACACGCACCGTCTGTCCGACGACACCACTGCGCGGATCCGGCAGGCGGCCGACGGGTGGCGGGACGTGGCCGGCGCCGGCGACGACGCGCTGGAGGTGCTCATCCGCGAGGACCGCATCGACGTGCTGGTCGATCTCGCCGGCCACTGCAAGGGAAACCGCCTGGCGGTGTTCGCGCGCAAGCCGGCCCCGCTGCAGGTGACGTGGCTCGGCTACCCGGACACCACCGGTCTGGATACGATGGACGCACGCATCACGGACGCGATCGCCGATCCCGCGCCGGAAGCCGATGCGCGCCACAGCGAGCGTCTGCGGCGGATCGACGGCGTCTTCCTCACGTACGAGCCGCCGCCGGACAGCCCGGCGGTCGCCGCGCGCGGCGCCGAGCCGGTCGTGTTCGGTTCGTTCAATCACGTCGCGAAGCTCAACCCCGCGACGATCGCGGTCTGGGCCGACATCCTCGCGCGCGTACCGGGGGCGCGGCTGGTGCTGAAGTCCGGGCCGCTCGACCGCGCGGAGACCCGCGACCGGGTGCTCGAGTGCTTCGAGCGCCACGGCGTGGCGGCCGCGCGCATCGAAGTGGCGGGCTGGCGCGAGGATCGCGCGAGTCACCTCGCGACCTACGCCGAGGTCGACATCGCGCTGGACACCTTCCCTTACAACGGCACGACCACGACCTGCGAGGCGCTGTGGATGGGCGTGCCGGTGGTCTCGCGCGTCGGGACCGTGCACATGTCGCGGGTCGGCGCGTCGCTCCTCGACTGCGTCGGCCTCGGCGAGCTCGCGGCGCAATCGGATGCGGCGTACGTCGCGACGGCAGTGGCCCTTGCGCACGATGGAGCGCGTCGCGCGGCGCTGCGCACCGGCTTGCGCGATCGGCTGCGCGCGTCGCCGCTGCTCGACCATGCCGGCTTCACGCGGCGGTTGGAGACACGCTATCTGGAGGCGTTGGCGACGTGCGATGGCGGGGATCCGGCGGGCTGAGCGCGTCGCATGCGCGCAACGTCCGGCGTCCGGATGGCGAAAATGGCGTTGTATTTATTTCAGAACGGTGATATAGAACGATCGCGCGCCAGACTTGGCGCGTTACTACAAGGAGATTTAAATGGCTGCGAAGAAGAAAGCTGCGAAGAAGAAGGCGAAGAAGCGCTAAGCGCCACGCCCGCGTCTGAACTCTAGACGCGAACGGCCCGGGGTCCTGACCCGGGCCGTTTTAGTTTGTAGCGCGCACCGATTTCACCGCGCGCGATCGAATCCCCCGCGCGCTTCCCGATGTCGGATCGGATCCTGCGAAAGGCAACCGCGGCTAGTACCCGATCGCCGCGCCGTCGCTGCGCGGGTCGGCGCCTCCGAGCCGCAGGCCGCTCTCCGGATCGATCGTGATGCAGTGGGCATGGCCGGCCAGCTCGTCGCGGTCGGGCCAGCGGTTGACCGGATGGCCGCGCCGCTCGAGCTCGTCGATCGTCGCCGGCGCGAACCGCCCCTCGATGTTGAGCAGGTCGCGTGCGTCGTGGAGCCCGAACCGCCCCGACAGCCAGCGCGGCGCCTCGACGGCCTGCTGCGCGTTCAATCCGTAGTCGATCAGGCCGACGTATGCCTGCAGGTGGATCTGCGGCTGGCCGTCGGCACCCATGCATCCGAGGACCTGCCACAGCTTGCGGTCGCGGACGGCGAGCGACGCGATGAGCGTGTGCGCCGGTTTCTTGCCGGCCTCGAGGCGGTTGGGATGGTCCGGGTCGAGCGCGAAGTACGCGCTGCGGTTCTGCAGCACCACGCCGGTCCGCCCGGCCACGACCCCCGCACCGAAGAACCCGTAGAGGCTCTGGATGAGCGACGCGGCGTTCCCGTCGGCGTCGACCGCGCCGACATAGACGGTGTCGCCGCGGAGGGTGCCGTAGGAGGGCACCTTGTCCCACGGCAGCGCGCGCTGCGGATCGACCAGCCGGCGCCGCTCCTCGGCGTAGGCCTTCGAGATCAGGCGCTCCACCGGCACCCGCGCGTAGGCCGGGTCCGCGAGCAGGGCGTCGCGATCGTGATACGCGAGCTGCTTCGCCTGCACGAGGTGGTGCACGTGCTCGGGCCCGAGGAACGCCCATGCGCCGACCGCGTAGTCCTCCAGGATGTTCAGCATCTCGAGCACCGTGAAGCCCTGCGTCGGGGCGGGCGTCTCGTAGATCGTCACGCCGCGGTAGGTGCCGGCGATCGGCTCGCCCCAGGTCGCGGCCTGCGCGGCGAGGTCGCGCTCGTCGAAGAACCCGTCGGCGGCCTTGGCGAAGCGCGCCAGCTCGCGCCCGATCGCGCCGGCGTAGAACCCCTCGCGACCTTCTGCGGCGATCGCCTCCAGGGTGCGCGCGAGGTCGGGGTTGGCGAGCCTGGACCCGGGGCGCGGTGCGCCGCCGCCGGGGGCGAAGATCGCGCGCGCGGTCTCATCGAGCGCGCCCTCGGTCAGCATCGCGGCGATGGACCTGGCGAGCCGCTCGGTCGCCGGGAAGCCGTCCCGGGCGAGCTCGATCGCCCGGCCGAGGTTGCGCGCCCACGGGACGCGGCCGTACGACGCATGGGCCTCGCTCCAGCTCGCGACCGCGCCGGGCACGGTGAGCGTCGCCGGCAGGACGCCGCGGTACGGGATCTCGCGCAGGCCGCGCGCGTGGAACCAGCCGATGCTCGCGCCCGCCGCGGCGCGGCCGGCGCCGTCGAGGTAGCGCACCCGATCGTGCTGCGCATCGTAGACGAGCCAGAACGCGTCGCCGCCGACACTCGTCATGTGCGGATAGATGACCGCGAGCGCGGCGCTCGCCGCGATCGCGGCGTCGACGGCGGACCCGCCCGCCTGCAGCGCCTCGACGCCGGCCTGCGAGGCGAGCGCGTGGGGCGAGACGACCATGCCGTGCGGCGCCATGGTGACCGGTCGACCGGTCTCGAAGTCGGTGCGGAGAGGGGGCATGGGCGCGCCGGAGTATCGCCGTGCGACCTGCGCCTGTCCACGGCCGGGATCGCGGTAAGCTCACTCGTTCCACCGCGCAGAGGCGCAGCGATGGCGTTGGTCGAAGGCACCGTGCTCTGGACGGCACCGCGCGAGCGGGCGGAGGCGAGCGAGCTCGCCCGCTACCTGCGCTGGCTTGCGGAGCGCAAGGGGCTGCGGTTCGATGACTACGCGTCCCTGCATCGCTGGTCGGTCGACCGTCTCGAGGACTTCTGGGCCTCGCTCTGGGAGTTCCTGGCAATCCGCTCGTCGGCGCCGTACGCGCGCGTGCTCGACGGGCGGCGGATGCCGGGTGCGAAGTGGTTCGAGGGCGCGCGGCTCAACTACGCGGAGCACGCCTTGCGCAACGCGTCGGCCCGGTACCCGGCGATCCTCGCGCGGTCGGAGGCGCGGCCGGCGCAGGAGATCTCGTGGGCCGCGCTCGAGCGCAGCGTCGCCTCGATCGCCGCCAACCTGCGCGCGCTCGGGGTCAGGCCGGGCGATCGCGTCGCCTCGTACCTGCCCAACATTCCCGAGACCGTCGCCGCGTTCCTGGCCACCGCGAGCGTCGGCGCGATCTGGTCGAGCTGCTCGCCCGACATGGGCAGCGGCGCGGTGCTCGACCGCTTCCGCCAGATCGAGCCGAAGGTCCTGTTCGCGGTGGACGGGTACCGGTATGGCGGGAAGGCCTTCGACCGGCGACCGGTGCTCGCGGAGATCGTCGCGCAGCTGCCGACGCTGGAGCGCGTGGTGTTCCTGCCGTACCTCGACCCGGCGGCACGCCTGCCCGGCGCCGCGACCTACGCGAGCCTGCTCGAGTCGGACGCGCCGCTGGCGTTCGAGCAGGTGCCGTTCGATCACCCGCTCTGGATCGTCTACTCCTCCGGGACCACGGGCGTGCCCAAGGCGATCGTGCACGGTCACGGCGGCATCGTGATCGAGCACCTGAAGACGCTGCTGCTCCACCAGGACATGCGGGCCGGCGACCGCTTCTTCTGGATGTCGAGCACCGGCTGGATCGTGTGGAACCTGCTGGCGAGCGGACTGCTCGCGGGCTGCACGCTGGTGACCTTCGACGGCCATCCGTCGTGGCCGGACGCGGG
Source organism: uncultured beta proteobacterium (assembly GCA_963716855.1). Taxonomy (GTDB): domain Bacteria; phylum Pseudomonadota; class Gammaproteobacteria; order Burkholderiales; family SG8-39; genus JAGVSZ01. The sequence goes on along the minus strand of CAVQUV010000011.1, from coordinate 35,139 downwards.
CGAGGTGTGGCGCGTGATCGGCGCGACCCGGACGCGGCACTTCGGCTGCGGCGCGGCGCTCATCGCGGGATGGATGAAGTCCGGTGTCGAGCCGGCGGGGATCACCGATCTCGCTGCGCTCGATGCGATCAGCGTGACGGGGTCGCCGCTGAGCGTCGACGCGTTCGAGTGGCTCTATCGGACGGTCAAGCGCGACTGGTGGGTCGCGCCGATCAGCGGCGGGACCGACATCGCGTGCGGCTTCGTCGCGGGATGCCCGATCCTCCCGGTGACGGCGGGCGAGATGCAGGCGAAGTGTCTCGGCGTCGCGGTCGAGGCGTTCGACGAGGCGGGCCGTCCGCGGGTCGGCGAGGTCGGGGAGCTGGTGGTGACCGAGCCGATGCCGACGATGCCGCTCTACTTCTGGAACGACCCGGGGGGCATCCGCTACCGCGAGAGCTACTTCGAGACCTACCCCGGCAAGTGGCGCCACGGCGACTGGATCCGCTTCACCGAGCGCGGCACCAGCGTGATCTATGGTCGCTCCGACACCACGATCAACCGCTACGGCATCCGCATGGGCACTGCGGAGATCTACCGCGTGGTCGAGGATCTGCCCGAGGTGCTCGACAGCCTGGTGGTCGACTGCGAGTACCTCGGCCGCAAGTCGTTCCTTCCGCTGTTCGTCGTGCTGCGCCCCGGCTGCGTGCTCGACGACGCGCTCAAGCGGCGCATCCGGGACCGCGTCCGCGACGCCGCCTCGGCGCGCCACGTCCCGGACGAGGTGTACGCGATCGACGAGGTGCCGCGCACGCTCACCGGGAAGAAGATGGAGCTGCCGGTGCGCAAGCTCCTGCTCGGGATGCCGGTCGACAAGGTGGCGAGCGCCGACGCGATGGCGAACCCGCGCAGCCTCGCGTACTTTTCCGGCCTGGCGCGCAGCTTGAACGCGGGATAGGGCCAGGGATCAATGACCACCGCGCGCGGCAAGCCGGGCTCCGGACGGTGGCAGGGCGCGGTGATCGTCGACGTGATCTGCGAGGACGGTCTGCTGTTCGTCGCCGTGCAGAACTGCGGCGACGCGCCGGCCCGCAAGGTGTCGGTCCGCTTCGATCGTGCGCTCCCCGGCGCGGGCGGGCGCATCGACGTCGCGGCGCTGGCGCTGTTCCGCAACATCGAGTTCCTCGCCCCGCGCAAGTCGATCCGGACGTTCCTCGACACGACCGCGAGCTGGTTCGCGCGCGATGCGCCCACCCGGTTCGCGGCGCGGGTGACCTACGTGGACGCATCGGGGCGGCGGCGCAGCGCGACCGTCGCGCATGATCTCGAGATCTACCGCGACATCGGCTATGTGCGGCGCGGGGCGACCGAAGGAGGCGAAGATGGCAGTGCTGCGTGATCGGCCCTATCCGGGCTTCAACTTCCTCGTGGACCTGGGCACCGGCGACGGTCCGGAAGCCGGCTTCAGCGAGGTGGTCTTCCCCGAGTTCGCCCTCGACGTCATCGAGTACCGCAGCGGCAACTCGAAGGAAAACAGCGTCATCAAGCTCACCGGCCTGGAGCGCCACGGCAATGTCGTCCTGAAGCGCGGCGTCGTGGGCTCGCTCAATCTCTATCAGTGGTGGAACCAGGCGCGCAACGGCGACCAAAACGCTGCTCGGAACGTGGTCATCCAGCTCCAGAACGAGGACCACAGCGCGGTGGTCCTCACGTGGAAGCTGCTGCGTGCCCGTCCGGTGAAGCTGCTCTACGCGGGCCTGAAGGCGGCCGGCCAGGAGCTCGCGGTGGAGCACCTCGAGCTCGCCTTCGAGCGCATCGAGATGGAGTGAGTGCGAATGAAAACCGAACTTCCGCAACGTGCAGGCGAAGTGAGCGACACGGCGCAACTCTGCCGCGAGATCCGCGCGCAACTCGAGCGCCGCGCCGCGGCGTTGAGCGAAGCGGTCCGGAGCTACCCGACGCCGATCGCGCGCTGCGACGAGCAGCTGCCGGCGCTGCTCGAGTCGCGGCGGGAGGTGTTGCGGCTGCTGGAGGAAGCGGACGGGACGCTAGTGGAAGCGTTCGCGGCGGCGGCCGTGCGCTGGGACGACGCCGCTGCGCTATCGCTCGTCGCGCGGGCGCAGCGGGTGCTCCAGGCGAGCTAGACCCCGGACGCCGACCGCCGCACGAGCTCTTCCCAGAGCCCGTCGGTGGACCGGCGGAACACGAGATCGGCGTCGGCGTCGATCACGAACCAGAACCCGCTCTGGACCTCGTGCTCGAGCTCGCCGGGCTGCCAGGCGACCAGCCCGGCGATGTAGCGCGCGCGGTCCGCGTCCTGCTCGATGATGCGGTCGACGATCTCGACGTCCGTCGCGAGGTACATGTCGTCGAGCAGCGCGACCGAGCGCCCGCCCGGGCTGTCGCTGCGGTGAACGACTGCGAAGAGGGTGTTGGTATAGACCGGGCCGCCGAGGAACACCGGGTCGACCACCTTCTGCGATGGCGCGTGGTCGGGAAACAGCTTGCCGAGCGTCACCTGGGTCGGGCGATTGATGATGAAGCCGACGTGCTGCCCGTTCGGGAGCGCGCGCGCGAACAGGATCGTGTGCGCGTAGAACTCACCGAGCTCGGGCTTCGCGACGAGCATCACGGGTTGCGAGAGGTCCGCGGCACGCGCGGTCGCTCCGAGAGCGACCAGCGCGCAGGCGAACACGACAATACAGCTGCGGCGCAGGCGAGCAGTCATGCGACGTCTCCTTCCGACAGGCCAAGCGTTCACCGCCGGCCAGGGACCTGGAAGCGCCGCCTGGCGGGCGCCCATGCCCCTTGCGGTGCAAGAAACGCGCCGCAGGCCGTGCCGGTCCGTCACGCGCGGAAACTAGTTCCTGTTGCCGGCTCCGCGCCGATCCGGTAGCGCGAAATTGCCTGTTTCGGGGTCGGGCGGGTGGGGAAAAGTGCCCGGAAAAGTGCGGCAAACGCCCGGTCGCGGTGCAGTGGGCCGCGCTGCCGCACCACCGCATGACAGGTTGTCGATCCTTACGGTGCCGCGCTGACGCTCGCCCGCAGCGATCCTGCTTCGCCTTGAAGCGTCCGGTGGCCGGACGGGGCGAGGGTCGCGGCGCAATGGGCCGCGCCCGGATGCGGGTGGGCGGGAGCTGCACTAGACTGCGGGCCTTACAACTTCGCCTAGAGGGCGCCGCGGTTAGAGCGACCCCGGCGCCCCCGTGCAACCCACGCTCCGGCACTCGCGCCTGGCAGAGCACCTCGCCGGGCTGTTCGACGCAGCCGATCCGGCGGTCCTCGCCGAGATCGAGGCGAACGCCGAGTGGATCACGCTCGCCGGCGGCGAGACGCTGTTCCATCGCGGCGATCCGGGCGACGCCGCCTACGTCGTCATCAGCGGGCGGCTGCGCATCCTCGATGGCGCGCGCGCCCTGAACGAGGTCGGCGCGGGCGAGACGCTCGGCGAGATGGCGCTGCTGTCCGGCGAGCCGCGCTCGGCCACCGTCCACGCCGTGCGCGACTCGCTGCTCGCGCGGCTTCCGGCCGACGCCTTTCTCGGTCTCGTCCATCGCCACCCGAGCGTGCTGCGGCGGATCGCGGGGCTCCTGGTCGAGCGCCTGCGCCGCTCCACCCAGTCCCCGACGCGGACCCGCTCCGGCGTGCGCACCGTCGCCATCGCGCCCGTCGACGCCCAGGTGCCGATCGCCGCCTTCGTGCGGCGGCTCGTCGACGCGCTCGCCGTCCACGGCGCGACGCGACACCTCGACGCCCGCGAGGTCGATCGCGAGCTCGGCCGCGAGGGGATCGCCGGCTGCGCCGATAGCGACGCCGCCGCCGTCCGGCTGGTCGAGTGGCTGAACGAGCAGGAACTGCGGCATCGCTTCGTGGTGTACGAGACCGCACCCGGCTCGCGCTGGACCGAGCGCGCCGTGCGCCAGGCCGACCACGTGCTGTTCGTCGCGGAGGCCGGCAACGCCCACGACGCGCTGGAGATCGAGCGCTACCTGGCCGGTCGCGCGCCGGGGTCGCAGGCGCCGCGCGCGAGCATCGTCTTCGTCCGCCCGGTGCGCGCCACGCTGCCGGTGGGCACCGGACGGCTCCTCGACCGGTTCCGGCTCGACGCGCATTACCACGTCGCGATGGACTCGCCCGAGGATTTCGCGCGGCTCGCGCGCTGTCTCGCCGGGCGAGGCGATCGGGCTCGTGCTCGGCGGGGGCGGTGCGCGCGGCTTCGCGCACCTGGGCGTGCTGCGCGCGCTCGCCGAAGCCGGCGTGCCGATCGACTGGGTGGGCGGCACCAGCATCGGCGCGATCATCGCCGCGCTCGTCGCGCAGGGCGTTTCCCCGGACGAGGCGCTCGGCCGCTGCCGGGAGCACTTCCAGGCGCTGAAGGATCCGACGCTCCCGCTCGTGTCGCTGCTCGCGGGGCGTCGCATACGCGGCCGGCTCGATGACGCCTTCGGCACGCTCGCGATCGAGGACCTGCCGCTGCCGTATCTCTGCATCTCGACCAACCTCTCGCGCGCGGCGCAGGCGGTGCACGAGCGCGGCCCCGTCGCCCCGGCGCTCCGCGCGAGCATCTCGCTGCCGGGCATCCTTCCCCCGATGCGGCTCGGCAACGACCTGCACGTCGACGGCGGTCTCGTGAACAACCTGCCGATCGACGTGATGATCGCCAAGCCGGAGATCGGCGCGGTCATCGCGGTGGACGTCGGGGCCGAGCTGGAAATGGCGGCGCCGGCGGGCTTCGAGCCCGAGGTGTCGGGCTGGCGCGTGCTGTGGGAGCGGTTCGTGCCGCGCCCCGGCGCGGCCCGGCCGCCGACGATCATGAGCGTGCTGACGCGCAGCTCCTTCGTCGCCAGCGTGTACTGGACGCGCGAGCGCCGCACCGCGGAGCAGGCGAGCCTGTACCTGCGCATCCCCGTCGCGGACCTGCGCCTGCTCGCGTTCGAGCGCATCGACGCGATCGCCTCGCGCGGCTACGAGGCGACGCGCGAGGCGATCCGGAACTGGTGGGAGGCGCGGAACTCGATCGACGCGCGACCGCGCTGCGCCTGCGGGTGGCCCGAGCTAGTACGAACGCGGCAGCCCGAGCACGTGCTCGGCGATGTACGAGAGCACGAGGTTGGTGGAGATCGGCGCGATCTGATAGAGGCGCGTCTCGCGGAACTTGCGCTCGACGTCGTACTCCTCCGCGAACGCGAAGCCGCCGTGGGTCTGCATGCACATGTCGGCGGCCTGCCACGACGCCTCGGAGGCGAGCTGCTTCGCCATGTTCGCCTCGGCGCCGCACGGCTTGCCGTGCTCGTACAGCTCGCACGCGCGCTCGACCATGAGCGCCGCCGCGCGGATCGACATGTAGGCGCGCGCGATCGGGAACTGGACGCCCTGGTTCTGCCCGATCTGCCGCCCGAAGACCTTGCGTTCGACGGCGTAGTTCCGCGCCTTGCTCTATGAACCAGCGTCCATCGCCCACGCACTCGGCGGCGATGAGGATCCGCTCGGCGTTCATCCCGTCCAGGATGTAGCGGAAGCCCTTGCCTTCCTCGCCGATGAGATTCTCGGCCGGCACTTCCATGTTGTCGAAGAAGACCTCGGTCGTGGAGTGGTTGATCATCGTCCGGATCGGCTTGATGGTCAGGCCATTCCCGAGCGCTCTGCGCATATCGACCAGGAACACCGACATGCCGTCGGTCTTCTTTTCCACTTCGTCCCGTCGTCGCGGTGCGCGCGAGCAGCAGCATCAGGTCGGAGTGCTCGGCGCGCGAGGTCCACACCTTCTGGCCGTTCACGACGTACTTGTCGCCCTGGCGAACGGCGGTGGTGCGGATCGAGGTCGTGTCGGTGCCGGCGGTCGGCTCGGTCACGCCGAACGCCTGCAGGCGCAGCTCGCCGGTGGCGATCTTCGGCAGGTACGCGCGCTTCTGCGCCTCGGTCCCGTGGCGGAGCAGCGTGCCCATGATGTACATCTGCGCGTGACGTCGCGGCGCCGTTCGCGCCGCTCGCCTGGATCTCCTCGAGGATCGTCGCGGCGAAGGAGAGACCGAGGCCGCTCCCGCCGTACTGCTCGGGGATCAGGCACGACAGGTAGCCCGCCTCGGTGAGCGCGCGCACGAACTCGGTCGGGTACTTGCGCTCGCGGTCGAGCGCGCGCCAGTACTCGCCGGGGAAGCCGGCGCACAGCTTCGACACGGCGGAACGGATTTCCTGCAGGTCCTGCTCGCGGGTGCTCATGGGGGAGAGGGGATCGTTCGATGGGAAGGGCAGGCTATGATAGCGCCCTCGCTCAAGTTGATGCCGTCCTGATGCCAAGAGTCCCTGCATCGACCGCGCTCGCGCGCTTCCGGATCATCGATCTCACGCGGGTGCGCGCCGGCCCGACCTGCGTCAAGCAGTTCGCCGACTTCGGCGCCGACGTGATCAAGGTCGAGTCGCCGCCCGGCGTCGACCCGAACGAGGACATGGGCGGCCCGCGCCACGGCCCCGACTTCCAGAACCTGCACCGCAACAAGCGCTCGATCACGCTCAACCTCAAGCAGGCGGAGGGGCGCGCGATCCTGCTCGAGCTCGCGAAGACCGCGGATGTCGTCGTCGAGAACTACCGGCCCGACGTCAAGGTCCGCCTCGGCGTGGACTACGAGTCGCTCCGGGCGGTGAATCCGCGCATCATCCTCGCGAGCATCTCCGGGTTCGGGCAGGACGGCCCGTACCGCGAGCGGCCCGGCTTCGACCAGATCGCGCAGGGCATGAGCGGGCTCATGTCGGTCACCGGCCATCCGGGGCAGGGTCCGATGCGCACCGGCGCGGCGATCGCCGACCTCTCCGCCGGGTACTTCGCGGCGCTCGGGATCATGACGGCCCTGCTCGAGCGCGAGCAGTCCGGCGAAGGCCAGTGGGTCCAGTCGTCGCTGCTGCAGTCGGGGATCGCGCTCATGGACTTCCAGGCGGCACGCTACCTGATGAAAGGCGAAGTCCCGCCGCAGGTCGGCAACGATCACCCGACGAGCATGCCGACCTCGGCCTACAAGACCGCCGACGGCTACATCAACATGGGCGCGTCCGGCGACGGCATGTGGCTGCGGCTCTGCAAGGCGATCGGCCGCACCGACCTCTACGAACGGGCCGAGTTTCGGGGCCAGGCCGACCGGGCGAAGCACCGCGCGGCGCTCAACGCGGCGCTGAACGAGACCTTCGTCGAGCGCACCAGCGCCGCGTGGATCGGGATCCTCAACGAAGCGGGCGTGCCGTGCGGGCCGATCTACGCGGTCGACAAGGTGTTCGACGACCCGCAGGTGCGGCACCTCGAGGCGGCGGCGCCGGTCGATCACCCGACGCTCGGCACGATCCGCCTCGTCAATCAGGCGGTGAAGCTCTCCCGCACGCCGGCCTCGCTCGCGACCGCGACCCCGGAGCGCGGCGAGCACACCGAAGAGGTCCTGCACGAGCTCGGCTACGGTACGGCGGACATCGTGCGGCTGCGCGACGCGCGGGTGATCTAGGGATGCGGCGCGTTTCCCTGGGCATCGCCTGCGCCGCTGGCATCGTCGCGGGCACGGTGTGCGCGCAGTCGGATTTTCCGTCGAAGCCGATCCGGTACGTCGTCCCGCTGCCGCCCGGCGCCGGCGCGGACTTCATCGCGCGCCTGGTCGCGGAGAAGATGGCCGCCGACCTCGGGCGGCCGATCGTGGTCGAGAACCGCGCCGGCGCGTCCGGCTCGATCGGCTCGGAATTCGTCGCGAAGGCGCCGCCGGACGGCTACACGCTGCTGCAGTGCTACGTCGTCACGCACGGCACCAATCCGGCCGTGTCGAAGCTGCCCTACGACGCGGTGCGCGACTTCGCGCCCGTCGGCATGCTCGCCACGACCTCCAACGTGCTCGTCGTCAACGAGAAGGCGGGCGTGAAGTCGCTGCCCCAGCTCGTCGCGGCGCTCCGCGCGAAGCCGCAGAGCCTGAGCTACGCGAGCACCGGCACGGGCTCCGCCACCCACCTCACGATGGAATACCTGGAGCAGCAGGCCGGCATCGACCTCGTTCACGTCCCCTACAAGGGGGCGGGGCCGGCGATGACCGATCTGCTGGGCGGACAGGTCGAGGCCATGTTCCCCAGCCTGATCACCGCGCTGCCGCACATCAAGACCGGGAAGCTGCGCGCCCTGGCGCTCTCCGCCCCGCAGCGCTCGCCGCTGCTGCCGGACGTGCCGACCGTGGCGGAGTCCGGCTACCCGGCGTTCAACGCGGTGCAGTGGTACGGGGTGTGTGCGCCGGCGGGCACGCCGCCGGCAGTGGTGCAACGCCTGAACCGCGCGTTGAATGCCGCGGTCACCCATCCCGAGGTGCGGGCGAAGCTCGCGGAGCAGTCCGCGGAGGTCGCGCCGATGTCGCCGGCGGAATTCGGCGATTACATCCGCGCGGACATCGCGAAGTGGGTCCGGCTCCTGAAAGACACGAACCTCAAGATCGAACAATGAACCTGCCGGGAGAATCGAGTGGCTGAGCTCATCACGCGGCGCGAAGGCGCAGTCGGCTGGATCGTGTTTTCGAACCCGGCGCGGTTCAACGCGATGACCTTCGAGATGTGGCGCGCCCTGCCGGAGCGGCTTGCGGCCTTCGACGCCGACCCGGCGGTGCGGCTGGTCGTGCTCGCCGGCGACGGCGACAAGGCGTTCGTGTCGGGCGCCGACATCTCGCAGTTCGAGCAGAACCGCGCGAGCGAGGACGCGCGCGCGGCCTACAACCGGGCGGTGGAAGCGGCCTATCTCGCGCCGATCCTGTGCGCGAAGCCGGTGGTCGCGAAGATTCGCGGCATCTGCATGGGCGGCGGGCTCGGCCTCGCGGCCGCGTGCGACGTGCGCTTCTGCAGCGACGATGCGGTGTTCCGGATGCCCGCGGCGCGCCTCGGGCTCGGCTACAGCTACACCGGCATGCGGCGCTTCGTGCAGACGCTGGGCGCGGCGAACACCGCGGACATCTTCTTCAGCGCGCGCAAGTTCGACGCCCGGGATGCGCTGCAGATGGGCTTCGTGCGGCGCGTCGTGCCCGCGGCCGAGCTCGACGGCGAAGTCGCCGCCTACGCGGCGACGGTCGGCGAGAACGCGCCGCTGTCGCTGATCGCGGCCAAGGCGGCGATCCGCGAGGTGCTCAAAGATCCCGGCGACAAGGATCTCGCCGCGCTCCAGCAGAAGATCGACGCCTGCTTTGCGAGTGCCGACTACACGGAGGGGCGCACCGCGTTCATGGAGAAGCGCACGCCCGACTTCAAAGGGCGTTGAACGGCGTCGCGTGCACGACCACCCTCACGGCCGCGCCGTGCGGGGCTTGACGTCGATTGGCGGGCGAGGCCCAGCGCGGGGGAAAGTTCAGTTGGTCTTGCTGCCGGTGCTGTCGCCCGAGGGGATCTCCCGTATGACGAGTTCCCTGTAGATTCCGCCTTCCGCCACGCTCCCTCGCGTCACGCCCTGGCCCTGCATCCGAGCCTGGCAGGCATCGCGCTCCTCGGTCGGCAGGGCGTTGCATCGGATCAGCGCGTTTTGCTGGTACTGCGCCTGGCCGTCATTGAGCCGGCCGCGCCGGGCCTCGTCCAATGCAGCGCCGGCTTCCCTAAGGCAGGTGGCGCGATCCTGCGGCGACTGGCCGCTCTCGCACATTGCGCGCTCCTGTAGATATCGCGCTTGAGCGTCGGACGGGCTCGAGCCGTCCGCGGCCAGCACTGCCGATGCGCCCAGGAACGCGCCCACGGCACATAGCGCCAGGCCGCGAAAACCGATTTGCGTTTGTCGTGCGTACATGTCCGTCACTCCTCTTCCATCGCCAAGGGTTCTGTGCCGTCCGATCGGCAAGCGGTGCTGCAAGGCCGTCGCCAATCAGCGACGCCGTACGGAACCGGAACTTCGAAAAGCGCCCGGCCGTCGCAAGCGACGAATGCGCATTCGTTGTCTCCGACCGCCGACAGCCCGTAGATCCCGGTGCGGACCAGCGGGCACCGCGCACGGCGAGCGAGGGACCCACGCGTCGCCGCACCTCACCCAAGGCCACGCGATCGGCCTTGTCGTCGGCGGCCGACGCTCACGGGCGCGAGCCCGTCGATCCGTGCCCCAGAGGAAGCCCCGGTCCCGCGGAGCGAAGCTTCCTCGGGGAGCGTCCCTTACTTCTTGGCGTCAGCCATGCACTTCTCTTTGTCGGCGCCGGTCAGCTTGTCGCACTTCTTGGTGTCGCCCTGCGCATAGGCGGCGGTCAGGAAGCCCGCAAACAAGGTCGCCAGCAGTACCTTGATAAAGCTTTGCATCGCATTGCTCCTTTTCGGTTCTTACAACCCTGCGGTAGAAACTGCTCGGTCGGGGCGCAAGAATTCGAGCCAGCCCCTGACGCTCCCCTCGCGTGGACGAGGGCAGGCCATGGCGTGCAATTGGTGTGCCCGCGCGATCGCGGCGGGCGGTTACGCAACGACCCCCCGCGGCTACCCCAGGTTCACCACGGTGCCGGAAAGGTGACTCGCCCGGTCGGAGGCGAGGAACGCGACCGTATCGGCGACCTGCTCGGGCTCGATCACGCGGCCGAAGCTGCCGTCCTTCAGCACGTCGTCGGCACGCGACTCGTCCCCGTACTTCTGCTTCGCCACGTTGCGCACGAGGGTCATGATCCGGTCGGTGCGCGTGGCCGGCGGATGCACCGCGACCACCCGGACGCCGAACTCCGGCGTCTTGCCGCCGAGGCCCTTGGTGAACGCGGCGAGCCCGGCGTTCGCCACCGCCCCGCAGATGTACTCGTAGCTCGGCTTCTCGCCGGCCATGCCGATCACGTTCACTATTACGCCGCCGCCTTTTCCTCGATCGTGTCGGGCCTTCATTGCGCCGAGCACCTCGCGCGTCATGTTGACGTAGCCGAAGAGCTTGAGGTCCCACGCGTGGCGCCACTTGGCCTCGTCGATGTCGAGCACCGAGCCGCCCGGGATGTCGCCCGCGTTGTTGACGAGGATGTCCACCGCGCCGGCCGCCGCCGCGACGCGCTTCACCGCCGCGCCGTCGCGAAGATCCGCCGCGTGCAGCGACACTTCGACCGGATGCTGCGCGCGGACCGCGGCGCGCGCGGCGTCGAGCCGCCCCTGGTCGCGCGAGACGAGGTGGAGATTGCAGCCTTCCGCCGCGAAGCGCACCGCGCACGCGAGGCCGATGCCCTTCGAGCCGCCGGTGATGAGCACGCTCCTGCCTTTGAGTCCGAGGTCCATCGTCGCTCCTTCTCCTGGAAAGCGGCGATGGTATAACTTGCGCGATGGAGCGCGCACCGGCAATCGGCGAGAAGGGCAACGTCCTCGCGGCGGGGCTGGCGGTCACCTGCCGGCCGCTCGCGGAGGCCCGCACGCTTCCGCGCCGCGTTTACACCGATCCGGATATCTTCGCGCTGGAGGGGCGGGCGCTCTTCGGTCGCATGTGGCTCTGCGTCGGGCGCGAGGAAGACCTTCCCGAGGCGGGGAGCTATCTGACCCAGGCGATCGGCGGCGAGCGGATCCTCGTGGTGCGCGGCGAGGACCGTGCGGTGCGGGCGTTCTTCAACGTCTGCCGTCACCGCGGCGCGCAACTCGTCGAGGAGCCGTTCGGGCGCCTGCGCGGCGCGATCGGTTGCCCATACCACGCCTGGACCTACGCATTCGACGGCCGGTTGCTGCGCGCCCCGCGCGCCGAGGCCGGATTCCGGCCCGAGGAGTTTCCGCTGGCGCAAACGCGGATCGAGACTTTGGGCGGCTTCGTGTTCGTGAACCTGGACCGCGCTGCGCCCGCATTGGGCGCGGCGCTCGCCGATCTGCCCGATCTCGGCCGCTATCGACTCGCCGACTTGCGACGCGCCCGGCGAATCGAGTACGTGGTGGAAGCGAACTGGAAGGTCGTCGCGGAGAACTACAGCGAGTGCTACCACTGTGCGCTGGTGCACCCGCAGTTGAGCCGCATCAGCGACTTGACGAGCGGCTTCGCGCAGAGCGGGGTCGCGTTCAACGGCGGGCCGATGCGGCTCCGCGAGGGGTTCACGACGATGTCGATGACGGGCACGAGCCCCCTGGCGCCCATCGCCGGGTTGCCGGAGGCCGACCACCGGCTCGTGCACTACTACCTCGTCTATCCGAACCTGATGCTCGGCCTGCATCCGCAGTACGTGCTCGTGCACCGGGCGTGGCCGCTGGCGCCGGACCGCACGCGCGTCGTCTGCGAGTGGCTCTTCCCGGAGTCGAGCCTCGCTGCGCCCGGGTTCGATCCCGCCGACATGGTGGAGTTCTGGGATCTCACCAACCGCCAGGACTGGGTGCTGTGCGAGCGCGTGCAGCGCGGCGCGGCATCGGCGGGCTACGCGCCGGGGCCGTACCACCCGAGCGAGCGCTGCGTGCACGCGTTCGACTGGTGGTACGCGGAAGCGATCCGGCCGCACCTTCCGGGCTGACGCGACGCGTGCCGTGACTTCCGCGGAAGCGGGGGTCCAGGAATCTAACCGGGGCAGCGCCTCCTGGATCCCGGCTTACGCCGGGATGACCGTCCCGGTCACTTCTTGACGAACCCGAGAATGCCGCTACCGAGCGAGCGCGGGTCGCGCCGCTCCCAGCGGCCGGCTTCCACCGCCGCGAGGAAGTCGGCGACCGCGGCGTTGAAGGCCTCGGGGTCCTCGATGTTGATCGTGTGTCCGGCGCGCGGCATCACGAGCAGGCCGGCGGTGGGGATCGAGCGCTTCATCAGGAGACTCGCCTCGAGGCAGGGGTCGTCCTCGTCCCCGGTCATCACCAGCGTCGGCACGTCGATCCCCTGCATGCCCTCCACGAGCTGGTAGAGGGACGGGCGGCGCATCTGGACGCCGCGCAGCGTGAGCGCGGATCCCTTCGGCGAGTGGCTGGCGAGCTGGTCGGAGAACTCCTGCCAGGCGCGCGGGTTCTTGTTCTGGAACTGGACGCGCGTCGGCCCGATGGCGTACTTCAGCGCCGCCTTTGCGCCTTCGACGTCGAACGCGGCGGCCGCGGCCTCGCACTCGGCGCGGAAGCCCGCCTCCTCACCCGGCTTCGCGCCGTAGCCGCAGCCGCCGATCACGAGCGAGCGCGCACGATGCGGATGCTTCAGACCGACGTGGAGCGTCGCGAAGCCGCCCATCGAGAGCCCGACGACATGCGCCTTCTCGATCTTGAGGTGATCGAGCACCGCAATGACGTCGTCGCGGGCGCGGTCCTGGGAATACTTCGCGACGTCCTCGGGAACGTCCGAGGGCGGAAAGCCGCGCGCGCTGTACGCGATGCACCGGTACCGGCGCGAGAAGTACCGCATCTGCGGCTCCCAGCTGCGGTGGTCGCCGGCGAATTCGTGCACGAAGATGACCGCGTTGCCGCTGCCGGTCTCCTCATAGTAGAGCCTGACGCCGTCGCTGGCGGTAGCGTGGGGCATCGTGTCCTCCGTGATCGCGAGGGACGAAGCGTACCCGAAGAGCGGAGGGCGGTAAGATTCGGGCCTCGCCGCCGGAAGCCCATCGATGCACGACCTCGTCATCCGCAATGCGCAGCTCTACGACGGGCTGGGTGCGCCGCCGCGTCCGGGCAACCTCGCGGTCAGCGGCGGCCGCATCGCGGCGATCGGCACGGGCTTGGGCGCGGCGCGCGAGGTGGTGGATGCGCAGGGCCTCGCGCTCGCGCCGGGAATCATCGACAATCACACGCATTACGACGCGCAGGTCACGTGGGACCCGGACCTCGCCGCGTCGGCGGCGCTAGGCGTGACCACCGCGATCATCGGCAACTGCGGGTTCACCATCGCGCCGTGCCGCCCCGAGGACCGCGACCTGACGATGCGCAACCTCACGAACGTGGAGGGCATGTCGATCGAGGCGCTGCGCGCCGGCATCCACTGGGATTTCGAGAGCTTTCCCGACTACCTGCGCGCGATCGAGCGCCCCGGGCTGGGCATCAACATCGCGGCGTTCGTCGGGCATTCCGGCGTGCGCACGTTCGTGATGCGGGAGGACGCGCCGAAGCGCGCGGCCACCCCGGCGGAAATCGCGCGAATGCGCGCGATCGTCGTCGAGGGCATGCGCGCCGGCGCGATCGGGTTCGCGACCTCGACCTCGCCCGCGCACAACGGCGACGGGGGCATCCCGATGCCGTCGCGCCTGGCCGACGAGGCGGAGCTCTTCGCGCTCACCGGCGCGCTCGGCGAGGTGGGGCGCGGCGTGTTCATGCTCACGAAAGGCGGCCAGACGAGAATCGAGTTCCTGGAGGAGATCGCGGCGCGGAGCGGCCGGCCGGTCGTGGTCGCGGCCTTGCTTCACAGCTCCACCAATCCGGACGCGGTGTTCCATGATCTGGACCTGATCGGCGCCGCGCGCGGGCGCGGGCGCAAGCTCGTCGGTGCCATCTCCTGCTGCCCGCTCACGATGGACTTCACGCTCGCGGCGCCGTATCCCTTCGAGGGGCTCGCAGCGTGGCGGCCGGCGCTCGGGGAGAAGGGCGAGGCGTTCAAGCGCGTCATCGCGGACCGCGCGTTTCGGGACGCGATCCGCGCCGAGCTCGCGCGTCCGGCGACGTTCCGTCTGTTCAACGGCGAATGGGATCGCGTCCTCGTCGTCGAGACGAGGCGTCCGGAGCACCGCGGGCTCGAGAACCGGTCGCTGACGCAAATCGGAACCGAGCAGGGCAAGCATCCGCTCGACGCGCTCCTCGATCTCGCGCTGGCCGAGGACCTCGAGACGGTGTTCGCCGCGCTGCTGCTCAACGCCGAGGAGGACGCGGTGCAGCGGCTGGTCACTCATCCGCACAGCCTCGTGTCGCTGTCCGACGCCGGGGCGCACCTCACGTTCTTCAACGACGCCGGCTTCGGGCTGCATCTGCTCGGACATTGGGTGCGTGAACGCGGCGCGCTCGGCGTGGCGGCGGCGGTCCGCAAGCTGACCAGCGAGCCGGCCGCGGTGTTCGGCATCCCGGACCGCGGGCGGCTCGAGCCGGGATGCGCGGCCGACCTGATGCTTTTCGACCCCGCGACCGTCGCGCGCGGACCGAAGGAGCGCCGGTTCGATCTGCCGGCGGGCGCGGCGCGGTTGATGACGCCGGCGATCGGCCTGCACGGCGTGTGGGTGAACGGACAGCGCGTGGCTGACGCGAAAGGGTCGCTCTCGGAGCCGCCGCGCGCGGGGAAACTCTTGCGGGAGTTCGTGGCGTAGGGAAAAAGAAAAGGCCGTGCTGAGCACGGCCCTCAAGTTACCGCAGGGGAACTCTTACCGCCGTGCGCTTCGGCTGCGACCCGCTGCGCACTGCGATGACGACGCGCCCAAGGTAGCAGAGCGCTTTGCGGCGGTGCGCGTTCTGTGACAAGTTTTTTCAACTCCGGCCGCGGTGCCGCAGCCCGCTGCCCAAAGTGACAGGGATCCGTCACTCGAGGCCCGATGGACCGCACCGAACGCTTCTACAAGATCCAGCGCCTGCTCCAGGCCCGGGGCACGGTGCGGCTCGCGGACCTGCTCCGCGATCTGGGCGTGTCGCGCGCCACGTTCAAGCGCGATCTCGAATACATGCGCGATCGCATGAACGCGCCGATCGAATGGGACCGGGAGAGGCGCGGCTACCGCTTCGTGGCGCCCGCGGCCGGGGCGCCGCGCTACGAGCTGCCGGGGCTCTGGTTCAGCCCGGAGGAGATCCGCGCGCTGCTGACGATGCAGCACCTGCTGGCGAGCCTGCAGCCTGGCCTGCTCGAGCCGCACGTCAAGCCGCTGCTCGCGCGCCTGCGCGCCGCCCTGGGCGCGGGCGAGCATCCGGCCGACGAGATCGAGCGCCGCATCCGAATCATCCATCTCGGCGCACGTAAGCTCGCGCTGCCGCATTTCGAGCGGGTCGCGAGCGCGGTGCTGAACCGCCAGAGGCTGCACATCGCTTATGTCAGCCGCGGATCGAACGAGCGCACCGAGCGCGAGATCAGCCCGCAGCGGCTCGTGCACTATCGCGAGAACTGGTACTGCGACGCGTGGTGCCATCTGCGCGACGACTTGCGCAGCTTCGCCGTCGATGCGATCCAGTCGGCCGAGCCGGTCGACAGGAAGGCGAAGAACGTCCCGGAGCGTGATCTCGACGAAGTGCTGGCGTCCGGCTACGGCATCTTCTCGGGCCGCAAGACGACCTGGGCGAAGCTCCGGTTCACGCCCGAGCGCGCGCGCTGGGTGGCGGCCGAGGCGTGGCACCCGCAGCAGAAGTCGCGCTTCGAGGCCGACGGCAGCTATCTCCTGGAAGTGCCGTACTCCGACCACCGCGAGCTCGCGATGGACATCCTGCGCCACGGGCCGCACGTCGAGGTGCTCGAGCCCGCAAGCCTGCGGGCGGCGGTGAAGGAACAGCTCGCTGCGGCACTATCGCGCTACTGAAGCGGGTCGCAGAGGCCCGTCATCGAAGGGGAAACGTGAACGTGAAACGGTTGATCCAGCGCTGGTTGCTCGCCGGCTTCGCCGCCGTGACGCTGCTGCTGCCTGCCGCCGTGCCCGCGCAGAGCTATCCCGCAAAGCCGGTGCGTCTGATCGTCCCCTTCGCGCCGGGCGGCACGACCGATGTGCTCGCGCGGCTCGTCGGCCAGGAACTCGGCGAAGCGCTCGGCCAGCCGTTCCTGGTCGAGAACCGACCGGGCGCGGGCGGGAACATCGGCACCGAGATCGCGGTCAAGGCGGCGCCGGACGGCTACACGCTCCTGATGAGCTTCGACGGCACCCTGGCGATCAACCCGAGCACCTATCGCAAGCTCGCTTTCGACCCGCAGCGCGACCTCGCTCCGGTGGCGAGCGTCGCGCAGGTGCCGCTGCTCGTCGTCGTGCATCCGGGCGTGGCCGCGCAGACCGTCTCCGAGTTCGTGGCGCTCGCGAAAGCGAGTCCCGGGCGCGTCAACTACTCGTCGGCCGGCGTGGGCAGCACCGGCCATCTGACCGGCGAGCTCTTCAAGGCGCGCGCCGGCATCGACATCGTGCACATCGGCTACAAAGGGGGTGGCCAGGCGGTGCAGGACCTGCTCGGCGGCCAGATCCAGATGGTAGTCACCGCGCTGCCTACCGTGGAGGGTCACCTCAAGGGAGGCAAGCTGCGCGCGCTCGCATTTACTTCCGCGCAGCGCGTGCCCGGCGCGCCCGAGGTGCCGACGCTCGCGGAGTCGGGCTTCGCGGGGTTCGAGGTCGTTTCCTGGTACGGCATCCTCGCGCCGGCCGGCACGCCGCAGGACATCGTGCGCAAGCTGAACACCGAGATCAACCGCGTCCTCAGGCTGCCGGCCGTGCGCGAGCGGCTGATTGCCCTCGGCACCGACCCGACCGGTGGCACGCCCGAGCAGTTCGCTGCCACGATCAAGGCCGACACCGCGCGCTGGGCCAAAGTGGTGGGGGATGCGGGCATCCGCATCGACTGACGGCGCGCGTTCCCGCGGCGCGCGCCAACCGCAGGTCTAGCGGACGCCGCGTAGCGTTTCCGTCCTGCGGCATCGAGCCTGGCGCCCCAGCGCTCCGGGCGTAGCGCGGCAGCCGCTTTCTCGGGGCTTCTTCGGGAGTCCTTTCGACAACCGTCGCAGGCTCGCGCCATGAGCCACTACCCTTCGCATACTGCTTCCATGATCCACGCACGCCAATGGAGGCAGCATGCACGGCATCACCGTCCAGGAGCTCTGGCCCGCACGCCCGCCGCGGCGCCTGTTCGCGCATCCCACGGGCACGCGCGCCGCGCGGCGCCGGCTGGTCCGCGCCACGTTGCGCCGGACGCGCGGCCGGCGTGCGGAGATCGCGATGAGCACGCGCGACGAATCGCGCGCATCGACCGCGGGCGATCGCGCCGTGGCGATCGCGGGCTTCCTCGCCATCCTGCTGACCGGTTTCTTCGGCGACGATCCGGACATTCGTTCGCAGCCCGCGCCGGCGCCGCGCACGGTTCAGAGCGCGCCCCGCTGAGCGGTTCGGGCACCCACGTGTCGGGTGACCTATCATCCGGCGCGATGCCGGACGCGCTGCCTGCGCTCACGAGAGACGAGCTGTTCGCGCGGCTCGCGGACGCCCACGCGGGGCCGGCAACGGTCCTCACGCCCAACCGCCGGCTCGCCCAGGCGCTCGCTGCGGAGTTCGATCAGCGACAGGTCGCCGCGGGACGCACGGTCTGGGACACCGCGGACATCCTGCCGTATCCGGCGTTCGTCGAGCGGCTCTACGACGATGCGCTTTACTCCGAGTCCGGGGCGGGGCTGCCGCTCCTTCTGACGCCGGATCAGGCGCAGAGCCTGTGGGAGGAGGTCGTGCGCCGGTCTCCGGTCGGCGGCAGCCTCCTCGCCGTACCCGAAACCGCGGCGCGCGCGGCCGAGGCCTGGGAGCTCGCGCATGCCTGGCGACTCCTGGACAAGCTCGGGCACGTTTCGCTCGACGAGGACGGCGCCGCGTTCGCCGACTGGGCGCGGGCCTACGGCGCGCGAACGAACCGCGATCGCGTGACGGACCGCGCGCGCTTGTCCTCAGCCGTCACGGACACGCTCGGGAACGCGCTCGTGAAGAAGCCAAAGCTGCTCGTCGCGTACGGGTTCGACGTCGTGACACCGCAGCAGCACGACTTTCTGAAAGACCTCGCGGCGAGCGGCGTTCGGCTCGCGAGCTGCGGCCCCGAGCGCCGCGCGGGCGCCGCAGTGCGCGTCGCGGCGCTTGACGCGCGCGACGAGATGCACAGGGCAGCGCGCTGGGCGCGGACGCGGCTCGAAGCGAATGGCCGCGCGCGCATCGCCATCGTCGTGCCGGATCTTTCCTCGCGGAAGAGCGCCTTGCGTCGCGTGCTCGCCCAAACGATGGACCCGGGCCGGACCGCGGCCGTCCTGCCGTTCAACCTCTCGCTCGGCGATCCGCTCTCCGGCTGTCCGCTCGTCGCACACGCGCTCGCCGCGCTCGCGCTCGGCGGCCGCGAGATCGAGTTCGAGCGGGCGAGCGCCCTCATCCGCTCGCCGTTCATCGCGGGCGCCGAGTCGGAGCTGCAGCGGCGCGCACGGCTCGATGCGCGACTGCGCAAGCGCGCCGAGCCGCTCATCAAGCTCGATCGCCTCGTCGAGATGGCCGGCGAGGCACCCGCGCTCGCTCGCACGCTCGCGGCCTATGCCGAGTTCCGGAAGCAGCGCCTGTTCGCACTGCGCGCCCCCGGCGACTGGGCCCGCGCGTTCAGCGAAGCGCTTTCGCTGCTCGGCTTTCCCGGCGAGCGCGTGCTCGACTCCGCCGAGTACCAGACGCTGAAGAAGTGGCACGAGGTGGTCGCCCGGTTCGCGGCGCTCGATCGGGTGGTCGCAAAGCTCGGCTTCGACGAGGCGCTCGCCCGGCTGGGCCGCATGGCCTCCGAGTCGCTCTTTCAGCCGGAAACGCCCGAGGTGCCGGTGCAGGTGCTCGGCCTCATCGAAGCAGCCGGGATGACCTTCGATCATCTGTGGGTCATGGGTCTTTCGGACGAGGCGTGGCCCACGCCGGCGCACCTCAATCCGTTCATCCCCGCGGGCGTGCAGCGCGCCGCGGGCGTTCCGAACGCGTCGCCCGCGGCGGCGCTCGAGCGCGCGCGCGAGCTCACCGCGGAATGGCTCGGCTGCGCCGGCGAAGTCGTGCTCTCTTACCCGCGGCGCGACGGTGAACGCGACCTCGCGCCGAGCCCGCTGATCGCGTCGGTCGGCGAGGCGGACTTGACGCTGCCCGAGTACCCGACCTGGCGCGACGCGATCCATCGCGCCGCCGCGATCGAGCGCATTCACGACGTTCAGGGGCCGGCGCTGCCGCCGACCGAGGCCGCCCACGGCGGCGCGTCGCTCATCAAGGACCAGGCGGCGTGCGCCTTCCGGGCGTTCGCGGCGCACCGACTCCGGGCCGAAGGCGTCGGCGCGCCGCACACGGGGCTGGACGCCATCGAACGCGGCACGCTCGTGCACGGCGTGCTCGCTTCGGTCTGGAAGGGGCTCAAGCACAAGGACGCGCTCGACGGGATGGGCGCCGCCGAGCTCGAGGCGCTCATCGGGGCGGCCGCCGACGCTGCGATCGCACGCAAGCGATACGACCGCCCGACGACGCTGGGCGGTCGCTTCGCGGCGATCGAGCGCGAACGCCTGGTCCGGCTCGCACGCGCGTGGCTCGACCATGAGCGTGGCCGCGGCGGATTCGCGGTGCTCGCCACCGAAGGGCAGTGCGCGGCAGCGCTCGGGACGCTCAGGCTGAGCCTGCGCCTGGATCGCGTCGATCGGCTGGCCTCGGGCGAGCGCATCGTCATCGATTACAAGACCGGTCGCGCGACGGTCCCATCGCTGCTGGGCGAACGGCCCGACGAGCCGCAGCTGCCGCTCTATCTCACCGTCGCGGAGCCGGACGCGGCCGCAGTGGCCTTCGCGCAGGTGCGCGCGAACGACATGAAGTTCGTGGGCCTGGCGCGCGACGCCGGCCTGCTCCCGGGCACGAAACCGCCCGCGGTGAGCTGGGACGAGCAACGCGCCGCGTGGCGCGCCGAGCTCGAGCGGCTCGCGGGCGCATTCGCCGCCGGGAACGCGGAAGTGGATCCGAAGCGGCCGGGTCAGACCTGCCGCCTTTGCACGCTGCAGCCGCTCTGCCGCATCCACGAGCGCGCCGAGGGCGTGGCGGAGGAGGGCGAGTGACGGCGGCGCGCGTCCCCGACGCGACGGAGCGCGATCGTGCGCTCGATCCGACCCGGTCGTTCATCGTGCAGGCGCCCGCCGGGTCGGGCAAGACGGAGCTCCTCATCCAGCGCACCCTCCTGCTGCTCGCCACGGTCGAGTCGCCGGAGGAGATCGTCGCCATCACCTTCACCCGCAAGGCGGCAGGGGAGATGCGCGGCCGCGTGCTGCGGGCGCTCGACGCTGCGCGCCGGGGCAAGACACCGGACGGCCCGCACGAGGCACGCACGCTCGAGCTCGCGCAGGCCGTCGCGAAGCAGGACGACCGGCACGGCTGGCGCATCGCCGAGAACCCCGCGCGCCTGCGCATCCAGACGATCGATGCGCTGTGCGCATCGCTTGCGCGGCAGATGCCGATCCTGTCCCAGTTCGGCGCCTCGCCCGAGACCGTGGAGGACGCCGACGAGCTCTACGTCGAGGCCGCGCGCGCGACGCTCGAGGAGGTCGAGTCCCGTCACGACGTCGCCGCCGACGTGGCGCATCTGCTCGCGCACCTCGACAACGACGTCGCGCGCGTCGAGGCGCTGCTCGCCGGCATGCTGCGACGACGCGACCACTGGATCCGGCACCTCCGGCGGCTCGACCGCGCCGCGCTCGAGGCGGCGCTCGCAAGCGTCCGCGACGACGCGCTCGAGCGCGCGCGGGCCCTGGTCCCGAAGACGCTGAGGGGGGAGCTTGCGGCGATCGGCGAGTACGCCTTCGCCAATGCAGGCCGGGGCCGCTTCGTCGATGACATCGACTCGTGGGCCGCGCTCGCCGGCGTGTTGCTGACCGACAAGGACGGTTGGCGCGCTCGACTGACGAAGACCGAGGGTTTTCAGGCCGGCAAGCCGGGCAAGCCCTGGAAGCTTCGCGCGACGGCACTCATGTCGTCCCTGGACGAGCCCTTCCGGGAGGCCCTTGGTGAGATGCGCCGATTGCCGCCGCCGACCTACAGCGAAGCGCAGTGGGAGGCGCTGTCGGCGATCGGCAACCTGCTGCCGCACGCGCTCGCGCAGCTCAAGGTCGTCTGCCAGGCGCGCGGGCAGGTGGATTTCACCGAGGTCGCACAGGCGGCGCTGCGCGCGCTCGGAGATGACGACGCGCCGACCGATCTCGCGCTCGCGCTCGACTACCGGATCCGCCATCTGCTGGTCGACGAGTTCCAGGACACCTCGATCACGCAGTACGAGCTGATCACCGGGCTCACCGCCGGGTGGGAACCCGGCGACGGGCGCACGCTGTTCGTGGTGGGCGATCCGATGCAGTCGATCTACCGCTTCCGCGAGGCGGAGGTGGGCGAGTTCCTGCGCGCCTGGGAGAACGCGCGGATCGGCAGCGTTGCGCTGACGCCGGTCCGGCTCACCGCGAATTTCCGCTCGCAGGCGGGCATCGTCGCGTGGGTGAACGCGACGTTCGGGCAGGTGATGCCCGGCCGCGAAGACGTGGCCGCGGGCGCCGTGCGCTACGCCGCCTCGGCGTCGGTACACGCGGTCGAGTCGGGGGAGCCGGTCGAGGTGCATCCGTTTTTCGACGGCGACGCCGCGGGCGAGGCGGCGCGCGTGGTCGACCTCGTCGGGCGCGTGCGCGGGTCCGAGCCCGACGCGAGCGTCGCGGTGCTGGTGCGCAATCGCGGCCAGCTCCGCGAGATCGTGCCGCAACTGCGCGCGGCGGGCCTGCGGTTTCGGGCGATCGAGATCGAACCGCTCGGCGCGCGCCCGGTGGTGCAGGACCTGCTGGCGCTCACGCGCGCGGCGGCGCATCCGGCCGACCGACTGGCCTGGCTCGCGGTGCTGCGTGCGCCCTGGTGCGGCCTCACGCTCGCCGACCTCGCGTCGCTCGCGGAGGGCGACGACGCCCGCACCGTCGCGGAGCTGATGCGCGACGGCGCGCGCCTCGCGCGCTTGACCGACGACGGGCGTGCGCGGCTCGTGCGGGTGCGCGAGGTGATGGAAGCGTCGGATGCGCACCGTCTGCGCGGCGGCCTGCGCGACCGGATCGAAGGGGCCTGGCTCGCGCTCGGCGGCCCGGCGTGCGTCGCGGATGCGACCGACCTCGAGGACGCCGGGATCTACCTCGATGCGCTGGAAGCCGCGGAGGACGCGGGCGCGCTCCGGGACCTGGCCGCGTTCGAGGCGCGCGTCGCCGAGCTCTGGGCGTTGCCCGACGTGCACGCGCGCGAGAACGACGTGCAGATCATGACGATCCACAAGGCCAAGGGCCTCGAGTTCGACCACGTGATCGTCCCCGGCCTGGGGCGCGCGCCGCGCACCGACGACAAGCGCCTGTTCCTCTGGATGGAGCGCCCGGCGCGCGCCGGCGATGAAGCCCAGCTGCTGGTCGCTCCGATCGAGGAGGCCGGCGCGGACGGCGACGCGATCTATGCGTGGCTCAGGCGGCTCGACGCGGAGCGGGCCGGACACGAGGCGGGACGCCTGCTATACGTCGCGGCCACTCGCGCGCGACGCCGACTGCATCTGCTCGGTGTCGCGGCCCTCGATGGCCGAACCGGTTTGGTGCGCCCGCCCGGCGCGCACACGCTGCTCGCGAAGCTCTGGCCGGTGGTCGAGCCGCGGTTCGCGGCCGCGGCGGCCGGGGCCGATCGCAGGGACGGCGGCGCGGCCGGCGAGCCGGTGGCGCTCGATCAATCGGTCCGGCGGCTCGCGTCGGGCTGGACGCTCGCGTTGCCTCCCGCGTCGGCCGCCTGGCAGCCGCCCGACGACGAGGCGCGCGCGCAGGACGAGATCGAGTTTTCCTGGGTGGGCGAGACGGCGCGGCACGTCGGTAGCGTGGTGCACCGCTGGCTGCAGCGCATCGCCGACGACGCGCTCGCGGGCTGGGACGCGGCGCGCATCGAGCGGCTCCGCCCGACCGTGCAGGCCGAGCTCGCCGTCCGCGACGTGCCCGCGTCGGAGCGCGCGGACGCGGTGGAGCGCGTGCTGACCGCGCTCGCGCGGGCGATCGCGGATCCGCGCGGACGGTGGGTGCTCGGGCCGCACCCGGAGGCGGCCACCGAATATCGCATCACCGGCCGTGTCGACGGGACGGTCCGGCGGTTGGCGATCGACCGGCTGTTCCGGGACGAATCGGGCGCGCGCTGGGTCGTCGACTACAAGACCAGCCAGCACCAGGGCGCGGACGTGGACGCCTTTCTCGAGCGCGAGCGCGAGCGGTACGCCGCGCAGCTCGCGCGCTACGCGCGCGCGCTCGGCGACGTCGATCGGCTCGGGCTGTACTTCCCGCTGCTCGCCGGGTGGCGCGAGGGCTGAGCCCGGCGCGCGACGGCGTCCTCTCCGATGCCGATAGGCGGCGGGGGCAGGAGCGGCGCGCGTGCCACAATGCCTGCGTGCCGCGCGGGAGACTCTGGCGCGGCACCGGCCCTAAGGCATCATTCGCGGACGAGTTCGGCATCAGGGAGCGCCGATGGACGTGCAGGCATTGCAGGCCCGGCTCGCCGCGTTCGCGGCGGAGCGGGGCTGGGACGAGATACAGAACCCGCGGAACCTCGCGATCGCCCTCGCGGGCGAAGCGGGCATGCTCCTCGATCTCTTCCGCTGGCTCACCGACGCGCAGTCGCAGGGCATCGCGAGCGAGTACAAGCGCGAGGCCGCCGCGGAGGCGATCGCCGACCTGATCCTCCACACGCTGCGTCTCGCCGACAAGCTCGACATCGACGTGGAACGCGCGATCGAGAAGAAGCTCGCGGAGAACGACGCGAACTACCCGCGGCCGGTTTCCGCGCACGCGCCGCCGGTCGTCGTAGCGCCGGTGGCGATGCCGGCGCCCCGGCCGGCGGAGAAGACCGAGAGGATCGAGAAGACCGAGAAGTCGGAGAAGATCGAGAAGGCCGAGAAGGCCGAGAAGAAAGAAACGGCACGACCGGTGGAGGAGCAGAAGGCGGCCCCGCCGCCCGAGCCGGTCGCTTCCCCGCCGGCGCCCGCCCCGCAGGAGGCGAAGCGCACAGCGGAACCGCCGAAGGCGCCGGCCGACAAGGCGTTGCCGAACTGGCTCGACGGGATCCTGCCGGCCCGCTCGACGACCGCGCGCAAGAAGCTCGCCTTGCCGCCCAAGGCGGCGGCGGAGCCCCCGAAATCGCCCGAGCCTCCGAAACCGCTCGAGCCGGCGATTCCGCCCGAAGCGCCGGAGCCCCCCGAAGCGGCGCAAGCGCCCGAGCCGCCGCCCGACGTCGAGCCGATCGAAGCCGCGCCGCCACCGCCGCTCGCAGCGGAGCGAGAACCCGCGCTGCGCCCGAAGCCGCAGCCGTCAGGAGACCTACACGCATCTCAATACCGATGCGGCGAAGGGGTTCGCGAAGGCGCTCGCGAAGCGGGTCGACAGCGCCCGGAGCGACGACCCGCTGCTGCGCGAGCTGCACGACGAGGTGGAGACGCTGCGCCGGACGCTCTACTCGTCCTCGCCCAAGTACTTGTGGATGGGCGAGAGCCTGAAGACGATCCGCGCCATCCTCGAGGAGGCGGCGACGCACTCGGTCGGCGAGGAGATCCGCGCGCACGACTACATCGCGCAGATCGATCGGATGCTCAGCCCGTAGTTGCGTCACTCCGGCGAACGCCGGAGTCCGGCGCAGGTTTCCCCGGATGCCCGCCGCCCGGACGCGTCAACCCCGCGCGGCCTTGATGCGCCGGATCACGCTCTTCACCGTGACGTCGTCGTCGTCGAAGGCGCCGTGCGTGCTGGCCGCCGAATCGGCGCACTGCGCGGTGTAGGCCTTGACGTTGTCGAGGGAGAGCTGCCGGATCTCTTCGAAGGCGGTCTCCATGCCGACGAGCGGCGTCGGCGTCCCGCCCTCGCAGGCCTGCGAGACGAGGTACAGCAGCGAGCGCCCGTAACCGAGGATCGCCTGGCAGGTCGAGTCGGCGCGCTCGAGCGTGTCGGACAGGTGCCACTGGTTGTACTGCAGGACCTTGCGGCTCCGGATGTGCGGCAGCAGCTTCTCCTTGAAGAGATCCACCCGCGCCGCCGGGGCCATCAAGTTCACGGTGTGGAACTTCCAGCCGCGCGGCGCGAGCGCATCGACCAGGTGCGCGTGCACGACGGCGCCGGCCGAATGGCCGACGAGATGGAGGCGGTCGCGGCGCGGGTTGAACGCCGGGGACTCGGTCGCCGCCTTGTACAGGATCATGCCGCCGCCCTGCGCCGACCCGGTGATCAGCTCGGCGTTCTCCTTGATCTCGCTCCAGACCGCGGTGCCGGGGCCGGCGAAGAGCTTCTCGATGCGCTCGTTCCACCAGCGCCGCAGGCCGGCGGTCCGGCGCGGCTCGCCGAGGATCAGCTCCTTCGCGATGTTCTCCAGCGTCTTGAAGAGGTCGGTCTCCCACATCAGGAAGACCGGGAAGACGTGGTTCTCGTAGAGCGCCGGGATCCAGCGCGCCGCCGCGTTCGCGGCGCCTTTCTCCGAGACGAGCCCGCCGTGCGCGTACACCGCGATGTCCACCGGGTCGTTCGGGCCGAGACCCCAGTCCGACCGCGCGCGCTCGAGGTACGTCGAGACGAGCGCCTTGACATCGCCCGCGCTGGTGCGGAAGTCGCCGCTGGTGGACAGCGCGCCGTCGTTCTCCATGTCGACGATGAAGGGCGCGAGCTCGTGATTGCGCAGCTTCTCCTCGGCGGCCAGCTGGACCTTGCCTTGGGGAGAGAGCCGCAGGGTCGGCGCCTGCGCCACGGCGAGATGCAGCGCGGTCACGACGCCCATCTGGACGACCCAGCAGTCCATCGCGTTGTCGCGCCAGTCCTCGTAGGTGAGGCGCGCGAGCCCGCGGGTGCCCCAGCGATCGCCCCAGGAGTTCTGGACGATGAAGCCGCGCTCGTCGTAGCCGACGATGACGAAAGCGTGTCCGCCGTCGCTGGCGAGCGCGGTCCGCCGCGGGATCTCCCACCAGTTCGGCGCCTTGACCCTTGCGCCGTCGCCCTCTTCCCATCCGGCATGGCACGCGGCGCTCGCATACAGGATCCCGACCTCGTCGAGCGCGACGTGCATGTCGGCGATCATCTGCGGCTCGATCCGGTAGTAGGCGCCGAGCGGGCGGCGCACCGCGTCGATCCACCAGTCGTTCGTGGGATCGGGCGGGACCCTGGGCATCTTCAGCGCCGGCCACAGCGTCGCGTCGCAGGCGCCGTGCTTGTGCCAGCCCTTGAGCGCGCCGCGCAGGCTCGAGCCGGTGTCCGCCTCCGAGCCCCGGAATTCGTCGTAGCGCCGCGCCATCGAGTAGAGCATGAACGGCGACACCCGCTCCTGCGCCGCGTCCGCCTCCTTCAGGAGCCAGTGGACGACGCTCGCGAGCGCGAAGCCGGTGCACGCGTTGGTGTCCTCCTGGTTCAGCACCGGGAGGGTCTTGCGCGGGGCGAGCTGCGCCGGCGGCCGGCTGTGCACCGGCGCCAGGTAGAGCCGGTCGCGGAAATCCGGGGCGTCCGGAACGATGTTCTTGACGCGCGTCGTGCGGCGCGCGGCGGCTCTGCGTCGGGTCGTGGCCATGTCGGGGTCCGGCTGTGGGGTGCGGCAAGTGTCGCGGGAGCGTGCCGCGCCGGAAAGTAGGCCGTTCGGACTACGAACGCAGCCCCACTGCGCGCCGGCCGGCGAGCGGATGCGCCCTTCGCCACCCGTATACTGGCGGCACGTCCTGCGCGCGGGCTTCTCCGGCCCTGAGCGGGTGAACCGATTTTCTCCAGGAGACGCAAGCATGTCGCTGGCGCGCAGAGCGCTGATGATCGGCCTGGCGCTGGCCACTGGGCGCCTGCACGACCTATGGCGTGGTCGAGAACAAGCCGCTCCTGCCCGGCGAGGGCAACCCCGGTTACACGCTCGCCGAGTTCGCCAGGAATCTGAATCATCGTTCGGACGAGCTGACGCTGGCGCTGGCCTTCTCCGGCGGCGGCACGCGCGCCGCCGCCCTGTCCTACGGCGTCGCTGGCACTGGCGTACGTCCGCCGGCGCACGCGCATCGGCGAGCTCGTGTCCTAAATGGCCGATCATGCTGGAACTGCGCGACACCCGCGTGCGATGCGGCACGGAACGGCCTGCTGACCGTGCGAACCGCGGCGGCAGAATCACCATCACTGCCGATCTGCGCGGCAGCTTCACGTCGGCCTAGCACGGCTGGCAGGGCGACACGCCGCGCGCGACGACTGTGCCCGCGAACGCGTCGCTCTTCGCCGGTTATTCCGAGCACCAACGAGTGGGTGAAGACGCCGTGCTCCCCGGCGTGCCGGAAGACTCTTCGGTCGCTCATCAACCGCAGCGGCACCAATGCAGCCGCTCAACGTGATGGGAAATCCGATCCCGTACTTCCCGGCGAATTCGGCGGACAACTCCGGCGCAGACGCTGAAGACACACACCAAGGAAACCATCGACGGCGTCGTGACGGAGGGTCGCCACTGTCCCGAACAGCGCCTGGAAGTTCTGCTACGGCGCCGCCGCGACTTTTGCGGCCCCGGGGTCGCCGACCCGCTGCCGGTCCGAGTCTGTCTGATGGCAGCGTTGCGACCTTCGATCCGGCGAAGCTCTATCAGCTCGAATTCACGGTCAAGGACCCGTACGTGCTGGGCGCCGGCACGCGGCCTTCCGCGACGTCGGTTCGTTCTTCAAGTACGAGACCGCGGACGATTTCGGCACGGTGAACCGCTCGCTCGTCCGCCGGCGGGACCTACATCGGTCGGGCGATCATCCGCGGCTCGTCGCAGTCGGGCAACTTCACCCGGCATTTCATCCACCTCGGCATGAACCAGGACGAGGCGGGCCGCATCGTGCACGAGGGCGCCTGGCCGCTCATCGCCGGACGGCGCGTGGCCAACAACTCGCGCTGGGGACAGCCGGACGGCGTGCTGGAGCTCTACCAGATGGGCAGCGAAGGACCCCAGTGGTGGCATCAGTTTCCCGACCGTGCCGCGGCCTGCATCCGGCCGGCATTCTTGATCGCTGCGAGCTGACGCATACCTGCCCGAAGATCATCGAGACTTTCGGTGGCGCCGAGGTGTTCGCGCTGAAGATGACCACCTCTTGGGTCGGCACGGATCCCAAGAACGACATCCCGCTGCCGAACAACGTCCGCCGCTACTACCTCCCGAGCTCCACGCACGGCGGCGGCGGTGGAGGGTTCAACGAGAGCCATCCCGAACGTCGGGGCCAACTGTCCCGGCAACAACTGGGGCACCGGTACGCTGCGCGCGAATCCGGTGCCGGCCACGGCGCTGGTCAACCGAATGAGGGTGGCACTGCGCGAATGGGTGCTGAACGCATACGGCGCCGCCCCCTAGCCGCTGGCGCCTTGATGCTGGGACCACAAAAATGGAAGCGCAATCTGGTCGAGCCGACCAAGGCCGCGATGGGCTTCCCGAGCGGCGTTCCGAGCATCCCGGATTCTATCTTCCTGCCGGAGAACTTCGTCTTCCCGGTGCTCGATTACGACTGGGGTCCGGACTACGATCACAGCGAGGCCTCTGGCATTCCCACCAATGCCCCTCCACCGATCAAGCGCGTGATCAAGATGCTGGTGCCGCGGGTGGATGCGGATGGCAACGAGTTGGGTGGTGTGCCCACCGTATTGCGCGATGCGCCGCTCGGGACGTATCTGGGCTGGAACATCACCGCAGCCGGGTCGTCCACACGTGGGCAGGTGTGCAACTACGTCGGCGGCATGGTTCCCTTCGCCAAGACCAGGGCGCAGCGCCTCGCCGCCGGCGACCCGCGCCCGTCGCTGGAAGAGCGGTACGTCAGCCACGATGGCTATGTCGCAGCGGTGAAGGCGGCCGCGGACAACGCGGCGTGTCAGGGATACCTGCTGGCCGGCCCGGGCGCGGCCGCGATGGGGGCGAAGTGCACGACCTCCATCCCGGCGGGCTTCCCGGATGATTGGGCGCTTCTGGTCAACGCGGCAATCGCGAGCAATGTCTGCAATCAGCCTGGCGACGGGGGTATGTGCAACCCGGCGCCGTGAGCGGTCGGGTTCTCATCCGCGGGGGCAGCGCAAGAACCAGTTAGCGTCGCCGGCAGACTGCGGAGCTTGAGATGTCGAATGGGGCGCGTGTCGCGAGGCACGCGCCCCACTTTTTTTTCGAAACAGATCGCTAGAACCGTGACAGTCCGCTGAAGTGTGACACGCCCAAGAACGCGGTCTCGCAGGTCATCGGGGATATCAAAGAAAGGAGCACGATCCGTCTGGCGGGAGACTTTACCCCGAAAGCCCGAGCCCACCCTCCGCCCGCAACTCGAGCACGCGGTTGAAAATGCTGCTCGGCTTCAGCGCCGTGCGCTCGGCGGCGAGCGCGCGCGCCAGGCGAACCTGGCGATGGCGCAGCGCGGCCTCCACCAGGGTGAGGTGAATGAGATCGCGCTGCGCGTGGCTGCCGCTCATGGCGTGGCCGGCGAGCCGGACCTCGCTGAGTCTCTCGATCGTCGCGCCGTAGTCACCTTTGCCGAACGCTACCGATGCCATCGCGATCGGCAGCGAGATCTCGCGAATCCGGCGCGCGGCCGGGCCGCGGCCGGCGGCACGCCTCCTGAACGCACGCAGCAACTGCCGGACGCGCGCCCAGTCGCCCGCGCCGATGAAGGCGAGCAGCGCGTGCAGATCGTTGAAGGGAAAGTAGCCGCGCGGACGCTTCGCCGCCCAGCAGTCGGACAGCGCGCGCCAACGTCCGTCCAGCGGAACGCCCCGGAGATGGAGGCGCCACAGCAGCGCCGAGGCATCCGCGAGCGACGACGCGGGCATCGCCGGACGAGCGCCGATGCGCGCGTCGTAGATGTCGAGCGCCTTCTCGACGTCGTCGAGGTCGAGGTGAAAGAGCGCGAGATGCCACCAGTGATGGGTCGCGGTTCCATCGCTCCGGATCCATTGCGACACCGTTTCGTTCAGCAAGGCGATTCCCTCGCGCTGCCGTCCCTGCATCTCCATGACGTGGGCGAGTGCGTGGACGGCGCCCGGGTTGGGCATGGTCGAGCTCGAGCGCGCGCCGCGCGGTGGCCTCCGCCTGCGCGTAGAGCGCCGTCTCCTCGAGGCCGAACGCGTACATGCCGAGGACGTGGCCGTAACCCGGCACGCTCGCGTCCCAGTAGGGCAGCACCTGCGCGATGCGGTCGCGCAGCATGCTCTGCTGGCCGAGGAAGAAATCGCCGAAGTGCGCGACCCGCAGCGCGAGCCGGTCGCGCGGATAGTCGATCAGCAACGCGCCATAGATCCGGATCGCGCGCGGGAAGTCGCGTTCCAGCCACGCGCGCGCCGCGGCGAGGTGGCGGCGCTCGCGATCGTTGGCGCGCGGCTCGAGCCGCTCGCCCGCGGCGACGCACTCGCGGAGCGCCGGCTCCAGCGCTTCGTCGGTGGCCATGATCAGCAGCGCGGCGCGCAGGCAGTAGCCCATGACGAAGTCCGGCGCCTCGTCGAGCGCCGCCGCGACGACCGCGCCCGGATCGCCGGCGCGGCCGTGCAGCATCCCGATCGCCGCTTCGTAGCGGTCGAGCGAGACGCGGCTCGCCGTCGACAACGGCACTCCGCACGCATCGTATAGGCTCATGACTGCTCCAAGGAAAGAACCACGCCGCGAAAACGCGGCATCGATGGAGCGAATGTTGCGGCCGGGACACCCCGGCCGACTTGACCGCGGCGCCGCGTTTCTTGCGCGGTCCTCCGGCGCTAACCGGAAGCGGCGACTTTGCCTCGCGCGGCCGCATGCCGCCTGCGCCACGCCGCCGGCGGCATGCCGAACTCGCGCTTGAACGCGCGGTTGAACGCCGACTCCGACTCGTAGCCGAATTCCTCCGCGACGAGGGCGATGGCGCGGTCGCTCCCGCGCAGCGCGGCGGCCGCGAGCCCCAGCCGCCAGCGCGTCAGGTACTGCATCGGCGGCTGGCCGAGCAGGTCGGCGAAGCGCTGCGCGAGCGCCGATCGCGAGAGGCCGACGCGCTCGGCGAGCTCGTCGACGGTCCAGTCGTGCACCGGCCGCTCGTGCATCAGCGTGAGCGCGCGCCCGATGTAGCGGTCGCGCAGGCCCGCGAGCCAGCCGACCTGCTGGTCGGGCAGCGCCTCGATGTAGCGGCGCATCGCTTCCACGAAGAGCAGCTCGGCGAGCTTGGCGAGCAGCGTCCCGGAGCCCGGACCGGGCGCGCCGTTCTCCTCCGCGCCCCGGCGCAGCAGGCTCAACAGCCACGCGGCGCCCGGGTCGTCGCCGAGCGGCACCCGCACGAGGCGCGGCAGCGCGTCGAGCAGCGGGCGGCTGAGCTGCTTGTCGCACGACAGGAAGCCGCACATCAGCCGCGTCTCCTCGCCGCCGCCGTCGTGGCTCGATGGTGAGCATCCCGCCCGGCGGCGCCGGCCGCACCAGCGTATCGGCATCGATGGGCGCGAGCTGCAGGTCGCTGCCGAGCACGTGCGAGTCGTCCTGCGCCAGCAGGATGAGATCGCCGGCGGCGAGATCGATCGGCGCGCCGCCGGCGGCCAGCCGCACGCTGCAGCGGCCCTCCGTGATGACGTGGAAGAACACGATGTGGTCGAGCCCGGCGAAGAGCCCGGAAGATTCGTGGCCGGAATGCGATTCGACGCACCACGGCGCCGTGAAGCGGCCCTCGAGGAACAGCGCCCCGTTCAGCTTCACGGCCTGCAGGAGATCGGATAACGCGTCCATCCGCGCGCTGGAATCGTTCGTGGCGAGAAAGTCGGGACGGTCGTGTTCGCGGCGTCTCGCGCAAGAGTCCCGGCGAATCGGTCAACCCGGCCTGCGCGGCGCTTTCGATACTACACCCCATGCCGGCGCGGCTCTCGCGGAGTCCGCGCCGGCGTCACCAGGACGAAGTCCCCATCCTCAACAGGAGTGCAGCAATGTCCGCAGTCATATCCACTTCCTCGAACGGGAAAAGCTATCAAAGCAACTCTAAGACTTATCAAGGCGGCTGCTTTTGCGGTGCGGTCCAGCTTGACCGTCAGCGGCGAGCCGGCCGCGATGGGCTATTGCCATTGCGAGTCGTGCCGGCGCTGGTCGGCAGGGCCCGTCAACGCCTTCACCCTCTGGAAACCCGAAGCGGTGCAGGTCACGCGGGGCGCCGACAACATCGGCACCTACAACAAGACGCCGCGCAGCTATCGCAAGTGGTGCAAGACGTGCGGCGGCCACCTCTTCACCGAGCATCCCGGCTGGGGACTCATCGACGTGTATGCGGCGGTCATTCCGGACTTTCCGTACCGCGCGGGCATCCACGTCAACTATCAGGAGACGCAGCTGCGCATGCAGGACGGGTTGCCGAAGATGAAGGACGTCCCGAAGGAGATGGGTGGCTCCGGGGTCAGCGTGGCGGAATAGCGGGCTCGTTCCCGGCGGCGGGTTATGATTTGCGGCGAGCGATTCCTCAAGATGAACGGACTGCAACCCGGCGCGCACGCCAGCGTGAGCCGAACGGTCGACACGGCCGACCTCGCGAGCACGATCGCGAGCGAGCCGGCCGACACCTTTCCGGACGTGCTCGCCACGGCCCGCATGGTGGCGCTCATGGAAATCGCCGCGGCGCGCGTCATGCGGCCGCACCTCCACGCGGGAGAGATGTCGGTCGGCGTGACGGTGGAGATCACCCACGCCGCGCCGACGCCGCCCGGTGCGACGGTGCGCGCCCATGCACGCTTCGTCGGCCGCGAGGGGAAGCTCTACGTGTTCGAGGTCAGCGCCGAGGACGACGGCGGCGAGATCGGCCGCGGCATGCACAAGCGCGCGGCGGTGCAGGTCGCGCGCTTGGTGGCGCGCGCCGAGGACCGGGTCGATCGGGCGGCGGATTCGTGAGGAACGGCTGTATCGTCGCCTGGATCCGATGCAGAGAGGAGGGGACCCAGATCCTGCCGCACTCGCGGGTGGGGAGAACCTACGCCTCGGGCGCTCGAATCCAAACGTCCGGTCGGCTGCACTCGACCTATTCCGTTGAAAAACTCGAAATCGGGACAAGGGCACATTTCCGCTAGACGTGGATCCAACCGGAAATGCCATCCAATTCCCGCTTGTGGACCAATCAGAGAGCCTACGTCGCGATATCAGCTCGTCCGTGTACCCCCTCAGCTCGAATCAAAGTGCGCGTGCCTGAAGAGCTCTCATTTTTACATCGTCAGCAGAGATCGAGTTTTTCAACAGAATCGACCTGACCTGCCCGGGTTCTTCGGACCACTCGATAACTTGAGAGAATGGCTCCTCGCACCAGGCGAGGAGCCCATGAGAAAGAGTCGATTCACCGAAGAGCAGATGGTGGCGATCCTGCGCGAGGCCGACAGGACGCCGGTGGCCGAGGTGGCCAAGAAGCACAAGGTCAGCGAGCAGACGCATCTACACCTGGCGCAAGTCACTTCGGGGCCTTGAGCCCGCCGACGTGAAGCGGCTGCGGGCGCTGGAGACCGAGAACGCGAAGCTCAAGCGCATCCTGGCCGAGCGCGATCTCGAGATCGACACGATGAAGGAGATCAACCGCCGAAAGTGGTGAGCTCGCAGGCGCGGCGCGAGCAGGTCGCGTTCGCGATGCGAACGCGGCCTGTCGAAGCGGCGTGCCTGCGAGCTGATCGAGATGGCCCGCTCGGCGCTTGGCTACCGCTCGGTGCGTGCCGAGCGGACGCGCCCGTGCTGGAGGCGATGAGACGCCTGGCGGCGCAGTACCCACGCTACGGCTATCGGCGGATTCGAGTCTTCCTGGCCGCGAGGGCATCGCGATGAGCCGGCCGCGCGCATCGGCTGTGGCGCAAGGCGGGGCTGCAACTGCCCCGGCGACGACCCGCGCCGGATTGCCGCCGTCCGGCCGCGTCCGCTGCCGGCGATCGCCGCAACCACGTCTGGGCCTACGACTTCGTGTTCGATGGCTGCGCCAACGGGCAGCAGATCAAGTGCCTGACCGTGATCGACGAGTTCACCCGCGAGTGCCTGGCGATCGATGTCGCCGGCTCCATCCGCTCCGGCCGCGTGATCGAGGTCCTCGCGCGCCTGATCAGCGAGCACGGCGCGCCGCGCTACCTGCGTTCCGACAACGGCCCGGAGTTCGTCAGCCCGGCGATCCTGGAGTGGCTGGCGATCGACGCATCGAGACGGCGCTGATCGATCCCGGCAAGCCGTGGCAGAACGGAGTCAACGAGAGCTTCAACGGCAAGTTCCGCGACGAATGCCTGAGCCTGAGTGGTTCCGCAGCCGACGCGAGGCGAAGGTCGTCATCGAAACGTGGCGTCGGCACTACAACGCACGTACGACCGCATTCGAGCCTCAAGTACCTGACACCAATCGAATTCAAAACACGCTACGATTCCACCCACCAGGGCGCCGTTCTCCAGTTATGAATGGTCCAAGGATCCCTGGGCAGGTCAGACCCCTTGCAGCCGTTGGCGGCTTCCAGTTGAGCGGCAGTTGTGCAGCGGGTCCGGTCATTCGCGGCCACAGCGTGAACTCACGGTCTCGGCCACATTCCGGTCATCCAGGCGCCAGGGACATCTCGATACCGACGACCGGTCTCGAGGGACTGCAGACATGGCCCGTCACCGGCGAGCAACGACGAAGTCTCTTGAGCAACGGTGCGCTC
>CAVQUV010000010.1:0-84963 GCA_963716855.1 uncultured beta proteobacterium | reverse complement strand
GCCACCCGAAGCCCGTGCGCCGCTGCGCGATTTCTATCTGGCCGAACTCGAGACGGCGCTGGGGCAAGCGATCGACCGCGGGGAGTTCGAGCGGACCTGGGACCTCGGGTGGCTCCGGACTCTATCGATGATCGGGATTTGTCTAGCAGACACACCCGATCCGACCGCGACGGAGGCGCGTCATCGCGCGTGAAGGCGGCGATCGCGCTCGCTCGCGCGATCCTGGACGGGTGACGCAAGAGCCCGGTGCCCAGAGACGACGCCCAACCCGGCAGTCAACCGCGTACTGCTGCGCGACAAGCCGCGCAGCGCCGGTTACTTCTACGTTGGGCGTTCTTGGACGTCAGCTTTCCAGCGATTTGAAGTTTCGCATTGGCTCGGCCACGTCGGCTGACCGACCGCTATGTAGCACGATCTCGGCCGACCGGTTGTGGCCGAGGCTGTGTAAAAACGTGGGGGTCGAGTACACGAAGGTGAGGTGATCCGCGTTACTGCTCGCATCAAGGGATTGGTTGAGGTGGGCGGGTGAAGCGATTCATCGAAGGCGAAAATCGAACCCAGGCACGTTGCTGCCGGAGAGTCTGGAGGACTACGTTGCCGATAACCCGGTGCGAGTCGTCGATGTCTTCGTCGACGAGCTGGATCTGGGGCGATGGGCTTTGAGGGCGTCGAGCCCTCGGCAACCGGTCGGCCGGCCTATCACCCCTCGGCGCTGCTCAAGATCTACATCTACGGTTATCTCAATCGTATTCAGTCCAGCCGGCGTCTGGAGCGAGAAGCCGCAACGCAATATCGAGCTGATGTGGCTGACCGGTCGCCTGATGCCCGACTTCAAGACGATTGCCAACTTCCGCAAGGACAACGGCTAGGGCGATCCGCGGCGTCTGTCGGCAGTTCGTGGTGCTGTGCCGGCAGCTCGGTCCTGTTCTCGGAGAAGCGCTGGTCGCCATCGACGGAGCAAGTTCAAGGCGGTCAACAATCGAGATCGGAACTTCACCAGCGCCAAGCTGCAAGCGGCGCATGGAAGAGATCGAGGCCAGTATCAATCGCTACCTGGCCGCACTGGACACGGCCGATCGGCAAGAGCCCGCGGTGGCGACAAGTCAAGACGGACCGTCTACAAGACAAGATCGAGGGCGCTGAAGGCGCAGATGCAGCGGCTCAAGGAGATTGAGGTTCAGATGCAACGATCCCGGACAAGCAGATTTCCCTGACCGATCCGGATGCCCGCTCGATGAAGACCCGCGAGGCACCGGCATCGTGGGCTACAACGTGCAGACGGCAGTCGAGGCCAAGCATCACCTGATCGTTGCGCACGAGGTGACCGATGGTGTCGATCGCGACCAACTCAGCTCGCATGGCCAGAGCAAGCGCGCCACGCGATGGGCACAGAGGAACTCACGGCGGGGCCGACCGGGGCTACTTCAAGGGCGAAGAGATCCTCGCCTGTGAGCAGGCGATCACCGCGATCGTTCCCAAGCCGCTGACCTCCAACAGCCAGGGCGAAGGGCGCTTCGGCAAGCAGGACTTCATCTACGTGGCAGACGATGATGAGTACCGCTGCCCGGCCGGGCAGCGTGTGATCCGGCGCTTTGCCAGCGTCGAGAACGGGATGACGCTGCACGTGTACTGGAGCTCCGCGTGTCCCGGCTGTGCGATCCAAGCGCAATGCACCACCAGCGAGGAGCGGCGTATCAACCGCTGGGAGCACGAGGCGGTCATAGAAGCGATGCAAGATCGGCTCGATCGCCAGCCCGAGATCATGCGCATGCGTCGCCAAACGGCGGAACATCCGTTCGGGACAATCAAGCTGTGGATGGGAGCGACCCACTTCCTGACCAAGACCCTCCACCGGGTCCGCACCGAGATGAGTCTGCATGTACTCGCCTACAACCTGAAGCGAGTGATGCGGATCCTGGGTATCGGCGAAATGCTGAAGGTGCTGGCGACGTAGGCCCTTTACCGTCGCTTTTGGGCTCTTACCGACGGCCCTCGAGGCGTCCCCAACGCCCCGCACGAGCTCCGAGCGACACGCGGACGGCTGATCGTCCGGCCGGCCATCCAAACCCCGCAATCGCCGGACCCCGCGCCGCGTTTTTACACGGCCTCGGCCGACTGCTGCCTATGGCGCTCCCCGATAGCGGACGTTTCGGCGTGAGTCTGCTTTCGGGATCAGCGACCGGCTGGACGCGACCGATTCTGTTGAAAAACTTTAAATCGCAAGGCCGGAAAATTTCCGTCAGCCGTAGTTCTACTCGAAAACACCAGCCGATTCCCGCTTGTGGCCCCATCAAGAGGCTCTACGTCGCGACATCAACTGCTATGCGTACCCCCTCAGCTCGACGCGAGCGGCGCGGCCCAGAAGGGCTCTCATTTTTTGATCGTCAACAGAAATGGAGTTTTTCAAGTGCGCCGGTAAAACCGGCAAGGAGTAGGTGGTGCAAGTCCGCTGCACTGAAGGTCTAGCAAACCACAGTGACCCCGAGTCATGCGCGGGCATCCGTGAGGGTGTCAGCGAAGCGTTGACAGGGGAGAGCGCAGGCCAGCCATTGAGCTGCGAGAGACTCAAATCCCGGGTGCCGACACGGTTTGAAACGTGGAAGGCAGCACGGACGGGCGCGTTATCGCGAGCACCCGAACGGCCCGGCGTAGTCGAAGACCCTGGCATGCGCGGAAGCTCCTTGTATGGGAACCGGGAGATCTTGGGTTTGGCCGGCGGCGCATCGCCGGTCCGTGCCGGGAAGGCGAGGAGCCGTAGCCGGTGATGCACGAATCCAAGAAGTCTGACCTCGCCGTAGTAGCGCTGAAGCCGGCGAACAAAGCCGGAGGTAGCTCGGCGGCGGAGCCGGTGGAGCCAAGGGCGGGGGCCGAGGGGAACGTGGACCAGCAAAGCACGCACCGGACGCAGATCCGGGCTCGCGTGTCACAGGCGCTGGAACGCGTACGTCAAGCAGCAAAGGCAAGGAAGAAGGAACGGTTCACCGCGCTGCTCCACCACGTCGATCTTGATCTGCTGCGGCTGTCGTTCTACGCGCTCAAGCGCAACGCGGCGCCGGGTGCGGATGGAGTGACGTGGCAGGATTACGAGGCAGATCTGGAGCGCAATCTCCAAGACCTGCACTCGCGAGTCCACCGGGGCGCGTACCGTGCACAGCCCAGTCGGCGCAAGTACATACCCAAGCCCGATGGGCGGCAGCGGCCGCTGGGCATCGCCGCAGTGGAGGACAAGATTGTCCAACGAGCGGTCGTGGCGGTGCTCAACGCCATCTACGAGGAGGACTTTCTAGGCTTCTCGTACGGCTTCCGGCCGAAGCGCAGCCAGCATGATGCATTGGATGCGCTGATTGTCGGCATTCAACGGAAGAAGGTGAACTGGATTCTAGATCTCGACGTCCGAGACTTCTTCGGGACGGTCAGCCATGAATGGCTTGTCCGTTTCATGGAACATCGGATCGGAGACGCGCGCATTCTCCGGCTGGTCCGCAAATGGCTGAAGGCGGGAGTGCTCGAAGAAGGAGTCGTGACGGACAGCGAGACTGGCACGCCACAGGGGGCCACTGTTTCACCCTTGCTGGCTAACGCCTACTTGCACTACGTCTTCGACCTCTGGGCGCAGCAGTGGCGCAAGCGCCACGCCACCGGCGACATGATCATCGTCCGCTATGCAGATGATGTGGTGCTGGGCTTTGAGCATGAAGCTGAGGCCAAGCGGTTTCTGGAAGAACTGCGCGAGCGGTTGCAGGAGTTCTCGCTGTCGCTGCACCCGGATAAGACCCGGCTGATCGAGTTTGGCCGCCATGCGGCGGCACGGCGCGAGAAGCGCGGTCTTGGCAAACCGGAGACTTTCACCTTTCTGGGCTTCACCCTCATCTGCGGGCGAACACGCTCGGGACACTTCCAGATTTTTCGGAAGACCCGAAGTGACCGCATGCGGGCGACCCTCAGGCGAGTGAAGGACGCGCTGCAGCGGCAGATGCACCGGCCAATCCCTGAACAGGGGAAATGGCTGCAGCAGGTCACGACGGGCTTCTTCGCCTACCACGCGGTGCCCACGAACTCCCGGGCCCTCGCGGCTTTCCGCCATCACGTCTCGGTCCTTTGGAAGCGCACGCTGTCGCGTCGCAGCCAGAAGGCCGCCATGACCTGGGAGCGGATGCTGAGACTCGTCCACGCCTGGCTCCCGCCGCCGCGAATCCTTCACCCTTGGCCCGCGCAGCGCTTCGACGTCAAGCACCCGAGGTGGGAGCCGAGTGCGTAAATGGCGCTTGCTCGGATCTGTGCGGGGGGTGCGCCGCAATGCGCCTCCCTACCGCGAACAGAATAGACCCGAAGCCGTCGGTCGCCAATCTGAATTCGCCGCCCGAAAGCGGCCGGTGACTTGGCGAACCTCAACTGACTCGGTCGACCGGCTCGCCCCGAATTTCTGGCTGCGCGACATCCCGAACCCGTGAGGTCCACGCTATCCTGACAGCCGATTTCCTCGTCGTCTCGCGGAGCAGTCCGGACCGGACAATGATGGCGGCAAACAGATCATCATGAAGTCGCTCGGCAGCATTCCGATTGGGCGACCAGCAAAGCCAAGTGAAGTGGCGGACCTCATCGCCTTCCTGGTGTCGCCCCGGGCGGCCTCGATCACCGGCACTGAGCGCGTCATCGATGGCGGAACCGTTCCCACGGTCTAGCCAGCGGCAAAGCTTCAGCAGAAGGTCCTGCACCAGTAGTCCACCGAACTTCGCTCCTGGCCGGGGGCTGCCCGCGAGTTGACGTGGCCCAGCGGCAGCTGAGGGTCGACAGCGTGGAGTGGTGCACTTCCGAACGGCCCGGGTGCACAATGCCAGGGTGACCAACGAACAAGGCCCGGCCTTCCAGCCCTTGACCGGCATCTTCGAGCCGTCGGCGATACAGCAACTGCCGGACGGGCGTTTTCTTGTCGTGGAGGACGAGAGGAGCCACCCGTTGAGTCTGGTCACCATCGGCGCGGATGGCAGCGTCGACAGCACGGCGCTCACTGCCAGACTGTTTCAGATGTTCAGCGGGTTCTGGAAGCTCGACGACCTCGAAGGACTGGCTCTCGACCGCGCGGGCTTTGTCTACGGCATCACATCGCACTCGCGCGATGACGATGGCGACGAGAAGAAGTCCCGTGAAAAGCTGGTCCGTTTCCGGGTCGAGGGCAAGCGGGTGGTCGACCCCAAGGTTGTCGACGGATTGAAGCAGGCCCTGACGTCGCGACATCCCGTGCTGGCGGCAGCAGCCCAGGTACGGGACGTCAAAGCCAACGGTGGGCTCAGTATCGAAGCCCTGGAAATCAGCCCCGACCAGAAGCGACTGTTGATTGGTTTCCGTAGCCCGTTGCGCGACGGTCGAGCGCTCATCGCCAGTGTCGAGAACCCCTCTGAAATCTTCGAATCGGATGAAGCCCCGCGAATCGCGGCTTTGCTTGATGAACTGGATCTTGGCGGCCACGGCATCCGTGGTTTGTCTTACGTTCCCGCCATGGGAGCATATCTGGTGATAGGTGGCCCGACTTCACGCGAACCGGCTAACTTTGACCTCTGGTGCTGGAGCGGCGAGTCAGGTGCGCCAGCGCGCCGTGTGAGGGTTCCGGGCTTGCGCAGCTTTGAGAAGGCTGAAGGGGTAAGCCCGGCCGTCGTCAACGGAATGAAGCGAATCGTCATCGTCAGCGACGACGGGAACAGGGATGCCGGACGCTTTGCCAGCTATCTTCTGCTCGACCCGGCTCAACTGCAGACCACAGCTTGATCGACACGGTACTGGCGCGTACTCGCTTTGAGTGCCGCATTGCTGACGGTCCTGGCCGACGCCAATTGGCCGCACGCGGACACTCAGGCGGGAAACCGGTTTCTGACACTTACGAGTCGACCAGGTACCCCGAAGCTCACGCCAAGACCCCGGAGCGTGACGCGCGACATGAGGTCGCCTAAAGCAGGAGCCTGGGCAAGACCAGCACGACCCACGGAACGTACGCGATGAGCAGCAGCGTCGCGACCAGGATCGCGATGTAAGGCAGCATCGGGAGCGTGACGGCGCTCAGGCTCACTCGCCCGATCTGGCAGACCACGACCAGCAGCAATCCGACCGGCGGCACGACCAGCCCGATGCCGAGCGCCGCGACCGCGAGCAGCCCGAAGTGCAGCGGATCGATGCCGTACTTCGCCACCGTCACCGACAGGATCGGGTAGAAGATGATGAGCGCCGGCAGGCCGTCGAGCAGGCTCGCGAACACGATCAGCGTGATCGTGATGAGCGCCAGCAGGAGAAACGGCGACGACGTGACCTGCTGCAGATAGGCGGCGATCGCCTGCGGCACCCCCGTCGTGGCGAAGACCCACGACATGCTGGTCGCGACGCCCGCCAGCATCGAGACGGCGGCGGTGGTGATCCCGGTCTGGACCAGCATGCGCCCCAGATCCTTGCGGGTGATCTCCTTGTAGATCACGAGGTCCAGCACCAGCGCGTAGATCACCGCGAGCACGGCGGCCTCGGTCGCCGTGGTCACGCCGCCCAGGATGCCGCCGAACAGCACCACCGGCATGCCGAGCGGCAGGATCGCCTCGCGCAGCGCGGTGCGCAGCGTCGCCCACGAAAAGCGGCCGAGCGCGCCGGGCAGCGTGCCGCGGCGCGCCTGGATGTGGATGACGATGGCGAGCGTGAGCGCCATGAGAATCCCGGGCAGGAAGCCGGCGATGAACAGCGCCGCAATCGACAGGCCGGACATGGCGCCGAGGATGACCATCACGAGGCAGGGCGGGATCAGGATTCCCATCCCCGAGGCCGCGGCGACGATCGCGGCCGCGCGCTCCGGCGGATAGCCGGCCTTGGTCAGCGACGGAATCAGGATCGAGCCGATGGCGGACGCGTCCGCCACCGACGATCCAGAGATCCCCGAGAACAGCACCTCGGAGGCGACCACCACGATGCCCAGTCCGCCCCGGATGTGCCCGACGATGGCGGTCGCGAGCGCCACCAGGCGGCGCGAGATCCCGCTCGTCTCCATCAGGGCGCCCGCGAGCACGAACAGCGGGATGGCGACGAACGGAAACGGCTCGATGCCCGAGAGCATCTTGTGCGCGACGGTCTCCAGCGGAATCCCGAGCACGATGAATCCCGCGATCGTCGCGGCCGCCATGCTGAAGGCGACCGGAATGCCGAGCGCGAGCAGCGCGACGAAGACGATGACCAGCGCGATCAAGCGGCGCGGGCGGCGCGCCGCTCGAGCAGCACCGGCCAGTCCATGAGGAGGAACAGCAGGCCCGAGACGGGCAGGATCAGGTATCCGGTGCCGACGGAAAAAGGCAGCGTCGGATACATCTGCAAGGCCGCGCTCTCGACGATCCGCCAGCCGTACACGACCATGAAGACCGC
The DNA here is from genome assembly GCA_963716855.1 of uncultured beta proteobacterium. Taxonomy (GTDB): domain Bacteria; phylum Pseudomonadota; class Gammaproteobacteria; order Burkholderiales; family SG8-39; genus JAGVSZ01. The sequence goes on along the minus strand of CAVQUV010000010.1, from coordinate 77,577 downwards.
CAGCAGCCACACCACGACGTGCTCGAGCCACTCGAGCGGCGTCGTCCAGCGCGGCCCCAGAAGGCGCACGACGAAATCAACCCCGTAGTGGGCGCGGTACCGGACCGCGAGCGCGGCGCCGAGGTAGGCGAGCCACTGATAGCACAGCGTGACGAACTCTTCCGACCAGATGATCGGGTGCTTCAGCGCGTAGCGGAAAACGACCTGCGTGGCGACCATGACGGTGATGGTCACCACCAGCCCCCCTACGGCGAAGCGCAGGAGGTTTTCGACGGCGCGGAAGAACAAGGCTACTGGACGCCCGCTTCCTTGAGCGCCTGGTCCACCAGGGGCGACTTCACGCGGTTCTTGAACGCCAGCACGACCGGCAAGGTCGCCGCGCGGAAGGCGGCGATGTCCGGCTCGCTGACCACCACGCCGCTGCCCGCCATCTGGGTGACCACCCGCGGGCTCGCGGTGCTGGCGCTGGTCGTGTAGTACTCGGCATCGACGTTGAAGAAGGTCTTCGCGCCCTCCTCGAGGGCCCGCTTCTGATCGGCGTCGAGCGCGTTCCACTTCTTCAGGTTCATGATGACGACGCCCGCCGCGCGCCCATGGTTGGTGACGGAGAGCTGCTTGGCGACTTCATAGTTCTTCAGCGCCCAAAGCAGCTGCACGCTGGTCGCGTTGCCGTCGATCTGCCCCTGCTGGATGGCGGAGTAGACCTCGGGCGTGCCCATCGGCACCGGGATCCCGCCCATCGCCTTGATCATGTCGACCTGCATGGGGTCCTGCATCACGCGCAGCTTCAGCCCCTTCATGTCCTCCGGCGTGCGCACCGGGCGCTTGCTGTTCAGCACCGCGAGCGATCCGCCGTCGGCGAAGACGATCACCTTCAGGCCGTGCGGCTCCATCTTCTTGCCGAGCTCGGCGGCGATCGGGCCCTGCAGGAACTTGAGGTAGTCCTCGTGCTTGAGCCAGACGAACGGCAGGCCGAAGATGCCGTGCTCCGGCACCAGCTGCTGGCTCACCTGCGAGGCGACCACGGCGATGTCGACCGAGCCGACCTTGGTCGCTTCCATGAGCGCCTTCTGGTCGCCGAGCACGCCTTCCGGAAACAGCCGGATCGTCAGCTTGCCGCTCTTGTCGACGGTCTCCTTGAAGGCGACCATCGCCGGGTAGTACGAAAAGGTCTTCGGCAGTGCGTCGGCGAACTTCAGCTCGGTCTGCGCGAGCGCGCCCGTCGACCCGATGAGCGCTGCGGCGCAAAGGAATGCGAGCCCTGCAATGGCTTTCTTCATTGGACACCTCCTCTCTGGCCAGTATACGACGAGCGCCGTCCGCGATGCACCTCCTCGAACGAATCGACGCTGCGTTCGAGGTCCGCGAGCAGCGCGAGGCGCTCGCCCGACCCCGCGCTGGTCGTCTGCCGGGCCATGGCGACGAGCAGTGCCGCGATGCTCGCCACGCTCTCATCGACACGGTGCCGGCCGCGAAGAAAGGACAGGATGTCCTGCTCGAAATCCGGCACCCGCACGCTGGTGAGCTCGATGCCGCACGAGCAGCCGGAACCGAGCACCACGTGGCCGGTGGACACCCGCTGCCATCTGCCGAGCAGGCGCATCGCTTCGGCGGCCGGCAGTTTCGTTTTCGGAGCGTGCATTGACCGGTCAAAAGTCCGTACCCTAATATAGTCCAACAACCAATCAGAAGAAAACAATTGAGAACGCGTACCCGCCTGGCCGCCGACATCGGCGGCACCTTCACGGACGTCGCCGCATTCGACGAACGCACTGGACAGCTCCTTCTGGGCAAGACCCTGTCGACGCCCAGCCGCCTGGTGGACGGCATTTCCCACGGCGTGGAGAAAGCCAAGGCCCGGTACACCGATGCCGGGCTGTTCCTGCACGGCTCGACCATCGCCATCAACACGATGCTCGAGCGCACCGGCGCGAAGACGGCGCTCCTCATCACCGAAGGCTTCCGCGACACCTACGAGATCGGCCGCATCAACCGCCCCGATTCCTACAACCTGTTCTTCCGCAAGCACGTGCCGCTGGTCGAACGGGCGCTGCGCTTCGAGGTGCGCGAGCGGATCACGGCGACCGGCGAAGTGCTCATCGCTCTGGACGATGCCCAGGTCCATGCGCTCTGCGACCGGCTGGAGGCGGCAAAGGTCGAAGCCGTCGCCATCCTGCTCTTGCACTGCTACGTGAATCCCGCCCACGAACAGCGGGTCAAGCGCATCGTGCAGGAGCGGCTGCCGCACGCCTTCGTCTCCGCTTCGCACGAGCTCTCGCAGGAGTACCGGGAGTTCGAGCGCTGCTCGACCACCGTCGCGAACGCGTTCATCGGCCCGCGCGTCAGCCGCTACATCCGCGACATCGACCGGCATCTGAAGCGCGGCGGCTTCCGCGGCGCGTTTCTCCTCGTTCAGTCCACCGGCGGCCTGTACCAGTCGCACCAGGCCCAGACCGAATGCGTCCGCATGCTGGAATCCGGCCCCGCGGCCGGCATGGTGGGCGCGCAGGCCCTGTGTCGCGAGCTCGGCCTGGCGGACGCGGTCGCCTTCGACATGGGCGGAACCACCGCCAAGGCGGGCGTCATCTATCGCGGCGAGGTGCTCACCGCATCGACGGCGCTGGTCGGTGGCTACAACGAGGCATTGCCCATCCAGATCCCGATGGTGCACATCTCCGAGGTCGGCACCGGCGGCGGCAGCATCGCGACGGTCGACGTGAGCGGCGCCCTGCGCGTCGGGCCGCAGAGCGCCGGCGCCAATCCGGGCCCGGCGTGCTACGGGCAGGGGGGAACCCGGCCCACGGTGACCGACGCGAACCTGGTGCTGGGGCGCCTGGACGCCGGGCGCTTCCTCGGCGGCGAGATGAAGCTGGACGAGCCGGCCGCGCGGCGCGCGATCAGCGAGCAGATCGCCAAGCCGCTCGGCCTGAGCCTCGCCGATGCCGCCAACGGCATCCTGAGGATCGCCGTGTCCTCGATGTCCTATGCGGTCAAGGGCGTCTCGACCGATCGGGGCCTCGATGCCGCCGCCTTTTGCCTGATCGCCTATGGCGGCGCCGGCCCGCTTCACGCTTCGCAGATCGCGCGCGAGATCGGGATGGCGCGGATCATCGTGCCGCGGGCGCCCGGTCACTTTTGCGCGTTCGGCATGCTGCATTCCGACCTGCGCTACGACTTCGTCCGGACGTGGTTCACGCGCCTGGAGGAAGCGCCGTTCGACGAGATCGAGCGCACGTATGCGCAATTGATCGCGCAAGGCAAGCGAGCGCTCCGCGACAGCGGCGTGCGCGTCGCGCGCACCACCGTCGCGTACGCTGCGGACATGCGCTACGTCGGCCAGGAGCACCCGGTGACCGTCGAACTCTCGCCGAGCGTTTTCCGGCGACGGAACCGCGACGCCATCAAGCACCACTTCGACGAGGTCCACCAGCTTCGCTACGGCACCAGCGCACCGGAGGAGCGGGCCGAGATCGTCAGCCTGCGCGCCACCGTGACCGGCCTGATGAAGAAGCCCCCGCTGGAGCGCTTGGCGCGCGGCGGCGCCGCACCCGCCCGCACCGCCCTGCGCGGCACGCGCGACGTGCGCTTCCCGGGAATCGGCCGGGCGACCGCGACGCCCGCCTACGCGCGCGACGGGCTCCGGGCGGGCAACCGCATCGCCGGGCCCGCGCTGATCGAGGAGCACGCGTCCACGACGCTCCTGCTGCCCGGCGATCGGATGCGGGTGGACGGCTTCGGCAATCTGGAGATCGAGGTGGGAGCAAGAAGATGAGCAGCAAGAAGACGAGGCGGAAGAGCAAGGTGGGCGCCGATCCCGTTCTGACGGAAATCGTGCGCAACGGGGTGCTCGCGGTGACCGAGGAGATGAAGACCAACCTCATGCGCACCGCCTACAACATGATCATCTACGAGGCGCTGGATTTCACCGTGGGTCTGTTCACCGCCGAGGGCGAAACGGTCTCGATCGGCATGGGGCTCCCCAGCTTCATTCGCGGCATGGCGAACACGGTCAAGGCGAATCTCAGGCACTTCGGCCCCGACGGCGTCGAGCCCGGCGACATCCTGGTCACCAACGACGCCTATACGACCGGGAGCCACCTCAACCACTTCACCTTCAGCATGCCGGTCTTCGATCGGGGCAAGCTGTGCGGCTGGACCGCCTGCATGGCGCACTGGCCCGACGTCGGCGGCACCCTCGGCGGCGTCACCACCGACATCTACTCGGAGGGCATCCAGATCCCGCTCATGAAGTACCAGAAGGCCGGGGTCGTGAACCGGGAGCTGGTCGAGATCATCCGGATGAACGTGCGGATTCCCGAGCGCGCGATGGGCGACCTGCGCGCGCAGGTCATCGCGGTCACGACCGGAGAGCGGCGCTTCCTCGAGCTGGTGCGCCGCTACGGGCGCGCGGAGGTGACCGCCGCCATCCGCAACATCATGGACAACTCCGAGGCGGCTGCGCGCGCGCGCACCCGCACCATTCCGGACGGCGTCTACGAGGCGGAGTCCTTCATGGACGACGACGGTTTCCAGGTCGGCAAGCGCGTGCCGATCAAGGTGCGCGTCATCAAGCGCGGCGACGAGATGACGATCGACCTGTCGGAGATCAGCCCGCAGGTGCAGGGCTTCTTCAATTCGGGCCCGAGCACCGGCCAGTCGTGCGCCCAGGTCGCCTACAAATGCCTCACCTCGCCGACCGACTATCCGGTCAACGAAGGCAGCTTCCGCTCGCTCAAGGTGATCGTCCCGCGCGGCACCGTCGTGAGCGCCGTCAAGCCGGCCGCGATGCGCTGGTGGATGACCTTTCCGATGACGGTGGTCGACACGGTCTTCAAGGCCCTGGCCAAGGCGATTCCGGAGCGCACGATCGCGGCGCACCACGCCGACCTGCTGTTCGCCCTGGTCCACGGCATCTCGCCCAAGGACGGGCGATTCTATATCGCGTCCTGCGGCCCCTCGGGCGGCGGCTGGGGCGCGAAGTTCAACAGCGACGGCATGAGCGGCGTGGTGTGCTCGAACGACGGGGACACGCACAACAGTCCCTGCGAGCAGCTCGAAGCGAAGTACCCGATCCTGTTCGAACGATTCGCGCTGCGCGCCGACTCGGGCGGACCGGGACGCCAGCGCGGGGGCCTCGGAACCGAGCAGGTGATCCGCGCGCTTGCCCCGATCACCGTGGACGTGCAGGCGGACCGGATGCATTGCGCGCCGTGGGGCATCGAGGGCGGCCTGGCCGGCCTCGGCAACCAGGTCACGACGCGGATCGACGGCAAGGAAGATCTCGATCGCGACAACGCGAAGCTGCGCAACCAGCGATTGAAGGCCGGCGATGCGCTGATCCTGCGCACCGGCGGCGGCGGCGGCTTCGGCTCGCCGCTCGAACGCCCCGCCGCGGTCGTTGCGAACGATGTGCGCCAGGGCTACGTGAGCGCCGCGGTTGCGCGCACGGCGTACGGCGTGGAGCTGCAGGCGGATGGCGAGGTGGACGTCGCTGCAACGCGAACGCGGCGCAAGAAAACGTCCTGACCGAGCCGTACCGCTTCCGCAGCGAACGCATGCGCCGGGAGTGAGGCGGGCGCCTCGCCGCGCCCGCCATCCCGCCGGTCTTCTCGCTACATCGTTGCGATGATCTTCTTCATTTCGTCCGGCGAGAAGCCGCGCATGGTCTGCGTCCGGATGTTGCCGAGCGAGCCGATCTTCAGCAGGGTGGCCGTCACGGCTTCCCCGGTGCCCTCGACGACCGTGACGATGTCGTAGCTCCCGACGGTGTAGTAGACGTCCTTCACCTTGACTCCCATTTTCTCGGCCGCTGCTTTGAATGCCTGCAGCCGATCGGGGGAGTCCTTGATGTTCTTGATCCCCTGGTCGGTGAAGTTCACGAGCGTAATGAATGTTGGCATGGCCCATCTCCTCGGTTGAACGTCGATTCGCAGGCGGTCGCCTGCGCACGTGCGACATGGCATGCGTCCGCCGCGGATCCGTTCGTGTCGAATGCCGTGCGGCGTGGCACAGGCCGTACCGCTAGAGTGGAGCCTTTGCAGTGTACGCCTGCGCGGACTCATTACAAGGGATCAGCCAGCGTTTAGAGGCGAGACGCTTCTGCGATCAGTTCCCCGATCGTGCGCCGGAGTTCAGCCGCCGGCGCACCGCGCCGGCGAAGCTCATAGCTTCGCGAGATTGACCGCGGGATCCGCGAGATCGGCCGCGCGGACTGCACGACCGGCTTCCATCACCCGCTTCGCGGCGCGCAGGTCCCGAGGCGCGTTGATGCTGACGACCGCGACGATCCGCTCGCCGTCGAGATAGAAGAGGCTGAAGCTCGCGCCGCTCCGGTCCCCGCGCACGACCGGCTCCGGCCAGCGCTCCGGCAGCCCGAGGAGTTGCACGTTGGCGTCGAACTGGTCGGACCAGAACCACGGCAGCTCGTCGTAGCGCACATCGTGTCCCAGGGCGCTCTTCGCGGCGACGATGGCCTGATTCTGGGCGTTGGCCCACGACTCGAGCCGCACGCGCCGGCCGAGGCGGGCGAGCGGCATGTTCGCGCAGTCGCCCGCGACGAGGATGTTCGGGTCGGACGAGCGGCACCGCTCGTCGACGAGCACGCCGTCGCCGACGTCGAGGCCCGCCTCGCGCGCGAGCCCGATCTGCGCGACGAGGCCGATGCCGACCACCACCGCGTCCGCGTCGACGGTCGAGCCGTCGCCGAGGGCGAGGCGCAGGCCCTCCGCGCCGCGGTCTTCGATCGCCTTCACGCCGCAGCTCGTGCGGATCGCAACGCCGTTCCGCTCGTGCAAGCCGTGCAGGAACGCCGAGACCGAAGGCGGCACCGCGCGCGCACACAGCCGGTCCACCGTCTCGAGGACGGTGACCGCCGCGCCGCCCTTGCGCGCGGTCGCGGCGACCTCGAGCCCGATCCAGCCGCCGCCCACGACCGCCAGCCGGCGTCCGGGGCCGAGCGCCGCCCGGATCGCGAGGGACTCGTCGAGGGTGCGCAGATAGTGCACGCGCGGCCCGTCGCCGCCGGGCACCGGCAGCCGGCGCGCCTCGCCGCCGGTCGCGAGGATCAGCTTGTCGTAGGGGACCGACGATCCGTCCTCGAGGTGAACGGCGCGCGCCGCGCGGTCAATCCGAGTGGCGCGCACGCCCGGGCGGAAGTCGAGGTCGAGCGCGCCGAAGGCGTCCGGCTTGAAGAGATAGCAGCTTTCGACCGTTGCGCTGCCCGCAAGCACGCCCTTCGAGAGCGGCGGGCGTTCGTAGGGCGGATGCGGCTCGAGGCCGATCAGCGTGACGCGGCCCGCGAAGCCTTCAGCCCGCAGCGTCTTTGCGGCCCAGCCGCCGGCCTGGCCGGCGCCGACGATGACGATGTGCTCGGTCATGCCCGTGCGTTGCGCGCGAGCACGCGTCCGGGGCGAGCGCCGCTCGGCGCGCCCCGGCGCCACACGACCGCGCCGTTCACGATCACGGTGTCGATCCCGTGCGCCGCCTGGATCGGCCGAGCGAACGTTCCCGCCTCGCCCACGGTGTCCGGATCGAACAGAGTGAGATCGGCGAACGCGCCTTCGCGCACGACGCCGCGATCCTTCAGGCCGAACGTGCGGGCGGTGAGCCCGGTCATCTTGTGCACGGCGGTCTCGAGCGGAAAGAGGCCGAGGTCGCGCGCGTAGTGCCCGAGCACGCGGGGAAAACTGCTCCACAGCCGCGGATGCGGCGCGGCGTCGTGCGGCAGGCCGTCGGAGCCGACCATCGTCGGCTCGAACGCGAGGATGCGCTGCACGTCGCCTTCGTCCATCGCGAAGTAGATCGCCCCGGCGGGCCGCAGCCGCTCGATCGCCTCGGCCGGCGGCACACCCATCTTCGCCGCGACCTCGGCAATGTCCATCCCCGAGTACTCCGGATGCGGCTTCGACCAGGTGACGAGCGTCTTCGCAGCGACCGCGGCGCGCGCGGCGCTCAGGATCGTCGAGGAGGCGCAGTACGGGTAGCAGTCGAGCCCGATCGCCTGCGAGCGCATGCGCTCGGCGATCAGCGGCAGCGTCTCGCGCGAGCGGCCGTGATTCGGCAGGCCGGCGACCTTGTGGTGGGAGATCACGACCGGCACGCCGACCTCGCGGCCGATGCGGAAGGTTTCCTCGAGCGAGTCGAGCACCTTTTCGGCCTCGTCGCGCATGTGCGTGCAGTAGAGGCCGCCGAACTCGGCGAGCGGGCGGCAGATCTCGATCACCTCCTCGGTCGGCGCGGCCGCGGCCGGCTCGTAGTAGAGCCCGGTCGAGACGCCGATCGCGCCCGCGGCGAGCGCCTCGCGCACGAGCCCGCGCATCCGCTCGATCTCGGCCGGGCGCGCGGGACGCTCCAGATCGTCGAGCGTCGCGACTCGGAGCGTGCTGTGGCCGACGAGGAGGGCGGCGTTGGTCGCCGCCGGCGCGTCGCGCAGCGCGCCGACGTACTCGGCGAAGGTGCGGAAGCGGAACCAGCCGCCGTCCTCGTCGAGCAGGTCGAGCGGCGGCGTGACCGGCCGCCGCGGGCCGCCGGGCATCGGCGCGAGCGAAATGCCGCAGTTGCCGGCGACGACCGTCGTGACGCCCTGGCTGACCTTGGGCGCCATCTCCGGCGCCGACAGCATCAGCCGGTCGTCGTGGGTGTGCGCGTCGATGAAACCCGGCGCGACGATCCTGCCGGTGGCGTCGATCTCGGTCGCGCCGCGCGCGCCGTCGAGCTTCCCGACGCGAACGATGCGATCCCCGGCTACGGCGACGTCGGCAGCGAAGCGCGGCGCGCGCGTGCCGTCGATGACGGTGCCGTTGCGGACGACGAGGTCGAAGCGCTCCGTCACGTCAGGCGGGTCCGCGGCTCTGCCGGCGCGTCTTGCCGTCGATCCCGCCGCTGACCGCCCACTCGGCGAACACCTCCGGCGCCTGCTGGAACTCGCGCGGCTGCCAGGCGCGGTCGAGCTGGTCCTCGTCGGTGTAGTACTCGGCCAAGGCGCCGGCCGGATTCTTCACGTACCAGAAGTACGCCGACGAGATCGGATGGCGCCCCGGGCCGATCTCGGTCTGCCAGCCGCAGCGCGAGATGTGCAGCCCGCCGCCGAAGACCTCGTGGATGTCGCGCACCGCGAAGGCCACGTGATTGAGCCCGCGCTTGGGCTGCGGGGGCTGCAGCAGGAAGAGATCGTGGTGTCCGCCCTCCGGCGCGCAGCGCAGGAAGACGCCGCGGCCGGGATAGCGGTCGGAGACCGCGAAGCCGAGCTTCTCGACGTAGAAGCGCTCGAGCTCGGCAAGCCGGTCGGTGAAGAAGACCACGTGCCCGACTTCGATCGGCTCGGCGCGCTCGTAGAACGTGCTGCGGAGGTTCACGCCCCGTCCCGGCTGCCCCCACGCATTAATCGGGACGCCCTTCACGTCGACCTTGCGCTTGTGCGTCACGCGGAAGGCGAGCGCGAGGCCGTTCGGGTCGGTGGCGTGCAGCGTGCCGAAGCGCTCGACGTAGTGCCCCTCGGCGCCGAGCGCCGCGCGCAGCCGCTCGATGTCGGCGCGCGACTCGACGCCCCACACGACCTCGCGGACGGTCGGGAGGTCCTCGATCGCCGGCGGGAGGGTCGGGTCCTCCTCGTGGCGGACGTGCACCTCGCAGCCGTTCAGCGTCTCGAAGTCGAGCGCGTCGCCCGACTCGTGCACGAGCTTGAGGCCCCAGTCGAGAAAGAACTTGCGGCAGGTCGCGGCGTCCGCGACGCCGTAGGTGATGCGGTCGATTCCGAGGATGCTCATGGGAGGCTCCGTTCAGTCGGCCCAAGGCAGCGGCCGTTCGTTCAATCCCCAGTACAGGCTCTTCTGGTGCTTGTACTGGAGGATGCCGAGTCGGCCCTTCTCGATGCCGAGCCCGCTCTCCTTGATGCCGGTGAACGGCGTCGAGATCGAGAACAGCTTGTAGGTGTTGATCCAGACGGTCCCGGTCTCGAGCGCGCGCGCGATCCGCCACGCGCGCTTGTAGTCGCGCGTCCAGATGCCGGCGGCGAGGCCGAAGACGCTGTCGTTCGCCTGCGCGAGCAGGTCCGCCTCGTCGCGGTAGGAGAGGGCCACGAGGACCGGCCCGAAGATCTCCTCCTGGCAGATCCGCGCGCGGTTGCCGAGCCCGGTCAGGATCGTCGGCCGGTAGAACCAGCCGCGGTCGAAGAGCCCGCCCTGCGGACGCTCGCCGCCGGCGAGCAGCTTGCCGCCCTCGTCGAGTCCGAGCTGGACGTAGCGCTCGATCGACTCGCGGTGCTTCGCGGTGATAAGGGGACCCATCTGCGTGCGCGGGTCCTCCGGGTCGCCGACGCGCAGCGCGTTCGCTTTCGCCACCAGCCGGTCGAGGAATTGCGTGCGGATCGACTCGTGCACGAACAGGCGCGAACCCGCGATGCACGACTCGCCCGAGGAGCTGAAGATCCCGTACAGCACGCCGTTCACCGCGTGGTCCAGGTCGGCGTCCTCGCACACGATCGTCGGCGACTTGCCGCCGAGTTCCAGCGTCACCGGCATGAGCTTCTCGGCCGCGAGCTTCGCGAGCGCGCGGCCGGTCGTCGTGCCGCCGGTGAACGAGACCTTCTTCACCAGCGGATGCTTCACGATTGCGTCGCCGATCACCGAGCCCTTGCCCGGCACGATGCTCACGACGCCCCGGGGCACGCCGGCCAGCTCGCAGATGCGACCGAGCTCGAGGGCGGCAAGCGGCGTCACCTCGGCGGGCTTCACGATCACCGCGTTGCCGGCGGCGAGGGCGGGCGCGAGCTTCTGCGCCTCGCTCGCGATCGGCGAGTTCCAGGGCGTGATCGCCGCGACCACGCCGAGCGGCTCGTGGACGCTCATCGTGAGGTAGTCGCCGCGCGGGGGGGTCAATGTCTCCTCGAGCGTCTCGCACGCGGCCGCGAAGAACTGGAACGTGCCGGCGGCACTCGCGACCAGCGCGCGGGTCTCGCTGATCGGCTTGCCGTTGTCGCGCCGCTGCAGGTGCGCCAGCTCCTCCGCCCGCTCGCGGATCAGCGCGCTGACGCGATAGAGGACGGCCGCCCGTTCGTGCGGCTTGAGGTCGCGCCAGTCGCGACGGCGCCAGGCCGCATCGGCGGCTGCAATCGCCTCCTCGACGTCGGCGACGCTCGCCGCGGCGAGCTCGGCGTTGACGCTGTCGTCGGCGGGGTAGCGCGAGGCGTAGAGCTCGCCGCGGCCGCGCCGCCACTCGCCGCCGACGCAGATCGGGAGCACGCTCATGCGGCTGCAGCCGTCTTGCACCGGCGGGCCGGCGAACGCGTTCGCAAACGGCCCGACGGCGACCATGTCGATCTCGACGAGCGTCGGCCCGCGTCGCCCCATCGCATCCTTCAGGACGCCGTCCACGGCCGCGAGATCGCGCACCCGATGGAAGGGCAGGGCGATCGACTGCGCGAGCGCGGCGAAGTCCGGCGTGTGCAGATCGGCGTAGTACCTGCGCCCGCCGTACTGCGCATCCTGGATGTTGCGGATGACGCCGTAGCCGCGATCGTTCATCAGCACGACGATCACGTCGGCCTGCTCCTGCACCAGCGTCGCGAGCTCGCCGATGTTCACCTGCAGGCCGCCGTCACCGACGAGGCACAGGGTCTTGCGTCCGCCGGCCGCAAGCGCGGCGCCCCCTGCAATCGCGAAAGTTGACTCCGCGATTGCCGCACCGATGGCCATCTGAATCCCCTGGCCGATCCCGCCGCCCAGCGCGTGTACGCCGTCGCGCGGGCCGGCGATCCGCAGGCTGCGATTCCCCCACGTGCTGTTCGACACCGTCACGTCGCGCACCCAGACGAAGTCGCGCCCGACCGCGCGCTGCAGCTCGGCGACCAGGCGCTCGTACGGCCCGAGACCGCCGCGGACGAGCTTCTCGGCGGCCTCACGCGTCGCCGCGAGATCGCGGGCGAACGCGGGATCCGGCCTCATCCGTCCCTGCAACCGATCGGCGAGCGCGGCGAGCGCCGCCGCGCTGTCGGCGGCGACGAAGAAATCGTCGGCGTAGCAGCGCCCCTGGCTCTGCGGGTCCGCGTCGATCCGGTAGAGCGGTCGCGGCAGCTTGAGCTTGTACTTCAGCGTCTCGTTGCTGCGCAGGCGCGAGCCGACGACGAGCATCGCGTCGCAGGTGCCGTAGAACTTTTCGACCGGTCCGTAGAGGTTGAACGCCCCGAGGGACAGCGGATGATCCTCGGGCACGATGCCGCGCCCCTGCACGCTGGTCACCACGCCGAAGCCGAGGTCGACGAGCCGCTTCACGGCGGCGCCGGCGGCGCGTGCGCCGCCGCCGAGCCATAGCAACGGGCGCTTGGCGCGTGCGAGACGCTCGGCGAGCGCGTCGATCTCGCCCGCACGGGGCAGCGACACCGGCGCGACGGCCGGCGCGAGCGAGGCGGGGATCTCGATCTCGGTCGACTGGATGTCGATCGGGATCTCCACGCTCACCGGGCCGCGGGGCGCAGTGAGCGCGACGCGGACCGCCTCGCGCAGCGTGCCGAGCGCCGTCTCGGCGCTGCGCACGCGGAACGCGGCCTTCGACACTGCGCGCAGCATGTCGAGCTGCTCCGGCGCCTCGTGGATGTAGGCGAGGTCGCGGTCGAGATACGGCACTTCGATCTGGCCGGTCAGGTGCACGACCGGCGTTCCCGCCGTGAGCGCCTCCACCATCGCGCCGCACGCGTTGCCGGCGGCGGTGCCGGTGCTGGTCACCGCAACGCCGAGGCCGCCCGAGACCCGGGCATACGCATCGGCCATGTTGACCGCGCCGGGCTCGCTGCGCGCGGGCACGAAGCGGATGGGCGCCGCCGCTCCTCGCGCGGCCGCCGCGGCGGCGCGCCGGCCGAACGCGTCGAGGATCGGCATGTTGTGGATGGAGATCACGCCGAATGCCGCGCGCACGCCGCACTCCTCGAGGAATGCGGCGACGAGCTCGCCGACGGTAATGCGCTGTTCAGACATGGCGGGAATGTCCCCCTGAAACGTCGATGAAGCTGCCGGTGGTGTAGGAGGCGAGCGGCGAGGCGAGGAACGCGATCGCGTGCGCCGCCTCCTCGGGCTTGCCGAGCCGGCCGAGCGGGATGTGTTTGGTGCGCGCGAGCCCGGCCGTCCACGCGTCCCAGCTCTCGCCGGGCGCGGCCTGAGTCTCGTAGCGGCGACGCCACTGGCCGGACTCGACCAGTCCGATCAGGACCATGTTCACCCGCACGCCCATGGGCGCGAACTCCGTGGCGAGCGAGCGGACCAGGTTCAGGACGCCCGCACGCGCGGCGGAGGTGGCGACCATGTGCGGCTCCGGCTGGCGCGCGAGCAGCGAGTTCACGCACACGATCGCGCCGGCGCCCGCGCGCTCGAGCTGGGGCAGGAAGGCGCGCGTCGGGCGGATCACGCTGAAGAACTTGAGCTCGAGCTCTTCGCGCCAGGCGGCGTCGGTCGTGTCGCCGAATGTGGACACCCGGCCCTGGCCGGCATTGTTCACCAGGATGCCGGCGGGCCCGAAGCGGTCCGCGACCGCGCGTGCGAACCCGCCCATCGCGTCGGCGTCGAGCACGTCGCACCGATCGGCGAGGACCCGGTCGGTGCCGGCGACCGGTTCGAGCGCCTGGCGCGCCTGCTCGAGGCGGCGCGCGTCGCGGCCGCAGATCGCCACGCGCGCACCGGCGGCGAGCAGCGTGCGCGCGGTCGCCAGCCCGATTCCCGACGAGCCGCCGGTGACGACCGCCACGCGGTCCTCGACCCCGAGCGAGAAAGGCCGCACGCCGGTCACGCTGCCTGCTCGGCCGGGCGGTAGTTGAGCTGGTGCGAGAGCTCCGCCGCCGCCTGCTGCACCTGCCTGACCAGCCGCTCGCGCAGGTCCTTCGGCTCGAGCGTCGGGCGCTGCGCGGTAATGCTCACCGCCGCGACGATCCGCCCCCTCTGGTCGCGGACCGGCGCCGCGATCGCGGAAATCCCGCGCTCGAAGAACCCTTCGCTCATCACGTAGCCGCGCGCGCGATCCTCGCGCAGCAGCGCCTTCAGCTCGGCGAGGGTCTTCGGCGTGTTCTGCGAGAACGACTGGAGGACGCGTTCCGGGAAGAGGCTTGCGAGCTCCTCCTCGGTGTGCTCGCACAGCAGCGCGCGCCCCAGGATCGTCGCGTGCGCCGGGAAGCGCGTCCCGACGTTCACGTTGCTGGTGAACATCGACTGGCTCCCCGCCCGCAGGACGACCACCACGTCGCGGCCGTCGCGGATGACGAGCTGCGTGGAGAAGCCGGCCTCGTCGCGCAGCCGCTCGAGCACCGGGCGCGCGAGCTCGGTGATCTCGAGCGAGGCGATGTACTCGAAGCCGAGCCGCATCACCGCCGGCCCGATGCGAAAGCCGTCGCCTTCGCGCTCGAGGAACCCGAGGCGCTCGAGCGTCTGCGCGAGGCGGAAGGCGGTGGTGCGCGGGATCTTCAGCGCGCGCGACACTTCGGCGCCGGTCAGCAAGCGGTGGTTGCGGTCGAAGAGCTGCAGGATCCGCAAGCCTCGCTCGAGGCCGGGGACGTTGTATTTGTGCGAGACGTCATTCATGTCGTCGCCTCCTTGAAGCAGCGCGCCGCGAACTCGGCGACAAGCGCGTTCACCGTGTCCGGCACGTCCAGGTAGGAGAGGTGGCCGGGCCCCTCCAGAAATTTGAAGGCGCCGTGCGGGAAGGCCGCGGCGAGCGCTTCGCAAGCCGCCGGCGGCGTGATCGTGTCGCCGCTCGCCGCCACGACCAGAACGGGTCCGTCGTAGCGCGCCGCGTCGTCGGCCAGGCTGCCGCCCGCGAGCATTCTCGCGGCCTGTGAATAGCCGTCCGGGCGGAGCTGCGCGGTGCTCCATGCAGCGAGCGCACGCGACTCGGCGGAAGCCGCGGGCGAAAGCATGCCGGACGCGAGGTTGCGGGCCATCCCCGCGGGCCCGAGCGCGGCAAGGCGGTCCAGGCGCGCGGCGAGCATCGCTTCGCGCTCCGCCGGCTCGGCATGCCCGTAACCGCCGGCCGGATTGAGCAGCACGAGTCCGGCCACGCGCGCGGGCCAGCGTGCGGCAAACGCGCCGGCGATGAGCGCGCCGAGCGAGCTCGCGACCACGACCGCCCGGGCGATCCCCAGCGCATTCCAGAGCGCGGCGAGCGTCGCGGCGTAGTCGGCCGCAACGGGTGCGGCGGGCGCAAGTGCATCTGAGCGCCCGTATCCCGGCGCATCCCAGGCGACCACGCGATAGCGCGCCCCGAGCGCGTCGAGCTGCGGCGCCCAGGAGGCGGACTGGCTGCCGATGCCGTGCAGGAGGCACAACGCCGGCCCCGCACCGGCGGCGCGGAAGGACACCACGCCGCGCGCCGTCCGCCGCTCGTCGAGCGGATGGCGCGCGACGCGCGCGTCGGCGAGGCCGGGAGCGGAGGACATCAGCCGCGCTTGATCTTCGCGAGCGGATGGTCGGGCGGGTAGGTGGGCGTGATCGGCTTCGACGCCCCGAGCATGACGCACATCAGCGCGTCCTCCTCGCCGATGTTGATCTCGCCGCGGTACACGCCCGGCGGGATCGAGATCAGGTCGCGCTCGCCGACCACCGCCTCCCAGGTCTCGCCGTCCTTCTCGCACATCACCTTCACCTTGCCGCGCAGGACGAAGAAGATTTCCTCCACGTCGTTGTGGATGTGCATCGGGCCCTCGTGGCCCGCCGGGATGATCATGGTCGAGAAGGTGAAGTGCTCCGCCGGGACGACGTTGACGTCGGAGGCGACCCCAGTGCCCCCGGTGCCGACGTAGCGCATCTGCGCGCGCCGGTACTTCGGATCGAAGTCGGCCTGGAACTTCAGCGCGTTCCAGTCGTAGCGGCGCGAGGCGAGCCGCGCGACGCGCGACTCCATCCACTGCGCGAAGGTCGCGCCCGCCGGGCGGTCCCACGACTGCTGCGCTTTCGCATCCTTGACTGCCTGATCGCTCATTTTGCGTTCCCTTCTCCAGAAGCGGGCCGTGCGGCCCTCAATGCATGACGAATCCGCCGTTGACGGCGAGGAGCTGGCCGGTGATGAACGCCGCCGCGTCCGACAGGAGAAAGCTCACGGCACCGCAGACGTCGGCCGGCGCCTGCGTGCGAGTCAGCGCCCGGCCCTCGACGTAGAGGCGGTGGCGCTCGGCCGGCACGTACTCGGTCGCCTCGACGAGCGTGAGCCCGGGCGCGACCGCGTTGACGGTGATCGCGTCGGCGCCGAGCTCGCGCGCCATCGTGCGGGTCATGGCGATGACGGCGCCCTTGCTCGCGACGTAGGCGAGCAGACGCGGCGCGCCCCACAATGCGGTATCGGAGGCGATGTTGACGACCCGCCCCGATCCGGAGGCGCGCAGGTGGGGCAGGGCGGCGCGCGTGGCGAGCCAGGTCCCGCGCACGTTCACCGTCATCACGCGGTCCCATACGTCCACGTCGAGCTCCTCGAGCGTCTTGCCCCCGGAGCTCGTGATCGCGCCGTTGTTCACGAGCCCGTCGAGCCCGCCGAGGGCTTCGGACGCGCGCGCGACGCAGGCCTGGATGGAGGCGGGCGAGGCGAGGTCGAGCGGCAGGAAGACCGCGCCGATCTCGCCCGCGGCCGTCCGGCCCGCATCCTCGAGAACGTCGGCCACCGCAACACGCGCCCCGGCCGCGATCGCGTGCTCCGCGAACGCGCGGCCGAGCCCGCGCGCGGCGCCGGTGATCAGGATGCGCTTGTCGCGAAGCATGTCTGCGGTCCCGCGCAACCCGCCTGCGCTCAGGCGCTCGCCCGCGCCGGCGCGGCCCGTGCGCGATGCGCCTCGAGCGCCGCGAGCTGCTCCTCGGCCTGCTTCTGCAGGACGCGGCGCACCCGGGCAAGCCCGGTGTCGTGCTGGTAGAGGAATTCGCGCGAGCGCGCATCGGGTGCGAGGTTTTCGAGCACGAACCGATCCTGCTCGAGCACCGCCCAGTGCAGCCCTTCGAGCTTCGTCCGGTACATGAACTGCCAGACGTCCCGCACCCAGCCCTCGCACTTGCGCGTGCGCCAGAAGAACACCAGGCAGTTCGCCTCGTCCACCGGGGTGGCGAAGCCGACGATGCCGAAGTTGCCGCCCGGGCCGGCGTTCGCACGGTAGGGGATCGACAGCCGCAGCCAGGTGGCGCCCGACTGCCCGAGCTCGACCCAGTCGAAGTTCACGTCGCGCTGATTGGTCTTCTCGAACGCAAGCCCGGTCGGGGTCTTGCGCAGCTGCATGTTCGCGGTCTTGTCGCCGGAGGCCATCGAGTGCGACACCGCGTGCAGGTACGCGCCGTGCATCGGGTCCATGACGTTGTCGATGGCGTAGCGGTAGTTGCACTTCCATTTCGCGAAGCAGAGGATCGCGCCGTAGGCGGGGCTCGCGAGCTCCTCCGGCAGCTCGAGCGCGCACGGCTCGGGGTGCGCCTCGTCGCCGAAGTACGCGAAGATCGCGCCGCGCAGCTCCTTCACCGGGTAGCTCTTCACGCACTGCTTGCCCTCGAGCGGGCAGGCGCCGACCGCCGGCACCCTGCGGACCGTGCCGGTGCCGTCAACCTCCACGCCGTGATACCAGCACGCGAGCCGGTCGCCGAGATTCCAGCCGAGCGAGAGCCGCGCCCCGCGGTGCGGGCAGCGGTCCTCGACCGCGCGCACGGTGCCCTCGTCGTCGCGCCACAGCACCAGATTCTCCGAGAGGCGCGTGATTCCGATCGGGCTGCCCGCGACCGCCCAGCTCGGCAGCACCGGATACCACTGGTTGCGGAGCCCGCGATTGACGAGCCGCTCGACTGCCTGTTCATCGACCATCGGAGGCCTCCTCAGCCGAAAGCGAGCGCGCCGAGCTCGCGGAAGGTGGCGACGAAGTTCTGCTCGGTCCAGGTCTCTCCCTGGCGCGAGCGCAAGCCGTCGCGGTTGAGCGCCGCGACGATGTCGGGGAGCTCGTAGATGCGCTGCGCGAAGATCTGCTCCAGCGCGGCGGCGAGCGATTGCTCGAACTCGGTCGGCGGCGCGGGGCGCGTCTGCCACACGATCAGCTCGCGCTCGGGCGGGTTGTAGATCTGTCCCTTGCCGGGCGCTTCGCTGCGGCGCGCCGTGCGGAACGCCTGCAGGTACGGATTGAAATCCTGCACGAGGCCCGCCGTGTTCGCGGCGGGCATGTGCGTCAACATGGGTCCGACTTCAGACATGCTGCCTCCTTGATTGCCGATGCCTACACCGCCGAGTGCTGCGCCCGCGGCAGGTAGTGGAGCACGCGCCGCTCGGCGAGCACGACGACCCCGTAGGCGACGATGCCGATGACGGTCAGCACGATGATCGTGACGAAGACCATCGCGGTGTTGCCCTGGCCCTCGCCGAACGTGAGCAGGTAGCCGAGGCCGATGTTGCCCCCGACCAGCTCGCCGACGACGACGCCGATGACCGCGAGCGTGGCCGCGATGCGCAGCCCCGAGAAGAGCGGCGGCAGCGAGGCCGGATACTCGATCATGCGGAAGATCTGCAGGCGGGTCGCGGAGAACGCGCGCGCCAGGTTCACCATGTCGGGATCGACGGTGCGCACCGCGGTGAGAACGTTCACCATCACCGGGAAGAACACGATCAGGATCGCCACCAGGATCTTCGGGTAGACCGTGTAGCCGAGCCACATCACGAAGAGCGGGGCGAACGCGACCTTCGGGGCGATCTGCAGCGCGAGGATGTAGGGCGAGAGCACCAGCTCCGCGCGCGGCGCCATCCCGAGAATGAACCCGATCACGACCCCGAGCAGGGACCCGAGCACGAAGCCGACGACCACCTCGAGCGAAGTGATCCCCGTGTGGTACCACAGGCGCTCGTTCGCGCTCATGCGCAGGAACTCCGACCAGACCTTGGACGCCGGGGGCAGGATGAACTCCGGGATCTTCGCGAGGCCGGGCAGCCATTCCCATCCCGCGAGGAACGCGACGAGTACCGCCAGGCTCGCGGCCGCGGGGCCGCGCAAGGGCACTGAAAAGTGGGCCGAGGCCATCGGGGCGGGTCTCCGCAGTCCGCTACTGGACGAACCGGTTGGTATAGAGGTCCGCGACCGGCACTTCCTTGGGAACGATGCCTTCCTTCACGTAGAACTTCTGCACCGCCGCGAGCCGTTCCGGGTCGATCGCACCGAGCACCTTTTGACCGGGATACACGTAGGTGTTGTAGAGCTTGAACACCTCTTCGACGTAGGCTTCCTTGCCCTTGTGCTGGGTGACCACGGTCGCGTAGTCGCGCGCGGCGCCGGCCGGATCCTTCATGATGTCCTGCATGCCCTTGAGCGTGGCGCGGACGAGCTTGCGCACGAGCTCCGGCCGCTTCTGGATCGTCTCGTCGGAGACGAGGATCGCCTGGGCCATGCTCTTGAAGTACTCGTCCGACGAGTAGATCTTCACCTTCGCGCCGGCCTGGGTCGCGGAGGCGATCCAATCGGGCACCGCCGCCATCGCGTCGGCCTTGCCCGCCGCGAAGAGCTGCCACACGCCCGCGGGTCCGGCGGCCTGCGCGTCAACGTCGTTCTTGGTCAGGCCGGCCGTCGCGAGCATCCCGAGCAGCGAGTAGAACGTGGTGTCCTGATAGGCCATCGTCGTGATCGTGCGGCCCTTGAGGTCCTTCGGCCCGTTGATGCCTTTGCCCTCGTGCACGACCAGCTGCGTGAGCGATCGGCCGCCGAGCACGGCGACCGCCTTCACCGGCACGCCCTGAGCGCGGGCGATGATCGGCGTGTCGCCGATCGCGCCGCCGACCAGGGCATTGCCGGCACCGACCTGCTTGGCGACGTCGACGCCGCCCTTCGCGGACACGAAGTTCACCTTCAGGCCTTCCTGGGCGTAGTAGCCGCGCGCCTGCGCGAGCATCCAGGGTCCGAACGCCGGCAGGAACGAGGCGGCCGGGAGCAGGTAGGTGATCTCCTCGGTCTGGGCCCGCGCCGGGCCGGCCGTCGCGAGCGACAGCATCGCGATCGCGAGCGCGGACTTGAGGACGGTTCTCTTGGGGGTCATGCGGCTTCTCCTGGTGGATTCGGTGGTCGGCCTAGATTTCCTCGGCCTCGATCTTGTCGCGCAGATGGAGCAGCTCCATGAGGCGCGCGGCGTATTCCTGCACGCGCGGCCGGCGCCGCCGCACCATCGGGTTGTCCCGGTCGGGTAGATCGTCGAGGCGGATCTCCTCGATGATCGTGCCGGGGCGGGCGCTCATCACCAGGATGCGGTCCGAAAGGGCGATCGATTCGACGAGGTCGTGCGTGATCAGCAGGGCGGTTTTCTTTTCCGCCGCGAGGGTCTGGGCGAGATCTTGTTGCAGCACCATCTTCGTTTGCGCGTCGAGCGCCGAGAACGGCTCGTCCATCAGCAAGACGAGGGGGTCGACCGCGAGCGTGCGCGCGAGGGCCGCGCGCTGGCGCATGCCGCCGGAGAGCTGGTGCGGGTAGTGGCGTTCGAATCCGGCGAGATGGCAGCGCGTGAGCAGCGCATGCGCGCGGCTGCGGCGCTCCTTGGCCGGGACGCCCTGGATCTCGAGGCCGAGCTCGGCGTTCTGCAGGATCGTCCGCCAGGGCAGGAGCAGATCCTTCTGCAGCATGAAGGCCACGTCCTTGCTCGGGCCGGTCACGCGCTTGCCGTTCACGGTGACCTCGCCCTCGGTGGGCAGGTAGAGGCCGGAGCCCATGTTGAGGAGCGTGGACTTGCCGCAGCCGCTCGGGCCGATCAGCGAAACCACCTCGCCGTCGGCGATGGCGAGGTTGACGCCCTGCACCGCGACGACGTCCGTCTCATCCTTGCGTTTTGCGGGGAACCGCTTGCTGACGTTGCGAAAGTCGATGCGGATGTCGCGCATTGCGCTGCTCCAGGCTCGCTAGGCGATCTTCAGGAAGAGCCGCCCGCCTTCGCTCCGGATCGCGAAGCATGCGAGGTCACGTCCGCCCGGTTCCTTCGTGCACTTTCCGGTGGGGATGTGAAACTTCGCACCGTGCAGCGGGCACTCGACCTCGTCGCCGTCCACGAAGCCCTGCGAGAGCAGGGCATAGGCGTGGGGGCAGACGTCTTCGAGGGCGTAGTGGGTCCCGTTGACGGCGTAGATCCCGAATTCGCGGTCGCCGACCTTCACTGCCAGGGGCATGTCCTCGGTCACCGCGTCGACCGCCGCTACGTCCTGCCATTCACCGGGCATGGGCTTCCTCTTGTGCTCCGAACAAGGGAGGTTCAAAACGTGTATGTTCCAAATAAGGAACGATGTTTTGAATACGGAACATATTGCCCTCACTATAGATAGCGTGTCAAGCGCTTTCTTGGCTCGGTGTAGGCAGCGGGCGTGCCGGCCCGGAGTCCATGGCGCCGTGGACCTGTTCGGCGCCCGGCCGCACGCGTAAAGTTGCGGCCCTCACGGAGGGAACATGCGGCACATCCTGCTCATCGGGCTCGGCGCAGTCGGCAGCACCGTCGCGCGCGCCCTGCGCAAAGAAGCGAAGCGCGTACGCCTCTCGGTGCTGGTGCGGCCCGGATCTACGGCGAAGCGAGCGCGCCCTGGCGAGCGGGGTCGCGCCGGAGGAAGTGGTCGACAGCCTGGCGAAGCTGCGCGAGGTGCCCGAGCTGGCGATCGAGTGCGCCGGCCATGCCGCGGTCGCCGAGTACGGCGAGGCGTGCCTGACGAGCGGCATGGACTTCCTGGTGACCTCGGTCGGCTCGCTCACCGATGCCGCGCTCCTTCAGCGGCTCGAGCGCGCGAGTCGCACGCACATGGGCAAGCTGATGATTCCGGCCGGCGCGATCGCGGGCGTAGACGCGCTCGCGGCGGCGCGCCTCGGCGGGCTCGATCGCGTCCGCTACACCTCGCGCAAGGCGCCGCAGGCCTGGCGCGGCACGCACGCGGAGAAGCTCTGCGACCTCGAAGCGATCGACCAGGCGGTCGAGTTCTACCGGGGCAACGCCGGCGACGCGGCGCGGCTGTTCCCGCAGAACGCCAACGTCGCGGCGACGATCGCGCTCGCGGGCATCGGGTTCGAGGCGACCGAGTGTTCGCTGAGCGCCGACCCGGCGGCGCCGGGCAACGTGCATATCATCGAGGCCGAGGGCGGCTTCGGACAGCTGCGCATCGAGGTGACGGGGAAGCCGCTCGAAGAGAACCCCAAGACTTCGACGCTCGCGGCGCTGTCGGTGCTACGCGCGATCCACAACCGCATCGGCGCGATCCAGATCTGATCCGGCGGGGCGCGGCCGCCTCAGGCCGTGCGTTGCACGATCCCCATCAGCTTGTAGACGAGCATCGCTGCCGCGAAGTCGAAGGCGTGGAAGCCGCGGATCGGCGCGAATTCCAGGAGATCGAAGCCGATGATGCGGCGCTGCCGCGCCACGGATTCGAAGAGCCCGAGCGTCTGATACCACCCGAGCCCGCCGGGCACCGGAGTGCCGGTCGCCGGCAGCACCGACGGATCGATGCCGTCCACGTCGAGCGTGAAGAACACCTGCCGCGGAAAATCCTCCGGCAGCGCGATCGCGTCGATGCGCTCGCGCACGAGCCGGTCGGCGTCGATGTAGCGCACGTTGTAGCGCGTGCGGGCGGCGCGCTCCTCCTCGCAGTAGGCGCGGTTGCCGAGCTGGAAGAGCGGCACCCCGGCCTCGACGACCCGGCGCATCACCGAGGCGTGACTGAGCGGATCGCCTTCGTAGCGGTCGCGCAGATCGGCATGGGCATCGATCTGCACGACGCCGAAGTCGCGGACCCCGGCATCGAGGTATCCCTGGATCACGCCCCAGGTGACGGTGTGCTCGCCGCCGAGCACGACCGGCAGCTTCCCCAGGCGGAGGATCTTCGTCACCGTCGCCGCGATCGAGGCGATGACCTTCTCCGGCCTGCCGCGGCAGTCGATCGCGGGCCAGGTGTAGATGCCTTCGGCACCCGGATCGCTCGCGCCGTCCCAGCGTTCGAGCTGGCCGGAGGCCGCGAGAATGGCTGCCGGTCCCCGCGCCGTTCCGCCGCCATAGGAGACGGTCTTCTCGTACGGCACCGGCACGACGTGGAAGCGCGCCGCCTCAGGCGCGATGCGGTCGAGCTCCGTGCCGAGGAAGCGCGGCAGCCGGGCGCGCGCGGGTGCTTTCCTCATGACAGACGGCGCTTGAACTCGTCGTACCCGAATTCGCGCACGACGCGGAGCCGGTCGGTGTCCGAATTCCAGATCGCGATGCTCGGCAGGCGGATGCCGTTGAACGTGGTCGTCTTGACCATGGTGTAGATCGCCATGTCCTCGAACAGCACGCGGCTGCCGACGCGCAACGGCTCGGGGAACGAATAGTCGCCGATGACGTCGCCGGCGAGGCAGGTCTGCCCGCCGAGGCGATAGGTCTGCGGATGCTCGCCGGGTGCGCCCGCGCCGATGATGCGCGGCCGGTAGGGCATCTCGATGACGTCGGGCATGTGGCAGGTCGCCGAAGTGTCGAGGATCGCGAGCGGCATCTGGTTGAACGGGCAGGTCGAGCACCTCGGCCACGAGCACGCCCGCATCGAGCGCGATCGCCTCGCCCGGCTCCAGATAGACCTGGACGCCGTGACGGTCGTGGAAGTCGCGGAGCAGCCGCACGAGATCGTCCACCTGGTAGTCGGGCCGCGTGATGTGGTGCCCGCCGCCGAAGTTGATCCACTCCAGGCCGGGGAGGAACTCGCCGAACTTCGCCTCGAACGCCGCGACGGTGCGCTGGAGCGGCGGGAAGTCCTCCTCGCAGAGCGTGTGGAAGTGCAGCCCGCTGATGCCCGCGAGATCGCCGCGAAATTCGGACCGCGGGATGCCCAGGCGGGAGAAGGGCGCGCTCGGATCGTAGAGCGGGACTTTGACCTCCGAGTGTTCCGGGTTCACGCGCAAGCCGAAGCTCAATTCCGGGCGGTGCGTACGCGCGCCGCGCACGAGCGGCTGGAACCGCTCCCACTGCGCGAAGGAGTTGAAGACGACGTGGTCTGAGATCTCCAGGATCCCGGCCAGGTCGGCCTCGGTGTACGCGGCCGAGAAGGTATGCACCTCGCCGCCGAACTCCTCGCGGCCGAGGCGCGCCTCGTGCAGGCCGCTCGCGCAGGTGCCCTTGAGATAGCGCGCGATCAGCGGCGCCAGGCTCCACATCGAGAACGCCTTGAGCGCGAGGAGGACCTTCGCGCCGCTCGCGCGCTGGACCGCGTCGAGCACCCGCAGGTTCGCCTCGATCGCCGCCTCGTCGACGACGAAGCACGGCGAAGGCACCCGCCGCGGATCGAGGCGCCGGAATCGCTCGGTGCGTGCGTTCACGCCATCGGCGCGTCGGGCGTGATCACCGTCCAGGGCAGCCCGTGCCGGTTCATGGCCGCCATGAACGGGTCCGGATCGAACTGCTCGAGGTTGAACACGCCCTGGCCACGCCACTTGCCCGTCACCATCATCATCGCGCCGATCATAGCGGGCACGCCGGTGGTGTACGAGATCGCCTGCGCCTGCACTTCGCGGTAGCAGGCCTCGTGGTCGCAGATGTTGTACACGAAGGCGAGCTTCTCCTTGCCGTCCTTCTTCCCGCGCACGAAGCAGCCGATGCAGGTCTTGCCCTTGGTGAGCGGGCCGAGGCTCGCGGGGTCGGGCAGCAGCGCCTTCAGGAACTGGAGCGGGATGATCTCGCGCCCCTCGTACATCACCGGCTTGATGGACGTCATCCCCACGTTGCCGAGCACGCGCAGATGGTTCAGGTAGTTCTCGGAGAAGGTCATCCAGAACCGCGCCCGCCGCAGGGTCGGGAAGTTCTTGACGATCGACTCGAGCTCCTCGTGGTAGAGGAGGAAGATCTTCTTCGGCCCGATGCCGTCCGGGAAGTCGTACATCCGGTTGACCGAGAGCGGTTCGGTCGTCTTCCAGTCGCCGTTCTCCCAGTACCGCCCGCGCGCGGTGACCTCGCGGATGTTGATCTCGGGATTGAAGTTGGTGGCAAACGGCTGGCCGTGATCGCCCGCGTTGCAGTCGATGATGTCGAGTTCCTCGATCGTGTCGAAGTGGTGCTTCGCGAGGTACGCGGTAAATACGTTGGTCGCGCCCGGATCGAACCCGCTGCCGAGCAGCGCCATGATCCCGCGCTCGCGGAAGCGGGCCTGGTAGGCCCACTGCCAGCTGTACTCGAACTTCGCGGTGTCGCGCGGCTCGTAGTTCGCGGTATCCACGTAATCGACGCCGGTCGCGAGGCAGGCGTCCATGATCGGCAGGTCCTGGTAGGGCAGGGCCACGTTGATCACGATCGCAGGCTTCTCGCGCTCGATCAGCGCGGTCATCTGCCCGACGTCGTCGGCGTTCACCTGCGCGGTCTTGATCGGCCGCCGAGTTTTCCCGCTGAGCTGCGCGGCGATGCGTTTGCACTTCTCCTCGGTGCGGCTGGCGAGCACGATCTCCGCGAAGACGTCCGGGACCTGGGCGCACTTGTGCGTGACCACCTGCCCGACGCCGCCCGCGCCGACGATCAGCACCTTCGCCATGGCTAGCGTCCCCGGCTCAGTCTTCGTAGTAGGTGTAGCCGCGCAGGCTCGCCGCGAACGCCTCCAGGACCGCCTGCCGTTCCGCGACCGAGACGCGGCCGTCGCGCACCGCCTGCTCGGCGGTCTTGCGGAACTGCTCGAGGAGCTGCTGCGGCTGGTACTCGACGTAGCTCAGCACGTCGGCGATGCTGTCCCCGCTCATCTCGCGCACGAAGTCGAACGTGCTGTCCTCGTTGATCCGCACGCTCACGACGTTGGTGTCGCCCATCAGGTTGTGCAGGTCGCCGAGCGTCTCCTGGTAGGCGCCGATCAGGAACACCCCCAGGTAGTAGGGCTCGCCGTCGATCAGCGGGTGGACCGGCAGCGTCTTGCGGATGCCCCGGTTGCCGATGAACTGGTCGATCTTGCCGTCCGAGTCGCAGGTGATGTCGGCGATGATCGCCTGGCGGCTCGGCGCCTCGGTGTGGCGGTGCACCGGCATGATCGGGAAGATCTGATCGATCGCCCACACGTCCGGCAGCGACTGGAACACCGAGAAGTTGCCGTAGTAGATGTCCGAGAGCGACTGCTCCAGGCCGTCCAGTCCGGGCGGCTTGCGCTTCACGTCCTGCAGCCGCCGGACGATCGCGCTCACGATCTCGAGGAAGATGTTCTCCGCGAGCGAGAGCTCGCGGAGGCGAATCTGCCCGCGCTTGAAGAGATCGCGGATCTCCCCGCGATAGTAGACCGCGTCGTTGTAGCACTCCTGGAGATTGCGCGGACTGATGCTCTTGAGCGAATCGCGCAGGTTGCCGATCAGCTCGTGCTCGCCTTTCGGGTTCGGCGCGGGGATCTGGCCCGGCTCGAAGCGCGTGACGTCCAGGATGTTGAAGAGCAGCACCGA
Organism: uncultured beta proteobacterium; assembly: GCA_963716855.1. Lineage (GTDB taxonomy): Bacteria > Pseudomonadota > Gammaproteobacteria > Burkholderiales > SG8-39 > JAGVSZ01. The sequence continues at coordinate 51,230 of CAVQUV010000010.1, read as the reverse complement.
GGAGTAGGCGACGGTCGCGCGGCCCGACTCGGTGATGATCACCGGGTGCTCGATGCCCTGCGGGTCGAGCACGCTCATGATCGCCTCGACGACGTCGAGGCAGTACTCGTCGAGCGAGTAGTTCTTGCTGTAGTCGTAACTCGTCTGCGAGCCGTCGTAGTCGACCGCCAGGCCGCCGCCGAGGTCGAGGTAACCGAGCGCCGCGCCCTCCTGCTTGAGGTCGACGTAGTACCGCGCCGCCTCGAGCACGCCGCTGCGGATGTCGCGGATGTTCGGGATCTGCGAACCGAGGTGGTAGTGCATGAGCTGCAGGCAGTCGAGCATCTCATGCTGCTTGAGCGAGTCGATCAGCTCGACGATCTGCGAGGTCGTCAGGCCGAAGATGCTGCGGTCGCCGCTCGACTCGTTCCACGCGCCGCTCACGCGCGAGGCGAGCTTCACCCGCACGCCGAGCATCGGGCGGATCCCGAGCGTGCGGCTCGTCTCCAGGACGATCGGCAGCTCGGTCGGCGTCTCGAGCACGAAGAAGACGCGGTAGCCGAGCTTGAGCGCCTGCAGGCCGAGCGTGATGAACTCGGTGTCCTTGTAGCCGTTGCAGACGATGTAGCCGGAGTCGGGCTCCATGCTGGCGAGCGCGATGAGGAGCTCGGCCTTGCTGCCCGCCTCGAGGCCGTGCCCGTAGCGCGCCCCGAACCGCGCGATCTCCTCGATCACCTGGCACTGCTGGTTGACCTTGATCGGAAAGACGCCGCGGTAGCTCCCGCCGTAGCTGAGGGAGCCCATCGCCCGCCCGAAGCTGTCGTTGAGGAGGGAGACCTGGGCGTCGAGGATGTTCTCGATGCGCAGCAGGACCGGCATCTGCAGGCCGCGCTGCTGCATGCCGGCGATGATGTCGAGGAGGCTGACGCGGGCCCGCGTGCCGTTGAACGGAACGCTCACCGCCACCGTGCCGTCGTCGGATAGATCGAAGTAGCCCGCGCCCCAGCTCTTGATGCCGTAGAGCTCGGCCGATTCGGCGGCGCTCCAGCTCGGCTGGACAGCGGCTTTCAGTTGTGCTTTCAGTTCTCTCTCGCTGTGCTGCGGACCGAAGGGTCCGTCGAGTGGCCCGAATGTTGCCTGCGCGAACCCCAAAGATCAAGCGCGAAGAGCGATGTTTTCGCAGGAGAAAGCAGGCGGCGAGAACGCCGCGAGCGCGGTCAGGCCGCCCGCGCCGCCGCCGCAGGTCCCTGCAACTCGCGCAGGTCGTCCTCGGTCAGCGTCTCCTTCTGCAGCAGCAGCTGCGCGCCGCGCTCGAGGGTCGCGCGGCGGTCGGTCAGGATCCTCACCGCGTGCCCGAACGCACGGTCGACGATGTCCTTCACCGCGGTGTCGATCTCGCGGGCCGTGGCCTCGCTGAACTCGCGGCTCTTCAGCCCGCCGCCCGGGGTGGCCAGAAACTGGGCCTGCTCGCCCTCGTAGGCGACCTGGCCGAGGGCGCTCGTCATGCCGAAGCGCGTGACCATGCTGCGCGCGATGTTCGTGACCTTGATCAGGTCGTCGGCCGCGCCGGTGGAGATCTCGTCGAACACCACCTGCTCGGCCGCCCGGCCGCCGAGCAGGACGGCCATCTTGTTGTCCAGCTCGCCAGTGGTCATCAGGAACCGGTCCTCGGTCGGCCGTTGGATGGTGTAGCCGAGCGCGCCGACCCCGCGCGGGATGATCGAGATCTTGTGCACCGGGTCCGAGCCGGGGATCGTCATCGCGACGAGCGCGTGGCCCATCTCGTGGTAGGCGACGGTGCGGCGCTCTTTCTCGTTGAGGACGCGGTTCTTCTTCTCCAGGCCAGCGATGATGCGCTCGACGCCGTCGTTGAAGTCCTTGAGCGCGACGGCGTCGGCGCCGCGGCGGGTGGCGAGCAGCGCGGCTTCGTTCACCAGGTTCGCCAGCTCGGCGCCGGAGAAGCCGGGGGTCAGCGCGGCGACCTTCTCCGGGTCGACGTCGGCTGCGAGCTTCACCTTCTTGACGTGCACGCCGAGGATCGCGATGCGCCCTTTCTTGTCCGGGCGATCGACGAGCACCTGGCGGTCGAAGCGGCCGGCACGCAGCAGCGCCGGATCGAGGACCTCCGGCCGGTTGGTCGCGGCGAGCAGCACCAGCCCGGCCGAGGGATCGAAACCGTCGAGCTCGGCGAGCAGCTGGTTGAGCGTCTGCTCCTTCTCGTCGTGGCCGCCGACGCCGTAGGCGCCGCGCGCCCGGCCGAGCGCGTCGACCTCGTCGATGAAGATGATGGCCGGCGCGAGTTTGCGCGCCTGGTCGAAGAGGTCGCGCACCCGCGCCGCGCCGACGCCGACGAACATCTCGACGAACTCCGAGCCGTTGATCGACAGGAACGCGACGCCCGCCTCGCCGGCGACCGCGCGCGCGAGCAGCGTCTTGCCGGTGCCGGGCGGGCCGACCAGGAGGATGCCCTTCGGCAGCCGCCCGCCGAGCCGGCCGTAGTCCTTGGGGCTCTTGAGGAACTGCACCACCTCCCGCAGTTCCTCCTTCGCCTCGTCGACGCCGGCGACGTCATCGAAGGTGACCTTGACGTCCTTCTCCATGTACAGCTTCGCCTTGCTCTTGCCGACCGAGAGGAAGCCGCCGCCGAGCCCCTGCTTCTCGGCGAACTTGCGCATGACGAACCACCACAGGCCGAAGAAGACCAGGGCGGGGATCACCCAGCCGAGCATGTCGCGCAGGAAGGTATTTTCGATGACGCCGGTGTACTTGACGTTGTACTGCTGGAGGTCCTTCGCGAGGTTCTCGTCCACCCGCACCGCGACGAAGCGGGTGCGCTTGTCCCCCAGGGGCTCCTTGAACGTGCCTTCGACGAAGTTCTCGCGGATCACGACCTCGGCGATCTTCCCGTCCTTGAGGTAGCCGACGAACTCGCTGTAGGTGATCGGCTCGACCGTGCGCGCCTCTTTCCAGAGGCTGCTGAGCCACATTACCGCGAACACGGCGATCACGAGGTACCAGACGTTGATCTGGGTTTGGCGTTCCATTGCGGGCTCCGGCGGTTGCGCTTGGTGTTAGTTGCGCTGGGTGTTAGTTCCACGTGGTCGAAGGCGATTCCGCGATGCGGTGCGGGCAGGTATCGGTTGCGGCCGGCGCGGGCGAGGGTCAGAATGGGCACGCGAACCCGACGCCGCGTGACATTCTAGATGGGTGCCTGCAGCGCCGCTTCAAGGAGTCAGGCCATGGCCCGAATGATCCCGCAGACCCCACCGCCTCCGGAGGAGAGTCGAATCGTCGAGCGTGCGGACGGCTTCTACTGGCTGTCGGAGGAGAGCGGCGCGGAGTACGGCCCCTTCGCCAGCGCCGCCGAAGCCCGCGCCGACATGCTGTTCGACGCCGAGTCGGACGACGTGGAATCCGACGAGACGCTCGAGGAGCAGGAGGCCGAGATCGGCGTGTCCGGCTGGGTGGATCCGGACACCGGCGATCTGGGCGAGAGCTGGACGCCGCGACTCGAGGACCACTAAGCGGACCCCTAAGCGGACCCCTAAGCGGACCCTCGCCCTAAGCCCCGCTTTCATCCGGGGCGGCACAGCAGGGGATTTCTACCGCGTCATCGGCTCCCCGCCGGCGCGTCGGAAGGTCCGCGCGGCCGCGCGGAAGAGCTTCGGCAGCAGCCAGACGGCCCCGACCAGGAACACCGCGAGCGCCCCGAGAAACAGCACGGGCAGCTTGATCGCGGCGAACAGTCCGGCCGGCACCAGCAGGTCCTCCCCCACCGACGCGGTCCAGTTCGAGAACGGCTCGGGCGATGCATTGATCAGCGCGCGCGCGCCGGCTTTCGTCAGGTGCGTGCCGGAGGCGATCGCGCCGCCCAGGATCGCCGCGACCGCGATCCACACCGGATCGGCTTGCCCGAGTGCGGCGGCCGCGAGGAACGCCCCGGCGGGCACGCGGATGAAGGTGTGAACCGCGTCCCACGCGCTGTCGAACGCGGGCACCTTGTCCGCCAGGAACTCGCCAAGCGCCATCACCCCCGCTGCGCCGATGACGAGCGGGTGCTTCAGCACCTCGAGCGCCGGCGGCAGCTCGAGCCAGCCGAAATGCGCGAGCGCGCCCGCGATGAGCAGCGCGGCGTAGAGGCGGATCCCGCTCGCCCACGCGAGCCCCGCGGCGAGCGCGATCTCGTGCAACCAGTCCATCGCATGATTATAGGCAGAGCGCAGCGTCGAGGGCGCATCGGCGCAGCGCGGTCGGGCTTGCGGAAAACCCGCCCGCGGCTAACAATTCCGCCCGGTCTGCCCGTGGGGCAGGAAATGACGGCTTTCAGGGAGGAGGAACATGAATAACGGATCGAACCCGCGCTCGCCGATTCGGCGCCGCGTCGTGCAAGCCGCCGGCGCCGCGGCTGCGCTCTCGACGCTCGGCTTTCCGGCCATCGTTCGCGCGCAGGCGACGCGGCTCAAGGTCGGGGTGCTGCTCCCGCGGTCGGGCTTCCAGGGCTTCATCGGGCAGTCGTGCCAGAAGGGCGCGGACCTCGCCCCGGGCGTGATCAAGGAGATGCTCGGCGTCGACGTGGAGCTCATGAACGCCGACACCGAGACCAACATCGACGTCGCGCGCACGCGCGCCGAACGCCTCATCCAGGAAGGTGCGAACGTGCTGGTCGGGCCGTTCGACTCCGGTGCGGCCGCCGCGATCGCGCAGGTGGCCGAGCAGCGCGGGGTACCGTTCGTCATCAACATCGCCGCCGCGCCGCAGATCACCGAGCAGGGCTACAGGTACGTGTTCCGCAACTTCCAGACGGCGATCGACATCGTGCGCAACGGGCTGGTCCTGATCGGCGACCTGTTCCAGTCGACCAACACGGTGCCGCGCACCGCCGTGTACATGCACGTCAACGACACCTTCGGTCAGGCGATGACCAAGGGCATCGGCGCCATCCTGCCGCGCCAGACGCAGCTGCCGTTCAAGATCGTCGACACGATCTCCTACGATCCGGCCGCCAAGGACCTCACGGTCGAGGTGTCGAAGGCGAAGGCGTCAAAGGCCGATTTCCTTCTGCTCGTGTGCCGGCTGCAGGACTCGATCATCCTGCGCCGCGAGATGGTGAAGCAGCGCTGGAACCCGATGGGCGTGATCAGTCCCGGATCGCCGGGCATGTACGAGGAGCAGTTCTTCAAGACGCTGGGCAAGCTCTCCGAGCACTGCATCTCAAACGTGCCGTGGTACGACCCCACCGCGCCGCTCACCAAGGTCGTCGAAAAGGCGTTCCTGAAGCAGAACCCGAAGGACAAGCTCGTCTTCCACGGCCTGAACGTGGGGTTCACCTTCGAGGCGGTGCTCATCGCCGCCGATGCGTACAAGCGCGCCAAGTCGACCGACCCGAAGGTCCTCGCCGAGGCCATCCGGCAGACCGACATCAAGAGCAAGATGACGCTCGGCGCGCCGATCAAGTTCAACGCGAAGGGGCAGGTCGAAGGGATCGGCTCCGCGTGCGTTCAGAACCTGAACCTCACGCCGACGGTGGTCCTGCCGACCTCCGCCGCCACGGCGAAGCCGGTGTTCCCCGTACCGGGCTACGCGGCATAGGCCGACCAACCGGAGGAAGGCCGGCTCGAGCCGGCCTTTTTTTCCGCCATGACGCCTGACCTGATCGTCAACGTCGTGATCGCGGGGCTGCTCACCGGCCTCGTCTACGGACTGATGGCGCTCGGGCTGTCGGTGATCTTCGGTGTCGTGCGGGTCGTGAACTTCGCGCACGGCGAAATGATGACGATCGCGATGTACGCGGCGGTCCTCTTGTTCGGCACGCTTGGGCTCGATCCGCTGCTCGCGGTGGTGCCGGTGGCGGCGGCGTTCTTCGCCTTCGGCTACGCGCTGCAGTCCTCTTTGATCAACCCGTTCATCACCCGGCCGGAGCACTCGCAGTTCATGCTCCTCGTGGCGGTCGCCCTGATCATGGTCAACGCGCTTCTGATGATCTTCGGGCCGGACGCGCGGAGCGTGCAGGTGGACTACCAGCTCGAGTCCTACGCGATCGGCCCGATCCTCGTCGACAAGGCGCGCCTGCTCGCCGCGGGCATGGCGGTCGCGACCAGCGCAGCCCTGTTCGCCTTCTTCCGGCTGACCCTGGTCGGGAAGGCGATCCGCGCCTGCGCCGACAACCACCTGGGCGCCCAGGTGGTCGGGCTGAACGTGAAACGGCTCTACGCGCTCACCTTCGGCGTCGGATCGGCCTGCGTTGCGGTCGCGGGCTGCATGATGATCCTGCTCGTCGACGTCACCCCGGTGCTCGGACCGGCGTACACGCTGCTCGCGTTCGTCATCGTGATCGTCGGCGGGCTCGGTTCGATGCCGGGCGCGCTCCTCGGCGGCGTGCTGATCGGCGTCTCCGAGGCGCTGGCGGGGTTGCTCATCGTGCCGTCGGCGAAGAGCATGTTCAGCTTCGCGTTGCTGATCCTCGTGCTCCTCTTCCGTCCGCAAGGGCTGTTGGGTAAACGGACATGAGGCGCGATCGAGGGAGCGACGATTTGTCAGGCCGCGCGCGGGTGCGAAGCAGCGCGGCCGGCCGTTTGCGCCGGCCGCAGGGGCTGTTGGGCAAGCGAACGTGAGCCCGGAGCGTCGCGCGGCGATCCTGCTCGCACTGCTCGGCGCCGTGCTGGTCGCGCTGCCGTGGGTGGCGGGCAGTTACGTCCTGTCGGTCGCGACGCTGATCCTCTTCTTCGCTTTCACCGGCCAGGCGTGGAACGTGATGATGGGCTTCGCCGGACAGCTCTCGCTCGGGCACTCGCTGTACGTAGGTCTGGGGGCCTATGCGGCGGCGGGGCTCTTCTTTCACTTCGGCATCGGGCCGTGGGCGGGCATCTGGCTCGCGATCGCCGTATGCGTGGCGGCCGGTGCGGTGATCGGGTTCCTCGCGTTCCGGTTCGGCATCTCGGGAGTGTACTTCGCGCTCCTCACGATCGCGTTTGCCGAGTTCACCCGCATCGGCTTCGACCACATCCAGTGGCTCGGCGGGCCGGGCGGGCTGTTCATCAAGGTCGAGCAGCGCGAGGCGTGGGATCTCCTCGATCTCCGCGGCACGCCGCGCATGTTCTATTACGTCATGCTGGCGCTCACGGCCGCGGCCTTCGCCCTCTGCGCCTGGCTCTTGCGCAGTCGCGCCGGCTACTACTGGCAGGCGATCCGCGAGAACGAGGAGGCCGCGCAGGCGCTCGGGATCAACACCTTCCGCTGGAAGATGCTCGCGGTGGTGATCAGCGCCGCGATGACCGCGCTCTCCGGCGTGTTCTTCGCGTTCTACTACAACAACCTCTTCCCCGAGCAGATCTTCCACATCAGCCGCTCGATCGAGATCATCCTCGGTCCGATCATCGGCGGCCTCGGCACGCTCTTCGGGCCGATCCTCGGCGCGGCGGTGCTCACCATCCTGGCCGACGGGATCACCGAGCTGATGGCGCTCGCCGGCCTGGAGATCCCGGGCGTGAAGCAGGTGTTCTACGGCCTGTGCCTGCTGGTGGTGGTGATGTTCCTCCCCCACGGGATCTGGCCGACGATCGCGCGGCGGCTCGGTCTGGCGCGGCGGTGACGATGGCCCTCCTCGAGGTGCGCGGTGTCAGCAAGGCATTCCGCGGCCTGCGCGCGGTGCAGGGTGTCTCCTTCGATGTCGCGGAGGGCGCCATCGCGGCGATGATCGGACCCAACGGCGCGGGCAAGACCACCTGCTTCAATGTCATCGCCGGGGTGTTCGCGCCCGACGCCGGTACGGTGTCGCTCGCCGGACGCGCGGTCACCGGCCTCCTTCCGCACCAGGTCTGCCGCGCCGGAATCGGCCGGACCTTCCAGGTCGTGAAGCCGTTCCCGCAGATGACCGTGCTCGACAACGTCGTGGTCGGCGCGCTCAACGCGTCGGCACGCGTGGTCGACGCGCGGCGCGAGGCGCGCCGTGTGCTCGAGCTGCTGCACTTGCAGGACAAGGGCGGTGCGCTCGCGGCGAGCCTCACTCTTCCGGAGCGCAAGCGCCTCGAGGTGGCGCGCGCGATGGCGACGCGGCCGCGGCTGCTGCTGCTCGACGAGGTGATGGCGGGCCTGCGGCCGACCGAGGTCGACGAGATGGTCGAGCGTCTTCCGCCGCATCAACCGCGAGACCGGCCTCACGATCCTGCTGATCGAGCACGTCATGCGCGCGGTGATGGCGCTCGCCGCGCGCGTGGTGGTGCTCCATCACGGCGAGAAGATCTGCGAGGGCGCGCCGGAGGAGGTGGTGCGCGATCCGGCGGTGCTCGAATGTTATCTGGGCGAAGAAGCGTTGTGACGGCCGTCCTCGAAGTTCACGACCTCGACCTCTTCTACGGCGACGCCCAGGCGCTCGACGGGGTGTCGATCGAGGCGGACCAGGGCGCGATCGTCGCGATCGTCGGCTCGAACGGCGCGGGCAAGTCGAGCCTGATCCGGACGATCGCCGGGATCGAGACGCCACGGCGCGGGACCGTACGCTACCGCGGCCACGAGATCGGCGGGCTGCCGAGCCACGCGGTGTGCGAGCTCGGCGTCGGGCAGGTCGCGGAAGGACGGCAGGTCTTTCCCACCCTCACGGTGCGGGAGAACCTCGAGATGGGCGCCATGCTCGCGCGCGCGCGCGCGCGGATGAAAGCGACGCTCGAGGAGGTGTTCGGACTCTTCCCGCGCCTGCGGGAACGCGAGGCCCAGGCCGCCGGGACCCTGTCGGGCGGCGAGCAGCAGATGCTCGCGATCGGGCGCTGCCTGATGGGCCAGCCGGAGCTGATCATGTTCGACGAGCCCTCGCTGGGGCTCGCGCCCACGGTCGTTCAGGAAGTTTTTCACACCATCAAGGCGCTCCACCAGCGGGGTTTGACGATCATCCTGGTGGAGCAGAACGTCGCAGTGTCGCTGCGGCTCGCGCAGACGGCTTACGTGCTGGAAAACGGGCGGATCGCGATGCAGGGGAGCGGGGCCGAGCTGCTCGCCGACGACCGGGTGCGTCAGGCCTACCTCGGGCTCTGACCGACTGACGACACCGTCGCCGACGGCGCGGCGTCGTGTGCGTGCACAGTTTCACGCGGGGGCGGCCGGCGGTGCCAAAAAAGTCACGCACCGAGGCCCCGCAAAAGCTGGCACGCCTTCTGCTCTTCAAGGACTAGCTTTCGCCTTTTTCCTCCTCCTTTGGGGTGAAAGTTTTTTGCCCCCGGCGATGCCGGGGGCTTTTCTTTTCTAAGAATGTCTCGGCTACAGCCGCGCGTGAGTCGTGCCGGCCCGAGTTTCCGCCCGCGCCTGGCAAGCGGTGCACCGGATCGCGGCCGGATACGCTTCCAGGCGCCCAAGTGGGATGTCGGCTCCGCAGTCCACGCAGGCGCCATACGTCGCGGCGTCGATCCGCGCACGCGCCGAATTGAGCTCGCGCAGTTCGACCACGTCGCGCTGCACTTCTGCGATATCCAGAGCGGCGATCAGGTCGGCGTTGGCGTAGTCGCCGCCTTCGATCACCTGGTCAATCATTGCGCTTCCCGTGACATCGCGTGCCGCGGCGAGCTTGGCCCGGATGTCCTGCTCGAGCTCGGTACGGCGGCGCTCGAGCGCTGGCGCCGAAACGGGCGAGGGTGGCGGTGTCGAGCATGGCAGTCTCCGGTCGTTCCCTTGTCTCCACGTTAGTCGCGCTGGCGGCCCGGCGCTTGACCGAGATCAACCGCGCCGCGGTGCACGGGGCATGCGTTGAATCGCCGAGTTTTCGCCCTGATATCGTCCCGAGACCCGAGGATCCCCGAACATGTCCGACGCACTCCTTCGATACGACGACCGCCTCCTTCGAGCAGGACGTCCTCGAACGGTCGAAGACCGTACCTGTCCTGGTCGATTTCTGGGCGCTCCTGGTGTGCACCCTGCCGCGCGCTCAAGCCGATCCTGGAGAAGCTCGCGGTCGAATACGACGGCCGGTTCCTGCTCGCCAAGCTGGACACCGACGCGAGTCCCGAGATCGCGACGCGCTACGGCGTGCGCGGAATCCCGAACGTCAAGGGCTTCGTCGACGGCGAACTCGTGGACGAATTCACCGGCGCACTGCCGGAATCGGGCGTGCGCGGGTTCATCGAGCGGCTCGTTCCTTCGGCGCAGCGAGAACCTCCGCCGCGAGGCTGCGGCCGCAGCGGCGCGCGGTGATCCATCCACCGCGGAAGCGCTGCTGCGGGAGGCGCTGTCGCTCGACGCAGAAAACGCCGACTGCGCGCGTCGATCTGGCCGCGCTGCTCGTCGCGCGGAACGACTATGCCGGCGCCGAGGCGCGCTTGCGTGGTACCGGAAGAGCAGCGCGACGAGCGTGCGGCCGCGATCGCGACGAAGGTCGCGCTGTGTAGGCGCGGGCAGCAGCCTGCCCGACGTCGCCACGCTCAAGGCCGTCCTCGACGCGCGTCCGCAGGATCTCGACGTGCGCCTCGGCTACGCGGACCGCCTCGCGGCGGAAGGCCGGTTTCGGGCCGCGCTCGACGAGCTGATCGAGGTCGTGCGCCGTGACCGCGGCGAGTGGCGGGAGCGCGCGCGCAAGACCGTGGTCGCGCTTTTCGGTGTCGCGGCCGACCAGCCCGACCTGGTCGGCGAGTACCGCCGGAAGCTGGCCGGCGCGCTTTACTGACGGACCCGCGGGGGCGGGAGCAACCCTAGCGGGGTTGCTTGTTTTTAGGGCACAATCGGCTGCATTCGCGATCCGGAACCTGCATGCCGCCATCATGGACGCCCCGCTGATCCTGACGCTCGACTCGCACGGGGTCCCGCATCGCTGGGTCAGCTGGCAGCAGGCCTGCTTCTACTATGCGAAGAACCTGGTGGCCTGGACCCTCGGCCAGACGGCGTTCACCGCCTACGGCGGGATCTGCCGCGCGACCGGCGAGCGCTCGAGCATCACCGGCCACTCGATCATCGCGGTGAAGGGCAAGGCGATGGCGATGAAGGGGTTCGCGCAGGTTCCGCCGCTGAACAACCGCGAGCTCTTCCGCCGCGACCGTCACCTCTGCGCGTACTGCGGCGGGGAATTCAGCTTCCTGCGCCTCACGCGCGACCACATCCTGCCGCTCTCGCGCGGCGGGCGCGACACTTGGACGAACGTGGTCACCGCTTGCCGGCACTGCAACGGCGTGAAGCGCAACCGCACGCCGAACGAGGCGGGCATCGAGCTCTTCTACGTGCCTTACGTGCCGAACAAGGCCGAGTACCTGATCCTCACCAACCGCCGCATCCTGTCCGACCAGATGGAGTTCCTGCTCCAGCACGTGGCCTCCCACAGCCGCGTGTTCGACCTCGTGCACGCCGACGCGTAGCGCGGCGCGCGCCGCGCGCGGCGTCATGGCCCAGGACTTCTGGCGCAACTCCGGGTTTCACCTGCTCGAGCGCGACGCTTCCGGGCGGCTGCGCGTCACCGACGACTTCCTGCGCGCTTACCTGCTGCGACCCGAGGTCCGGGCGGTGGAGGAGTCTGGGCCCGGCGAGGTCGCACTGCACGAGCGGCTCCTCGCGGAGCCGCGCCGCGCGGTGAGCCCGGCCGACCTGGCCGCGATCGAGGACGAGGACACGCGCTTCAACTATCGGGTGCTGCTCGATTTCCGCGCGCGGCTGCTCGAGGCCGAATCGGTCGAGGCCTGCTACCTCGGCATCTTCGCGGGTGAAGTCAGAACGCCGCCGCTCTTCATCGACCAGCTCGCCCAGATCCTCCTGCGCAACGTGCTCGAAGGGGTGTCGGACCCGCTCGAGGCGCGTGCGGGCGAGCTCTTCTACCGCGAGCAGCAGGCGAGCGTGGACGACGGGCAGATCATGCTGGCGGATCGGGAGATGGTGGGGCTGCACGCGTCCGGCGGCACGTACGGCAGCCTCGGCCGGCTGATCGTCGAGGCGCAGACGCCGATGCGAGCGGTGAACCTCGAAGTCCTGGATCGGGAGAACGCACACCTGTACTGGCTGCGCGATCAGCGCCACGACTTCGTGATCAGCGTCAACCATGGCCGCGCGGCGCTCGCGGCTTTCACGCGGGTCATCGAGCGCTGGGTCGCGCACTTCTTCGGCCTCGAGGTGAAGGTCACGCCGGTGCGGCAGATCGAGGACCAGCGCTGGGCCTGGCACATCGGGCTCGACGCCCAGTCGACGGCGGTGCTGAACGACTTGTGGCGCGGCGAGGAGGTCGAGGCGGGCCGACTGCAGCGGCTGCTCGCGCTGTTCCGGCTCGAGTTCGCGGAGCCGGCCGCGATGCGCCGGGACATCGCGGGCCGCCCGGTCTACCTTGCGCTCGCGATGGATGACGAGAACGTCGTGCGGATGAAGCCGCAGAACCTGCTGCTGAACCTTCCGACCGCGGCGCGCTCGTGACGGCCGATGATCGGTGAGGTGCGTGTCGTGCCCGAGTACTGGCTGCGCGCCAAGCGCGCGCTGGCGCGGCGCGATCCGGTGATGGCCGGGATCATCCGGGCGCATCCGCGCATCGGGTTGCGCAGTCGCGGCGACCCGTTCCAGACGCTTGCGCGCTCGATCGTGGGCCAACAGATCTCCGTGAAAGCGGCCGACAGCGTATGGGCGCGGCTCGTCGCCGCAATGCCGGCGGTCGCGCCCACGGCCGTCCACGCGCTCGATCTGCCCCGGTTGCGTGCCTGCGGCCTGTCGGGGCGCAAGGCGGAGTACCTCCGCGATCTGGCGCGACACTTCACCGACGGCACCGTTCACGCCCACCGCTGGTCCGAGATGGACGACGAGGCGGTGATCGCCGAGCTGGTTCAGGTGCGCGGAATCGGTCGCTGGACTGCGGAGATGTTCCTGCTTTTCAATCTGCTCCGTCCCGACGTGCTCCCACTGGCCGACCTTGGCCTGCAGCGGGCCGTCGCGAGTCACTACTTCTGCCACGACGATCTCGCGCAACCCGCTGTCATTCAACAGCTTGCGGAGCAGTGGAGGCCTTGGCGGTCGGTCGCCACCTGGTACCTCTGGCGCTCGCTCGACCCGGTGCCGGTCGAGTATTGAGCGGCCGGCGCGTGCAGTAGAATCCCGGTCCCATGGCGCCGCCCGCCCTGAAGTCCACCTTCCTCGATTTCGAGCAGCCGATCGCGGAGCTCGAGGCGCGCATCGACGAGCTGCGCTACGTGCAGGACGACTCCGCGGTCGACATCTCCGAGGAGATCTCGCGGCTGCAGAAGAAGAGCCAGGCGCTCACCAAGGAGATCTACGGGAAGCTCTCGCCGTGGCAGGTGGCGCAGGTCGCCCGGCATCCGCAGCGGCCCTACACGCTCGACTACGTCAACGCGCTCTTCACCGATTTCGAGGAGCTGCACGGCGACCGTGCGTTCGCCGACGACGCGTCGATCGTCGGGGGGCTCGCGCGCTTCAATGGCCAGCCGGTGATGGTGTTCGGGCACCAGAAGGGCCGCGACACCAAGGAGAAGATCCATCGCAACTTCGGCATGCCGCGGCCGGAGGGCTACCGCAAGGCGATGCGTCTCATGCGGCTTGCGGAGAAGTTCGGACTGCCGGTGCTGACCTTCATCGACACGCCCGGGGCGTACCCCGGAATCGGTGCGGAGGAGCGCGGACAGTCGGAGGCGATCGGGCGCAGCATCTACGTCATGTCGGAGCTGAAGGTGCCGATCGTCTCCACCATCATCGGCGAGGGCGGCTCGGGCGGCGCGCTTGCGATCGCCGTCGGCGACGTCGTGATGATGCTGCAGTACGGGACCTACTCGGTAATCTCGCCCGAAGGCTGTGCATCGATCCTCTGGAAGAACGCCGAAATGGCGCCCGAGGCGGCCGAGACGCTCGGCATCACGTCCGCCCGCCTGAAGCAACTCGGGCTCGTCGACAAGATCATCAACGAACCTCTGGGCGGCGCGCACCGCGACCACGCGGCTGCGGCACAGAACCTGAAGAAGGCGCTGCAGGACGCGCTTCGCGGCCTCGCGGACAAGAGCCCGTCGGAGCTCGTCGAAGCGCGTTTCGAGCGGCTGATGGGTCATGGCAAGTTCAAGGAAGCGACGGTCAAGTGACCTCCTCGAGCGCGTCGGCTCGGAGCTTGTCCGGCACGTCCCGCGCGGCGCGCGCCTGACGCTCGCCCTGTCGGGCGGCGTCGACTCGATCGCGCTGCTCGAGCTTCTCGCGGCGCTCGCGCCGCGTCACCCCCTCGCGTTCGACTGCCTGCACGTCGATCACGGCATCAGCCCGAACGCGGCGAAGTGGGCCCGGTTCGCCCGGGCCGCGGCACGGCGGTACGGGCTGCGCTGCGCGGTGAAGAAGGCGGACCTGGCGCCGCATCGCGCGCTCGGCCTCGAAGGTGCGGCCCGCGCGGCCCGCTACGCGCACTTCGCCGCGCTGCGCGCGGACTTCGTCGCCCTCGCGCAGCATGAGGACGATCAAGCCGAGACCGTGCTGCTCCAGCTCGTGCGCGGTGCCGGGCCCGCGGGGTTGGCGGGGATGCCGGCGCTGCGGGCGCAGTCCGGTCGCGGACGGCGCGCGCCGCCGATGCTTTTTCGCCCCCTGCTGGGCGTCACGCGCGCCGAGCTCGAGGCCTTCGCGCGGTCCCGGGGGCTGTCTTGGGTCGAGGACGAGAGCAACGCCGACACCGACCGGGCGCGCAACCTCGTGCGGCACCGGATCCTGCCCCTGCTGCGGGAGATCAACCCGCGGGCAAGCGCGAACCTGGCGCGGAGCGCCGCACTGATGGCGGAGGCGAACGAGGTCGTGCTGGCCGTCGCGGCGGACGACACGTCCGCCGCGACGGTCGATGGACAGCTCGCGATGTCGGCGCTGGCCGCGCTGCCGAAGGCACGCGCGAAGAACGCGCTCCGCCTGATCCTGATGCGGGTCGGGGTCGCCGCACCGGACAGCGCGCGGCTCGAAGAGGCCTTGCGCCAGTTGCTCGAGGCCAAGGCCGACGCCGCGGTCCGGGTCATGGTGGGGGAGGTGGAGATCCGGCGTTTCCGCGGGAATGTATGCGTGGTCCGACGGAGGCCCGACGTGCCCGCCGGATTCCGCGTGCGGTGGCCCGGCGGACGAACGTGGGGGATCCCCGAGCTCGGCGGGGTCCTCCATCTCAGGCGGACGACGGGGCGCGGGCTCGCGGTCGCCGCGGTCCGGCCCGGCCGGCTGGAGGTCCGCCTGCGCCGCGGCGGTGAGCGGCTCCGCATCGACACGCGCCGTCCGCGACGCGCGCTGAAAGCGCTCCTCCAGGAGAGCGGCGTCCCCCCATGGGACCGCGAGCGGCTGCCGTTGCTCTATTGCGGCGGAGAGCTGGCGTGGGTAGCGGGGATCGGGGTCGCTGCGGCGCTGCGCGCCGGTCCGGGCGAGGCTGGGTTCGAGCCTGTCTGGGAGCGCTCAGACGCGAAACACCAGCGCGAAACTGCGGCAAACCCGCGGCTCAGATCGAAACCGGTGATAAAATAACGGGTTACTTCGACATCCAAGAAAACGGCAAGGGAGCGAGCATGGCGGTGGAACGGACCCTATCGATCGTCAAGCCCGACGGAGTCGCGAAAAACGCGATCGGGCAGATCTACGCGCGCTTCGAGGCCGCCGGCCTGAAGATCATCGCCGCGCGCATGATGTGGCTCTCGCAGCACGACGCCGAGGGCTTCTACGCGGTGCACCGCGAGCGCCCCTTCTTCCGCGATCTGGTCAAGTTCATGACCTCCGGACCGGTGATCGTCCAGGTGCTCGAAGGGGAGAATGCGATCGCGAAAAACCGCGAACTGATGGGCGCCACCGACCCGAAGAAGGCCGCGCAGGGAACGATCCGCGCGGACTTCGCCGAGTCGATCGACGCGAACGCGGTCCACGGATCGGACGGCCCGGACACCGCGCGCGCGGAGATCGCGTTCTTCTTCCCGGCACGCGAGCTGTTCTCGCGCTGACGCTGGCGCCGCGGATGAAGGCCAACCTGCTCGAGTTCGACGCCGCCGGCATGGCGGGGTTCTGCGCCGCGATCGGCGAGAAGCCCTTCCGTGCGCGCCAGGTGCTGCGTTGGGTGCATCGCGCGGGCGAGTCGGAGTTCGAGCGCATGAGCGACCTCGCGGGCAGCCTCCGGCAGCGTCTCGCCGAGACGGCCGAAGTCGTGCCCCCGCGCATGCTCCGCGACAGCGTCGCGGCGGACGGCACGCGCAAGTGGCTGCTCGATCTCGGCGCCGCAAATGCGGTGGAGACCGTCTTCATCCCGGAGGAGAGCCGAGGCACGCTCTGCGTCTCGAGCCAGGCGGGCTGCACGATGGCGTGCCGATTCTGCTCGACCGGCCGCCAGGGCTTCAATCGCAACCTCACCACCGCGGAGATCGTCGGCCAGCTCTGGTGGGCCAACCGCGCCCTGGGCGCGGTGCACGGTACGGAGCGGGCGATCAGCAACGTGGTGCTGATGGGCATGGGCGAGCCGCTCCTCAATCTCGAGAACGTGCTTCCGGCGCTGCGGCTCATGCTCGACGACAATGCCTATGGGCTCTCGCGGCGGCGCGTGACCGTATCGACGGTCGGAATCGTGCCGATGATGGATCGGCTGCGGGACGAGTGCCCGGTGGCGCTCGCGGTGAGCCTGCACGCGCCGAACGACGCGCTGCGCAGCCGGTTGATTCCGATCAACGAGAAATACCCGCTTGCGACGCTGTTCGCGGCGTGCCGACGCTACCTGGAGAAGGCACCGCGCGACTTCGTGACGTTCGAGTACGTAATGCTGGACGGCGTGAACGACTCCGATGCGCAGGCGCGCGAGCTGGCGCGTCGCGTCGCGGCAGTGCCTTGCAAGATCAACCTGATCCCCTTCAACCCGTTCCCGGACTCGGGTTTCGGGCGCTCGCCGCGCGAGAGGGTGCGGCGTTTCTCGGAGATTCTCAACTCGGCGGGCATCGTGACGACTACGCGCAAGACCCGCGGGGACGACATCGCTGCCGCGTGCGGACAGCTCGCCGGCCAGGTGCGCGACCGGACACGGCGTGCACCGCGACTCGCGAGGGTGGAATGAGCTGGGCCAGACATCGGGGCGGGCTCGGCGCGCTGCTGCTGGCGGCGCTGATCGCCGGTTGCGCCTCAACCAACGGGGGCGGGCCGACGCCCCGGTCGGATCGCGATCTTCCGAGCCCCGACCCGGATACCGGCGTGGTTGCCGAGATGCGCGATGCGCGCACCCGCGCGAAGGCGCATGCCGATCTTGCCAGCGCCTATTACGAACTCGGGAACCTCGGCGTCGCGCTCGAGGAGGCGCGCATCGCGATCCAGGCCGATGCGAACTACGCACCGGCATACAACGTCCTCGGCCTGGTGAACATGGAACTGAAGGACAACGCCGCGGCCGAAGCGAACTTCCGGCGCGGGCTGCAACTCGCCCCGCAGGATCCGGACCTCAACCACAACTATGGCTGGTTCCTCTGCCAGACCGGGCGCGACGAGCAATCGATCCAGTGGTTCCTGAACGCGATCCGGAACCCGCTCTACCAGTCGCCGGCGAAGTCGTTCGCCGCGGCCGGCCGGTGCCTGACCAAACGCAATCCGACCGAAGCTGCAACGTATTTCGACCGCGCGCTGCGGCTCGATCCGAACAGCCTGCAGGCGCTGCTGCCGTATGCGGAGCTGCTGTATCGGCGCGGGCAGCTGCCGGAGGCGAAAGTCCTCGTGACGCGTTTCAACCGGCTCGTGCCGGACGGCACGCCCGAGTCGCTGTGGCTGGCGGTCCGCATCGAGCGCAAGCTCGGCGACCGGCTCGCGGAGGCGACCCTCGCGAACCAGCTGCGACGCCGCTACGCCGGATCCACCGAGTATCAGGCGATGCAGCGCGGCGACTACGAGTGAGGGAGGCTCCAGTGAACGAGACCACAAATCCAGAGACTCCCGAACCGCGCACGCCCGGGCGGCAGCTCGCCGCCGCGCGCGTCGCGCGCGGACTGACCGTGACCGAGATCGCGCTACGCCTCAAATTCTCGCCGAAACAGATCGAGACGCTCGAGGCGGACCGTTACGATGCCCTCGCCGGTCCGGCATTCGTGCGCGGGATGATTCGCGCCTACGCGAAGCTCGTCGGCGCGGACGCCGACGCCCTGGTCGCACAGCTGCGCGCCTCCCCGCTGACCGCGGCAGGTCCGACCGTCACCGGCCCGCGCGGAACGGGCGTGACGATCCCGCGCCAGACGCGCCGCGGTTCGCTCGTCTACGTCGTGCTCTCAGTGGTTGTGATCGTGGCTGTCGGCGGCGTGCTGGTCGAATGGCTGCTGCGGCCGACCGAGCCGCCGAAGTTCGCCGCCGCGAGGCCGACGGCGCCGACCGCGACCGTCCAGCGCGAGGTGGTCACTCCGCTGGTCGCCCCGGCGCCCGCTGCCTCCGCAACGGAGCCGGCGGCGATCGCCGCGCCGACCCCGACGTCGCGGCCGGTCGAGACCGTGCTGACGGCAAAGCGCATCGAGCTCGCCTTCAACCGTGAGTCCTGGGTCGAGATCCGCGATGCCGAGGGTCGCATCGTGTTCTCGCAGCTCAACCCTCCGGGCACGCGGCGCGAGGTCGAGGGTGTCGCGCCGTTCTCGATCGTGATCGGCAACGCCCACGGGGTGCGGTTGCGCTACAACGAGTCCGACGTCGACCTGATGCCGTTCACGCGCACCGACGTCGCGCGGCTCAAGCTCGAGTGAGGCGGGGCCCATGCTGGTGAAGCGCCGCGCCTCGCGCCAGGTCCGGATCGGCGATGTCCTGCTCGGGGGCGACGCGCCGATCATGGTCCAGTCGATGACCAACACCGACACCGCTGATGCGGACGCCACGGTCCAACAGGTCTTCGAACTCGCGGGTGCCGGGTCGGAAGTCGTGAGAGTCACCGTGAACACGGCGGAGGCGGCGGTCGCCGTGCCGGCGATCCGCGCGCGTCTCGACGCGATGGGCTGCTCCGTCCCCCTCGTCGGCGACTTCCACTTCAATGGCCACAAGCTGCTCGCCGAGCACCCGGATTGCGCAGCGGCGCTCGCGAAGTACCGGATCAACCCCGGCAACGTCGGCAAGGGCGCCCGGCGCGACGAGCAGTTCGCGCAGATGATCGAGGCCGCGTGCCGCTACGGCAAGCCGGTGCGCATCGGCGTCAACTGGGGGAGCCTCGACCAGGACCTCCTGGCGCGGATGATGGACGAGAACGCGCAGCGTTCCGCGCCGCTCGAAGCGGACGCGGTGATGCGCGAGGCGCTGATCGCGTCGGCGCTGGAGAGCGCGGCGCGCGCCGAGGCGCTCGGCCTCGCCGGGGATCGGATCGTGCTCTCGTGCAAGGTGAGCGGGGTGCAGGACCTGATTGCCGTGTACCGGGAGCTCGCGCGCCGCTGCGACTACCCGTTGCATCTGGGCCTGACCGAGGCCGGGATGGGCTCCAAGGGCATCGTGGCGTCGACCGCCGCGATGGCGGTGCTGCTCCAGGAGGGCATCGGGGACACGATTCGCGTATCGCTCACTCCGGAGCCCGGCGGCGACCGTACGCGCGAGGTGGTGGTCGCGCAGGAGATGCTGCAGACGATGGGCCTGCGTTCGTTCGCCCCTTTGGTGATCGCCTGCCCCGGCTGCGGGCGCACGACGAGCACCGTATTCCAGTCCCTCGCGGCCAAGATCCAGAGCTTCCTCCGCGCGCAGATGCCGGTCTGGCGCGGGACCTATCCGGGCGTCGAGGAGATGCACGTCGCCGTGATGGGATGCGTCGTGAACGGCCCGGGCGAGTCGAAGCAGGCCAACATCGGAATCAGCCTTCCGGGCTCCGGCGAGCGACCCGTCGCGCCGGTGTACGTCGATGGCGTGAAGACGGTCACGCTGAAGGGCGATGCGATCGCCGAGGAGTTCCAGGGCATCGTGGAGGACTACGTCCGCGCGACCTACGGCCCGAGCGGCCGGGGCCGGCGCGCGCCGGCGGCCGACCCGAACGAACCAGAGAAGGCCGTCGCGTAGAGCGGCCGCCCTTGCAGATGACCCAGACCATCCAGGCGGTCCGGGGGATGAACGACATCCTGCCGGACGAGGCCGCGCTGTGGGAGCGCTTCGAGGAAGTCGTGCGCTCGTGGGCGCACGCCTACGGCTACCGCAACATCCGCACGCCGCTGCTCGAGCACACCGCGCTCTTCCGGCGCGCGATCGGCGAGGCCACCGATATCGTCGAGAAGGAGATGTACAGCTTCGTCGACGAGTTGAACGGGGAGAGCCTCACGCTCCGGCCGGAGGCGACCGCCTCGACGGTGCGCGCGGCCATCGAGCACTCGCTGCTCCACGCCGGGGCGCAGCGGCTCTGGTACATGGGCCCCATGTTCCGGCACGAACGGCCGCAGAAGGGTCGATACCGGCAATTCCACCAGGTCGGCGCCGAGGCGCTCGGCTACGCCGGGCCCGACGTGGACGCCGAGCTCATCCTGATGTGCGCGCGTCTCTGGGACGACCTCGGCCTCGAGGGCGTGCGGCTGCAGATCAACTCGCTCGGCGCGCTCGACGAGCGGCGCGCGCATCGCGACGCGCTGGTGGCGCACCTCCAGCGGCACGAAGCCGACCTCGACGCCGATTCGCGCCGCCGGCTGGTCACCAACCCGCTGCGCGTGCTCGACAGCAAGAATGCCGCGATGCGGCCGATCATCGAGGACGCGCCGAAACTCCTCGACCACCTTGGCGAGACTTCGCTAAAACACTTCGACGGCCTGCAGGCCATCCTGAAGGACGCGGGCCTGCCGTTCTCCATCGACCATCACCTCGTGCGCGGGCTCGACTACTACAACCTCACCGTATTCGAGTGGGTGACCGACCGCCTCGGCGCACAGGGGACGGTGTGCGGCGGTGGACGCTACGACGGGCTGTTTGCCCAGGTCGGCGGCAAGCCGGCCCCGGCGATCGGCTTCGCGATGGGGGTCGAGCGCCTGATCGCGCTGCTGCAGGAGGCGGGCGGCCCCGTGGCGGCCGAGGCGCAAGACGTCTACCTCGTGCACCAGGGCGAGGCTGCCGACCGGTTCGCGTTCACCGTCGCCGAGCGGCTGCGCGATCACGGCTTCTCGGTCGTCCACCACTGCGGTGGCGGGAGCTTCAAGGCCCAGATGCGCCGGGCCGACGCAAGTGGCGCGCAGGTGGCGGTGATCGTTGGCGACGACGAAGCTGCGGCCCGCGAGGCGAGCGTGAAGCTCCTGCGCGTCGAGCGTGCGCAGATCCGGCTGGCGCTCGATGCGCTCCCGGACAGCCTTTCTCAACTCCTTTACGCGGACGAAACCTAAATGGCCGCCTACGACCTCGAAGAACAGGAACAGATCGCCGAGATCAAGTCGTTCTGGAACCGGTACGGCAACCTGATCGTGATTGCGATCTCGGCCGCGCTGCTGCTGATCGCGGCGTGGCGGTTCTGGGGCTGGTATCAGACCTCGCAGTCGGCGCAGGCCGCGGCCGTCTACACCGAGCTGCAGAGGGCAGCCGGCGCGAACGACGCGAAGAAGGTGCGCGAGCTTGCGGGTACCCTGCTCGAGTCCTATCCCGGGTCGCTCTATGCGACGCTGGGCGCGCTGGTGTCGGCAAAGGTCCACTTCGAGGCGGGCGACCTCAAGGCGGCGCGCGTCCAGCTGCAGTGGGTGATCGACAAGGGGCGTGACCCGGAGGTGCAGGCGCTCGCGCGGCTCCGGCTCGCGGCCGTCCTGCTCGACGAGAAGACCTACGACGAAGCGCTCAAGGTGCTCGCGGTCAAGCCTCCGGCGTCCTTCGAGGCGCTGTTCGAGGATGCCCGCGGCGACGTGCTCCACGCGCAGGGCAAGCCGGCCGAGGCGCGCGCCGCGTACCAGGCCGCGCTTTCCAAGCTCGGCGGGGGCGAGGAACCGGCGCGCGAACTGATCCAGCTGAAGCTCGATGGCGTCGGTGCGAAGTGATCCGCGGCCGCGCGCACGCGGCGGGTCCGCTCGCGCGGCCGTCGGGCGCATGACGCTGATCCGGCCGTTCGCAGTCGTCGTCGCCGTGACCGCGCTCGGAGGGTGCAGCGGATTCAGCCTGAACCCGCTCGACTGGTTCGGCCGCTCGGCGCCGCCGCCGCCGGCGCCTCTCGTGCAGATCCCCAGCCCGATCCCGGTGCGCGTGCTCTGGCAGGTGTCGGTGGGCAAGGCGGAGCTCGAGACCTTCACCCCCGCGGTCAGTGACGGCAGCGTCTTCGCCGCGGCCGCGGATGGCACGGTCGTCCGGCTCGACGCCGCGAGCGGGCGGCAAGTGTGGCGCGTGCGCGTACCCGCGCAGCTGTCGGGAGGCGTCGGCGCCGACGGCAAGCTGGTCGTCGTCGGCTCGGCCGAGGGCGAGGTGATCGCGCTCGATTCCGACGGGGCCACGCTGTGGCGAGCACGAGTGTCGAGCGAGGTGCTCTCCGCGCCGGTAGTCGCCGGCGACCTGGTGGTCGTGCGCAGCGCCGATAGCCGGCTCTTCGCGCTCGACGCGCGCGATGGCCGGCGGCGCTGGGTGTTCCAGCGTGCGGCGCCGGCGCTCGCGGTGCGCAGCCCGGTGGGCGCGGTCGTAGAGGGCGGATTCGTGTTCGCGGGGTTCTCGGGGGGCAAGCTCGTCGCGGTGGCACTGACGAACGGTGGGCTGCGCTGGGAGGGGACGGTGTCGCTGCCCAAGGGCACCACCGAGCTCGAGCGCGTGAGCGACGTGGTCGGGGTGCCCTGGGTCGGCGAGCGCGAGGCGTGCGCGGTCGCGTACCAGGGGCGGGTCGCGTGCTTCGATCTAGGCAATGGCAACCAGATCTGGGCGCGCGAGATTTCGTCGAGCGCCGGGCTGGGGGTCGACGCGCGCTCGGTCTACGTCAGCGAGGACCGCGGCGCCGTCGCGGCATTCGAGCGCACCACCGGTCGGAGCTTCTGGCGGCAGGACAAGCTCGCCAACCGCCGCCTGAGCGCGCCCCTTTCGGTCGCCGCCGAGGTGGCGTTCGGCGATCTCGAGGGACAGGTGCACTTCCTGGGTCGCGACACCGGCGCATTCGTCGGACGCCTTGCGACCGACGGCACGGCGATCCGCAGCGTGCCCGTCGCGCTCGGCAGCGGCTTCCTCGTGCAGACGAGCGGCGGAAACCTGTACGCGATCGCGACGCGGTAGCGCCGCGCGCACTCCATGAAGCCCACGATCGTCCTCGTCGGCCGCCCCAACGTCGGCAAGTCGACGCTGTTCAACCGGCTCACGCGCAGCCGCGACGCGCTCGTCGCCGACCTGCCGGGCCTCACGCGCGACCGCCACTACGGCGACGGCCTGATGGGCGATCGCCCGTACTTCGTGGTCGACACCGGCGGCCTCGAGCCGGTGGCCAAGGAGGGGATCCTCGGCGCGATGGCGAAGCAGACCTCCAGCGCGCTCGCCGAGGCCGATGCGGTGATCTTCCTCGTCGACGGTCGCGATGGGCTTGCGCCGCAGGACCGGCGCATCGGCGAGGAGCTGCGCCGGCTCCGGGCGCGCGTGTGGGTCGCGGTCAACAAGACCGAGGGCATGGATCCAGCGATCGTGACCGCCGAATTCCACGAGCTCGCCCTGGGCGCGCCGCACGCGATCGCGGCCGCCCATGGCGAGGGCGTGCGCGCGCTGATGGACGAGGTGCTCGCGGAGTTCCCGCCGGACGCGGCGCCCGAGCCGCCCGGCGCGGACGATGCGCCGCGCATCGCCGTGGTGGGCCGGCCGAACGTGGGCAAGTCGACGCTCGTGAACCGCCTCCTCGGCGAGGACCGGATGATCGTCTATGACGAGCCCGGCACGACGCGCGACGCGATCGAGGTGCCGTTCGAGCGCGCGGGGCGGCGCTATGTCCTCGTCGACACCGCGGGCGTCCGCCGCAAAGGACGCGTGTTCGAGGCGGTCGAGAAGTTCTCGGTCGTGAAGACGCTGCAAGCCATCGACCGGGCCAACGTCGTCGTGCTGGTGGTCGACGCGGCCGAAGGCGTGTCGGAGCAGGACGCACACCTCGCCGGATATGTACTGGAGCGCGGGCGCGCGATCGTGGTCGCAGCGAACAAATGGGACGGTCTCGTCGAGTACGACCGCGAGAACGCGCGCCGCACCCTCGAGCGCAAGCTCGAGTTCCTCAGCTTCGCGCGCATGCACTTCGTGTCGGCGTTGCGCGGGGAGGGGCTCGGCCGCGTGCTGGCGTCGGTGGACGAGGCCTACCGGGCCGCGACGGCGCGACTCCCGACGCCGAAGGTCACGCGCGCCCTCATCGACGCGGTCGCGCGCCAATCGCCGCCCCGCGCCGGGCTGGTGCGGCCGAAGCTGCGGTATGCGCACCAGGGCGGGGTGAATCCACCGATCATCGTGGTGCACGGAACCGCGCTTTCCTCGGTGCCGGCGAGCTATCGCCGCTACCTGGAGGGCGTCTTTCGCAAGGCCTTCGGCCTCGTCGGGACACCGATGCGCATCGAGTTCAAGACCGGACGGAACCCCTATGTGCGACAGAGGGCATAGCCCGCGCGGGATCGCCGCGCCAGGTGCGCCCGGGCGATGGCACGGATAGGGGAAACCGGTTAAAGTAGCCGCTCAATAAGTAGCCGCCGGAGCGACCATGAGCAACAAAGGGCAACTGCTACAAGACCCGTTTCTGAACACGCTGCGCAAGGAGCACATTCCGGTTTCCATCTACCTCGTGAACGGAATCAAGCTCCAGGGGCAAATCGAATCGTTCGACCAATACGTCGTGTTGCTCAAGAACACCGTCACCCAGATGGTGTACAAGCACGCCATCTCCACTGTCGTCCCGTCGCGCCCGGTCAACCTCAGCATCGACCACGGCGGCGACAACTGATGCGATGGCGGTAGTGGCGTCCGGCGAGTCAACCGGACGCCCCAAGCACCTCAACGGCGCGGCCCGCGCGGCCGAGGGCGCCGTCCTCGTTGCACTGGACTTCGGCTCCAACGATCACGCGGACAGTCTCGCCGAGCTGCGCCTCCTCGCCTCGAGCGCCGGGGTGGACGTGCGCGCGGTCGTCGAGGGTCGACGCGCGCGTCCCGACCCCGCCCTGTTCGCCGGATCGGGCAAAGTCGACCAGGTTGCGCAGGCGTGCGCGGACGCCGGCGCGCGCGTCGTCATCTTCGACCACGAGCTCTCGCCCGCGCAGCAGCGCAACCTCGAGCGCCGGCTCGAATGCCGCGTCGTCGACCGAACGAGCCTCATCCTCGACATCTTCGCGCAGCGCGCGAGCTCGCACGAGGGCAAGGTGCAGGTCGAGCTCGCGCAGCTCCAGCACCTCGCGACGCGCCTGGTGCGCGGCTGGACCCACCTCGAGCGCCAGAAGGGCGGCATCGGCCTGCGCGGCCCGGGCGAGACGCAGCTCGAGACCGACCGGCGGCTGCTCGGCCAGCGGGTCAAGCTGCTGAAGGAGCGGCTGGTGAAGCTGCAACGGCAGCGCGACGTGCAGCGACGCGCACGCGTGCGCGGCGACGTGATGTCCGTGTCGCTCGTCGGCTACACGAATGCCGGCAAGTCCACGCTCTTCAACGCGCTCACGCACGCCGGTGCGTACGCGGCCGACCAGCTGTTCGCGACGCTCGACACGACGACCCGACGGCTCTACTTGCCCGAGGTGGGGCGGATCACCGTCTCCGACACGGTAGGGTTCATCCGCGCCCTCCCGCATACGCTGGTTGCCGCGTTCCGGGCGACCCTCGAGGAGACGATTCACGCCGACCTCCTCCTGCACGTGGTCGACGCGGCGAGCCCGACGCGCGACCGGCAAGTGGAGGAGGTGAACAAGGTGCTGGCCGAGATCGGCGCCGCGGCGGTTCCGCAGATTCTCGTCATGAACAAGATCGATCTCAACGGCGTTTCCGCGGGGGTGGACCGGGACGACTGTGGTAACATCCGCCGCGTCCGATTGAGCGCCCGCACGGGCGCGGGACTGGGCGAGTTGCGCCAGACCCTGATCGAGGTGGCTGCCTCGAAGGACACTTCCCGGATCAGCACCAACAAGACCGAAAACCTGAGCGACGCTCATGTCACTTAACGATCCCCAGTGGGGTCGCCGCGGCGGCGGCGGTGGGGGCGGTGGCGGGAACCAGGGACCGCCCGACCTCGACGAGCTCTGGCGCAACTTCAACCAGCGGCTCGCCGGCATCTTCGGGCGGCGCGGCGGCGGCACCTCGGGAGGCGGCGGCGAACCGCCCAGCCTGCGACAGCTCGGCGGCGGCTTCGGCTTGCTTGCGGCGCTGGTCGTGGTCGTCTGGCTTGCCAGCGGCTTCTATATCGTGGACGAGAGCCAGCGCGGGGTCGTCCTCACTTTCGGCAAGTACGCGGAGGCGACTCGCCCGGGCCTGCGGTGGCGCGTGCCGTATCCCGTCCAGTCGGTCGAGATCGTCAACGTCTCCCAGGTGCGCACGGTCGAAATCGGCTACCGCGGCACGCCGAAGTCGAAGGTGGCGCGCGAAGGCCTGATGCTGACCGATGACGAGAACATCGTCGACATCCAGTTCGCGGTGCAGTACACGGTGAAGGACCCCGAGGACTTCCTGTTCAACGTCCGGCGGCCCGAGCAGGTCGTGATGCAGGTCGCCGAGTCGGGGATGCGCGAGATCGTCGGCAAGTCCAGCATGGACTTCGTGCTCTACGAAGGGCGCGAGCAGATCGCGGCTTCCGCCCAGAAGCTGATGCAGGACATCCTGGACCGGTACAAGACGGGCGTATCGATCAGCCGCGTGACGATGCAGAACGCGCAGCCCCCGGAGCAGGTGCAGGCCGCGTTCGACGATGCCGTCAAGGCGAAGCAGGACCTCGAGCGCCAGAAGAGCGAGGGGCAGGCGTACTACAACGACGTGGTGCCCAAGGCGCGCGGTGCGGCTTCGCGGCTCGCCGAGGAGGCGAGCGGCTACCGTCAGCGGGTCCTGGCGAACGCCGAGGGCGAGGCCGCGCGCTTTCGCTCGGTGCTGGTCGAGTACAACAAGGCGCCGGCGGTCACGCGCGAGCGGCTCTACCTCGAGACCATGCAGCAGATCATGACGAGCACGAGCAAGATCATGATCGATGCGCGATCGGGCGGAAACCTGCTGATGCTGCCGCTCGACAAGATCCTGCAGATGCCGGCCTCCGGTGCGGGCGAAGGGCTGCCGGGCGCCCGCTCGGCGGACGTGCCGGCCGCGACGCCCGAGGCGCCTGCGCGCACGCGCGACTCGCTGCGGAGCCGTGATCGCGAGGGCCGGCCATGAGGGGCGGACTCGGCGCGACCCTCGGCGTGCTCGTCGTGGCGGCGGTGGTGGCGAGCCTGTCGCTGTTCACCGTCGATCAGCGCGAGAGCGCGATCGTATTCCAGCTCGGCGAGATCAAGAGCGTGGTCGCCGAGCCGGGCCTCAAGTTCAAGATTCCGCTGATCCAGAACGTCCGCTACTTCGACACGCGGATTCTCACGCTCGACACCCCGGACGCCGAGCGCTTCATCACTTCCGAGAAGAAGAACGTGCTGGTGGACTCGTTCGTGATGTGGCGCATCGCCGACGTGAAGCAGTACTACGTCAGCGTGCGCGGCGACGAGCCGCTCGCGGTGACGCGCCTGAATCAGACCGTCAACTCGACCCTGCGCGAGGAGTTCGGCAAGCGCACCGTTCAAGAAGTGATCTCGGGCGAGCGCGACAAGATCATGAAAGTGGTGCGCGAGAAGCTCGAGGACGACGCGAAACGGATCGGCGTGCAGATCGTCGACGTGCGCCTGAAGCGCGTCGAGCTGCCGCCCGAGGTGAGCGAGGCGGTGTACCGGCGCATGGAGGCGGAGCGGCGTGCGGTGGCGGCCGAGCTGCGCTCGCAGGGTTTCTCCGACGCGGAGAAGATCCGCGCCGAGGCGGACAAGGACCGCGAGGTCATCATTGCCGAGGCCTACCGCGACGCGCAGCGGGTGAAGGGCGAGGGCGATGCGCGCGCCGCCGCGGTCTACGCGCGCGCCTTCGGCGAGAACGCCGAGTTCTACGCCTTCTACCGCAGCCTGGACGCCTACCGCGCGAGCTTCCGCAGCCGCTCCGACGTACTCGTCCTAGATCCCAGTTCGGACTTCTTCAAGTACCTGAAGAATCCCGGCGGGCCGCGCACCGCACCCGCCGGCAAATAGGCGATGGGAGGCGCGTTGCTCATGGCCCTCGGGCTGATGCTCGTGCTCGAGGGCCTGCTCCCGTTCCTCGCTCCGGCCGCGTGGCGCGACATGTTCCGGCGGCTCATGGCGTTCACGGACGGCCAGCTGCGCTTCGCCGGCCTCGCCTCGATGCTTCTCGGCCTCGCGCTCGTCGCGCTGGCGCGGTAGCACCCGGCGCTCTCGCAAGGCGCGGCCTCCCATGCGCAAGTGGCTGCTTCCGGAGTTCGTCGAGGACGTCCTTCCGGACGAAGCGAACGCCATCGAGTCGGCGCGCGCGCGCCTGCTCGAGGTCTTCCGTGTGCACGGCTACGAGCTCGTCATGCCGCCGATGCTCGAGTACATCGATTCGCTGCTGACCGGCACCGGGCGCGATCTCGATCTCCGCACGTTCAAGCTGATCGACCAGCTCTCGGGCCGGACCATGGGCCTGCGCGCCGACATGACGCCGCAGGTTGCGCGCATCGATGCGCACCTGCTCAACCGCGAGGGCGTGGCGCGGCTGTGCTACTGCGGGACGGTGCTGCACACCCGTCCGCGTGGACTGACCGCGACGCGTGAACCGCTCCAGATCGGGGCCGAGATCTACGGCCATGCCGGCATCGAGAGCGACGTGGAGATCCAGCGGCTGCTGCGCGCCGCACTCGCGGCCTGCCGCGTTTCGGACGTCCGACTGGACGTCGGCCACGTGGCGGTGTTCCGTGCGATCGCGCGTCGCGGCAGCGTGGCCCCGGAGCTCGAGTCGGAGCTGCTCGAGGCGCTGCTCGCGAAGGATCGTCCCGGGATCGGATCGCTGAGCGCGCCGCTCGATGGACCGACTCGCGATGCGCTGCGTACGCTGCCCGACCTGTACGGCGGACCGGACGTGCTCGACGCGGCGACGCGGCGGCTGCCTGCGTACCCGGAGATCGAGGCCGCGCTGGGCGACCTGCGCGCGCTCGTGCGGGCGAACGGGCTCGCGATGAGCATCGACCTCGCGGACCTCCGCGGCTACCATTACCACAGCGGGGTGGTGTTCGCGGCATACAGCGAGCGGCTGCCGAGCGCGATCGCGCTCGGGGGTCGGTACGACGAGGTCGGCAAGGCGTTCGGGCGCGCGCGTCCGGCAACGGGTTTCTCGATGGACCTGCGCGAGATCGCCCGCGTCGCGCCGCGGGAACGACGGCCGGGGGCCATCCTCGCGCCGCATTCTGATGAGGCGGAGCTGCGTTCCATGGTGGATGCGCTCCGCGACAAGGGGGAGGTCGTGATCGTCGATCTTCCGGGGCACGAGTCGGCGCGCACCGAGCTCGGATGCGACCGCCGGCTCGTCCGCCGCGGAACGAAATGGGAGATCGAAGCGCTCTAGCCGCGCGAGCGGCGGGCGCGAGCGTCCGGATGGCCAAGAACGTCGTCGTTATCGGCACCCAGTGGGGAGACGAGGGCAAGGGCAAGGTCGTCGACTGGCTGACCGACCATGCCCAGGGCGTGGTGCGGTTCCAGGGCGGCCACAACGCCGGGCACACGCTCGTCATCGGCGGGCGCAAGACCGTGCTGCACCTGATCCCCTCGGGGATCCTGCACATGGGCGTCACCTGCTACATCGGCAACGGCGTGGTGCTCTCGCCGCACGCCCTGCTCGCCGAGATGGACGAGCTCGCTGCCGCCGGCGTCGACCTCGACGGCCGCGTGCGCATCTCCGAGGCCTGCCCGCTGATCCTGCCCTACCACGCCGCGCTCGACGTGGCGCGCGAGGCGGCGCGGGGCGCGGGGAAGATCGGCACGACCGGGCGAGGGATCGGCCCCGCGTACGAGGACAAGGTCGCGCGCCGCGCGATCCGGCTCCAGGACCTGCTGGTGCCCGGGCGACTCGCGGCAAAGCTCGAGGAGCTGCTCGACTACCACAACTTCGTGCTCACGAAGTACCTGAACGCTGCGCCGGTCGACCTGGCGCGCACGCGCGACGAGGCGCTGGCGATGGCGAGCCGGCTCGCGCCGCTGGTGACCGACGTGCCGCGCGCACTGTACGAGGCGCACCGCGCCGGAAAGAACCTGCTGTTCGAAGGCGCCCAGGGAAGTCTCCTCGACGTCGACCACGGAACCTATCCGTACGTCACTTCGAGCAACTGCGTCGCGGGTGCCGCGGCGGCCGGTGCCGGCGTCGGCCCGCAGATGCTGCATTACGTCCTCGGGATCACCAAGGCGTACACGACGCGCGTCGGCTCCGGGCCATTCCCCACCGAGCTGGAGAACGACACCGGCGAGCGGCTGCGTGCGCGCGGCAAGGAGTTCGGCGCAACGACCGGGCGTCCGCGCCGCTGCGGCTGGTTCGATGCCGCCGCGCTCAAGCGCTCGATCCAGATCAACGGCGTCTCGGGGTTGTGCGTCACCAAGCTCGACGTGCTGGACGGCATGGACGAGCTGAAAGTGTGCGTCGGCTACAAGATCGACGGCCAGTTCAGCGACCTGCTGCCCGCGGGCGCCGACGACACGGCGCTCTGCGAGCCGGTCTACGAGGACCTGCCCGGCTGGAGCGAGAGCACGGTCGGGGCGCAGCGCCTCGAGGATCTGCCGCGCAACGCACGCGCCTATCTCGATCGCATCGAGGCGATCTGCAGCGTCACCATCGACATGATTTCAACCGGCCCGGATCGTGCGGAGACGATCGTTCGGCGCCATCCGTTTCACTAGAAGCGCCTGACAGAGTGACCGTCAGGCGTCTGACTTAGGGGAGCATGAGGGGACGTGTCCCCTCATAATGTTGGACGCTTTAAGGACGAAACGGGCGCGAGAACGATGGCAGGAGACCTCTACGTCAGCTGGTCCGATTACCATAAGACGATCGAGCGGCTCGCGCGGCAGGTGCACGAATCGGGGTGGAAGTTCAACCAGATCGTGTGCATTGCGCGCGGCGGCCTGCGGGTGGGCGACGTGATGTCGCGCATCTTCAAGCTGCCGCTCGCGATCATCTTCACCAGCTCGTATACCGGCGAGGCGGGGACGCACCGCGGCGAGCTCACGTTGTCGAAGCACATGTCGATGACGACCGACGGCATCGGCGAGCGGGTGCTGCTCGTCGACGACCTGGTCGACTCGGGCGTCACGCTGGACGCGGTGAAGCGGCACATCATGGAGGCGCACCCGGCAGTGACGGAAATCCGCACCGCGGTGCTCTGGTACAAGCAGTGTTCGCGGTACAAGCCCGACTATTACGTCGAGTATCTCGCCGAGAACCCCTGGATCCACCAGCCGTTCGAGCCCTACGACCTGATGAGCGCCGAAGACCTGCGCACGCGCACCGCGTGAGCGCACACGCGGGGAGGGCTGCAGCCGGAATGCCGGGCGCCGCCGCCCGCGGCGCGGGCTACGTCGTCAGGAGAAGAGGGGTCGGTGGTGCCGAGGAAGGGACTCGAACCCCCACAGTGTTGCCACCGCTAGGACCTGAACCTAGTGCGTCTACCAATTTCGCCACCTCGGCACGCGGCGCGAATTCTAATTCAATCACCGGCGCTCATCAATGAACGCGAAGCGTAAAGAGGTACCCGCACCGCGTGCCGGCAAGCGCGCGGGCCGCCGTGCCGCGGACCCGCACTACGCGCGCGAAGCGAGCCGCTATGCCGAGCCGCTGCCCAGCCGCGAGTTCATCCTGCAGGCGCTCGAGGCGGAGGCGGTCCCGGTCGACGAGCGCACGCTCGCGAAGCTCGTGGGCGTGAAGCGGCAGGAGGCGGAGGGGTTCGCGCGGCGGCTCGCCGCGATGGAGCGCGACGGGCAGATCCTGCGCAACCGCAAGGGCGCGATCCTCGTCGCGCAGAAGGTCGACGTCGTGCGCGGGCGCGTCGAGGCGCACCCGGACGGCTACGGCTTCCTGGCGCCTGACGACGGTTCGGGCGATCTCTATCTCCCGCCGGGCGAGATGAAGCAGGTCATGCACGGCGATCGGGTGCTCGCCCAGCCGTCCGGCTACGACCGGCGCGGGCGCCGGGAGGCGCGGATCGTCGAAGTGGTGGAGCGCGCTCGCTCGCGCATCGTCGGCCGGCTGCACGTCGAGCACGGCGTCGCGTTCGTCGCCGCCGCCGATCGGCGCATCCAGCACAACCTGCTGATCGAGCCCGGCGCCACGGCCGGATCCAAGCCGGGCCAGGTGGTCACCGCCGAGATCGTCGTCCAGCCGGGCGCCCACACGCAGCCCATCGGGCGCGTGGTCGAGGTGCTCGGTGCGCATGACGACCCGGGCATGGAGATCGAGATCGCGCTGCGCAAGCACGAGCTGCCGTTCGAATTCACGCCCGAGGCGACGCGGCTCGCGGCGCGCCTGCCGCGCACGGTGCGACCGGCGGACGGCGCGGGCCGCATCGATCTGCGCGCGGCTCCGTTCGTGACGATCGACGGCGAGACCGCGAAGGACTTCGACGACGCCGTGTTCTGCGAGAAGGAAGGTCGGGGCTTCCGGCTGCGCGTGGCCATCGCGGACGTCAGCTACTACGTGCAGCCGAACGACGCGCTCGACCTGGAGGCGCGCGACCGCGGCAATTCGGTGTACTTCCCGCGCCGCGTGATCCCGATGCTGCCGGAAAAGCTCTCGAACGGGTTGTGCTCGCTCAACCCCGACGAGGACCGGCTGGCGATGGTCTGCGACATGAGCGTGTCGCCGCGCGGAGAGGTCGGGCGCTACGAGTTCTATGCCGCGGTGATCCGTTCGCACGCGCGCCTGACCTACACCCAGGTCGCCCGGGCGCTCTACGAGAAGCCGGCGCGCGTCGAGGGCGTCGTCGCGCCGCTCCTCGGCCACCTGGAAACGCTGGATCAGGTGTTTCGCGCGCTGCTCACGGCGCGCGAGCAGCGCGGCGCGATCGACTTCGAAACGCTCGAGACGGTGCTGGAGTTCGACGCGCGCGGCAAGATCACGCGGATCGTGCCGGCGCCGCGCAACGACGCGCACCGGCTGATCGAGGAGTGCATGCTTGCCGCGAACGTGTGCGCCTCCGATTTCCTGAAGAGCCGCGAGCACAAAGCGCTGTACCGCGTCCACGAGGGTCCGACGCCCGAGAAGCTGGAGGCGCTGCGCGAGTTCCTGAAGAGCTTCGGCCTGAATCTGGGCGGCGGTGACGAGCCGCATGCGAAGGAGTACGCGAAGCTGCTGGCGCAGGTGAAGAAGCGCCCGGACGTCCAGCTCCTCCAGACGGTGCTGCTGCGCTCGCTCCGGCAGGCGATGTACAGCCCGGATAACGTCGGCCACTTCGGACTCGCCTACGAGTCGTACACGCACTTCACCTCGCCGATCCGGCGCTATCCCGATCTCGTGATCCACCGTGCGATCAAGGCCGCGCTCGCCGGCACGACCTACGCCCCCGGCAAGTGGAACGAGCTCGGCATCCACTGCTCGATGACCGAGCGGCGCGCGGACGAGGCGACCCGGGACGTCCAGACCTGGCTCAAGTGCTACTACATGCGCGACCGCGTGGGCGAGGAGTTCGAGGGCAGCATCAGTGCGGTGACGGGCTTCGGCATCTTCGTGGCGCTCGACGAGGTGTACGTCGAGGGGCTGGCACACATCTCCGAGCTCGGCAGCGACTACTTCCGCTTCGACCCCGTGCACCACGCGCTGCGCGGCGAGCGCACCGGCAAGACCTTCCGCCTGGCCGACCGCGTGCGCGTGCGCGTCGTGCGCGTGGACCTGGAGCTCGGTCGCATCGACTTCGTGCCGGCATGAAGGAGGCGCGCGTCCTGATCGGCTTCCACGCGGTGCTCGCGCGGCTGCGCACGAATCCCGCCTCGGTGGTCGAGATCCTGGTCGACGAGAGCCGGCATGACGGCCGGCTCTCCGACGTGGTGCGGGTCGCCGAGACGGCCGGCGTGCGCGTGATGCGCGTGCCCGGCAAGCGTCTGGACGGGTTCTACGGCGGTGGACGCCACCAGGGCATCGTGGCGCGGGTGACGGGGCGCGACGAGCAGGCCACCTTGGAGGAGGTGCTCGACCGCCTGCAGGAGCCCGCACTCCTGCTCGTGCTCGACGGGGTCACCGATCCGCACAATCTCGGGGCCTGCCTGCGGGTGGCCGACGCGGCCGGTGCGCACGCGGTGATCGTGCCGAAGGACCGCAGCGCGGGACTCTCGCCGACCGTCACCAAGGTGGCGAGCGGCGCAACCGAAAGCGTGCCGTTCCTCGCCGCCACGAACCTTGCGCGCACGCTCGACGCGATCAAGGAGCGGGGAATCTGGGTCATCGGCGCGGCCGAGGAGGGGGCGGACGACCTCTATGGAACCGACCTTCCCGGGGCGATCGCTTGGGTGCTGGGGTCCGAAGGCGAGGGGATGCGGCGTCTTACGCGCGAGCGTTGCGACAAGCTGGTGCGAATCCCGATGCACGGCCAGGTCGAGAGCCTGAACGTCTCGGTGGCGGCGGGGCTGTGCCTGTACGAGTCCCGCCGGCGGCGGCAAGTCGCCGCTCCGCCGGCAAGTCGTTGATTTGCCTTGCCCAGGGCCGTCGAGGCCGCTATAATGCGCGGCTTTCCGGGCGCCACGCCCGCTTTCCTTGCCTCACCGGTCGCCCATGCCGGGAGGCTTAACCTCGGGAACGAGGGGGCAGCAAGATTGAGTGAAGGGTCCCGACCCTTCACTCGCCCCTCGTAGCTCCCCCAAGTCGGGGGAGCCCCGATCACCCACAAGGAGACCCCATGCGGCACTACGAAGTCGTTTTCATCGTCCATCCGGACCAGAGCGAGCAGGTGCCCGCCATGGTCGAGCGCTATCGCAACGCGGTCGGCGCGCGCCAGGGCAAGGTTCACCGGCTCGAGGACTGGGGGCGCCGCCAGCTCGCGTACCCGATCGAGAAGGTCCACAAGGCGCACTACGTGCTCATGAACATCGAGTGCGACAACGAGACGCTCGGCGAGCTCGAGCACTCGTTCAAGTTCAACGACGCGGTGCTGCGTCACCTCATCGTCAAGATGAAGGGACCGGTCACCGCGCCTTCGCCGATGATGAAGGAGGAGAAGTCGAAATCCCTGCTCGGCCAGGAGGGAGCGAGGGAAGCCGTCAGGCCCGAAGCCAGCAGGTCAGAAACCAGCAAGCCCGCCGAGGCGCGCGCCTGACGCAGGCGCGATTGGATCCCGGCAACCGGCTGGTCCTGGCTGGCACTTTGGCCGCGCGCGACGCGCTCCGCTACACCCCTGCAGGCGTTCCGATCGTGAGCTTCCAGGTGGCGCATGCGTCGCGGCACGACGAGGCCGGCGCCGCGCGCGAAGTCGAGATGGAGATGGCCTGCGTCGCGGTCGAGGAACTCGCCCGGCTCGTCGCTGCGGCGCCCCTGGGCGCCGGGGTGGTGACTGCGGGATTCCTCGCCCGCAAGGGCAAGTCGAGCCGGCAGCTGGTGCTGCACGTAACCGAATTGGAATTCAAAGAAGGAGATCGAGATGCCTCCTCCCAGCAGAGGACGTAGCGGCGGCCGCGGTGGCCGCAATGCGAAGAAGGACGCGCGCGGCCGCGAGCGCGGCGGGTCGCGCCAGCTGTTCAAGCGGCGGAAGTTCTGCCGGTTCACCGCCGAGAAGATCGCGTGGATCGACTACAAGGACGTCGATCTGCTCAAGGACTTCGTCGGCGAGAACGGCAAGATCATCCCGGCGCGAATCACCGGCACGAAGACCGGCTATCAACGTCAGCTGTCGGATGCGATCAAGCGCGCGCGCTATCTCGCGCTGCTGCCGTACACCGACCTCCACGGGGGGCGCTAGAGCCATGCAGGTCATCCTCCTCGAGAAGGTCGTCAACCTCGGCGGGCTCGGCGACGTCGTCAAGGTGAAGGACGGGTTCGCGCGCAACTTCCTGATCCCGCAGGGCAAGGCCAAGCGCGCGACGCCGGAAAGCATGGCGGAGTTCGAAACGCGCCGCGCCGATCTGGAGAAGAACCAGGCCGACGCCCTGGCTGCGGCCCAGGAGCGCGGCGCGAGGATCGACGGCCTTGCGGTCCCGATCACGCGCAAGGCCGGTGTCGACGGCCGCCTGTTCGGCTCGGTCACGACGTACGACATTGCCGAGGCGCTGCAGGCCCTCGGCCACGAAGTCGAGCGCGCCGCGATCCGGCTGCCGCAAGGGCCGCTCAAGGCGATCGGCGACTACGACCTCGCGCTCGCGCTGCACAGCGACGTCGTCGTGCACATCAAGGTGTCGGTCATCGGAGAGAGCTGAGGCGCCGCGACAATAAGGAACGGGCTCCGCCCGTAGGGATTCACCGGGGGCCGCGCTGCGGCCCCCGTCCTTTTGAAGGGTAGAATTCACGGCCATGGCGCAGCCCCTCACCCAAAGTCCGAGCCCGGCTGCGGCCGACGGCCAGCTCGTCAGCCTGAAGGTCCCGCCGCATTCCATCGAGGCCGAGCAGTCGGTCCTCGGCGGACTGCTTCTCGACAACGGCGCGTGGGACCGCATCGGCGACACGATCGCCCTCGACGACTTCTACCGCGACGATCACCGGCGCATCTTCCGGCACATCGCGAAGCTCATCGAGCAGGGCAAGCCCGCCGACGTCGTCACGGTCGCCGAGTCGATCGAGTCGGGCGAGGACAAGGACCGGGCGGGCGGGCTCGCCTACCTGGCGAGCCTCGCGCAGAACACGCCGTCGGCGCACAACATCCGCCGCTACGCCGAGATCGTGCGCGAGCGCGCGATCATGCGGCACCTCGTCGCGGTCGGCAACGAGATCGCGGACAGCGCGTTCAGCCCGGCGGGCAAGGAGGTCGGGCAGCTGCTCGACGAGGCCGAGTCGAAGGTGTTCCAGATCGCCGAGGCGCGCACCCGCACCGGCGGCGGCTTCCACGACATCCACCAGCTGCTCTCGCAGGTGATGGAGCGGGTCGACTTCCTCTACAGCCGCGACAATCCGAGCGACGTGACCGGCGTGCCGACCGGCTACCGCGACCTCGACACGATCACCTCCGGGCTGCAGGAGGGCGACCTCGTGATCGTCGCCGGTCGACCGAGCATGGGCAAGACCGCGTTCGCGCTGAACATCGGCGAGCACGTCGCGGTGCACGAGAAGCGTCCGGTGGCGGTGTTCAGCATGGAAATGTCGGGCACGCAGCTCGCGGCGCGCATGCTCGGCTCGCTGGCCCGCATCGACCAGCACAAGCTGCGCACCGGCCGGCTCTCCGACGAGGACTGGAACCGGCTCGCCGACGGGCTGGGCAAGCTGCACGACGCGCCGATCCATATCGACGAGACCGGCTCGCTCAATCCGCTGGAGCTGCGCTCGCGCGCGCGCCGGCTCGCGCGGCAGTACGGCAAGCTCGGGCTGATCGTCGTCGATTACCTGCAGCTGATGGTCACCGGCGGCCGGCGCGACGAGAACCGCGCGACCGAGCTCTCGGAGATCTCGCGCTCGCTGAAGGCGCTCGCGAAGGAGCTCTCGGTTCCGGTGGTGGCGCTCTCCCAGCTCAACCGCAGCGTCGAGAGCCGCAACGACAAGCGCCCGATGATGTCGGACCTGCGCGAGTCGGGCGCCCTCGAGCAGGACGCCGACGTGATCCTCTTCATCTACCGCGACGAGGTCTACAACCGCGACAGC
The DNA here is from genome assembly GCA_963716855.1 of uncultured beta proteobacterium. Lineage (GTDB taxonomy): Bacteria > Pseudomonadota > Gammaproteobacteria > Burkholderiales > SG8-39 > JAGVSZ01. Next base: position 13,667 of record CAVQUV010000010.1, on the reverse strand, counting down.
GGCGAGAAGGGGAAAGCCGAGATCATCGTCGGCAAGCAGCGCAACGGCCCGATCGGCACGGTCAATCTCACCTTCCTCGGCCAGTACACCCGGTTCGAGAACTACGCCGCGCCGAGCGGGTTCTGACCCGCGGAGAGGGAGGCCGCCATCGCCCGGACGGGCCCAGGCGACTCCGTCTACAGCGCTTCCGCCGCGTGGTCCGCGAGCCGCGAGCGCTCGCCGCGCTGCAGGGTCACGTGTCCGGAGTGCGACCAGCCCTTGAAGCGGTCCACGACGTAGGTCAGACCGGAGCTACCCTCGGTCAGGTACGGCGTGTCGATCTGCGCGATGTTGCCGAGGCACACCACCTTCGTGCCGGGCCCGGCGCGGGTGATCAGCGTCTTCATCTGCTTCGGCGTCAGGTTCTGCGCCTCGTCGATGATCAGGTACTTGTTGATGAAGGTGCGCCCGCGCATGAAGTTGAGCGACTTGATCTTGATGCGCGAGCGGATCAGGTCGCGCGTCGCCGCCCGGCCCCACTCCCCGGCCTCGTCGTCGGTGTTGTTGAGGACGTCCAGGTTGTCCTCGAGTGCGCCCATCCACGGCCCCATCTTCTCCTCCTCCGTGCCGGGCAGGAAGCCGATGTCTTCGCCGAGCGGAACGGTCACCCGCGTCATGATGATCTCGCTGTAGTGCTTCACTTCCAGCGTCTGCATCAGCCCGGACGCGAGCGTGAGCAGCGTCTTGCCGGTGCCCGCCTGTCCGAGCAGCGTCACGAAATCGATGTCCGGGTTCATCAGCAGGTTGAGCGCGAAGTTCTGCTCGCGGTTGCGCGCGGTGATGCCCCAGACCGCGTTCTTCCCGTGCGTGTAGTCGCGCAGCGTCTCGAGCACCGCGCTGCGGCCGTGCACCTCCTTCACCATCGCGTGCAGGGGGCGCTCGCCTTCCTGGTAGACGAACTCGTTGAGCAGGAGCTCCTGGCACAACGGGCCGCGGATGCGGTAGTAGGTCCGGCCATCCTTCTTCCAGGACTCGATGTCCTTGCCGTGCTGATCCCAGAACTCGGGGGGCAGTTCGCGCGCGCCGGTGTACAGGACGTCGGTGTCCTCGAGCACCTTGTCGTTGTAGTAGTCCTCCGCGGCCAGCCCGAGCGCATGCGCCTTGATGCGCATGTTTATGTCCTTGGACACCAGGATCACGTCGCGGCCGGCCTCGCGTTCGGCGAGCGCGGTCACGACGCCGAGGATCTGGTTGTCGGCCTTTCCGGTCGCGAGGCTCGTCGGCAGGTGGCCGCTCATCACCTCGGTCTGGAGGAACAGCCGCCCGGACGCGATGTCGGCGTCGTGCCGCGCGATCGGGATCCCGGCCTCGATCTTGCCGGTGGCCCGGCTGACGATGTCGTCGAGGAAGCGGCTCGCCTGGCGGGCGTTGCGCGCGACCTCGGAGAGGCCGCGCTTGTTGTTGTCGAGCTCCTCGAGCGTCTGCATCGGCAGGAAGATGTCGTGCTCCTCGAACCGGAAGAGGCTCGTCGGGTCGTGCATCAGGACGTTGGTGTCCAGGACGAAGAGCTTGGTGGCGGCGGACCGCGTCTTCTCGCGCGGCTTCTTGGCGGGCGCCCGCTGGGCGCCGTGGGCGGGGTCGTTGCGGAGATGGGGCTCAGAGTGTCTTGACAAAATCGAGTACCTCTTTGGCGTGGCCGGGAACCTTGACGCCGCGCCACTCGCGGCAAATGGCGTGCTTGGCGTCGAGGACGAACGTCGAGCGTTCGATCCCGCGCACCTGCTTGCCGTACATGTTCTTCATCTTGATGACGCCGAACTGCTGGCAGACGGTCTCGTCCTCGTCGGACAGCAGCTCGAACGGAAAGCTCATCTTGGCCTTGAAGTTCTCGTGCGACTTCAGGCTGTCGCGCGAGAGGCCGTAGACCGCTGCGCCGGCCTTCTGGAAATCCTTGTGGAGGTCCTTGAACTGCAGGCCCTCGGTGGTGCAGCCGGGGGTGTTGTCCTTCGGGTAGAAGTAGAGGACGAGAACCCGGGCTTTCGCCTTCGTGAGCTGGAAGGTGCCGCCCCCGGTGGATGGGAGCGAGAAGTCTCTTACTGCGTGATCGGGCATCTATCTTCGGGCGGTGGCGCATAGCGCCACGGGGGTCATTGTCGGGGCATTCGGCGCGCCGCGCAAGCACCGGCCGCTCACCCCGGCCGCCTCAGGCGAGGAACGGTTCGCCCTGCAGCGCCAGCCCGCCCGAGCGGCCCGGCACCTCTCCCGACCCGACGGCGTGGCGCGGCAGCTGCGCCGGCGCGAGCGCCTCGAAGACCGCGCGCAGGCTCACGAGCTCGCAGCCGCGCGCGCGCCACCCCTCCAGCAGACGCTCGAATGCGCCCGCGAGCTTCATGCCTTCGAGCTCGGCGTGCAGCGTGAACACGTGGCCGGTGTCGGGCCCGGTCGCAGCGGCCGCGAGCACGCGCTCGTGCACGTTGTCCACGGTCACGCCGTCCAGCCCGATCAGCTCGTCGAACGTCGGGAGGGTGGTGGGAAGCTGCGGGCACAGCACGAGCTCGCCGTCGCACACCGGCATGAACGGCGCGGTGCCGCGCGTGTCCGAGGCATACTCGAATCCGAGCCGCTGGGTGAGGCGGTAGGCGGCGCGCGACATCTGCCAGCCGGCGGCGGCGTGGGCCCGCGCCGGCGCACCGAAGATCGCCTGGTAGCGGTCGCACGCGCGCCGCATCTCGGCCTCGGCCCAGTCCGCGGAGGCGCCTGCGACGCCGTCCTGCCAGCGCACGTGATCCCAGCAGTGGATACCCGTCTCGAATCCCGCGTCGCGCACTTTGAGAAGGATGTCCGGGCAGCGCCAGCCGATGTCCGGGCCCGGGAGGAGCACGCCGTAGAGCAGCGTGAGCAGGCCATAGTGCTCCAGCACCGAGGTGCGCGACACCTTCGAGAGGAAACCCGGACGGAACACGCGCTTCAACGCGCGGCCGGTGTGATCCGGGCCGAGGCTGAAGAAGAACGTCGCGCCGGCGCTGTGGCGCTGGAGCAACTCGACCAGACGCGGCACGCCTTCGCGCGTGCCGCGGTAGGTGTCGACGTCGATCTTGAGGGCGATCCTCACCGGATGAGTCTCCGCGCCTCGGCGACGTGCCCGCGATAGGCGTCGAAGATCCGCGTCAGGGCATCCTGCATCGCGACCTTCGGCCGCCAGTTCAGATCGCGGCGCGTATTCGTGATCTTCGGGGTGCGGCGCTGCACGTCCTGATAGCCCGGCCCGTAGTACTGGGCCGCGGTCGTCTCGACGATCCGGACCTTCCGCGCGCTCGGCCGGTACTCGCGATAGCCGAGCGCCATTTTCAGCATCATCTCGGCGAGCTCGCGCACCGAGTAGTCGTTCTTGGGATTGCCGATGTTGTAGATCTGGCTGCTCGCGACCCCGCGCGGGTTCTCGATGATGCGCACGAGCGCCTCGATGCCGTCGTCGACGTAGGTGAAGGTCCGGCGCTGACGCCCGCCGTCCACGAGCTGGATCGGCTCGCCCCGGACGATGTGGCCGAGGAACTGGGTGATCACGCGCGAGCTGCCTTCCTTTGCGGTGTTGAGCGAGTCGAGCCCCGCGCCGATCCAGTTGAACGGGCGGAACAGCGTGTAGTCGAGCTTGTGCTGCATCCCGTAGGCGTGGATCACGCGGTCCATGAGCTGCTTGGCGCAGGCGTAGATCCAGCGCGGCTTGTTGATCGGCCCCAGCACGAGCTCGGAGGACTCGGGGTCGAATTCGTCGTCGCGGCACATGCCGTACACCTCGGAGGTGGACGGGAAGATGAGCCGCTTGCCGTGCTTGACGCACGAGCGGACGATCGGCAGGTTCGCCTCGAAGTCGAGCTCGAATACGCGCAGCGGGTCGCGCACGTAGGTCGCCGGCGTCGCAATCGCGACGAGCGGGATCACCGTGTCGCATTTGCGGATGTGGTACTCGATCCACTCCTTGTTGATCGTGATGTCGCCCTCGAAGAAGCGGAAGCGCTTTTCCTCGAGGAGGTCGGTGACCCGGTCGGTCGCCATGTCCATGCCGTAGACCTCCCAGTCGGTCGATGCGACGAGCCGCTTGGAGAGGTGGTGGCCGATGAAGCCGTTCACGCCGAGGATCAGGATCTTCTTCACGTCGAATTCCGTTTAGTTTCCAAGTGCAACAGTTTCGGCGCCGAGGCGCGCGCGCAGGCCCGGGCCGTCGAGCGGGGCGCCGTCCAGCTCGGCCTCGAGCACGCGCAGCCAGGCGCCGTCCGCGCAGCGGATGAACAGCTCCGCGCCGTCGGCAACCAGCGCTGCACCGTTCGCGTGCGCCGCCGGAGCGTCGGCAGGCAGCGTCCGGAGCAGGCGCAGGCGCCGGTCGCCGAGCTCGCAGAACGCGCCGGGGTAGGGCGGCGCGACCGCGCGCACGAGGTCGTGGACCGCGCGCGCCGGCTGGCGCCAGTCGATGCGGCCATCCTCGGGGCGGCGTCCGCCGAAGTAGCGGCCGGCCGCGAGATCCTGCTCGCGCAGGAGCGCCGTGCCGGCGATGAGCCCGGGGAGGGAACGATCGAGCACCATCTCCGCCGCGACCGTCACCTTGCGGAACACCTCGAGCGCGGTGTCGTCGGGCAGGATCGGGATCGCCTGCTGGTCCACGATCCGACCGGCATCGGGCTTCGCGACCATCTCGTGCAGCGTCGCACCGGTCTCGCGCTCGCCGTGGAGGATGGCCCAGTTGACCGGCGCGCGGCCGCGATACCTGGGCAGCAGCGAGCCGTGCATGTTGAAGGCGCCGCGCGGTGCGGCTGCGAGAAGGTCCGTTGCGAGCATGCGCCGGTAGTAGAACGAGAACAGAAAATCGGGCCGGCAGGCGCGCACCCGCGCCACGAACTCGGGCGCATTGGCATCTTCGGGGATCGCGACCGTGCTGCCGTGCAGCCGGGCGGTCGCCGCGACGCTGCCGAACCAGATCGCCTCGTCCGGATCGTCCGCGTGCGTGACCACGAGCGGCACCTCGACGCGGTGCGCGAGCAGCACGGCGAGGCAGCGCACCCCGACGTCGTGGTAGCCGAAAACGACCGCGCGCGTCATTGCACGCGGCGCACCGGCTCGGGTCGGTCGGTGGCCGCTCCGCGCGCCGGATCGGCGGAAATCTCCTCGAGTACCGCGCTGACCAGGAAGCGCGGTCGACGCAGCACCTCCTGGTAGATCCGGCCGACGTACTCGCCGAGCAGGCCGATGCCGATCATCACCACGCCGATGAGCAGAAACTCGATCGCCTGCACCTCGGATTCGAACACCCCCTCGGCCGCCGATCCGAGCACGAGCCGGCGCACCACCTGGACGGCGATCACGGTAAAGGAGATCGTCCCGAGCACGAAGCCGAGGAGGGAGAACAGTTGCAGCGGCGCGAGCGAGAACCCGGTCACGAGATCGAAGTTGAGGCGAGCGAGCCGATACAACGAGTACTTGCTCTCGCCGGCGGCGCGCTCGGCGTGCTCGACCTCGACTTCGGCGGGGTTCGCGGCGAAGGTGTAGGCGAGCGCGGGAATGAAGGTGTTCACCTCCTGGCACGCGTTGATCGCGTCCACGATCGGCCGGGCGTACGCGCGCAGCATGCAGCCCTGGTCGGTCATGTGGATCCGGGTCGTGCGCTCGCGCATCGCGTTCAGCAGGCGCGAGGCGTTGCGGCGAAACCAGGTGTCGCGGCGCTCGGCGCGCACGCCCCCCACGTAGTCGAAGCCCTCGTCCATCTTCGCGAGCAGCTTGCCGATCTCCTCGGGCGGGTTCTGCAGGTCGGCGTCGAGCGTCACGATGCGGTCGCCGCGGGCGCGCTCGAAGCCCGCCATGATCGCCATGTGCTGGCCGTAGTTGCCGTTGAAGAGCACGACGCGCGTCACGTCGCGGCGCTTCTCGAACTGGGCGCGCAGCAATGCCGCCGAGCGGTCCCGGCTGCCGTCGTTGACGAGGATCACCTCGTAGCTGGTCGCGAGCGCGTCGAGCGCCGGGTACAGGCGCGCGAAGAGCGCCGGGAGAACCGCCTCCTCGTTGTACACCGGGATGATCACGGACAGTGCCGGCGTGCTCATCGTGTCCCCTCCCGCAGGGCGCGCGCAGCCGCGGCGCAGACCCGCTCGACGTCGTGCAGCGCCATGGCGGCGTGCAGCGGAAGCGTGACGATCCCCGCGCCGATGCGCTCCGCGTGCGGGAAGTCACCCGGTCCCCAGCCGAGCGCGCGATAGAGCGCGAAGAGATGCATGGCCGGATAGTGCACCCCGGTGCCGATGCCCGCCGCCCGCATCGCTGCCATGAACGCGCCGCGCTTCACGCCCGGCCGGCCGGAGGGCAGCACGATCTGGAACATGTGCCAGTTCGACTGCTCGAAGTCCGCGACGGGCAGCTCGCAGCCGAGGCTCGCGTCGAAGCATTCGAAGTAGCGCCGGGCGAGCGTGCGCCGCTTGGCGGTGAACTCGTCGAGGCGGCGCAGCTGGCCGAGGCCGATGCGGGCCGCCACGTCGGTGAGATTCCATTTGAAGCCGAGCGTGTCGACTTCCATACCGTCCTCGCCCGAGCGCACGACGCCCTGCAGGCGCAGGCGCTCAGCGCGGCGGGCGATCTCCTCGTCGGGCAGCACGAGGCACCCGCCCTCGGCGGTCGTGAGGTTCTTGTTCGCGTGGAAGCTGAAGGCGACGAGATCGCCGCGCGCGCCGATCCGCGTGCCGCGCCAGGTCGAGCCGAACGCCTGCGCCGCGTCCTCGATCACCCGCAAGCCATGGCGGGCCGCGATCGCATACAGCCGGTCGAGATCCACGGGCAGGCCGGCGAGGTAGACCGGAATGATCGCGCGTGTGCGCGGCGTGATCGCGGCCTCGACCCGCGCGAGATCGATGTTCCGGCTGAGGGGGTCGACGTCCACGAAGACCGGGCGGGCCCCGACGGTCAGGACGACGTTCGCCGTCGCCACCCACGAGAGCGGCGTCGTGATCACCTCGTCGCCCGGGCCGACGCCCGCGAGTCGCAACCCGAGCTCCAGCGCGGCGGTACCGGAGTTGAGCGTGCGCACCGGCCGCCCGCCGCAGTGCGCGGCGAGCTCCGTCTCGAACTGGCGCACCTGCGGGCCGGAGGTGATCCAGCCCGACCGAAGCACTTCGGCAACGCCGGCGATCGTCTCCTCGTCGATCACGGGGCGAGCGAACGGAAGGAAGTCGGATTCCGGCACTCAGCTCCTCGCGACGATGAACACGCCGAGGATGATCACGGCGATGCCGAGAAGGCGCATGGGCGTGACCGCCTCGCCGAACAGGTACCAGGCCGCCACGGCGTTCACGACGTAGCCGACCGAGAGCATCGGATAGGCGATGCTCACCTCCACGCGCGAGAGGGCCATGATCCAGACCACGACGCTCACGACGTAGCAGGCGATGCCGCCGACGATGTGCGGCTCCAGGGCGAGGCGCAGGCCCATGGGCAGCGCGTTCGCGGCGCTGAACTCGAACGTGCCGACCGCGTTGGTCCCCGCCTTGAGCAGGAGCTGCGCGGCGGCGTTGAGCAGCACGCCGATCAAGACGAGCGTGAAGCTGACGGCAGTCATGGCTTCCTCACGAACACCCGGCGCGGATCCTCGGCGATCACCGTCATCGGCAGGCCGCGGCCGCGCGCGAGCCGGTAGTCGCGCGGGTGGAACAGGGCAAACGCCGTCGGCGCAGCGCGCCACAGCGCGTCGAAGGTCGCGAGGTCGGGCACGAAGTTCTGCGGATCCCAGCCGATCGCCACGGCGAGCTCGTCCTTGTAGCCCACCATCGTGACGGTGCGGCCGAGATAAAAGGGCACGGTGTGGTCGAAGGTCTCGACGCTGAAGAACGGCGTTCCTTCCCCGACCTCGGACTTGATCCGCGCGACGCTATGATAAGCCGAGTACGCGGGCGCCAGCGCTTCGTGCCCGGTGATCGCGAGCTGCGCGAACCCGAGTCCGCCGGCGGCCGCGACCAGCACCGCCGCGGTCCGGCGGCCGCGCCAGGCGAGGAGAGCGGACCCCCCGGCCCCGACGGCGAGCGCGGCCCCCGCCGCGACGACCCACGGCGCGTAGGCCTGCAGGAGCTCCAGGGGCAGTTCCGGCTTGGCCGCGCGCGCCAACAGTCCGGGGGCAAAGACGACGAGCGCGGCTCCGGCGGCGGCGACGAGCGCACCCTGGACGATGAGGATGCCGCGGGCGCACCGGGTCAGCGCCACGGCGATCAGCACCGCGAGCGCGGGAAAGACGGGCGCGATGTAGAACGTCAGCTTCGAGCCTGACGCTGAAAAGAACGCGAAGACCACGACGATCCAGACGAGCAGGAACCGAAGCGGGCGAAACGACGCCGTGCGGTCCTCGGTCCAGGCCGGGCCGAGCGCCGCGAAGAGGACCAGCGTCCACGGCACGAGCCCCCCGAGCAGGATCGGCACGAAGTACCACGGGGGCTCGTAGCGGCCGTGCGCCTTCGTGAGAAAGCGCTCGAGATGCTCCTGCACGAAGAAGAAATGCAGGAACTCCGGGTTCGCCGCCGACACGGCGATGAACCAGGGCGCGGTGATCGCGACGAACAGCGCGCCGCCCGCGAGCCAGTGGAGGCGCTTGAGGCGCGCCCAGTCCCGCTGGACGAGCAGGTATGCGGCGACCGCGGCGGCGGGCAGCACGATCCCGATCAGTCCCTTCGAGAGCACGGCGAGCGCCGCGGCGGCCCACGCGAGGAGCATCCAGTTGCGCCGCGCCGTCGGCAGCGTCCCGTCGCGCTGCGCGAGCGCGAAGGCGAACGCCGTCATCGACAGGAAGAACGCGACGCCCATGTCGAGGTTGGCGACGTGTGCGACGATGATGTACAAGGCGGCGCTGCCGAGCACCGCGCCCGCGAACGCGCCGGCCACCGGGCCTGCGAGCCGGAAGGCGACGAAGGCGGTGGCGAACACGCCGAGAAGCCCGGTGAGCGCCGTCCACAGACGGGCCGCCCCCTCGGTCACGCCGATCGCCTTGAACGCGACCGCCGTCGCCCAGTACTGCAGGGGCGGCTTCTCGAAATAGCGAAAGCCATTCAGGCGCGGCGTCACCCAATCGCCCGAGGCGACCATCTCACGTGCGACCTCCGCGTTGCGCCCCTCGTCGGGGCGCGTGAGCTTGCGATGTCCGAGATTCGCGAACCAGACGGCCGCGAGCACGACGGCGAGGACGAGCAGCGCTCCGCGCGAGAGCACCGCTCCCTCGCGATGGGCGCTAGGCAAGGAGCAGGGCCGCGGCGACCTTGCGGCCCTCGGCGACGAGAATGTTGAACGTGCGGCACGCGGCCCGGGCGTCCATCACCTCGAGGCCGATGCGCGCCTCGACGAGCGCGCGGATGATCTCGGGACGCGGGAAGCGGAGCCGCGCACCGGTCCCGAGCAGCACGACCTCGGGCGCGATCTCCACCAGTGCGTCGAGATGTCCTGGCGCGAGCGTCTCGAAACTCTCGGGCGCCCAGTCCGCCACGATCTGGTCGGGCAGGACGATCAGGCTGCGCTCGAAGCGCTGGCCGTTGATCGACACGTAACCGGCGCCGTAAGCGGTGAAGGCGTTCGTGCCCGTGGCGTGTGAAAGATGCAGCTTCACCGTGAAAAACTCGAATTGCGGTAAGGGGTTAGAGCAGGTAGGATTATAGCTTGCTGCGGCGCATGGCCCGTGCGCCGACGCCAACCCGGACCCGGTCACGACCCATGAAGGACTTTCCGCGCATCCAGCGCCTCCCGCCGTACGTGTTCAACATCACGGCGGAACTCAAGATGGCGGCGCGCCGCGCCGGCGACGACATCATCGACATGAGCATGGGCAATCCGGACGGGCCCACGCCGCCGCACATCGTCGAGAAGCTGGTCGAGAGCGTGCAGCGTCCGGACACCCACGGCTACTCGGTGTCGAAGGGCATCCCGCGGCTGCGGCTCGCGATCTGCAACTGGTACCGGCGCCGCTACGGCATCGACCTCGACCCGGACAAGGAAGCGATCGTCACGATCGGCTCGAAGGAAGGCATCGCGCACCTCGCGCTCGCGACCCTCGACCACGGCGACATCGTGCTGGTGCCGAACCCGAGCTACCCGATTCACATCTACGGCCCGGTGATCGCGGGCGCCGACATCCGGCACGTGCGCAACACGGCCGACGTCGACTTCTTCGACGAGCTCGAGCGCGCGATCAAGGAGTCGTTCCCGAAGCCGAAGATGCTGATCATCAACTTCCCGGGCAACCCGACCGGGCAGTGCGTCGAGCTGGACTTCTTCGAACGGATCGTCGCGCTGGCGAAGGAGCACGACATCCTGGTCGCGCACGATCTCGCGTACGCGGACATCGTGTTCGACGGGTACCGCGCGCCATCGATCATGGAGGTGCGCGGCGCGCGCGACGTGGCGGTCGAGTTCTTCACCATGTCGAAGAGCTACAACATGGCCGGCTGGCGCGTCGGCTTCATGGTCGGCAATCGCGATCTCGTCTACGCGCTGGCGCGCATCAAGAGCTATCACGATTACGGCACGTTCACGCCGATCCAGGTGGCGTCCATCGTCGCGCTCGAAGGCCCCCAGGAATGCGTGGAGGAGATCCGGCTGAAGTACCAGCGCCGCCGGGACGTGCTGGTCAAGGGGCTGCACGAGGCGGGCTGGATGGTGGAGAACCCGCGCGCCGCCATGTATGTCTGGGCCGAGATCCCCGAGGCCTACCGCGCGCTGGGCTCGCTCGAGTTCGCGAAGAAGCTGCTCGTCGAAGCCAAGGTCGCGGTGTCGCCGGGCATCGGCTTTGGCGAGTACGGCGACACGCACGTGCGGATCGCGATGATCGAGAACGAAAACCGCACCCGACAGGCCGTGCGCGGCATCAAGGAGATGTTCCGCCGGGACGGTTTGCTCAAGACCACGCGCGCGGCCTGAGGGCCTTGCGCGAAATCCACCTGACCGCCGTGCGCGTCTTCCAGCTGTCCGCCGCGCGTCTCTTCCGCTTGGCCCGATGAAACCGATAAACGTCGGCCTGCTCGGCATCGGCACGGTCGGCGGCGGGACCTGGACGGTGCTCGCGCGCAACCGCGAGGAGATCCAGCGCCGCGCCGGGCGCGAGATCCGCATCGCGATGGTGGCCGACAAGGACCTTGCGCGGGCGCAGCGCGTCACCGGCGGGAACGCCAGGTGCGTCGCCGACGGCAACGAGGTCGTCGCGAGCCCCGACATCGACATCGTGATTGAGCTGATCGGCGGGTACACGATCGCGAAAGATCTCACGCTCAAGGCGATCGCGAACGGCAAGCACGTCGTGACCGCCAACAAGGCGATGCTGGCGATGCACGGCAACGAGATCTTCGCCGCCGCGCAGACGCACGGCGTGATGGTCGGGTTCGAGGCGGCGGTGGCCGGCGGCGTGCCGATCATCAAGGCCGTGCGCGAAGGCCTGGCGGCCAACCGGATCGAGTGGATCGCCGGGATCATCAACGGCACCTCGAACTTCATCCTCTCCGAGATGCGCGAGAAGGGCCTCGCCTTCGACGAGGTCCTGCGCGAGGCGCAGCGGCTCGGCTACGCCGAGGCCGACCCGAGCTTCGACATCGAGGGCGTCGACGCCGCGCACAAGCTCACGATCCTCGCCGCGATCGCATTCGGCATCCCGATGCAGTTCGACCGGTGCTACCGCGAGGGCATCGCCCGGCTCACGCAGTCCGACATCCGCTACGCCGAAAGCCTGGGCTACCGGATCAAGCTCCTCGGGATCACCAAGAGCACGCCGGCCGGCATCGAGCTGCGCGTGCACCCGACTCTGATTCCGGCGCGGCGTCTGATCGCCAACGTGGAGGGCGTGATGAACGCGATCCTCGTCAAGGGCGACGCCGTAGGGCCGACGATGTACTACGGCGCCGGGGCCGGCGCCGAGCCGACCGCGAGCGCGGTGGTGGCGGATCTCGTCGACATCACGCGCCTGCACACCGCCGACCCCGAGCACCGCGTGCCGCATCTCGCGTTCCAGCCGGACCGGCTGGCCGCCACGGCGATCCTGCCGATGGAGGAAGTGACGACCTCGTACTACCTGCGCATGCGGGTGGTCGACCGGCCCGGCGTGCTCGCGGACATCACGCGCATCCTCGCCGACCGCTCGATCTCGATCGATGCGATGATCCAGCGCGAGCCGGAGGAGGGCGAGGAGCAGGTGGACATCATCATGCTCACGCACCGCACGCAGGAGAAGAACGTCAACGCGGCGATCGGCGCCATCGAGGCGCTGCCCGTCGTGACCGGCAAGATCACGCGGATCCGGCTCGAAGAGCTGGGCCGCGTCTAGCCTCGGCCCGATGCGCTACGTCTCGACCCGCGGCGGGATGGCCCCCGCCGCTTTCTGCGACATCCTGCTCGAGGGCCTCGCGCCCGACGGCGGCCTCACGATTCCCGAGGCTTACCCGCGCGTCGATCGCGCGACCCTCGCCGCATGGCGCAAGCTCGACTACCGCGGGCTCGCGTTCGAGATCCTGTCGCACTATATCGACGACATCCCGGCCGCCGACCTGAAGGCGCTCGTCGACCGCACCTATACCGCGGCGGCGTTCGGCTCGGACGAGATCACCCCGGTGCGGACGCTGGAGCCGGGCTTGCACCTGCTCCAGCTCTCCAACGGCCCGACGCTCGCCTTCAAGGACGTCGCGATGCAGCTGCTCGGCAACCTGTTCGAGTACGTGCTCGCGCGCCGCGGCGAGACGCTGAACATCCTGGGCGCGACCTCGGGCGACACCGGATCGGCCGCGGAGTACGCGTTGCGCGGCAAGCGCGGCGTGCGGGTTTTCATGCTGTCGCCGCTGGGGAAGATGAGCGCGTTCCAGACGGCGCAGATGTATTCGCTCGCCGACGCCAACATCTTCAACCTGGCGGTGCGCGGGGTGTTCGACGACTGTCAGGACGTGGTGAAGGCGGTGTCCGCCGACCTCGACTTCAAGGCGCGGCTGCGGATCGGATCGGTGAACTCGATCAACTGGGCCCGGGTGGTGGCCCAGGTCGTCTACTACTTCAAGGGCTACTTCGCGGTGACGCGCAACGAGGACGAGCAGGTGTCGTTCGCGGTGCCTTCCGGGAACTTCGGCAACATCCTCGCCGGCCACGTCGCGCGGTCGATGGGGCTGCCGATCCGCAAGCTCGTCCTGGCGACCAACGAGAACAACGTGCTCGACGAGTTCTTCCGCACCGGCGTGTACCGCGTGCGGGCCGCGCGCGAGGTGTTCCAGACCTCGAGCCCGTCGATGGACATCTCGAAGGCGTCGAACTTCGAGCGCTATATTTTCGACCTGGTCGGGCGCGATCCGGCGCGGGTGCGCGAGCTGTGGCGGCGGATCGACGCGGAGGGTGAGTTCGATCTGTCGAACTCCGCCTACTACCGGAACGTCGCGGAGACGGGCTTCGTCTCCGACTTCAGCACCCACGCCGACCGGCTCGCGACGATCCGGCGCATGCACGAGCAGCTACGGCTATATCGTCGACACCCATACCGCCGACGGCATCAAGGTGGGTCTGGGCTTCCGCGAGCCGGGCGTCCCGCTCGTGTGCCTCGAGACCGCGCTTGCGGTCAAGTTCGACGCCGCGATCCGCGAGGCGCTCGGCGTGACGCCACCGCGTCCCAAGGGCTACGAGAACCTCGAGTCGCTGCCGCAGCGCTTCGAGGTGATCGA
>CAVQUV010000009.1:0-211666 GCA_963716855.1 uncultured beta proteobacterium | reverse complement strand
TCATCCTCGCTTGCGCGGTGCTTCGAGCTTGGCGAGTTCCTTCGGGTCGATGTGGTACGTGTGCTCCTCGGCGGGGAATTTTGCCGCCAGCACCTCGTCGCGGTAGGTTTCGAAGGTCTTGAGGATCTGCGCGCCCAGGTCGAGGTAGCGCTTGGCGAACTTGGGTTTGAAGTTCTCGAACAGGCCGAACATGTCGGCCGAAACCATGCCTTGGCCGTCGCAGTGCACGCCGGCGCCGTAGCTGATGGTGGGCACGCTCAGGCGCCCGGTGATGATGCGCGACACCTCGTCGGGAACGCACTCCAGGATCACGACGAACGCCCCGGCCTCCTCCAGCCGCAGGGCGTCCTCGAGCATCTTCTGCGCGGCATCCGCGGTCTTGCCCTGCACCTTGAGGCCGCCGAGCTGTGCCGCGTTCTGCGGGGTCAGGCCGACGTGCCCCATCACCGGGATGCCCGCGCGGTGGATCGCGCCCAGCGTCGCCACCATGGCGCCACCGCCCTCGATCTTCACCGCGTCGGCCATGCCCTCCTGCAGGAAGCGCCCGGCGGCGAGGATCGCGTCGCGCTCCGAAGGCTGATAGGACATGAACGGCATGTCGGCGACCACCATCGCGGTCTTGGCCGCGCGTGCCACCGCCTTGACGTGGTGCAGTGACTCCTCGAGCTTGAGCGGCACGGTGCTCGGGTAGCCGAGTGCGGTCATCGCGAGCGAGTCCCCCACCAGGAGGGTGTCCATCCCGGCACGGTCGGCGAGCAGCGCCATCGGATAATCGTAGACGCTGAGCATGGTGACCTTGCGTCCCTCGCGCTTGCGCGCCTGCAGGTCGACCGGGGTGATCTTCGGCATGTCGTCTCCTCTCAAGCCAGTTGTTCGGCGGCTGCGGTCATCTCGCGGCCCAGGTAGGCCCGCACCGCCTTGTCGGCGATCAGGGCGCGCCAGTCGGACCTGCGCGCCACCCGACCGCCCGCCACCAGCAGGAATTCGTCGGCCACCTCTTTCAGGATCTCGAGGTGGTAGCGCGCCGTCGGGTGCAGGCAGACGAGCACCAGGCGCCCCTCGCCCCGCAGCCGCCGGAAGAAGTCGAGCATGAAGCCGATGTACCCGTCGACGGTGTTGAATTGCGGCTCGTCGAAGAGATGTACCAGCGGCCGCTCGGTCGGCGACGGAGCGAGGAAAATCGAGGGCACGACTTTGCGGAAATGGCGCACCTGGTAGGACTGGTGGTAGTGGATCGCCAGGCGGTCGCGCTGCCGGTACTTCACGCGATGGATGTCGGTGCCGGCGATCAGCACCCGGCCCGCAGTCGGCGTATTCGAACCGGTCATGATCTCGAAGAGCGTGGTCTTGCCGGCGCCGTTCGGACCGATGACGCCGACGATCCCCGGTGATTCGAAGGCGAGGTCCGCTTCCAGCGTGAAGGTCGGCCGCCGCACCAGCAAGCCGCGCGTATAGATCTTCCTGAGTTTTTCGACCTTCAGGAGAGTCACGTGCCGAGCAGCTTTCTGCGCAGAGTCGGATCGTCCCGCAGCGCCACGGCCTCCCCGCTCCAGGCGATGCGCCCGCGGTCGAGCACCGCAGCGCGGTCGGCAACCGCCAACGCCACCTCGGAGTTCTGCTCGACGACGATCGCGGCCACGCCTTCGGCCTTCAGGCGCCGCACGGTGGCCAGCACATCCGACACCACCTTGGGTGCCAAGCCCTGGCTCGGCTCGTCGAAGAGCACGAGACCCGGGCAGCCCAGCAGCGCCCGCGAGATGGAAACGAACTGCATCTCGCCGCCCGAGAGGTTCTCGGCCTCGCGGTGCATCAGGTGCTCGAGCGCTGTGAATATGCCGAACACATCCTTCAGCGACCAGGCGCAAAAGCGTGTGCGCTTGACGGCGATCTGCAGGTTCTTCGCGACGGTGAGCGTCGGGCACAGGCGCCGGTCGTCGGGCACCCAGCCGATGCCGCGCTGCGCGATGCGATGCGTCGGCCAACGCGTGACGTCGGCGCCGTCGAATCGGATCGTGCCGCGCCGCGGCGGCGTCAGGCCCAGAATCGAACGCAGCGTAGTGGTCTTGCCGGCGCCGTTGGGGCCAAGGAGCGCCAGCACCTCGCCCGGCGCCACGGCGAGCGACACCCCGAAGAGCACTTGCGTCTCCCCGTAGGAGGTGTCGATGTCCGTGACCTCCAGGATCATCCGAAGCGCCCCAGGTTGGAGCGGCGCACCCACTCGTTCGCCTGCAACTCGCGCGGCGTGCCGCGCGCCACCACTTGGCCCCAGTGGATCACCGAGATGCGATCGGCGAGCGAGAAGAGGAAGTCCATCTCGTGCTCGATGGCGACGATGGTGAGCTTGGCACGAATGCCGCGCACCAGCTCGAGCAGGCGTTGCTTGCCGTCGCTTCCCAATCCGGAGGTCGGCTCGTCGAGGCACAGCACGCGCGGGCGCTGCGCCAGCGCCACCGCGATCTCGAGCGCCCGGCGCTCGCCGTAGGGGAGCTGTCTTGCCGCCACCCCCGCGCGGTGGGCGAGGCCGACCTCGGCGAGCACCGCGTCGGCTTCCTCGGCGAGCGCCCGGTCGCCGGCGACCGCATGCCGCATGTCGAACCCGCGCGCGCGGAAGGCGGGCAGCGCGGTCATCACGTTGTCGCGCGCGGTGAACTCGTCGAAGAGGGTCATGATCTGAAACGACCGCGCCACCCCCCTGCGGGCGATCTCGTGCGGCGCGAGCCCGGCGAGGTCCTCGCCGCCGAGGCGGATGCGGCCGCGGCTCGGCTTCACCCGCCCGGTGAGCACGTTGAAGAAGGTGGTCTTGCCGGCGCCGTTCGGCCCCATGATGCCGTGCAGCTCGCCCTCCGCGACCTCGAGGTCGATCGCCTCGAGCACCACGCGGTCGCCGAAGCGCACATGCACGCCCTGGGCTTCTATCAGCGACGCCATCGCTTCATCCAGTCCTGCGCGAGGCCGGCGATGCCCTCGGGCTTGAATAGCACCACGGCCATGAAGAGCAGGCCGAAATAGATCATCCACGCGAAGGTGAGCCCGCCGATCACGTCGCGCGCGACGAGGAACACCGCCACGCCGATCACCGGTCCCCAAAAGCTCACGAGTCCTCCGCCCACCAGCGTCATCATCACGATGAGGCCCGACTGGTTCACCGCCATCACGTCGGGAAACGCCGAGCGCTGCGCCATGGCGAAGAGCGCGCCGGCGAGTCCCGACACCGCCGCCGAGATGGTGAACACCGTGAGCTTGTAGCGCCACACCGGGTAGCCGAGGTGCGCCGCGCGCGTCTCGCTCTGCCGGATCGCCGCGAGGACGCGCCCGTAAGGGGAATGCACCAGGCGCCATAGCGCCACCACCACCATCGCGAACACCGCCAGCACGAAGTAGTAGAGGGCGAAGTTGTCGCGCAGGTCGAACGCGGCGAAGCCGAAGTCGGCCGGCGGCCGCGCGATCTTGAGAAGGCCATCCTCGCCGCCGGTGATGCCGTAGGCCTTGATGGCGATGGTCCAGAAGATCTGGCCGAAGGCGATGGTCATGAACGCGTAGTAGATGCCGCGGCGGTGCGAGATGAAGAGCCCCACCAGCAGGCCCGCGAGGCCCGCGGCGAGGATGGCGACGCCGAGGCACACCCACAGGTTCGCCGCGAGGTTGAACTGGGCGAGGCCGAAGGCGTAGGCACCCACCCCGAAGTAGGCGCCGTGGCCGAAGGAGATGAGCCCGGCGGTGCCGAGGAGCAGGTTGAAGGCGAGCGCAAATATCGACCAGATCAGGATCTCTACGCCGAGGTACGGGTAGAGCCCCGCGCGCTCGATCCACAGCGGAACGCTGGCGAGGAACAGCCACAGCCCCACCATCGCAGGCGTCACCAGCCGCGCTTCGTTCATCAGGCTTCCAGCAGGCTCTTCTTGCCGAAGAGGCCGCGCGCGCGCACCGACACCACCGCGACCAGGAGAACGTAGATCGACAGCAGCGACCACTCCGAGGCGTAGGCAGCCGTGAGGCCGATGGCGAGCCCGACGAGCAGCGCCGCGAGCACCGCGCCCCAGAAGCTGCCCACCCCGCCGAGCACGATGATCAGGAACGCCGGGATCACCGCGTCGACCCCCATGTGCGGGCGGATGCCCCACACCGGTGCCAGGACGATGCCCGCGAAGGCGGCGAGCATGGTGCCGAAGACAAACACGCCGAGGCGGAAGCGCGGGAGGTTGATGCCGAGCGCCCGCACCATTTCGCTGTCGTGCGCGCCGGCCTTGATCACCGCGCCGTAGGGCGTCTTCTCGATGAGGAGCCAGGTCAGCGCGATCACCGCCAGCGCGAAGCCGGCGGCATAGAAGCGGTAGGTCGACCAGATGAGGCCCTGGAAGATGAACGCGCCGCTCATCCCCGGCGGCACCGGCAGCACGTGGTCGCGCGTGCCCCAGGCGAGGCGGATGCCTTCCTCGATGACCATCGCCGCGCCGAAGGTGAGGAGCAGGCCGTAGAGCGGGTCCTTGCCGTAGGTGCGGCGCATGCAGAGCTCGACCGCGATGCCGAGCACTCCCACCACACAGGGCGCGATGACGAGCGTCAGGCCGTAGCGCCAGCCGGGCGCCAGCGCCAGCCACTCCGCGGCGAGCTCAGGCGGGAGCGGCGGTCGCGGCCCTAGAAACTGCAGCGCGACGTAGGCGCCCAGCGCGAACAGCGAGCCGTGCGCGAGGTTGATCTGCTCCATCAGCCCGACGATCAGCGTGAAGCCGAGCGCGATCAGAGCAAAGAGCAGCCCCAGCATCAGGCCGTTGACGAGATGCGGAAGTAAATCCAGCACGGATGCTAGGCATCGACCGTGCGCACTTGCTCATACGGGACGAGCTTGCACTTGCCCGTCGCGGCCTCGTCCTCGGCCGCCTGGGGCTGCGTCCAGCTCAGGATCTCGAAGTGGTCGGTGTTGTCCGCGGGCTTGGGGTTCTTGCGCGCGAGGTAGATCGTCTGGTTGACCTGGTGGGTGAGCGGATTGATGTACGCGTCGAAGTGCTGCATGCGGTCCGCGGCCGGCATCTTCAGGTTCTCGAGCGCCTTGATGATGACGATGTTGTTGGTGGAGCCGGTGCGCTCCATGGCCCGGAAGAGCTCCCTCGTCGCGATGTAGCCGTTGTAGGAGACGTTGCCCGGGACGGGAATCGCGCCGGGATCGCCCTTCGTCGCCGCCTGCCAGCGCTTCACGAACTCGGCGACCCCAGGGAGGTTGAGCTTGTGGTACCAGGTGGTGCCGAACACCCCCGACAGGCTCTGCGGGGCGCCCCAGACGTCGGGCCAGTCGGCCTGCGGCTCGATCCACGCCGGCCTCTCGCCGAGCTTGAGCTGCACCACCTGCTCGCGCAGCGCCTTGTTGTCGTCGCCGCCCATCGCGGTCGACACCACGTCGGGCTTGAGCTGCTGGATCTTGAGCAGATACGCGGTGAAATCGCGCGTGTTCTGCGGCACCAGCATGTTCTCCACGATGCGTCCACCCGCCGCTTCGACCAGCGCCTTGGTCGACGCCGCGGTGGAGTGCCCGTAGACGTAGTCGTTGGTGAGCAGCACCCAGTTCTTGCCGATCGACTGCACGGCGTTCTTCACCGCGGCCTTGGTGAAGTTGGTGCCGTTGCCGTCCCACACGAACTTGATGCGCGAGCAGTTCTCGCCCGCCTCGCTCGGCGCCGAGGAATTGGTGTTGAGGTAGATCGTGCCGTACTTGTTCGCCACCTGGGTGATGGCGTTGGCCACCCCCGAGTGCAGCGCGCCGATCAGGATCGCGCAGTCCTCGCGCGTGATGAAGCGCTCGGCGACGCGCGTGGCGACCGCGGGGTTCGACTCCGTGTCGGCGGTGATCCACTCGATCTTGCGGCCGAGCACTCCCCCCTTCGCGTTCTGCTCGTCGATCGCCATGCGGATCGCGCGGTGGTCGTCGCGCCCGCTGTTGCCGAACTGGCCGCTCGCGTCGTTGGTAAGTCCCAGCTTGATGGGCTTGCCTTGCGCGTAGGCGTGCTTCCAGGGCCCGTAGAAGCTCGCGATGCCGGCGAGCGCTGCCCCCATCGCGGACGTTTGGATGAAACGGCGACGCGTCACGGCCATGTGTGCCCCCTCCTCAGAGAACGGCGGCAAGCTTAGCTCAGTGGCCGGCCGGCGTCATCTCAAGCGCATCGCTACGTTTCGGCGCGAATCACCACGTAAGGTGCGCGAGCTGGAGAACGTTCGTCTTCATCGTTCCGGGGCGGTACGTGAAGAACGGTGAAGAGCGGCTCATCGTGACGTCGACGACCCGAGTTGGTCATGCTGCACCGCGTGTCGGTGAGCTCGGGAGTCCCGCAAGACGCCCGCGGGGGACGATGAGCTTGCTCGGACCAAGCGCGAAAGCGCTTGATAGTAGAGAAGCGGGCCCGCCCGGATTCGAACCAGGTACCAAGGGACTATGAGTTTGGAACCGTAACCTATTCCATTGATTCTCGGCCCGCCCTCACCCGCCGAAAGGCGCCACGACTCGTGGAGAGAGGTAGACGTACGGCCAAGGCGCACAGGACGTATCGGCCTGATACTTCGACCGGCCCTAGTGCGCTTCCGGCGCTCCCTGCCCCAGCAATGTCGTAACCCAGCTTCTTGGTGTGGGAGCACATCTTCGCTAGCACCTCGAACTTGTTGGAAAAGAGGGTGTCAGCGCGATTTCTCGTCTGTTCGAATGAATGCCAGTAAGTGACAATTACGTAATGCTCGTCCTCGCTGCGCGAGGCGTTGAGCGAGCCCTCGTCGGCGCAAAAGAAAAGCCCGCCACGAGAAGGCGGGCCTATTAGGACGGTGCGGGCGTCGGTGCTTGGGTGGTCCTCAGAGGCCGCGGCACAGGAGGTATTGGTTGGAGCCGGTCTCCACGTAGTTCGCTCCCAAGACCCCCAGCGGGGTGGTCGATCCGCCGATGATCGCGCGGAGCGAACCGGTGAGGGCGCTCTGGTCGTCCATCTGCGTGTCCACGGCGATCGCGACCTTGTCCGGGATGCCCGACGAGCAGATGATCAGGCCGCTCAGGCTGAGCGTCGGCGCACCCGCTCCGGTCGCGGAGCCGATCATGCTTCCGAACGCGTTCGTCGCCTGGGCGGCCGCTTGTGCGGCGGGGGCGGTCGGGCCCGAAATGAACCCCGCGGAACGCAGGTTCCACCAGAAGAGCCGCGTCTCGGGCTCCGGGCTGGCCGTCGGGGCGTTCCAGAGGCCCTCGAGGACGCCGTTCCCGGCCGTCGCCGATGTACCGGGCGCACCGAGCGTCCAACGGGTCGGCGCCCCGGCGTCGTCGCCCGGGATCGCCCGGTAGCGGTCCTGATAGGAGAAATAGGCGGCGGTGATGCCGTTGAAATCGTTGATGACGTTCTTGATCCGGGCCTGGGTGATCATCTCCTGGCCCTTGAGGAT
Source organism: uncultured beta proteobacterium (assembly GCA_963716855.1). Classification (GTDB taxonomy): domain Bacteria; phylum Pseudomonadota; class Gammaproteobacteria; order Burkholderiales; family SG8-39; genus JAGVSZ01. Next base: position 204,262 of record CAVQUV010000009.1, on the reverse strand, counting down.
TCCGCCCAGCAAGAGGCCGATGATCACGAGCACGATCGCGATCTCGACCAGGGTAAAACCCGACTGCTTCGGTATGATATGCATTGTTCGCTCCCAAAAAGGCCCTGTAACACCCGGGGCTGCGCAGCCCGAAGGAGGGCAACTACACGCGGCAGCGCATGAGCCGATCGGGCCGAGTCTAACAATCTCCCGAATATCCTGCGTGAACGTCGCTCTGGCCCGACACGCAAGCCTTCGGCGTCCCGTCAGATCGGAAGTGTCCCGGAGTAGCGACTGCCCAAACCACGTGTGCGTTTTGATCAAACGCAAGGCCACTCGCCCCGATTCGGCAACACTTCACGCAAGCGTCAATCGGAGGAATCGTGCGTGTCTTGGCGAATTGTTAGGGCGCTAGGCGTTCTGCGCCCGTTCATTCCCCAATGGAGAGTCTTCGGCAAATGGCGAGCAAGGACTACATCGGACCAAGATCCAAAATGGGCGTCCGTCGACAATTGCGACGGCCTCCTCAGCATCAGAGAACTGCTCCGAGACAACGAGCGGATTGAACTCGAAAAACTTCTTAGAGACATCGACCAGTTCAGCGAGGGGTTCAAAAGCGCCGATCGTGAGCGATGCGAAAGGTAATGGACTGGAACTGGAATGGCATTGCCGTACGCGAAATAAACCAGATAGCGGGCTGTTCGGCAGCCCGGTATGAATCACATCCCGGCACCGTTGAGGTTCTGACCCGCGCAGCGAAGGCCCGCTCCGGGCCGAGAGCACCGTCGAACGACTGCTTTAAGAGCTCAGGTTATACAGCCGCTGTTGGCGGCATGCGGCCATTCGCGTTAGTGCTGGTAACGCCAGCTCGGCTGGATGCTTTACGCTGCCAGCGATGCTCGGCGTAGCCTTAGTGTTCGCCGCGCACTCACTCGCTCGCTCAGCGACCGAACGTCGCGCGCCTGTTCCCTGGAGATCGCGGGGACAAACGCTCGCAGCTCGAAATACGCCGCCAGATCGGGCGACCAATCTCGCGCTTGATACTCCCCGCTCGCCCGATCCTGCACGTACTTGCCTTTGTGCGCGCCGCGCGCGATAGCGCTCAACGCTCCGATGAGCACGTCCACTTCGTCGATGGTGTTGTACATGCCGAAGCTGATCCGCACCATGCCCGGCATCCCTCCGAGATCGCGCATGGCGATGCTTTCGCCGACTTGCAGGGCGTCGTCCTTCGTCATGCCGAGCAAATGAGTGAGATACGGGTGTGCGCAAAAGCAGCCGTTTCGCACACCGATGCCGTATTCCGTGCCCAAGATAGCGGCGACGAGGAAGTGCGAAAGATTGCCGACATTGAACGGGATGACCCCCAGGCGATCGGCCGCGCGCTGCGGATCGGCGTCGCCATAGATGTGGACGCCGTCGATCTCCGCCATGCGTTCCAACGCGTACGCGGTGAGATCGGCCTCGTGTCGCGCGATCGCATCCATGCCTAGGCTTTTCAGTGCCTTGGTCGCCGCTGCCAACGCCACTGCCCCTACTACATTGGGCGACCCGGCTTCATCGCGATCGGGCGCAGCGGCCCACGTGACCGAATCGATGCCGACAAACTCGATCGTGCCGCCGCCGCGATATTCCGGCTCGCCCTGGTCGAAAATATCGCGCCGTCCGATCAGCGCGCCGGTGCCGAAGGGCGCGTACATCTTGTGCGCGGAGAGGGCAACATAGTCGAGATGAGACGGATCGTCGAGCTCGCCCATCTCGACGCTCCGATGCGGCGCAAGCTGAGCGCAGTCCACCAGTATTTGCGCGCCCGCAACGTGCGCCTTCTTCGCTAGCCAGTGAATATCCGGCATGCAACCTGTCACATTGGCCCCGCCGGTGACGGCCACCAGCTTGACGCGGCCTGCGTGCTTCGCCAGCAATCGCTCAAAGTCCGCCTCGTCCAGCCGCCCGAACGCGTCCGCTCCGATATGCTCGACGCGGGCGCGCGCTCGCCACGGCAGGTCGTTGCTGTGGTGCTCCAGCAGCGAGACAAGCACGACATCGTCCGGCTCGAACGGGAAGCGGTAAGAGAGCTTGTTGATGGCCTCGCTCGTGTTCTTGCCGAAGATCACGACGTGATCGTTGCGATTCGCGCCGACGAACTCGGCGACGATCTCCCGTGCGTCGTCGTAAGCCTGCGTCGCGACGCGGCTCTTGAAACCCGTCCCGCGATGCACCGACGAATACCATTCCAGGAAGCCGTTGACGGTGTCCAGCACCTCCCGCAAGACGGGCGTGCTCGCAGCGTTGTCGAAGTTGACGTAGGACCGCAGTGAGCCGTCGAGCACGGGCACGCGCCGATCGATACCGACGATGCGCTCGCGGACACGAGAAATGGCGGGAAGGTCAGCGATGTCCAATTGCGCCTCCAGACACATTCCTGATGGATACAAGGATGGGGGAGGCATCTCGGCTTGAGTTGTGAACAGTGCCGGCGATCGCCGGCAATATTGACGAAGTCGGGAGCCGCGCCATTGAGGCGCTTCGTGAATAGGTCACACGTCGGATGTCAATACGGTACTGCGCCGTGTGCGCCAGGCGCCTAAGGTGATCGTGCGTGATTTCGGTTGCTTTCAGTGATCGCACGTTCCCGCAAGGACCCAAGGAGGCCATCATGCAGAACATCACCGAACATGCCTTCCGCAATGACGCACGCGTCCCGCGCGATATCCGCAGGATCTGTCTGGCGCTCGTGTGGGTAAAAGGAGGCGACTCGGCGTCGGAGCGCTGCGCGGAGGTCATCGCTGGGCTGCGGGCACGTCCCGACGTCGAGTCGGCAGAGCGCGCGCCCGGGAAGGCGAACGTGGTCATGATTCGCTTCGACCGCAGCTGCACCTCGGCCAGTGACATCGTTTTCGACCTGCGCCGCTTGGGCGTCGCGGCCGTGCTGGTCGGTTGCTGAATGGCACTGTAGCGTGGGTCCCAACACGTGAACACGGTGCGATCCGCAGAGTCCTCAGTGGTGGCTCATTCCCACTCGGGGCCTCGCGACGCTGTCATTCGTTCGCCGTCCGAGGCGCCGTAAGCGATTGAAATCTGCGGTGGGCCCGCCTGGATTCATACCGGTTGCTCGCTCTGAAGCCGTGATACCGCAACGCCGCCAGACACAGGGCGTGCGCCGCGTTGTAGACGAGATCAAATCGCCCCTCCAACGAGTTCGCCTTGTTGTCGGCGTCTTTGAGCCGCGCCATTCCCGATTTCTTGAGGCCGGCGAACTCTTTGGCGTCCGACGGCTCGGCGGCGAGCGCCTTACCGGGACCAGCCAGGCGTTCAAGCGGCGAGGTCAACTTCCGTACCGATGATCCACAGCTTGGGTTGTGCGAGGACTCGCGTCACGAAGGCATTGCCGTCTCTGCGACGCTTGGCGAGCTCGCGCCGACTGTACACCGTCGGGTTTATCGTGCGCCCGAGTTTCGCGGTTACGGGCTCGAGCGCCTCGAAGACATCCGCGTAGGTCAGGCGGTCACTCACGACCATCGGTCGATACCGTCTTGCGCACATGCCGGCGAGTTCTGCGAAGACCGGCGTCGGGGTTTGCCTGAGTGCTTCTGGGTACCGAGCCGGCGCACCGTCACCACCCGCTACTCTCCGCCGCGCCAGTTCTGCGCTGAACGAGCGCCCGAGCCGCCCCGACCAGGCCGTCAGCGCGCGCTGCGCGCCGAAGACCAGGCCGAGGACACGCTGCTGGTCCGAACAGCGCATCGGCCAGGCTCGCTTGGCGAACGCGTCGTTCTTTCTGTCCAGACCGTTGCATGCGGCAGTCCCTCGCGGTCGTTCGACCAACGGAGCCACACCTACCTCGGCTATGCACTGCGCCTCCGCGGAGCGATCGGCGGCCAGACCCGCGACTTCTCCGTCGGGATCGGCAAGGCCGCGCAGGCAAAACACTCATTCCGGGTCGGTGATGGCGTTGCGGGCGAGGCGGAGCCCGTCGCTGACTCGCGTCTCGAGCCCGTCGAGTTTTACAAGGTAGCGAAGCTGAAGCTGATCATGCGTGCGACGGCGACCGAGTCCGCCGCGCCGCCTTGTACGGACGCCCCGCCCGCCCTCGAGGTCTACCGCGAGCGCGGCCACCGGCGGCTCGACGTCCGGACCTACGAGGCGAAGTGCACGTCGTGCATCTGGGGCTGCCGGATGCCGGTGGAGATGATCATCGACCAGTGGAACCCCCGCGTGCGCGAGCATCGCTTCGAGACGTTCTGCTACGGGCCGAAGTCCTGCCCGCTGTACCGCGCCGGCCCAACGCGCAAGGTTCCGGGACGGAAGGGGATGAGCTGGGAGGAGGAGGACTGGGTCGACGAGGAGGCGACGGAGCATCGGGGCCCCGACGAGTGAGCAAATCGGCGTCGACGGTGCGTAGACGCCGCGATGGTCATCAGGTGGGGAGAGCGAGCACGCTTACTGCGGCCGTCGAAGATCAAATCGGGAGAGTCGAACTCAGCGAAATCACACCCCACGGGCGGGGCCAGGGAGTCTCACCGGCGTTCCGTCGGGCTTCAGCAGCTTGAATTGCGCCCGCGAACGCTCGAGCGCGTTCGTACGGGTCACCGCCGCGATCAGCGCGTCCGTGTCCGTATAGTCGAAGGCGACCGTCCAGGTCTGCATGAGCGGCACGGCACGGACGAATCCGGTCGGGTCGTCCTGCCGCGAGAGCTGGCGCTGGCAGTCCACGTACTCTTCGTGGAACAGCGTGGGATGATGATGCGCGCCTCGCCGATGCGCGAGAGCTCCGCATTCATCACGAGCCGCGACACGCGCCCGTTGCCGTCCACGAAGGGATGGACTTCGGAGATGAGGAACGCGTAGTAGATCGCGCGCGCGAGCCCCTCCGGCACGCCGCGGGCGATTAGCGAACCTTCGATCAGCGTGCCTCGCACCAAGGCGGGGTCGACGAACCACGTTCCGCCGGCGCGGTTCGGCTCGCGCTTGAAGCAGCCGGGGGTGCTTTCGGGGCGCTGCGCGAGCATCTGCCCGTGGCGTCGCGCGAGCTCCGCGGGGAAATCGGCGCCGAACGGCGGCACCGTATCGCGCCAGGGCGACTCGAGCGCCAGGCGAAATACGCCGAGCACGTCGTGCGAGTCCTTCGGACGCCCTTCGATGATCCGGCCGCGCAGCGCGATGTCGCGCGCCTCCTCGATCGCGAACTCGGTGCCTTCCACGTAGTTCGAGAAGTAGGACTCGAGAAAAGCCGAGTTCGAGCGAGCCGGTTCGGCCGTCGCGACGGCCTCGCGGCGCGGCAGGGTCTCCACGCGCAGTCGCGACGCAAGAATCTCGAATCGGGTGAGCCGAGCGCTATCGACCGGCGTGCCCTTGGCGACGAGGCGCCCTTCCTTCGTCTTCAGGACGCCTGCCACGTGCGTTGCGAGCAGAGCGCCGACGATCGCGTCGAGCTTCTTGAACTCGGCCTCCAGACCGAGGGGCCCTGCGATATCTCGCGCGGCGTCGCGAACGCGATTGAGTTCCACTTCGCCTGACGCGTTGAGGATGGCAATGAGCCGCTCCTCGACCGCCTTCGCACCGGCCGACTTGCCGCGGGCGCCACGTTGAGGCGCGAGATTCTCGAGGAGCTGGCGTGGCCGGGAGGCGTAGAAGAGATGCTCACCGCCGAGCGGCATATCGCCGGCGAGCGCGCTTGGCCCCTGGACCAGCACCGCTCGAAGCCCCGGAAGGGTGATGCGTCGATTGAAGATGGTCGGGTGTGAGAGGAAGACGACGCCGTCCTCGGTCGGGCCGCCGGCAAAGGCGCTTCGATAGGAAACGACTGCGTCGGGGACGAGCGCTCCGAGGATCGGCGCCCAATGCCGCCTCGCGATCGCGACTTGCCCGTCGCGATCCTTCTCGCGCACGTAGATGCCCTCCGCGATCTTCGCCAGTTCGCCGGAACGGGCGCGACGCTGGATCGAGCGGGCCACGGCTGGGGGGGCGCCCCGGGTGATCAGGATCTCGTCCTGTCGCTGAACGGCTTGATTTGGCACGGAAGGCAGCAGAGATTGTCGCCAGATCGCTATATTTTAGACGGTTTTGTCGCTTTACAACTATATTTCTGCGCCACCTCTTGTCGCTGAATCGCTCGGAATCCGCACCCGCGCCCTAAAGTGTCGTCGTACCGCTATATTTCTGAGGAAAACGTCGACGGATCGCTTCGTTTCAGAGCCGGTGCCAATGGTCTCTCCACAGGCGGTGCAAGCCGCATCCGTCCACAGCGGCATTCTAAAGCAGAAAAGTGCTCATAAACAATGAGATGTAGCTATTCTGTGTTCTTTCAACATTTCGCTCTTGCAATGAAAAACATTAGAATCTTGTGATCAATAGCAATATACTCTTGTATTGATGGACAACAAACTCTTGTTCTCATGCCTAGTCCATCGGAGAAGTTGGCCTCTGCCCTAGAGGCGTTGAAGACCCTGCAGGAGCAGGGATCCGAAGCGATCTCCGGGACCGAGCTTTCGCGGTCCGACCGCGAGGCACTCCAGCGAGGCGGATTCCTGAAGGAGGTCATACGCGGTTGGTACATCCCAAGTCGTCCAGACGAGGCCGAGGGCGATACGACCGCGTGGTACGCCAGCATGCGCGAGTTCGTGGCTGGCTACTCAAAGAGGCGGTTTGAGGATCGCTGGCATGTGAATCCGGAGCAATCACTCCTGCTCCGCAGCGGGGAACGAACCGTCCCCAAGCAAATTCAGATCTGGGCGACGGAAGGCACGAACCAGACCGTGAAGCTTCTTCACGCCTGCTCGCTCTTCATCTATCGCGCCCCTGCTCTCCTGGCATCGTCGCCCGTCCAGGACTGCGGGGGCTTGCGTCTCGTGGAACTCTCAGCGGCACTCGTCGCCGCAAGCCCGACGTTGTTCGTGCAAAGTCCGATGTCAGCACAGATCGCGCTTGCATCGTTGCCAGACGCTTCGGACATCCTGCGCATCCTTCTCGCAGGCTCGCACCCCGCCGTGGCCGGCCGGATTGCCGGGGCCCTTCGAGCCATCGGGCGACCGGCGCTGGCCGATGAGATTCTCGGCGCAATGCGCGGCGCCGGGTACGCCGTCAATGAAACGAATCCCTTCGAAAGGCCTCTCCGTGCCCTACTTCCAGGCGGACGGCCCGAATCCCCCTACGTGCTGCGACTGCGATTGATGTGGGTGGAGATGAGAGAGCGCGTGATTGCAGCGTTTCCGCCGGCGCCGGGCGCCCCGGCCGACATCGACGCGCTGTTGAATGACGTCGAAGCGCGATACGTGACTGACGCGTATCACTCCTTGTCCATAGAGGGGTACCGCGTCTCCGCGACACTGATCGAGAACGTGCGCGACGGGAACTGGAACCCGGACGGCAACGAAAAAGATCGACCGACGCGCGACGCCATGGCTGCACGCGGATACTTCGAAGCGCACAACCTCGTCAAGGAGGACTTGGTCCGCATCGTCAAGGGCGAGAACGCGGGCTCCGTGCTCAAGCACGGACTACCCCGCTGGTATCAGGCCCTGTTCAGCCCGAGCGTGCAGGCCGGGATCTTGAAGCCCGCCGACCTCGCCGGGTACCGGAACGATCAGGTCTTCATCCGTGGGGCGCTGCATGTCCCACCCCCCAAGGAGGCGATGCGGGAATGCATGCCGGTGCTCTTCGAGCTCCTCGAGACCGAAACAGCGCCCCAGGTGCGCGCCGTGCTGGGCCACTTCTTCTTCGTCTATATCCATCCCTACATGGATGGGAACGGGCGGCTCGGGCGGTTTCTGATGAACCTCATGCTCGCCTCCGCAGGATACGTCTGGACTGTTATCCCCGTTCAGCAGCGCCCCTGCTCTGACCAGCTGAGCTACAGGCCCGAAGTGCAGGGAATTATAGAGGTACCCGCCGCCCCTCCCCCCGGCGGAGGAGGGAGAGGTCGAGCAGCTGGACGCGGTTATTTCACGATCACGACCTCTTCCCACTTCGGGCACGAACGCTTTTCGACCGGCACGTCGAGCGCCTGGTAGTTGGTCTTGTCGACCACCTTGGCGGGAAACACCACCTCGGTCGGCACCGGCAGCTTCCGTAGCGCGCGGATCGCGGCCATCGTGCCGATGCAGCCGTGCAGGAACGCGCTGTAGTCGCCAGTGGCGAGCATCTTGCCCGCCTTGATGGCATCGACCGCTTCCTTGGTGCCGTTGATGCCGACGACGAGCGCCTTGCGGTTCGCGCCGTCGAGCGCTTCGATCGCGCCGGTCGCCATAGCGTCGTTGGCGGCGAATACGCCGCCGATGTCGCGCTGCGCCTGCATCAGGTTCTCCATCACCTGGAGCGCGGCGAGGCGCTGGTAGTTGGCGGGCTGCGCCGCCACCAGCTTGATGTCCGGGAATTCCTTGAGCGCGTCGTTGAAGCCACGGACCCGCTCGGTGTTGGTGAGCGTGCCTTTGACGCCCTCGAGCAGCACGACGTTGCCCTTGCCGCCCATCGCCTTGAAGAGGAAGCGCGAGGTCTCCAGGCCCAGGTTGTAGTCGTGCGCGCCGACGTAGGCGACGAACTTGCCGCTGGAGGCACGGTCGGTGATGTTGACCACCGGGATACCGGCGGCATTGATCTTCTCGATGCCGGGCGCCATCGCCTTGAAGTCCACCGGCGTGAACACGATCGCGTCGGGCTTCTTCACCACCACGTCCTCGATCTGGCTCATCTGCTCGGGGATGCTGTCGGGCTTGGTCGGCACGTACTGCACCACCACCGCGTTCATCTGCTTGGCGGCGTTGTCGGCGCCGACGCGCACGATCTGAAAGAAGGGATTGGTCTGGTTCTTGGTGAACACGGCGATGCGCTCGCCGTCGGCGTGCGCGGCGAACGGCAATGCGAGCGTCGCCGCCGTGAGCGCTGCGAGGCCTGAGGTTCGAGAGAGTTTCACGTTGTCTCCTCCTTTGGGTGAAAACGGTGGTCCGGCAGTCATCGGAAGATCTTGCCGGGGTTCATGATACCGAGCGGATCGAGCGCCGCTTTGATGCGCTTCATGATATCGACCGCGAGGCCCGCCTCGGCGCGCAGGAATTCGATCTTGCCCGAGCCGATGCCGTGCTCGCCGGTGCAGGTGCCGCCGAGCGCCTGGGCGTGGCGCACCATCGTGTCGTTCAACTGAGCGGCGCGCGCGAGCTCGTCGCGATCCTCGGGATCCACCAGGATGAGCAGATGGAAATTACCGTCGCCGACGTGCCCGACGATCGGCGCGGTGAAGCCCGACGCCTGGATCGACGCCTTGGCGCGCAGGATGCACTCGGCGAGCCGCGAGATCGGCACGCACACATCGGTGATGATCGCCTTCGCACCGGGGCGCAGCGCGAGCGCGCCATAGAGCGTGTTGTCGCGCGCGGTCCACAGCTTCGAACGGTCCTCGGGCCGCGCGGCCCACTGGAATCCCGCCGCGCCGTGCTCGCGCGCCACCTCGCCGGCACGCTCGGCCTGCTCGGCGACGCTCGCCTCGCTGCCGTGAAACTCGTAGAAGAGCGTCGGCATCTCGGCGTAACTCGTGCTCGAGTAGACGTTCACGCCGCGCAGCATCATCTCGTCGAGGAACTCGATGCGCGCCACCGGCACGCCGAGCTGGATCGTCTGGATGACGCTCTCCACCGCCGCCGCCATCGTCGGGAACGGGCAGACGGCCGCCGATATCGCTTCGGGCTGGCCGTAGAGCCTGAGGGTCACCTCCGTGATCACGCCGAGCGTCCCCTCGGCGCCGACGAACAGACGCGTGAGGTCGTAGCCCGCGGAGGACTTGCGCGCGCGCGTGCCGGTGCGCACCACCTCGCCCCCGGGCAGCACCACTTCGAGTGCGAGCACGTTGTCGCGCATCGTCCCGTAGCGCACCGCCATGGTGCCGGAGGCGCGCGTCGAGGCCATGCCGCCGATCGAAGCGTTGGCGCCGGGGTCGATGGGGAAGAACAGGCCGCTGTCGCGCAGATGCGCGTTCAGGTCCTTGCGCGTGATGCCGGGCTGGACGCGCACGTCCATGTCGGCGGCGTTCACTTCGACCACGCGGTGCATGCGCGAGGTGTCGATGCAGACGCCCCCGTAGAGCGCCGCGACGTGCCCTTCGAGGGAGCTGCCGATGCCGAACGGGATCACCGGCACGCGGTGGCGCGCGCACGCGCTAACGATCGTCGCGACCTCGGCGGTCGACTCGGGAAACGCCACCAGGTCGGGCGGATGCGGCGCGTGGTAGGACTCGTCGCGGCCGTGCAGCGCGCGGATCCCGGGGTTGGCAGAGAGCCGCTCGCCGAGCAGCGCTTCGAGCTCGGCGGTGAGCGTGCCGAGCGCGGCGCGGTCGAATGAATTCATGCGCGGACTCCCTCAGGCTCGCAGCTCGGCGCGCCGGCGAGTCAGCTGGTCGACGAGCACCGCCAGCACCACGATCACTCCGGTGACCAGTGGCTGCCAGTTGCCGTTGATCTGCAGGAGATTCATCCCGTTCAGCACCAGCGTCAGGATGAGCGCACCGATGAAGGTGCCGGCGAGGGTTCCGACGCCGCCGAAGAGCGACGTGCCGCCGATCAGGCAGGCCGCGATCGCCGGGAGCGTGAGCGACTCGCCGATGTCGCCTTCTGCGGAGTTGAGGCGCGCCAGGAACACGAGCGCCGCGAGCCCGGCCATGGCGCCGCTCAGTGTGTACACGAGCAGGAGGCGCCGCTCGAGCGGAATGCCGGAGAGCCGCGCCGCCGTCGGATTGGCACCGATGGCGTAGATCTCCTGCCCGTAGGTGGTGCGCTGCGCGAAGAACGCGCCGATGACCAGGAATGCGAACATCACGTACACCGGCACGGGGATTCCGGCCCAGTAGCCGCTGCCGAGCTGGCGGAAGCCGGACGGGAAGCCGTGGATCGTCTGCCCGCCCATGTACCAGTAGGTGACGCCATGCAGCATCCACAGCGTGCCATAGGTGGCGATGAATGGCGGGATGCGCACCACGGTGACGAGCGCGCCGTTCAGCACCCCGACCAGCGCGCCCGCGCCCAGGCCAGTGAGTGCGCCGAGCGACGCCGAGCCGGTCGCGTGCATGACGCTCGCCGCGAGGCAGGCCGAGAGGCCGACGTTCGCGCCCACCGAGAGATCGAGCCCGGCAGTGAGAATCACCAGCGTGAGTCCGGAGGCGAGCAGGAAGTAGAGGCTCGCCTGGCGCAGCACGTTGAGCAGGTTGTTGGTGGTGAGGAACGCGTCGCTCGCGAAGGCGAGCGTCACGCCGAGAATTGCGACCACCAGCAGCCGGTAGGCCGCGGCGCGCACGCCGGAGGTGAGATGCAGCGCGGCCATCAGCGCTTCTTCCGCAGGCCGTCGACGAGCAGCGCGACGATCACCAGCAGGCCGATCGCCGCGACCTGCAGCGCCGACTGCACAGCGAGCAGATTGAGACCGTTCTTGAGCACGCCCACCGCGAGCACCCCGAGCAGGGTGCCGAATAGCCAGCCGTTGCCGCGCTCGAAGGAGGTGCCGCCGACGATCACTGCGGCGATGGCGTCGAACTCCATGCCGATGGCGGCGGTGGGATGCCCGGCGTTCATGCGTCCGGTGAGCAGCAGCGCGGCGAGCCCGACCATCGCGCCGCCGAGCGCGTACACCGCAACCAGGTAGACGTTGGCACGCGCGCCGGCGAGCACCAGCGCCTCGCGGTTGCCGCCGAGCGCGAACACGTAGGCGCCGAAACGAGTGTGGTAGAGCAGGAAGTGCATCAGCGCATAGGCCGCCACCGCCACCAGCACCGGGAACGGCACGCCGAGGACGTGCGTGCCGTAGAGCCGCGCGACGGCGTCGCCGAAACCCACCACGCTCTGCGCGTCCGAGACGATCAGCGCGAGACCCTGCGCGACGCCCATCGTGCCGAGGGTTACCACGAACGGCGGGAGGTCGAGCCATGCCACCAGCGCACCGTTCGCGACGCCGAACGCCAGGCCCACGGCAAGCGCCGCGGCGAGCGCCACCGGGAGCCCGTACCCTTTCAGCAGCATCAGTGCCAGCACGATGCCGCACAGGCTCAGCACCGCGCCCATCGAGAGATCCAGCCCCTCGGTCATGATGATGAGCGTCATCGGCAACGCGAGCATCAGCAGGATCGCCGACTGCAAGCCGATGTTGCCGAGATTCGCCGCGCCCAGGAAGCTTGGCTCGGCGATGCCGAACACGAGCACGAGCAGCACCAGGATGTAGAACACCCCCGGCGCGCGCGCCAGGCGCGTGCCGACGCTCATGCGCGCGGCGAGCGCTTCACTCATGGTGCATCGCGAGCCGAAGAATGCTCGCCTCGGAGAGCTCCGCGCGCGACAATTCTCCGACGATGCCCTTGTCGCGCATGACGTAGGCGCGATCGCACACCTTGACGATCTCGGCAAGCTCCGACGAGATCATCAGCACGCCCGCGCCCTGCTTCACCAATCCGTCGATGAGCGCGAAGATCTCGGCCTTGGCGCCAACGTCGATGCCGCGCGTCGGCTCGTCGAAAAGGTACAGGTGTGAGCCGGCGTTCAGCCACTTGCCGACCACGATCTTCTGCTGGTTGCCGCCGCTGAGGAAGCGCGCGAGCCGGTTGACGCTCGGCGTGGCGATGCGGAGCGCCTCGATGAGGTTGGCGGCCACCGCGTACGCCTTGCGCGGACGAAAGAGCACGCCGCCGAACGTGCGCTTGAGTGCGGCGACCAGCAGGTTGTCGCGCACCGAGCGGATCAGCGCCAGGCCCTCGGCCTTGCGGTTCTCGGGGATCAGCGCCACGCCTTTCGGCACGATCTGATGCGGCGCGCCGCGCACCGGGGCGCCGAGGATGCGCACCTCGCCGGAGGTGATGCGGTCGGCCCCGAAGATCGCGCGCGCCACCTCGGTGCGGCCCGCGCCCACCAGGCCGGCGAGCCCGACGATCTCGCCTGCGCGCACCCTCAGGTTGATGTCGGAGACTCCATTCTCCGCGGCCAGGTGCTCGACCTCGAGCACCGCCTCGCCGGGCTGCGCGACCCGCTCGCGCGCATAGGCCGTGTCGACGCTGCGGCCGACCATGAGCTGCACCAGCCGGTCGGCGTCGGTCTCGCCCGGCAGCAGCGCGGCGACGCGCTTGCCGTCGCGCAGCACGGTGATGCGGTCGCCGAGCAGGAACACCTCCGGCAAGCGATGCGAGATGTACACCATCGCTACGCCTTCGGCACGCAGCCGGCGCACCGTCGCAAACAGGTGCTCGGTCTCCCGCTCGGAGAGCGCCGCGGTCGGCTCGTCGAGCACCAGGATGCGCGCGTTCTGCGACAGCGCCTTGGCGATCTCGACCATCTGCTGCTGCGCCATCCCGAGCGTGTGGGCCGGTGCGCGCGTGTCGAGGGCCATGCCGAGCGACTCGAGGAGGCGGCGCGCCTCCGCGTGCATCCTGGCGTGATCGATCGTTCCGGGCAGCGATCCGCGCGGCTCGCGCCCCAGGAAGATGTTGTGCGCGAGATCGAGATAGGGAACGAGCGAGAATTCCTGGAAGATCACCGCGATGCCGAGGCGCCGTCCGACCGCGGGCGATGCGATGCGCACCGGCCTGCCCTCGACGAGCACCTCGCCGCGGTCGGGCTGATAGGCGCCGTACAGCACCTTCATCAGCGTCGACTTGCCGGCGCCGTTCTGCCCGAGCAGCACGTGCACTTCGCCGGGACGGATCTCGAGCGAGACGTCGTCGAGCGCCTGCACGCCGGGAAAATGCTTCGACACGCCCCGCAGCTCGACGAGCGCAGCGCGCTCCTGCCGCGGCCTCCCCTCCGCCTCCGCTCCCCGATCCGCCATGATGTTCTCGCCCGCTGGTTTTCGCCCGCTAGCGTCGCGCGCACATCCTAGCAGGGTGTCGAGGAGAGAGAGCTCACCCTCCCGGGCCGCGGACTATGCGGACGACTTCGCCGCAGTCCGGCCGTGACCGGCGACGATCGACTTGTCGCGCATCGTCACGAGCTCCTCCGCCGCGGTCGGGTGGATGCCGACGGTCGCGTCGAATTGCGCCTTGGTGAGGCCCGCCTTCACGGCGATGCCGATGCCCTGGACGATCTCGGGCGCATCGGCGCCGACGATGTGCACGCCGACGACGCGCTGGCTCCCGCGATCGACGATGAGCTTCATCATCGTTCGCTCGTCGCGCCCCGAGAGCGTGTGCTTGAGCGGGCGGAAGGTCGCTTTGTAGATCTCGAGCTCGTGGAAGCGCTCTTTCGCTTCCGCCTCGGTGACGCCCACGGTACCGACCGGCGGCTGGCTGAAGACGGCACTCGGCACGTCCATGTGATCGACCGGCGTCGGCTGGTTGCCGAAGAGCGTCAACGCGACTGCGTGCGCTTCCTTGATTGCGACCGGCGTGAGCGCGATGCGGTCGGTGACGTCGCCCACGGCATAGATGCTCGGGACGGTGCTCGCCGAGAACCGGTCGACGACGACCTCGCCGTTCTCGCCGAGCTCGACGCCCGCTTCCTGCAACCCGAGATCGCGCGTGGTGGGCAGTCGGCCCGTGGCATACATGACCGCGTCGACTTGTACGGGCGATGCGCCCTCGCCGAAGCGCACGGTCAGGGTTCCGTTCGGACCTCGTTCGATGCCCGAGACGACGCTGCGCAGCAGAAAGCGCACGCCCTTCTTCGCCATCTCCTCCTGAACGTGGAGGCGCACATCGTCGTCGAAGCCGCGCAGGATGCGCTCGCCGCGGTAGGACAGCGTCACCTCGCTGCCGAGCCCGCGAAAGATGCCCGCGAATTCCACCGCGATATAGCCGCCACCCACGACAAGGATGCGCTTCGGCTGCTCGGATAGCTCGAACGCCTCGTTCGAGGTGATGCAATGCTCGACGCCCGGCACGTTGGGCTTGAACGGCCACCCGCCCGTGGCGATGAGGATGTAGCGCGCGGTGATGCGCTTCCCGTCGAGCTCGACCGCATTCGGGCCCGCGACGCGCGCGATGCCGCGCAGGAGTGTCGCGCCCGCCTTCTCGATCAGCCCCTCGTACACGCGCTCGAGCCGCGCGATCTCGACGTTCTTGTTCGCGATCAGCGTGCGCCACGAGAACGACGACTCGCCCACCGTCCAGCCGTAGCCGCGGGCGTCCTCGAAGTCCTCGTGGAAGTGCGAGGCGTAGACGAGCAGCTTCTTGGGCACGCAACCGCGGATTACGCACGTCCCGCCGGCGCGGTGCTGCTCGGCGACGGCGACGCGCGCGCCGAGGCTCGCGGCGATGCGGCTCGCGCGCGTGCCGCCCGAGCCGGCGCCGATGACGAAGAGGTCGTAGTCGTACTGGCTCATCTGGACAGTGCCCCGATCCGGATTTGACCACCCCGGCGGCTTCGCCGCCACCCCTCCTCGGGACGTCGCTGCACCACCCCGGCGCCTGTGGCGCCACCCCTCCTCGGAGAGGAGGGGAGAAAAGAAACGCCCCGGGGACGGGGCGTTTTCGCCGTGCCTCGGGCCCGCCTCAGCTCTGGTCGAGGAAGCTCTTCAGCCGCTCCGACCGCGACGGGTGGCGCAGCTTCCTCAGCGCCTTCGCCTCGATCTGGCGGATGCGCTCGCGCGTGACGTCGAACTGCTTGCCGACCTCCTCCAGCGTGTGGTCGGTGTTCATCTCGATGCCGAAGCGCATGCGCAGCACTTTCGCCTCGCGCGGCGTGAGCGAGTCGAGCACGTGCTTGGTCACTTCGCGGAGCGACGCGTACATCGCCGCATCCGACGGCGCGAGCGTCGAGGTGTCCTCGATGAAGTCGCCGAGATGCGAGTCGTCGTCGTCGCCGATCGGCGTCTCCATCGAGATCGGCTCCTTCGAGATCTTGAGGATCTTGCGGATCTTGTCCTCGGGCATCTCCATCTTCAGCGCCAGCGTCGCCGGGTCGGGCTCCTGCCCGGTCTCCTGCAGGATCTGGCGGCTGATCCGGTTCATCTTGTTGATCGTCTCGATCATGTGCACCGGAATGCGGATGGTGCGCGCCTGGTCGGCGATCGAGCGGGTGATCGCCTGCCGGATCCACCACGTCGCGTAGGTCGAGAACTTGTAGCCGCGCCGGTACTCGAACTTGTCCACCGCCTTCATCAGGCCGATGTTGCCTTCCTGGATCAGGTCGAGGAACTGCAGGCCGCGGTTGGTGTATTTCTTCGCGATCGAGATCACGAGGCGCAGGTTGGCCTCGGTCATCTCGCGCTTCGCGCGGCGCGCCTTCGCTTCGCCGGTGGACATCTGCTTGTTGATGTCCTTCAGGTCCTTGAGCGGGATGCCGATGCGCTTCTGGATGTCGCCGAGCTTGGAGATCTCCTCGAGGATGTCGGGCTCGTAGCGCGTGAGCTGCGAGCTGTAGCCGTGCTCGGCCGCGATCTCGTTCTTGATCCAGCGCTGGCTCGTCTCGCTGCCCGGGAACACCTTGATGAAGTGCGGGCGCGGCATGCCGCCCTTCTCGACGCAGAAGTTCTGGATCTTGCGCTCGTGGCGGCGCACGGTGTCGACCATGCCGCGCACGTTGTCGCACAGGCGCTCGATGATGCGCGCGTTGAAGCGGATCGCCATCAGCTCGGCCGAGATCTGCTCGCGGACCTTGAGGTACTCCTTCGAGCGGTGGCCGAACTTGACCAGCACGACCTTGAGCTTCTCGTTGAAGCGGTGGATCTTGGCGAAGCGGTCGAGCGCGTCCTCCTTGAGCTGCAGCAGGCTCGCGGTGATCGCGGCGTTCTGGGCTTCCTCGTCCTCTTCCTCTTCTTCCTCCTCGACCTCGGCTTCCTCCGCCAGCTCCTGAGGCGGCTGGTCCTTCGCGTTGGGATCGATGAGGCCGTCCACCACCTCGTCGATGCGCATCTCGTCGCGCTTGACCTTGTCGGCGAGGTCGAGGATCTCGACGATCGTCGTCGGCAGCGCCGAGATCGCCATGATCATCTGCTTGAGGCCGTCCTCGATGCGCTTGGCGATCTCGATCTCGCCCTCGCGCGTGAGCAGCTCGACCGAGCCCATCTCGCGCATGTACATCCGCACCGGGTCGGTGGTGCGGCCGAACTCGGGGTCGACCGTGGCGAGCGCCGCCTCGGCCTGCTCCTCGGCGTCCTCGTCCTGCGCGGCGGCCGGCGCCGCGTCGCTCATGAGCAGCGTCTCGGTGTCCGGTACCTCGTCGAACACCTGGATGCCCATGTCGTTGAAGGTCGAGATCATCGACTCGATCTGCTCGGCGTCCACGACGTCGGGCAGGTGGTCGTTGATCTCGGCGTAGGTGAGGTAGCTGCGCTCCTTGCCGAGCTTGATCAGGTTCTTGAGGCGCATGCGCCGGGCTTCGGCGTCCTCGGGCCGCTGCGCGGCGCGCTCCATGAGCGCGCGCTCGGCCTCGCGCGCCTTCGCGCGGCTGACCTTGAGCTTCGGGATGGCCTCGCCCTTGACCGGGGTGAGGAGCTTGCCTTTCAGGGCTTCCTTGACGCGCGCCTGCGCCTGCTCCTTGGCGCCGGCTTTCGCCGGCGGCGCGACGACCTTCGCAGGGACCGGGACCTTCGCCTTCGGCGCGGGCTTCGCCGCCTTGACGGCGACCTTCGCCTTCGGGACCGCCTTGGGCTTCGCGACCGGCTTCGCCTTCGCCTTGACCGGCGGTTTCGCACGGTGTGAGGGCTTCGCAACAGGGCGGACCTTCGCACGCGAGACCGGCTTCGAGCGCGCCACCGGCCGGCTCTTCGCCGCGGCGGCCTTGCGCTTCTTCAGATCATCCTTGGCGCGCGACTTCGCCTTCGGTTTCTTGTGCTGGGCCATTAGGGTTCCCGGTTGGAACGACGACGGTGGTGGGCGAAAAAAGGGTGCGATTCTAGCACTTTAGATGGGGGTTCCCCCGCTTCCGGCAAGGTCGGGGGCCGACGCGGGCCCGTCCCGGAGCCCGGCTTTCTCGCGGAGCCGCTCGGGCAGGCCTTGCCGCTCGTTCCGGGCGAGCATCCCATTGATTTCCCGAACTTTCGCCTCACGGTCGAGGTTCCGGACCGCACCCTCGAACTCGGCCCGGAAGTCTTCCGGCTCGAGTTTGAACTCCAGGAGGGTCGCCTCCAGCCGGGCCAGCAAGGGATAGAACGGCTGATCCTCGAATGCCGTGGACAGCGGCCGCGGCAGGGCGTCCGCGTGCCCGGCCACCCAACCCGCCACTGTCCGGAGGGCTTCCCCCTCTGCGGTATCGGTCCGCACGAGTTCGACGTTCAGCCCGGTCGCAAGTTCTGGTGCGCCGAGTATCGCCCGCAGGAGCGTCGCTTCGTTGCCCCGCATCGGGGCGCGGTCCTGGCGTGCGGGTGCGGGCCGGTCGCCGGACGGGCGTGCCACGACGCCATCGCGCACGTCGAGAAGCCGGGCGGCCTCCACCGGCTCCATCCCGGCGGCCGCGGCAAGCGCCTTCACGAGCTGCACGCGCAGGCCCGGCGCGGCGAGGCGCTTGAGGAGCGGTTTGCCTTCGGCGAGGAGCTTCGAGCGCCCTTCGAGCGAGCCGAGATCGACGCGTCCCTTCAGCTCGCGCAGCAGGTAAGCGGACAGGGGATCGGACTCGTCGAGCTTCGCCTCGAACGCGGCGTGCCCGAACTCGCGGACGTAGCTGTCGGGATCGTGCTCGGCGGGAAGGAACAGGAACCGCACGGCCTTGTGGTCGGCGAGCGTCTCGAGGCTCACCTCGAGGGCGTGCCAGGCCGCACGCCGGCCCGCCGCGTCGCCGTCGAAGCAGAAGACGATTTCATCGGCCTGGCGCAGGAGCTTCTGCACGTGCGTCGGCGTGGTCGCCGTGCCGAGCGTCGCGACCGCGTTCTGCACGCCGTGCTGCGCGAGCATGACCACGTCCATGTAACCCTCGACGACGACGACCCGGTTCGCCGCGCGGATCGCGTCGCGCGCCTGCGGCAGGCCGTAGAGCTCGCGGCCCTTCTCGAAGAGGGGGGTCTCCGGCGAGTTCATGTATTTCGGACCGGCGGGGGATCCCTTCCCGTCCCCCGCAGCGGGACCTTCGTCCCCCGCGATCACGCGCCCCCCAAAGCCGATCACGAGGCCGCGCTGGTTGAGGATCGGAAACATCACCCGGTCGCGGAAGCGGTCGTAGCGTTTGCCTTCGTTCTCGACCACGAGGCCGCACTCCACGAGCGCCTTGTCGTCGTAGCGCTCGAATGCCGCGCCGAGACCCTGCCAGCCGGCCGGCGCGTAGCCGAGGTGATAGCGCGCGGCGGTCTGACCGCTCAGCCCGCGGCCCTTGAGGTACTCGATCGCCCGCGGGGAGGCTTTCAGCTGCTCGTGATAGAAGCGCGCGGCGCGCTGGAGCAGCTCGTAGAGGTCGGGACCCTCGCGCTCGGGTCTTGCCTGGCCGCCGCGTGGCTGGAGCTCGGGCAGCTTCATGCCCACCGACTCCGCGAGCTCCTTCAGGGCCTCGACGTAGCCGAGCCCGGCGTACTCCATGAGGAACCCGATTGCGTTGCCGTGCACCCCGCACCCGAAGCAGTGATAGAACTGCTTCGCTTGGCTGACGCTGAAGGAGGGGGTTTTCTCGCCGTGGAACGGGCACAGGCCCACCCAGTTCGCGCCGCTCTTCTTAAGCGCGACCCGGGGCGAGATCACGTCGACGATGTCGACGCGATTGAGGAGGTCCTGCTTGAAGGAGTCCGGGATCACTCGCTTTGCCGGTCCGGTTCGCCCGCCCGTCGCTCGATAAGCCTTGCAAGAACCGTTCCGGCTCCCGTCGCCGAGCCCGGTGCAAAGGCTCGGCTTCGATCCCGGGCTCAGTGACGTTATAGGCGATTCCGGTGCCGACGCAAAGCCGGCGCGCACTTCAGCCGGCGAGCTTCGCCTTGACGCGGGCCGACACCTTGCCCATGTCGGCGCGCCCGGCGAGCTGCGCCTTGACCTGCCCCATCACCTTGCCCATGTCCGCGATGCCTTTCGCGCCGACCGCCGCGACGGCGGCGGCCACGATCGCGTCGATCTCCGCATCGGTCGCCTGCTGCGGCAGGTAGGTCGACAGCAGGTCGATCTCGAACTGCTCCTGGGCCACGAGGTCCGGGCGCCCGCCCTTCTCGTACTGCGCGATCGAGTCGCGGCGCTGCTTGATCATCTTCTCGATCACGCCGAGCACCTGCGCGTCGTCGAGCTCGATGCGCTCGTCCACCTCGCGCTGCTTGATCGCCGCGGTCAGCAGGCGCAAGGCGCCGAGGCGCTGCGCCTCGCGGGCCTTCATCGCCACCTTGACGTCGTCGAGAATGCGGGATTTAAGGGTGCGGGACTTCAGGGTCATGTCGCGGAACGGTCAGCGCGAACCTGCCGGCAGAAACGACAAGCGCCGCCGGGCAGTGCCGGGCGGCGCAGGCGGACGGCTGACAACAGAGCGGCTGAGATGGTCTAACAACATGAGGGGCTACCTCCCCTCATTCTCCCCTAAGACGGCCGCCTGACGGTGAATCGGTCAGGCGTTCTCAATACATCTTCGGCGGCAGCTGCTGGTTGCGCAGGCGCTTGTAGTGCCGCTTGATCGCCGCGGCGAGCTTGCGCTTGCGCTCCTGGGTGGGCTTCTCGTAGTACTCGCGGGCGCGCAGCTCGGTGAGCAGGCCCGTCTTTTCCACGGTGCGCTTGAAGCGGCGCAGCGCGACCTCGAACGGTTCGTTTTCCTTGACGCGGACAGTCGGCATCGAAATCGGTTCTCCAGGACGCGGGGTCCAATAGACAGCAGGTCCAAAAATGGGCCGGGAAGTATAGCCGAGTCAGGGGGTTGCGGGCAAGGCGCCCGGCCGGGTGCGGCGCCGGCCGGGACAAGAAAACGGCCCGGAGTTGCCGGGCCGTCAAGGACTCTCGACCAATTACAGAGAGGAAGCAGTGCCACTGTACGCGCGCAGCGCTGACAAAACACTGACGGCGCGCGCAAGAAATCGGGTCGAGCCGCGGGCGCGCCCGAGCTCAGCGCGGTGCAGGCTCGGGCGCAACCAGCCCGACCACCTTGTCGAGGTCGCCGCTGGTGGCGAGGAACCGTACCTGCGCCTCCAGGAGCGCCGCCACGAGATCGACGCGCGTCTGCAGCAGGTCGTAGCGCGAGCGCGTCGAGTCGAGCAGCTCGAGGATCGAGCTGCGCCCCAGCCGATAGGCGTCCTCCGCCATCTGCTTGAGCGCGGGCAAGCGCGCCGCGGCTTCGTCCTCGAACCGCTGCACCGCGGCCTGCCGCGCCGCGATGACGCCGGCGAGGCGCTCCAGCGTCGCGGCCACTTCCGCTTGCGCGAGCTCCCGGCGCAGCGTCGCCGCGACGGCGTCGGACTCCGCCTTCGCAAGCGGGCCGCGCCGGGTGTCGAGGATGGGAATCTCGACGCTCAGGCCGACGAAGTTCGCCGCGCCGAACGGGTCGCTCGTCCACGAGCGCCCGGCGGTTACGGACGGAACGGGCCAGCGCTCGCGCCGCGCGACCTCGATGCCGCTTTGTGCGGCCGTCTCTTCCCGGATCGCGGCGACGGTCGCCGGGCTCGTCGCCGCACGGTCCCGCGGCTGAGTGAGGGCGGCGGCGTCGAGCGGCAACGAACGGAGCGTCCCGGCGGCCCGAGGCCGCCAGTCCGGCAAGCCGAGCAGCGCCGCCAGGTTCCCCGCGCGGCTCGCGACTTCGGCCCGGGCGTCGTCCAGCCTCGCGCGGGCACCGCCGAGCTCGACGTCAAGACGGGTGAGGTCGTAGCGGCTCGCCATCCCGCTCGCTTCCCGTCCGGCAACGAGGTTGCGCAGGCGGACGAGCTCCTCGTTCGCGGCGGCAACCAGTTCGGTCTTTTCCTGCGCCGCGAGCAGGCTGGCGTATGCGGCGCCCGCTTCGGCCGCGAGGGAGCTCGCTCCCGAGGCGACGCGCGCGCGGGCTGCCTCGATCTCGTGGTCGGCCCGCTCGACGCGCGCCGACCGCTGGCCTGCAATCAGCAGCGGCAACTCGATCGTCGCCTGATCCTGGCGACTGCCGTCGAAGAGCGTCGCTTGACCGCCGCTCGGTCGGAAACGTCCGACGCTCAGCGATGGGTTGGGATACGCGCCCGCGGTGATGCGATTCGCTTCGGCGCCCGCGATGGCCTGGCGCTCGACGGCGAGTCGCGGGCTCACGTCGCGCACGAGCCGCAGCACCGCCGGCAGATCCACGACCGCCGGCGCGGCGGCCTGCCCGCGCGCCGACGCCGGGCCGAAGAGAAGCGCGACGAGGAGTAGCGCCGGAATTGCGCGAGCCGATGGCGTCATGCGTGCGCCCTCATGTCTGGTCCGCGAGCCGCTCGTCCTCTTCTTCCGGCGTCGCCAGATGCTGCGGGGTGATGTAGCTGTACACCGCGGGCAGCACCCACAGCGCGATCAGCAGCGTCGTCAGCATGCCGCCCACCACCACCAGGGCGAACGGCCGCTGCGTTTCGCTGCCGACGCCGGTGGACACCGCCATCGGCAGCAACCCGACGAAGGCAAGGAGCGACGCCATGAGCACCGCCCGCAGTCGCTCGGCAGCGCCTTCGACGAGCGCCGGCCGCAGTGCCTCGCCGTTGCGCCGCCGGGCCTCGGCCGCGCTCAATACGAGCAGCCCCATCAAGGAGACCTGGCCGATGAGCGCGATGAAACCCACCGCCGCGCTGACCGAAAGCGGGACGCCCGCAATCAGGAGGGCGAACGTTCCCCCCGTGAGGGCGAACGGCACGGTGAGCAGGATGGCGAGCGCGCTGCGGCCCGAGCTCATGGCCGCATACAGCAAGCCGAGCACCGTGAGCACCGCCAGCGGCACGACCAGCTTGAGCCGGGCGATCGCCCGTTGCTGATTCTCGAACTCGCCGCCCCAGCGGAAGTAGTGTCCCTCCGGCGCCGTGACCTTCGCTTCGACGGTCTCGATGGCGTCGCGCACGACCGATCCGAGGTCGCGGCCTTCGACGTTGAATTTCAACGCGAGGTACCGGCTGTTGCCCTCGCGGTTGATCGACGCGACGCCGTTGGTCACCTGGAGGGCGGCAAGGTCGCGCAGCGGCACGCGGGCGCCGGACGGGCTCGCGACGGTGATCGCGCCGATCCGCTCGGCGTCGTCGCGGGCCGTCTGCGGCAGCATCAGCCGGATCGGCACCGGACGCTCTCCCTCCCACATCGTCGTGAGCACGCGTCCGGCCAGGGCGGTTTCCACGGTGCGCTGCGCGTCGTCCATGGAGATCCCGGCGCGCGCGAGCGCCGCGCGGTCGAAACGCACCTGCAGCTGCGGCGTCGACGCGTCGCGATACAGATCGAGGTCCACGATGCCCGGCACGCCCTTGAGCGCCTCCTTGGCCTGCTCGAGCGCACTGCGCATCTTCGCCAAGTCGGGCCCGAAGATCTTCAGCACCACCTTGCCGCGCACGCCGGCGACCGCCTCCTCGATGTTGTCCTTCATCGGCTGCGAGAAGTTGTAGCGCACGCCCGGAATCTCGGTCAGCGAATCGCGCATCTCGTCGATGAGGCGGCGCTTGTCGTAGCCCGGGCGCCACTTGCGCAGCGGCTCGAGGCGGATGAAGGTCTCGCTCATGTTGACCGATTCGTTGTCGGTGCCGTCCTCCGGGCGGCCCTGCTCGCTCATGGTCTTCTTCACCTCGGGGAACGCGAGGATCCGCCGGCGCACCTCGAGCAGGATGTCCTGCCCCTTCTCGAGCGAGATGCTCGGGGGCATCTCGACGAACAGCTGGATATCGCCCTCGTCCAGCTCGGGCAGGAACTCGGTGCCCAGGCGCGTCACGGTGAGCACGGCGAGCGCGAGCAGGACGAACGCCGCGACGAGCGCGGCCGGCCGATGCTCCAGAATCCGCGACAGGGAGCGCCGGTAGCGCCCGCGCAGCCGCTCGATCCACCCGGGTTCCTCGAGCCGCGCATGCCGCGGGCGAAAGAGCACGGCGCAAAACGCCGGAACGAGCGTGAGCGAGAGCACCAACGCACCGACCAGTGCGAACGAATACGTGAGCGCCAGCGGCCGGAAGATGCGTCCTTCGACCGATTGCAGGGTGAAGACGGGAACCAGCGCCGCGATGATGATCAGCATCGCATAGAGCGTGGGGCGCCCGACATCCACCGCCGAGAGCACCACGAGGCGCAGCACCTCGCGCCGGTCCTTGGGGTGATGGTGACGCAGGGCGTGGATGACGTTTTCCACCAGCACGACGGCCCCGTCGACGAGGATGCCGAAGTCGATCGCACCCATCGAGATCAGGTTGGCCGGCAGGCCGAGGACGTGCAAGCCGAGAAACGCCACCAGCAGGGACAGCGGAATCACGACCGCGACCACCACCGAGCCCACGACGCTCCGCAGGAACAGCCACACCACGCCGACGACGAGCAGGAAGCCGGTCAGGAGGCTTTCGTGAACCGTATCGAGCGTGAGCCCCACGAGGTCGCTGCGGTCGTAGAACACCTCGACGGTCATGCCCTTGGGCAGGATGGTCTCG
Organism: uncultured beta proteobacterium; assembly: GCA_963716855.1. Taxonomy (GTDB): domain Bacteria; phylum Pseudomonadota; class Gammaproteobacteria; order Burkholderiales; family SG8-39; genus JAGVSZ01. Next base: position 179,902 of record CAVQUV010000009.1, on the reverse strand, counting down.
TTCAGCTCGCGCACCTTCTCGTGGATGCCCTCGAGCACCACGGACGGGTTCTGGCCGCGCCGCATCCAGACGAAGGTTTCGACGCCCTCCTTCTCTAGACCGACGCCCACCGCGCCGCGCCGCGGCGTGTAGGACTGCACCACGGTCGCGACGTCGCCGACGGTCACCGCGGTGCCGTCCTTGCTCTTGAGCACGATGCGCTTGATGTCCTCGGGCGACTCGAGAAAGCCGAGGCCGCGCACGGTGACCTCCTGGTCGCCCTGCCGCAGGAAACCGCCGCCGACGTTCACGTTGGATTTCGCGAGCGCCTGCTCGAGGTCGGCGAGCGACAGGCCGAGCGCGAACAGCCGCGCCGGGTCGGCTTCGACGTGGAACTCCTTGAGATAGCCGCCGAACGGGACGATGTCGGCGACGCCGGGCGCCTGCCGCAGCACGCGCACCACGGTCCATTGCATCTCGGCGCGGAGCTGGTAGAGATCGTGACGGTCGCTCGAAAGGCGGAACTGGAACACCTCGCCGAGCGGCGTCGCCTCGGGCGCGAGCTCGGGGACCACGCCCTCGGGAAGCGTGGCCGCGGCGACCCGCTGCAGCACGATGGTCCGCGCCTGAAAGCTGTTCGTATCGTCCGAGAACGTCAGGGTGATCAGCGACAGGCCATACAGGCTCTCGCTGCGCATCAGCGTCATGCCCGGCGTGCCGTTCAGCTCGCGCTCGAGCGGGACGGTGATGCGACGCTCGATCTCCTCGGGCGCGTTGCCGGGCAGCTGCGAGATGACCGTCACCTGGATATTGGTGACGTCGGGATAGGCCTCGATCGGCGTGTCCAGGTAGGCCCGGATCCCGAACGCGGCGACGACCAGCGTGGCGAACAACACCGCGGTCCGGCGGTGGACGCAGGCTTCGATCAGCAGGCGCAGCATCGCTCTAGAGCAACTGCTCTGCCTGGTTGTCGAGCAGCAAGCCGCCTCGCACGACGACTCTCTCGCCCACCGAAAGTCCCGCGAGGATCGCCACCTGCCCGTCCCGATTGCGGCCGATCTGCACGTCGCGGGCCTCGAAGCTGCCGTCGGGCCGCTCCACGTAGACGACGCGGCGCTTGCCGTCCTTGATCAGCACGGCGGCGACCGGCACCGAAATGCCGTCCTGAGCGCGCGCCCGCAACGCGATCTGAGCCAGCATTCCGGCCCGCAGGCCATCGACCGGTCTGGCAAACACCAGATACACCTGCGCACGCCGGGATTCCGGGTCCACGCGCGGATTGACGCTTTCCACTTTCGCCGCGACTCGCATCGCCAGCGCCGGCAACTCGACCTCGCCTTCCTGGCCGACGGCGACGCGGCGCAACTCGCCTTCCGGTACCTCGGCGACCGCCTGCAATCGGGACGGATCGCCCAGCTCGAGCAGGGCCTCGCCGCCCGGCGCGACCGTCGCACCGACCGCCACGCGGATCGTCATGACCACGCCGACCGACGGCGCCCTGACGGTCACCTTGCTTCCGCTGCCGGCACCGATCAGGGCCACCGCCTGGCGGGCCCGCTCGTGCTCGGTGCGCGCTTCCTTCAGCCGCGCCTCGGCCTCCTGCCGCTCCACCTCGAGGCCCACGCCTTTCTCGACCATCTCGACGTTGCGCCGATAGACGGCCTCCGCCGTTGCGACCTTCGTGCGGGACTGGTCGAGCGCCGCTCGCGCGGCGGACGCGTCCGCGCTTTCGATCGTCAGGAGCGGCGCACCGGCTTTGACCATCTCGCCTGCCCGGACGAGCAGCTGGTCGACCCGTCCGGCCACAGTGGCGCCGACGGCGGACTGCGCCTGCGGGCCGAACGTGATGCGGCCGGGCAGCGCGAGCACGTCGACCGCTCCCGAAGCGCCGACCGTCTCGATCGTGAGGAACTGCTTCTGCGCCGCGGAAAGTTGAACCGTGCGCGCCGCCGCGTTCGGTGCCGATTTTGGGGTCGTTGCCGGCGCGTCGCGGCCCTTGCCGCAGGCGGCGAGCGCGAGCGCGACGACCGCAATCATGCCGATGCACGCGCCGATTCGCAGGAGCGGCTGGCAATCGTGGGGACGGGGGGCGACCGGCGGACCGACTCGTGTCATCAACGACTATCGTTATTCTGGCCGTGCAATGGCGCACGGCGCGCAGGTTCACGGTGAACCTAGAATGTTACGAAGCGGGACCTGACGAATTCCTGAACGCGTCGCGAACCGTCACCCCGCGGCTGCGCCGGGGAAGGACACGCCGACGACCGACCCCCGCGTCGCCGCCGCAGCGCGCACGTTCACAGTTCCGCCATGCCGGTCGGCGATCTCACGGACGATTGCAAGTCCGAGACCCGATCCGTCGCCCGGCGTGCCGCGCACGCGGTAGAAGCGCTCGAACACCTGCTCCCGCTCCACTTCCGGTATGCCCGGCCCGTTGTCTTCGACCTCGAGGAACGGTGCGCGGTCGCGCACGCCCGTGCGCACGGTCACCTCGCCGCCCGACGGGGTGTAGTTGAGCGCGTTGTCGATGAGGTTCGCGGCGAGCTCGCGCAGGAACAGCGCCTCGCCGCGCACCCGCGCCGGCTCGAGCTCGAACCCCAGATCGATGCGCTTCTCGTCGGCGCGCGCCACCCACTCCGCGACGCTCTCGTGCAGCACCGCGGCGAGGTCCAGCTCGGCCGGGTCGAACGGGCGCTCGGCGGCCGGGTCGACCGCGGCGAGTGTCAGCAGCTGGCGCGCGAGGTGCGCGGTACGGCGCGTGGCGGCGAGCAGCTGGTCGAAGGTCGGTGCGAGCTCGGGCGGCACCGGTCCGCGGCGTGCCGCCTCGACCTGCGCCTGCAGCGCGGCGAGGGGCGTGCGCAGCTGATGCGCCGCGTCCGCCACGAAGCGTTGTTGCGCGTCGATCGATTCCGCGAGGCGCGCGAGGAGCGCGTTCAGCTCGTGGACGAGCGGTCGCACTTCTTCGGGCGCATGATCCTCCGGTACCGGCCGCAGGTCACGATGCGAGCGCGAGGCGATCTCCATGCGCAGCTTCTCGAGCGGCGCGAGCCCGCGCGCCACGCCGAACCACACGACTGCGAGCGCGGCGACGAAGAAGGCGAGCTCGGGCGCCGCGTTCGACAGCAGGACCTGGCGCACCAGGCGGTCGCGCTTCACGAGCGTCTCCGCGACCTGGATCAGCACCTGACGGTCGGCGACCGGGACCGCGACCGCGGCGACGCGCACCGCATCGCTGCCGAGCCGCGCGTCGTAGAAGACCGGGGCCGAATCCTCCGGCGATTCCGGTGGCGGCGGCAGCCCGTGCTGGCCGGCGATGAGCCGGCCGCGTGCGCTCACCGCGAAGAACACCCGATCGGCGGCATCGACGCGCAGCGCATCGAGCGTCGCGCTCTGCATGTCCAGGCCGATCGTGTCGCCGTCGACGGTCAACCGCTGCGCGATCGCGAGCGCCGGATCGAGCAGCGCGCGATCGTATGCCTCCGAAGCGATCGCGAGCGCGGTGCGATAGGCGGCGATCGCACTTGCCACCAGCACGGCGGCGAGCGGCACCAGCAGCCAGCCGAGCAGCAGCCGACGGAGGCTGCGCTCAGGGCGCACGCGGCGGTTCCAGCACGTAGCCGAAGCCGCGCACCGTCCGGATCCGGAGCCCGGCGGGCTCCAGCTTCGCGCGCAGCCGCGAGACGTACACCTCGACGGCGTTGTGGCTGAGCTTTTCGTCCCAGCTCGAAAGCGACTGCACGATGCGCTCCTTGGAGAGCGCCACGCCCGGCTGGGTGACCAGCAGCTCGATGATCGCCCACTCCCGGGCGGTCAGCTCCAGCGGCTCGCCGCTCACCCGCGCCTGGCGTCCGACCAGATCGAGCGTCAGGGGCCCGAGCACGAGCTGCGGCGTCGTGGGCGTGTGTCCGCGCCGGATGAGCGCACGCACGCGCGCCTCGAGCTCCTCGGTCGCGAACGGCTTCACCAGGTAGTCGTCGGCGCCCAGGTCGAGGCCGCGCACGCGGTCGGCGACGGCATCGCGCGCGGTGACGACGATGACCGGAACGTAGCGCTCCGCGCGGCGGAGCCGCTTGAGCATGTCGAAGCCGTCGATGCCGGGCAGGCCCAGGTCCAGGATGACCAGGTCGAACGACTCGTGCTCGACGGCGAGCAGTGCGCGCTCGGCGCTGTCGACCCAGTCGACTGCGTAGCCCGACTGCCGCAGGCTGCGTGCGAGCCCGTCGGCGAGCAGCGCGTCGTCTTCCACGATGAGCAGGCGCATGGCCGGTCTATGTTAGTCGCGGCGCGGGAAATCGGCTACGCTCGCTGCTCCATGCTGGTGCTGGGAATCGAAACCTCCTGCGATGAGACAGGCGTCGCGCTTTACGACAGCGCGCGCGGCCTGCTCGCGCACGAAGTACACACGCAGGCCGCGTTGCACGCCGAATACGGCGGCGTCGTGCCGGAGCTCGCCTCGCGCGATCACATCCGCCGCACGCTGCCGCTCGTGCGGCGCGTGCTCGCCGACGCGGGTGCGGGACTCGATGAGGTGGACGCGGTCGCGTACACCGAAGGGCCGGGGCTTGCCGGCGCGCTGCTCGTCGGCGCGAGCATCGCGGCCGGGCTCGCCTACGGGCTCGGCGTGCCGGCGATCGGCGTGCATCACCTGGAGGGACACCTGCTCTCGCCGCTTCTCTCGAAGACCCCGCCGGCGTTCCCGTTCGTCGCGCTGCTCGTCTCGGGCGGTCACACCCAGCTGATGGAGGTCGAGGGCGTCGGGCGCTACCGGCTGCTCGGCGAGACGCTGGACGACGCGGCCGGCGAGGCGTTCGACAAGACCGCGCAGGTGCTCGGGCTCGGCTATCCCGGCGGCCCCGCGCTCGCGCTGCTCGCCGACCGGGGGCAGCGCGGGCGACATCGCCTGCCCCGGCCGATGATCGCGAGCGGCGATCTCGAGTTCAGCTTCAGCGGGCTGAAGACGGCGGTGTTGACGCTCGTGCGCAACGCCGCGCTCGACGCCGCCGCGAAGGCCGACGTCGCCGCGGAATTCCAGGAAGCGGTCGTCGACGTGCTCGTCGCGAAATGCCGCGCCGCGCTCGAGGCGACCGGTCATCGACGGCTGGTGATCGCCGGCGGCGTCGGGGCGAACCGCCGGCTGCGCGAGCGGCTCGACGCAACGGGCACCGCGGAAGGCTTCGAGGTTTTCTACCCGGAGCTCGAGCTCTGCACCGACAACGGCGCGATGATCGCGCTCGCGGGCGCATTGCGCCTGCAGTCGTCGGCGCCGCGCGGCTACGCCTTCACGGTCCGTCCGCGGTGGGATCTCGCCCAGCTGACGGCTGCGGGCTGACCACCGGCGACTTCTTCTGCCCGATGCGGCTCTCCGTTCCGGCGGCGAGCTTGCGGATGTTCTCGGCGTGGCGCCAGACGAGCAGGACCGCGACCGCCAGGACCGCGGCGGCATAGACGCCGAACCCGAGCACGAGCGCGGTGAAGAACGGCGCGAACACGGCCGCGGCCAGCGCCGCGAGCGAGGAATAGCGGAAGAAGAAGGCGATGATCAGCCAGGTGGCGAGCGTGCCGAGACCGATGCGCCAGTCGAGCGCGAGCAGGATGCCGGCCGCCGTGGCCACGCCTTTCCCGCCCTGGAAGCGGAAGAACGCCGGCCAGAGGTGCCCGACGAAGACCGCGAGCGCCGCCGCCGCGATTCCGACGTCGTCGACGCCGAACCGCCAAGCGAATGCGCGCGCCAGGAACACGGCGAGCCAGCCCTTCGCGCCGTCGCCGATCAGCGTCAGCACCGCGGCGACCTTGTTGCCCGTCCGCAAGACGTTCGTGGCGCCCGGATTGCCGGAACCGTAGGTGTGCGGGTCCGGAAGTCCGAACGCCTTGCTCACGATCACCGCGAACGACAGCGAGCCGATGAGGTAAGCGATTAGAATGAAAGCGAACGTGGCCACGTCGATCGCGCCCGAACCAGGCGGCGAAGTCTAGCGCGAACCGGCGGCCGAAACCCGCGCCCGACAGCCAACCCCCCATGGACCTGCTCTACCTCCGCGACGTGCGCCTCGAGGCGAAGGTCGGCATCTACAAGCGCGAGCGCGGGACGACCCAGCCCATCGCGCTCGACCTCGACATCGCGCTGCCGACCGCGCGCGTGTTCGCAAGCGGCAAGGTCGCCGACACCATCGATTACGCGGTGCTGGTCGGGCGGATCCGCGCCGAGCTGGCGGAGCGGCGCTTCGGCCTGGTCGAGGAGCTGGCGGCGTTCGTCGCGCAGCTCGTGCTCGACGAGTTTCACGCGCCGTGGGTCCGCGTGGGCGTGGCGAAGCTCGGCATCCTCAAGGACGTGCGGCTCGTCGGCGTGACGATCGAGCGCGGAAAAGCCTGATTCCCTAGCCCGCCAGGCCCGCCTCCACCGGCGTCACCTGCAGCACGCGGGGGAGCGCCTTGGGATCGATCCCGACGAGGAACCCGCGCCGGCCGCCGTTGATGTAGATCTTCGCCAAATCGAGAATCGTGCGCTCGACGTAGACCGGCATGCGCTTACGCGTCCCGAACGGCGAGGTGCCGCCGATCTGATAGCCGGAATGACGCTGCGCCATCTCGGGCTGGCAGGGTTCGATCCGCTTGACGCCCGCCTGCCGTGCGAGGTTCTTGGTCGAGACTTCGCGATCGCCGTGCATCAGGACGATGAGGGGACGCCTGGCATCGTCCTCCATCACGAGTGTCTTGACGACGTGATGCTCGTCGACGCCGAGCGCCTGTGCCGACACGCGCGTGCCGCCGTGCTCGAGGTACTCGTACACGTGCTCGGTGTACGCGACGCCGTGCTTCTTGAGGAACGCGGTGGCGGGGGTCTCCGAGACGTGCTCTTTGCGCGCCATGGGGTCAACCGCGCGGGTGGTGCTTCGCGTGCAGCTGCTTGAGCCGCTCTCGTGCGACGTGCGTGTAAATCTGTGTCGTCGAAATGTCGGAATGGCCGAGCAGCATCTGCACGACGCGCAGGTCGGCGCCGTGGTTGAGCAGGTGGGTCGCGAACGCGTGCCGCAGCGTATGCGGCGAGAGGTGCTTCCCGGGGATCGCGCGCGCGCCGTGGCGCTTGATGAGGTGCCAGAAGGCCTGCCGCGTCATCGGGCCGCCGCGCGACGTCACGAACACGGCGTCGGCCGCCCCGCCCTTCAGGAGGCGCGGGCGCGCCTCGCGCCGGTACCGAACGAGCCACGCCACGGCCTCCTCGCCGATCGGCACCATGCGCTCCTTCGCCCCCTTGCCGAACACCCGCACCACGCCCATGTCGAGGCTCACCTCGGCGCTCTTCAGCGCCACGAGCTCCGATACGCGCAGCCCCGCCGCATACAGCATCTCCAGCATCGCGCGATCGCGCAGCCCCGCGGGCGTCTCGACGTCGGGCGCCGCAAGCAGCACCTCGACGTCGGCCTCGGTCAGGGTCTTCGGGAATCGCGGCGGCCGCTTCGGCGCATCGAGCCGGACGGTCGGGTCGGCGGACACCAGGTTCGCGGCGAGCGCGTGGCGATAGAAGCGCTTGAGGCTCGAGGCAAGCCGTGCCTGCGTGCTCGCGCGCACGCGCGCCGCGCCGTGCGAATGCCGGAAGGCGAGATAGCCGAGCACGTCGGGCTCGGCCGTAGCGAGGAGCGACTTGCGGCGCGTAGCGAGCCAGCCGGCGAAGAGGCGCAGGTCGCGGCGATAGGCCTCGAGCGTGTTCTTCGCGAGCCCGTCCTCCAGCCAGAGGCGATCGCAGAACTCGTCGAGCAGCGCGAGGTCCGCGTGCGACGCCGCGGCGGGCGAATCGGTCGGAGCGGCGGCGCGGCTCAGAGCTGCACGCCTTCGTGCGCAAGCAGCCAGCGCTTGACCGCAATGTGGAAGCCGTCGTCGTTGCGCGCCCGAGAGGGGTTGGGGGCCCCTCTCGCTCCCCCAAATCCCCCGATGCCGGTCGAAGACACGACCCGGTGGCACGGGATGGCGAGCGGAAAGTAGTTCGCACCGCACGCCTGGCCCACCGGGCGCGGCCCCGAGCGCAGCGCCTTCGCGACCGCGCCGTAGCTCTGCACCTCGCCGGCGGGGATCGCGGCGATTCGCTCCCAGACGCGACGCTGGAAGCGCGTGCCCACCGGCTTCAGCGGCAACTCGAATGCGGCCCTGGGATCGCGCAGGTATGCCTCGACCTGTTCGGCCGCGGCCGCAGCGAGGCGATTCTTCGGCGGCACGGCGTGCGTCCCGGGCGGCAGGTACAGAATCTCCGCCACGCACTCGTTCTCGGTCCCGACGCCCTCGGTGCGGATGCCCACGGCGCCGAAGGCCGTGCGCACCACCGCGTCGAGCGCGCGCGCTTCAGCTGCGGTCAAGTGTCGTCCCTGCGTTGCCCGTTGCTCCATTGCCGCACTCCTCGCGTCTTGCCGGCACGCTTCGCCGGGCCGCCACGACCGCAGACGCAGCCGTCCTCTTGTCGCGCCGCTCGCCGAAAGCATAGCTCAAGGTCGAGGCCCGAGGCCGGGCCTGCTATACTCGCGACCCCCTCGCAGGTCCCTGCCGCGTCATGCCCCGCCCGATCCGCAACATCGCCATCATCGCCCACGTCGACCACGGCAAGACGACGCTCGTCGACCGCCTGCTGCAGCAGTCGGGCACCTTTGCCGCGCATGAAAAACTCGTCGAGCGCGTGATGGACTCGAACGACCTCGAGCGCGAGCGCGGCATCACGATCTTCGCGAAGAACTGCGCGGTCGACTTCGAGGGCGTGCACATCAACATCGTCGATACGCCCGGGCACGCCGATTTCGGCGGCGAGGTGGAGCGCGTCCTGGGCATGGTCGACGGCGTGCTGCTGCTCGTCGATGCGGTTGAGGGCCCGATGCCGCAGACGCGATTCGTGACCCGGAAGGCCCTTGCGCTTGGCCTCAAGCCGATCGTCGTGGTGAACAAGCTCGACCGGCCGGGCGCGCGGCCCGACTGGGTCGTCAACCACACCTTCGAACTGTTCGACAAGCTCGGCGCGACCGAGGAGCAGCTCGACTTCCCCGTGGTGTACGCCTCCGCGCTGCAGGGCTGGGCGACGCTCGACCCGAAGGCGCACGGCGAGACCATGCAGCCGCTCTTCGAGACGATCCTGACGCGCGTCCCGGTGCCGGCCGAGGACGACGTCGATGGCGCGCTGCAGCTCCGCATCCACTCGCTCGACTACTCGAGCTACGTCGGCCGCATCGGCGTCGGCAAGGTCCGCCGGGGCCGGCTGCACCCGGGCGACGAAGTCGCGGTGATGCTCGGCGACGAGTTCACCGGCAAGGCGAAGATCAACCAGGTGCTCGGGTTCCAGGGCCTCGAGCGCGTGCCGCAGGCCGAGGCGGTCGCGGGCGACATCGTGCTCGTCACCGGCATCGACGATCTCGCGATCGGGTCGACCATCGCGGACCCCGACAAACCCGAAGGCCTGCCGCGCCTGAAGGTCGACGAGCCGACGCTCACCATGAACTTCCAGGTGAACACGTCGCCGTTCGCCGGCCAGGAGGGCAAGTACGTCACCAGCCGTCAGCTGCGCGAGCGGCTCAACAAGGAGCTGCTGACGAACATGGCGCTGCGGGTCGAGGAAACCGGCGACACCGATGTATTCCTCGTCTCGGGGCGCGGGGAGCTGCACCTCACGATCCTGGTCGAGAACATGCGCCGCGATGGCTACGAGGTCGCGGTCGGCCGCCCGCGGGTGATCAACAAGATCATCGACGGCGTGGAGAGCGAGCCCTACGAGCTCCTGACCATGGACGTCGAGGAGACGCACCAAGGCGGCGTGATGGAGGCTCTCGGCTATCGCAAGGGCGAGCTCGTGGACATGGTGCCCGATGGCCGCGGCCGCGTGCGGCTCGACTACCGCGTCCCGGCGCGCGGCCTGATCGGCTTCCAGGGCGAGTTCATGAACCTCACGCGCGGCAGCGGACTCATGAGCCACGTTTTCGACGACTACGGCCCGCTCAAGGGCGAGATCCCCGGGCGCCGCAACGGCGTGCTGGTGTCGCAGGACGACGGCACGGTCGTCGCGTTCGCGCTCTTCAACCTGCAGGAGCGCGGGCGGCTGTTCGTCAGCCCGGGCGACCGCGTCTACGAGGGCATGATCGTCGGCATCCACTCGCGCGACAACGATCTCGTGGTGAACCCGATCAAGGAGAAGAAGCTCACCAACATCCGCGCCGCGGGCAAGGACGAGAACATCCTGCTCACGCCGCCGGTGAAGCTGACGCTCGAGTTCGCGGTGGAGTTCATCGACGACGACGAGCTCGTGGAAGTCACCCCCCAGACGATCCGCATCCGCAAGCGTTACCTCAAAGAGCACGAGCGCAAGCGCGCGGCGCGCGAGCAACTCCCGGCCTGACGCCGCTACATCGAGCGCGCAGCCCCACGACCTAGGACGTTCGCCTGAAGGTTGCGAGCAGCGCCGCGGCGCCGATGAAGAGCCCGCCGAACACGCGGTTCATGACCCGGATCTGGCCGGGGTGCGCGCATCAAGCGCAGCACCTTCGCAGCAAACAGCGTGTACCCGCTCATCACCACCAGATCGACCACGGTGAGCGTGCCGACGACCGTGAGGTACTGCGGCAGCAGCGCGCGCGCCGGGTCGATGAACGGCGGCAGGACCGCGAGGAAGAACACGGTGGCCTTCGGGTTGGTCGCGTTGACGAGGAACCCCTGCCCGAAGAGCGCGCCCGGCGTCGTGGGCGGCATCGCGGCGCGATCGACGTCGACCGGCACGGCCGGCGCGTTCCACGCGCGCCAGCCGAGATACGCGAGGTAGAGCACGCCGAGCCACTTCAGGATCGTGAACGCGAGCGAGGAGGCGGCGAGCACCGCGCCCAGCCCGGCGCCGACGATCGCGAGCTGCAGCGCGATGCCGACCTGCATCCCGAAAATGTTCCAGATGCCGAGCCGGTACCCGTAGCGCATCCCGGTCGCCATGCAGGCGACCGCGCCGGCACCCGGCGACACGCTGATCAGGATCGCGGCGACCAGGAAGGCGAGCCAAGTTTCAAGGGTCATGCAGCGGCGCTTCCCCGGGCGCTGCGCCGCCGCATTAGCTGCAGGATCACCGCCATCACCAGCAGCCCGAACCCGATCGCGTCATACAGCGGCTTCGGATAGACGAGCAGCAGCCCGCCGACGAGCAGCAGCAGGCGCTCGGCCCCGTTGGTCTTCACGACGAGCCACCCCTCGGCCGCGCCGGCGAGCGCGATGAGCGCGAACACCGCGAGCAACGTCACCCAGACGATGTCCCACCAGCTGCCGCCCTTCGGCACGCTGAGCAGCAAACCGACGCCGATCGGGTCGAGCACGAAAATGAACGGCACCACGAACGCCGGCAAGGTGTACTTCCAAGACTGCAGCGTCGTCTTGTACGGGTCGCCGCCCGTGATCGCGGCCGCAGCGAACGGCGACAGGGCGGTGGGCGGAGACACCTCCGACAGCACCGCAAAGTAGAAGATGAACATGTGCGCGGCAAAGTCGGGCACGCCGAGCTTGATGAGCGCCGGGGCGGCGATCACCGCGCAGATGATGTAGCTCGCGGTGACCGGGACCGCGAGCCCGACGACCCAGACGATCAGCGAGGTGTAGATCGCGGTAAGAACGAGGCTGCCGCCGGCGTACCCGATCACGATCTCGGAGAACCGCAGCCCGAGCCCGGTGAGCGTCACCACGCCGACGATGAGCCCCGCCGCCGCGCACGTCGCGGCGACGTTGAGCATCCCGACCGAGCCGGCCTCCAGCGCCTTTGTGAGCTTCGATCGCAGCAGCACGCCGGCGACCCAGCCCCTTGGGCGGCTGACGACAACGCTCAGGTCGAGCAGCGCGGTGTCGCGATTGAGGAAGCTCACGAAGAACGCGACCACGGTCGCCCAGAACACCGACGCGATCGGGGAAAACCCCAGCAGCAGAAAGACGATGATCGCGACGAGCGAGATGAAGTGGAAGCCGAAGCGCTTGGTGAGCGCCCACGCCGTGTCGCCGCGCGCGATCGCGACCTCGCGCATGCCGTACTTGCGCGCATCGATCTCGACCATCAGGAACAAGCGACAGGTAGTACAGGCAGGTCGGGATGACCGCCATCCTGATCACGTCGAGGTAGGAGATCTTCAGGAACTCCGCGATCAGGAACGCCGCGGCGCCGAGCACCGGCGGCGACAGGATCGCGCCCAGCCCGCCGGCCGCGAGCAGTCCGCCCGCGGCGTTCTTTTCGTAGCCGGCTTTGGCGAGCATCGGGTAAGCGACGCTCCCGAGCGTCACCGTCGTGGCGACGCCGGAGCCCGAGGGCCCGCCGAGCAGGAACGACGAGGCCACGATCGCGCGCCCCGCGCCCGTGGGCTTGCCGCCGAACGCGGCCAGCGAAAAGTCCACGAAGAACTTGCCTGCGCCCGAGAACTGCAGGAACGCGCCGTAGATCGTGAACAGGATGATCAGCGAGGACGACACGTCGATCGCCGTGCCGAATATGCCCTCGAGCGTCATGTACATCGTGCCGACGAGACGCCCCACGTCGTAGCCGCGGTGCGTCCACGGCGCGGGCAGGTAAGGCCCCACCATCGCGTAGGCAATGAACAGAACGCACACGAACGGCATGACCCAGCCGGTCGCGCGCCGCGCCGCCTCGAGCACGAGCACGACCAGCGCGACGCCCATGAACATGTCCACCTGGTTCGGCATCGTGCTGCGATCCTGGAAGTCGTCGCCGCCGAGGATCGCGTACGCGACGGTCGCGACCCCGAGCAACGCGCAGGCGAGGTCGACCCAGCTGAAGCGACTGCGTCGCCGCACGCGTCGCCGGGAACAGCGTGAAGACGAGGAACAGCATGAACCCGACGTGCACGTAGCGCAGCGTCGTGGTGGTGACGATCCCGTAAGCGGCGTAGAGGTGGTACAGGCTCATCGCGACCGCGACGAGCCCGAGGAACGTGCCCCACCCGCCCTTGAACCGGTGAGTCGCTCCCTCTTCGGCCTCGATGAACTCCTCGGCCTTCTTGAGGCTCTCTTCGTCGACGACCGGTTCTATCGCCGGCGTTAAGGTTTCCGCGGCCATGGGCCCTCCTCCCTGGACCGGCGGATTATGCGGGCCCGGCCGGAAAACAAGAAGCCCCGCCTGCGCGGGGCTTCGAGGTCCCGTCACTCCGGCGAACGCCGGAGTCCAGATCGACGACTCGCTTTCGTCAGGCGCCCGATCTGGATCCCGGCGTGCGCCGGGATGACCGCGCGCGCCGGCGCCACCGGCGCTTGCGAGGTCACTTCAACTGGATGCCTTTCTCGGCGAAGTACTTGATCGCGCCCGGATGGAACGGGATCGGCGAGGCCGTGTTCGACTGGTTCTTCAGGTCGAAGCTCATCGCCTCCTTGTGCACCAGGATCAGATCGTCGCGCTTGTCGAAGATCGTCTTCACGATGTTGTAGGCGACCTGGTCGGGCATGTCGGCGCGCGCGATGATGATGTTCCACACCGTCGCGACCTGGTTCGGCTGGTCCTGGCCCGGATACGCCTTGGCCGGAATGGTGTCGCGGACGTAGAGCGGGCCATGCTTCTTGTTCATCGGGTCGACCGCGTCGGCGTGGTCGACCAGCTTCAGCTTCACGCCCGGGGTCGCGCCGAGATCGGTGACGGCGGAGGTCGGGATGCCGCCGACCCAGAAGTAGGCGTCGAGTTTCCGGTCCTTGATCGCGTCGGTCGACTTGCCCGGGTCGAGGCGCTCGCGCTTGATGTCCTTCTCGGGATCGAGCCCGAGCGCATCGAGCACGCGGAAGGCCATCAGTTCGGTGGCGCTGTTCGGCGCGCCGGTGGACACGCGCTTGCCTTTGAGATCCGCGAACTTGTTGATGCCGGTACCCTCGACGCTCACGACGTGCATGCGGTTCGGATACGCGACCATCAGCGCGCGCAACGGCACGGTGCCGCTCTGGAACTTGCCCTGGCCCCGGTAGCCGTCCCAGGCCGCATCGGCCATCGACAGCGCGAGGTCGGACTTTTTCTGGCTCATCAGCTGGATGTTCGCGACCGAGCCAGCGGTCGACTCGGCGTTGGCCGCATAGCCCGGAACGTACTTCGACAGGATGTTCGCAATGCCGCCGCCGAGGGGGTAGTAGACGCCCGAGGTCGGGCCGGTGGCGATCGAGATCGTGACCTTCTCCTGCGCGACGGCGACGCTCGCCGCAGCAAGAACGGCGGCGAACGCCGCGGTCTTGACGATGGTTTTCATGCCTCTTCCTCTCTCGTTGATGTCGTCGGCGTCGGCCGGGTCGCGCCGGCCAAGCGTCGGTTCGACCGCACCGCGGCCGTCGGGTTCAACCCTGTCCCAGCATGCCCTTCTTCAAGTCGGCGTCGACCGGCTTGTCGCCGAGCCAGATCCGCAGCAGTCCCCGGTAGAAGTCGTCGCCCGCGATCGGTTTGCCCTTCGGCGCACCGTCCACGAGCACGCGCGTTCCGGTCCCGGGAACGAAGTCGAGCGCGATGACGTTGCCCTTTTTCGCCTCCCCGAGCGCGTTCATGATCGCGCTCAGCTCGTCGAGGGCGCCCTTCAGCTTCTCGACGTCGGCGGCGCTGTTGTTCGCGCGGAACCCATCGACCAGCGCCTCGTTGAACTGCTGCGCACCGACGTCGCGCAGCATGGTGATGCTCACGCGCTTCGGACCGGCAAGCGCGATCGCGTCGGCGGCGGCGGCCTTCTTCTCGGCGAGGTACAGGCCCGCAACGTAGACCTTCACGACGAAGCGCGTGCGGATTCCGGCGCCGTTGAGCACCAGCTCGGGGCCGCCGGCGTCGACCCGCGTCTTGTCGTCGAGCTTGACGCCCGCGACCTCCGCGGCGACGGCGGCCAGCGGCAGGAGCGCCGCGAGCACCAGGGTTGCGATCCTTGCCATTCGGTTGCCTCCTCTGCCCGGGACGCGAAGTCTAGCGCACGGACAGACGGGAGACGTCCGGCGCCGCGAGCCCGTCGATCATCACGTTCACGCAGGCCGGTCGCCCGGACGCGAACGCACGCTCCAGCGCCGCGGGCAGGCCCTCGAGCCGGGTGACGTGCTCGCCGTGTCCGCCGAGCGCCGCGGCGACGAGATCGTAGCGCGACGGCGCGAGCTCGCAGCCGAATGCCCGGTCGGCGCCGTAGCTCTTGAGCTGGATCTGGTATTCGGCGTTCCAGCGCGCATCGTTTCCCACGACCGCGACGAACGGCGCGCCGTAGCGCACCGCGGTGTCGAACTCGGCCGCATGAAAGCCGAAAGTGCCGTCTCCGAGCAGCGCGACGACCGGCGCGGCGGGGAACGCGAGCTTCGCCGCCGCGGCGAACGGCAGCGCACTGCCGATCGAGCCGGCCGGACCGTTGATGATGCGGTTGGGCGCGCTGAGGCAAGCCTGGGCCCACTGCCCGAACTCGCCGCCGTCGGAGACGAACACCGCGTTGGCGCCCTCGAGATGCTTCTGCACGGCGCGACAGAGCGCCGCGGGATGGATCGCGCCCTCCCGCGATTCGGCCGAGCCCCACTCGGGCGGCCGATAGCGGACCGCCTCCTGCACCTCGTGGAGCCACGCCTCGCGCCGCCGTCCTCCGGCCGCGATCTGCGCAAGCTCCGCGGCCGCGGGCGACACGTCCGCGACCATCGACAGGATCAGTCGCTCGCCGACGGCGCGCGCGGCGCGCTGGACGGCGTCGAGGTCCGGTGCGATCTGGATGAACCGGCACGCCGTGTCGAACGCCGGCGTCCGCCCGAACCGCAGCGTGAAATCGAGCTGCTTGCCGAGCAGCAGCACGAGATCGGCGCGCGCCAGCAGCTCGGCGAAGGCGCCGAGGCTCGGGTCGCCGATGCCGCGCGGGCTCTCCATGCCGATCACCGGCACGCCGGTCGCGCGCTCGAGCTGACGGGCCGCCGTGGCCGGGCGGCCGCGCATCGTCGCGGGCCCGATCAGGATCAACGGCCGCTCCGCGCGCGTGAGCTCCGCGAGCGTGGCCTCCGCGGCGCTCGGTCCGAGCGGCGCGGCGGGGACCTCGAACGCGTCCCGATGCGGCACGAGCCACTCGCCCGCATCGGCGACCGCCTCGAGCGCGTCGGTCGGGAGGCTGAGATGAACCGGTCCCGGCCGACCCTCCTTCGCAGTGCGAAACGCGCGCGCGACCTCGTCGCCGATCGCCGCCGCGCTGGTGGCCGTGGAGGCCGACTTGCACACGGGCCCGGCGATATCGGCCTGACGCATCTCCTGGAAGGCGCCGCGCCCGAGCTCGCCGAGCGGCGCGTGTCCGCTCAGCAGCAGCACGGGAGACTCCGCGGCGAGCGCGGTGTAGAGCGCGCCCACCGCGTTGGCATGGCCCGGGCCCCCGGTGACCAGCGCGACGCCGACCTCCCCGGTGAGCCGCGCCCAGGCGTCGGCCATGTGCACCGCCGCCGCCTCGTGGCGCACGTGGACGAGCTCGAGCTTCGCGTCGATCGCGGCGTCGAACACCGGCATGACGTGGTTGCCGGAGAGCGTGAACACGCGTCGTACCCCACCGCGCGCGAGCGCGCGTGCGAGGATGTCGGCGCCGCGCAACCTGCCGTTCATTCCGAACCCTCCTCCGTCCCGATCCCGCCGGCAGCGTCTTCGCGTGTTCTGGCGCGCGCGCGGCAACCGCGCGGCACCCGGCCTATGCGGCCGCCTGCGCGTTCCCGAGGAGCGTCTCGCCCGGCCGCACGCGCGTGAACTCGACCGGCACGAACTCGAGCGCGAGGTCGCGCCCCGTCGCCCGCACGCGGGTGAATGTCGAGCGCTCCAGGTCGCGCACCGCGGGATGATCCTCGCGAAAGTGCGCCCCGCGCGAATCCTCCCGCGCGATCGCGGCGCGGGCAATGACTTTGCTCACGGTGAGCAGGCTGTCGAGGTTGAGCCAGTCGTGCCAGGTCAGATTGAACGCCCGGTCCGGGTCGGGGAGCCCGGTCCGCCCCAGCCGCTCGTGCAAGGCCTCGAGCGCGCCGGCCGCGCGCGCGAGTCCGGCCGCGTCGCGCAGGATCCCGACGTCGCTCCACATGAGCTCGTAGAGCGCCTCGCGGATCGCGGGCAGTTCCCCCGCCGGCTGATCGAACGGGCGCAGCGTGCGCCGCCGCGCGCGCTCGATCGCGCCGCGATCCGGCTCGGCGTGCGTGCGGCCGCTCGCCAGCCACCCCGCGACGGTTTCGCCCGCGATCCCGCCGTAGACGGTCGAGTTGGCCACGCCGTTGCCGCCCAGCCGGTTCGCGCCGTGCACGCCACCCGTGTCCTCGCCCGCGGCGAACAGACCTTCGAGCTCGGTCGACGTGTCGACCGCGAACTCGACGCCGCCCATCATGTAGTGGGCGGTCGGCACCACCTCGACCTTGCCGCCGGCCAGATCGAAGCCGCAGTCGGCGCACCGCTCCACCATCCCCTTGAACTGCCGGCGCACGTTTTCGGGGCCGAGGTGGCCCATCGAGATCCAGAGCCCGCCGTGCGGCGTCACGTTGCCCGCGCGCATCTCCGCGAACATGGCGCGCGAGACGATGTCGCGCGTCGCGCGCTCGCCGCGCGGGTCGACCGACTGCATGAAGCGCTCGCCCCGTCCGTTCAGCAGATGCCCGCCGGAGCCGCGCAGCCCCTCCTCGAGCACGGTACCGGTCATGCGCGTGTGCACGCCGGCGAGGAGCCCGGTGGGATGGAACTGCACCATCTCCATGTCGCGCAGCGGCAAACCGAGTCGCAGCGCCATCGCGAGGCCGTCGCACGCCTTGTCGCCGGATGGCGTGTGGTACTTGTACATCGTCGGGCCGCCGCCGGTCGCGAGCACCACCGCCTTCGCGCGCACGAGCACGAGCTCGCCGGTGCGCATGTCGAGCAGCAGCACGCCCGCGATGCGCTGCCCGTCGCGCGCGGCGATCAGCTCGACCGCGCGATGCTCCTCCAGGCGCCGGATGCCGCGCGCCCAGACCTGCTCGGCGAGCCGGTTGATGATCTCGATGCCGGTGAGGTCGCCCTTGTGGACGGTGCGGTCGAAGGTCTGTCCCGCGAAGGCCTTCTGGTGCAGCGTGCCGTCGGGGTTGCGGTCGAAGAAGCAGCCGAGCTCGTTCTCGAGCTCGCGCACGCGCTCGACGGCGACGCTCACCAGCGTCCAGGCGAGCTCCTGGTTCGGCAGCCACGCGCCACCCTCGATCGTGTCCATGAAATGGCGCTCGACGGAGTCCTCCTTGGCGAGCGCCACGTTGTAGCCGCCCTGCACCATGCGCGTGCAGCCGCACTTGCCGAGCAGTCCTTTCACGGCAATGGCGATGTCGAGCTGCGGCGCCGCGGCGTGCGCGTGGAGCGCGGCGAAGAGCCCGGCGCCACCGGAGCCGAGGATCAGGACGTCGGTCTTGAGCTCTTCCACGCAGCGCGTTACCGGGCCTTCACCCCGAGGCTGGCCAGCACCTCGGCGCGGCGCGAGCGGGCTGCGATGTCCACGTCGCGATACAGGCTCCCGCCGTGGCTGTCCATGCCGACCAGCAGCGGACCGAAGCCGCGGATGCGGAAGCGCCACAGGCTCTCCGGGTTCAGGTCGTCGAGGTCCACGTCCTCGATCGCCTCGATCCAGGTGGTCTCGAGCGCCGCGGTGCCGCCGATGATCGCGAGGTACGCGCCGCCGTGCTCGCGGAACGCGGCGAGCGAGGCCTCCCCGAGCCCGCCCTTGCCGATCACCACCCGGACCCCGTACTGGAGCATGAGCGGCTGCGTGAACCGCTCCATGCGCGCACTCGTCGTCGTCCCGACGCACACCGGCGCATAGCCGGTCGGATGGTCGGGCGACGGCGGCACCTTCTTCACGTTCGGCGCCGTATGGATGACCGCGTGGCCACGGAGATCGAAGCGCGTCGTGCGCCCGCGGTCGAACATGTGGATCTGCGTCGCGTCGCGGATGCCGAACAGCGTGCCGTGCAGCGTGACGGTGTCGCCGACTTTCAGGTCGCGCACCTGCGTCTTCGGTGACCGGCGTCGTGAAATCGTGGTGGGCCATGCGCCTCCGTCAGAAGCCGTAGGCGACGCCGGCCGGCGTGAACGTCGCCCGCGCCCGCCGCGCCGAGTGGCACTGCATGTTCACCGCGACCGGATTCATGGTGATGTGCGTCGCGGCCGTCTCGACGTGCACCGCGAACGCGGTCGAGTCGCCGCCGAGGCCCTGCGGGCCGACGCCCAGCCGGTTCACCGCCGCGGTCAGTTCGGCTTCCAGCATCGCGCCCTCCGGATCCCCGCAACTCGTGCCGAGCGGCCGGGTCGCCGCCACTTTGGCGAGATGGACGCACAGGTCCGCGGTGCCGCCGACGCCGACGCCGACGATTGTCGGCGGGCAGGTCTTGCCGCCCGCATCGAGCACGCAATCGACCACGAACGCCTTCACCGCGGCGACGCCTTCGGCCGGGATCGCCATCCGGAGCCACGAGTTGTTCTCCGAGCCGGAGCCCTTCGGCACCATCTCGATCGCGAGCGTGTCCGCTGCGCCGTCGAAGTCGAAGTGGATGACCGGCACGCCGCGCCCGCAGGAGGTGTGCTCGTTCTTGCGCGTCACCGGGTGCACGACCGAGGAGCGCAGCGGGTGCTCGCGCGTCGCGCGCTCGCAGCCGCGCCGGATCGCCTCCTTGAGCGCGACGCCGTCGACCTCGACGCCTTTGCCGATCGTCACGTTGTAGATCGGGATGCCGGTGTCCTGGCAAAGCAGGTTGTCGGTCGATTCGGCGACCGCGATGTTCCGGACCATCACGCCGAGGATCCCCTTCGCGGTCGCGTCCGTCTCGCCGCGTGCGAGCGTGTCGAACCCCTGCTTCACGTCGGGAGGCAGCAGCTTCAGTGCCCGGATATAGAGCTGCTTCGCCACTTCCTCGACTTGCTGCTTGGATCGACTCTCACCGCTCGCCTCGTCCGGTCGTCCCTACTTGACGCTGATCTTGCGTTCCTTCACCACCGTCGCCCAGCGCGCGCGCTCCGTGCTCATCGCGCGGGCGAACTCGTCGGGCGTGTTGCCGACGATCGACATGCCCTGCACGAAGAACCGCGCGCGCATGTCGGTCGAATCGAGCGCCTTTACGGTATCGCGGTACACCTTGAAGACGATGTCCTTCGGAGTGCCCGCCGGCGCGACGATGCCGAACCAGCCGTAGTTCTCGAAGCCCGGCAGCGTCTCCGCGACGGTCGGCACGTCGGGCAGCTGCGGCGCGCGCTCCTGCCCGGTCACGGCAAGCGCGCGGAGCTTGCCGCTGTTGATGAAGGCGATCGCCGCCGCGATGTTCGGCGTGGCGAAGGTCGTCTGCCCCGCGACGAGATCGGTCACCGCCGGGCCCTCGCCTTTGTACGGCACGTTCTGGACATCGATCTTCGCGGCCTGCAGGAAGTTCTCGGCGGCGAGGTGCGTCTGGCTGCCGATGCCCGCGTGGCCGTAGTTCAGCCCGCCCGGCTTCGCCCGGGCCGCGGCGATCAGCTCCTTCAGGGTCTTGTACGGAGAGTTCGCCGGCACGACGATGACTTGCGCGCCGCGCACCACGTTGGTCACCGCGACGAAGTCCTTCGCAGGATTGAACGGCATGTTCGGGTAGATGTGCTCGTTCGCCGTCACGACCGACCCCGACGTGAAGAACAGCGTGTAGCCGTCCGGCGCCGCCTTGGCCGCTTCCGCGCCGCCGATGTTGCCGCCCGCGCCGCCCTTGTTGTCGATCAGCACCGTCTGGCCCCACATCTCGCCGAGCTTCTGCCCGAGGATCCGCGCCGAGATGTCGGTCGCCCCGCCCGGGGCGAACGGCACCACGAAGCGCACCGGCTTGTTCGGGTAGGCCTGCGCCGCAGCCCCGAGGGGCAACGCCAGGAGCGCCACGGCGAGCGCGGCGGCGAGGCGACGGGTCGATCGGTTCTGCATGGCCGGATCCTCTCTCGGTGGTCGAAGTCCGCGCCGCCGTGCGATGCGGCAGCGCTCATTGTGCCCGGCATTGTCGCAGCACTCGCCGTCGGCGCGCTACAGCGCGAGCGCCAGTGCGAGCCCCACCGCCAGCGTTCCTCCCGCGGCGAGCGCGAGCAGCGTCTTCTGCCAGTCGCGCCACGGCAGAAGCTCGAGGGCGAGCAGTCGCAGCCCTCCCGCGGCATGGGCCGCGAGCAGCACGACGATCCCCCACTCCGAGACCTTGACGAGCGGCTGGTCGGTCCAGCGCAGGAAGCCGTCGAGCGCGGCCTCGCCCTGCAGCGCCTGGCCGAGCGCCCAGAAGTGCAGCGGCAGGAACAGCGCGAGCGCGAGGCCCGACAGCCGATGGACAAGGAAAGCCCACCACGCCGGGTGGCTGCGCGCGCGCCAGTCGGCCCTCATGGGCTTACCTTGGCGCTGCGCGCCAAGGATTCGCGCTTGGGGCGGCCCGGTGCGCTCACGCGAACACCGCCCATACCGCGCGCAGCCCCAGCACCAGGAGGAGCGCCGCGAACAGGTGAACGAAGATGCCGAGCGACCGTCCGCGCCACCCGAGCCACTCGATGGCGATCGCACGCAGCCCGATCGGCGCGTGCACCGCGACCGCGAGCACGAACAACGCATAGAACGCCGCCCACCCGGCGTTGCCGCGGGTGCGCCCGAGGATCTCGCCAGCCGACAGCCCGCCGCGCACCGCGTAGACCATCACGACGATGTGGACCAGCACGCATAGGGCGAGCACGACTGCGCTCGCGCGCTGCGCGATCCAGAGACGGGCTTCGCCCCGCGCGCTCACAGGTCGCCTTTCAGCAGCGCGAGCGCCGTGGCCCGCTTCAGCCCGGCGATCGACGCGGTGGGCGAGAGCTGCTTCGGGCAGCGTTCGGTGCAGCTCATGTGCGTGTGGCAGCTGTGGCAGCCCGCGTCCCCGGACACCGCGCGCAGCCGCGCGACGCGCGCGCCGTCGCGCGCGTCGTTGATCAGCGTCCAGGCGCGGTTGAGCGCGGCGGGCCCGACGTAGTCGGGATTCCAGGCGACCACATCGCACGATGCATAGCACACGCCGCAGCCGATGCATTCGATCGCGGCGTTCGCGGCCGCACGCTCGCGCGACTCGGGCGCGACCCGCGCCGGCTCGTCCTTTCGCGTGGCGGTGGGCACAAAGTGGCCCTGCGCGCGCGCCCACTTGTCGAAGAACTCGCGCATGTCGGTCGCCAGGTCGCGGATCACCGGCAGGTTGGCGAGCGGACCGATCCGGAGCCGATCGTCGCGCGCCACCCGAGCGACGTGCGTGCGGCAGGTCCAGCGCGCGACGCCGTTGACCGTCATCGCGCACGAGCCGCACATGCCGACGCGACACGCGAAGCGGTAGGCCAACGTCGGATCGAGATGACGCTGGATGTAGGTGACGACGTCGAGAACGGTCTGGCTCTCCTCGCGCGGCACGTCGAAGCGCTGATAGCGCCCGTCCGCGCGGCCGCGCCACACGTCGACCTGCAGGCTGCTCATCGACCGAGCCCGTTGAGCTGATCGAGCAGCGGTTGCGCGATCTCGATCCCCTCGCGCGCGGCCTTCTCCGCGAGCGCGCCGCGTCGCGCGCCGGGAAGGCGTACCTCCGGATCGAGCAGCATGGTCTTCACGAGCGTCTCGATGCGCTCGTCGAAGACGGCGTGGCCCGCCAGCGCACCGGGATCGATGACGAGGAAAGCCTGTCCGATCTTCGGGCGGTTGCCCTCGTCGACGAACATTGTGTCGGCTTCAAATCCCATGTGGGCGCCGGTGAGTGCACAGCACAGGAGCTCGACGACGAGTGCGAGGAGCGCCCCCTTCACGCCGCCCGCGGGCAGCATCATTCCCTCGAGGGCGCGCTTCGGATCGGTGGTCGGATTGCCGTCCTTGTCGAGCGCCCAGCCGAGCGGAATCGCCCTGCCTTCGCGCGCGGCGACCATGACCTTCCCGCGCGCGACTTCCGAGAGCGAGAGATCGATCACGAGCGGCGGCGCGGCGCGCCGCGGGAACGCGGCGGCGATCGGATTCGTGCCGAAGATCGCCCGCTTGCCGCCCCACGCCGGCATCGCCGACGGCGAGTTGCCGAATGCGAGGCCGACCATGCCGGCCGCCGCAACCGGCGCGAGGTGGTCCGCCGCGACGCCGAAGTGATGGCTGTTCGTGACGCCCGCAAACGCGACGCCGTGCTCGCGCGCGCGCGCGACCGCCTCAGCCACCGCGAGGGCGCACGCGGGAAAGGCGAGCCCGTCGGCAGCATCGACGAGCACCGCCCCGCCCTTCGCGCGCGCCACGCGCGGCACGGCCGCACCGTCCACGCGGCCGAGGCGAAGGTGCGCGGCGTACTGGGGAAGGCGCGCGAGCCCGTGCGAGGCGAGCCCCTGCGCCTCCGCTGCCACCAGAGCGCGTGCCGTCGCCCCCGCCATTGCCGCGCTCGCGCCGGCGCGCTCGAGTGCGCGCGTCGCCAGGGCAGTCAGTTCGTCACAATTTACGCGAGGCATTCAGGTTTTCTTCGCGGCGGTGAGGGCTTGCGCAACCTTCGCGGCGATCAGCGTCGACACGCGCGCGTTCGACTCCCGCGTCACGCCGGCGATATGCGGCGTGAGAACCAGGTTCGGCGCGCCGGCGAGCGGCGACCCCGCGGGCAGCGGCTCGGTCTCGAACACGTCGAGCGCCGCACCAGCAAGGTGGCTGCTGGTGAGTGCCGCGGCGAGCGCCGCCTCGTCGATCACGCCGCCGCGCGCGGTGTTGATCAGCACCGCGCCGCGCTTCATCCGCGCCATCCGGCCGGCGCTGACCAGGTGCCGGGTCTCCGGCATCAGCGGAACGTGCAGCGTCACCGCGTCGGACTCGGCCAGCAGATCGTCGAGCCCGCGATACGCGACGCCGCTCTCGCGCCACACCGGTGCCGCGGCGGCCAGGGCCGGGTCGGTGGCGAGCACTTTCATGCCGAGCCCCTGTGCGAGCTTCGCGACCAACTGGCCGATACCGCCAAAGCCGACGATGCCGAGCGTCTTCCCCGCGGTCTCGCGGCCCTCTCCGAGTGCGCCGCGCGGCCACTTTCCGGCCGCGACCTCGGCAGAGGCGTGATAGGCGCCGCGCAGCAGCAGCATGACGGTGCAGACGACGTATTCCGCCACGGACAGTGCGTTGGCGCCGGTGGCGGGAATGACTTCGATCGCGCGCGCCGCGCACGCCGCGACGTCGATGTTGTCGAGCCCGACGCCGAGCCGTCCCACCACGCGCAGCTGCGGCGCGCGCGCGAGCAACGCCGCGTCGACCTGCGTACGGTTGCGGACGATCAGCGCATCCGCAGCGGCGAGACCGGCGAGCAGGTCGTCGCGCCGGTCGACGAGCTTGACGTCGTAGTGAACGTCGAACCGGCGCGCGAGCGAGGCGACCGCCGCTGCGTTCATGAACTCGCTGATCACGATCCTCATCGCACCGTCACCTGAATCCGGTGCACCGCGTTGTTGCCCATGCCGTTGGTGTTCCAGTCGGGCTCGAGCGGCTGGGTTGCGCCGCGGGCGTCGGTCGCGCGGCAAGCCAGCGCGTAGTCGCCGGGCGTCGCATCCCAATCGTAGTGCCAGGCTTGCCAGGCGAAGCGCTCCTCCTGCGGCGCCACGACCGCGTCGCGCCAAGCCGCGTCAACCGCTATTTCGACGCGCGCGATCGCCGTCCCCGCGCCCGACCAAGCGCGCCCGGCGAGCGCCACGATACCGCGCTCGACCAGCCGCCGGCGCGTGTACCAGTCCGGAATGCCGGGCGGCGCGATCAGCGATTTCACCTTCGCATGCGTGATCGGAACGCCCGGGTCGCCGGCGAACTTGCGATAGTGATAGCCGAGCGCCTGCTGGAACCCGTCGAACGGACGGTCGAGCGCCTCGATCCGGGTGAGCCACTTCACGCTCGCCATGCCGAACCAGCCGGGCACCATCAGCCGCAACGGGAACCCGTGCTGCGGCAGGAGCGGCGCGCCGTTCATCGCATAGGCAAGCAGCACGTCGTCGCAGAGCGCGTCGCCGGGCATGAGGCTGCGCCCGTAGTCGTGCTCCACGCCGCGGTCGAAACCACGGTCCGCGCCGAGGAACGCGATGTCCACGGCGTCGCGCTGGAGCCCGGCCTCCTCCAGCACGTGGCGCAGCGGCGCGCCGGTCCATTCCGCCGTGCTCACGCCCTCGTGGAGCCACGGCATGCTCGGGTAGCGCGGGCTCATCAGGCCGCGCCCGTTGCCGGCGCATTCCATCGTGACCCGCAGGGTGCGCGCGGGCAGCCGCCGGATGTCGGCGAGCGCGAGGGCGAGCGGACGCGCCACCCGGCCCCTCACCGCAAGCCGGAATCCCGCCTCGTCGAGGCGCGGCACGTCGAAGTGGCTGAGCGTGTAATGCATCCCGACCGGGGTGACGTCGTAGGCGAGCGCCTCGAGCGGCAAAGCGGAATTCCGGTACGCGAGCGCGAGCTCCTCGCGCGCGAAGCCGCCCTCGACGTGCGGCCGCGGATCCTTCCCGCTGAACGGATTGCCCGCCACCTCACCCGGCAGAAAACCCGCCGTCCACGAAAATCGTCTGCCCGGTCACGAAGTCGGAGGCGCGGCTCGCGAGGAAAACCGCCGCGCCGCGCAAGTCGGGCAGCTCGCCGTTGCGTCCGATGAACGTGCGTTCGGCCATTTGCTTCCAGCGCGCCGGATCGTTCGCTACCGGCGCGGTGAGCGGGGTCGCGAAGAATCCGGGCGCGATCGAATTGGCGGTGACGCCGTGCTTCGACCACGCCTCGGCCTGCGCGCGCGTGAGCTGCATGATGCCCCCTTTCGAGGCGCCGTACGGCCCGCTGTTGCCGAATGCCCGCACCGATTGGAGCGACGCGATGTGGATGATGCGCCCCCATCCTTTCGCGATCATCGCGGGGGCGAGCCGTTGCGACAGGAAGAACGGCGCCGCGAGATTGAGCGACATCGTCGCGTCCCAGTCGTCCTCGGTAATCTCCAGCATCGGCCGGCGGATGTTCACTGCGGCGGCATTGACCACGATATCGGGCGTGCCGAAGAATGCGCCTGCCCGTGCGGCGCAGTCGAACACGGCCGCGCGGTCGGCAAGGTCGCAGGCGATCGCCGCGGCCTTGCCGCCATCGGCCGCGATCCGCCCGGCAGCCACTTCGAGCTCTGCCTGGCGCCGCGCCACCAGCACGACCGCAGCGCCCGCCGCGGCGAGAGCGCGCGCGATCTCCCCGCCGATGCCCGAGTTGGCGCCGGTCACTACCGCGCAGCACCCGCTGAGATCGAACAGGTTCGCGATGGAGGGCTGCACGCTAGGTCTTTGTAGTTCGGCCTGGAGGTCTTGTCCCCGAATGCAGGAACGTCACGACGTCACATCATTGCGGCGCCGTCGATCAGGCGCTCTCGTACAACCGCGTCAGCACGAACTCGCGGTGTCCGAGCACTTCGGCCGCCGTCCAGCGCCCGTTCGCGGTGGCGAACATGCACTCGAGCAGCTTGTCGCCGGCCTGATCCATGGTGAGCTCGCGCCGGAGCAGGCCCGACACGTCGACGTCGATGTGCTCGGCCATCGTGCGCACCGTCTTGGGGTTCGCGCCCAGCTTGATCACGGGCAGGATCGGGTTGCCGATCACGTTGCCCTGGCCGGTCGGGAAGAAGTGCACGACGAAGCCCGACGCGGCGCAGAGCGTCACCATCTCGGCAGCTGCGGACGAGGAATCCATGAACCAGAGGCCCGGATGGGTGGGCATCTCCGCCTTGTCGATCACGCCGTCCACGGTGCACTTCCGGCCGATCTTCTGGATGTTCCCGAGCGCCTTCTCCTCGATCGTCGTGAGGCCCCCGGCGATGTTGCCCTTGGTCGGCTGGGAGTCCGAGAGGTCGCTCGTCTTGTGCCGGTCGATGATCGCCTGGTAGCGGTTGAACATGAACATGAACCGCTCGCGGATCTCGGGCGTCTTGCAGCGCGCGGCGACCAGGTGCTCCCCGCCGGTGATCTCGGTGGTCTCGCCGAAGCAGAGCGTCACGCCCTTCGGGTGCAGCTTGTCGAAGGCGTCGCCGACGGTCGGATTCGCCCCGCAGCCCGAGGTCGTGTCCGACTCCCCGCACTTGGTCGAGACCCAGAGGTCCTTCAGCGGGGCCTCGGTGCGTTGGAGCGCGGTCGCGTAGTGCACGAACTCCTTCGCCTTGCGCGAGGCGGCCATCACGGTCGCCGTGTCGCCGTTGTGCTCGATCGAGTAGCCCGCCACCGGCTTGCCGGTGCTGGCGATGCCGTCGACGATCTTCTGCGTCCAGGCGGGCTCGATGCCGATCACGACCACCGCCGCGACGTTCGGGTTCGCGCCGGTGCCGATCAGCGTGCGGAAGTGCAGGTCGAGGTCGGCGCCGAACTGCAGGCGGCCGTACGGATGGGGCAACGCCATCGTGCCCATCACGTTCCGGGCGACGCCCTCGGCCGCGGCGTTCGAGATGTCGTCGACCGGCAGGACGACGACGTGGTTGCGCACGCCGACGCGGCCGTTGTCGCGCCGGTAGCCCCAGAAGGTCGCATTCTTCAGATCCATTGCCATTGCTCGACTCCTCCGGCCTACCAGCGTTTGGTCTTTACGTTGTGGACATGCAGGTACTCGCCCTGCTTGATCGGCGCGATCGTGCGGCCGATGTCGACGCCGTACTTGATCACCGTGTCGCCGTTCTTCAGGTCCTTGAGCGCGACCTTGTGTCCGATCGGGATGTCGTTGAGGACCTTGACCGACACGGTCTTGTCCTGCTCCATGACCCAGCCGGTGAGCGTGGCGCCGGCCTTGACGTTCTCGACGACGACGGTGCCGACCGAGTCGCCGTCCTCGTGAACCACGAAGTGGATCGTCATTGCGAGGTCTCCGGGGTTGACTTGCGGGAGTGCCGGGCATCCTAGGCGCGGCGCGCATGAAAGTCAACTAGATGACTTGCATGACCCGGAGGACTGGGCTAGTCTTCGCCGCCATGGTCGCCTCGCTCGCCGCCGGCACCCAGACCTTCGCGCCGCTCTACAAGGAGGTCAAGCGCCTGCTCACGCAGAGCCTGCAGAAGGCCGAGTGGCAGCCCGGCGCGGCGCTGCCGTCCGAGACCCGGCTGGCCGAGCGCTTCCACGTCTCCATCGGGACGCTGCGCAAGGCGGTCGACGAGCTCGTCGCCGAGCAGGTGCTGGTGCGCCAGCAGGGCCGCGGAACGTTCGTGGCGACCCACGGCCCGTCGCGCCTGATGTTCCAGTTCTTCCGCATCGTGCGGGAGGACGGCGCAAGGGAGCTGCCCGAGCCGGAGCTGCTCGACTTCGAGCGCGGCCGCGCCGCGGCGCACGAGGCGAGCGCGCTCGCGATCCAGCCCGGCGACCGGGTGCTGCGGGTGCGCAATCTGCTTCGGCTCGGCGGGGAGCCGATCGTGCTCGACGACATCGTGCTCGCGCAGCGGCTCTTCCCCGATCTCGGCGAGCGCACCTTCCGCAGCCGCGAGAGCACGATCTACAACCTCTACCAGACGCGCTACGGCATCAACGTCGTGCGCGCATCGGAGCAGCTGCGCGCCACGACCGCGGACCGCGCGTCGGCTCGCATTCTCGCGGTGCCGCCCGGCGCGCCGCTGCTGGAGATCCACCGCATCGCGATGACCTACCACAGCTCGCCCGTCGAGCTGCGGCGCAGCCGCGTGAACACCGCGCACCACGCCTACTCGAGCGAGCTCGGCAAGAGCTTCACTCGCTGACCCGCGCCCACTCGGCTGCGGGCGACGGACCCTCGACAGCCGGCTCCGCGCGATCGCGCCAACTCCGTCACGTTCTGCCGCCGTCCGCGCGCAGGAAGTCACGCGTTCTCGCGTGCGGATGCCTTCCGCCACTCCGTTCGTGGTCCCTGGCATGCCCCTTGCAGACCACGAGCCAGACATGGCCTCCGCCAGACACAAGGTCCTCCTTGCGCGCGCGCGCGGGTTCACGTTCATCGAGCTGATGCTCGGGGTCGCGATCCTCGGCGTGGTGGTGGGCATCGCCTATCCGTCCTATCAGCAGTACGTCGCGAAGGCGCGCGTCCAGCAGGCGGTCTCCGACATCCGCGACATCGATGCGCGCATCCAGATGTACTGGCTGGACAACCGCGCGTATCCGGCCGATCTCGCCGAGGTCGGCAAGGACACGATGAAGGACCCGTGGGGCAAGCCCTACCAGTACACCAACCTCGAGAACATCAAGGGCAAGGGCAAGGCGCGGAAGAACAAGAACCTCGTGCCGATCAACTCGGATTTCGACCTCTACAGCATGGGCAAGGACGGCGCGAGCGTGGGCCCGCTCACCGCGAAAGCGAGCCGCGACGACATCGTGCGCGCCAGTGACGGCCGCTTCGTCGGGCTCGCGTCCGACTACGACCCGTGATGCGCATGCCCGCGACACTCGGCACTCGCGTCGCGCGGCGTGTGCTCGGCCTTTTCCTGCTCTGCGCGCTGCTGCCGGTCGCGCTCACGATCGGCGTGTCCTATCGACAGATCCAGAGCGCGCTCGTCGACGAGCGCGTTGCTCAGCTCGGCCAGGCCGCGGAGGGCTACGGCACGACGCTCCTCGAACGTTTGCATCTCGCCGACCAGCTCGCACGCTCGCTCGCCGCCGCGCCCGAGTCTGCGGCCTCATCTCGGGAAAGCCTGGATCAGCACTTCAGTGCCGCCGTGATCGTCGTGCCGGGCGAAGCCCACCGCACGCTCCTCGGCGGCGCGGAAGTCCCGGCCGAGGTGCTCGCCGCCGCGTCCGATCCGCGAGTTGCCGCAGGCGAGCCGACGCTGCGCACGCCAACGCGGGCGGACGGCGCCCGCGGCGTGTGGCTCGTGCGCGCCGTGTCGGCAGGCGATCCTGCGCGCGGCATCCTCGCCGCCGAGCTCTCCCCGACGTTCCTCTGGGGCACCGCGGACGAACTGCCGTTCCTCACCGAGTTGTGCGTTCTCGACGCGAGCCGCACCCCCCTGTATTGCACGGCGTCGCTGCCGGTGGCCGCGCTCGATGGGATTCGCGAGCGACTCACCCACGGGCCGGCCGGGCAGTACGCATGGCAGGACGCAGAGGACCACCACATCTCGAGTTACCGCGAACTCTTCCTCGAAGCCAAGTTCCGTGCCGCGAGCTGGCCGATCGTCATGAGCCAGCCGGAGGAGCACGCGCTCGCGCCGACCCGCGCCGTCACGCGGCTCGTCGTTCCGGTGGTGGTGCTCGGTCTGTTGGTCGCGGCCTTCCTCGGCCTGGTGCAGGTGCGCCGGACGATGGACCCGCTACAGCGGCTCACCGATGCGACCAAGCGAATCGCAGCGCGCGACTTCGGCGCACGGCTTCCCGCCGACCGCGACGACGAGTTCGGCGAGCTCGCGCGCGCATTCAACTCGATGTCGGAGCGGCTCGGGCGCCAATTCCACGCGCTCGGCGCGCTCGCGCAGATCGACTCGGTGATCCTCTCGAAGGTCGACCTCGACCGCATCGTCGCGATCGCGCTCGGGCGCATGAAAGAGGTGGTGCGCGCCGACTGGCGTGTCGTGCTCCTTGCCGACGGCGCTGAGGAAGGCCGCCTCCAGGTGCATGCGCCCGAGGGCCCGGCCGAGTGGAACGGCGCCACTGAAGCGCTCGCTCCCGCCGAGCTCGCGCGGCTCGCCGGCGCCGCAAGAGGCAGCGTAATCGCGGCCGACGGCGCACCAAAATGGCTCGCGCCGCTCGTCGCCGCCGGCGCCCGCTCGATCTTCCTTCTGCCGATCAAGCTGGACGCGCGGCTCGCCGGTGCGATCGTGCTCGGCCACCGCGGTGCGCTCGCACCCGATGACGACGAGCTGCAGCTGGTGCAGGACCTCGGGGATCGCGTCGCCGTCGCGCTCGCCACCGCCGCGCGCGACCGGGAGCTCTACCGGCGCGCCCACTACGATCCGCTGACGCGGCTGCCGAACCGCACGCTCTTCCTCGACGAGCTCGGGCGCGAGCTCGCGCGCGCCGAGCGCCAGTCGAAGCAGCTCGCCGTGCTGTTCGTCGACCTGGACGGCTTCTCCGACGTGAACGACAGCCTCGGCCACGCCGCCGGCGACGAGCTGCTCGTGCGCGCCGGCGAGCGCCTGCGGGCGTGCGTGCGCAAGGCCGACCTCGTCGCGCGCCTCGGCGGGGACGAATTCATCGCGGTGCTGCCCGACATGCGCGAGGGCGCCGACGCCGCGACGGCCGCACAGCACATGATCGCTGCGCTCTCGCAGCCCTACGACATCGGACATGGCGACACCTTCGTCGCCGCGAGCATCGGCATCGCGATCTACCCTGCCGACGGCGCGAACGCGCAGGAGCTGCTGCGCCACGCCGACATGGCGATGTACCGGGCGAAGGAGCGCGGCCGCGGCACTTTCGCGTTCTTCGAGGACGCGATGCACCGCGAGGCGCAGCGCCGCCTCGAGCTCGACCGCGAGCTGCGCCAGGCGCTCGAGAACGAGGAATTCGTCCTCTACTATCAGCCCCAGCTCGATCTCCGCACCAACCGCATCGTCGGAGCCGAGGCGCTGATCCGGTGGCAGCATCCGATCCGCGGAATCGTCGCGCCGGGCCCCTTCATCAGCTTCGCCGAGGAGACCGGACTGATCGAGCAGATTGGCGAGTGGGCGTTGAACGCGGCGTGCGAACAGTTCATGGTCTGGAAGCGCGAAGGCGCGCCGATCGATCACGTGTCGGTCAACGTGTCGCCGCGCCAGTTCCGCCGCAAGGACTTCGCCGATTCGGTTGCGCGTGCGATCCGGGCCGCCGGCCTCGAGCCCGGTACGCTGCACCTGGAGATCACCGAGAGCGTGCTCGTCGACGATAGCGGCGCCGCCGACGCGACGCTCCAGCGCCTGATCGAGGTCGGGACGCGCCTAGAGCTCGACGACTTCGGCACCGGTTACTCCTCGCTGGCGTACCTGCAGCGGCTCCCGGTCGGAACGATCAAGCTGGACCGCTCCTTCATCAAAGGCATCCCCACGAGCGACAATGCGCAGGCGATCGTGCGCGCGGCGATCGCGATGGTGCACGCGCTCAAGAAGGAAGTCGTCGCCGAGGGCGTCGAGACCGGCGAGCAGCTCGCGTTGCTGCGCGCTTGGGGCTGCGACGCCATCCAGGGCTTCCACCTGAGCAAGCCGGTCCCCGCCGACGAATTCGTCGCGCTGCTGCACTCCGCGGCCCCCGCTCGCGCCTGCGCCTGAGCCGCCGCGCGACGGCGCTGCCCATGCCGTCGCGTATCCTTCCGGGCCGATGTCGACCGTCGCGCTCATCCTTCCGGACTTCCTGCTGATCCTCGCGGGCTTCGTGCTGCGCCGCGCGACTCCGCTCGGCGCCGAGCTGTGGTCCGGCATCGAGAAGCTCACCTACTTCGTGCTGTTTCCCGCGCTGCTCTTCTACGCGAACGCGCGCACGCGCATCGACCTCGGCGCCGCGGCGCCACTGCTCGCGGTCGTGATCGCCGCGATCGTGGCCGGGATGGCGCTCGGCCTGGCGGGCAAAGCGCTCTTCCGGCCGCCGCAGCCGGTGTTCGGCGCGGCGTTCCAGTGCGCGTTCCGGTTCAACTCCTACATCGGCCTCGCGCTCGCGGCGCGGCTCGCCGGCGAACCGGGCGTCGCGCTGATGGCGCTCGTGATCGGCGTCGCGGTGCCGATCGTCAACGCGGCCTCGGTCTGGGCGCTCGCGCGCGGACGGAGCGTGCACGTCGCGCTGGAGATGGCGACGAACCCGCTGGTCGTCTCGTGCGTCGCGGGCATCGCCTGGGGCGCGGCCGGGCTGCCGCTGCCGGAGCTCGCTCAGGTCACGCTGTCGCGGATGGGCAGCGCGGCGATCGTTCTCGGCCTGCTCGCAGTCGGCGCCGCACTTCATCCCGCGCTCGAGCGCGCGCACGCCCCTTTCCTCGGGTGGATCCTCGCGGTGAAGCTGGTCGCGCTGCCCGCGGTCGTGTGGGGATTGAGCGGCGTCGCCGGCCTGACCCCGGCGGCGTTCACGGTCGCGCTCGTGTTCGCGGCGCTGCCGGCCGCACCCGCGGCCTACATCCTCGCCGTGCGCCTCGGCGGGAGACGGCCGCACCGCGGCGACGCTCGTGTCCTACGGGGTGGCGGCGAGCCTGGTCACGCTGCCCCTTTGGCTTGCGGCTCGCTAACGGCACTTCAGGTTAGCGCCGGGCGCGGCGATCGGCTGAGTGCAGTCCTGCTCGCTGATCGGGCGGTCCGCGGCCATCGTCGGCGCCGGACGCCACGCGTCTTCCCAGAGCATCAGCGGCGAGCTGCGGTGCTGCATGGTGCCGCCGCCGGTCCCGGTATAGCCGTACGCGCAGCCCGCGAGCGCGGCCACGGCCAGGCACGGCGCGAGCCGCCCGATGCGCATCCTCAGTCGCGCGCCGCGCCCTCGAGCTCGTGCAGCTCTTCGGGCGTCGCGCACTTGAGGTTGGCCGACCAGTTCGCGATCGGCTTCGAGCAGTCCTGCAGATTGATCGCCCGATCCTCGCGCATCTTCGCCGGCAGGCGCGGCGAGATGTTGTTGCCGGCCGCGAGGAAGCCGACGACCGCGACCGCCGCGAGCGCGTTCGCCGCCGCGGCGGAAAGCGCGATCGTCGCGGACACGAAGAGGCCACCGTCCGCGATCACGCGTATCCCCTCGACCGGCGGCACGACGATCGGCGGCGCCGGATGGGCCACGCCGCTCGTTCCGAACGACGAGACCATGTTGGAGGAACAGCCGGACGCGCCGATCAGGGCGGCGGCGAGCGCAGCGAGGAGACGGGCACGACGGATCATCCCGCGATTGTATCGTCGCGCCCTTGTTAGAATGGCCTCCCCGACCCTGAAGCGGAGGCCCGCGATGCCGAAGCCCCTCGAGATCGTGCCCGCGAAGAAGGCGGAGTACGTGCACACCCGCACCGACAAGTACTTCACCAAGTCGCGCGAAGTGGTCGAGAAGTTCGGCGACAAGACCGTCACCTACGGCGTGTTCATGCGCCGGCGCGTGATCTGCGCCATCAATCCGGCGATCGAGTGCCTGCGCGAGTACTACCCGGCCGACGCGGCGCCGCTCAAGGTCACCCGGGCGTACGAGGAAGGGGCGTTCATCCCCGATCAGAAGCCGATGTTCACCTACACCGGTTCCCTCGCGAACCTGCTCGAGCTGGAGACGCTCATCCTGCAGCGCACCGGCGTCGCCTGCGTCTCGGCCTACAACGCCTACAAGATGGCGATGAACCTGCCGAAGACGCTGTTCATCGACATGCACGCACGGCACGCGAGCGGCGACGACTTCAGCCAGCTCGCCGCCTACGGCGCGGCCGTCGGCAGCCGCATGGCGAAGCTGCACGGCGCGAACGGCTTCATCGGCGCCTCGCAGGACCTCACCGCGCACTTTTACGGGATGGAGCGCGGCCTCGGCACGATGCCCCACGCGCTCGTCGGGTACGCGGGCTCGACGCTCCGCGCCGCGCAGATGTTCGTCGAGACGCACCCGAAGGACAACCTCACCGTCCTGGTCGACTACTACGGCCGCGAGTACACCGACGCGCTCGAGGTCTGCCGCTGGTGGTTCAACGACGTCCTCCCGCGCGACCCGAGCGGCACGCGCACGCTGAGCCTCCGGGTCGACACCCACGGCGACCGCTTCGCCGAGGGGCTGACGTACGAGAAATCGGTCGACGTCGTGACCAACTGGTTGCACGTGCTGAACGAGTACGAGGCGGTGCGCATGGTGATGGGCGAGGAGGCGTTCGACGCGGACACGCTGAACGTGGTGAAGGATCGCGTGCGCCGGGTGCTCTTCGGCACCGGCGTGTCGCTGGCGAGCGTGATTCAGCTGCGCCAGAAGCTCGACGCCGCCGGCTTCAACGGCGCGAAGGTCGTGGCGTCCTCGGGCTTCAACCTGTTCAAGTGCAAGATGTTCGGCAACGCCCGCGCACCGGTCGACGCGATCGGCACCGGCTCGTTCATCCCCGACAACTACGGCGACACGTTCGCCACCGCCGACGTGTTCATGTACGACGGCGAGTTCGGGACCAAGGTCGGCCGCGAGAAGCTGTTCCAGGGACTGAAACCGTGACGTCGCGAGCAACCATCCTGTTTCCCACGACCCTCGTGGGCAGCTACCCTCAGCCCGAGTGGCTCATCGACCGCGCGAAGCTTGCGGGCCGTTTCCCGCCGCGCGTGCGCGCCAGGGAGTTGTGGCGCGTCGCGGAGCCGTAT
The DNA here is from genome assembly GCA_963716855.1 of uncultured beta proteobacterium. GTDB lineage: Bacteria > Pseudomonadota > Gammaproteobacteria > Burkholderiales > SG8-39 > JAGVSZ01. The sequence goes on along the minus strand of CAVQUV010000009.1, from coordinate 144,802 downwards.
CTCGCCGAGGCGCAGGACGACGCCACGATCATGGCGATCAAGGCGCAGGAGGAGGCCGGCCTCGACATCGTCACCGACGGCGAGATCCGGCGCGAGAGTTACTCGAACCGCTTCGCCACCGCGCTCGAGGGCGTGGACATCGACAACCCGGGCACCGCCCTCGACCGCTCCGGGCATCCCAACCCGGTGCCGCGCGTCGTCGGCAGGATCCGCCGCAGGCACCCGGTCGAGGTGGAGGACCTGAAGTTCCTCAAGCGGCACACGACGCGCATGGTGAAGATCACCGTCCCCGGGCCGTTCACGATGTCGCAGCAGGCACAGAACGCGTTCTACCCGAGCGAGGAAGAGGCGGCGATGGACTACGCCGCCGCGGTGAACGAGGAGATCCGCGATCTCTTCGCCGCCGGCGCCGACGTCGTGCAGATCGACGAGCCGTACATGCAGGCGCGGCCGGAGAAGGCGCGCCAGTACGGCCTGAAGGCGCTCAATCGCGCGCTCGACGGCATCACCGGCACGACCGCGGTGCACATCTGCTTCGGCTATGCGGCGATCATCCACACGCGGCCGTCGGGGTACTCCTTCCTGCCGGAGCTCGCCGACTGCGGCTGCAAGCAGGTGTCGATCGAGACCGCGCAGTCCAACCTCGACTGCGCCGTGCTCACGAAGCTCGCGGGGAAGAAGGTCATGGTCGGCTGCATCGACCTCGAGGACCAGAACGTCGAGACGCCCGCCATGGTCGTGGCGCGGATCAAGCGCGCCCTGCCCTTCGTCGCGAAGGAGGACGTCATCCTGGCGCCGGACTGCGGGATGAAATACCTCCCGAGGGACGTGGCGTTCGGAAAAATGAAGGCGATGGTCGACGCGGCCCGCATTCTGCGGGCGGAGCACTGCTGATTACTCGACCTTGATGTTCGCGTCCTTGACGATCCGCGCGTACTTCGCGATCTCGTCCTTGACGTAGGCCGCGAACACCGCGGGGCCCGAGCCGTCGGCGATGAAACCCTGCGCGGCGAGCTTCTCCTGCATCTCCGGCGACTTCGCGGCCTTCGCCGTCTCCGCCGCCAGCCGGTCGAGCACGTCCTTCGGCAGTCCAGGCGGACCCCACAGGCCGTACCACGACAGCATCTCGAAGCCGGGGAATCCCGACTCCGCCATCGTCGGCACGTCGGGCATGAACGCGATCCGCGCGCGGCTCGTCACCGCCAGCGCCTTGAGGCGGCCGCCCTTCACGTGCGGGAACGACGAAGGCAGCGGATCGGCGAGCGCGCTCACCTGCCCGCCGACGATGTCGGTGAGCGCGGGGCCGGCGCCCTTGTACGGCACGATCAGGATCTGCAGCCCGGCGTCGCGCCGGATCACTTCCTCGGTGAGATGCCCGGCGGAGCCGAGTCCGGTCGTGGCGAAGGTGTACTTGTCGGGGTTGGCGCGCACCAGCGCGACGAACTCGCGCAGGTTGGCGGCCGGCACGCTCGGATGCGCGGTCACGAGCAGCGGGACCGAGCCGATGTTCGCCACCGGCGTGAAGTCCCGCTGCACGTCGTACGGCACGTTCTTCAGGAACAGCGGGTTGATGACGAAGATCGACGCCTGCACGAGCAGCGTGTAGCCGTCGGGCGCGGCCTTCGACACGAAATCGCTGCCGATCGTGCCGTTGGCGCCCGCGCGGTTGTCGACGATGAACTGCTGCCCGGTCTGCACCGTGAGCTGCTGGGCGAGCGTGCGCGCCGCCACGTCGACCGTGCCGCCCGGCGGGTACGGCACGACGATGCGCACCGGCTTGGCCGGGTATTGCGCCGGCACCGCGCCCGCGAAGGCGAGAGCGAGGACAGACAGGATCGATGCGAACCGCTTCATGGTCGTCCCTTCCTAGAAGATTCCGGGGTAGCCCCCGCCGTCCACGAGAAGGCTCTGCCCGGTGACGTATCCCGCCTGCGCCGAGCACAGGTACGCACACGCCGCGCCGAGCTCGCTCGGCGCGCCGTAGCGCCCCGCGGGATTCGCGCGCGCGCGCTCGGCCCAGATGTCCTCGAACGTCCGGCCCGTCATCGCCACCAGGCCCTCGACGTGGCGCCGCTGCGCATCGCTCGCGAAAATTCCCGGCAGGAGGTTGTTGATCGTCACGTTGTGCTTCACCGTCTGCCGCGCGAGTCCCGCGACGAAGCCGATCAGCCCCGCGCGGGCGCCGTTCGACAGCGGCAAATCGCCCTGCGGGCTCTTCACGCTGCGCGACACGACGTTGACGACGCGGCCGAAGCGCCGCGCGATCATCCCGTCCACCGTGCACCGCATCAGCTCGATCGGCCCGAGCATCATGTCGTCGACCGCGGCGATCCAGTCCGCACGCGAGTAGTCGCGGAAATCGCCCGGCGGAAAGCCCTCGGCGCCGGTCACCAGGATGTCGGGCGCCGGGCATGCCGCCAGCGCGGCCTCGCGGCCCGCCCCGGAGCGAAAGTCTGCGGCGACGGGCGTCGCCGTGCTTCCGGTCTGGTCGCGGATCTGCGCCGCGGCGCGCGCGAGCCGGTCGGGATCGCGCGCCACGATCGTGACGTCGACGCCTTCGCGCGCGAGCGCGAGGGCGCACGCGTAACCGAGCCCGCGGCTCGCGCCCATTACGAGCGCCCGTCTGCCGGCGATACCGAGATCCATGTCGGACGCTTGTCGTTGGTCGCATTCTCATTTGCTAGACTGGCCGCGGTCAAATCATGAACGAACAGCGGTTTCAATCGCTCTCGCACTGGGGCGCCTTCACCGCGGTCGTCGCCGGCGATCGGGTGGTGCGCTGCGAGCCGTTCGCGCGCGATCCGGCGCCCTCGCCGATGCTCGACGCGATCCCGGCGATGGTGCATTCGGACCTGCGGGTGGCGCGGCCCGCGGTGCGCGAGGGCTGGCTCAAGGGCCGCATGCAGAGCGACCGCTCGCGGCGCGGCCGCGAAGCGTTCGTCGAGGTCGGCTGGGACGAGGCGTTGCGGCTGGTCGCGGGCGAGCTCGCGCGCGTGCGCGCGGAGCACGGGCCGAGCGGCCTCTTCGGCGGCTCGTACGGCTGGGCCTCGGCGGGAAGATTCCATCACGCACGCACGCAGCTGCGGCGCTTCCTCTTCGCCGGTGGCGGGTGCGTCGACCAGGTCGGCAACTACTCCTGGGGCGCGGCGCAGTTCCTGCTGCCGCACGTCATCGGCACGTTTGCGCCGGTGACCGGGCGGGTGACCGACTGGGCGAGCATCGTCGCCAACACGAAGCTTCTCGTCGCGTTCGGCGGCCTCGCGATCAAGAACGGCCAGGTGACCGCGGGCGGCGCGGGCGAGCACACGATGGCGAAGTGGCTCCGCACGGCGAAGGACGCGGGCGTCGAGTTCGTGGTGGTGAGCCCGACGCGCGCCGACGCGCCGGACTTCCTCGGTGCGCAGTGGACCGCGATCCGCCCGAACACCGACGTTGCCCTGATGCTCGGCATCGCGCACACGCTCATCGCCGAAGGCCTGCACGACGAGGCGTTCCTCGCGCGCTACTGCACGGGCTTCGAGCGCCTGGGCGACTACGTGCTCGGCGCAGCCGACGGCGTCGCGAAAACGCCGGAATGGGCCGCGTCGATCTGCGAAGTCCCGGCCGATGCGATCCGTGCGCTGGCGCGCCGGCTCGCCGCGAATCGCAGCATGATCACCGTCGCCTGGTCGCTGCAGCGCGCGCAGCGCGGCGAGCAGCCCTACTGGATGGCGATCGCGCTGGCGGCGCTGCTCGGACAGATCGGCCTTCCGGGCGGCGGGTTCGCGTTCGGCCACGGGTCGACCAACGGCGTCGGCAACCCGCGGCTCGACCTCCCCGCGCCGGAGCTCCCGATCAAGTCGAACCCGGCGGCGCGCGCGATCCCGGTGGCGCGGGTCGCGGACATGCTGCTCCACCCGCGCGAGCCGTTCGAGTTCAACGGGCACACCGACTACTACCCGGACGTGCGCCTCGTCTACTGGGCGGGCGGCAACCCGTTCCATCACCACCAGGACCTCAACCGCTTCCGCCGCGCCTGGGCGAAGCCCGAGACGGTCATCGTGCACGAAAGCTGGTGGACCGCGACCGCGCGCCACGCGGACATCGTGCTGCCCGCGACGACGGTGCTCGAGCGGAACGACGTGGGCGGCAGCTCGCGCGACCGCTACGTGTTCGCGATGCACCAGGCGATCAAGCCGGTCGCGGCGAGCCGCAACGACTTCGACATCTTCAACGAGCTCGCGGTGCGCCTCGGCGGCGAGGACGCGTTCAACGAGGGCCGCAGCGAGATGCAGTGGCTGCGCTGGATCTGGGACGGCGTGCGCGAGAGCGCCGCTTCGCGCGGCGTCGAGCTGCCCGACTTCAACGTCTTCTGGGAGCGCGGCTACGTGGAGCTGCCGCTGCCCGAGAAGCCGTTCGTGCTGTTCGAGTCGTTCCGCGCGGATCCGGACGCCAACCCGCTCAGGACGCCCTCCGGCAGGATCGAGCTCTATTCGGAGCGCATCGCCTCGTTCGGTTACGACGACTGTCCGCCGCATCCGGCCTGGCTGGCGCCCGACGAGTGGCTCGGCGCGCCCGCGGCGCAGCGCTTCCCGCTGCATCTCGTGACGATTCAGCCACCCGACCGCCTGCACGCGCAGATGGATCCCGGCCCGGTCGCACAGGCAAACAAGGTCGCCGGGCGCGAGCCGGTCCGTCTGAATCCGGCCGATGCGGCAAAGCGCAAGATCAGGGCGGGCCAGCTCGTGCGCGTGTTCAACGCGCGCGGTGCGTGTCTCGCCGGCGCGGTGATCGACGACCGCGTGCGCGAAGGCGTCGCGGTGATGGCGACCGGCGCGTGGTACGCGGCCGACGCGAAGGGGCTCGAGCTCGCGGGCAACCCGAACGTGCTCTCGCTCGACGTGGGCACGTCGCGCCTCACGCAGGGCTGCGCGGCGCTGTCGGTGCTCGTGGAGGTGGAACGCTATGCGGGCAAGGCGGCCCTGCCGCCGACGTCGTCCCCGATCGCATCCCCCGTGTCGGCCCCCGTCGGGCGGGCGCGCCCGCGGAAAAACCCCGTCAAACGCAAGGTTACGGCCCGCAAGCGCGCGCCACCGCCGCGCAAGACAACGCGCCGCAAGCCGCGGTAAGCTCTGCGGGGTCTCCCGCGACTACTCACTGCCGTACCCCCGGACGCCGCCGCGCGTCCCTCCTCCACTGCCCAGGAAAGGAGTGCGTCATGCGCGTCGCCGCGAAGCTTGCCTCCCTCCCAGATCGGGATTCGGTCTGGCGCCGCTACCAGGAAGTCCGCGCCGACACCGAGCGCCTCGCCGCGCCGCTCGCGACCGAGGATTACGTGGTGCAGAGCATGCCCGACACGAGCCCGGCGAAGTGGCACCTGGCGCACGTGTCGTGGTTCTTCGAGAATTTCGTCGTCGCGCCGTACGCGCGCGGCCACGTGCCGTTTCATCCGCAGTTCGCCTTCCTCTTCAACTCGTACTACGAGACGGTGGGCACGTTCTTCCCGCGACTGCAGCGCGGGCTGCTGTCGCGACCCTCGGTCGAAGAGGTCTACCGGTATCGCGCGCACGTCGACCGCGCAATCGCCGACGTGATGGACACGGTCGGCGAAAAGTGCTGGGGCGAGGTCTCGCGGCGCATCGAGCTCGGGCTGCATCACGAGCAGCAGCACCAGGAGCTTCTGTTGACCGACGTGAAGCACCTCTACGCGATCAATCCTCTAAGGCCGGCGTACCGCCCCTCGCTCGCGGGCTCTGACTTGCCCGTACGCGCCCTCGGCTGGCTCGACCTCCCGGGCGGAATCCGCGAAGTCGGCTGGGCGGCGGGCGACTTTGCCTTCGACAACGAGACGCCGCGCCATCGCGTGTTTCTCGAGCCGTTCCGCATCGCCGATCGCCTCGTCACCAACGGCGAGTTCATGACGTTCATCGCCGACGGCGGCTATGCGCGTCCCGAGCTGTGGCTGTCCGACGGGTGGCGCGCGGTGAAGGAGCGCGGCTGGCAAGCGCCGTTTTACTGGGAGCGAATCGACGGCGAGTGGTGGCACATGACGCTCGCCGGGATGCGCGCGGTCGACGCGCGCGAGCCCGTGTGCCACGTGAGCTACTACGAGGCCGACGCGTATGCGCGCTGGGCCGGCAAGCGGCTGCCCACCGAGGCCGAGTGGGAGACTGCGGCGAGCGACGCGCCCTTCGCCGGCAACTTCCGCGAGTCCGGCCGGCTGCATCCCGCGCCGGCGGCCGGCGGAACGCAGCTCTTCGGCGATGTGTGGGAGTGGACCTCGAGCAGCTACTCGCCCTACCCGGGCTACAGGCCGCTCGCCGGCGCGCTCGGCGAGTACAACGGCAAGTTCATGGCGAACCAGCTGGTGCTGCGCGGCGGCTCGTGCGCGACGCCGATGTCGCACATCCGCTCGACCTACCGGAATTTCTTCTACGGCCCCGACCGCTGGCAGTTCATGGGAATCCGGCTCGCCGAGTGAGCCGCGGGCGCGCGAGACCGCTCAGTTCTGATTCGGAAAGATCGGCGGCAGCGGCGCGAGCGAGTCGCTCGGCACCGGCGCGAGCACCGGCGCCGGGTTGGTCTGACCGGGCCTCAGTGCAGGGTCCGTCTGCACGGCACCGGGTTGCAGCACCGGCGCGGGATTGGTCTGGAAGGGCGTGAGCGCCGGGTCGGTCTGCACCGCGCCGGGTCGCAGCACCGGCTGCGGGTTCGTCTGATCGGGCCGAAGCGCCGGGTCGTTCTGCACGGCACCCGGCCGGAGAACGGGATCCGGCGTCACCTGCGCGCGGGCGTCGGGTGCACCGGCTCCGACAAGCGCACCACACAGTGCCGCGACTGCATACCGAAACCGGTCGATCTTCATTGGCTGGCGGGTTTATAGGTGTCCAGCTTAACGCGCTCGCGTTCTAAGGCGGCGGCCACCGGGCCGGCCTGCATCACGCGGTCAATATACGCCCGATAGCCGGGCAGCGACGCGGGATCGATCCCCGCGAAGCCGCCCCACCGCAGGAGCGTGAACGCGTAGGCGTCGTGGAACGACAGGCGGCTGCCGAACCAGAACGGCGAGGCGTTCGCGATCCAGCCCTGGATGCGCTCGAGGCATGGACGATAGCGCTCCATGGCGCCGCGGCGCACCTCTTTGCGCGCCGCCTCGCTCTCGGCGTAGCGGTCGGGCATGAAAGCCTGATTGAACGTCGGGTGCGCGGTGTTGTTCATCCACGCGAGCTGCGACATCGCCTGCGCGCGCGCCCACGTCTCGGTCGGAAGAAGGCCCGCCTGCGGGAAGCGCCGGTCGAGGTAATCGCAGATCGCCACGATCTGGATGAGCGGCTTCCCGTCGACCACGAGCACCGGCACCTGCCCGTTGGGATTCATCGCCAGGTACTCGGGCGTGCGTTGCTCGCCCTTGTGCAGCTTGACGAGCTTCGGCTCGAAGCTCTCGCCGGTCGCCGCCTTGATCGCCTCGAGGGCGACGTGCGGCACGAACGAGCAGGCACCGGGGGCGAAGTAGAGCTCGATCATTGCCGGTATCTCCTCGCGCGCGACTCGGTTCAGGCCGCGCAGGGTACCGGCGCGCCGCGTGCGGCGCAAGCGCCGCACGCGGGGATGACAGCGACGACGCTACTTGGAAAGCCCCTCGGCGCGTAGCGCTTCCTGCACCTTCGGCCGCCCCGCGACGCGCGCCTGGTAGACCTTCAGCGCCGGCCACCGGGCGAGATCGATGCCGGTCCATTGGCACCAGTTGAGCAGCGTGAAGAGGTACGCGTCGGCGACCGTGAACCGTTCGCCCATCAAGTAGGCGTTCGGCCCGAGCCGCTCCGCAATCAGGTCGAAGCGGCGCACGATGTTCTCGCGCGCGGCCTGCTTCCAGCCCTCCGCCGCCGCCGGGTTGAAGAGGGGCGAGAACGACTTGTGGAGCTCGGAGGTGAGGAAGTTCAGCCACTCCTGGAGCCGATAGCGCTCGACGGTGCCGTTCGCGGGCGCGAGTCCCGCGTCGGGTTGGCGGTCGGCGAGGTATTGCACGATCGCCGGGCCCTCGGTGAGCAGCGTGCCGTCGTCGAGCGCGAGCGCCGGCACGTAGCCCTTGGCGTTGATCCGGGCGTAGTCGCCGCCATCTTCGAGCTTGCGCGCCTTGAGATCGACCTTCACCAAATCCACCGGGATTCCGGCTTCCCGCGCCACGATGTGCGGCGAAAGCGAGCAGGCGCCGGGCGAGTAGTAGAGCTTCATGGCATTCCTCCCCTTATGCGGTGCGCAGTTGAGGGATGCGGCCAAGGATGTTCGCGAGCGCGAACTTGCCGTCGCCGAGCAGCGCCTGCGCGACCGCGACGACCGTGAGGAACGCGGGGTATTCCCAGCCGCCGCCCTTCGCGGTGAAGACCCAGCCGTTGCCGGCGTGCGCCCAAAGCGATCCGATCAGAATCGGCACCAGAGCGGCCGCGACCCACCGTGTACCGATGCCGGCGAGGATCAGCGCACCGCCGATCAGCTCGGCCCAGAACACCACATAGGCGAGCGGTCCCGGAAGTCCGAGGGACTGGAAGAACTGGACGGTGCCGGGCAGCGTGAACACGGCGTACTTGAGCAGCGCGTGGGCGATGAACATCAGCCCGAGCGCCGCGCGCAGCACGAAGGCTGCGTAGGGGGCGGTGCGAACGTCGATCATGGTGAGTCCTCCTGGTTGTGGGTTGAGACGGAGCGCAGTGTGCCGGTTGCTCATAACGGGATAAAGCGTCTATCCTGCAATTTATTGTCCTCAATTTCGGGATAGTTTCGATGGACCGCTTCACCGCCATGCAAGTCTTCGCCCGGGTTGTCGAGGACGGCAGCTTTGCCAAAGCTGCCGACCGGTTGGGTATTTCGACCTCCGCCTGCTCTCGGCATGTCGCCGAACTGGAGGCGCACCTGGATGTGCGCCTGCTCAACCGCACGACGCGCCGGCTGAGCCTCACCGAGAGCGGGCAGGCGTTCTATGAGCGATGTGTGCAGGTACTCACAGACCTGGAAGAGGCCGAGCAGGCGGCCACGATGAGCACCGCCCGCCCGCGCGGGACGCTCAAGCTGTCCTGCGGAATCAGCTTCGGCGTGCGCCACGTCGCGCGGCTCGTGGGCGCGTTCGCGGCACGCCATCCCGAGGTGCGGTTCGACGTGCAGCTCTCCGACCGCTTCGTCGATCTCGTCGAGGAGGGTTTCGACCTCGCGATTCGCATCGGCGAATCGCCGACCCAGAACCTGATCGCGCGGAAGCTCGGTGAGACCCGGCTGGTGCCTTGCGCCGCGCCGGTGTATCTGCGCGAGCGCGGCGCGCCGGGAACCCCGGCGGACCTCGCGCAGCATGCGTGCCTGACCTACGAGTACCTGCCGCAGCGGGGTACCTGGCGCTTCCGGGACCGGGCAGGCGGCGAGCACACGGTTCGCGTCGCCGGTCCGGTGCACGCGAACAACGGCGACATGCTCGCGGCCGCTGCCGTCGAAGGAATCGGCATCGCGATGGAGCCGGACTTCATCGTCGACGCGGATGTGGCCGCGGGCCGCCTGGTACGCGTCCTCGCCGACTATGTGCCCGCGCCGACGAACGTGTACGCGGTCTACCCGAGCCGGCGGCACCTCTCGGCGAAGGTGCGCGCGTTCGTGGACTTCCTCGCCGAGCGCTTCGCCGCCGGGGGCGTAACGGCTAGTCGGCCTTGATCGCGGCCTTGCGCACGACCTCGCCCCAGCGCGCCTGTTCCTGCTTGATGAACGCGGCGAACTCGGCCGGGGTCGAGCCGACGGCGATCGCGTCGTCGGCCGCGAAGCGCTCGGCCACGGCCGGGGTCTTGGCCGCCTTCGCCGCCGCGTCGCTCAGACGCTTGACGATGGCCTCCGGCGTCTTCGCCGGCGCCATCAGGCCGTACCACTGCGTGGTCTCGAAGCCCGGAAAACCCTGCTCGGCGACCGTCGCGACGTCCGGAAGCGAGTGAATACGCTGCGGCGAGCCGACCGCGATCGCGCGCAGCTTGCCCGACTTGACGTGCGGGAGCAGCGGCGGCGTGCCGGCCGAGGAAGCCTCGGTACGGCCGCCGAGGAGATCGGTGAGCTGCGGACCCGTGCCCTTGTACGGCACGTGCGCCACGTCGATGTTGGCGACGAGCTTCAGATACTCGAACGCGAGATGCCCGGCGCTGCCGTTGCCGGCCGAGCCGTAGTTCAGCTGGCCCGGTTTGGCCCGTGCGAGCGCGATGAACTCCTTGAGATCCTTCGCCGGCACGCCCGCATAGACGACGAAGATGCTGGGCACCTTCGCGAGCAGCGACACCGGGATGAAGTCCTTGTCGACATCGAACGGCAGCTTCGCGAACATGTAGGGATTCACCGCCAGCGTGCCGATGTGGCCGATGATCAGCGTGTAGCCGTCGGGGTCCGCGCGTGCGACTTCCAGCATCGCGACGTTGCCGGCGCCGCCGGGCTTGTTGTCGACGATGATCTGCTGGCCGAGCTCCTTCGACATCTCCGCCGCCACGACGCGCGCGACGATCGATGAGCTGCCCCCCGGCGCGAACGGGACGACGAGCCGGATCGGCTTGGTCGGGTATTGCGCCTGCGCGGGCGCCAGCACCGCGAGCGCGAGGACTGCCGCGAACCACCGCATCACGGGCTCCTTTAGAACTGGTACTTGCGCAAACCGCCGTCGACCGGGATCACCGTCCCGGTGACGTAGCGCGCGAGCGGCGAGCAGAGGAAGCAGACGAGGTAGGCGATGTCCTCCGGCTGGCCGTACTCGCCGACGGGGATCTCGTGTTCCGACTGCCACGCGCGGTACTCGGGCGCGTAGTTGCGCAGGATCTGCTCGCTCAGGATGCGGCCGGGCGGAATCGAGTTCACGGTGATGCCGTGCTTCCCGACCTCGCGCGAGAGCCCTTTCGCCCACGAGTGCATCGCCGCCTTGGCGCAGAACGCGCCGTTCACGCCCTCGGGCTCGGACTTGCCGGTGATGTTGATGATGCGTCCCCAGCGGCCCTCGATCATCTGCGCGAGCACCCGGTCGGTGAGCTGGCGCTGGCGCGTGAAGTTGAGCGTCAGCGCCTCCTGCCACTGTTCTTCGGTCGCCTGCACCTTGAACGCCCGGCTGCCTCCGGCGTTGTTGACCAGGACCTGCACCGAGCCCAGTCCCGCGAGCGCCGCCTCCGCGATCTTCCGCGGTGCGTCCTCCGGCATGAAGTCCTGCTCGATCACGACCGGGCGATGTCCGCCGCGCGCGACGATCTCGGCGGCGACTGCCTCCAGCCGGTCGCGGCGGCGGGCGGTGATGGCGAGGCGCGCGCCTTCCGCGCCGAGGGCATACGCGATGCCGCGGCCGATGCCGCTCGAGGCGCCGGTGACGAGCGCGGTCTTTCCGGCGAGAAGCAGCTCCACGGTCGTCAGGCGACCTTGAGAGCGGGCGCGATCTTGAACCCGTACTTCTGGTCGAGCCCGAGCTCGCGCACGATGCGCACGCCCTTCTCCAGCGCCTCGCCCTCGAGGCCGCGCAGCGGCCGGCGCAGATCGCCCGCGGGCAGGCCGAGCGCCTTCATCAATGACTTGACCGCGACCGGGTTGACCGCCGAGTAGGTGTAGTGCAGCAGCGGCAGGCAGCGAAGGTAGGTCTCCTTGAAGGCCTCCGCCTCCTTGTAACTCGTCCACGGCGTGGAAATGGTGGCCAGCTCCCCGGGCGCGATGTTGCCGGTCATGTTCGCGGTGCCGTGGCCGCCGAGCGACATGGTCGGGATGACGAGCCCGAGGTTCGGCGAGTCGCAGCACATCACCGAGACGTCGGGCTTGGCGGCGAGAATCTGCGCGACCTGCCCGACGCGCGTCGTGGACTCCTTGTGCACCACGTAGTTCGGGTGCTTGAAGATGCGCAGCAGGTGGTCCCAGTGCAGGTCGGTCTTCACGCGCGGCGGGTTGTTGTAGATGCCGAGCGGGAGATCGGTCGCATCCGCCACGTCGAGGAAGAACTGCTCGCCGTCGGCCTCGGAGGCGCAGATGTACGCGGGCGCGGCGAGGATCGCGCCGTCGGCCCCGTTCGCCGTCGCGAACTTCACGTTCGCGATCGTGGCGTCGGTGTTGTTGCCGGTGCAGCCGTAGAAGAAGAGCATCCTGCCGCTCTTCGTCTTCGCGGTCTCGACGATGATCTGCTTCTTTTCGTCCGGCGAGAGCATCGAGGTCTCGCCGGTCGAGCCCATGATCAGCACCGCGCGCGTGCCATGGTCTTCCTGGAACTTGAGCAGCGTGCGGAATGCGCCGAAGTCCACCGCGCCGTCCTTGTTGAACGGCGTGATCAGCGCAACGAACGACCCTTCGATATTCTTCCTGGCCATGCCGACTCCCGGAGAGCTGCGAGACGGCCGCCATTCTAGCCCGGCTCAGGCTCGCGCCCGCTCTTCCGTCCACACTTCGCGCCATGCGGCTGCGGAGAGAGCGCCGCGCTTGTGAAAGTAGACGAGGCGCGCCGCAACGCGCAGCGGCGTCGATCCCAGCGCCAGGTCCCAAAATCGGTCGGGCACGCCGAGGTCATAGGCGCCGCGCAACAGGCGTTTCCAGGCCCAGCGTGGCGTGACGCTCTGGAGGGCGGCTCCCGGCTCGGGCCCGAAGTACAGCAGGCGATCCGCGATCGCGTGGGCCGCACGATGGCCCGAGTCGAGCGCGGTGTGAATGCCGCCCGCGGTGAGCGGCGACACCAGGCCGGCCGCGTCGCCGACGAGCAGCACGCCGGGTGCAGCGAGCGGGCGCACTGTGCCGCCCACAGGAATGAGGCCGCCGCGCCGCTCGACGATGCGCGCCGCGGAGAAATCGAACAGCGGCTCGAGCTTTCTCAGGAACGCGCCGAGGTCAGGGCGAATCGGCCGCCGGCAGGCGAGCCCCACCTGCGTGATCCCGCCGACGCCCGGCACGACCCAGCCGATGTAGCCCGGTGCGAGGCGCGAGTCGAGGAAGCAGTGCAGACGGTCGGGATCGACGCCACGAACGTCCGCCATCTCCGCCTCGACGCCAAGCAGGAACTCGCGGTTTGCGCCGAGGCCGAGGTGCGCCGCGACCGCGGAGCGCGGCCCGTCCGCGCCGACGAGGAAGCGCGCGTCGAATCGGTATCCGTCGAGCTGCCACCTCTCGCCTTCCCGGCGCGCACCGAGAAACGGCGCGCCACCGACGATGCGCACACCGGCGTGCTGCGCGCCGCGCGCGAACCAGCGCAGCAGCGCGGGCGTGTCGGTAGCGAGAAAGTAGTAGCCGGGAGATTCGAGATCGATCGCGCGCAGGCTCGGCGCGTAGAGCCGCACGCCCGCGACGCGTCGCGACAGCCGCGGCGGGATCTCCCACTCCTCGGCCGCCTCCTTGACCACGATGCCGGTCGTGTGAGTGCGGACGCCGATCGCGCGCCTGCGCTCGAGCACGCACACACGCAGGCCGCGCAGGGCCGCCGTCCGGGCGCATGCGAGACCGGCGAAGCCACCCCCGACGATGACGAGATCTTCCATGTCGCCCTCCAGGTTGCGATGAGGACGACCATGCGCCGCCCGTCGGGCAGCGCGGGGGCGGAATCAGGGCGGCGCGATGGCGCCGCCGTGGCTCAGAAGAACTTGTTGGGCTTGAGGAAGAACCCGAGCACGAGGCAGCCCTCCGGCGCGCGCGCGACGTGCTTGCTGCCCTTCGGGCGCCAGACGTATTGGCCTGCAGTCACTTCACCCTCGTGGTCGATCAGTCGGCCCTCGAGCACCCAGCTCTGCTCGAGCTCGACGTGCTCGTGCATCGGCAGCTCGGCGCCCGGCGCGAACCGCGTCAGCGAGGTCATGAGGCCCGTTTCCGGGTCCTCCATGAGAATCTTGATGTCGACGCCCTTGTACGGCGTCGGCTTCCAGGGAAGCGTGTCGACATCGACGTACCGCGACGAGAGCGCGGCGAGCGCCGCGTGCTGCTTTTCCATTCCCGGTGTGCGAAGCGGCATCTGGTTCTCCTTCAAAGGTTGTCGCGCAACCGCCGGAACCCCGCTTCGAGGTCGGCGAGCAGATCGTCCGGGTTCTCGAGCCCGGCGTGGATGCGGAAGCAGGCCCCCGCGTGCGGCCAGGTCGTGGCGCTGCGCGTGTCGCCGGGGCTCATCGGCATGATCAGGCTCTCGTATCCGCCCCAGGAAGCGCCGATCCCGAACAGCTCGAGGCCGTCGAACAGCGCGGCGTAGGCGCGCCGCGCGAGCGGTTTCAGCACCACGCCGAACAGGCCGCTCGTCCCGGAAAAATCGCGCTTCCACAGCGCGTGGCCCGGATCGGTCGGCAAGGCCGGGTGCAGGACGCGTTCGACCTCGGGCTGGCGGGCGATCCATTCGGCGAGGCGCACGCCGGTCTGCCCGTGGCGCGCGAGGCGGACCGCCATCGTCCGCAGCCCGCGGCTGGCGAGGTTCGCATCGTCCGGACCGACCGTCTGTCCGAGCTCGTAGTGCGCGGCGCGCAGGCGCGCCGCCGCGCGCTCGTTGGCGGTGATCGTGCCGAGCATCGCGTCGGAGTGGCCGACGACGTACTTGGTCGCCGCCTGGATCGACAGGTCGACACCGTGCGCAAGGGGCTTGAAGTAGAGCGGCGTCGCCCAGGTGTTGTCCATCAGCACGGTGGCCCCGCGCGCATGCGCCGCCGCGGCGATCGCCGGCACGTCCTGCACCTCGAAACTCAGCGAGCCCGGCGACTCGACGGCGACGGCACGCGTGTTGTCGCGCATCAGCGCGGCGACCCCCGCTCCGACCATCGGGTCGAAGAACGTCGTCTCGACGCCGAAGCGTGCGAGAAAGCGAGTGGCGAACGTGCGGGTCGGTCCGTACACGTTGTCGGTGATCAGCACGTGGTCGCCGGCCTGCACCGCGCTCAGCAGGCCGATCGCGCAGGCCGCAAGCCCGGACGGGACGAGCACCGTGCAGGCACCGCCCTCCAGCTCCCGGATCGCCTCCTCGAGCGCTTGAGTCGTGGGGGTCCCGATGCGACCGTAGTAGGTGCCCGGCACGCCTCGTGCCCGGTCGGCCCTCTTCCGCTCCCACTCCTCGAGCGACTGCGAGAGGATCGTGGAGGCATGGAACACGGGTGGGTTGACCGCGCCCTCGAAGCGCTCCGGGTGTCGCCCGGAGTGGATCACCTTGGTATCGTCGTGCACGCCGCCCGCCCCTGTTCGGAAGTCCCGAGGGGGCATTCTAAATAGGTGCGGGCTTCGGGTCCGGGAACTTGTCCGGTGCCTCGGCGATCCCCATATGGGAGTCCAACCTCGAGGAAACCGCCATGCAGAGCAACCAACCATTCATCCGCCGCGCCCCGGTCGTCGACCTGCCGGTGCGCGGGTGCCAGTATCACGCCGGCGAGAAGGGCGAGGACGGTTTCCTCGTCGCCTGCGGCAAGCCATTGAAAGAAGGCTACAGCTACTGCCCGGAGCACCACCGGCGCGTCTACCAGCGCACGACGACGCTGCGCGAGGCACGCGTGGCGGTGACCGAGGCCGCCCCCGAGCCGACCGAGGTCGCGCTGCCGGAGTTCGAGCGCGAAGCGGCCTGAGCGCGGCGGTCCGCGCGACTAGGGGGCGCCCTCGGGCGCCCCTTTCCTTTTCTACCGCCTCGGCGAGAATGCGGCCTTTCGGGTGGACCCGCGAGGCCCGCGACCCTGCGGCGCGCGCGCATCCGGGGAGGCGACATGAACGCACCTCGATTCCTCGCGGCGGCGGCCTCGCTCTTGGTCGCATGCGGCGCCGGCGCGCAGTACCCCGACCGCCCGATCCGGTTCATCGTGCCGCAGGCCACGGGCAGCGCGACCGACACGGTCGCGCGCATCCTCGCCCCCGAGATGGCGAAGCAGCTGGGCCAGCAGGTGGTCGTCGACAACCGCCCGGGCGGCGCGCTCACGATCGGCATCGACCTGGTGGCGAAGGCGGCCCCGGACGGCTACACGATCGGCATGGGGCCCATCGGCGCGATGGCCATCACCCGCCACATGGTCGCGAAGCTGCCCTATGACATCGAACGCGACCTGCAGCCGATCGCTCTCGTGACGCGCGGGCACCTCCTGCTCGCCGTATCCCCCTCGCTGCCCGTCACCTCGGTGCAGGAACTGATCGACTACGCCAAGAAGCACCCCGGGAAGCTCTCGAACGCGTCCTCGAGCAACGGCTCGCCGGGACACGTCGGCGGCGAGCTGTTCAAGTCCATGGCGGGCGTCGAGATCGTGCACGTCCCCTACAAGGGCGGCGCGATGGCGATCAACGACCTGATCGGCGGCCAGGTGCAGGTGATGTGGGAAAGCCTGAACTCGATCGCCCCGCACGCGCGCTCGGGCAAGGTGCGCCCGCTCGCGGTGAGCGGCGCGCGGCGCTCGCCGGGGTTCCCCGACCTTCCGACCATCGCGGAGGCGGGCGTGCCCGGCTACGAGGCCGGCACCTGGACGGGCGTGATCGGCCCCGCGGGGTTACCGCGGCCGATCGTGGATAGGCTGAACGCCGCAGTGAACGCCGCGATCCGCTCGCCGGTGTTCATCGAGCGGTTCGCGATCATCGGCGACGAGCCGGCGGGCGGCACGCCCGAGGAATTCGGCGACCTGATTCGGCGCGATTCCGCCAAGTGGGCGGAGGTCGTGAAACGCTCGGGCGCGAAGATCGATTGACGCCCGCGCGCGGCGCAACCGTCAGTTCGCCGGCAGGACCGTCGGTAGCAGCTCGTCCAGCAGCGGCAGGAGCGCCTCGCTCAAGTGCCCCTTGCCGATCACGGCGTCCGCTCCGGCCGCCACAGCCGAGTCGCGATACGAGCTGTCGTCGTCGTCGAGGAGCGCGACGATCTTCGGCGGTGCCGGGCGCAGGCGCATGAGCCTGCAGGACGCCTCGGCCTCGGGTCGCGGCAGGCTCCAGTCGACAAGTACGAGTTCCGGCGCCAGCTGCGCGACCTTGCTGACCGCCTCGCCGGGCGATCCGGCCGATCCGACCACCTCGACGGCGGGCTCCGTGGCGAGGAACTGCAGCAATGCGTGCAGGAGCCGCTGATTCTCTTCGACGACCAGGATTCGCGTGCGCACGAGAACGGTGCCGGGCTGCTTGGAGCGCGTGTTCACTTGGGCTCTAACCTATCCGCCGCACCGGCCCTGCTCCATCGGGGAAAACCCGGGATCGATGCGGGATGGCCCTGATTCACCGGCTAGGGCCCGAGGCTGGCCAGCCCGGCCGCCTGCAGCGCCGGGCCGCCGAGCTCCACCAGTCGGGCGCGGAGCAGCGTGCCGTTCTCCTCGTTCAGATCGCGGAGTTCGGCGAGCGCATCGGCCACCCGCTTCCAGGCGACCGTGAGGCTGCGTCCGCGGCCGCCCGCCGCAAGCGCGCAGGCGGCGAGGCCGCTCGCGTCGGCGGTGAAGCCCTGCCGGGCGAGGTACGTCGAGCGCTGCGACGTGTACAGCTCGAGCGCGTGCAGCTGAACGAGCTTTTCGGCCGAGATCGCGTCGAGGCGCGCGATGTCTCCGGCCACGAGGGTGCGGTGCTCTTCCTCCGCGAGGGCGAGCATCTGCTTCAGATGCACGAGCTCGAGCTCGAATTCGCGGACGAGCGCGGCGAACGGGTCGGCGAATGCGCGCAAGTTCATCGGCAGCTCAGCGGGTGCGCCCGGACGGTGAGGGTGTGGACTCGAGCACGAGCCGGCCCCTCCCGGGTTGCGCGTCGCCGGACACCCGGACGCTCACAGGTTTGGCGACGAGATCGGCTCGGCTCGAATCCACGGCGCGCAGCCTACGCAATCGCGCCGCCCGGCCGAATCGGGAAACCCCTGAGATTGGCCGCCTCGACCCCTGAACCGGGGTGCGGCGGCGGAAGAATGCCCCCGGCTAGCGCCCGTCGCTGACCAGCCCGATGCGGATGGCGTAGCGCGTGAGCCCCGCCACGTCGCGGATGCCGAGCCGGTCCATGAGCTGAGCGCGGTGCGTCTCCACGGTCTTGACCGAGACGTGCAGCCGCTGCGCGATCTCGCGAGTCGAGCGGCCTTCGGCGATGAGCTGCAGGATTTCGCGCTGCCGCGGCGTGAGCGCCGGGCCTTCCGGCGCCTCCAGCCCGCGCACATAGCCTTCGATCACCTGCTTCGAGACGCGCGGGTCGAGGTAGCGCTCGCCGCGGAGGGCCGCGCGAATCGCGAGCTCGAGCTCTTCGACGCCGGCGTCCTTCAGCACGTACCCGGCCGTACCGGCCTGCATCGCCGCGCGCACGTACCCCGGGTCGGTGTGCATCGACAGGATCAGAACGCGCACTTCCGGGCACTCGACGCCGAGGCGACGGGCCGCGTCGATTCCGTTCAGCTCGGGCATCGCGATGTCGAAGAGCGCGACGTCCGGCTTGAGCGCCTTCGCGACGCGCACCGCCTCGCGGCCGTTCGACGCCTCGCCGACCACCTCGAACCCCTCTGCCGATTCGAGCAGCGCCTTCATGCCCGCGCGCACCAGCGCGTGATCGTCGGCGAGGACAATGCGGATCTTCATCGGACATCCTCGGCAAGCGGGAACAGCACCCGCACCTCGGTCCCGCGGCCGGGTGCGCTGTTCATCTCGAGTCTACCGCCGGCGAGCTGCGCCCTTTCCTCCATCCCCGACAGTCCCGCGCTCTCGCCGCGGGCCGCACGCCGCGCCGCGGCCGCCAGATCGAATCCGTTCCCGTCGTCGCGGACCGAGAGCACGAGCGCGCCGTCGACGATCCGGAGCGCGACCGCGAGGCGGCGCGCCCCGGCGTGGCGCACGACGTTGGTCATGGCCTCCTGCACGATGCGGAAGCACGCCGTCTCCACCGCCGGGTCGAGCCGGCGCTGCGGCAGGCGGATGTCGGCGTCGAGCTCGAGCTCCGCGCGCACGCGGCTGCGCTCGAGGTGCGAGCGGAGCGCGGCTTCGAGCCCGAGGTCGTCGAGGATGGTCGGACGCAGCCGCGTCGACAGCGCGCGCACCTCGGCGATCGCGGTCTCGAGCAGGGCGAGGCCGTCCTCGAACACCGGCCCGAGCTCGGGGTCGCGCGAGCGGCGGCGCAGCGTCTGGAGATTGAGCCTGACCGCGGTGAGCACCTGACCGAGCTCGTCGTGCAGCTCGCGCGCCACCGCCCGTCGCTCTTCCTCCTGGACCGTCAGCATGCGGCGCGACAGCGTCCCGAGCCGCGCCGAGTACTCCGCGAGCCGCCGCTCGGCGGCCTTCCGCTCGGTGATGTCGAACCCGGACAGGACGACGCCGGTGAAATTGCCGGCCGCGTCGCGCAGCGGCCCGGCGTTGATCAGG
The DNA here is from genome assembly GCA_963716855.1 of uncultured beta proteobacterium. Classification (GTDB taxonomy): domain Bacteria; phylum Pseudomonadota; class Gammaproteobacteria; order Burkholderiales; family SG8-39; genus JAGVSZ01. The sequence continues at coordinate 125,567 of CAVQUV010000009.1, read as the reverse complement.
ATCGTCCGCGGCGGGCCCTCCGGCAGCACCAGCTGGAATTCGTATCCGTGCAGCGCCGGCTCGCCGCGGCGCAGGCGCTCGAGCGGCAGCTCGTCCACCCGCAGCGGGCGGCCGTCCACCGTTAGGCGGGCCCAGGGCATATCGCCTTGGCGCATGCCGACGATGCGCTCGCGCGGCCGGTTGAGCAGCTCCTCCGCCTCGCGGTTGACGAGCTCGTAGCTCCCGTCCGCGCCGATGATCATCACCGCCTCGGCCATCGTCTCGATGATGTCGCGCAGGCGCCGCTCGGCCGCCTTCCGCGCGGTGATGTCGATCGCCGTCAGGACGGCGCCGTCGAAGTTGCCGGCCGCGTCGTGCAGCGGCATCGCGCTCGCGAGCACGGTGCGCGCGCGGCCTTGCGGGGTGACGAGCTGCATTTCGTAGTCGCGCACCGCCGGCTCGCCGCGGGCGAGCCGCGCAAACGGATGGTTCTCGATGCGGAACGGCGCCCCATCCGCCGTAAAGCGGCGCCAGGAAACCGCGTCGAACCGGAGGCCGACGATGCGATCGCGCGTCACGCCCAGCAGCTCTTCCTCGGCGCGGTTGGCGAGCTGGTAGCGGCCGTCCGGCCCGATCAGGATGAGGCCCTCGCCGAGGGCCTCGATGACGTCGGCGAGCCGCCGCTCGGCGCTCTTCCGCTCGGTGATGTCCACGCCCGTCATGACGATGCCGTCGAAGTTGCCGGCGACATCGCGCAGCGCGGCCGCGTTCACCGAAACCACCCGCTTCCGCCCCTGCGGAGTGACGATCTGGAACACCTGATCGCGCACCGCCGGCTCACCGCGGCGCAGCCGTTCGAACGGATGATCCGCGAGGTCGAATGGCGAACCGTCGGCGGCAACGCGACTCCAGGAGACCGCGTCGAAGCGCACGCCGATGATGCGGTCCCGGGGAACGCCGAGCAGCACCTCCTCCGCGCGGTTCGCAAGCTCGTAGCGCCCGTCCGGTCCGAGGATCAGGACGCCCTCGGCGATCGTCTCGAAGATCTCGCCCAGCCGGCGCTCGTGCGCTTCGGCGCGCACGAGCGCCTCGTGCCGTTCCTGCTCGAGCCGCACGCGCGCCGCGATCATCCGATTGAATTCGGCGCCGATGAGCGCGATCTCGCGCGGGCCGCTCTCGGGCGCGACGGCATCGGTTGCGCCGGACGCTGCCCGCTGCATCGCCGACACGATGCCGGCGACCGGCCGGCTCAGCCGGCGGGCGACGAACCACGCGAGAGCCAGCGCCCCGAGAACAACGAGCGCCGCGAAGACGAGCGACGCCTGGAGGGCGCGATAGACGGGGGCGAGCGTCTCCTGCTCCGGCAGACCGGCAGCGACGTACCACCCGGCGAGCGGCAGCAGGACGGCCAACGGCACGATGGCGGCCGCGATCATCGCGAAGAGCATCGCGCGCAGGCTGACGGATGGGAGCTTCATCCCGATTCGCGCCTAGGTTCCGCCCTAAGGATAGACCACGGCCGGCGAGAGAGGGCGGAGGTGACAGACTTCCCTCGAGTCCGCCGGGCCTCTGAACACCTTAGAATGGCGCCCTCAGGCGTCGTGGAGCCCCCATGCTGGCGTACCGCAAGACGAGCAGGATCGACGATCTGAGGCGGACGATCCGCACCGACCTTACGTTTCGGGCCGTTGCCTTCGTCGCGGTACTCCTGAATCCTCGCGTCTCTCCGGACTAGCCTCATGTTCGGTTTCCTCCGTCCCGCCGTCGGCAACGACCTCAAGCACCTGAAGGCGCTACCGCTGTTCTCGGACCTGTCGGTGCGCGATCTCAAGATCGTGCAGGGCGTCCTCCACGAGCGCGAGTATCTCGCCGGCGAAGTGATCTTCGACGAAGGCGACGAAGGCAACGCGCTCTACATCGTGCGCACCGGCCGGGTGCTGATCTGCCGCCAGGGCCGCCCGGAGAATCCGATCGCGGAGATCGGGGCGGGCGGGTTCTTCGGCGAGCTCGCGCTCCTCGACACCGCGCCGCGCTCCGCGCAGGCGCGCGCCCTGGACCCGTGTCGGCTCGCGGTGTTCTTCGGCAGCGATTTCCTGTCCCTGCTGGAAACCGAAACGAAGCTTTCCAACCGGATCCTGTTCCAGTTCGCGCGCCATCTCGGCCGGCGCCTGCGGGGCACGGTGCTGTGAGCGCCGCCGACGGCGCAGCGCCGGTCGACGCACACCGGAGCGGCCCGGGCCCGGTCGCATGGGCCGGCATTTTTGCCGCGACCTGCCTGCTGCTTGTCGCCCTCAACCACATCCTGTGGCTGGTGGTGCCGGCGCTGATGGCACTGGTCCTGTCGTACGCGCTCTACCCGCCGATGCGACGGCTCATGTATGCGGGGCTGTCGCGGCAGAGCGCCGCAGCGCTCGTCACCTCGGTGTTCCTGGTCGTCCTGATGGCCGCGACATTGGCGTTGCTCGCCTGGGCGGGCGCGCGCGCCGAGGACTGGCAGGCAGGCGTGGAACGCTACATCCGCGGCGGAGCGACGCTGCTCGAGCGCACGCTCGCGGTGCTGGAGGCGCGGTGGTCGGTGCTGGCGCGCGCCAACCTGGCGGCGAGCGTCACCACCTGGCTCAACGACTACTCCAACACGTTCGTGGAGCGCCAAGTCCAACCGCTTGCGGTATCCATCCTCGCCTGGCTGCCGGCGATGCTGCTCGGGCCGTTCTTCGCGTTCTTCTTCCTGCGCGACGGGCGGCGGTTTCACGGCTTCATCGCGCGCGCCGTGCCCAACGCGTACTTCGAGAAGACGCTCGACCTGCTGCACCGGATGCACCAGACCGGCCGCTCCTACTTCGCCGGGCTGATGAAGCTCACCGTGCTCGACACGGTCGCGCTCGGCCTCGGTCTGTGGGCCCTCGGGCTGCCGGGCGCCTGGCTGCTCGCGCTCGTTGCGGCGGTGCTTGCCTGGGTCCCGTACGTCGGCTCGATCGCGGGCTGCCTGCTCGTCGTGCTGGTGGCGGCGACCGACTTCCCGCAGAACCCGAAGATGGCTTACTGGGCGATCATGCTCTTCATCTTCGTGCGGCTGCTGGACGACTTCGTGTTCATGCCGGCGACCGTGGGCAAGAGCCTCAATCTGCATCCGTTGGTGAGCGTGCTGATGCTGTTCGTCGGCGGCGCGGTGGCCGGTGTCCCGGGCCTGGCGCTGGTGCTTCCGCTCCTGGGCGTGGCAATGGTGGTGGGCGCGGCGCTCAGCGCGATCGTGATCGACCGCCGGCTACGGGCGCGGCACCACTACGCGCGGCGGTTGCGGGCGGAGCAGGCCGCAGCCGATCTCACTTAGGCGGCGCTCGAAGAGGCGTTTCGCGAGGTCGCATTCGGTGCCGGCTCCGGGAGTTGGCCGACATTGGAGGCAGCCATTCGCCCAACGACCGCGAGTGATGTGGGGGACGAACCAGTCCGTTCCAAACCGCAGCACTCGCGAAGAAAGCAGTGTGCACGAGGACGCCCTACAGAACCGTCAGGAATGCACCCACGGGCGTCTCCTCGACGCCGAAGAAAAAAACGCCTCGATGGCCGCGTCGACGCGTTCCGGATGCGTGATCGGACCAAGGTGGCTGAGACCGTCGAGCTCGACCACCGATGCGGCAGTAACGTGTCGCGCAGCAGACCGATTGCGCGACCCGCAGCGGACGTGGAGCGTGTGCCGGTGAGAAGCAGGCATGGCGTGTCGAGCGAGCGCAGCGCGCCGGCCGACCAGCGTTCGACGAAGGTCTTGATCCAGGCAGCGCGCAGGGAGCGCACGGCGGCAACGAGCCTGGGGCGACGATCCTCGGGTATCCCGGCCCAAGTGCCACTAGCCGGTGATGGGCCTAGGCTTCGCTCGACGTTGCAGGCCGATGTCGCTAATCTAGGTGATCGGGGCCGCGCGAGCCTCGCCGTGCTCCGATCTGCCGTGCGCGCATCCCCACGCAAGCGAGCCCAGAGGTAGCCAATGATTGGGCAGAAGGAAGGCAGGCTGAGCTATCTTCGCAGGCTGCAGCGATGGATAAGGAGCCGCCGGTTGATTCAAGACGTTCCTGAAGACATCGCGACTTGCGAATTCGAGTGTCGCAAATTGGAGTGTCGACAAGGCGATTGGAAAACATGCAAGAAGCGCCTGCGCGGCATGTCCAAGGATCGGGATCGAGCAGAGTAGGTCTTGCACTTGCGACCCGACTCGGGTCGATCCGCCCCCGCCTCCCGCTCCCACCACCCGCACCGGAACACGACCACCAGGCCGCTTCCCATTCATAGCGCATCTCGAAGCGCAGGTGGAGCGCTCGACGCGCGAACGTGATCACCGCGGACTCACCCGGCATTGGCCGAATGTTGCCCGCGCCAACCGCAAGACGTACTTTGTTCCTCTGTTTCAATATCTGTCGCGGCACTGACAGGCAGCGCCCGCTCTCCGGCACACGTTCTCCGGCAGGTGCCCCGCATCGCGGGCGCTCCCTGCAATCTGCCGTGACGAATTTCCGCTTGTTCGGCGTAGCACCCCACAGCTTTGTGACTGCGTTCACACGTGTGACACCGCCTGACAATCTGGCCCGGAAGCTGCTATGACAAGAGCATTGCCTCACCGGCTAGACGGCACTACTGACAGGGGGAACAAGAGCGTGAATGCGCTGAAAGCACTCTTACGGATCGGGCCAGACCCCGACGAACAGGCGTCCGCGGTAGAGCTACTGAAGCGTACGCCGCTCGAACAACTCGAGGAAAAGGTAAGGGAGCTCAAGGTGCTCCGCCCCGCCAATGAAGTGCGCAAGGCGATGGTCGAGCGTATCGCCCGCGCGCCGCTCGGGGATTTCGAAACCCTGAAGCACATCTATCTAAAGCATTGTGGGGGCATTCCGAAGTAGCGCGTGGTGCCTTCGCGACTGCGCAGGCGCTTGTGCAGCCGCATTCAGTACTGCGGTAGAAGCTCTCGCGGAATGGGCTATTGGCAGTCTGGGCAAGACTTGGCGCGTAAAGGTCGCGGCACACAGCCGGGGCGCGGCTCGTTCGCGAGTGCCGGTTAGACATGGTCGAACGTCGATTCTAGGTAGGAGGTAAAGCCCGTGAAGTCAATCCCCGAGCTGGAAGTTGCCCGTGACATTGAGCGTCAGCTTGTAGCGCTACTCGCCCGCTTGCCGAAGCTCAGCGAGCTGCCGATCGCACCGCTGCGTGGGGTGGACGACCTAATCCGCCTCGAGCTTGCACTAAAGAATTTCGCCCAGATCCACCGGTCCAAACGAAGCAAGCTGATGATCAGCGCGGTGCGGATCCTGCTCGAAGGTGCGCGGACTCGCCTACGAGAAGTGGTCGAAGTCAAAGCGGAGGGATGGCGCGCCCACCAGGTTCCGTTCCGAGACACGCAGCCGGCGGCATTTCAACCTGGATCCAATTGAGCTGACTGGAAAATTAACAGCCGTTCATTCGTGAAAGGCTGCGTCGAGGGATTTGCTCCCACCTCCCGCAGGGGAACGGCTACCAGCCGGTATCGCTCGCACCAAAGGTGCCCGCCGTCGGCACGTGAACGGCCCGGTCGACGTGCGCGCAGCAACACTGGTCGCTGGCGCTACGCCGTTTGACCTGCGGCAAGATCCGACGGCAGCCCCCTGTTAGCCTTTTGATGTCGGCACTCGAGCCAAAGGAGGGTTGGCGTTGACACCCTCGGCTCGGAGAAGATCCTGAATGAGTAGATTTGCGTTCGCGCTGGTTGCAGTGCTGGCGATCGCCATTGCCGGCGATTCGGCCTGGGCGCAGCGCGGTGGCCCTTCCGGCGGTGGTGGTGCGCGCCCGCCGAGCGCAGGCGCGCCGGGAGGCGGATGGCATGGACGCCCTCCCGGCAGTGGATGGCATGGTGCGCGACCGGGTGCTGGATGGCGCGGGGGCGGCTGGTACGGCGGCTGGCGCGGAGGGTGGTACGGCCCCGGTGTGGGCATCTATCTGGGTGGCCCAGCCTACTGGGGCGGCTGGTGGCCCTACGCGTACAGCTACACTCCCTATTCGTACCCCTATCTCGGGAATGTTCCGACGGACCCGCCGGTTTACATCGAGCAGAACGTGCCGCCCGCCCCGACCGGCTATTGGTATTACTGCCAGGAGCCTGCGGGCTATTACCCGTACGTGCGGGAGTGCGGCAAGGCGTGGATCACCGTCGTGCCGCAGAGCAGCACCGAAACCCCGATTCCGTTTGTGCCGTCCGAGTGACGGCGCGCAAATACCCACGCGTTGTCGTTAGCTGGCGCGGCGCGACGGACGTGAACCTCGAGCAGATCAGGGCCGAGATGAATCGCGGTCCAAAGGTTTGGGCCTGGCACGCATGGCGCGAACACATTTCGATGGGTGAGGCGGTACCTTATAAGAGCACACGGCGTGGAGTTGGTCTACTCAGAGCCTAGCTTGCGGTACGTACCAAGACGATCGAGCAGCGCCATCAATAAGCAAAAGCACCCCAGAACCATGCCCGCGACGCCGACCTGAAGAAACGTGGTCGCCTGAAATTGGCCGAGCCAGTACGCGCCTGAAAGGCGCACAGCGCCAGCGATTACACAGAGGACAACACCAGCAAGCCCAGCCAAGCGCCCAGTCCAGATGAGCAGGGTCTCCATCCTCGTCCCTCCGCGGTTTACTCTGAAGATGGAATGGTAGCGCTCGTATCGGCTCGCGCGGCGCGATGCAGGTCTAAAGCGATCCCTTCCAGATGATCGAGGGTGCGGAAGCCTGCGAGATACCCCGCTATCCTGGGAAGAAGCGCGTAAACCCCGCCGGTGCCGAGCTATTTCTTCCTGCGCTGATCGAAAAACCAAGCACCATATCCCGGAGCCGCGCCGAAGATCACGCTTGCGAGGAGAATGGTTGCGTCGTACGCATCCAAAGCTAGGGGCTCCCGCGCTTGTATCTTGTTCCCAATGCTTACGATGAGCATGAACGCCGCTCCAGCTAGACGGTGCCGGCTCCAGGAATCGAACCCGGGACCTACCGCTTACAAGGCGAGTCGGGAATTGCGGTGTAAGCGGTTGATCGCAGACCGTTCGACGCGCCGACCTTGCACAACTCTAGCGCCCCCTCTGCGGTGAAAACGCTAGCCGTGGACGAGGGTTGTGCAGCCGCCGCAGGCGTACTGCTAGGTGCCGGAATCTTGGCCACCGAGGGCCTCCGTGATCGCCCGAGTCGCGAGGAACATCGGGGTCTGCTGCGGGCGGGCATCCGCGTGGCCCTCGACCGCCTCCACCGGGATGAAGCCGTACTTGGCGTAGAAGTCCACGGCGTCGGGCTTCGCATCGACGATCACTCCAACGCAGCCGTAGTCGTTCGCCATTCGAAGGGCGAGATCGAGCACGAAGCGTAGAAGCTCCGCACCGAGCCCCTTGCCTCTAGCGGATCGGTCCACCGCAAGCCTCGCGAGCCGCAGCACCGGCAGAGGGTATCGGGGCAGCTTTCGCCGCGCGGCCGGCGGCAATCCCTCGATCTCGACATGGCCGGGCGATACGGTGGCGAAGCCCAGAATGCGCCGGTCGTCGACTGCGACGTACGTGACCCCGACGTAGTGACGAAACTGGTTCTGACCTGCGAACTTCTGGAAGAATCGATCGAGATCGGGGTCCCCGGACCGGAACTGCGTGCGGTCGTCCCCTTCGCGGAGAGCCCTAATCTCGATCACGCATCAGGTCGCGGAGCGGCTTGGTCGGCCTGCCGGACTTCATCTGCTTCAGGATGGCGGCGCCGGACGTCCGCGTCACCACGAGCTTCGGATGCACGATCACGTCCGCCGGCAGCGCCTGCAGCGCCTGCAGGTGGTGGCGCAGCGCCTGCTCGACCAGATGACCTTTCTTGACGCCGGTCGCGCGGACATGCCGCTCGAGGAGGTCCCTGGTCGTGCGGGAGATGAGCGCCGAGATTTGAGTTTCTTTCTCCATTTCAGTCGGAGAATCTACATTTTTGTATGAAAAATGTCAATCCGTCGCCTGCGGCGGACGATCGGTGACTTGATTCCGGTGCCGGCTCCAGGAATCGAACCCGGGACCTACCGCTTACAAGGCGGTTGCTCTACCAACTGAGCTAAGCCGGCTGCGGGGCATTATACGAAGGCGGTCGCCCGGGATGGCGGCGGTTGCTCGATACCGGCTTGCGCCGGGATGACCGTACTGGCGCCGGCGCTGCCGGCGCACCGCGCGGTCACTTGATGACGCGGAGGGTGGGCTTGCCGCCGCCGGGCGCCGGGGCCGCCGGTTCGGGCGACGCGGGCGGCTCTACGGCCGCGTCCCCGCTCGCTTCCCACGGGGTCTTCGTACGATCGATCTCGAACGACATCCCGTGCCCATTCTCGCGCGCGTAGAGCGCGGCGATCTGGGTGACCGGGATCGACAGCTCCCTCGCGACGCCGCCGAAACGGGCCGAGAAGTCGATCGTCTCGTTGCTCATCTTGAGCCGGTTCGCCGCGAGCGGACCGATGTTGAGCACGATCTCGCCGTTGCGCACGAATTCGGCGGGCACGCGCGTGGTCGCGTCGACCACGACGGAGATGTAAGGCGTGAAGCCATTGTCGACGCACCACTCGTAGAGGGCGCGCAGCAGGTAGGGCTTGGTGGAGGTCTCGTTCACGGCCGGACCGTACGGCAGGTGGCGGGCAGTGTACCGCGGGGCCGCGAGGCGGGGCGGGCGGCGGGGAACCGGGTGTGCCGAATTCCCCCCGCGGCTATTTCCGCATGACCTTCTCGGACGGCGTCAGGGCGTCGATGAACGCCGGACGGCTGAACAGGCGCTCGGCGTACTTCATCAGAGGGGCGGCCGACTTGGGCAGACTCACGCTGTAGTAGTCGAGCCGCCACAGTAGCGGGCTGATCGCCACGTCGAGCATCGAGAATTCGTCGCCGAGCATGTATTTCTGCTTCGTGAACACCGGCGCGAGCTCGGTCAGACGGTCGGAGACGTGGCTGCGCGCCTTGTCCTGCTGCTTCGCGTTGCCCTGCTCGAGCGCGTCGATCTGGCTGAACAGCTCCACCTCGAAGTTGAACAGGAACAGGCGCGCCCGCGCGCGCATGACCGGGTCCGCCGGCATGAGCTGGGGATGCGGGAAGCGCTCGTCGATGTACTCGTTGATGATGTTCGCCTCGTAGAGGATGAGGTCGCGCTCCACGAGCACCGGCAGACGGCCGTACGGGTTCATCACCGCGATGTCTTCCGGCTTGTTGTACATGTCGACGTCGATGATCTGGAAATCCATTCCCTTCTCGTACAGCACGATGCGGCAGCGCTGCGAGAACGGGCAGGTCGTTCCGGAATAGAGGTTCATCATTGGGCTACCTTTGACGCCACGCGGGGCGCCTGCGAAGCGGGCCGGGCGCGGACACGGCCCGCGCCCTGCTCAAATGCGGGCTAGTGAACGTTCTTCCAATACGACTTGTAGAGGAAGTACGTCATGAAAACCAGGATCGTGAGCGCGTACAGCACCCAGATCCCGACCTGCTTTCTCTGCACCTGGTTCGGCTCTCCCATCCACACCATGAAGGCCACCAGGTCGCGGACCGTCTCGTCGTACTGCTGCGGGGTCATCGTGCCGGGCACGAGCGTCTCGAACTTCGAGATCATCACGGTACCGCCGTGCCCGTCGCTCACGGGCTTGCCATCCCGCATCGCCGGCTCCCGCTTGAGCACCCGCTCGCCCTGCAACTTCCAGAGGACGTTCGGCATCGCGACGTTCGGGAACAGGGCGTTGTTCCATCCCGTCGGCGAGGCGGAATCGCGGTAGAACGTGCGCAGATAGGTGTACAGCCACTCGGCGCCGCGTGCGCGGGCGACCACCGACAGGTCCGGGGGGGCGGAGGCAAACCACTCCTTGCCGTCCTTCGCGGACATGGCAGTCGCCATGGGCATCCCGACCTTCTCGGCCGTGAACATCAGGTTGTCCTTGATCTGCTCTTCGGTGAGTCCGAGCTGGCGCAGGGCGTTGTAGCGCACGAGCGAGGCGCCGTGGCAGCCGAGGCAGTAGTTGACGAAGGTGCGCGCGCCGGCCTGCAGGCTCGCGTTGTCCGTGAGGCTCACCTCGACCCGATCGACCTTCCAGCCCGTCTCCGCGGCACGCGCCGGAACCGCCGCCACCAGGCCAACCGCCGCGACGATGAGGATGCGCGAGAGTCTGCTCATTTCGTCACCCTCGCCGGCTCTGGCTTGTAGGAGTCGATCTTCGAGTACCAGGGCATCAGCACGAAGAACGCGAAGTACAGCAGCGTGCCGACCTGCGCGATGCGCGTGAACGTCGGCGTGGGCGCCTCGGTGCCGAGGTAGCCGAGAACGAGGAACGCGACCACGAAGATCGCGAGCGCGCTCTTGTAGAGCGGGCCCTTGTAACGGATCGATTTGACCGGCGCGCGGTCGAGCCACGGCAGCAGGAAGAAGATCAGCACCGCGGCGCCCATCAGCAACACGCCCCACACCTTCGCGTCGATGAAATAGAAACCGACCAGGAGGACCGCGGTCGCCCCGAGTACGATCGGCCGCAGCTTCCGCGGGATCTCGCGCCAGTAGAAGAGCACCAGCCCGACGAGCCCGACGGCGAGCACGTACATCAGCTCGGTGGTCGTCGCGCGCAGCACCGAGTAGTACGGAGTGAAGTACCAGACCGGAGCGATGTGCGACGGCGTCTTGAGCGGGTCGGCCGGGATGAAGTTGTTGTACTCGAGAAAGTACCCGCCCATCTCCGGCGCGAAGAACACGATGATCGAGAAGACCAGCAGGAAGACGGTCATCCCGAACACGTCCTTCACCGAGTACAGCGGATGGGAGTAGATGCCGTCGAGCGGCAGGCCGGTGGCGGGGTCTTTCGGCTGCTTCTTGATCTCGACGCCGTCGGGGTTGTTCGAGCCGGTCTCGTGCAGCGCCATAAGGTGCGCCGCGACCAGGCCGATCAGCACCAGCGGCACCGCGATGACGTGGAAGGCGAAGAAGCGGTTGAGCGTTGCGTCGCCGATCACGTAGTCGCCGCGGATCCAGATGGCGAGGTCCGGTCCGATGACCGGAATGGCGGCGAACAGGTTCACGATCACCTGCGCGCCCCAGTACGACATCTGACCCCAGGGAAGCAGGTAGCCGAAGAACCCCTCCGCCATCAGGCAGAGGAAGATCAGGCAGCCGAAGATCCAGGTGAGCTCGCGCGGCTTGCGGTACGAGCCGTACAGCAGCCCGCGAAACATGTGCAGGTACACGACGATGAAGAACGCCGAGGCGCCCGTCGAGTGCAGGTACCGGATCAGCCAGCCCCACGGCACCTCGCGCATGATGTACTCGACCGAGGCGAACGCGAGGCTCGCGTCGGGCTTGTAGTTCATGGTGAGGAAGATGCCGGTGATGATCTGCAGCGCGAGGACCAGCGCGGCGAGCGAGCCGAAGTAGTACCAGAAGTTGAAGTTCTTCGGCGCGACGTACTTGCCCCACTGGCTCTCCCACAGGGCGGTCAGCGGGAACCGGGCGTTCACCCAGTCCATCAGCTCGTTCGCCCAGTGCTGCTTCACGGGCGGCGTGGTCGTTCCGTTCACCATCGGTCAGGCCCCCTTGCTGTCGTCGCCGATGAGAAGCTTCGTCTCGGACAGGTACTTGTACTTCGGCACCGGCAGGTTGTCGGGCGCGGGCATGTTCGCGTACACGCGACCGGCCAGATCGAACTTCGAGCCGTGGCAGGGGCAGAGAAAACCGCCGGGCCAGCTGGCCCCCATGCTCGGGTCGTTCGGCGCGAATTTCGCCGTGGGGGAGCAGCCGAGGTGGGTGCAGATGCCGACCATCACCATGAACTCGGGCTTGAGCGAGCGGTAGTCGTTCTGGGCCGCGGCCGGCTGCTCCGAGCGTTTCGAGTTCGGGTCGGCGAGCAGCGCGGCGTCCTTCGTCAGCGTCGCGAGCATCTCCTTCGTGCGGCGGACGATCCACACCGGCTTGCCTTGCCACTCGACGATCATCTGCTGGCCGGGCTCGAGCGCGGAGATGTCGGCTTCGACCGGCGCGCCGAGCGCCTTGGCGCGCTCCGACGGCTCCATGCTCGCGAGGAACGGCCAGGCGACCGCGGCGGTGGCGGCACCACCCGCGACGCAGGTTGCGACGAGCAGCCGGCGGCGGCCGGCGTCGACGTCGTCCGCGCCTGCGGGGCCGGGCGGGAGCGTGGCTTCGGAGGAGTTGCTCATGACGGGAGTTCGCTCCTAGGGAGAAAGAGTGAAATCGGGCAAAAAAAGGGCGGCTGTCGTTCTGCGGCGGCGGGAGCGCCGCGGATTATAGCGGAAGCCCCCCTCGAAAAGGAAGTTTTTGCTCGTAAGGCCTTGAGTCGACGCGTGAAATCGACCCGGCCGGCGAAACGCCGCTAGACCGGGCTCGGCACGTCGATGAACCGGTGGCGGAGGCCGAACGTCTGCGCGAGGTGCGCGCCGACCGCCTGAACGCCGAACCGCTCGGTGGCATGGTGGCCTGCGGCAACGAATGCCACGCCGGACTCGCGCGCGAGGTGCACGTGCTGCTCCGAGATCTCGCCGGTCACGTAGACGTCGACGCCGAGCGCGACGGCCGTCTCGAAGTAGCCCTGTGCCGCGCCCGTGCACCACGCGACGCGGCGCACGGCGCGCCGCGGGTCGCCGATCACCAGCGGCTCGCGGCCGAGCTGCGCACCGACGCGTGCGGCGAACGTGGCCAAATCCGGCGCGGCGACCGTCCCCGCAGTGACAGTCCCGTAAGCCACCAGATCCTGATCGCCGGTGCGGCCTTCCTGCGCGAGCCCGAGCCGGACGGCAAGCTGCGCGTTGTTGCCGAGCTCCGGATGGAGGTCCAGCGGTAGGTGATAGGCGAACAGGTTGATCCCCGCCGCGAGGAGCAGCTCGATGCGGCGCTTGCGCGCGCCGACGAGCCGCGGATCCTCGCCGCGCCAGAAGTAGCCGTGGTGCACGAGCAAAGCGTCGGCGCCGACCGCGGCCGCGGCCTCGATCAACGCGGCGCTCGCGGTCACCCCGGTGACGAGCGAGGCGATCTCGGCGCGACCTTCCACCTGCAACCCGTTTGGGCAATAATCCTTGACACGGGAGGCGTCGAGGAGCTGGTCGAGATGGCGGGCCAGTTCGTCGCGTAGCATCGTCGCTCACTCCTTCGGCGCGTCGTTCCGCGGCGCATTGTAGCCGCGGCGAGTGCCCCGCCTCAGTGCACACCCATCCGGATCATGACGATCAGGAAGCTTTGGCTCATCTTCGCGCAGACCGCGACCATCGCGCTCGCGGCGCTCTTCGTCGTGACGACGCTCAAGCCGGAGTGGCTCGCCTCCCGCGAGGCGCCGCGCGAGGCACCGGTCGTCGTCAATCAGGCCGCGCCCGCGCCGGCCGCGGGCGCCAAGCCGGGCTCGTACAACGACGCGGTGGCGAAGGCGGCGCCCGCGGTCGTGAACATCTTCACCTCGGGCACGGCGAAGCCCCAGAGGCATCCGTTCACCGACGATCCGCTGTTCCGCCGCTTCTTCGGCGACTCGCTCGGCGAGGGGCGTCGGACGGCGAGCCTGGGATCGGGTGTGATCGTGAGCCCGAAGGGCTACGTGCTCACCAACAACCACGTCGTCGAAGGCATGGACCAGATCGAGGTGCTCCTCGCCGACAGCCAGACGCGGTTGCGCGCGAAGGTGGTGGGCACGGACCTCGAGACCGATCTCGCCGTGCTCAAGGTCGAGCGCGACGACCTGCCGGCGATCACCTTCGGCGCGCTGGAGGCGGTGCGCGTCGGCGACGTCGTGCTCGCGATCGGCAATCCGCTCGGCGTCGGCCAGACCGTGACGATGGGCATCGTCTCGGGGCTCGGGCGCACCGGGCTGGGGGTCAGCACCTACGAGAACTTCATCCAGACCGATGCGGCCATCAACCAGGGCAACTCCGGCGGCGCGCTCGTCGACACAGCCGGCAACCTGATCGGCATCAATTCGGTGATTCTGTCGGGCACCGGCGGCTCGATCGGCATCGGCTTTGCGATCCCGGTCTCGACCGCACGCACCGTGATGGAGCAGATCATCGCCGAGGGCGCGGTCACTCGCGGATACATCGGCATCCAGGCGCAGGAGGTGACGCCCGAGCTCGCCGAGTCGTTCAAGATCCCGGGCGGCGCGGGCGTCCTGATCGCGGGTGTCGAGCGCAACGGCCCGGCCGAGAAGGGCGGCGTGAAGCCCGGCGACGTCCTGGTCGCGGTGAACGGCCGCGCGACGCGCGACCCGGCCGCGATGCTCGAGGCGGTCGCGGCGCTCGCGCCCGGTAGCCAGGCGACGCTGAAGCTGCGTCGCACCCAAGGCGAGCTCGAGGTCGCCGTGACGGTCGGCAAGCGACCGCCCGCGCAGCGGCGCCCCGCGCCGCGCTAGGTCCGCACGCGCGGGCGCGGTCCGCGCTCTCCGGTCGGGTACCCTAGCGGCCTCGCGTTAGGGAGGCCCGCCGTGCCCGCCATCGCACTCGTCGACCTGATCGGCAATCTCGCGTTCGTGCTGACGTGCATCGCCTATACGGTGAAGGACATCGTGTGGCTGCGCACGCTCTCGATCGTCTCGTCGCTGACCTGGATCACCTACCTCTCCACGCGCACCGAGATGCTCTGGATCTCGGTCTTCTGGAACTGCGTGTTCATCTCGATCAACGCGGTGCGGATCTTCCTCCTCTATCAGGAGAGCCGCGCCATCAAGCTCACCGAGGAGGAGCGGTCGCTGCACAAGACGCTGTTCCCGCAGCTTTCCCTGGTGGACTACGCGCTGCTGCTCAAGGCCGGTCGCTGGCTGACGATCGACCCGGGTACGCTGGTGACCGAGCAAGGCAAGCCGGTGCGCGACGTGCTGCTCGTGTGCGACGGTGCGGCGGCGATCGAGATCGACGGCCGGCCGATCCGGCACACCTCGGGACTCGAGTTCCTCGGCGAAGTGAGCTTTCTCACGCACGACGTCGCGTCGGCGACGGTGCGCGTCGCCACGCCGATGCGCTGCCTCGCGTGGCCGCACGACGCGCTGCGCGCCCTGCTCAGGGAGAGCCTCGCGATCCGGTTCGCGCTGCGCTCGGTGATGAGCGGGGATCTCGCGCGCAAGTTGAAGGAGAGCGGACCGCGCACCCAGGGCGGGCCGTGAGAACGCCGCCACTCCGGCGCAAGCCGGAGTCCTGCGGTGGCCGCACGGTCACTTGAGATCCTGGCGTTCCGCGTCGGCCTTGTCGAGCTCGTGCTCCTTGTCGGCGTCGCTCGGCGCCTTCCAGTCGGATGCCCCCGCCGGCTTCTCCACGAAGCGCGCGACGAAGATGCCGAGCTCGTAGAGCAGCCACATCGGCACGGCGAGCAGGATCTGCGAGAGCACGTCGGGCGGAGTGACGACCGCGGCCACCACGAACGCGCCGACGATCATGTAGGGCCGCGCCTGCTTGAGCTGGTCGAGCGTGACGATGCCCGCACGGGCGAGCACCACGACCACGACCGGGATCTCGAAGGTCACGCCGAACGCGAGGAACATGGTCAGCACGAAGCTGAAGTAGGCCTCGATGTCGGGTGCCGGCGTGATGCTCTGCGGCGCGAAACTGTTGATGAAGGTGAATACTTTGCCGAAGACGAAGTAGTAGCAGAACGCGACGCCGAGCAGGAACAGCACCGTGCTCGCGATCACGAGCGGGAGGACAAGCCGCTTCTCGTGCGTGTACAGGCCCGGCGCGACGAAGGCCCAGGCCTGGTATAGGACGTACGGCAGCGCGATGAACAGCGCCGCGAACGCGGTGATCTTGACCGGCACCAGGAACGGCGTGATGACGCCGGTGGCGATCATCTTCGTGCCCTCGGGCAGCGCCTGCATCAGCGGTGCCGCCAGGAAATCGTAGATCGGCCCCGAACCGGGGTAGATGAAGAGCACGATGAAGACGAGCGCGATCGCGAGAATCGACCGCAGCAGCCGGTCGCGAAGCTCGACGAGGTGCGAGATGAACGTGTCCTGCTGGGACGTCATTGCGGAGGCCGCGGCAGCGCGCGGCTAGACCTTCGCTTCGGTCGAGGTCGTCGAAGCCGGCGTGGTCCCGCCGCCCGCGGCGGGCGCGCCGTCCGGCAGCGCGGCCGGCGGGGTTGCCGGCGTCTGCGCGTCGCCGCCGATGGTACGGTTGAGGTCGTCGGACGCTGCGGAGATCTCCCGCCCGACCTCGTTCACCGACTGCTCCACCGAGCGCGCGGCGTCCTCGAACTGGGAGCGCAGCTTCTTCAGCTCGTCGAGCTCCATCTCGCGCTGGATGTCGGCCTTCACGTCGTTCACGTAGCGCTGCAGGCGACCAAAGAGGAGGCCGGCGGTGCGCGCGACCTTGGGCAGCCGCTCCGGCCCGATGACGAGCAGGGCGACCACCAGTATGACCAGCAGCTCGGAGAAGCCAATGTCGAACATGAGTGCGGATCGGGAGCGGATCGGGCGGTGCGGGGAAGCGGCGTCGAAAAAAAAGACGCCGGGTCGCCCCGGCATCCTCTTCGACCCGCCGCGCGCGGTTGGCGCGCGGTCAGGCCTTGGTGCTCGACTCCTTCTTGACCTCGGCCTCGATGGTGCGGCCGGTCACCTGCTGCTGGGGCTGCGTGGGCGATTCTGCGCCGTCGCCGGAGCCTTTCACGCCCTCCTTGAACCCCTTGACCGCGCCGCCGAGATCCGCGCCGATGTTGCGCAGCTTCTTCGTCCCGAAGACGAGAACGATGATGAGCAGGACGATCAGCCAGTGCCAGATGCTGAAGGAACCCATGGTGTTACCTCGCTAGGTCCGTACGATCATCGGCCCGGTGTCGCGACCGCCGATCACGTGCATGTGCAAATGATACACCTCCTGCCGGCCGTCCCGCCCCGTGTTGACGATCGTCCGGAAGCCGTCGGTCGCCCCGAGCTCCCGGGCGAGCCGGGGCGCGACCGCCAGCATCCGGCCCAGGACCGCGGCGTGCTCGGCGCCGCATTCGGCGAGCGACGCGACGTGCGCCTTGGGGATGACCAGGACGTGTACGGGGGCGACCGGCCGGATGTCGTGGAAGGCGAGCACCAGCTCGTCCTCGTAGGCGCGCTTCGAGGGGATCTCCCCGCGTACGATCTTGCAGAATAGGCAGCTCGCCGCCGCGTCCACGCCGGCCGTCGCCGCGTCGCCCGTCATCCCTTGCGCTCCGCCTCGATGCGGATGCCATCCTGGCGCGCGGCCTTCTCGTCGATGCCCGAAATGCCCTCCCGTCGCCGCAATTCCATCAGGACGTCCGAGGGCCGCAGGCCGTAGTGCGCCAGCGCGACCAGGCAGTGGAACCAGAGGTCGGCCGTCTCCTCGACGATGCGCAGCCGCTCGCCGTCCTTCGCCGCCATGACGAGCTCGGTCGCCTCCTCCCCGATCTTCTTCAGCACCGAGTCCTCGCCCCGCGCGAGCAGGCGGCCCACGTACGATGCGTCCGGATCCGCGCCCTTGCGACTTTCGATCACGTCGGCGAGCCGCTCCAGCACGTCGGCCATGGCTTTGTCGGTTCCCATCGGCTTACCCCTTCTGCCGGTATATCTCTGCCGGGTCCTTGAGGACCGCTTCGACCGTCTCCCAGCGCCCATCCACGAGCTTGTGGAAGAAACATGCCGGGCGGCCCGTGTGGCACGCGATCCCGCCCACCTGCTCGACCTTGAGCAGCACGACGTCGTTGTCGCAGTCCATGCGGATCTCGCGCACCCGCTGGATGTGGCCGGAGTCCTCGCCCTTGCGCCACTGACGGGCGCGCGACCGCGAGTAGTACACCGCCTCGCCCGTCTGCGCGGTGGCCGCGAGCGCCGCGCGATCCATCCAGGCGAACATCAACACCCGGCCGGTCTGCGCGTCCTGCGCGATCGCCGGCACGAGGCCGCGCTCGTCCCACTTGATTTCGTCGAGCCAGTTCATTGTGCTCGCCCGCCGGCTCAGAGCCTCACCTCGATGCCGCGCGCGGCCATCAGCGCCTTCGCCTCGCGCACCGTGTGCTCGCCGTAGTGGAAGATGCTCGCGGCGAGCACCGCATCGGCCTTGCCCTCGAGCACCCCGGCCGCGAGATGGTCGAGCGTGCCGACCCCGCCGCTCGCGATCACCGGGATGTCGACCGCCTCGCACACCGCGCGGGTGAGAGGCAGGTCGAAGCCCGCGCGCGTGCCGTCGCGATCCATGCTGGTGAGCAGCAGCTCGCCTGCGCCCGCCGCCTGCATCCGCCGCGCCCAGTCGACCGCGTCGAGCCCGGTCGGCCTGCGGCCGCCGTGCGTGAACACTTCCCAGTGATCGGCGACGCGCTTGGCGTCGATCGCCACGACGATGCACTGCGATCCGAAGCGCCCCGCCGCCTCTTCGACGAGTTGCGGATTCTGGACCGCGGCGGTATTGATCGAGACCTTGTCGGCGCCGGCGTTCAGCAGCCGCCGGACGTCGGACACGCTCCTGACGCCGCCGCCGACCGTGAGCGGAATGAAGACCTGGGCCGCGACGTCCGAAACGACGTGGACGATGGTGTCCCGCTCGTCGGAGCTCGCGGTGATGTCGAGGAAACAGAGTTCGTCGGCGCCCTGCTCGTCGTAGCGGCGCGCAACCTCCACCGGGTCGCCGGCGTCGCGCAGGTTCACGAAGTTCACACCCTTCACGACGCGCCCGGCGTTGACGTCCAGGCAGGGAATGACGCGTTTGGCGAGTGACATCGGGAAGAGAGAGGGAGGAAGGGCGGTCCGGGGTGGGGCTTAGTCTTTGCCCTTCTCCGTTCCCGCTTCACTCAGGGCGTCCGCCTTAGCCTGCGCCGCCTTGAAGTCGACGGTGCCCTGATACAGCGCGCGGCCGGTGATCACGCCCATGATGCCTTCCGACTCGATCGCACAGAGCTGCTCCACGTCCGCAAGGCCGGTGAGGCCGCCGCTAGCGATCACCGGCACGCGCAGCTCGCGGGCGAGCTTCACGGTTGCCGCGACGTTCACGCCGGTCAGCATGCCGTCGCGGCCGATGTCGGTGTAGAGCACCGCCTCGACGCCGTACTCCTCGAACTTCTTCGCGAGGTCGACGACGTCGTGGCCGGTCAGCTTGGACCAGCCTTCCACGGCGACCTTCCCGTCCTTCGCATCGAGGGCGACGATGATGTGCCCGCCAAATGCGGTGCACGCATCGTGCAGGAAGCCCGGGTTCTTCACCGCTGCGGTACCGATGACGACGTAGGTGACCCCGCCGTCGAGATACTTCTCGATCGTGTCCAGATCGCGAATCCCGCCGCCGAGCTGGACCGGGATCGAGTCGCCGACCGCCTTGACGATCTCCCGGATCACGCCCTCGTTCTTCGGGCGGCCCGCGGCAGCTCCGTTCAGGTCGACGACGTGCAGGCGGCGCGCGCCCTGGGCAAGCCAGTGCTTGGCCACCGCGACCGGATCGTCGGAATAGACGGTCGCGGTGGACATATCGCCCTGCTTCAGCCGCACGCAGCGGCCGTCCTTCACGTCGATTGCCGGAATGATGACCATCGCTGGTCGCGGGCAGGAGCTGTCGTTGGGGACAGGCGGGACGGCGCGCGCGGCGCCATTACGGATGAGTGGTTATGGGTTCCAGGAGACGAAGTTCGCGAGGAGCTGCAATCCCGCCGTGTGGCTCTTCTCGGGGTGGAACTGTACCGCGAAGATGTTATCGCGCGCCACCGCGCACGTAAAGGGGACGCCATGCTCGCTCGCCCCGCAACCGAGCCCCGGGTCCTCCGGAACGAAAAAGTAGCTGTGGCAGAAGTAGAATCGATCGTCGTCGCGGATTCCGCGCCAGAGCGGGTGCGCCGCGCTCTGCCGCACCCGATTCCAGCCCATGTGCGGCACCTTGAGGGGCCCGCCCGGTGCCCCGTGGAGCGGATCGTGCGGAAAACGAACGACCTTGCCCCGGAAGATGCCGAGCCCCGGCGTGTCTCCCTCCGCGCTCCAGTCGAACAGCATCTGCGCACCGATGCAGATGCCGAGCAGCGGCTTCCCGCGGGTCGCGCGCACGACCGCGTCGCGCAACCCGGCACGCTCGAGCTCCCGCATGCAATCCGGCATGGCACCCTGGCCGGGAAACACCACGCGCGCGGCCGCATCCACCGCCGCGGCCTCGGAAGTGACGACCACCCGCGCATCCGGGGCAACGTGCTCGACGGCCTTGGACACCGAGCGCAGGTTGCCCATGCCGTAGTCAATCACCGCTATCGTGGTCATGAACGGAACTGCCGCGACGCTTGGGCGGTCAGAGAGTGCCTTTGGTCGACGGCACCGCGCCGGCCCCGCGCGGATCGAGCTCGACCGCCATGCGGAGCGCGCGCCCGAATGCCTTGAACGCCGTCTCGGCCTGGTGGTGCGCATTCGCGCCGCGCAAGTTGTCGACGTGCAGCGTCGCCTGCGCGTGGTTGACGAATCCCTGGAAGAACTCGTGCACCAGGTCGACGTCGAACTCCCCGATCAGGCCGCGCGTGAAGGGAACGTGGAACTCGAGCCCGGGGCGTCCGGAGAAATCGACTACGACGCGCGACAAGGCTTCGTCGAGTGGAACGTAAGCGTGCCCGAAGCGCCGGATCCCCTTCTTTTCGCCTAGCGCCTTCGCGACGGCCTGTCCGATCGTGATGCCGACGTCCTCGACGGTATGGTGCGCGTCGATGTGCAGGTCGCCCTTGGCGGCCACGTCGAGGTCGATCATGCCGTGGCGCGCCACCTGGTCGAGCATATGGTCGAGGAACGGCACGCCGGTGGCGAGCTTCGCCTTCCCGGTCCCGTCCAGGTTCAGCGTCACCGTGATGGCGGTCTCGGTGGTCTTGCGGGTCACGGATGCGGTTCTCATGGGTCTACAGGCTCGCAGTGAGGGCGTCGAGCAGCAACTGGTTCTCGCCCGGCGTGCCGACGGTGAGCCGCAGGCAGTTGGCGAGCAAAGGATGGTTGCCGTGAAGGTTGCGGACGAGGATCCTGCGCGTCTTCAGCCGCGCGTCGACCGCGTCGGCGTCTGCGACGCGGACGAGGATGAAGTTTGCCTCGCTCGGGAAAGCCTCGACGCCCCGGAGGTCGCTCAAGGCCTCGAAGAGCGCCTCGCGCTCGGCCTGGATGCGCGCGGCCTGCTGCTCGAGCACCGCGGCGTGCGCGAGCACGCGCTCGGCCACGAACTGCGTGAGAACGCTGACGTTGTAGGGTGGCCGTACCTTGTCGAACTCCCGGATCCAGTCGGGCGCGGCCGCAGCATAGCCGAGCCGCACGCCCGCCAGCCCCAGCTTCGACACGGTGCGCATCACCATCAGGTTCGGGAAATCGGCGAGGCGGCCCATGAAGGTCTTGCGGGCGAACACGTGGTATGCCTCGTCGAGCACGACGAAGCCAGGCGAGGCTGCGACGATCCGCGCGACCGCGTCCTCCGGGAACAGATTGCCGGTCGGATTGTTCGGATAGGCGATGAACGTCAGCGCCGGGCGGTGGGCGGTAATCGCGTCGAGAAAGCGGCCGGGGTCGAGCGTGAAGTCGCGCTCCAGCGGCACGCCGACATATTTCATCCGCGAGTAGAGCGCATTCATCCTGTACATCGCGAACGACGGTTCGGGCGCGAGCATCACTGCCCCGGGTCGCGCGAGGGTCTGCGCGAGGATCGCGATGATTTCGTCCGAACCGTTGCCGACGAGCAGCCCCGCACCGGCCGGGATCTCGAACACCTCGCGCAACCGCGCCTTCAGCTCCGGCGCCTCGGGATCGGGGTAGCGATTGATCGCAAGCGCGGCGACCGCGCGTCCGACCTCCTCGCGCAAATGTTCGGGCAGGCGATAGGGATTCTCCATGGCGTCGAGCTTGACCATGCCCGATGCCGGCGCCACGTGATAGGCCTTGAGCGCGAGGATCTCTTCGCGCACCAGATCGGCCGGACCTTGCGTCGCGCCCGTGCCCTTCACGAGCCCTCCACGAGGCGATACTCCGCTGACCGCGCATGCGCCTGGAGGCCCTCGCCGCGGGCGAGCTTGGACGCGATGCGGCCAAGCGTCCGTGCGCCTTCGCGCGACACGTTGATGATGCTCGAGCGCTTCTGGAAGTCGTAGACACCGAGCGGAGACGAAAAGCGGGCGGTGCGCGAAGTCGGCAGCACGTGGTTCGGCCCGGCGCAATAGTCGCCGAGCGACTCCGAGCTGTACGGCCCGACGAATATCGCGCCGGCGTGGCGGATGCGCGCGATCCATCTCTCGGGTTCACGCACCGACAACTCGAGGTGCTCGGGCGCAATCCGGTTCGCGATCTCGCACGCCTCCTCGAGATCCCGCACGTGGATCAGCGCCCCGCGCGCGGCGAGCGCTGCGCGGATCACCTCGCGGCGCGGCATCTCCGCGAGTTGCCGGTCGATGCTTGCGCCGACCCGGTCGAGGAAGGCCGCGTCGGGCGACAGCAGGATCGCCTGCGCGACCTCGTCGTGCTCGGCCTGGGAGAAGAGGTCCATCGCGATCCAGTCGGGGTCGGTGGCGCCGTCGCAGATCACGAGGATCTCGGACGGGCCCGCGACCATGTCGATGCCGACGACGCCGAACACGCGTCGCTTCGCAGCGGCGACGTACGCGTTGCCCGGACCGACGATCTTGTCGACTGCCGGGACGGTCGCGGTGCCGTAGGCAAGCGCCGCGACCGCCTGCGCGCCGCCGATCGCAAACACGCGATCGATCCCGGCCAGGGATGCGGCGGCAAGCACCAGGGGGTTGCGGATGCCGTCGGGCGTCGGCACGACCATGACGAGCTCCCCGACTCCGGCGACGCGCGCGGGGATTGCGTTCATCAGAACCGAGGACGGATACGCGGCTTTTCCGCCTGGCACGTAAAGGCCGACCCGATCGAGCGCGGTCACCTTCTGTCCGAGCTCCGTTCCGTCGGCCTCCGTGTAGCTCCACGAATCGGCGCGCTGACGCTCGTGAAAGCGGCTGATGCGGTCGGCGGCTTCGCCGAGCGGCGCGCGCAGGTCGCCGGGCAGGCCTGCGAGGGCGTCAGCGAGAGCCGCGCGCGGGATCTCGAGATCGGCGACGCGCGTCGCCGTCACGCGATCGAAGCGCTGCGTGTACTCGAGCAATGCGGCATCGCCGCGCGAGCGCACGTCCGCGATGATCCCGGCCACCGCGCGATCGACGGCCTCGTCCTGCGAGGCTTCGAGCGCGGTGAGTGCGCTGAGCCGAGTTTCGAAATCCGGCTCGCGCGTGGCAAGACGCGCGATCTCAGGCATGGGCGGCGACGGCGGCCTCGAAGCGCTCGATGAGCGGCTGGATCGCGGCGCGCTTGGTCTTCAGGGCGGCCTGGTTGACGATCAGCCGGCTCGACACGGGCATGATCTCCTCGACCACGCGCAGGTTGTTCGCGCGCAAGGTGTTGCCGGTCGATACGAGGTCGACGATCGCTTCCGCAAGACCGGCAAGCGGTGCGAGCTCCATCGAGCCGTAGAGCTTGATGAGATCGACGTGCACGCCCTTGGCGGCGAAATGCTCGCGCGCGGCACGCAGGTATTTCGTCGCCACGCGCAGCCGGGCGCCCTGTCGGACCGCGTGCGCGTAGTCGAAGCCTTCAGGCACGGCGACGATCATTCGGCAGACCGCGATCCTCAGGTCGAGCGGCTGGTAGAGGCCCGCCCCGCCGTGCTCGTAGAGCACGTCCTTGCCCGCGATCCCCAGGTCGGCGGCCCCGTACTGCACGTAGGTCGGCGTGTCCGAGGCGCGCACGACCACGAGGCGGACGTCGGGCCGTACGGTGGGGAGGATCAGCTTGCGCGAGGACTCAGGATCCTCTCGCGGCGCGACTCCGACCGCGGTGAGGAGCGGCAGGGTCTCGTCGAAGATCCGTCCCTTGGACAGAGCGATGGTGATGCCCGGCACGGCTGCAGAAGCTCTCGGAAAAACAGGAGTTTACCGCAGCAGCCCGGGGGGCGGCGCGGACGCTTGGCACCCGCGTTCGCCGATCGCGTTCAGCGCACCCGGCGGATGCGGGCGCCAAGCGCCGAGAGCTTTTCCTCGATCGACTCGTAGCCGCGATCGAGGTGGTAGATGCGGTCGATGCGCGTCTCGCCCTCGGCCACGAGCCCCGCGATGACGAGGCTCGCCGATGCGCGCAAGTCCGTCGCCATGACGGTGGCGCCTTGCAGCCGGGGCACGCCGCGGACGATCGCGGTGTTGCCGGAAGTCTCGATGTCCGCGCCGAGGCGCGCGAGCTCGAGCGCGTGCATGAACCGGTTCTCGAAAATCGTCTCGGTGACCGTCGCGGTTCCGTCGGCGATAGCGTCGAGCGCCATGAACTGCGCCTGCATGTCGGTCGGGAACCCGGGGTAAGGGGCCGTGCGCACGCTCACGCTCTGCGGCCGGCTGCGCATCTCGAGCCGGATCGAGCCGTTCTCGACCTCAATCGTCGCGCCGGCGTCGCGCAGCTTTTCGATCACCGCGTCCAGGAGGCCCGCGTGCGTGTCGTGCAAGTTGACGGCTCCGCGGGTCGCGGCCGCGGCCACGAGAAACGTGCCGGTCTCGATGCGGTCCGGCATGATCGAGTGGGGCGCTCCGGACAGCCGGTCGACACCCTCCACCGTTATGACGTCGGTACCCGCGCCGCGGACCCGGGCGCCCATCGCGTTGAGGCAGTTCGCCAGATCGACGACCTCGGGCTCGCGCGCGGCGTTCTCGAGCACCGTCACCCCTTCCGCAAGGCAGGCGGCCATCATCAAATTCTCGGTGCCGGTCACGGTCACGAGGTCCATCACGTGCCGGGTTCCCTTCAGCCGCCCGGCGCGCGCCTCGATGTAGCCCTGCTCTACGCGGATCTCGGCGCCGAGCGCCTCCAGGCCCTTCACGTGCTGATCGACCGGCCGCAGCCCGATCGCGCAGCCGCCCGGCAGCGATACGCGCGCGTGCCCGCAGCGGGCGAGGAGCGGCCCGAGGACCAGAATCGAGGCCCGCATCGTTTTCACGAGCTCGTACGGCGCGAACGGCTTGTCGAGTCGCGCAGCGTCCAGATCCACGCGCGGGCCGTCGATCCTCGCCGTGACGCCCATCTGCTCGAGCAAGCGCAGCATCGTGCGCACGTCGTGCAGCAGTGGAACGTTGGTGAGCCGCAACGGCTCGGCGGTGAGCAGCGCCGCGCACATGATCGGGAGCGCCGCGTTTTTTGCACCGGAGATGCGCACCGTTCCGCGCAGGGGCGTGCTACCGGCGATCAGGAGCTTGTCCATTCGCGTTCTGGGAAAGCGTGATAGCGGATTCTCGCCGCCAAAACTGGCGAAAAGATGGCGTGCGACGGCGGGCTAGCGGTTCGCCGCCGTCCAATCCTCGGGCGTGAACGTCTGCATCGACAGCGCGTGGACCTCCTCGCGCATGCGATCGCCCAGCGCACGGTAGACGAGCTGGTGCTGCTGGACTCGCGACTTGCCGCGGAACGCGGCGCTCACTACGACGGCCTCGAAATGGTGGCCGTCGCCCGCGACGCGAACCAGCTCGCACTCGAGACCCTGCTCGATGTAGGCCTGGATGTCTTCGGGACGAACCATCGACGCTCCTGTGTCTCAGTACCTCAGCCGGTAGCCCGACCTGAGAAGGAGAAGTGTACCCGCGGAAAGGACGGCGAGGAACGCTCCGGCGACCCCGAGACTCGCGAGCGGATCGACGTCGGACACGCCGTAAAAGCCATAGCGGAACCCGTCGATCATGTAGAAGAAAGGATTGAGCCGCGACACCTGCTGCCAGAAGAGGGGGAGCGAGTGGATCGAGTAGAACACGCCCGCGAGGAACGTGAACGGCACGATCACGAAGTTCTGGAAGCCGGCGAGCTGGTCGAACTTCTCGGCCCAGATGCCGGCGATCACGCCCATCGCGCCGAGGGCGGCGGTGCCGACCAGTGCGAAAAGCGCCGCCCAGACCGGGTGGGCCAGCGTGAGGTGCGCGAAGGGCACGGTGACCGCGAGCACGCCGAGGCCGACGACGAGCCCGCGCACGACCGAGGCCAGCACATAGGCGGCGAAGAACTCGACGTACGAGAGCGGCGGCAGCAGCACGAAGACGATGTTGCCGGTCACCTTGGACTGGATCAGGCTCGACGAGCTGTTCGCGAACGCGTTCTGGAGCATCGACATCATCACCAGCCCCGGCACCAGGAACGCCGTGTACGAGAGCTGCCCGTACACGCGTACGTGGTCTTCGAGAACATGACCGAAGATCAGCAGGTATAGGAGCGACGTTAGGATCGGCGCGCCGACCGTCTGGAAGCTGACCCTCCAGAAGCGCAGCAGCTCCTTGTAGACGAGCGTGGGAAGCCCGGAGAATGGCGCGACCCGGACGGCCACCGGCGCCTCGCCGACTCGTCCGGCTTCGCCGTTCTCGATCCTCACCCTTCCCCTCGCATGATCTGCACGAAGACTTCCTCGAGGTCGGGCTGCGCGACCTCGACCTCGAGCACCTGGCGCCCAGACTGCCGGAATGCGCCGAGCAGCGGCTCGAGCTCGGCGTTGTGGTCGAGCCGAAACGTGTGGAGGCCCGCTTCCGATGTGATCGGGAGCGCCGGGAGGGCGTCGGGCAGCGGTCCGTCGAGGCGTACGCGCAGATACAGCGCGTGGTGGCGCCGGATCAGATTTGCCGTGGCGTCCAATGCGACGATGCGCCCGGCCTTGAGCATGGCAATCCGGTCGCACAGCATCTCGGCCTCCTCCAGGTAGTGCGTGGTCAGCACGACCGTGTGACCTTCACGGTTCAGGCGGCGCACGAACTGCCACAGCCCCTGGCGCAGCTCCACGTCCACGCCAGCGGTCGGCTCGTCGAGGACGATCACCGGCGGCCGGTGTACGAGGGCCTGCGCGACCAGCACCCGTCGCTTCATGCCCCCGGACAGCGAGCGCATGTTCGCGTCGGCCTTGCCGGCGAGGTCCAGATTGCGCATGACCTCGTCGATCCACGCGCCGTTGGACCGCAGGCCGTAGTAGCCGGATTGGATCGCGAGCGTTTCGCGCACGGTGAAGAACGGATCGAACACGAGCTCCTGCGGCACCACGCCGAGCAGGCGCCGCGCGGCACGGTAGTCGGCGACCACGTCGTGCCCGAGCACTCGCACCGCGCCGGTATCGGCGCGCGCCAGTCCGGCAAGGATGCTGATGAGCGTGGTCTTGCCCGCGCCGTTCGGGCCGAGGAGCCCGAAGATTTCACCCCGTCGGATCTCGAGGTCGACGCCGGCGAGCGCCTGGACCGCGCCGTAGCGCTTGGCTACGCCGCGGATCTCGATGGCGGCGATCATCCGGCGATCGCGGACGCCGTCAGCGACCTTGGACCGGGATGAAGTCGGCGACCGCGTAGAGCGAGGCGAGATTCGCGAGCGCCGGCGGAAGATTCGCGAACTCGATCGGGCGGCCCAGCCGACGCGCTTCGCGCACGAGCGCGAGAGCGAGTGCGACTGCGGCCGAGTCGACCTCCGAGACGGCAGCGAAATCGATCACCTCCGCGCCGTCGCGGACCTGCTCCGCGGCATCCGCCAGGACCCGAGCGGTGGTCTCGGTCGTCACCGCACCGTCGAGGCGCAGTCGGTTACCTTCGCGTCGGGACACGGCCTGGGTGGGGTGGAGGTCGCGACCGCGCACCGGGCGCGGCCGAGGACGTCAGCCGCTCTTCGTCTCGAGCTGGCGGTTCTTGTCGGACAGCGTCTTGATGAGCCCATCGACGCCGGCGTTGCGAACCTCGTTCGCGAACGTGTCGCGGTAGGTCGTCACCAGGCTGACGCCGCCGACCACGACGTCGTACACCTTCCAGCCGGAGGGCGTCTTCTCCATGCTGTAGTCGATCGTCACCGCCTCGGCGCCGGATTGCCGGACTTCGGAACGCACCGTCACGTCGGTGTCGGCCGGCTGCGCGCGCAGCGGCTTGAAGTCGATCGTCTGGTTGCGGTACGACGTCAGGGCCGTGGAATAGGTCCGCACCAGCAGGGTGCGGAACTGGTCGACGAGCAGCTTCTGCTGCTCGGGAGTCGCCTTGCGCCAGTTGACCCCCATCGCGAGCGCCGTCATGCGGGTGAAGTTGAAGTGCGGCAGGACCTTCTGCTCGACGAGGGCGACCGTCTTCTTCGTGTTGCCGGACTGGATGTCCTTGTCCTGCTTGACGATGGCGATCACGTCCTGGGTGACGTCCTTGACCAGCGCATCCGGTGCCTGCGCGTCCTGTGCGGTCGCGGGCGCGACCGGGACGAGACCAACAAAGGCGAGCAACGTAAGCAGTTTCTTCATCGGTAGGGATCCGTGTCAGCGGGCCGCGGCCACGCGCGCCATGTCGGCGGCGAGCACGGCTGCGTAGTTGGCCGGGACCTTGGGTTCGACCACCTGCACTGCTTGCTCCGACTGTGCGTCGGGCGCGGCGGCAGGTGGGGGAGGCTCCGTTTCGGTGGCGCCGGGGAGGGCAAGCGCCGCCGGCTCGCGTGCAGGATCCGTGTCGAGCTCGATCGGCGCGGCGGCAGCCGGCTTGTCGGCGCCGGTCTCCGGCGGCGGGTTGCCGTCGTAGATCAGGTTTCGACGCCGCTGGAAGTAGGCATCCCTCACGAACGCATAGCGGTCAAGCGCTGCTTCCTCGAGGATGTTGGTGGCGTCGAGCAGGTTCGCACGGATGTTGACGAAATCCAGCGCGGTGAGCGAGTTTTGCCATGCGACCCGGTGCTGGAAGTCGAGCCAGTCGGGAATCCGCCAGGGCAGAAAGGCGTACGCGTCGGCAATCAGCCCCACGCCGTCGCGCACGCTGCTCGGGCCCCAGATCGGGATGACGAGGTACGGGCCGGTGTCCAGGCCCCAGACCCCGAGCGTCTGGCCGAAGTCCTCGTTGTGCTTCGGCAACCGCATGTCGGTGGCGACGTCCATGACCCCGCCAAGGCCGAACGTGCTGTTGACGATGAAGCGCCATGAGTCCGAGAGCGCGAGCTCGACCTTTCCCTGCAGGAGCTGATTCACCGCAATCCAGGGATCGCGCAGGTTGGAGAAGAAGTTGCGCACGCCGGTGCGCACGACGTCCGGCAGCACGGCCCGATAGCCCTCCGCCACCGGCTTGAACACGAACTTGTCGGCGGTGTCGTTGAACTCGAACGTCGCGCGGTTCATCGGCTCGAGCGGGTCGCGCGGGCTAGGCGAGCGCTGCGTCGCGCAGCCCGCCAAGGCGACTGCAGCCAATACCGCCGCCGCGAACCTCCCGATGTGCATGCCTGCCATTCTTGCCTACTTCTTCTCCGGACCTTCCTTCTTCTCCGGACCTTCCGCGGCTTTACTGTACAGGAACTGGCCGATCAGGCTTTCGAGGACCATGGCCGATTGAGTAAGTTTTAACGTCTCGCCCGACTTCAGGTTCACGGTGTCGCCGCCCGCCTGGAGCCCGACGTACTGGTCGCCGAGCAGGCCGGAGGTGAGAATCTTGGCGGAGGTATCGCGCGGAAAAGGGTAGCGCGAATCGATGTTCATGACGACCTCCGCCTCGTAGGTGTCGGTCATGAAGCGGATCTCGCTGATCCTGCCCACCACCACGCCGGCGCTCTTGACCGGTGCCCTGACCTTCAAGCCCCCGATGTTGTCGAAGCGGGCCTTCACCTTGTACACGTCGCTGGTGTCGAGCGAGGTCAGGTTCGCGACCTTGAGCGACAGGAAGAGCAGCGCGCCAAGCCCGATCGCCACGAACACGCCGACCGACAGGTCGAGCGTCGAGCGCTTCATCATCGGTCAGATCCCCCGGAACATGAATGCGGTCAGCACGAAGTCGAGCGCGAGCACCGCGAGCGACGAGGTCACCACCGTGCGGGTGGTCGCCCGCGACACCCCCTCCGCGGTCGGTGGCGCGTCGTAGCCCTCGAACACGGCAATCCCGGTCACCGCGACACCGAAGACGACGCTCTTGATCACTCCGTTCACTACGTCCTCGCGGAAGTCCACCGCCGCCTGCATCTGCGACCAGAACTGGCCCACGTCGACGCCGATCAGCACGACGCCGACCAGGTAGCCGCCGAAAATCCCCATTGCCGAAAACAGCGCCGCCAGCAAAGGCATCGACAGTACGCCGCCCCAGAAACGCGGTGCGACGACGCGCGCGACCGGATCGACGGCCATCATTTCCATCGCGTCGAGCTGCTCGGTCGCCTTCATGAGACCGATCTCCGCCGTGATGGCGCTTCCGGCACGGCTCGCGAACAGCAGCGCCGCGACGACCGGGCCGAGCTCGCGCACGAGCGATAGCGCCACGAGCACGCCGAGCGACTCGGAAGATCCGTAGCGCGCCAGTGTATCGTAGCCCTGTAGCCCCAACACCATGCCGACAAAGAGCCCCGAGACGACGATGATGATCAGCGACAGGACGCCGGCGAAGTAAAGTTCCCGCACGGTCAGGTGGAAGCGCCGAAACGCGGTGCCACTATGCCGCAGCGTCGCCCAGAAGAACCGCGCGGCGAACCCCGCCCGCCAGATCATCGCGGTGACGCGCGAGCCGAGGTCGCTGACGAGCGCGAGCACCCGGGTCATCGCGGCCCCACGTCCAGGAGCGCGCCGCCATACTCGGCGGCCGGGTAGTGGAACGGCACCGGCCCGTCCGCCTCGCCCCAGACGAATTGGTGCACGAACGGCGCCTTGGAGGCCTTGACGTCCGCGGCCGTGCCTTCGGCGATGATCCGCCCCTCGGAGACGAAATAGATGTAGTCGACGATCTTGAGCGACTCCTGCACGTCGTGGGTCACGACGATCGAGGTCGCGCCGAGCGCGTCGTTCAGCGTGCGGATCAGCTGGCCGATCACGCCGAGCGAGATCGGATCGAGGCCGGCGAACGGTTCGTCGTACATCATCAGCTCGGGGTCGAGCGCGATTGCGCGCGCGAGCGCGACGCGACGGGCCATGCCACCGGAGAGCTCCGAAGGCATGAGGCGCTCGGCGCCGCGCAGCCCGACCGCGTGCAGCTTCATCAGGACCAGGTCCCGGATGAGCGGTTCCGGCAGCTGCGTGTGTTCGCGTATCTGGAACGCGACGTTGTCGAAGGTCGACATGTCGGTAAACAGTGCACCGAACTGGAAAAGCATGCTCATCCGGCGGCGCATGGCGAACAGCTCATCCGGGTTCAGCCGGCTGACGTCCTGTCCGAACACGCGGACCGCGCCCTTCGAGGCGCGCAGCGCGCCGCCGATCAGTCGCAACAAAGTGGTCTTTCCGCACCCGCTTCCGCCCATGATCGCCACGACCTTGCCGCGCGGGATGACCAGATTGATCCCCGACAAGACTTCGCGTGTCTCGTCGTAGGCGAAGGACAGGTCGGCGATCTCGACGGCGTTCTGTTCCGGCATGATGGGGAAACGCGGAGCGGCAGGCGGCGCGCGCGGCGCGGAATTCTATCCGATCGCGGCCGCCGGCATCCACTCTCTGATGCACCTGGCATGCGCTGTAGCGAGGCGCTGGCGCGTCGCGATATAGTTCCCCGACTGGCAGCCGATGACCGCCAGGATGGGGAGAATCGATTGGCTGAACTGGTGACCCGCTTCTCGGGGGTCGAGAAGCGCTTCGGCGCGAGCGCGGTCCTGCGCGCGGTCGATCTCGCGATCGCGCGCGGCGAGTTCCTGGGACTGGCGGGCGTGAACGGCGCGGGCAAGACCACACTCATCAAGTGCATGCTCGATTTCTGCGCGCTCGACGCCGGGCGGATCGAGCTCTTCGGCCTGCCGCACACCGAGCCGCGCTCGCGCGCGCGGCTCGCGTTCCTGCCCGAGCGGTTCGTCCCGCCCTACTATCTCACCGGTCGCGACTTCCTGGGGTTCATGCTGGCCGTGCAGGAGCGGCCGTACGTCGCGGACGAGGTGCGGGCGATGCTCGAGGCGCTGGACCTCGACCCCGGAGCCCTCGCGAAGCCGGTGCGCGCCTACTCCAAGGGCATGACGCAGAAGTTGGGGCTCGCGGCCTGCTTCCTGGGCAAGCGCGATCTGTACGTCCTCGACGAACCGACCAGCGGCCTGGACCCGAAGGCCCGGGCGTGCGTCAAGGTGCTGCTCGCCCGGCTCAAGGCGGAGGGCGCCACCCTGTTCTTCACCTCGCACGCGCTCGCCGATGTGGAAGAGATGTGCGATCGCATGGTCGTCCTGCACCAAGGTGTGCCGTATTTCTCAGGGCCGCCCCGGGCGCTGTGCGACCATTACGGCGAGACCTCGATGGAGCGGGCGTTCCTGCGTTGCATCGCGGCGCGCTGAGCGGGCCCCAGCCGCGGGCGCACGCGAGGCGGCTGCGTGGCGCGCGCCGACGTTCGGGGTGAGGCGGGGACCACCCTGCCCGGGACCCCGGAGGGAAGCACGGCCATGTCTGACCCGATCGCCAAACCCCGGCTGCTGATCGTCGACGACGATCCGCTGATCACCGACACGCTGGCCTATGCCCTCGGAAAGGACTTCGAGGTGCTGGTCAGCGATTCGCGCAACCACGCGGTCAGCCTTCTCCGGCAGCTCGACCAGCCACCCCACGTGGCGCTGGTCGACCTCGGTCTTCCCCCGGTGCCGCACCGACCCGACGAAGGTTTCGCGCTCATCGGAGACCTGCTGGCGCATTCGGCGGCGATGAAGATCCTCGTGCTCTCCGGCCAGAACGATGCCGCGAACGCCCGCCATGCCCGGGCGCTCGGCGCGGCGGAGTTTGTCGCCAAGCCCTGCGATCCGGAGAATCTGAAGCGCATCCTGCTGCACGCGCTGCACTTCCGCGCCGCGGAGATTTCGGCCCCGCAGGCGGTCGAGGCGGGAATGCTGATCGGGCGCAGCGCGGCGATGCAGAAGCTGCGCAGCCAGATCTCGCAGTGCGCGGACTCCCCGTTCCCCGTGCTGATCGAAGGCGAGTCGGGCAGCGGCAAGGAGATGGTCGCGACCGCGCTCCACAAGCTCTCGAGCCGCAACGACAAGCCCTCGCTCGCGCTCAACTGCGCGGCGATCGCCCCGACGCTGGTGGAGCCCACCCTGTTCGGCTACGTGAAGGGCGCCTTCACCGGCGCGGTGTCGAACAAGTCGGGCTACTTCGAGGATGCGGCGGACGGAACCCTGTTCCTGGACGAGATCGGCGAGCTGCCGCTCGAGCTGCAGGCGAAGCTGCTGCGCGTGCTCGAGAACGGCGAGTACCAGCGGGTTGGCGAAACCCAGCGCCGGTTCAGTCGGGCACGCGTGATCGCCGCCACCAACCGCGACCTGCGCCAGGAGATCCGCAAGGGGAACTTCCGCGCCGACCTGTATCACCGGCTCAGCGTGTTCACGATCAGCGTGCCGTCCCTGCGCGAGATGGACGAGGACCGGGTCCTGCTGCTCGACCACTTCGCGAAGTTCTACGCCGACCAGGCCAAGCTTCCGCCGTTCGCGCTCGGCGAGTCCGCGGCCAACCTCTGGCGCGACTATCACTTCCCGGGTAACGTCCGGGAGCTGCGCAATATCGTCATCCGGCTCACGACGAAGTACCCGGGGCAGAAGCTGTCCGACGAGGACCTCGAGCCGGAACTGGACGTGAGCGCGGTGTCGGCGCCCGAGTTCGGTCCGCCGAGCGACCCGGACACCCTCATCGAGCAGGCGCAGGCGCATCTGCAGCGCGAACGCAGCTTCAACCTTGATAATATGCTCAAGGCATGGGAGCAAGGCTACATCGAGGCGGCGATGAAGCTCACCCGCGGGAACGTGAGCCAGGCGGCCAAGCTGCTCGGCATCAACCGCACCACGCTGTACAGCCGGATGGAGTCGCTGCAGAAGCAGTAAGCTCGACGTACTGGCCGCAGCGCGACGCGATCCGGCGCGCCCGGGCGCCGGCCGGGGACATATATAGATAGGTCGGGGCGATGTACCTCAGCCACTTCGGGCTCAACGAGCCCCCGTTCCGGATCACCCCACACACCGAGTTCTTCTTCTCGGGTGCGAACCGCGGCGCGACCCTCGAGGCGCTGCTCTATGCGATCACCCACGACGAGGGGATCGTCAAGGTCACCGGCGAGGTCGGCAGCGGCAAGACGATGCTCTGCCGCGTCCTCGTCGAGCGCCTGCCCAAGCACGTCGAGACGATCTACCTCGCCAACCCGTCGCTCTCCCGGGACGAGATCCTGCACGTGATCGCCGCCGACCTTCAGGTCGACTCGCGGGGCGAGCGCGTGACGATCCTCCTCCGATCGCTGCAGGAGAAGCTGATCAAGCTCTACGCCGCAGGGCGGCGCGTCGTCGTGCTGATCGACGAGGCGCATGCGATGCCGCTCGAGACGCTGGAGGAGATCCGCCTGCTGTCAAACCTGGAGTCGAACCGGCACAAGCTGCTGCAGATCGTGCTGTTCGGACAGCCGGAGCTCGACGCGCATCTCGGGCTGCCGAACATGCGCCAGCTCAAGGAGCGGATCACGCACAGCTTCAGGCTCGAGCCGCTGATCCGATCCGACATCGACAGCTACGTGGACTTCCGGATGCGCGCCGCCGGCTACCGCGGTCCGCGGCTCTTCGTGCCGCAGGCGATGAAGCTGATCGCCCGGACCTCGGAGGGCTTGACCCGGCGGATCAACATCCTCGCCGACAAGTCGCTCCTCGCCGCATTCGCCGACGGCGAGCACCAGGTGACGGCGAAGCACGCCCGGGCCGCCGTGCGCGACTCGGAGTTCGCGACGTCCCGGCGCCTGCCGGCCAAGTGGTGGCTGCTCGGGCGTCGGGCTGGCGGCGGGTCTGCTCTGTCGGGGCGGCCATTCACTACATGGACCGCTTTAGCGGCACGCCCGTGCAGGGAATGCGCGGAGCCGTTCTCCTACGGCAGCCTCCCCGCCCCCCGAGGCGACATCGCTTGAGACCGCGAAGCGCTCCGAACCGCAGTACACCGCGGCCGCGCCAGGGAAGGCTCTCCAGGAAGCCATGCCCCCGTCCACACCATCGCGGGCGGTGCCGGCACAGGAAGTCGAGCCCCGGCCGCCGCACCTCCAACCGCGGCGCCGCCCCCGCCCAGCGACAGCGTCGAGCCTTGCTATTACGCCGAGTTCGACAGCGCCCGCAACTGCACTGGCCGCGAGTCGGAGCCGCGAGCGTCACCAGGCCGGCGCCGGCGCCAGCCGCTCCAACGCCTCCCGCGAGCGGAAAGCTCACTCAGGAGCGCTTTGCCGCGACGCAGCAATGGATTCGAACCGCGCCCGTCGGGCACTATACGATTCAGTTACTTACGGTGAGCGCTGGCGACGATAGCCGTCATGGATCGCTTCCTGACGGCAGGCCAGTGAGCTGGTTGATATCAACGAGATGCGCGTGTACAGCGTCAAGCTGAATGGGCAACAGCACTATAGTGCGACCTACGGCCTATATCCGTCGCTTGAAGAAACAATCACTGCGATGGGCGACCTGCCGTCGAGTTTCAAGGCCCGCGGACCGTATCACCGCAGCGTCGTTCTAATGCGTCGACAGAATCAGGAATAACTTCTCACCCGGGAGCGGCACTAGGACACACGCGCATTACGTCGTCAAAACAATTTCTTAGGCTGGTTTGTTATACTGGTTTTTGGGGTTTAAAGGCTAATAGGTCGAGACCATGCGGGGAGGCATGCTGAGAGGATTGGTTGTGCTCGCGCTGGGCGGCGCGCTGGGCGGCTGCTTCCAGCCGATGAAGCCCACCGAGGGCGGGCACCTGATGGACCAGCCTCCTGCCTCGGCCGGAGCTATTCCACCACCGGTGCAGGCGTTGCCCGTGCCGCCGCGGCCCAAGCCCACCGTGAAGCTCGAAACCTACAGCGTCGTCGTGAACAACGTGAACGTGCGCGAACTGCTGTTTGCGCTTGCTCGCGACGCGAAGTTGAACGTCGACATTCACCAAGGCATCACCGGCACGGTCACGCTGAACGCGATCGACCAAACGCTGCCGCAGCTGCTCAACCGCATCTCGAAGCAGGTCGACATG
The DNA here is from genome assembly GCA_963716855.1 of uncultured beta proteobacterium. Classification (GTDB taxonomy): domain Bacteria; phylum Pseudomonadota; class Gammaproteobacteria; order Burkholderiales; family SG8-39; genus JAGVSZ01. Next base: position 89,739 of record CAVQUV010000009.1, on the reverse strand, counting down.
CGCTATGAGCTCGACGGTCCGAACCTCATCGTCATGCCGGATTCGCCCTATCTTCGCGTATACAAAATCGACTACGTGAACATGGACCGCCAGATGACCGGTTCGGTGATCGTATCCGGGCGCATCGCGGGTGCAAGCGGGACCAGCGGCGCGGGCGGCGGGGGCGGCGCCTCAGGTGGTGGAGGCGGCGGAAGTAGCGCGACTCCTGGTAGTGCGGGGGGCTCATCGAACGTCGCCATCACCAACACCTCGAACAACAAGTTTTGGGAAACACTCACGAAAAACATCGAGCAGATCCTGCGCGACACCGACAAGATCCTTCCAGGCGGCATGGGCGCCGCGGCGCCTGCAGCCCAGCCGGCGGCGCAAGCCGGTCAGCAGGCAGCCGGTGGACCAGCCGCGCCGGCCGCCGGCGCCAATATCTCGTTCCGCGAGGCGGCATCGGTGATTGCGAACCCCGAGGCGGGGGTGATCACCATCCGCGCCACCGCGCGCCAGCACGAGCGCATCCAGGAGTTTCTGGACAAGGTGCTCGTGAGCGCAAAGCGCCAGGTTCTGATCGAGGCCACCATCGTGGAGGTGGTGCTCAGCAACGGCTACCAGCAGGGTATCGACTGGAACATCCTGCGCACGGGAACGGCGGGCATCTCCGGAGGATTTGTGCCGCAGGGCGCAGGGCTGATCGCGTTGCCCACCGCCAGTGCCTTGAGCCTTGCCTACACCTCTGCGAGCTTCGTGGCGAACCTGAAGCTGCTCGAAACCTTCGGGAAGGTGCGGGTGCTCTCGTCGCCGCGCATCTCGGTCGTCAACAATCAGACCGCCGTGCTGAAGGTCGTCGAGAGCGTCGTGTATTTCCAGGTGTCGTCCAACACGAGCCAGGCGCAGACCACCTCATTGACCACGTTCACAACGACAGCCCAGAGCATCGACGTCGGCATCGTGCTGAATGTGACCCCGCAGATCAGCGAGACCGACGCGGTGTTGCTCAACATCAAACCTTCGGTGACTGCCGTCACGAATTTTGTCGACGATCCGAATCCCAGCCTCCGCAACCCCTGCGGCAACGTCCCAACGTGCAACATCCCGCCGATCACGAACAAGGTGCCGCAGGTGCAGACGCGCGAGATGGAGTCGGTGCTGCGCCTCACGAGCGGCCAGACCGGCGTCATGGGCGGGCTGATCCAGGACCGCGTCGAGGAGAACATCGACAGCGTCCCCGGGGTCAACCGCATTCCGTTCATCGGCGACTACCTTTTCTCCAACAAGGTCGCCTCGAGCCGAAAAGTCGAGCTCGTCATCTTCCTGCGCCCGCTCGTCGTCCGCGATCCGAGCATCGACGGCGACTATCGAGGCTACCGCGTGTTCCAGCCGGACGAGGACTTCATGAGTCGGCCGAACCCCGCTGGCCCGCACCGGTGCGAGTTCCCGGGCATCGAGGGTTGTCCGAAGTGAGTCTGCTGCTCGAGGCGCTGAAGAAGGCGGAGCTGGCCAAGCAGCAAGGCGGTGCCGGCCAGCAGCAGCCGGGCGAAGCCGCGCCCGCGTCCGGCGACCCCGCCGGTAGCCTGAGCCTCGAACCCCAGGCCGGCGCCAGCGCCGGCCAGCCGCTGATGACCCGCGATCGGCTCCCGGACATTACACAGCCGCTCGAGATCTTTACGGAAGATCTGGCCCCGCGTGGTCGATCGGGCGCCCCTGCCCCTTCCCCGTCGTCAGCGCCGGAGCTCGCGCCGGCCGCCCCGGTCCGACCCGCTGGAAGCGCCGAGCGAGTTACCACCCAAGCGACCGATGACGCGGAACGCGCCTCGGCGCGCCAACTCTTCGAGTCGAAGGCCGGGGACTACGAGCCGCGCCGCCCCTTCTTTCTTATGGTCGGTGCGCTCGGCGTCGCCGTGCTGGGCATCGCCGGGTACTTCGCGTATCAGGTCTTCGCCCCGCGGCCGTCCTTCTACACCGGTCCCCCAGGCGGACAAACACCTCCACCCGCGGCGACGGTGTCGGCCGCGCCGGCACAACCGGCAACTCCGATCAGCACGGCCGCGGCACCCGCCGCCTCGGCTGCCGCGGTCGCGACACCGGTGGTCGATGCGGTGCCCTCGCAATTCGCCCAAGCGCCCGCGCAGACGGCACCAGTGGCGGCAGCACCTCAGCCGAGCCCAGGAGCCGGATCAACTCGGCAAGGACAGGCCGTAAGGACGCAGGCGTCCCGGCCCCCGGTCTCGACCTCGGCCGCCGGCGCAACGGAGCCGAGCGCGCAAGGCCCCGCGGCAGCGCGCGCGCCGGTGCGGGTCACCTCGAGCGGTCCACGCGTCGATCCGGGCGTCGAGCGCGGGTGGGAAGCCCTCCAGGCGGGCGACCTGCCGCGGGCCTACGAGGAATACAGCCGCGCGCTGCGCGCCAATCCGCTCGATCGCGACGCGCTCCTCGGGCTTGCGGCGATCGACGTCCGCAACCAGGATTTCGGGAGAGCGGAGGCGCGCTACCTGAAGGTGCTCGAGCTCGACCCGCGCGATGCTTACGCGCAGGCGGCGCTGATCGGGTTGCGCGGCAGCGGCGACGCGCAGCAGTCGGAAAGCCGTCTGAAGACGCTGATCTCGCAGCAACCCGATGCCACTGCCCTGAGCTTCACGCTCGGCAATCAATATGCGTCACAGCGGCGCTGGGCCGAGGCACAGCAGGCGTACTTCGCCGCGCTTAGCGGAGATCCCGAGAACGCGGACTACGCCTATAACCTGGCGATAAGCCTCGACCACCTGCGGCAGCCGCGTCTTGCGCTCGAGTACTACCAGCGCGCGCTCGCGCTTGCCGGAAATCGCCCGGTCGGGTTCAATACCGGCCAAGCACAAGCGCGGGTCCGCGACCTCCAGCGCTGACCGGGGAGCACCGGCCCCAGCCGAGCGGAACACCACGAGAGGCCGGGCCCCTCGTCGACACGAAGGGGACACATGCGGCAGGTGCAGGCTGGCAAGGAAGGGGTCCGGCGCGTCTTTGCGCGCGCCGTTTTTCGTACTGCCGATTCAGGGGCGTCCACCACGTCGAGCTGACCCGTACCATTGAATCAGCCATGAACTCCCCGGCATCTCCGCAGGCGAAGCGGCATATCGGGCAGATCCTTATTTCCCAGGGGATTCTGACCGAGGACCAGCTGCGCATCGCACTGCTCGAACAGCTGAAGAGCCGGCAGCCGGTCGGAAAGCTCCTGGTCCAGCTCGGCTTCGTCTCCGAGGCGACGCTGCGCGATGCACTGTCCGAGAAGCTCGGACTGCAGCCGGTCGATCTCGGCCAGATCGTCGTCGACCCCACCTCCATCCGGATCGTCCCGCGCGAGTTCGCCAAGCGGCACAACCTCTTCCCGGTCGCGCTCGACAAGGAGCGCAAGCGCCTCATCCTCGCGATCTCGGACACCAACAACATCGTCGCGCTCGACCAGGTCCGGGCGCAGCTCCGCGGCGAGTACGAGATCGAGTTGCGCCTCGCGGGCGAGAGCGAGATCGCGCGCGCGATCGAGCAGTTCTACGGCCACGAGCTCTCGATCGACGGGATCCTGCACGAGATCGAGACCGGCGAGATCGACTACCAGAGCCTGCAGGCCTCCGGCGACGAGTACTCACAGCCGGTGGTCAGGCTGATCTCGGCGCTGCTCGCCGACGCGGTGGAACGGGCCGCCTCGGACATCCACTTCGAGCCGGAGCAGAACTTCCTGCGGATCCGCTACCGGATCGACGGGGTGCTGCGGCAGATCCGCAGCCTGCACAAGACGTATTGGCCGGCGATGGCGGTGCGCATCAAGGTCATGGCGAAGATGAACATCGCCGAGACGCGCGCGCCCCAGGACGGTCGCATCTCGCTCTCGCTCACCGGTCGGCAGGTCGACTTCCGCGTCGCCTCGCAGATCACGACTCACGGCGAGAACATCGTCCTGCGGATTCTCGATCGCCAGAAGGGGATCGTGCCGCTCGACCAGCTCGGCCTGCACCCCGAGCAGCTGGCGATGCTGAAGAAGATGATCGCGCGGCCCGAGGGGATCATCCTGGTCACCGGTCCGACGGGGAGCGGCAAGACGACGACGCTCTACTCGATCCTCAACCACATCAATCACGACGGCATCAACATCATGACGCTGGAGGATCCGGTCGAGTATCCGATGACCCTGATCCGCCAGACCTCCGTCAACGAGGCCGCCAAGCTCGATTTCGCGAACGGCATCCGCTCACTGATGCGCCAGGACCCGGACGTGATCCTGGTCGGCGAGGTCCGCGACGAGGACACCGCCTCCATGGCGTTCCGGGCGGCGATGACCGGCCACCAGGTCTACTCGACGCTGCACTCGAACTCGGCGATCGGCGCGATCCCGCGGCTCGTGGACATCGGGCTCTCGCCCGACATCATGGCGGGCAACGTCATCGGCATCGTGGCCCAGCGGCTCGTGCGCAAGCTCTGCAAGCACTGCCGCCAGCCCTACACGGCCAACGCTTCGGAGGCCCGCATGCTCGGCACCAAGCCCGATGCCAAGGCGCCCACGCTCTACCGTGCGGTCGGCTGCGACCATTGCGACTACCAGGGCTATCGCGGCCGGCTCGCGATCATGGAGCTCCTCAAGGTCGACGGCGAGATCGACGAGCTCATGGCGCACCGCGCCACCGCCCGCGAGATGCTCAAAGCGGCCCTCGCCCGGGGCTTCCGGACCCTCGCCGACGACGGGGCCCGGCGGGTCCTGGACGGCTCCACCTCGGTCGACGAGCTGATGCGCGTCGTCGACGTGACCGATCGGATGTAACCGCGCGGATGTAACCGCGCGGATGTGACCGCGGAATCCCGGCGCGCGTGACCCCCGTCACGGCGCGCCTGGCACGGCGAGTTTTCCGTGCCGCGCCAAAGCGTTATCCTTCCGCATTGGCCCTTACCAGCAGGTCGGATGGCAACCTTCAACTACAAGGCGATCGACGCGACGGGCAAGGCCGCCCTGGGCCAGATCGACGCGCTGAACATCGTCGACCTCGAGCTGCGCCTGAAGCGCATGGGGCTCGACCTGGTGGTGGGCGGGCCGACCAAGCGCGCCGGCGGACTCGGGCGTGCCATCAAGCGCCCGGACCTGATCAACTTCTGCTTCCACCTCGAGCAGCTCACCGGCGCCGGGGTGCCTCTCATCGAAGGGCTCACCGACCTGCGCGACAGCGTCGAGAACCCGCGCTTCCGCGAAGTCATCTCCGGCTTGATCGAAAGCATCCAGGGCGGACAGAACCTCTCGGGCGCCCTGAGCTCCTACTCGGAGGTGTTCAGCCCCGTGTTCCGAAGCCTCATCAAGGCGGGTGAGGATACGGGCCGGTTGCCGGAGGTGCTCAAGAGCATCACCGAGAACCTGAAGTGGGAAGACGAGCTCGCTGCGCAGGCGAAGAAGCTCGTCATGTATCCGGCCTTCGTCGGAACGGTCGTGATCGCCGTCACGATCTTCCTGATGATCTATCTCGTGCCCCAGATGGTCTCGCTGATCAAGAACATGGGGCAGACGCTGCCGATGCACACTCGCCTCCTCATCTTCGTCTCCGACCTGTTCGTCTATTACTGGTGGGCGATCCTCGGCCTGCCGGTGATCGCGTTCTTCGTCCTCCGGTACGCCGCCCGGACCAACCCCGCGGTGCGCTATCGTATCGACGGGATCAAGCTGCGGCTGCCGATGCTGGGTCCGATCCTGCGCAAGATCATCCTGTCCCGCTTTGCGAGCATTTTTGCGCTGATGTACTCCTCGGGAATCACCATTCTCGACGCGATCCGCAACGCGGAGGACTCGGCGGGGAATGCGGTCATCCGGGAAGGCCTGGAGGCGGCCGGCCAGCAGATCGCGGAGGGCAAGTCGGTCACTGCCGCGTTCCAGGAGGTGGGCCTCTTCCCGCCGCTCGTCGTGCGCATGCTGCGCGTCGGGGAGAGCACCGGTGCGCTGGACACCGCACTCCTCAACGTGAGCTACTTCTACAATCGCGAGGTGAAGGAGGAGATCGGGCGGATCCAGGTCCTGATCGAGCCGGCGATGACGGTGGTAATGGGCTTGCTCCTGGGCTGGGTCATGCTCTCCGTGCTGGGACCGATCTACGACACGATCACCAAGATCAAGTTCTGAGCGATCAATGTCCGAAAAACGCCTCCTCTATTTCAACGCGAACCGGGTGGTGGTGTACCGCTCGGCGCGCCACAAGCTCGCGCTCGAGTCGTCGTTCGCCAACAACGAGGAAGGTGCGGAAGCGTTCGCCGCTCACCTGAGCGGCCTGCCGCGCAGCCTGTTCTTCGTGCTCGTCGACATCGTCGAGGAGGATTTCCACCAGGAAAACATCCCGTTCGTGCGCGGCGGGGACCGTGCAGCGCTGCTGGGCCGGAAACTCGCCCAGCGCTACCGCGACACCAGCCTCTCGCTCGCGATGTCGCTCGGCTTCGAGCGCACGCAGCGGCGGGACGAGCGGGTCCTGTTCAGCGCCTTCACCAACAACGCGCAATTCCAGCCGTGGCTCGAAGCGCTGCGGGAGGCCGAGACCCCGGTCGCGGGCGTCTTCTCGGCCGCGTTGCTGGCACCGCAGATCGCGTCGAAGCTCGGGGCGAAGAAAGCGCCGTTGCTCCTCGTCACGCTACAGTCAGCGGGGCTGCGTCAAAGCTACGTCGAGAACGGCAAGATCCGCTTCAGCCGCCTCGGACCGATCGATGCGACCGACGCCGCCGATCCGAACCGGGTCGCCGAAGCGTTCGATCGCGAGACCACGCGGGTGCACCAGTATCTGACCGCCACCCGCGTCGTGGCGCGCGAAGGGGGCGCGATCGACGCGCTGTTGATCGCCCCTGCGGGACAGAAGGCCCGGGTTCAGGCGGCCGTGCCGAACATGCCCCAGGTCCGGGTGAACGTCATCGAGCTCGGCGAAGCCGCGGCGACGATCGGCCTGAAGGGATACCCGAACGACGCCGGCGCCGAGGTGCTGATGCTGCACCTCCTCGCCCAGCGCCCGCCCGCCGTGCAATACGCCGGCGAAAACCTTCGGCAGTTCTTCCGCCTACGCCAGGCCCGCAAGGGTCTGGTCGCCGCCGGTGCCGCGCTTGGCGCGGCGGGGCTGCTCTGGGCAGGCGTGCTGTTGACGCAGTACTTCGGCCTGCAGGACCAGATCGGCCTCGATCGGCAGCGCGCACGCCTGGCGACGGAGAGCTACGCCAAAGTCGAGGCGGGCTTCCCCCAGCTCCCGACCACTACAGACAACCTGCGCGTGACAATGCAGAACTATGCCGCTCTCACGAAGCAGACCGCGCGGCCCGAGAGGCTGGTCGGCGACGTGTCGGCCGCGCTGGATGCTTCGCCGCGGATCGAGGTCGACAAGCTTCAGTGGGAACTCACCGCCAACCCGCGCGCCGCCAAGGCGGATCCGGTCCGGAGCTTGAGCCCGGTAGCGCCGCCGGTCCCTGCCGCGCCCAGCAAGGCGGCGGCGGGACCGCTTTTCGAGGTCATCCAGATTGATGGCAAAGTGACCGCGGTCAAGGCATCCGACTACAAGGCGATCACTGCGCTCGTCACCGAGTTCATCGAGCGCCTCGGCAAGCGTCCCGGTGTGGAGGTCATACAGACGAAGATGCCGTTCGAACTCGGGTCGACGGGGCGTCTCAGCGGCGACATCGGGACCGAGACCGGCGCGGCCGTGCCGCGATTCAGTCTGACCGTGGCGAAGAAGACCGGCTCATGAAGCTGCCGCCAAACGCCGGAAAACGCCTGATCGCCCCTGCGGTCGTCGCTGCCCTCCTCGTCGCGGTGGGCGGGATCGCGATCATCCTTTCGCAGCAGATGCTGCAGAAGGGACGCGCCGAGCAGGCGAAGGCCGCGGCCGACCGTGAGGCCGCACAGAGCCGGCTCGCGCGCACGACCGACGAGGAGCGCGAGATCCGCGAGAAGCTCGTGGACTACCAGAAGCTGCGCGGCCGCGGTCTGATCGGCGAGGAACGTCGGGCCGACTGGGTCGAACGGATCGCGCAGATCAAGAGCGCACGCAAGCTCTATGACGTGAAGTACACGATCGAGCCGCAGCGGCCGGCCGACTACCCGGGACTCGCGGCCGCGGGGGACGTCGAGTTTCTTGCGAGCCAGATGAAAGTCGACCTCGCACTGCTGCACGAGGAAGACCTGTTCCGTTTCATCGACGATCTGCGCGGCGCGCTGAGCTCGCACGTGATCGTGAGGCAGTGCACGGTGTCGCGACTCGACCGTCCGTCGACGGACCGGGGAGCGGGTCCGCGTCTGCGCGCGGACTGCACGATTGACCTCGTGACGATCCGTGATCGCAAGGCGAAAGCAACGTGACCGGAGCCGAGGACCATGCCTCCTGACTTCATTGCACTGCGGCAAGCGCTTCGGATCGCGTTGAGCCTCGCGCTCACCGGCGCGCTGCTCGGGGCGACACCCAGCGCCTCCGCGCAGGACCTCGGACGCATCTTCTTCACACCGCAGCAGCGGCAAGATCTGGATCGGCGGCGGAACTTGAACGTGACCGAGAGCGAAGTCGTCGTCGAGAGCCTGGTGACCGTGAACGGTCACGTGGTGCGCTCCAGCGGCAAGACCACGACCTGGATCAACGGCGTGCCCCAGGACGACACGTATCGCGGCCGCACCCCTGACCGGGTCGGCATCGCGAGCAGCGATGCCGCGGTGGGCGTAAAGGTCGGCGAGACACTCGACCGCAGCAAGGGCGAGGTCCGCGACACGCTCCAGGGCGGCGGGATCACGGTCAACCGCCCGGCGCCGTAGCCTCCGAAAGAATCCGATGCGCACAACGCCAACCAGGGCACTTCGCGCGCGGCGCACGGCCGGATACGCGCTGCGAACCCGGCAATGCGGCTACGGCGTGCTGATCGCGCTCGTCATTCTCGTGCTCGGCTCGCTGTACGGACTCACCCGGGGCTTGAGCCAGGCGACCGCGCAGACGAAGCACGACGACCACGATCAGGCGGTGCTCCGGCAGGCGCGCGATGCGCTGATCGCGCGCGCGGCGCTGGACGCCAACCGGCCGGGAAGCCTTCCCTGCCCGGACAGCAACGACGACGGGGTCGCCGATCTTCTCGCGGGCAATGTGTGCCCCTCGTACATCGGACGGCTACCGTGGCAGACGCTGCGTCTCCCAGACCTGCGCGACAGTGCCGGGGAACGACTCTGGTATGTGCTATCCCAGCCGTTCACCGACTCCAGCGCGTCCGTCATCAACAGCGACACGCAAGGCACCCTCACCATGACGGGACTCGCTCAAGCGACGAACGTCATTGCCCTGGTGTTCGCGCCCGGCGCCGCACTGGGCGGGCAGAACCGAAACGCGGCGGGGAGGAACGTCGCGGCGAACTACTTGGAGGACGAGAACCGCGATGCGGCCAACACCACGTACGTAGCGCGCACGGCGTGCGTCGCTTCGGATTGCGTTGGCGGCGCGTTCAACGACAAGGTGCTCGCGATCGGCTCGCGCGATCTGTTTCCCGTGGTCGAGAACATGGTGGCCAAGCGCCTGCAGACCGAAACCCGCGACGCCATGTTCAAGGAGGGCGCCACCTTCGCCGAAAAGGGCCACTTCCAGCGCTGGCGCGACCATGCCGGCGTCGCCGGCCAGGGGTATTTCCCGTTCGCGGCGCCGTTCGTGCAGCCGGACACCTCCAACTTCCAGGGCGCCTGGAACACGCCGAACGGCCTGATGCCCGTCGCCAAGGACGTGACGACTCCGTTGTTCGTGCCATTCGTGCAGTGGGAGCTCTTGAACGGCAACCCGACGTACAACCCGAACCTCCTCGAGCTGTCGGTCGGCCCGAACGTGCTCAACGCGGGGACCGCATGCAGTGGTTCCACGAACGGCCAGATCGTGTGCAACGTCACCTACGTAAACAACACAACGCCTCAGATCCGGATTACCGGGCACGCGCTGAATGTGGCGAGCAGTTTCGTCGATCCGGTCCAGAGTGCGAACGTAACGATCAGCACCACCGCCACCAAGGGCGGCTTGGCCTGCCCGGCTCCAGGCAGCCCGGGCGCGATCTCGAATTCCCACGTCACGGGCGCCCCCGTGCAGGGGAGCGCGCGCGTCGAGGTCGTGTTGACCCTGCCGGACTGCGACGACTCGAGCACGATGCCTCTCACGGTCGTCGTGGCGAAGCCCCCCTACAACACCGCCATCGTCGGGCCGAACTGGTTCGTCAACAACAACTGGCATCGGGTCACGATGTACTCGGTCGCGCCGGCCGCGACGACCGCGCTGCCGAAGGACGTCGGCACCGGCAACTCGGACTGCCTGCTGGCGGGCGCGGATTGTCGCGACGCGCTCAACACCGCCAACGGCGGCACGGGCCGCCATCTCGTGCTGCTGCTCTCGGGGCTGCCGGTCGACAACAACACGCCCCGACCGGCCGCTGCGCTCAACCGGTATCTCGAGGGCAGGAACGTCTGGACCTCGGGCGCTCACACGCCGGTGAACCAGTTCGAGACCTACCTCCGCGCGAGCGGGCGCAACGACAAGCTCGCGGTCGTTGCACCATGAGCGCCCGTCGAGGCATCTTGCGCGGCCGTGCGAGCGGATTCACGTTGACCGAGCTCGCGGTGGTGGTGGTGATTCTTGCCCTCATTCTGGGCGGCGTCGTACTGACCATGGGGGCCATGACGAGCGCTCGCGAGGTCGAGCAGACGCAGCAGCAACTCGACCAGGCGCGCGAGGCGCTGGTGGGCTTCTTCCTGCGCAACGGCCGGTTCCCGTGCCCGGCCTCGGGCGCGGGCGCCGGCGTGGAGTCCCCGGCGGGCGGCGGCGTTTGCACGAACCCGTACAACGGATTCCTGCCGGCGGCGACGCTGGGCATCGGTCCAACCGACCCGCAGGGCTTTTTGCTCGACGCATGGGGCAACCGCATCCGCTACGCCGTGTCCCAGTACGTCCACACGCCGCCCTACGTCGACGCAGCGACGTGCGCCGGGGATGCGAAAAAGTGCTACCTCTTCACGACCACGAACGCGCTCGCACAGGTCGGCATCTCGAACCTGGCCGCGACGCTGCCTGAGCTCCGCATTTGCGACGTCGCGAACTGTGCCGGCGCGCTCGATTTCCGCCCACCGGTGGTCGTCCTCTCGAACGGCCGGAACTTCGCCTCGCAAGCGGCCGGCATTACGGCGGCCAGCGCCGACGAGCTGGAGAACTCCACCGGGGTCGACAACGAGTTCGTGGCGCGCGACCCGCGTCCCGGCGGCCCCGGCGTCGAGTTCGACGACCTGGTCAGCTGGATCTCGCCGAACATCCTCTACAACCGCCTGATCGCCGCCGGCGCGATCTGAGGCATTTTTCCCGCTCTGGCGGCGCCATTCCTCGGCTCCGCCGCGCAGTGTGACGCATGCCCGGTCGCGTAACCCGCCGGGTGCCGGCGACTCATCGTAGAATGCCGCTCGGTCTCGCTGGAACGGGGATTGCTCTGTTCCTAACCGCGACACCTCGCCGACAACACACCCTTCGATGAGCTATTTCGCCGAACTCGGAAGGCGCCTGCGGACGGCAGGCATCGAGGCGGACGACGCGGACGACGTCAAGCTCAAGAAGTCGCTGCTGATGCTCGCGATGGGGCTGACGGTTGCGGCTCCGGTGCTGTGGCTGGCCCTCTACGGGGCGATGGGTCTCAACCTGCCGGCGTCGGTGCCGTTCGGCTACCAGCTGGTGTCGCTCGGGACCCTGCTCGTCTACCTGGTCACCCGGAACTTCGACCTGTTCCGCGTGCTGCAGCTCAGCCTCTACCTCTTCTTCCCGTTCGTGCTGCAGTGGCAGCTCGGCGATTTCATCACCGCGAGCGGCTTCGTGCTCTGGGGACTCCTCGCGCCGATCGTGGCGGTGCTGGTCTACAGCCCGCGCGACTCGATTCCCTGGTTCGTCGCCTACATCGTGCTGATCGCGGCGGCGGCGGGGGCCGACTACTACCTGTTCGCCGAGGGCGCGAGGCCGCCGCCAGTGCCGCCGAAGACGATCGTCGTCTTCTTCGCCCTCAACTTCGTCGCGATCTCGAGCGTCGTCTACTTCCTGCTGCGCTACGCGGCCGTGGAGCGGGACAAGTCGAAAGCCCGCATGGAGGAGGCGCACCGGCTGCTCCAGGCCGAGCAGGAGCGCTCCGAGCGCTTGCTGCTCAACATCCTGCCCGGCCCGGTCGCCGAGCGGTTGAAGATGGAGGACGGCACGATCGCCGACGGCTTCGCCGACGTGACCGTGATGTTCGCGGACATCGTCAACTTCACCACGCTCGCCGAGGGCATGTCGCCCAACCAGATCTTCGCGATGCTCAACAAGGTCTTCTCGTCGTTCGATTCGCTCGCCGAGCAGCACGGGCTCGAGAAGATCAAGACGATCGGCGATGCCTACATGGTGGCGGGGGGCCTGAACGACGAATCCTCGGTCAACTATTCCGAGGCGATCGCCCAGATGGCGCTCGATATGCGCGATCTGCTCGCGAGCGACCTGTCGGTGAACGACCATCGCCTGGAGATCCGGATGGGAATCGGGACCGGGCCCGTGGTGGCTGGCGTGGTCGGCAAGAAGAAATTCATCTACGACCTTTGGGGCGACACCGTGAACCTCGCGAGCCGAATCACCGCCGAGAGCGTTCCGGGCATGGTCCAGGTCGACGTCACGACCTATCGCCGCCTGCGCAACCGGTTCGAGTTCGACCCGCCCAAGACGCTCTACCTGAAAGGCAAGGGCGACACGACCGTCTATACCCTGCGCGGGCGCAAGGCCGCCGCCGGACACGAAGCCGCGGCGTAGCCGTCGGGCAGCTCAGGACGCTGCGCGCTCGCGCGGCATGTCGGCCGTCGGAGCGGCTGCCGCCTGGGACGGGGAAGCGCGCATCTCGGACCTGCGCAGTGCCCCGCGCAGCTCGAACACGACCTCGTCGGGCTCGTTCCGCGCGAGCCGGAGCGTGAAGCCGAGCATGTCGGCCTGGCGCGCAACCTGGTACAGCCCGATTCCGTAGCCCGTATCGGACGGCACCGGCCCCTTGAGCAGGCCCTCCTGCACGTTCTTCGCCACCGGGCGCCCGGTATCCGTCACCTTGAGGACGACGTCCTCGCCCAGTTCCAGTGCGATACCGACCCGTACTGCCGGGATCGAGCTTGCGCTTCTCCAGCGCGTTCTGCAGCAGGTTCTCGGCGGTCGTGTCGAACAGGTCCTTCGGGAGCAGGACGCCCGGGGAGACCCGCGCCGAGTCGAACTCCACGCCGCGCAGCTGGTAGGTCTTCTGCATCGTCTCCCACCATGCGTCGGCCTGCACGAAGCGCCCCGTGTCGGTCTGCGGTCGCTGCAGTTTGTCGAGCGTCTGCTGCAGTCGCTGCAGCACGGTCGGCAGATGGCGACGCATCAACGCCGGGAGTGCGGCCGGGTCTCCGGCCGGATCGCGCTCGGCGGCCGAGCACAGCACATTGAGCGACTGGAGCAGGTTCTTCACGTCGTGGGTCATGCGCGCCCCGGTCTCGTGAAGCGCCTGCACGTAGCTCTGCTGCTTCAGCTTCAGCTCGCGCTGCTTGGCGACGTAGAACTCCCCGACGAGCTGGCCGAGGAGATTGATGTGCCAGGCCAGCGACGGGCTCGGACGCTGGCGGCTGTACAGGCGGATGTTGATCTCGCGCCCTGCATAGTCGACGGTGTGCTTGGACGGCGCGCCGAATTCGCCCGACTCGCCGCCGGCGGTCCAGCTGCCGCCTGTGACCCACGGCAGCTTCGCGAGCCCCGCACAGGCCTCCTTCAGGAAGTGCTCCGGCCGGGTCTCCGCGCGCGACAGATCCGCGAGGAAGTGGAGCCACTGCTCGAACGGCAGCCCGATCGAGAGCAGATAGCGCGAGAAGACCATCTGCAGCCCGGAAAACCCCGCGCGCGGGTTCCACACGATGCTGAGGAACAGGAGGAAGGTCGCGATCGCCATCAGACTGAAGGTGAGCGCGAACGCGTAGCTCTTCTTCCCGACGGTCATGAACGCGAAGCTGCCGAGGACCAGGGCGACGAGCAGCAGGAAGATCATGCTTGCGTAGAAGAAATCGATCACCTGCGGCTCGGCGGTGTCCGACTCCACCGGCATGAGCGCCATGACCACGAAGAGGGCCGGCAGGCCGTACTGCACGAGCAGCCGGATCTCGCGCTCGAGGATCGTGTTCGGGAAGCCGTTCGGCACGACCCAGAGCAGCAGCAGCATCACGAGGTAGGTGAAGACCGTGAGGTAGAAGAGGCGCAGCCAGCGTGCCTGGAACAGAAACACCTTGCCGCCGACGATCCCGGAGAGCAGCGCCACCCACATCCCGAGCATCCACCAGTTCAGGAACGCGAGGATCCCGACCGTGATCAGCACGATGAGGAAGAGCTCGCTCGCCTTGAGCTTCTGGCCGCCCTGCATGAACGGCTGCCAGATCATGAACAGCCCGAGGTGGGCCATCATGAGCCCGCGCGCCCAGATGTCCTCCACGCCGCGGATCACCGCGACGTGCAGGCAGATCAGCATCGCAAGCACCAGCAACCGCGCCTTGCGGCCGGACACCTGCACGGACGCCTGAAAGACCTCCTCGCTCACCCTGGCGGTCGCGTCGCCTTGCATTCGGCTCCCTCGAACCTTAGTCTTCTCGCCTCGGCATCTTCCATGCCATCGACATTGTCGCAAACTGGTCGAGCATGATACGCGTCATCCTACCGATCGCCCGCGCAACGCTCCTCGAAGCGACCCGCAGCCGCATGCTCTGGCTCGTCGGCGTGCTGGTCCTCCTGTGCCTCGGGCTGGCCGGGTTCATCCAGCAGGTCGCGATCATCGAGGCGCCCCAGATCCAGGGCACCGTGCTGGCGGCGGTCCTGCGGGCCTCGGCCGCATTCCTCACCGCAGCGTTCGTCGCGATGAGCATCGTGCGGGAGTTCAACGACAAGGTCTTCGAGCTCATGCTCGCCCAGGCTTGGCCCCGGGGCGTCTATCTTGCCGGCAAGTTCGTCGGCTTCTCGACAGCCGCGGTGGGTCTGGCCCTGCTCGTCAGCCTTCCCCTCCTCCCCTTTGTCCCGCTGGAACGGCTCGCGACGTGGACTTTGTCACTTGCGTGCGAGCTGATCATCCTCGCCGCCATGAGCCTCTTCTGCGTGATCACGATTACGCACATCGTGCCGGCACTCGCCACGGTCCTCGGGTTCTATGTGCTGGGCCGCTCAATCGGTGCGATCCAGGTGATCGCAGCGGGGTCCGAGGCCTCGACCCGGTGGACCGACCGCGCGGCCGACGGGATCATCCAGGCGATCGCTCTCGTCCTGCCCCGTTTCGACCTGATGACCCGCTCCGACTGGCTCGTCGCGACGGCGCCGGCGGCATGGACCCTCGCCAGCGTCGTGGGACAGGCCGCCCTCTACACCCTCCTCCTAATGGCTGCGGCCCAGTTCGATCTCCATCGGCAGAACTTCTAGCGATGCGCGAGCGGCCGGTCAGCCAGGTTCCGCGCTGGGTGCTCGCGCTGCTCGGCGGGACGCTCGCTCTCCAGATCTGGGTGGGCGCGTCCCGGCCGAGCCCGCATGCGGCGGCCGAGGACCTGGGCTTGCCGCCCAGCGTCCATCTATTGCGCCTCGCGTCTTTCGGGGAGCCTGTCCCGCTGGCGAAACTTCTCATGCTGTACCTTCAAGCGTTCGACTATCAGGCCGGCACGCGGGTGCCCTACCGGGATCTGGACTACGACCGGCTCGAGGCCTGGCTCGCACGGATCGTCGCGCTCGACCCCGCCGGGCAGTACCCGTTAATGTCCGCAAGCCGGCTGTACGCCGAGGTTCCCGATCCGGCGAAGAAGCGGCAGATGCTGGACTTCGTCTATCGGGCGTACCTCGAGGACCCGAACCGGCGCTGGCCGTGGCTCGCGCACGCGACCGTAATCGCGAAGCACGAGCTCAAGGATCCTGCCCTGGCCCGCCGGTACGCGGTCGCCCTGCAAAAGTACACCACCACGCCCGACGCCCCGGTCTGGGTGAAGCAGATGGAGCCGTTCATCCTCGAAGACATGAACGAGCTCGAGGCCGCCAAGATCCTGATCGGCGGCCTGATCGCCAGCGGGCAGGTAAAGGATGAGCGCGATCTCCTATTGCTCCAGCGACGCCTGAAACTCCTCGAGGATCGCATCGCGGCCGAGCGGGCGCGGAAGCCCTAGTCTTGTCGGACGCACGTCAATCCTGGCGGGTTCCCGACATTCCGCCCGCCAAAAAGGACGTGATTTCTTTCACATTCAAGGGGAAAGGGCTGGCATTGAAGTTGCTCCTCCTTCGGGCACCGCGGCCTCGGGTATTGCCGGGGCGTGATCGGAAGGAGCAAACAATGCAAATCAAACCGAAGCAGTCGGGGTTCACCCTGGTCGAGATCGCGATCGTGCTCGTGATCATCGGCCTCTTGCTGGGCGGAATCCTCAAGGGTCAGGAGATGATCACCCAGGCCCGGATCAAGAACGTCATCAACGATTTCAACGGCATCACCGCCGCCTATTTCTCCTATCAGGACCGCTACCGGGCGATCCCGGGCGACGACGCCGGGGCGCCGACCCGTTGGACGCTCGGTGCGCCCGGTACATCGGCGACCGCCGGGGACGGGGTGCTCCAGGGCCTCTGGAACGATGCGACGGCCAGCCCGGAGCCCGAGACGCGGCTCTTCTGGTGGAACCTGCGATCCGCGGGGTTCATCGCAGGCCCGACCGCCCCCGCCGCGCAAGCGTCCGCCCAGCCGACGAACGCGTTTGGAAGCATGATCGGCGCGGCGACCGGAGCGGGTGCGCCGACGCTCAGCCTGAGCGGCCTGATCATCTGCTCGTCGGGCGTCCCGGACAAGGTCGCGATCGCCGTGGACACGCAGATGGACGACCAGAACGCCCTCACCGGTTCGCTCCGCGCGATCATCGGCGGATCGACCACCGCGCTGGGGGTCTTGGGAGCGAACTACGTGGAGACCGGCTCCAACCAATACCTCCTGTGCCGCGGCGTCTGAGGACGACCCAAGCACCGACGGCAGCACCCTCCGCAAAAGCCCGCCCCTGTGGCGGGCTTTTCTTTTGCGTTGTCGAGGCGCCGATGCACACCTGTCGCCACACCGACAGGTGGTGCAGCGGCCACGAGCGGGTAGTTGGCACCGCGGGAATTGCGGGACTAATTCCTCGCTTCCGCGATGACGGCGGGGCATCGTCGCGGATCGTCGTACGTCGTGCTGCAAGTCATCCGTCACAGAAGAATGGCTGGATCTTCCGATGGCGTCCACAGGCAACGGAGGGCCTGCGGGCACCCTCTCCAACAAGGTGGCTTCACGCTCGTGGAGCTCGCGATCGTGCTCGTGCTCATCGGGCTGCTGCTCGGCATGCTGCTGCTCGGCAACGGCATTCTCGTGCAGTCGCGCATCAAGTTCGTCGCTAACGAGTTCGAGCACCTGAAGGTGGCGGTGCTGACGTACCAGGATCGCTACGCGGCGCTGCCCGGCGACGACACACGCGCGACGAGCCGCTGGGTCGGACGGTCGAAGGACGGCACCGGCGACGGCCGCATCAGCGGCTCGTACCAGGCGCCACCCCCCGGCGGCAACCCGGTGGTCACCCTGACCGTGGACGCAGTGACCGGTGAATCGCTGAATTTCTGGTGGCAGCTCCGGCTGTCCGAGCTTATTAATGCGCCGCCGCCGGTGATCACGCCGGTCGCGCAGCCGCTGAACGCTTACGCCGGGGTCGTCGGTGTCGAGTGGGGCGTTTTCTCTTTCCCCCGCCTCGCCGTCTGCACTGCAAACCTGCCCGGAGAAGTCGCGATCGGGGTCGAAAGCCAGCTCGACGACGGGGACCCGCGCCGCGGCCTGGTGCGCGCCGCGAAGCAGGCCATCGACAACGAGCCGATCGCTACGGCCGACGCGAGTATTCTGACCTACGCGACTGACGACTCGGCCATGTACATCCTCTGCCGCCGGCTCGACTGACCCGGCGCGCCCGCTCCGCTACCCCTGCAGCAACCGCGCCTCGGCCGCCTCGAGCGCGTCGGGGCGCCCGAGCAGCACGACGACATCGCCCGCCTCGAAGCGCGTCTCCGGCCCGGGGTCGTCCGCGCGGATGCCGCGCCGGCGGATCGCCGTCACCTCTGCGCCGAGCTCTGCAAGCGCGATCTCGGCGAGCGTGCGCCCGACCGCGCGCGCGCCCGTATCGACGCTGACGGTGTGCAGCCGGGGCTGGTTGGCGTCGTCGAGATCGGCGGCGTCATCGCTCGCACCGTGGTAGAAGCCGCGCAACAGCCGGTAGCGCTGGTCGCGTACGCCCCGGATCTGCGCGACCACGCGCCGGACCGGAACGCCCAGCATCAGCATCGCGTGCGAAGCAAGCATCAGGCTGGTCTCGAACGTGTCGGGCACGACCTCGGTCGCGCCTGCCTGCTGGAGTCGTTCGAGCGCGCTGTCGTCGCGCGTGCGCACGATGACCGGTAGCGCCGCGCTCACTTCGTGCGCAAAGTGCAGCACCCGCAGGGCGGATGGGGTGTCGGTATAGGTCACGACGAGCACCGCCGCGCGCTTCACCCCGGCGGCGATGAGCGTCTCGCGGCGCGCAGCGTCGCCGAAAACCACGGTATCGCCGGCCGCGGCCGCCTCGCGGACGCGCTCCGGATCCAGATCGAGCGCGATGTACCCGATCCCCTCCCGCCCGAGGAAGCGCGCGAGGCTCTGTCCGGTCCGGCCGTATCCGCAGATCACGACATGCCGCTCGGCCGCGAGACTGCGCACCGCGATCTGATGCAGCTGCAGCGACCGCAGCATCCACTCCGAGCCCGAGAACCGCAGCGCGATCCGGTCGCTGTGCTGGATGAGAAACGGTGCGGCGAGCATCGACAGCAGCATACCCGCCACGATCGCCTGCGACAGGGCCAGGTCGACCACCTGCACGTCCAGGGCGCGTACGATGAGCACCAGACCGAATTCGCCCGCCTGGGCGAGCGCGAGGCCGCTGCGGATCGCGGTCCCCGGCGTCGCGCCGCGCAGCCGCGACAGTCCGGCGATCAGAACGAACTTCAGCACCATCGGCACCGCGAAAATCGTCAGGACGAGCGCAAAGTGGCCCGCCACGACCCGCAGGTCGAGCTGCATGCCCACCGAGATGAAGAACAGGCCCAGCAGCACCTCGCGGAAGGGCTTGATGTCCTCCTCGACCTGGTGCCGGTACTGGGTCTCGGAAATCAGCATTCCGGCGACGAACGCGCCGAGGGCGAGCGAGAGGCCGGCGAGCTCCGTGAGGTATGCGAGCCCCAGGACGATCAGGAGCACGTTGATGATGAAGAGCTCGTGCGAGCGGCGGCGGGCGACCAGCGTGAACCAGGTGCGCATCAGGCGCTGCCCGATAAGCAGCACGACCGCGAGGACTGCGGCGGCTTTGAGCGCCGCCAGGGCGAGGTCGCGCGTGAGCGTTTCCCCCGAGCCGGCGAGCGCCGGAATGAGGATCAGCAGCGGCACCACCGCGAGGTCCTGGAACAGCAGCACGCCGATCGCATCGCGGCCGTGCGGAGTGTCCGTCTCGAGGCGCTCGACGAGCAGGCGGATCACGATCGCCGTGGAAGACATCGCGAGCGCACCGGCGAGCACGACCGCGGCCTGCCACGAGACTCCGAAGATGACGGCGGCTGGCGCGAGCACGGCCATGGTGAGCGCGACCTGCGCGCCGCCCAGCCCGAAGACCAGGCCGCGCATCTGGACCAGCCGCGGCAGGCTGAACTCGAGCCCGAGCGAGAACATGAGGAATACGACACCGAACTCCGCGAGCTGGCGCGTCGCCGGGCTGTCGGCGACCCAGCCGAGCGCGTGCGGGCCGATCGCGACGCCGACAATCAGATAGCCGAGCAGCGGCGGCAGGTGCAGACTGCGGAAAACCACCACGACGAGCACCGCGCTCGCGAGGAGGATCAGCACCAGTTCGAGTGCTTCGCTCATCGTGTCTCGAGGGCCGCGCGCGAGCGGGGCCCGCAGTGGGTCCACATAGGTCGTTTGCTATACTTTTCACGATGATAGCGAGAGTGCCAACGCGGGACCACGAAGATCGCGCCGATGGCTCGGTGGCCAGTGCGGCAGGCGTGCTCGCGCTCGCCCGCGAGGTGCTCGAGATCGAGGCCGCGGCAGTGGCGGCGCTCGCCTCGCGTCTCGACGGGCAATTCGTCGCAGCAGTGCGGCTCGTCCTCGCGTGCCGCGGGCGGGTCGTCGTGACCGGCATCGGCAAGTCGGGCCACATCGGCCGCAAGATCGCCTCGACGATGGCGAGCACCGGGACCCCGGCCTTCTTCGTGCATCCGGGCGAGGCGAGCCACGGCGATCTCGGCATGATCATGCACGACGACGTGGTGATCGCGCTTTCCTACTCCGGGGAGAGCGACGAGCTGCTGACCGTGCTGCCGCTTGTCAAGCGGATGGGCGCGCGCCTGATCGCGCTCACCGGGAAGCTCGACTCGACGCTCGCGGCGCTCGCCGACGTCGTGCTCGACACGCGCGTCGAGAAGGAGGCGTGCCCGCTCAACCTCGCGCCGACGGCGAGCACTACCGCCGCGCTCGCCCTCGGCGACGCGCTCGCGGTGGCGCTGCTCGACGCGCGCGGGTTCGGCCACGACGACTTTGCCCGCTCGCATCCCGGCGGACTGCTCGGCCGGCGCCTGCTCACGCACGTGCGTGACGTGATGCGCACCGGCGCGGACATCCCGACGGTGAGCGAGCGCGCGACGCTGGCCGAGGCAGTGCTCGAGGTCTCGAAGAAGCGGATGGGAATGACCGCTATCGTGGACGAGGCGGGCGGCCTCGTGGGCATCTTCACCGACGGCGACCTGCGGCGCAGCCTGGAGCGCGGCGGCGACATCCGCACCACCCCGATCACGGCGGTCATGACGCGCAATCCGCGCACCATCCGCCCCGAGGCGCTCGCCGCGGAGGCGGTCGAGCTGATGGAGACTCGCAAGACCACGCAGCTCCCGGTCGTCGATGCCGCCGGCACGCTGGTCGGCGCGCTCAACATCCACGACCTCTTTCGCGCGAAAGTGCTGTGAGCGACGCCCTCGAGCGGGCCCGTCCGCTGCGGCTCATGGCGTTCGACGTCGACGGCGTGCTGACCGACGGCACCCTCTACTACACCGACGCGGGCGCAGAGTTGAAGGCGTTCCATACACTCGACGGGCTCGGCCTGAAGTTGCTACAGACTGCGGGCGTCGAGATCGCGCTGATCAGCGGACGACGCTCGAATGCGGTCGCGGCGCGTGCCGCAAACCTCGGTGTGGCGCGCCTGTTCCAGGGCGTCGAGGACAAGCTGTCGGTATTCGAGCGCATTTGCGCGGAACTCGGCCTCGAGGCGCGCGCGTGCGGTTTCATGGGCGACGACCTGCCGGATCTGCCGGTACTCACGCGCTGCGGCTTCGCGGCCACGGTGCCGGAGGCGCCCGAAGCGGTACGCTCCTGCGCGCACTACGTCAGCCGCACTCCCGGGGGTCGCGGCGCCGCGCGCGAGGTATGCGATCTGATCCTTCGCGCGCAGGGCGTGCTCGACGCCGCGGTCGCACGGTATCTGATATGAAACCGATGCTGAAGGCATCGCTTTCGCCGACTTCGGGGAGCACGAGGGGGCGCCGCGAAGCGGCTTTGCCCCCCGCGTGTCGTCGAAACCCGGCATGAAACTGCGCTCCAACACGCTGTTCTCGCTCGGACTCGCGGCCGGGCTCGCGGCGCTCACGTTCTGGCTCGAGCGTACGGTGAACGCCCCCACGGCCGCGGCGTCGACGGCGCGCGCACGCGTGCCGGAGTTCGTGGTTGACCGCGTCACCTCCACGGCGATGGACAAAGGTGGCCGGGCGGAGTCGCGCCTGACGGCCCAGCGAATGCTCTACTACCCGGACGAGGAGACGACCGAGGTCGAAGAGCCGCGGCTGACGCAGTTTCCCGAGAAGGGTCCGCCGATGCGCGTCTCGGCCGAGCGCGGGACGGTCAACAAGGAGGGTGACGAGGTGCGCCTGTACGGCAACGTGGTGGTGATCCGCGAGGCGGTCGGAGACCACCCGGAGCTGCGCATGGACACCACCTATCTCCAGGTGTTCCCGAAGACCGAGGTGGCGCGCACGCCGGAGCCCGTGCTGATCACCGAGGGCAGCGCGAAGCTCGCCGGAGTCGGCATGGAGTACGACAACGCCAAGCGCCAGTTGGAGCTGAAGGCGCGCGTGAGCGGCTCGTTCGAACCGTCCGCGATGCAGAAGAGGTGAGCGATGCGCCGCTCGATCACCGCTGTCATGCTGCTGCTCGCAATCGGCGCGGTCGCGCATGCGGAGCGCACCGATCGCGACAAGCCGGTGAACATCGAAGCCGACCGCATGCTCGCCGACGACCAGAAGCAGACCGCGGTCTTCGAGGGCCGCGTCGTGCTCACGCAAGGCACGTTCGTCCTGCGCGCGGACAAGCTCACGGTGCGCCAGGATACCCAGGGGTTCCAGACCGGCGTGGCGGTGGGTGCCCCGGCGACGTTCCGCCAGAAGCGCGACGGCGCCGACGAATGGATCGACGGCGAGGCGTTGCGCATCGAGTACGACGGCAAGTCCGAGCGCGTGGAGCTCTTCGACAAGGCGCGGGTATCGCGCGACAAGGACGAGGTGCGGGGCAACTACATCTCCTACGACTCCCGCACCGAGGTGTTCCGCGTGCAGCCGTCGAAGGACGCTGCAGGCCCTCCGGGGCGCGAGGGCCGCGTGCGCGCGGTCATCCAACCGAAGAAGAAGGACGAACCTTCCGCGCGCCCGGCGGCCCCCCTCGATCTGAAGCCCGCGACCGACCTCGGCAAGAGCTGAAGCCATCGCCTGGGCCGCGCATGCGGGCTGCCCGGCCTGATCCGACATGAGCCGACTCCGCGCCGTCGAACTCAACAAGCGCTACAAGAAGCGCGTCGTCGTCCATGACGTGTCGCTCGAGGTCTCGAGCGGCGAGGTGGTCGGCCTGCTCGGGCCGAACGGCGCGGGCAAGACAACCTGCTTCTACATGATCTTGGGGCTGGTCGCCGCCGACGGCGGCCAGATCTACATCGACGATCGCGAGATCACGCGCCTGCCGATCCACCGGCGTGCGCGACTCGGGCTGTCCTACCTGCCGCAGGAAGCATCGGTGTTCCGGCGACTGACCGTCCAGGAGAACATCCGCGCGGTCCTCGAACTGATGGAGTTGCCCGAGGACGAAGTTGGGCGCCGGCTCGACACGCTTCTCGCGGAGCTGCACATCGCCCACCTGCGCGACGCCACCGCGCTGTCCCTGTCCGGGGGGGAGCGGCGACGGACCGAGATCGCCCGGGCGCTCGGGACCCAGCCCGCGTTCATCCTGCTCGACGAGCCGTTCGCGGGTGTCGACCCGATTGCGGTGCTGGACATCCAGCGCATCATCCGATTCCTCAAGGAGCGGGGAATCGGGGTCCTGATCACCGACCATAACGTCCGGGAAACGCTGGGAATTTGCGACCGGGCGTACATAATTAACGAAGGCTCGGTGCTGGCCGCCGGCAGGCCGGAAGAGATCGTTTACAATGAAAATGTTAGACGTGTTTACCTCGGCGAACACTTCCGCCTCTGATGCGGGTTGACGGACCCTTCCCGCACACCGGCGAGGGATAAGACCAGCGCCGACGACCCGACGCCCAGACATCCGAAACCTCGACCCTCGGCCCCTGCCCACCGCGGCATGAAGCAAACCCTGCAGCTCAAGCTGTCGCAGCACCTCACGCTGACGCCTCAGCTGCAACAGTCCATCCGTCTCCTGCAGCTGTCCACGCTCGAGCTCAACCAGGAACTGGAGCGTTTTCTCGCCGAGAACCCGCTGCTCGAGCGCGAAGAGAGCGAGGACGACGGCGACGCGCCGCCGCGCATCAATGGCGCCCAACAGGCCGCCGAGTCGGCGCCCGAGCACGCCGCAGCGCCCGAAGGTGCGGCCCCGGCCGAGGACGAGCGTCCACCGGATGCCGACTGGTACCTCGAGAGCGGCGGCGCCGGCGCGGGCCGCGAGGAAGGCGACGAGTCGGACTACCCCCAGCTCGCCGCCGAGTCGCCAACGCTCCGCGACCATCTGCTCCAGCAGCTCTCGCTGACGCCGCTGCCCGAGCGCGACCGTCGTCTGGTCGCGATGCTCGTCGACGCGCTCGACGAGGATGGCTACCTGACGCAACCGCTCGACGAGATCGCCGAAATGCTGCCCGCGGAACTCGGCGTGGAGGCCGACGACCTCACGATCGCGCTCAAGCACCTGCAGAACCTCGACCCGACCGGCATCGGCGCGCGCTCCCCGGCCGAATGCCTGGAGCTGCAGCTGCTCGCGTTTCCCGAGGCGACCACCGGGCGCGAGCTCGCGCTCAAGATCGTACGCGAGCACCTTCCGCTCCTCGCCGCACGCGACTACGCCAAGCTGAAGAAGCTGACCGGCTGCGACGAGTCGAGCCTGCGCACCGCGCACAAGCTCATCCAGAGCCTGAATCCGCACCCCGGCGCGGAGTTCGCGCAGATCGAGACCCGCTACGTCGTCGCCGACGTGATCGTGCGCAAGGTGAAGAACGTCTGGGTCGCGTCGCTCAACCCCGACGCGATGCCGCGTCTGCGCATCAACCGCATCTACGCCGACATCCTCCAGCAGAACCGCGCGAGTGCGGGGCAGATGTCCTCGCAGCTGCAGGAAGCGCGCTGGCTGATCAAGAACGTGCAGCAGCGCTTCGAGACGATCCAGCGCGTGTCGCAGGCGATCGTCGACCGCCAGCGGCACTTTTTCGACCACGGCGAGGTCGCGATGCGACCGCTGGTGCTGCGCGAGATCGCCGATGCGCTCGGGCTGCACGAATCCACCGTGTCGCGCGTGACCACGCAGAAGTTCATGGCCACGCCGCGCGGAATCTTCGAGCTGAAGTACTTCTTCGGCAGCCACGTCGCGACCGACACCGGCGGCGCGTGCTCGGCCACCGCGATCCGCGCGCTGATCAAGCAGCTGGTCGCCGCCGAGGACGGCAAGAAGCCGCTCTCCGACTCCAAGATCTCGGAGATCCTCGGGCAGCAGGGCATCGTGGTCGCGCGGCGGACCATCGCCAAGTACCGCGAGTCGCTGCACATCCGGCCCGGCAATCTCCGCAAGTCGATCTGATCCGATTCGCCCAGGAGGGGCACCCCAATGAACCTTTCCGTCACCGGCCATCACGTCGCGGTCACGCCCGCCATCCGCAGCTACGTGGAGTCGAAGCTCGACCGGGTCGTGCGCCACTCCGATCACGTGACCACCGTGAGCGTGATCCTGTCGGTGCAGAAGCTGCGCCAGAAGGCCGAGGCGAACCTGCATCTGCGCGGCAAGGATCTGCACGTCGAGGCCGATCACGAGGACCTGTACGCGGCGATCGACGCCATGATCGACAAGCTCGACCGCCAGGTCCTCAAGCACAAGGGCCGCGCCGCCACGCGTCCGAACGACGCGCTCAAGCACCAGGCGGAAAGCTAGCTTCTGCAACCGGTTGCGTCGACAGTGCGGCACCGCGGTAGAATGCCTGCGTATCCGGGTAAACGCCCCAGCCAGAAGCACTAGACCGGCAACGACCCCGACCTCGGAACCGAGCATGAACCGCATCGCCAAGCTGCTCCCGGCGTCGAACATCCTCCTCGACGCGGAGGTCAGCAGCAAGAAACGCATGTTCGAGCAGGTGGGCCTCCTCTTCGAGAACCACCAGGGAATCGCGCGCAGCCTCGTCTTCGACAGCCTCT
Organism: uncultured beta proteobacterium; assembly: GCA_963716855.1. GTDB lineage: Bacteria > Pseudomonadota > Gammaproteobacteria > Burkholderiales > SG8-39 > JAGVSZ01. The sequence goes on along the minus strand of CAVQUV010000009.1, from coordinate 63,997 downwards.
TCGCCCGCGAGAAGCTCGGGTCGACCGGTTTGGGGCAGGGTGTGGCGATCCCGCACGGACGCATCAAGGGCCTCAAGGACCCGGTTGGCGCGTTCCTGCGGCTCAAGGCCGCCGTGGCCTTCGACGCGCCCGACGGCCGTCCGGTGGAGCTCGTCTTCGTCCTGCTCGTCCCGGAGCAGGCGACCGAGCAGCACCTCGAGATCCTCTCCGAGCTCGCGCAGATGTTCAGCGACCGCGAGCTGCGGGGCCGGCTCGCCGCCGCAACCGACGCCGGTACCCTGCACGAGCAGATCTCCGCCTGGCAGCCCTATGTTGCAGACCAGCGTCGCGCGGCTGTTTGAGGACAACCGCGAGAAGCTGGCGCTTTCCTGGGTCTGTGGCAAGGCGGGCGGCGAGGCCATCGTCCGGCAGGACCCCACCGAATCGGCCGCCTTCGTCGGCCATCTGAACCTCATCCACCCGAACCGCATCCAGGTTCTGGGCAAGCACGAGCAGGCGCATCTCGATGCGCTGGAGGGCGCGCGACTCGACCGTCTCGCCGATCTGTGCCTCGCCACCCGCCCTGCCGCAGTCATACTCGCCGACGGCGTCGCAGGACATCCGCGCCTGCTGCAGGTGGCGGAGGCGCGCGGCATCACCGTCCTCGCCTCGCCCCGGCCCGCCGCCCAGCTGATCGACAAGCTGCGGCGCTATCTCTCCAAGACGCTGGCCGAGACGACGACGCGCCACGGCGTGTTCATGGACGTGCTCGGCCTGGGCGTCCTGATCACAGGCGACTCCGGCGTCGGCAAGAGCGAGCTGGGACTGGAGCTCATCAGCCGCGGCCACGGGCTCGTCGCCGACGACGTGGTCGAGATCTCGCGCATCGGCCAGGAACAGCTCGACGGCCGGTGCCCGGCGATGCTCAAGGATTTCCTCGAGGTGCGCGGCCTCGGCGTGCTCGACATCCGCTCGATCTTCGGCGAGACCGCGGTGCGCCCGAAGATGAACCTGCGGCTCGTGGTGCATCTCGAGCGGCCGACGCCGTCGCTCGCAGCGCCGGCCGAGCGGCTGCCGCTGCACGAGCTCGCCGAGGACATCCTCGGCGTTACCGTGCGCAAGGTGGTGATCCCGGTCGCAGCCGGCCGCAACCTCGCCGTGCTCGTCGAGGCGGCGGTGCGCAACTACATTCTCCAGATCCGCGGCTACAACAGCACCGAGGCCTTCCTGCGCCGCCAGCGCGCCGAGATGGCGAATGAGGGAGCCCGTGGCCCCTCGTCAACCGGGACCGAGGGCGGGCGTTAGAAGCCGCACGGCCGCGGACCGATGCGGTTGGTTCACAACCCAAAGTGGAGGAAGAATGATGAAAGAGCTAGTCGCCGTCCTGTTCGCTACCGTGCTCGCCGTCTCCACCGCCACTGCCCAGACACCGGCGCCGGCGCCGGCGCAGAAGCCCGCAGCAGAGCCGCCGGCAAAAGCTGCGCCGAAGACCGCGGAAAAAAAAGAGCTGACCGAGCAGCAGAAGCGGATGGGCGATTGCAACAAGCAGGCGTCCGAAAAGGGAATGAAGGGTGACGACCGCAACGCGTTCATGAGTTCCTGCCTGAAGGGCGGCGGCGACAAGATGGCGGCGTGCAACGCGCAGGCCGACGAGAAGAAGCTTCACGGTGCCGCACGGGACTCGTTCGTGAAGAAGTGCGCCGCGCCGAGCTGATCGCCGGCCGCGGTTTCGCCGCTGTTTAGCAGCGGCAGCTCAAATTGGGAGCGCGTGCCTGAAGCACGCGCTCTTGCTTTGCGCTTCCTGGCGGGTACTCCGGCTCGAGCGCGTCGTACTTCAAGGGAGGCTCGCGACGAATCGTCGCATTCCTCTGCAGCTTGCCGCCCGGGGCAGCGGCCAGCGGCCGGGGAGCTGGACGCGGCGCTTGTCAGGGCCTCGCACAGCGATATTTCGACGGCGGGCCTTAACTCCGCCGGCGAGGTGCGGCTTCCACGGCGGTTTGCCGCAGTGGCATGCCTCGCGCTATCCTCGTCCGATCATGCAACTGGTGATCATCAGCGGCCTCTCCGGCTCCGGCAAGAGCGTCGCGCTGAACGTCCTCGAGGACGCGAGCTTCTATTGCGTCGACAACCTCCCCGCGACCCTGCTCTTCGAGACGGTCGCGTTCCTGCGCAACGCGGGCTACGAGCGCGTGGCGGTCACGGTCGATGCGCGCAGCGGCGCGGCGCTCGCGGAGCTTCCCGGCTCGCTGGGCGGGTTGAAGGCCCAGGGCGTCGACGTCCGCCTGCTCGTCCTCGAAGCGAAGAACGACGCGCTCATCAAGCGCTTCTCCGAGACCCGCCGCCGCCATCCGCTCGCCGACGCCGAGCGCACGCTCGACGAATCGATCGCCCGCGAGCGCGAGCTGCTCGAGGACGTCATGGAGCTCGGCCATCGCATCGACACGAGCGACCTCGCGCCGAACACCCTGCGGGCATGGATCAAGGACTTCTTCGCGATCGACCGCTCGGGAATGACGCTGCTCTTCGAGTCGTTCGGCTTCAAGCAGGGCATCCCGCTCGATGCCGACCTCGTGTTCGACGTGCGCAGCCTCCCCAACCCGTTCTACGACCCGCAGCTGCGTCCGCTCACCGGGCTCGACGCGCCGGTGGTCGCCTTCCTGGACGCGTTGCCGGATGCGGCCACCATGCTGGCCGACATCGGCGACTTCGTCGCCAAGTGGCTCCCGTCGTTCATGCGGGACAACCGTGCGTATCTCACGGTCGCGATCGGGTGCACCGGCGGGCAGCACCGCTCGGTGTACTTCGTCGAGCGGCTCGCCCGACGCTTCCGCGAGACGGCGCCGGTCCTGGTCCGGCACCGGCAGCTGGTCAAGCCCTGATGCGGTGTTGAAATTCGCGCGCCGCGACGCGCCGGATGAGAGTTCTGCACGCCGGGGACGGCGGCGACGCGAATAGAATTGCGGACATGGCGCCCGACCTGCAGGACCTGCCGATCTTTCCGCTCAACACCGTGCTCTTCCCCGGCGGGGTGCTGCCGCTGCGCGTGTTCGAGGCGCGCTACATGGACATGACGCGCGACTGCCTCAAGTCCGAGCGCCCGTTCGGCGTCTGCCTCATCCGCAACGGCAAGGAGGTCGGAACGGCCGCCGAGCCGGAGGCGGTGGGCTGTCTCGCCCACATCACGAGCTGGGACATGGAGCAGCTGGGGCTGCTGCAGCTGCGCACCCGCGGCGGGCAGCGGTTTCGCATCCTCGGGTCGAGCGTCGCGCCCCAGGGCCTGCGCCGCGCGCACGTGGAGTTGATCGCCGACGAGGAGGATGCCGCGTTGCCGGAGCAGTTCGGCGCGCTCGCCGACCTCATCCGGATGGTGGTCGCCGACAACAACGCGGCGCTGTTCGCCGAGCCGCACGCGTTCGAGAGCGCGTCATGGGTCGGCTACCGCCTGAGCGAAATCCTGAAGGTGCCGCTCGCCGCCAAGCAGAAGCTGCTCGAGCTCGATGGCGCGCTACCGCGCCTCGAGATCCTGTACAAGTTCCTCGAACAACGCGGCCTGGTCGGCCGAGGCTGAACCACGGGACCGCGCGCCGGCCAGTGGACCGGGTGCCGCATTCCATACTCGCGCGGCACCCTGCAAGTTCTCGGCACCCGCTCGGCGCGCTGCGACCCCTACGCTTCGTCGAGCGCTTCCCAGCGCATGGCGCGTTGCGGTGTAGTGGCGTCTGCACCCAGCGCGCGCAGCAGCTTCCGCACCGGCACCGGCACCGCGGCGCCGATCGCCACCTCCAGCGGCAACCACAGCACGCCCGGCTGGGCAGCGCGCGGCGCGACGCGCTTCACGCGGCCGACGATCGGCTCGATGTCGAGCGTGAAGTGCGTGAACCCATGCCGGAGCGGGCCGAGCCGCTCGACGCTCGCGACCTCGCAGCCGTAGAGGCGCCGGGCGACCCGCGCTGGATCGTCGGTGGACCCGATCTCCGGGAAGCACCACAGCCCGCTCCAGACGCCCACTGCGGGCCGCTTTTGAAGCAGCACATCACCACCTTTGCGGCGCAGCACGAGCATCGTTGTACGCCGGTGCGGGACGACGCGGCGCGGCCGCGGCGCAGGCAACTCGGCGACCCGGTCTTGCGCGAGCGCCGCACAGCTTGCGCGCACCGGGCAGTGGGCGCACAGGGGCGCCCGGGTCGTGCACACCGTCGCACCGAGATCCATGAGCCCCTGAATGTAGGGCTCGATGTCGGCCGATGGCAGCAGCGACTCGGCGAGCTGCCACAGGCGCTGCTCGACCGCGCGCTCGCCGGGAAAGCCCTCGATCGCGAAATGCCGCGCGAGCACCCGCTTCACGTTGCCGTCGAGGATCGCGGCGCGCGCGCCGTACGCGAACCCGGCGATTGCCGCGGCGGTCGAGCGGCCGATCCCGGGCAGCGCCTCGATGTCGGCGAGCTCGCGCGGGAAGGCGCCTGCGTGCTGCGCAACGATCGCTTGCGCTGCGCGATGAAGGTTGCGCGCCCGCGAGTAGTAGCCGAGCCCGCTCCAGAGCCGCAGCACCTCGTCCTCGTCCGCCGCCGCGAGGCTGCCGAGCTCGGGAAAGCGCGCGCGGAACCGCAGGTAGTAGGGCACCACGGTCGCGACCTGGGTCTGCTGCAGCATGACCTCGGACAGCCAGATCGCGTACGGGTCGCGCGTGCCCTGCCACGGCAGGTCGCTGCGGCCGTGGCTGCGCTGCCAGTCGCTGACGCGGCGAGCGAAGTCAGACACCGCGTCAGCGCCCGAGGATTCCCCGCAGCACGTCGCGCGTGCTGCTGCCCGACGGCTTCTCGCCCTGCGCGCCCGCCTTGCCGGCCTGACCGCCGCCGAGCCGGCGCTCCAGCTCGCGTGCGAGCGCATCCTTCGCCGCGTCAGTCGCGAGCGCCGCGACGTCGACCGTGTACTTCAGGTTGTCGAACGGGCCGGTGATCCTCACCGGCGCAGTGATGCCGCGCACGTCCGCGGACTCCTTGCCGCCCTGACCGGTCGACGTGGCGACGAGCGACGCCTTTGCGGCATAGTCCATCGTCCCCTCGCCGATGTTGACGTCTCCAGCACCGGCGAGCCGCAAGAGCGGCGACTTCGCCTGCAGATCCTCGTTGTGCGCAACCCCGTTCTTGATCACGAAGCTGCCGGTGAGCTCGGTGAAGTCGGTCTTCTGCCCGCCCTTCGCCTGCTGCTCGACCGCGCTTTTCGAGCCGAGGATGGCCCGCGCCTGGCGAAGCAGCGCGGCGACGTCGACGCCCTTGAACGCACCATCCTTCAACGCGAGGCTCGCGGTGCCGTTCAGCGCTTTCTTCAGCACGGTCGGCGTCTGCCCCGTGGTGGTCACGTCGAGCGCGACGTTTCCGCGCCCCTCGAGGATGTCCTTGTTCGCGGCGTCGCGGAGCAGCGGGCCGACGCTGATCCCGGCGAGCTGCTGCTTCACGGCGAACGTGTTGTTGTTCGCATTCACCGCCGCAGTGCCCGCAAGCGTGCCTTGATAGAGGCTCGCCGAGATCGGGCTGACGTCGAGCCTTCCGCCGGCGGCTTTAAGGCCGACGTTGACGTTGTCGGCCTTGATGTTCGCCACTTGTAGCGCGCCGATCTTCACGCTGCCGGTCGCGTCGAGCGTCCTGAGCGGAGTCAGGTCGAACGGCTTCTCGGCGCCCGCCCCGCCGCCGCCCGCGGGCGCCGGTGCGCCGCCCCCGGCCGGCGTCTTCGCCGCCGGCTTCGGTGGCAGATAACGATCGACGTTGAGCCGGTCGGCCACGATGTCGAAGCTGATGGCCGGCTTCGCCCAATGCGCGACGGCGAGCTTCGCCTGGATGTTCGACTCGTCGAGCTTGGCAGCGAGTTCCGCACTGGCGTTCTTCTTCTCCCAGTCGGCGCGCGCCCCGCCCTTGAGCGCGGCGCGCAGCGTCTTGTTGGGGATGTCGGGGCCGCTCAACGTGAGGTCCCCGGCGAGGCCGGGCAGCGAGATTTCGCTCGCCTCGAGGTTCAACGTCACCGGCGAGGTCAGCTTGCCTTGCGCCGACAGCGCGCCCGTCTTCGCGTCCAGGTCGAGGTCGAAGCGCGCGAACCGGATCTGCTTGCCCTTCGCCTCGAGCGCCGAGAGCGCGAGCCTCGCATCCACCGCCTGCCCCGGCTTCGCGAGCTTCACCGCGCCGCTGATCGCCTTGCTCTCGGCCCGGTCCGGCGCGAGCTGCAGTTTCGGGATGGAGAATTGCGCGTCCAGACCGTCCTTCGACTTCGCGGCGAGCTCGATCCCCGACAGGTCGAAGCGCTTCGCCGCGGGGTCCAGGTCGAGCTTCTCGCCCTTCGCACGGGCGTCGAGCCCCGTCACGCCCGGCGCGTCGCCGACGGCCTTGAGGTCGAGGGCCGAGAGCACGACTGCGCCCCCCGTGAAGTCGAGGACGTAGCCGGTCGAAAGATCAATCTGCAAGTGCACCTGCGGCTGCTTGCCGTCGGCCTTGGCGGCGAGCTTGAGCTTGCCCGGCACGCCGCTCGCGATGCGCCCGGTCTCGAGATCGACGGCCGAGAGCCGCACATCGGTGCCGTCGCCTTCGTCGCGCCAGCCGATCGCGGCGTTCTTCAGCGCGATCCCGCCGATGTCGATCGCCAGCGGCGCACCGGCCGGTGGCGCGGGCTTCAGTCCCGGCTTCTCGTCCGGTTTGGTCTCCACGCCGATCAGGTCGTCGAAGTTGGTGCGGCCGTCCTTGTACCGGACGAGGTCGACCGTGAGGCCGCTCAGCACGACCTTGTCGACGATGACCTGCTTCGACAGGAGCGGGAGCAGCGCGACCGCCACCCGCGCCTCCTCGACGTTCGCGAAGGTTCCCTGGCCTTTCGGGCCCGACAGCGCGAGCTTCTCGACCTCGGCGCCGATGCGCGGGAAGAAGCTCAGGCCGATCTTCCCGTCCATCGCCAGCGTGCGACCGGTCTTCTGCTTCACCAGGTCGACGATCTGCGGCTTGTACTGGTTGGGATCGAACGTTGCCGCGACGATGGCGATGACGACGAGGAGGAGCACGAGCAGACCGCCCGCGATGCCGAGAATCCACTTGAGCGCTTTCATGACTGCTTCGCCTTCTCGTTCGTCACGCCGAAGGGCACGTGGCCGGCGGCGACGTCGTGCCGGTGCGCCGAATCCACGTGGCTGCGCTGGTCGTCGAAGAAGATGTCCGCGCCGAATGCCTTCAGGAACGGCCCTTTCTCCAGGCCGCCGAGGAAGAGCGCCTCGTCGATACGGATGTTCCATGCGCGCAGCGTGCGCACCACGCGCTCGTGCGCGGGCGCGCTGCGCGCGGTCACGATTGCGGTGCGGATCGGCGCGCGCTCGGGCGGAAAGTCCGACTGGATCCGGTGCAGCGCCGCGAGGAAGCTCTTGAACGGGCCGCCCGACAGCGGCTCGCGGGCCGCGCCGACCTCGGACGAGGTGAACGCGTCCAGGCCGTCGCGCTTGAAGATGCGCTCCGCCTCGTCGGAGAACAGCACCGCATCGCCGTCGAACGCGATGCGGAGCTCGCCGGTCTCGCCCGTGGTCTGCCCGACGTTGGCCGGGAGGATCTGCGCCGCTGCGTTGCCGGCATCGAGCGCCCTGCGGACGTCGTCGGCGTTCGCGGACAGGAAGAGATGCGCGTCGAACGCCGGCACGTAGGGATAGGTGCTCTCGCCGCCGGTGAACGCCGCGCGCGTGATGTCGAGCGCGTAGTGCCGGATCGAGTGCATGATCCGCAGGCCGGTGTCGGCGGTGTTGCGCGAGAGGAGGATCACCTCGACGCGCGGCCGCGCCGGCGCCAGAACGTTCAGCGCGAGGAGCTTCCGGACCAGGGTGAAGGCGACGCCGGGCGCGAGGGTCTCGTCCTCGCGCTCGCGCTGGTATTTCCAGTACGCCTCGACACCCTGCTCCTCGAAGACGCGGTTCGACGCCTCCAGGTCGAACAGCGCACGGGAGGAGATTGCGACGACGAGCTTGCCATTGAAGGTGACGGGCATTGCGATCGGGGCTTGCGCTCGCATTCTAGCCCCGCTCACACCTTGAACGCTTCGAGCGTCTCCGCGGCGAACAGTTCCTCCGGCGCGAGCCAACGCTTCGACAAGCCCTGCTCATGGTGGTAGCGCAGAAAGGTCTCCAGCACGTGGCGATTCGGCTCCAGCCCGTAGGCCCACCAGTCGTCGCCCAGGGTCCGCTGCATCTCCTCGACGTGCGCAGTCAGCCAGGGGAGCATCGCCTTGTGGGCCGCCGTCTCCTCGAGATCGCGGTAGGTCTTGCGCTGCGCGACCACGAACGCCTTGTACAGCTCGCGCGCGCACCAGCGGTTGCGCTCGTACACGTCGCGGCGGATAACGACCGTGTGCATGATCGGGAAGATCCGCGTGCGGCGAAAGTAGTCGCGCTCGACGGCGACGTAATCCGGGAACAACCGCCGCACGTCTTCCGGGCGCGTGCGGAACGTCGACGGGGCGCGCGCGGTGTAGAGCGCGTCGAGTTCGCCGTCGGCGAGCATGCGCGCGAGCGTCTGGTCGGCGCCGATGCGCGCGACGCGAATCGCGGGCGGGAGATCGAGGGCGAGCTTCTCGGTCCGCCCCGGCTCCTCCTCGCCGCCGGTCAGGTATTGCGGGCTCGCGACCGCGACGCCGTACTCGTCGGCGAGGATGCCGCGAATCCAGACTGGCGCGGTCATCTGGTACTCCGGGCTGCCGACGCGCCGCCCGGCGAGCTCGCTCGGCCGCGTGATCCCGCTGCGCGCCGAGACGAAAATGCAGGAGTGCCGGAAAAAGCGCGACGGAAAGACGGGGATCGCGACGAACGGTCGGTCGTCGCGCCCGAGCGACATCGCGTACGAGGAGAGCGACATCTCGGCGCAGTCGAACTCCCGGTGCCGCAGCATGCGGAAGAACGTCTCCTCCACCGGCTGCGGCAGATACACGAGGTCGATCCCCTCGGGTCGTACCGTCCCGTCGGCGAGCGCGCGCGTGCGATCGTAGTCCCAGCACGCGAGCGTCATGCGCAGCCTGGCCATCGCTCGAATCCTCCTCGCCGCGTATATTAGGGGCTCGGAGAGGAGGAAGCGCCATGAACCGTTCGTTGAAGCGGATAACAGGCCTGCTCGCGGCCCTCGCCGTGCTGCCCCTGTCGGCACCCGCGCTGGGCCAGGACGCATGGCCCGCGAAGCCGGTGCGCTGGATCGTGCCGTACGCGGCCGGTGGGTTGCCCGACACGATCGCCCGCATCGTCGCTCAGAAGGTCTCCGAGAGCCTCGGCCAGCAGGTGACGGTCGAGAACCGCGGCGGCGCGGGCGGCATCCCCGGCAGCGAAGCGGTCGCGCGCGCCGCGCCCGACGGGTACACGTTCCTCGTCGCCGACGTCGGCCAGGTCTCGATCAACCAGTTCCTCTATGTGAAGCTGCCGTACGACCCGGTGAAGGATTTCGTCCCGGTCAGCCTGATCGCCACCGCGAACCTCTTCCTCGTCGCCAACGCCAGCGTCCCGGTGAAGGACTTCGGCGAACTGGTTGCGCTTGCCAAGGCAAAGCCCGGCCAGCTCAACTACGGCTCCTCGGGGATGGGCAGCATCCACCACCTCGCGACCGAGTCCCTCAAGAGCGCGCTGGGCTTGAGCATCGTCCACATCCCGTACAAGGGCACCGGCCAGTCGATTCCGGCGCTCGTCAGCGGCGACGTCACCATGGCGTACTCCGCGATGCCTTCCATCGCGGCGCACGTGAAGGCCGGGCGGGTGAAGGTGCTGGCGGTGAGCACGGCCAAGCGCTCGCCGACGGCGCCCGACGTGCCGACCGTGGCCGAGCTCGGCGTGGCCGGTTACGACTTCGCGCCGAACATCGGGCTCCTCGCGCCGGCCGGCACGTCCCCGGCCATCGTGGCGCGGATGTCGCAGGAGATCGCGAAGGCGGTGAAGACGCCCGAGGTCGCGCAGCGCTTCGCCCAACTCGACATCGAGCCGGTCGGAAGCACGCCCGAGGAATACGGTGCGCGCATCCGCGCGGCTTCGGAGAAATATGCGCAGGCCGTGAAGGTCTCCGGCGCCAGAATCGACTGAAGCCATGGCGCTCAAGATCGAGTGCATCCTCGCGTGCGAGAACCATCTCGGCGAGGGGCCAGTATGGGACGTCGACGAGGGCCGGCTCTACTGGGTCGACGGCACCGGCCGGCGCGTCGGCAAGCCGTCGATCTGGCGGCTCGACCCGCGCACCGGCAAGGTCGAGAACTGGTCGCTCGATCGCGACGTCGGCGCGATGGCGCTGCGCCGGGACGGCGGCGCGGTGCTCGCGCTCGACGACGGGTTCTACTTTTTCGACTTCGCGAGCGGCAGGCTCGACCTCATCCAGCTCGTCGAGGCCGACGTTCCACGCACGCGGCTGAACGACGGCAAGTGCGACCGCCGCGGCCGCTTCTACGCCGGCGGCATGGACGACAAGGAGGAGCTCGCGATCTGCGGGCTGTACCGGCTCGATCCCGATCTGCGCGTCACCAAGGTGGATGCCGGGATCATATGCTCGAACGGCCCGTGCTGGAGCCCTGACGACCGGACGTTCTACTTCGCCGACACCTTCCAGGGCGAGTACTGGGCGCACGACTTCGACATCGCGACCGGCAGCCTCGCCAACAAGCGCGTGTTCGCGTCGTTCAAGGACGACGCCGGCGTCGCCGACGGCTCGACGATCGACGACGAGGGCTGCGTGTGGAACGCGCAGCTCATCTCCGGCGAGCTCGTCCGCTACGCGCCCGACGGCTCGGTCGAGCGGCGCATCGGCATGCCGGTTCGGAACATCACGAGCTGCATGTTCGGCGGTGAGCGGCTCGACGAGCTGTACGTCACGTCGATGGCCCGGGTGAAGCACCCGGCGGTCCACGATCTCTTCGCGAAGGAATCGAAGCCCCAGTTCCTCGCCGGGAGCCTCTTCAAGGTGACCGGGCTCGGCGTCCGCGGGTTGCCGGAACCGCGGTTTGCCGGCTGAGCCACTGCCTTCAGTCAGTCGAGCGATCGGCGAAGAACGTCGCGGCGAGCCGGTTCTTCTGCAGCTTCCCCGTCGTCGTGAGCGGCAGCTCGTGCTCCGCCACGAACCGGATCAGTCGCGGCACCTTGTACCCCGCGAGCGCCTTACGGCAGAACGCACAGACGTCCTCTTCCGACAGCGTCGCGCCCGGCTTCGGGACGATCACTGCGGCGAGCACTTCGTCGCGCTGCGGATCGGGCACGCCCGTGACGAACGCAGCGTGCACCCCGGGATGGCTCATCAGCACCTCTTCCACCTCGATCGGCGCGACGTTGATACCGCCGGTCTTGACCATCTCCTTGATCCGGCCGCGAAAGTGCAGGTGGCCGTTGGCGTCGGCGATACCGAGGTCGCCGGTCCGGAAGTATCCGTGCTCGTCGAACGATTCGGCGGTGCGCGCCGGGTCCTTGTAGTAGCCGCACGTCACGTAGCCTTTCACCCGGATCTCGCCCACCTCGCCGGGCGGTAGCATCCGGCCGGTCTGCGGATCGACGATCCGCTGATCGACGCCGACGAGCGGCCGCCCCACGCTCGCGAGCCGCTTTTCGAGCGGATCGACGGCGTCGGCGACGTTGCAGTTGCCGTACGTCTCGGTCAGGCCGTAGATGTTGCAGATCTCGCGCGCCCCGAGCTCCACGATGCGCATGATCTGCTCGGGCGTCCCGATCGTCCCGCCGCCGCGCAGGCTCGACAGATTGCGCCGCGCCCGGTCGGGATGCTCGTGCAGGGCCTGCGCCATGTTGGGTGTTCCGTAGAACAGCGTGCAGCGCTCGCGCTCGATCAGCGCGAGCGCCTCGCCGGCGTCGAAGTACTCCTGCAGCACGACGCAGCCGGCGTGGGTCAGGACATTGAACAGCGCATTCTCGCAACCAAGCCCCCAGAAGAGCGACACCGCGAGCCATAGCCGGTCGCGCTCCGTGACGCGCTGGCGCTCGCCGATCTGCCACATGTTCTCGATCAGCGCGTAGTGCTGGAGCTGGACGCCCTTAGGCAGCGAGGTCGAACCCGAGGTGTAGAGGAGATAAGCCACGTCGTTGGGCGCGATCGCGCGCTGCGCGGCATCGATCGCGGCGTCGGGTACCGGCGTTCCGAGCGACGCCAGATCGGCATACCGGAGCCAGCCGCCGGGGAGCTCGTCGCCCAGGCCGACGATCCGTTCGAGCTGCGGCAGCCGTTCGCGGTGCGGCTGGAGCTCCGCGAGCAGCGCGCGATAGTCGTACTTCAGGAAGCGGTTGGCCGTGATCAGGAGCCGCGTGTCGGAGTGGTCGAGGACGTACTCCAGCTCGCGCGCGGTCGCCCAGGTGTTTACGCCGACCATCACGCCGCCGAGCAGCGTGATCGCGAAGTCGGCGATCAGCCACTCGGGCCGGTTGCCCATCAGGATCGCGACCTTGTCGCCGCGACGAACGCCGAGCGCGTGCAGACCGCGCGCAATGCGCCGCACCTCGGCGCGGAGCTGGCGGTAGGAGTAGCGCTGGCCAGATCCGACCAGCGCCTCGCGATCGGGGAAGCGCTGCGCCAGCTCGTCGATCAGGTCCGGGATGGTCCGGCTGGTCGGCATCGTCGCCACGACCAGGCCCTCAGTCGCGCGCGAGGAGCCGCACGATCCGCGCCACGTCCGGGCAATCCGTGATCGCATCGATGTCGCGCTCGATCTGCTCCGCTCTCGCGTTATTCAGCACCCGGGCGAGCGCGGTGCGCGTGCGACGGCGCACGCCCGCCGGATCGAGCGGCTCGAGCGCAACGAGGCGCCGGCTCGCGATCCGGCCATCCCGCAACGACACCACCACCTCTGCGCCCTGCCGCTGCGGATACCCGCGCGCGAGCTCGGCGTCGTTCTCGAGCCGCACACGCCGGGCGAGCTGCGCGACTTCGCCGTGGGCGCCGAAGCTGCGGAACACTTCGTCGTCGAGCCGGCCGTGTTCCAGTACAGCGGCGACGGTGAACTGGATGCTCATCTTCGCCTGGAGCTGCGAGCGATACGGGCCGGCGTGATCGCAGCCAGGGTAGGCGATCGCCTCGGGGAAGCTCTTCACCACGACCCCCTCGATGTTGCGCGGCGCGATCCCGTGCACGCTGCGCACCGCCAGCGCCGCCTGCGCCGGCGTCTGCGCGTAGTTGCAGGCCGGCGCGGGCTTGTGGTACGCGGCGAGGATCTCCCACTCGCCGCCGAGTGCGAGCGTCGCGCGTGGCGCGCCGCCAAACGCGGCGAAGAGCCCCGCGCGTCCGTCGAGCGCCGACTCGGACGCCTCGGCGCCTGTGCGCGCGAGCAAGAGCGCGGTTATCGCGTTGCGCGCGGCGAAGCCGGGATGAAAGAACATCTCGCCCCCGCCCGAATATGGCCACTCGTTCAGGCCGCCGGCGGTGTTGGCGGCGAGCGCGAGCGCATTCACCGTTTCGTCCTCCGACAGGCGCAGCAGTCGGGCGCCCGCCGCCACCGCTCCCACGGCCCCGACGAGGCCGGTCGGGCGGAACCGCTGCGCCACGTCCTGTGTGATCAGCGCCTGCCCGAGCCGGCCCATGACCTGATAGCCGACGACGCCGGCGGCGACGATCTCGCGCCCGGTTACGCGCTGGCTTTCCGCGAGCGCGAGTAGCGTCGGCCAGACGACGACGCCGATGTGCGACACGCTCGGAGTGTGCATGTCCTCCTGCACGAGCCCGTGCGCCGTCGTCGCGTTCGCGAATGCGGCTTCCGCGACGCTCGCGCGCGCACGCGACCCGATCAGCGTCGCCTGGTCGCTGCCCATCGCCGCGGCGTACCCGGCCGCCTGCCGGCTCCACGGCAGATCGCTTGCTGCTGCGGCGACGCCGATCATGTCGAGCAGGCACAGCTTTGCCTTGTCGAGAACGCGCGGGTCGAAGTCCGCCGCGTCGACGTCCCGGATCCAGCGCGCGATCGAGCGCGCCATCGAGGGACTCCCGGTGGGATTCGGTCGCTCGCTCATCGCGCTGGTGATTGGATTGTCGGCCGGTCGATAAGGCGCTAGCATCATAGCCAACAAGATATCGCCGCGCCCAACAACACCTCGCTGCGCGACAGCGGACGGGCGGCGCCGAACGGAGGAGGCATGCGCCCGCCGGGCCGCCCCAAGGGCGCATCCCGAGCGCGAAGCGCGAGGGAATTCCAATGGGCTCTGTCCAGGCGACCTGCGCGGTCGACTGCAAGAACGTGCTCGGCGAGGGCGCGGTGTGGTGTCCGCAGGAGCGCCTGCTCTGGTGGATCGACATCTCGAGCCCGTCGCTGTGGCGCTTCGATCCGCGCGCGGACCGCGTCGACCACTGGCCGCTGCCGAAACCCCCGGGATCTTTTGCGCTGCGCAAGAACGGTGGATTCCTGTTCGCGTTCCGCAACGGGTTCGCGACGCTCGATGAGCCGGGCGGCGAGCTCCACGGGCTGGAGACGCCCGGCCTGACGCTCGGAGACGAACGCTTCAACGACGGTAAGGTCGATCGCGCGGGCCGTTTCTGGGCGGGGACTCTCGACCGCAAGCTCGGCGCGGCGATCGGACAGCTCTATCGCGTCGGGCCGGACTTCCGCGTGGCGGCGATGGACCGCGGCTTCACGATCTCGAACGGCATCGGCTGGAGTCCCGACGACCGGACGATGTACTTCACCGACACCCCCTCGCGGCGAATCTACTGCTACGACTTCGACCGGGCGGCAGGCACCATCGCAAATCGCCGCGTGTTCGTGGAGGTCGACGCCGGTCACGGCGGGCCGGACGGCATGACCGTGGACGCGGAGGGCTTCGTCTGGAGCGCCCAGTTCGACCGCTGGGCCATCCATCGCTACGCGCCCGACGGCAGGCTCGATCGCGCGGTCCGCATGCCGGTCCAGCGGCCAACGACCTGCATGTTCGGCGGACCGGACCTCGCTACGCTGTACGTGACGAGCGCGCGCATGGACCTCGCCGGCGATGCGCTCGTCGCGCAGCCGCACGCGGGCGGCGTGTTCGCGCTCGACGTGGGCGTGCGCGGGCTCCCCGAGCCGAGGTTCGCCGGGTGAAGAAAGATCTCGCCGGGCGCGTTGCGGTCGCCGGCGTGGGCACGACGCGCTACGGCAAGCTGCCGGAGTACGACGCCTACGACCTAGGCGTATGGGCGCTGAAGGAGGCGCTCGACGACTGCGGCCTCGGCTTCGAGGACATCGACGGCCTCATCATCAACCGGATTCCCGACTACCAGCGCTTCGGCGAGATCACCGGCATCAACCCGCGCTACACCACGATCACGCCGGGACAGGGCCGGTTCTCGGGCATCTGCATCCAGACCGCCGTCGCCGTGATCGCCGCCGGAATGGCGGAAACGGTCGCGCTCGTCTACGGCAACAACGGCCGCTCCGCGGGCGACCAGTACGGCGGCGCCTCCGACGCGTACGGCAGCGGCGGCGCCGGGCTGTGGTTCCCGTACGGGATGACCTCGCCCGGCGCCTTCCACGCGCTGATGATGCGCCGGCACATGGAGCAGTACGGCACCACGACCGATCAGCTCGGTGCGATCGCGATGGCGTTCCGCCGGCACGCGAGCCTCAACCCGGACGCGGTGATGCGCACGCCGTTCACGCTCGAGGAATATCGCGCCGCGCGCTTCATTTGCGAGCCGTTGCGGCTGCTCGACTACTGCCTGATCAACGACGGCGGCGTGGCGATGATCCTCACCACGACCGAGCGCGCGCGCGACCTCCGCAAGCCGCCCGCGTACATCCGCGGCTTCTCCCAGGCGTCCGAGTTCGCGGGATCGACGTTCCCGCCCGAGGATTACTGGCGCGGCCCGATGCAGCGGGTCGCGAGCGACGTCTATGCAATGGCCGGCGCGGGCCCGAGCGACATGGATGCGCTGATGATCTACGACAACTTCACCCCGACGGTCCTCTTCTCGCTCGAGGGCTTCGGGTTCTGCCCGGTGGGCGAGAGCGGCCCGTTCGTCGCCGACGGCAGGCTCGCGCTCGGCGGCGCGCTCCCGACCAACACCAGCGGCGGCCACCTGTCGGAGTCCTACATGCAGGGCTGGGCGCTCAACGTCGAAGCGGTGCGCCAGGTGCGCGGCGAATGCGGTGCACGGCAGGTCGCGGATGCGGCGCTGGTCCAATACATGACCGCCGCGCCGGTCATCACTTCGATGATCTACGGGCGGGACCCGCAATGAGCGACTACGCGAAGCCGCTGCCGCCCGACGACGTGGCGAATCGCCCGTTCTGGGACGGGGCCAGGCGCGGCGTCCTAGTGCTGCAACGCTGTCTCGACTGCGGCCGCCACCGATTCCCGGCCGCGCGCTACTGCACGCATTGCCGCGGCGAGCGGAACGAATGGGTCGCAACCTCCGGCAGCGGCGTCGTCGAGTCGTACTGCACGTTCCACCGCGCCTACTGGCCGGCGTTCGCACGCGACGTGCCGTACGACGTCGTCCAGGTGAAGCTGGACGAAGGCGTGCGCCTCTTCAGCAACCTCGTCGACGTCCCGCACGAGCGGATCCGGTCCGGCATGCGGGTGCGCGCGAGCTTCGAGCCGGTGACGCCCTCGGCAACGCTCGTGAAGTTCGTTCCCGCCGAATGAGGGAATAGCGATGAAGGCAATGGTGGTGCGCCAGCCCGGCGGCATCGAGGCGATGAAGATCGAGAGCATTCCCGATCCGGCCGCCGGCCCGCGCGAGGTGGTGATCAAGGTCGACGCCTGCGGCGTCTGCTTCCATGACGTGCTGACGCGGAACGGCACGCTGAAGGCCGGGGTGAAGCTGCCCTGCGTCCTCGGACACGAGATCTCCGGCACGGTCGTCGACATCGGCCGGGACGTCACGCGGTTCAAGACCGGCGACCGCGTCGCGACCGCGCAGCGCTACTACATCTGCGGCGCGTGCCGGTTCTGCCGCAGCGGGCGCGAGACCCTCTGCCCCGACCGGAAGTTTCTCGGCGACTGGGGGCTGGTCGGCGGCTACGGCGAGTACGTCGCGGTGGGTGACGACAACGTCGCCGCCGTGCCCGACGGCGTTGCGCTCGCCGACGCGTCGATCGCCTCGTGTGCGATCGGTACCCTCCTCAACGGCTTGCGCGACGTCGGCAAGCTCCGGATGGGCGAGAGCGCGCTCGTCACCGGCGCCGGCGGCGGACTCGGCCTGCACGCGGTGCAGCTTGCGCGGCTCGCGGGCGCGTACGTCATCGCGCAAACGACCTCCCCGGACAAGGCCGACCTGATCCGCGAGATGGGGGCGCACGAGGTCGTCGTGCACGCGCGCGGCGAGGATTTCTCGCCCCAGGTGAAGCAGCTCACCGACGGCCGCGGCGTCGACGTCCTCGTCGACAACGTCGGCACGCCGCTCTTCGAGCCGATGCGCCGGAGCCTCGGCGTCGCCGGGCGCTGGATCCTGATCGGCCAGCTCACCGGGCAGTTCGTGCAGTTCAACCCGGCGCAGCTCTTCCTCAAGAACCAGTCGATGCTTTCGGTCACCAGCACCTCGCGCAATCAGCTCGAGGACGTGCTCGCGCTGATGAAGCGCGGCCAGGTCAAGGCCGTCGTCAGCCGCACGCTCGCGCTCGAGGAGGCCGGCGAGGCGCACACGCTCATGGAAGCCGGCCGCATCAGCGGGCGGATCCTCCTGCGCCCGAACGGCTGAGCGCATGGCCGCCCTGCCTTTGCGCGACCAGACCGCGATCGTCGGCATCGGCCAGAGCGAGTACGGGCGCTTCCTGCCGGACAGCCAGCTCAAGCTCGGGGCCAAGGCGCTGAAGGCCGCGCTCGACGATGCCGGCCTCACGCGCGCGGACGTCGACGGCGTCGCGATTCACCTCGGCTGGCCGCTCGGCGTCGACTACGACCGCATGGCGGAGGCCTACGGGCTGGATCTCCGCTGGGTGAGCCAGACCTGGCTGCACGGGCGCTTCGTGACGAGCGCGATCCAGCAGGCGGCGATGGCGGTGGCGTGCGGCCTCGCGAGCGTCGTCGCGTGCGTCACCGCGATCAGCTTCACCCGCGAGCGGCAGATCCTCGGCGGCCCAGGCGACGCCGAGGGCACGCGCGAGGACGGCGGCACGCACGGCGAGTCGCCGCCCTATGGGCTCACGGCACCCGCCGGCGGCGCCGCGCTAGGGATGCAGCGCTACATGACGCTGTACGGCGCGACAAGCAAGGAGCTCGCCGCAGTGCCGATCGCCTTCCGCAAGCACGCGCTAAAGAGCCCGCACGCGGTGATGAAGGCGCCACTGACGCTCACGGCGCACCAGTCGGCGCGCATGGTCGTCGATCCGCTGCGGCTCTACGACTGCTGCCTCATCACCGACGGCGCGGCGGTCGCACTGGTCACGTCGGCCGAGCGCGCCCGCGACCTGAAGCAGTCACCGGTCTACATCGCCGGGATGCAGGGACTGCGCTCCGGGCGCGACGAGTTCATCTTCGCGCCGCGGGGGCTCGGCATAAACCAGCAGACGACCGCCCGCTGGCGGCCGGAGGAGCGCGACCTCCTCGCCTACCGGATGGCGGGGATCGAGCGGAAGGACATCGCGGGGCTCTATACGTACGACGCGTTCTCGCCGCTCGTGCTGTTCGTGCTGGAACGCTTCGGCTTCTGCGGCCCGGGCGAGGCGGCGAAGTGGGTGCAGAACGGCCGGATCGAGCTCGGCGGCGAGCTGCCGATGAACACGTCGGGCGGGCTCCTGTCCGAGGCGCACGTCGGCGGCTGGAACTCGATCCTCGAAATCGTCCGGCAGCTGCGGGGCGCCGCCGGCGCGCGCCAGATCGCGAACGCGCGCCACCTCCAGTGGGGCACCGCCTGGGGCGACGCGGTGATCTTCCGGAGCGGACGATGAGCGACGCCGCCAAGCCCCTGCCCCGAATCACGCCCGACACGCAGCCGTTCTGGGACGCGCTCCGCAGCCGCAAGCTCGTGCTGCCGTACTGCAGCGACTGCGGCCGGCCGCATCTCCCGCCGGGGCCGGTGTGCCCGAACTGTTTCTCCGACCGGCTCGAGTGGCGGCCGGCCAGCGGGCGCGGGCGGGTCTCCACCTGGACCGTCGTCCACAAGGCGTGGTTCCCGGCATTCGCGGGCGACGTCCCCTACAACGTCGTGCAGGTCGAGCTCGACGAGGGACCGCGCCTGACGGCGAGCGTCGTCGGCGCGCCGAATGAACGGCTCGCCGTCGGCCTGGCGGTCGTCGCCGACTTCGACGACGTGCGCGGGGACGTGACGCTCCTGCGGTTCCGGCCGGCGGATCGCTGAACGCCCATGAATCCGCTGCTCATCTTTCTCGAGAACCTGCTGCAGGCGCTCACCGCGGGGCTGCTGATCGGCAGCGTGTACGCGTTGATGTGCGTGGGTCTCGGCCTCATCTTCGGCGTGATGCGGGTGATCAACTTCGCGCAGGGCGAGTTCCTGATGCTCGGGATGTACGCCACGCTCTACGCGTTCACCTGGCTCGGTCTGGGCCGCCTCCTCGGCCCGTACGTCGGACCGATCGTCGGCGCCGCGCTCGCCGGCGTCCTCCTCTACTTCGTCGGCATCCTGCTGCACCGCTTCTTCCTCGCGCGCGTGACCGGGTCCCGGGTGTTCGGCACCGAGGGCGAGGGGCACTACCCGCAGCTGATCCTCACGCTCGGCCTGTCGCTCATCATCTCCAATGCCGGCTTGATCTTCTTCGGCTCGACGCCGGAGAACATCCGCACGCCGCTCTCGGCGACCGCGTGGGAGATCGGCCCGCTCGCCGCCGACCACGTCTCGATGTTCTTCAACAAGGCGCGCAGCGTGGCGTTCGTCGTGTCGATCGCGGTCGCGGCGGCACTCTATCTCTTCATCACCCGCTCGCGGATCGGCAAGCAGCTGCGTGCCGCGGCCGACAACCCCGAGGCGGCGACCTACATGGGGATCGACGTCGAGCGGGCGCACCGCATCGCGTTCGGGCTGGGGTGCGCAATCACCGCGCTCGCCGGCGGGCTGGTCGCGACCTACTACCCGTTCCAGCCGTATGTAGGCATCGAGTTCGTCATCATCATGTACGCCGGCGTCGTGCTCGGCGGAATGGGCAGCATCGGCGGGGCGTTCTGGGGCGGGCTGACCATCGGGCTCGTGCAGCAGCTCTCGACGCTCGTGCTGCCGGTGCAGCTGCAGAATGCCGCGATCTTCGTCGTGTTCCTGCTGATCGTCCTCCTGCGGCCCGAAGGCCTCTTCGGGCGGAACGTGGAGCGCGCATGACGGGCATCCGCGGCAAGCCCGTTGCGGCGATCTTCTGGTTCGCCGCGGCCTATCTCGCCGTCGGCCTGGCCATCCGGAACGAGTACTACCAGCTGATGCTGACGCTCGTCCTGGTCTGGGCGATCATGGGCGTCGCGTGGAACGTCTTCAGCGGCTACTCCGGTCTGGTGTCGTTCGGCCACGCTTCGTTCTTCGGGCTCGGCGCGTACACCGTGACGCTGCTCTTCGTCGAGCTCGGCGTCACGCCTTGGATCGGCATCCCGGTCGGGATGCTGGTCGGAGTCGCCGCCGGCGTCCTCATCGGCTTTCCCACGTTCCGGCTGCGCGGGGTCTACTTCTCGCTCGCGATGCTCGCCTACCCGCTTGCACTGCTCTACGTCTTCGAGTGGCTGGGCTACCAGGAGGTGGCGCTGCCGATGAAGCGCGAGGCGCCGGTCGCCTACATGCAGTTCGCGGATCACCGCGCCTACGTCGTGATCGCGCTCGCCATGCTGGTCGCGGCGATGCTCGTCTCGCTGCGGATCGAGCGCTCCCGGTTCGGCCTGTCCCTCATCGCGATCAAGCAGAACGAATGGGCCGCGGAGGCCTCCGGCATCGACGCGCTGCGCTGGAAGATGAAGGCGATCATGGTCTCCGGTGCGATCGCCGCGCGCCGCAGGCGGGTTCTACGCGGTGGTGCTGCTCGTCGTCACCCCGCCGACGGTGTTCGGGATGCTGACCTCCGCGCAGGCGCTGATCGTGACGCTGTTCGGCGGCGTCGCCACGGTCTGGGGTCCGGTGATCGGCGCGCTCATCCTGATCCCGCTCGCCGAGATCCTGCACGCCGAGCTCGGCGACAAGATCCCGGGCATCCAGGGCGTCGTGTTCGGCGCCGCGATCGTGGCCGTGATCATGCTCGCGCCCGAGGGCCTGGTGCCGAAATTCCGCGACGCCCGGGCGCGGCGGGCGCACGCCGGAGCCGTGCACCCGCTCCTCGACGAGCCGGTGGTGGCGGGCGCTCCAGCGGCGCGACGGGTGCTCGGCGAGGAGATCGTGCTGCGGGTCGCGAACGTCTCGCGCTTGTTCGGCGGCCTGAAGGCGGTGCAGGACGTGAGCTTCGACGTCCGCCGCGGCGAAGTGCTCGGGATCATCGGCCCCAACGGCGCCGGCAAGACCACGCTCTTCAATCTCCTGAACGGCTTCATCCGGGCGGACGCCGGCGAAGTGCTCTTCGAGGGCCGGTCCCTCCTCGGGCTCAAGACGAACGCGATCTGCCGCCTCGGCATCGGGCGGACGTTCCAGGTGATGCGGCCGTTCCCGCGCATGTCCGTGCTCGACAACGTGGTCGTCGGCGCGTTCGCGGCCGAGCGCGACGATGCCCGGGCGTACGCCGCGGCGCGGGACGCGCTCGCCCGCGTGGGCCTCGCCGCGCGCGGCGACGCGGTCGCCGGCGGGCTCACGTCGGTCGAGCTGCGCCTGATGGAGCTCGCGCGCGCGATCGCTTCGCGGCCGAAGCTGCTGCTCGCCGACGAAACGCTCGCCGGGCTCGGCTCGCAGGAGATCCACCGCGTGCTCGCCACGCTCAATGCGCTCGCGGACGGCGGTCTGACGATCGTGATCATCGAGCACACGATGCACGCGATGGTGCAGCTCGCCGACCGGTTCGTGGTCCTCGACCACGGCGCGGTGCTCGCCGCGGGCGCGCCGGCGGAGGTCACGCGCGACCCGAAGGTCATCGAGGCGTATCTCGGCACCCGGTGGATGGCCCGTGCTAAGCATTGAGGGGCTGAACGTCGCCTACGGCGGGCTGAAGGCGCTCGTCGACGTCTCGCTCGCCGTGGCGGCGGGCCAGTTCGTGGCCATCGTCGGGCCGAACGGCGCCGGCAAGACGACGCTTTTCAAGACCGTCTCCGGGACCGTGCGGCCGTCCGCCGGCCGGATCACCTTCGACGGCCGCGATCTGCTCGCCGTGCCGCCCCCGGAGCGCGCGCACCTCGGCATCGCGCACGTGCCGGAAGGGCGGCAGGTGTTCCGGTCGCTGAGCGTGCTCGAGAACCTGGAAATGGGCGCGGTGCCCGAGCGCGGGCGCGCCGAGTGGTCGCGCAACCTCGAGCAGATCTTCACGCTGTTCCCGGTGTTGAAGGAGCGGCGCGACCAGCCCGCCGGCACCCTCTCCGGCGGCGAGCAGCAGATGCTCGCGATCGGCCGCGGGCTCGCGTCGTCGCCGCGCCTCCTGCTGCTCGACGAGCCCTCGATGGGGCTCGCCCCGATGCTCGCCGATCTCATCTTCAGCCGCATCGAGGAGATCCACCGCCAGACCGGGCTCACGGTGCTGCTCGTCGAGCAGCGGGTCGCCGAGGCGCTCAGCGCGTGCAACTACGGGTACGTGCTCGAGTCCGGGCGCCTCGTGCTGGAGGGAACGCATGACGTGCTGCTCGCCGACGAACGGGTGAAACGGGCGTATCTTGGGATGTGAGTCGCTGAACGGGGCCCTGTGGCCTTATCTTCAAAGGAGGAAGCTGAGATGAGAATGCAACGAAGAACGCTCGTTCGGGCGCTGCTCGCCGCCTTCGCCGGCGCCGGAGTCGCACTTGGCGCCGGCCCGGCGTGGTCCCAGGCAAAAGAGGTCCGGGTTGCGATGATCGCCCCGATGTCCGGGCCCTGGGCGCGGCAGGGCGAGCTGATGAAGAAGGGCGCCGACATGGCGATCGAGGACATCAACCGCGCCGGCGGCATCAAGTCGCTGGGCGGGGCGCAGATGCGGCTGCTCGTCGTCGACGCGGGTGACAACGCCGAGAAGGCGAAGAACGCGGCGCAGCGCCTCGTCGCGCAGGAGACCGACGTCGTCGGCGCGACCGGCGCGTGGCTGTCGAGCTTCACGCTCGCGGTCACCGAGGTCACCGAGCGCGCGGAGCTGCCGGTGCTCACGCTCTCCTACTCGGACGTGATCACCGGGCGCGGCTACAAGTACGTGTTCCAGACGTCGCCGACCGGGGGTGCGCAGGCGAACGGCGCGCTGCCCGCGCTGCTCGAGCTCGCGAAGTCCGCCACGGGCGCACCGCTGAAGACGGTGGGCATCGTGATGGACAACACCGCGGCCCCGGTGAGCTTCGTGAAGCCGATGCGCGAGGGCGGGTTCCAGAAGCTGAACCTGTCGCTCGTCGTCGACGAGACCTTCACGCCGCCGCTCGCCGATGCAACCTCGGTGGTGCAGAAGGTGCGCAACACCCGGCCCGACGTCCTGCTCCTCCTGCCGACCAGCGTGCCCGACGACAAGCTCGTGCTGGAGAAGCTGAGCGAGATGGGGCTGGGGCGCGGGCGGCTGCCGGTAGTCTCGAACGGTGCGCACATCGGCGCGCCGGAGATGCTCCGCCTTGTGGGCAAGGACCTGATGGAAGGGGTGATGACGGTCGTGGCCAACTGGGGCGCCAAAGGTCAGGAAGCCATCATCGCCGACTTCAAGAAGCGCACCGGCGAGCCGTGGATGACCCAGGACAGCATCTCCACCTACGGCGACATGTGGATCTTCAAGGACGCGCTAGAAAAGGCCGGCGCGGCGGACCGCAGGAAGGTGGCCGCGGCGATCCGGGCGATGGACACCACCGACGGTCCGGCGAAGTTCTTTCCCGGCGGACGGCTCAAGTTCGACGAGAACGGGCGGCGCGCAGACGCGTCGCTCCTCATCGTGCAATGGCAGAACGGCGAGCCGGTGGTCGTGTATCCGTCGGCTTCGGCGATGGCGAAGCCGGTCTGGTCGAAGAAGTAGTCGCGCGCACCGCGCTCTCCCACGAGCGGGGAGAGCGCGGTGCCGTCATCCGGCCATGAACTGGAGCTCGGGCAGCAGGAACGGCCGGAACGCCGGGTAGTTCTCGACCATCGGGAAATGCCCCATCCCCTTCATGATCGTCATGCGGCAGCCGGGGATCGCGGCGGCGACCGCCTCGGTCATCGCCGGCGTGCAGGAGTAGTCGTACTCGCCGGTGAGCAGCGACACCTTGCACTTGCGCGTGTCGATTCGCTTGACGTCCTCGCGCGCGTCCCAGTCGAAGCTGTAGTAGTGCACGTCGCCGGCGTAGACGCCTGGCCCGCCCTGGCTGTAGTACCACCAGTTCTCCCGCTTGGCGACCTCGGGGCTCGACGGCGCGTTGAGCCCCAGCGTGTAGCTCGCGCACAGCTCGCCGCCGTGGATCGCCGGATGGTGCAGGAAGTCGTTGTAGCGGCCGGGCGCGAACGCCGTCGCCTCGAGGCCGACGATTCCGGTCAGCTCGCTCTGAAAGTCCGCGGCGACCTTGAGCGAGATGGCGCCGCCCATCGAGCAGCCCATCACCACCGGGCGTTCGAGCTCGAGCGTCTTCCAGACCGCGCGGATGATCTCCAGGTAGCCCTTCGTCGTCAGCCGGTATTTCGACAGCCACCACTGGTCGGGCGGTGTCGACCGGCCGTGATAGGGCAGGTCGAACGCGATCACGCGGTATCGGTGCGTGATGTCGTCGTCATTGAGGACGTGGCGCCATTGGCGGCTGTCGGCGCCCGCCGTGTGCAGGCAGAGCAGCGGAATCCCCTGCCCCGCCTCCTCGAAGAAGATCCGGAGACTCGCGTCGCCTGCCGGCACCTGGACATAGCGGCCGACGATCGGTTCGTACTTCGGCATCTTGCTCTCCTCAGCCGCGCATCAGGTTCATCATGCGCTGCAGCGCCCGCGCGTTCTGCATGGCGACGAGGCCGTCGCCCTCGAGCACGAACTCCGGCACGCGCATCAGCATCGCGAAGAAGTCGTGGTAGAGCGCGGGCGGGTCGTGGCTGACGAACTTCTGCCAGACCGCCATCGGCGCGCGGAAGCCGAACGACGCGCGCGCGTCGATCCGCGGCGCCGCATTGATGTCGGCGATCTTGCCGCGCTCGACGCGGACCACGTAGCGCCGCTCGCCGAACGTGAACGAGAACGAGACGGTGAACCAGTCGCCGATCACGCCCATCTCGGGGTCTGCGTTCACGCGGTCGCGATACGCCTCCATCCATGCCACCTCGGGAAAGCTCGCCATCGGACGCTCCTTTCGGGAGCCGGCAATCTAGCATCGACGCAGCGCGCGGACAACGCGCCGTCCACCCGCGTCCCACGTGCGGCATTGACGCTCGTTCGCCGCGCTCCGTAGAATGCCGCGACTGCCGATGCGGCACCGCTCGGCGCGCTTAGCGCGCGCCGCCACCCCCCACCGATCTCCCGGAGGAATCATGGACAAGGAACTGCACGACAAGGGTCTCGCCGTACGGAAGGCAGTGCTCGGAGCGGAGTACGTCGAGCGCTCGCTCAAGACCGCCGACGACTTCAACATGCCGTTCCAGGAGCTCGTCACCGAGTACTGCTGGGGCGCGGTGTGGACGCGCGACGGGCTGTCGCGCCAGTCGCGCAGCATCCTCAACCTCGGCATGCTGTCCGCGCTCGGGCGCAGCCACGAGCTCAAGCTGCACATCCGCGGCGCGCTCAACAACGGGCTCACCCGCGACGAGCTCCGCGAGGTGTTCATGCAGGTCGCGATCTATTGCGGCATTCCGGCGGGAGTCGAGTCGTTCCGTTGCGCGCGCGAGGTGTTCGCCGAGATCGACGGGAAGAAGTAGCAGACAAGGGGAGGCGTCATGGCCAAGCAAGTCGGATTCATCGGGCTCGGCAGGATGGGCGAGCCGATGGCGTTGCGTCTCGTCGCCGCCGGCTACGAGCTCGTCGTGCACGACGTCCGCCCGGAGTCGGTCGCGGCACTGGTCGCGAAAGGTGCGCGCGCCGCCGCGTCGCCGGCGGCGGTCGCGTCGGCGGTCGACACGGTGCTCCTCAGCCTGCCGACACCGCCGATCGTCCGCGAGGTCGCGCTCGGCGCTGCGGGCGTGAGCGCCGGGTCGAAAGTCAAGACGGTGGTCGATCTCTCGACGACCGGGGCGCGCATGGCGCGCGAGATCGCGGCCGCGCTCGCGGAGAAGGGCATCACCGCGATCGACTCCCCGGTGAGCGGCGGCGTCGCGGGCGCGGTCGCCGGCACGCTCGCGGTGATGGTCGCCTGCCCGCAGGCGCTCTTCGCCAACCTCCAGCCCATGCTCGCCGTCTTCGGGAAGGTGTTCTTCATCGGCGAGCGCCCCGGCATGGGACAGACGATGAAGCTCGCGAACAACCTGCTCTCCGCCACGGCGACGGCGGCGACGGCGGAGGCGATCGTGTTCGGCGTGAAGTCCGGACTCGACCCGACGGTGATGTGCGAGGTGATCAACGCCGGCAGCGGCCGCAACACCGCCTCGCAGGACAAGTTCCCGCGACAGGTGCTAACACGCAAGTTCAGTCAGGGGTTCGCGACCG
The DNA here is from genome assembly GCA_963716855.1 of uncultured beta proteobacterium. Classification (GTDB taxonomy): domain Bacteria; phylum Pseudomonadota; class Gammaproteobacteria; order Burkholderiales; family SG8-39; genus JAGVSZ01. The sequence continues at coordinate 37,495 of CAVQUV010000009.1, read as the reverse complement.
GGCTGATGTACAAGGACGTGCGACTCTGCCTCGAAGAGGCGGAAGCGGCCGGCGTGCCGATGGCGGTCTCGGCCGCGGTGCGCGAGCTGTGGGCCCGCGCGAATGCGGAGCTCGGCGCCGACTCGGACATGACCGCCATCGTGCAGCTTCTCGAGCGCGCGACGGGCGTCGAGGTCAAAGGCAGATAGGCGGGGGAGGTGCGGCGATGGCCGGGCTGCAGACTTACGAAATCTACGCAATCAAGTACGCCGACCACCAACGGCTCGCGAGCGCGAACTTCCTCGGCGGCGACCCGCACAACGGGCCGATGCCGCTCGACTACTTCGTCTGGGCGATCCGAGGCCCGGACAAGACCTGGATCGTCGACACCGGCTTCGACGCGGCGATGGGCAAGCAGCGCCAGCGGAACGTCATCCGCTGCCCGTCCGAGGGCCTGAAGGCGCTCGACATCGACGCCGACAAGATCGCGGACGTGATCATCACCCACCTGCACTACGACCACTGCGGCAGTGACCGCCTGTTCGAGCGCGCCCGCTACCACGTGCAGGACAAGGAGATGTTCTACGCCACCGGTCGCTGCATGTGCCACCCGCCGCTCCGCCACGCGTATGACATCGAGGATGTGGTGAGGATGGTGCGGCGGCTGTATGACGGCCGGGTCGCCTTCCACGACGGTGACGAGGAGCTCGCGCCCGGGATCAGCGTGCACTTCGTCGGCGGCCACACGATGGGGCTGCAGATGGTGCGGGTGTGGACGCAGCGCGGCTGGGTCGTGCTCGCGTCCGACGCCGCCCACCTGTACGCCAACATGGAGCAGGTCCGGCCGTTCCCGACCGTCTACAACGTCGCCGACATGCTGGCCGGACACCGGCGCGCGTACGCGCTCGCGAGCTCGCGGCAGCACGTCATCCCCGGCCACGACCCGCTGGTGCTGAAGCGCTATCCGGCGCCGAATCGTGCGCTCGAAGGGATCGTTGCGCGGCTGGACGTCGAGCCGGTCGGTTAGGCGAGCATCCCGATCGAGCGGGGGATCGGCGTGGAGCGGGTGATCGGAATCGAACCGACGTTCACAGCTTGGGAAGCTGTTGTCTTGCCATTAGACGACACCCGCGGACGGGCGTGATTCTAGCAGCGGACGATCCCGGCGCAGCAGAGTTGGCCGCGGGCAGGCGGCGGGTAGTCCCGCAGAACAAGGCCGCCGGGCCGGGACGCTGTCCTACAAGAACAACAGACGCCGGGGAAGCTGGCGACCGCAGCCCTGGGGATCCCTGCGGGAACTCTCCAGAGTCGCGCGCGTTACCGACTCAGCCGGCGCAGGAATGCCAGCGAAAGGAGCGCGACCCCCAGTAGCACGAAGATCGGCGGCTCGGAGATGAGCCGCAGCGCCGCATCCGCCAATAGCCGGTGCCCGAACGTCGTCGGGTGAATGCCGTCCCAGAAGAACGTATTTCCGGGGTTGTCGATGCAAGCTTGCGTGAACGCGCAGGCGGACTTGGCATCGATGCCTGGATCGACAAACACCTGGTTGAGCAAACCGAACGTGTCGAGCACGTCGATGCCGTCTCGCGCTTGCGGCGAAAGGCCCTGGAGTACGCCTCCCAAGGCCTGGTTCATCAGGAACGAAATCGTAGTAGCGCCCGCCGCCGCTGCGGGGCCGGCCGCCTGGACCGCGGGCGTCTTGCCGACATCCGGGACATTCGCGAGGAGAATCTGGTCTGCCCCCGCCCCGGTGAGCTGCGCGAGGATCATGCCCATGTTCGTCGCGTAGTTGCCGATGACCTGCGGTACGTTCGCGCCCGGCGGGAGCAGCGCGTCGCGCACGTCGTTCCCGCCACCGACGACGATGTATAGCCAGTCGCTCGGTGCCACCCCACCGGTTGCGGTCAAGAACATGCTGACCTGATCTAGCAGGCTGAATGGGAAAGGCGAATTGAGGGGGCCGGTACGCGCGCCACCGAAGGCGAAGTTGGTTCCGCCGAAGGAGGAAGGAATCGCGCTCAGTCCAAGAGAACCGGCCAGCTGCTCAACCCACACGAGGCCGTTGCTGTAGCGGTTCGACGCGTATGGGAACGTCGGGATGAAAGCAGGCGAGCCGATCGGCGTTGGCGTGCGCAGCGTGCCCGGCGGCACCGGCGGGTTCAGGCTGGGTCCGACAACGAAGTCGAACACAGCCGCATTGTTGCCGCCGTCGGACAGGCTGTCGCCGAAGATCGCCAGGCCCGTGTAGGGGAACGCCTGGGCCGTGCTCGCCAGGAGCAGCAGGGCCAGGGCGACGCCGGCGCGGATCGATCGAATCATGGACGCCTCCTTGTGACGGCCTTCTGATGGGCAAGGGATTTGACGATCGCAAAGATCGTGCCCAGTCCCGGGAGATTCGAAGCCTCAATCACTTGCCGCGTGCGAGCCGCCGCTGGACCGCTCGACCGTAAGGTATTTCGACACTCGGGACGGGTGCTAGAATCGATTCCAGTCCCGGCCTACGGCAATTCCCGCATGATCCAGCTGTCCATCAACGGCAAGCCCCGCGGCTTCCCTGCGCCCCTCGACCTCGCGCGCCTGCTCGACGAGCTCGCGCTCGCCGGCAAGAAGGTCGCGATCGAGCGCAACGGCGAGATCGTCCCGCGCAGCCGCTACGCCGACACGCCGCTCGCCGACGGCGACCGGCTCGAGATCGTCGTCGCCGTGGGCGGCGGCTGACCAAGGACCTCCCCCAATGAACGCACCGACCCAGGCGCCCGGCCAGCTCGCCGGCGACCCGCTCGTCATCGCCGGCAAGACCTACTCGTCGCGCCTGCTGATCGGCACGGGCAAGTACAAGGACTTCGACGAGACGCGCCGCGCGGTCGAGGCGAGCGGCGCGGAGATCGTCACCGTCGCGATCCGGCGCACGAACATCGGGCAGAACGCGAACGAGCCGTCGCTCCTCGATGCGCTGCCGCCGTCGCAGTACACCTACCTGCCGAACACCGCCGGGTGCTACAGCGCCGACGACGCGGTGCGCACGCTGCGCCTCGCGCGCGAGCTGCTCGACGGCCACGACCTCGTGAAGCTCGAGGTGCTCGGCGATCCGCACACCCTGTTTCCGAACGTCGTCGAGACGCTCGCGGCCGCCGCGACGCTCGTGAAGGACGGTTTCAAGGTGATGGTCTACACGAGCGACGACCCGATCATCGCCCGGCAGCTCGAGGACATCGGCTGCGTCGCGGTGATGCCGCTCGCCTCGCTCATCGGCTCCGGCATGGGCATCCTGAACCCGTGGAACCTGCAGCTCATCCTGGAGAAGGCGAAGGTGCCGGTCGTCGTCGACGCAGGCGTCGGCACGGCCTCCGACGCCGCGATCGCGATGGAGCTCGGCTGCGACGCGGTGCTGATGAACACCGCGGTGGCGAAAGCGCAGAACCCGGTGCTGATGGCGCAGGCGATGCGCAAGGCGGTCGAGGCCGGGCGCGAGGCGTTCCGCGCGGGCCGCATGCCGAAGAAGCTCTATTCCGCGACGCCGAGCTCGCCGACCGCGGGGCTCATCCAGCCCAAGTCCTGACCCTCCCCGCGCGGCCGCGCATGACCGAGGCCGGGCGCCGCGCGATCCGCAGCTACGTCCTGCGCCAGGGTCGCGTCACTGCCGCCCAGGCGAGCGCGGTCGAACGGCTCATGCCGGTGTACGGCATCGCGTTCTCGCCCGAGCCGATCGACCTCGACCGTGCGTTCGGGCGCCGCGCGCCGAAGATCCTCGAGATCGGCTTCGGCATGGGCGAGACCACCGCGGCGATCGCCGCAGCGCATCCGGAAAGCGACTACCTCGGCATCGAGGTGCACACGCCGGGCGTCGGCGCGTTGCTCCGGCGCACCGAGGCCCTCGGCCTGACGAACATCCGCGTGCTCCAGCACGATGCCGTCGAGGTGGTCGAGAGGATGATCGCCCCCGGCGCACTCGACGGCGTGCACGTCTTCTTTCCCGACCCGTGGCCGAAAAAGCGCCATCACAAACGCCGCCTGGTTCAGCCCGAGTTCGTGCACCTGCTCGCAACGCGCATGAAGTCCGGCGCGTACCTGCACGCCGCGACCGACTGGGAGGACTACGCGGCGCAGATGCTCGAAGTCCTGTCGGCCGAGGCGCTGCTCGCGAACACCGCGACGGGTTTCGCGCCGCGGCCGGAATCGCGCCCGCTCACGAAGTTCGAGACCCGCGGCACGCGTCTGGGCCACGGCGTGTGGGACCTCGTCTTCCGCCGGCGCTGATCCGGCGCCGTCACGGGCCCGCAACGGCCGCCAGCGCCCGGTCGACGACCGCGCGCCCTTCCTCGACGAGTCGGGCGCGGTCTTCGCGCAGCGCGACGCGCAGATCGCCCGGAGACACCTGTCGCGCCTTGGCACCATGGGCGGTGAAGAGGTAGAGCGTTCGGCCGGGGCTGATCCAGGAAAGCTTCGCGCGCACCAACCCGCCGGGATCGGAGAACTCCACGATCGCGCCACGCTCCAGGCCGAGCATCGCGTCGGCGGCAAGCTCGGGCGTCGGCACGACTTCCGACTCGGGGACCGGCGGCGCCGGCGGCGGCGCGGCGACCGGCGCCCCGGGCGGACGCTTTGCGCGCGCCGCTTGAAGGAGCGCGGTATGCGTTCGCATCAACTCGTCCAGAAAGGCCTGCCGGGCGTCCGCCGCAACGCCGATCGCCTGCATGCCGCGCCCCAGCGCCGGCACGAGCTTCGGCAGCAGGGCGGTCAGTCGCGGCAGTTCCGCCGGCTGCTTCGGCGCGACGCTCCAGACGATGTCGTCGACGATCGCGAGGCTCGCGTCCCGCCCGTTGTCGCCGGCGTCGGCCACCACCTGTGCCCAGGTGTCGATCAGGAACTCGCGCAAGAACTCAGGCGCGCCTGTGACCCGCTTGGCGACCTCGATCTTCGCGCGCGTGCGCAGCGCCGCAACGCGTTCCTGCTCGGCGAGCGGCGCCGCGAGCGACTCGACCTCGCGCTCGCCTTCCGCCGTCAGCTCGCCCGCGAGCGCGGCGAGCTGCTCCCGCGCCGCGGTGAACACCGCCAGGTCGTCGGCAAAGCGCGCAAGGACTCCATCGACGATCGCACGCAGCCCCGCGACGAAGCGGCCCTCGGGCCCGGTGTCCACCTCCGGATCGGCGGCCGCGTCGGCGATGGCCGCGAGCAGCTCGCGCAGCGGGTGCTCGCGGCGGGCGAAGAAACTGCGATCGAGGAGCGCCGCCTTGAACGCGACCACCTGCAGCCGCGCGAGCTGGGCCTTCACCGCCTCGGCGAGGTCCCGGTCGTGGAGCAGGAAGTCGAACACGACCGCGACGAGTTCGCCGGTGAGCTGATCGAGCGGATGGTGCTGCGCGCGGCCGACCTGCTGGACGACGGCGAGCAGCTCCGCGGCGCCGTCGGCGGCATCCGGAATCACCGTGTTCTGCAGTTGCGCGAGCTCGGCGAGCACCTGCGGATGGACCGGCGTCGCCATCGCCCGCTCGAAGAGCGAGCCGTCGGGGTTGGCGAGCATGCGCGCACCGTACTGCCGCGACGACGCCGGGCCCTCGAGCAGGGCGGCGACGATCGCGCCGAGATCCACCGGCGAGCCGGTGGCGCCGGGAAGAAGATCCTTCAGGGCCATCGCCTGGCTCAACGACACGCCGGCCGGCAGCCCGCCGGATGCGCCACTCGCCGCCGGCGCGGCCCCCGGGCTCGCGGCGCCGGCGCCGCGCGATCCCGCGGGCGAATTCCGTGCGCGCTGGATCTCGTGCCGGATCCGCGGCAGGACGCCCGCGGCGCGCAGCATCTCGTTCAGATCGGGGTACAGCCGGGCCAGCGCGAGCGCGACGTGCGGCTGCAGGCCGTTCACCAGCGTCATGCGGACGGTCCCGTCCGCAGGTGCGACCGAGCACGCCGCCTGCAGCGCCTCGAGGGCGGTCTCCGGCCCGAGCGGGTTCGCGCCGCCTTCGAGCGGGCGCCCGCCGACGAGCGCACCGAGCCGCGCGCCGACCCCCGCGAGCTGGTCGGCGTCGAGCTCGTCCGTCGTCTTGCGCACCAGGCGCCCGCGCGCGATTTCGAGCTCCATCACCGCGTCGTCGACCAGGGTGAGCTGATCGAAGGTGGGCTCGGCACCGCGCGGCGCGTTGGTCGTGGGTCGGACCTTCCGGTCGAACAGCGCGAGGAGGTGGCGCTCGAACCCGGCCGCAATGGCGTCCCGGTGCGTGCGCACCTCGCGCGTCGCGTTGTCGAGGAGACGCGCCTCCTCCGGCGAGGTCGCGGCGGCCGCAAGCGTCTGAAACTCGCCGGACAGGCCATCCAACGCGGACGCGAGCGAGCTCGCGAGCTGGGTGCGTGCGAGCTCGCGAGCGCGGGCAAGCAGCGCGGCGGGGTTTGCGCTCACGGGTTAAAGCATGCGCCCGCTCGCTGACGAACGCCTGACCGCGCGGGGCAGCGTTGCGTGGGCCCTTAGACGAACTGCATGCCGATCGTGCCGAGCGGGCCGAAGTCCGCTCGGAGCGTGTCCCCCTTGTTCGCCCACACCGGGCGAATAAACGATCCGGAGAGCGTGAAATGGCCGGGCTCGAGCGCCGTGCCGAAACGGCCGACCTTGTTGGCGAGCCACGCGATGCCGAGCGCCGGATGGCCGAGCACACCCGCTGCCACGCCGCTCTCCTCGATGTCGCCGTTGCGATACATCAGGCCGCCGACCCAGCGCAGATCGACGTCGGTGGGCCGCACCGGCCGGCCGCCGATCACGACCGCCGCCGCCGCACCGTTGTCCGCCACCGTGTCGAAGATCTTGCGCGGATTCTGCACGCGCGCATCGATGACCTCGATCGACGGCACGACCCATTCGGTCGCGGTCAGCACGTCGAGCAGGCCGACGCCCGGCCCCTTGAGGCGCTTGCCGAGGACGAACCCGAGCTCCATCTCCACGCGCGGCACGCAGAAGTCGGCGTGCTTCAGGATCGCGCCGTCGTCGTAGAACATGTCGGCCATCAGCACGCCGTAGTCGGGCTCGTCGATCTGCGAGGACTGCTGCATCGCCTTCGAGGTCAGCCCGACCTTGTGCCCGCGCACCTTCGCGCCGGCGGCGACCTTGGCCTCGTTCACGAGGCTCTGGATCGCGTAGGAGTCTTCAATGGCGATCTCCGGATACGTCTTCGAGAGCTGCACGATCGGCTTCTTGTCGCGCAGGGCCTGCAGGAGGGATTCGGCGGCTTCCTTGCGGTCGGCTTCGCTGAGCATGGGATGGGTGCCTCCGTGGGTCGAGGGGCTGGATGTTGCCCGGCCCCGGGTGATCGTGCAATCCCTGTGCGCCTCAGGCGATGCGGTAGAAGCGGCGCGCGTTGTCGCGGAACAGCTGGTCGAGCTCGGACCGGCCCAGATCGACAAGGATTTCGAGCAGGGCCGCGATCTGCGCGCGATAACCGATCTTCAGCCCGGCGACCGGAAAGTTCGACGCGAACATGCAGCGGTCGACCCCGAAGATCTCGATCGCCTCGCGCACGACGCGGCGGTTGCCGTCGAGGGTCCACGGCGCGTCGTTGAGGCCCAGCTCGCTGACCTTGCAGTGGACGTTCGGGCACGCGGCGAGCGCCTGCATCCCGGCGCGCCAGTGCGCGAGCCCGCGATCGCTGCGGTCCCACGGAAGCCCGGTGTGATTGAGGACGACGCGCACGCCCGGGATCCGCGCGCACACCTCGGCCGCCTCCGCCAGATGCCAGAACGGCACGCGCAAGTCCCACGAGAGGTCGAAATTCTCGAGCAATGCAAGGCCGCGCCGCCACTTCGGGTCGCGCATGCTGCCCGGACCGGTCGGCAGGGCCTCGCCCGCCGAGCGGGCCGTCACGGGCTTCGAGCGGATGCCGCGCACGAGCGGGAAGCGCTTCTGCCGGGCGAGGAGGTCCTCGCAGTCGTCGGTGTGAAGCCACGCGTGCGCGACGACCGCGCTCGGCATGCCGTGGCGGGCACTGATCTCGTGCAGCCACTCGGTCTCGGCGACCTGGCGGTTGCGATCGTGCTCCGCCTCGACGTGAACCGTAGCGATGACCCTCAAGCCCGCGGCGTCGCGCCGGTAGTCCTCGGGCAGGTAGTTGCGCTTGAGCGGCGCGTAGTCGCCGAGCAGGAAATTCGGCTCGGGGCGGTCGGCGAGCCAGGGGTAGTAATTGCGCCCGAGGTCCCAGAGATGATGGTGGGCGTCGACGATCTCGAGATCTTCCGGCCGCACGGTCATGGCCATTACGCTGGCAGTTTCGGATCGGAGGCAGCGCGGTAGTGCCGATTCGCGTCCGCGTCCCGCCCGATGCGCTCGAGGAGCCGCGCGAGCTCGACGTGCGCCGCGCGCGAGGGCTGCGCCGACAGGCTCGCATCGAGATAGCTCTGTGCCTTGCCCCACAGCTCGCGGCTGGCGCACAGCCGGCCGAGCGCGAGCAGCAGACCCGGGTCGCGCGGATGCGCCTCGAGCCACCGCTCGCACTGCTCGATGCGCGCGAGGTCGTCGCCCCCGCGGCACTCGCCGTACAGCGCGACGAGCTCGCTCGACCACTGCTCCTCGAGCGCGTCGCGGATGATCGGGTGCGCGCGCTCGCACGCCCCGAGATCGATGAGGAGGCGCGCCGCGGTCGCGGCCACGCGCGGTCGCGTCCGGTCGGCCGCCGGCACGCTTGCGAGATACGCCGTGAGCCCGTCGGCATCGATGGCCTTCTTGCGCAGGTTCTCGATGGTCGCCGTGATCCGCAGCTGCGCCGCGAGCTCCGCCGGCACCGCGTCGCGCTTCTCGAGGATGCGCAGCAGGCGCAGCACCTCGTCCCAGTTCTGCAGGCCCTGCTCGGCGCGCATCAGCAGGCGCAGCGTCGCCGCGTGCCGCGGCCCGGTGGCGTGGAGCTCGCGCAGGACCTCCCGCGCCTCTTCGAACCGGCGCTCGTCGACCGCCGCTTCGGCTTCGGTCGCCAGGCGCGCGTAGCGGCTGGCACCGGGCGCGTCGACCGCGCGCGCGAGCCAGCGACCGCGCCGGCCCGGGTCGCGCATCGCATGCGCGGCCCGCGCCGCGAGCAACGCCGCCATGCCGGGCGCCTCGTCGAGGCCGTAAGCGCGCCCGGCGAGCTTCTCGGCGCGCCCGTAGCGCCCCTCCATGAACGCCTGCCAGGCCTGCCGCAGCGCCTCGTGCGCGCGGTTGGCGCGGACGCGGCGCCGGAACGCCGCGACCTGCGCCGGCAGGCGCGCGGTGTGGGAGGCGAGCCGCAGCAGCCCGTAGAGCACCGCAAAAAGCGCGAGCGCGGCGAGCAGGAAGAGCGTCAGGGAGATCTCGATCCGCCAGGGCGGATACACGAACAGCGCATACCCCTCGCCGTACCGCGCCGCGAGCGCGAACGCGACGGCAAGCGCGGCGATGACGACGAAGGTGACCAGCCACCTCATATGTGCGTCAGCCGTGACATTCCCTCCCCCTGTCAGGGGGAGGGCTTGGGTGGGGGTCGGCCGCGACCTCACTTCACTGCCCGCTCGCGCGGCATCTTGAAGGTGCGCACGGCGTTCAGGCTCTCGGCGACGGTCGGGACGTCCACATTCACCGATGCGGCGTTGAGCTGCGCGAGCGTCTGAGCGGCGCCGGCGACGGCCTTCTGCCGCGTATCGAAGTAACGGTTGAGCCAGCCTTGCGCCGCCCTGATGTCGGCCCGGAACGCCGGCTCGTCGCGCTGGAGGAGCGTGAGCCGCGCGTGCATCAGCCGCAGCTTCAGGTTCTCGCGCAGGAAATAGCGGCTCTCCGGGGCGAGCAGCGACGAATCGGCGGCATCGAGACGCTGCACTCGCACCAGCCCCTTGAACTCGTCCCATATCCCGCGCCACGACCGCGTCCACCAGCCGTCCTGCGCCTCGCCCGACGCCTGCTTCGGATCCGGCACGGCCGGACGGCCGTCGACGAGCAGCGGCAGCTGGTCGACGGCGGCGATCACCTGATCGAGGCGCAGCGTCATGCCGGCGATGTCGAGATCCGGCGCCGCCTTCAGGCGCTCGATGTCGCGCGCGATGGCCTTGCGCAGACCGAGGAACTGCGGCCGATCGGAGCGTGCGAGCCGCGCGTCCGCCGTCTGCAGTGCCGCGAGCGCCGCACGGACGTTCCCGGCGAGCTGGAGCTGCTGGGACGCGATCGTGAGCGTCTGCTCCACCTCGGCGAGCACCCATTCGTCGCGCGAGCGCGACAGCTCCTGGTAGAGCGACTCGAGCGCGAGCTGCTGGCTCTGCGACTCCAGCTGCTTCGCCTCCAAGGCGCCGATCTTCGCCTGCGCGTCGCGCAGCGCCTCCTGCGTCTCGCGCGCGACGATGCGCGCCTCCTTGGATTCGTTGCCGGCGTCGCGCAGCCGCTGCGCGACCTCCTCGCGCACCGCCGCCAGATCGGCGCGCGTGCTCCACCAGCCCCAGGCGAGCGCGGCGGCGACGATCGCCGGCACCACGACCGCCGGACGCAACCACGCCTCCGCTCTACCGCGGGCGGTGCGCAAAGCCGGTTGCGGGGCGTCGGTCATCGGCAGCTATTGTCCCAAAAACGCGACGAGCCCTTCGCAGAGCCCCTCGTCGGCCGGCCCGGTCTCGATCACCCGCTCGCAACCGAGCGCGCGGGCGTTCTCCGCGATGCGCGCGTGCGGCGCCAAGAGCGGCGTGCGCTTGAGCCACGCCTGGCCGAGCTTGCCGAGCATGTCGTAGAGGTTGCGCAGACCTTCGCTCGAGCTGACCGTCACGGCGTCGATCTCGCCGCGGCCCCAGCGCTTGAGCAGCGGCTCGATGTCCGCGTTCGGGCGCACCCGGCGATAGCACTCGATGTAATCCACCGTCGCGCCGCGCTCGCGCAGCGTGTCGCCGAGCAGCTCCCGGCCGCCGTCGCCGCGAAAGACGACCACGCGCCAGCTCCGCACGTCGGCGAGCTGCGGCAGCGCGAGGAGCGCCTCGCTGTCGAAGCGCCCGGAGGGCGCGATTACATTCGCGACACCGTAGCGCGCGAGCGCCTTTTCGCTCGCCCGTCCGATCGTCGCCGCGCGCAGGCGCTGCGGCCACGCGCGCCGGGCGAGGACCACGTTCAGGGCCTTGTCGACGGCGTTGGGACTGATGAACACGGCGAGGTCATACTCGTCGAGGCGGTCGGCGGCCGAGACGAGCGCGCGCGTGTCCTCGAGATCGAGGATCTCCAGCACCGGAAAGACGATCGGCTCGCCACCCTCGGCGCGAATCATCTCGGCGAGGCCTTCGTTCTGCCCGGCCGGCCGCGTGACCACGATGCGCCGGCCCGCGAGACGGCCGGCGCTCATTCGAGATCTGCAAGAATCTTGTCGGCGCCCTGTTCACGCAGCGCCGCGGCGAGCGCTTCGCCGACCCGTTCCGGCGCGGACGCATCGCCGTGCGCCGCGCCGCGCGCGATACGCTTCCCGTCCGGACTCGCAACGAGCCCGCGCAGGTCGAGCGCGCCGTTCGTCAGCTCCGCGTGCGCCGCGAGCGGCACCGTGCAACTGCCGCCGAGTGCGCGGCTCACGGCGCGCTCGGCGCGCACGCAGGCGGCCGTCGCGGCGTCGTGCAGCGGCGCGAGCGCGGCGACGAGCTCCGGCCGGCCGTCGCGGCACTCGATCGCGAGCGCGCCCTGCCCCACGGCCGGCAGGCTCTCCTCGGGCTCGAGCACCGCACGGATCCGGCCGCCGAGCCCGAGACGCTTGAGCCCCGCGACGGCAAGCACGATCGCGGCGTACTCCCCGCGGTCGAGCTTGGCGAGCCGCGTGTCGAGATTGCCGCGCAGCGGCTGGATGTCGAGCCCGGGGAAGCGGCTGCGCAGCTGCGCCTCGCGCCGCAGGCTGGAGGTGCCGACGACCGCGCCTGCGGGAAGGTCGGCGAGCCGCTCGTACCGGTTGGACACGAACGCGTCGCGCGGATCCTCGCGCGCGAGGAAAGCGGCCAGCGTGAAGCCCGCCGGCAAGTCCATCGGCACATCCTTCGCCGAGTGCACCGCGATGTCCGCGCGGCCGTCTTCGAGCGCGTTCTCGAGCTCCTTGACGAACAGGCCCTTGCCGCCGATCTTGGCGAGCGAGCGGTCGAGGATTTCGTCGCCGCGCGTGCTCATGCCGAGGATCTCGACGCGGCACGGTGGGTACAATGCCGCCAGCGCGTCGCGCACATGCTCGGCCTGCCACAGGGCAAGGCGCGAGACGCGCGAGGCGATGATGATGCGTTCGGGAGACTTCAAGTCGTGGCCACGATGACCGGGATGCACTGGCGCGCTCTGCGCGTCGCGTGCGCGGCGATTCTAGCATTCTGGGCCTTTGCGGCCTCCGCCGCGGAGCCCGTCCCGTTCGCGCGCGACCTCGCGGCCGACGGGCGCCTCGCGCGCGAATCCGGACGCGTCATCGTGGTGCTCTACGGCACTGCGGACTGTCCCTACTGCAGGAAGGTGCGCAAGGGTTTCCTCGAACCGATGCAGGCGAGCCCAGAGGCAGCCAAGCAGATCGTGCTCCGCGAGATCGCAGTGGACAGTGGACGTCACGCGGTCGACTTCGCCGGCCGGCCCACGACGCATGCGCTGCTGGGCAAGGACCGCAAGGCGCGGATCGTGCCCTACGTGGTGTTCCTCGGACCGCAGGGCGAGCCGCTCGCCGAGCCGCTGATCGGCATCAGCTCGACGGACCTCTACGGGGGGCTGCTCGAGCGGCGCATCGAGACGGCGCGCGCGAAGCTCGCGGCGCAGTAGCGGTTCACCCGCTCGCGAGCGCCTTGACGTCGGCCACTGCCGGCGGCTCACCGGCAGCTTCTCGGGGACACCCTCGAGGATGACCGCCCAGCCGGCGCCCTCGCCGTCCTCGTCGGTCACGCGCTCGAAGCCGCGAATCCGCCGGCGCGCGACGAGGCACGAGCGGTGGATGCGCACGAAGATGCCCGTGAACTCCTGCTCGAGGCTGGTCAGCGCTTCCTCGAGCAGATGCTCCTTGTCCGCCGTGCGCACGGTGACGTACTTGAGCTCCGCCTTCAGGTAGACGACATCGGCGACCGGCACGAGTAGGATCTTCCCGCGCTCGCCGACCGAGAAGAAGCGCCGCGGCACCTGGCCGGCCTGCACCGCGGCCCGATCGACCGCGTCGCGGCTCACCGCGCCGGTCGCGCGCGCCTTGGCGAGCGCGCCCGCGAGCCGCGAAGCACGCACCGGCTTGAGCAGGTAGTCGAGCGCATTCACCTCGAAGGCCTCGATCGCATACTGGTCGTGCGCGGTCACGAACACCACTGCCGGCGGCGTCTCGAGGATCGCGAGGTGGCGCGCGAACTCCATGCCGTTCATCTGCGGCATGTGGATGTCGACGAGCACGACGTCGGGGGCGAGCGCGGGTAGCACGGCAAGCGCCTCCTGGCCGTTCGCCGCCTCGCCGACCACGAGGTTGGGCAGCTCGACGGCGAGGTCGCCGAGCACCTCGCGCATGCGCTCGCGCGCGGGCTGCTCGTCGTCGACGAGGAAGACTCGGAGCGGCGGCTGCGCGGTCACTCGATCCCCTCCCATTGAGGCTTCACGCCGCCGCCCGCTCTCCGGATACCGAATGCGGCGCAGCGCGCCGGTACGGCATCGTCATGCGGATCTCGTAGCTCGAGCCTCTTACGCCGCTCTCCAGCACGCCCTCGACGTCGAAGTGCAGCGCGAGCCGCTCGCGGATGTTGGCGAGCGCGATGCGGTTGCCCTGCCGATGCTGGTGCTCGGGGTGGTACGGGTTGGTGAGCTTCAGGTGCACGCGGTCCTTGTCGCGCCGGATCGCGATCACGATCGTCCCGGGCTCGATGCCCGGCTCGATGCCGTGATAGACCGCGTTCTCGACGAGCGGCTGGAGGAGCAGCGGCGGCACGAGCGCGTCGCGCGGCGCCTCCGCGGTCTGCCAGTCGACGATGAGCCGCTCGCCGAGCCGCAGCTGCTCGAGGTTGAGGTACTGGCGCGTCAGGTCGAGCTCCCGGGCGAGCGTGGTGAGATTCTTCGTGTCGGCCATCACCATCCGGTAGAGCTCGGCGAGATCCTCGATCGCGGCTTCCGCGCGCCGCGGGTCCTTGCGAATCAGCGACAGCACCGCGTTGAGCGTGTTGAAGAGGAAGTGCGGCCGGATGCGCGCCTGCAGCGCCTGCAGCCGCGCCTCGGCGAGGGCGGGCGAGAACGCCCGGTTGCGCAGATGGAAGTAGCTCGCGAGCAGCGCGGTCGCGAGCAGCGCGAACGCGCCCGGCGCGCACGATGCCGAGCGGCCCGGCGTCCACGCTCGCGCGCAGGAACGCCGCGCCCGCCGTGAGAACGAGCACCACCGCGGCGACGGTCGCCAGACCGATCAGGTACGGCAGCTTCGCGAGCCACGGGCTCGCCGCCGAGAAAACCGCGAGGCTCGCGATCAGCGTCGGCTCGACGACGAGCGCGATGTCCAGGAACTCGCTCACGAGCTGTGCAAGCGTCGTCGCCTTGATCGCCGCCGCCACGAATGCAGCCGAGATTGACGCCGACCAGGATGCGCGCCGCCACCCCGAGGTTGCGGAAGTCGGGGAGCGCGTCGGGAACGGCATTGGTGTTCGGGTTCACGTTCTATGCATCTAACGGCGCGCTGCTAGAATGGCGCCGTCATCATACCCGCCGGATCAACGCGATAACGCGTTGTTTTCCGGACGATTCTCACGCCGGGACGCGAGTTTTACAAGCCGCCATGCCGAAGTCCGAGGGAATGGATCACACCGGGCAGACGCCGCCGAAGTGGTCGGGCCGCTTCGCGGAGAGCCTCGACGCGCGGGTGCTGCGCTACACGGCGTCGGTGGGGTTCGACCAGCGGCTGGCGGAGTTCGACATCGCGGGCTCGCTCGCCCACGCGCGGATGCTGGCGGCCTGCGGCGTGATCTCGAAGCAGGACCTCGCCGACATCGAGCGCGGCATGGCGACGATCGGCGACGAGATCCGCTCGGGCCGCTTCGAGTGGGCGCTCGAGGCCGAGGACGTGCACCTCAACATCGAGCGGCGCCTCACCGCGCTCGTCGGCGACGCGGGCAAGCGCCTGCACACCGCGCGCTCGCGCAACGACCAGGTGGCGACCGACGTGCGGCTGTATTTGCGCGCGGCGATCGACGAGATCGACGCGCTCGCGCGCGCGCTCCAGAGCGCGCTCGTCGACCTCGCCGGCACGCATGCCGCCACGGCGATGCCGGGGTTCACGCACCTTCAGGTCGCGCAACCGGTGACCTTCGGCCATCACCTGATGGCGTACTACGAGATGCTGAAGCGCGACCGCGAGCGGCTCGCCGACTGCCGCCGGCGCGCGAACCGGCTGCCGCTCGGCGCGGCGGCGCTCGCCGGGACGACGTACCCGATCGATCGCGAGCGCGTGGCGCGGGAGCTCGGCTTCGACGGCGTCTGCGCGAACTCGCTCGACGCGGTGAGCGACCGCGACTTCGCGATCGAGTTCTGCGCCGCGGCCGCGATCGCGATGGTGCACCTCTCGCGGTTCTGCGAGGAGCTGGTGCTGTGGATGAGCCCGCGCTTCGGGTTCGTGCGGCTGCCCGACCGGTTCTGCACCGGCTCGTCGATCATGCCGCAGAAGAAGAACCCGGACGTGCCGGAACTCGCGCGCGGCAAGACCGGGCGGGTCGTCGGGCACCTGGTGGCGCTGCTGACGCTCATGAAGGGCCAGCCGCTCGCCTACAACAAGGACAACCAGGAAGACAAGGAGCCGCTCTTCGACACCGTCGACACGCTCGTCGACACGTTCGCGATCTTTGCGGCGCTGGTGCCGGGCATCGAAGTCGACGCGGCGGCGATGCGGTCGGCGGCCAGCGAGGGGTTCGCGACGGCCACCGATCTCGCCGACTACCTGGTCAAGAAGGGCATGCCGTTCCGGGACGCGCACGAGGCGGTCGCCCGCGCGGTGCGCGAGGCCGACCGCACCGGGGTCGACCTGGCCGGCCTGCCCTTGCCGGTGCTGCGCCAGTTCGCCCCGCAGATCGGGGAGGACGTATTCACGGTGCTGACGGTCGAGGGGTCCCTTGCGAGCCGGAATCACTCCGGGGGCACCGCCCCGGAGCAGGTCCGGGCGGCCGTTGCGCGCGCGCGTGCGGAACTTTCCGAAGTAGCCGTCACGAAGCGAGCAAGCCGCGCCACAGCGCCCTCGCGCTCCCCAGACCAGGAAAACTGCCGCGTGCGCGGCAGTTTTCTCACCGCAGGCCACCGCGCCCTTGAACCGGGCGCGGCGCCGGCCCACACTCGCCGGGCTATGGACGCAACCGTCATGGACGCAACCGCGACGCTAGAACGGACGGCGACCGCGCCGGACCGGATCGGCAAGTACCAGGTCCTCCGCAAGCTCGGCGAGGGGGCGACGAGCGAGGTGTTCCTGTGCCACGACGAGTTCGCCGGCCGGGACGTCGCGGTCAAGATCGTCTACCAGGAGCGCCTCAACGACCCGCAGGGCGGCAAGCTCTACCGCAAGCTCTTCGTCACCGAGGCCTCGCTCGCCGGCAAGCTCGCGCACCCGCACATCGCGCAGATCTACGACGCGGTGGTGGGCGAGAAGATGTCCTACATCGTCGTCGAGTACGTGCCCGGCGGCACGCTCGAGCCGTTCTGCGTCCCGGAGAACCTGCTGGCGCTCGACAAGATCGTGGAGATCGTCTTCAAATGCACGCGCGCGCTCGATTTCGCGCACAAGCTCGGGGTCACCCACCGCGACATCAAGCCGGCGAACATCCTGCTGGTCGGCGGCACCGACATCAAGATCACGGACTTCGGCTCGGCGATCATGTCGACCGGCGACACCACGCAGGTCACCGGCGTGGGCTCGCCCGCGTACATGTCGCCGCAGCAGGTCAAGGAGCAGCCGCTCGACCACCGCACCGACATCTACTCGCTCGGCGTCGTGATGTACCAGCTGCTCGCCGGCGTGCTGCCGTTCAACGCCAAGAACAACTTCAGCATGATGTACCAGATCACCAGCGTCGAGCCGCCGCTGCCGTCCTCGCACCGCAAGGAGATCCCGCCCGCGCTCGACCGCATCGTGCGCAAGGCGATGGAGAAGGACCTCGACCGCCGCTACCAGAGCTGGGACGAGTTCTCGATCGATCTCGCGAACGTGCTGAGCTCCGAGGCGGTGCGCCTGCCGAGCGAGGAGGTGGCCGATTCGGAGAAGTTCAACACGCTGCGCGCGATGGAGTTCTTCCGGGAGTTCACCGACGCCGAGCTGTGGGAGGTGCTGCGGATCAGCTCGTGGCAGGACGCGGAGCCGGGCAAGGCGATCATGCGGGTCGGCGATCCGGGGGACTTCTTCTGCATGCTCGCCTCCGGCGAAGTGAAGGTCACCAAGCGCCAGAAGCTGCTGAACATCCTCAACGCGGGCGAGTGCTTCGGCGAGATGGCCTATCTCTCGCGCCAGACCAACGAGCGCAGCGCCGACGTCGTGACGCTCGCGCCGTCGCGGGTCATCACGATCCGCTGCGACGACCTCGCGCACGCCTCCGACGCGTGCCAGCACCGCTTCGACCGCGCGTTCATGTCGATCCTGGTCGAGCGGCTGACGATGGCCAATAACCGCCTGTCGGCGGTCTGAATCTGTCGCTGTCCCCGTCCGTCATCGCCGCGCTCGCGAGCGCGATCTCCCACGCGACGGGCGCGTCGTTCCAGGTCGTGCGCGCGACGCCGGTCGGCGGCGGGTGCATCCACGAAGCGGTGGCGCTCGAAGGCCCGGACGACGCGCGGTACTTCGCGAAGCTGAACGAGGCGCGCTTCGAGGCGAGCTTCGCGGCGGAAACGGACGGCCTCATCGCGCTCGGTGCGGCGGGCATGCGCGTCCCGAAACCGATCGCGCAGGGGACCGCAGAAGGGCGCGCGTTCCTGGTGCTCGAGTTCCTCGCACTCGGCGCAGGCTCGGACGCCGCGCATCGCGAGCTCGGGCGCCGGCTCGCGCGGCAGCACGGGCATCGCGGGCCGCACTTCGGCTGGGCGCGCGACAACTTCATCGGGCTCACGCCCCAGGCCAACGCGCCGTGCGCGTCCTGGATCGAGTTCTGGCAGACGCGGCGCCTGGCCCCGCAGCTTGCGCTCGCGCGCGCCAACGGCTACGCGGAGCGGTTTCAGTCCCTGGGGGCGCAAGTGGTCGACGCCGCGCCACGGCTCCTCGCCGCGCACGACGCGGCGCCCGCGCTCCTGCACGGGGATCTATGGACCGGCAACGCCGCGTTCCTGCGCAACGGCACCCCGGTCGTTTTCGATCCCGCCGTTTACTATGGCGACCCCGAGGCCGATCTTGCGATGACGGAGCTCTTCGGCGGCTTCCCGGAGAGCTTCTACGAAGGCTATCGGGAGGTGCGCCCGATCGCGGACGGTTACCGGTTGCGGCGCGTCCTGTACAACCTGTACCACGTCCTCAACCACGTGAACCTGTTCGGCGCGGGCTACCGCGCCCAGGCCGAGCGGATGATGGAGCGGCTGCTGGAAGCGGCGAGCTGAACGGAGAATAAGCAATGACGAAGGCGGACACGACGCGCGAGGAGTGGCGCGCACGAATCGAAAGCGCGCCGGGACGCAAGAGCGCCGCGGGCGTGAGCATGGTGGAGACGATCCGGTCGATGAGCGGCCTCGACTTCCTGCGCGCGATCGTCGACGGGCGGCTGCCGCACCCGCCGATCAACGACACCCTGGATTTCTTCCTGGTCGAGGCGACGAAAGGCCACGCGGCGTTCATGGGCGAGGCGAAGCACGCGTTCTACAACCCGATCGGCTCGGTGCACGGGGGCTGGGCCTGCACGTTGCTCGACTCGTGCATGGCCTGCGCGGCGCAGACGACGCTCGCGGTCGGCCAGGGGTACACGACCGTCGAGCTGAAGGTGAACCTGGTGCGTCCGCTGTCGAGCGAGACGGGCCCGGTGCGCGCGGAAGGCAAGGTGATCAGCGCCGGCCGCACGATCGTGACGGCCGAGGGGCGCCTCGTGGGCTGGGACGGGAAGCTCTACGCGCACGGCACGACGACGTGCCTCGTGCTCGGCTTGTAGCGCGTAACCGGCGAACCGCAAAAAACAGCGGCGGCGCCCGCAGGCGCCGCCGCTTGTCCCGTGCCGCAGGGTTTGCCGTCTACGCTGCCTGCTTCGCGAGCAGCTTCTTCAGCTCGCCCGACTCGTACATCTCGCGCATGATGTCGGAGCCGCCGACGAACTCGCCGTCGACGTAGAGCTGCGGAATCGTCGGCCAGTTCGCGTATTCCTTGATCCCCTGGCGGATCTCCGGCTCCTCCAGCACGTTCACGCTGAAGAACTCCTCGACGCCGCACGCGCGCAGGATCTGCACGGCGGTGGCGGAGAACCCGCACTGCGGGAAGTGGGGGTTGCCCTTCATGTAGAGCACGACCGGGTTCGAGGTCACCTGCTGCTTGATCGTTTGCTGTGCGTCCATGTCCGCTCCTTGCGAATCGTCGGGCCGGCGGCCCGGTAGTGAAGCCGATTAGTCGACGAAATAGTTGATCAAATCCGTCGGGTATGGATTCTAGCCGCGCACCCGGTTCGGGTCAACGGCGGGTTCGCCGGTCGGCGCAGGAAGCCGCTCCAGCGGCTCGTAGGGCATGAAGTGAAGCGCGTCCCTGAGCAGGGACACCCGCGCCTCGACTCCCGTGGCGAGCCCGTTGCGGGCTCCGACGTGGGCCGGCACCGAAAACCGCAGCTCCACCTCGCGCCGTCCGTCGACCCAGAGCGTCACCGAGGCGTTCTCGCCGAAGGGCAGATATTCGCCGATGACCCCGGCCACCGGGTTCTCGCGTTCGCCGCGCGACGGCCGGTCGCGCCGGTGCAGCACGCAGTGCGCCGGCTGGATGCCCCAGCAGACGCGGCTGCCGACTGCGTACTCGGGCCGATGCATCGCCTCGAGCTCGCGCCCCTCCCAGCGCAGGTGCGTCGTGCCACTCGCCGCGTCGTGCGCGACCACCTCGCCGTAGAACAGGTTGCGGAAGTCGACGAGCCGCGCCACCAGCGCATTCTTCGGCCGAGCGAGCACCTCGAGCGGCGGTCCGTCCTGGAGCGTGTTGCCGCGATGCAGAACCACCATGCGGTCGGCAAGCGCCGCGGCTTCCTCGAGGTCGTGGGTCACGAGCACGATCGGGATCCGCAGGCGCTGCCGCATCTGCGCGAGCTCGCGCTGCAGGCGGCGCCGCGTCACCTGGTCCACCGCCGAGAACGGCTCGTCGAGGAGCAGCACCTTCGGGTCGCGCGCGAGCGCCCTGGCAAGCGCGACGCGCTGCTGCTGGCCGCCGGAGAGCTCGCGCGGCGCGCGCGACTCGAGCCCGCCGAGGTGGACGAAGTCGAGCAGCTCGCGCGCCGCCGCGGCGCGAGCCGCGCGCCCCAGCGACACCGGCAGCGCGGCCTCCACGTTTCCGCTCGCGCTCATGTGCGGGAACAGCGCGTAGTTCTGGAACACGAGCCCCACGTGCCGGGTCTGCGGCGGCAAGAACTCGGTTGGGCCCATCCAGGTTTCGCCGTTGCAGCGCACCTCGCCAGAACGAGGCCGGACCAGCCCTGCGATCGCGCGCAGGATCGTCGTCTTGCCGCTGCCCGACGGCCCGACGAGCGCGAGCAATTCGCCGGGCCCGCACTCGAAGCGCGCATCGAGGGGAATCGGCGCCGACTGCCGCAATACGACGCTCAGGCCGCCGCTACCCACGGTGCCTCCGGGCGCGGTCGAGCCAGTAGACCAAGCCAATCGCGGCGAACGAGAGTGCGAGCAGCGTCGCGGCCATCACGCCCGCCGCGTGGTCGTCGAGCGCCTGCGCGCGGTCGTAGATCGCGATCGCGACGGTCCGCGTCTCGCCCGGAATGTTGCCCCCGACCATCAGGACGACGCCGAACTCGCCCAGCGTGTGCGCAAAGGTGAGCACGAACGCCGTCAGCAGCCCCGGCCAGGCGAGCGGCAGCTCGACGCGCCAGAACGCGCGCCAGCTCGACATGCCGCACAGCCACGCGGCCTCGCGCACTTCGGTGGCGATCGATTCGAACCCGCGCTGCACCGGCTGTACCGCGAACGGAATGTTCGCAATCACCGAGGCGACCAGCAGCCCCTCGAAACTGAACGCGAGCGTCCTCCCGAACAGCCCCTGATAGAACTGGCCGAACGGCGACGTCGGGGCGAACGTTGTCAACAGGTAGTAGCCGAGCACGGTCGGCGGCAGCACGAGCGGCAGCGCGAGGAGCGCCTCGACGGCGGGCTTGCCGGCGAAGCGGCGCCAGGCGAGCACGCGGCCGAACGCGACGGCGAGCGGCAGAAGGAGCACTGCGGTGCCGATCGCCAGCTTGAGCGAGAGTGCGAGCGCCTGCGCGTCCAAGCGGCCTAGCTTCCGGGGATGCCGAAACCGTAGCGCTCCAGGATGACGCGCGCCTCCGGCCCCAGTACGAATTCGTAGAGTTGCCGCGCAGTGTCGCCCGCGCCTTTCACGAGCACCATTCTCTGCACGATCGGGTCGTGCAGCGACTCGGGCAACAGCACCGCCCGCCCCTTGTCGCTGAAGCCCGGGGCGACGACGATCGAATAGGGAATGAACGCCGCCTCGACGCCGCCCACCAGCGCGAACTGCGCGGTCTGGTTGACGTTCTCGCCGAGCACGATGCGACCCTGCAGCGCCTCCCACAGGCCCTTGCGGCGGAGCGCCTCGCGCGCGGCTACGCCGTACGGCGCGAGCTCGGGGTTGGCGATCGCGACGCGCTTTGCGCGCCCATCCCGGATCGCCTCGGCGAGCCCGTCGAGCGCCGCGTCGACGCGCACCGTCGACGCGCTCGGCGCGAACAACGCCAGCCGCCCGATCGCGTACACACGGCCGGCATCCACCGTACGGCCCGCGTCGGCGAGCACCTTCACGTTGGCCTCGTCGGCCGACAGAAACAGCTCGAAGGGCGCACCCGCGCGGATCTGGCGCGAGAAGTTGCCCGAAGCGCCGAACGCGAGCTTCACCTCGCGCCCGGTCTTCTGCTGGAACGCCGCGGCGATCTCCGGCATTGCGAAGTTCAGGTTCGCGGCAACCGCGACGGCTGGAACGTCGGCCGCGTTCCCGGGGCCCGCGCACAGCGCAGCGAGAGCGAGCACAGCCAGGCGAAACATCGCGCGTCCTACCGCGCCCGCGCGCCGCTCACGCGCTCGATGCCGGCGAGGTCCGGCCAGGTCTGCACCTGCGAGTAGCCGTACATCGCGAGCAGGCTGCGACAGCGCTCCCCCTGATCGTAGCCGTGCTCGAAGAGGAGCCAGCCGCCCGGCCTGAGGTGATCCTGGGCGCGCGCCACGATCGCGCGGATCGCATCGAGCCCGTCGGCCCCGCTCACGAGCGCCGCGCGCGGCTCGAAGCGCAGGTCGCCCTGCTCGAGATGCTCGTCGCCTTCTGCGACATACGGCGGATTCGCGACGATCATGTCGAAGCGCTCGGCCCGCGTTTGCGATTCAAGCCCCGCATACCAGCTCCCGTAGACGAAACGGATCGTCGCGCCGTGGCGGCGCGCGTTCTCGCGCGCGACGGCGAGCGCGTCGGCCGACACGTCGACCGCCACGACTTCCATGTCGGGCTCCTCGTGCGCGATGGCAATGGCGACCGCGCCGCTGCCGGTGCCCAGGTCGAGCACGCGCGCGCCCGACGGCGCCAGCTCGAGCGCCAGCGCGACCAGAAGCTCGGTCTCGGGGCGCGGGATCAGGACCTCCGGCGTGATCGCGAGCGACAGCCCGAAGAACTCCCGCTCGCCGGTGAGGTACGCCACCGGCTCGCCGGCGCGCCGCCGCAGGAACAGCCGACCGATCCGCCGCGCGTCCTCGTCGGTGAGCGTGCGCGCCTGGTCGGCGAGCAGGCTGGCGCGCGGGACGGCGAGCGCGTGAGCCGCGAGCACCTGCGCTTCCAGCGGCGGCAGCTCCGAGGAAGCGAGGAGCGACGCGATCGTCGCCATTACGCGGCGGTCTCGGCCAACGCCGCGAGCTGCTCGGCCTGGTGCTCGGCGGCGAGTTGGTCGAAGAGCTCGTCGAGGTCGCCGTCCATGATGGCGGCGATCTTGTGCAGCGTGAAATTGATGCGGTGGTCGGTGACGCGGCCCTGCGGGAAGTTGTACGTGCGAATGCGGTCGGATCGATCGCCGCTGCCGACCAGCGACTTGCGCGTCGCCGCCTCCTTTGCGCGCTGCTCGCGCAGCTGCTGGTCCTTGATCCGCGCGCCGAGGAGCGACATCGCGCGCGCCTTGTTCTTGTGCTGCGAGCGGTCGTCCTGGCACTCGACGACGATGCCGGTCGGCAGATGCGTGATGCGCACCGCGGAGTCGGTCTTGTTCACGTGTTGGCCGCCCGCGCCCGAGGCGCGGTAAGTGTCGATCCTCAGGTCCGCCGGATTGAGCTCGACGTCGACGACCTCGTCGGCCTCGGGCATCACCGCGACCGTCGCGGCCGAGGTGTGGATGCGCCCCTGCGTCTCGGTGGCGGGCACGCGCTGGACGCGATGCCCGCCGGACTCGAACTTGAGGCGCGAGTACACGCCCTGCCCCGCGATGCGCAGGATCACTTCCTTGAAGCCGCCGAGGTCGGACGGGCTCGCCGAGATGATTTCCACCTGCCAGCGGCGCCGCTCGGCGTAGCGCGAGTACATGCGGAAGAGGTCGCCGGCGAAGAGCGCCGATTCGTCGCCGCCGGCGCCGGCGCGCACCTCCAGGAAGATGTTGCGCTCGTCGTTCGGGTCCCGTGGCAGGAGCAGGCGCTGCAGCTCGGTCTCGAGCCCCTCCATGCGCGCGGTCGCGTCCTGCACCTCGGCCTCGCCGAAGGACTTCATCTCCGGGTCGGCGAGCATCTCCGTTGCCGCGGCACGGTCCGCCTCGGCCGCCTGGTACGCGTTGAACCGCTCGACGACGGGCGTGATCTCGGCGTGCTCGCGCGAGACGCGCCGGAACTCGTCGAGGTCGCGCGCCGAGTCCTCGGAGGCGAGGAAGCGATTCAGCTCGCCGAGGCGGCGCGCGAGCTGGTCGAGCTTGGCGGCAATGCTGGCTTTCACCGGGGGACGGGGAAGGGATAAGGGGAGAAGGTCGGCCGCCGCGCGGCCGTTCCGCGGGGCGCGCACAGCTACCGGCCGGCGCGGAGGTTGAAGAGCCGCGCGATGAACTCGCGGAGCTGGGGCCGCTCGGGCGCCTGCACGTCGTGGAGCGCCTGGGTCGGCCCGTGCATGAGCTTGTTGGTCAACCCGTGCGACAGCGCATCGAGGACCTGCCGCGGATCGTCGCCGCGCGCGAGCATCCGCAGCGCGCGATCGACCTCGTGCCGGCGCGCGTCCTCGGCACCCTCGCGCAGCGCGCGGATGGTGGGCACCAGCTCGCGCGCCTCCATCCAGTGCAGGAACGAGCCGACCTGGGCGTCGATGATCGCCTCGGCCTGCGCGACGTGCGAGGTGCGCTCGTCCATGCCGGCACGGACGACCTCGCCGAGGTCGTCGACGGTGTAAAGATAGATGTCGTCGAGCTCCGCCACCTCCGGCTCGATGTCGCGCGGCACGGCCAGGTCGACCATGAACACGGGAGCGTGGCGGCGCGCCTTGATCACGCGCTCCATCGTGCCCTTGCCGAGGATCGGGAGCGAGCTCGCAGTGCACGACACCACGATGTCGTGCGCGGCGAGATGCTCCGGCAGCGCCCGCAGCTCGATCGCCTGCGCGCCGAGGCGGTGCGCGAGGTGCTGGGCGCGGTCCAGCGTGCGGTTCGCGACCGTCATCGCGCGCGGCATCTGCGCGGCGAAGTGCGTCGCGCACAGCTCGATCATCTCCCCGGCGCCGATGAAGAGCACGCTCGTCTCGCGCAGGCTGGGGAAGATGCGCGCGGCGAGCCGCACCGAGGCCGCGGCCATCGACACGACGTTCGCGCCGATGCGGGTATTGGTGCGCACCTCCTTCGCCACGGCGAACGACCGCTGGAAGAGCCGCGAAAGCGTCGCACCGAGCGTGCCCATCTCCTCGGCGGCGCGCACCGCCTCCTTCAACTGCCCGAGAATCTGCGGCTCGCCGAGCACCATCGAGTCCAGCCCGGACGCCACCCGGAAGGTGTGGCGCACCGCTTCCTCGCGCGGGAGCGTGTACAAGTACGGCCGCAGATCGTGCTCGCCGAGCTGGTGGTATCCGGCCAGCCACGCCAGGGCCTCCTTCGGCTCGCCGGCGGCGCAGTACAGCTCGGTGCGGTTGCACGTGGAGAGGATCGCCGCCTCCTCGACCGGCTTCGCGCGCCCGAGTTCGCCGAGGGCGCGCTTCAGCTGCTCGGCGCCGAAAGCCACCTTCTCGCGGATCGCGAGCGGTGCGCTCTCGTGGTTGAGGCCGAGGGTGAAGAGCTGCATGGGTCTGGAAAAGTGGCTGATTATTATAGCGAAGTGTCCGGCTTTCACCTCTCTGGTGCGCTGGGGGAGCCTCGCAGGCCCGCGCCCGGGGCACCTTGACCCCGATCAATCCCCGGGGGCCCGGTCAGCCTTCGCTCCAGCCGATCGATGCATAGCCCTCCTGAGTTTGACCACGGGCGCCCGTGCGGCGCGGGCACGCACACGAAGATTGAGCATCTCCACGGCCACCGAGAAGGCCA
This sequence comes from uncultured beta proteobacterium, assembly GCA_963716855.1. GTDB lineage: Bacteria > Pseudomonadota > Gammaproteobacteria > Burkholderiales > SG8-39 > JAGVSZ01. The sequence continues at coordinate 11,953 of CAVQUV010000009.1, read as the reverse complement.
TCGCAAAGTAGATGTAGCCCTTGGGCACGTGGAAGTTCAGGCCCTCGGCGACGAGCGCGAAGCCGACCAGGATCAGGAACGACAGTGCGAGCATCTTGATCGTCGGATGACGGTCGACGAACTCGCCGATCGGCCGCGCGGCAAACATCATGACGGCCACCGCGAGGACGACGGCGATCACCATGACGGCGATGTCGTCCGCCATGCCCACCGCGGTGATCACCGAGTCGAGCGAGAAGACGATGTCGAGGATCGCGATCTGGACGAGCACGGCGCCGAACGTGGCCTGCGCCGCCGACCCGCTCTCGTCCTCCTCCCCCTCGAGCGAGTTGTGAATCTCGTGGACGCTCTTCCAGAGCAGGAAGAGCCCGCCCGAGAGCAGGATCAGGTCGCGTCCGGAGATCCCCCAGCGCAGCACGCTGAAGAGCGGCGTGGTGAGCGTCATGATCCACGCGAGCGAGACGAGCAGCAGGATGCGGGTTCCCATCGCGGCCGCGAGGCCGAGGCGACGGGCGAGATTGCGGCGATGCTCCGGCAGCCGGCCGACCAGGATCGAGATGAAGATGATGTTGTCGATGCCCAGGACGATCTCGAGGGCCGTGAGCGTCGCGAGCGCGATCCACGCCTGCGGATCGGTGATCCATTCCATCGGTGTGCTCCGGCTTGAGGCAGCCGGGGAGTGTAACGGCCGCGGCGGTGCCGCGCCGGTCGGGGCGACCTCAGGCGGCCGCGAGTTCGTCGGGCGCCTGGGAGTCCTGCAGGTCGTTGAAAGCGGCCTTGGAATCGAGGAGCGGGAACTGCCGCGGATGGCCGACGAGGAAGCCCTGGAAATAGCGCACGCCGAGGCGAAACGCCCAGTCGAACTTCTCCTGGCTGTCGATGCCCTGCGCGACGACCCTGGCGCCGACCGTATTCGCGACGCGCACGATCTCGCCGATCTGGTCGTCCTTGACGCTCTGGAACGCCGCGGACACCGTCTTGCGGCCGAGCTTGACCAGCCTCGGTCGGACGAGCTGGAGCACCGTCTCGGCCGACTTCGGCCGGTCGGGCGAGAAGTCGTCGAGCGCGAGGCGCACATTGCAGGCTGCGCACGCCCGCGCGAACTTCACGAGCTGCGCAGCATCGCCGTGCGACGCCGTGTCGGTAACCTCGACGATGAGGCGTTTCGCCTTGTCCCCGACACCGGCCAGATGACCGAGGTAGCGGTCGCAGTGCTTCGACAGCGTGATCATGGAAACGTTGACGCTCACCAGCAGCGAGTGATGCAAGAGATCGAGCGCGGCAATGGCCTGCTTGAGCACCGCCACGTCCACCGTACCGATGTAGCCGGAGTCCTCCCAGCGCTTGATCGCGATCTCGCGCGACTCCGGCTTGTCGAGGCCCTCGCGGAAGCGCAGCAGCGCCTCGTAGGCCACGACGTGCCCGCGATCGCTCATGATCGGCTGAAAGGCGGTGCGGATCAGCGTGTCCACGGGTTGCTCCAGGTGCTCGACCGGAGAGGCAATGCAAGCACGATGCCAGCGCCGCGGGACGGTGATTCCACGTGACATTGTGCGCGCCGGCCGGCACCGGAGCGCGCGCCGGGGCGCATCGCGTGTTCGGGTGCCGTCAGGCGGTGTCGAAGCGCAGTCGACCGGATTCCCGCGTTCCGGCGCGCGTGACTTCCATCACGCGCGGGACGGGACCTCGTAGCCCGGCGCACGGGCGGAGAATATGCTGGTGACATAAGAAGTCCACATACCCCAGCGGCGGCACCGAACGGGGGCAGAATGAGTGAACTACTAGTCGCACTCGCAATGGCCGCCGCATTGGGCGCGAAACCCGCCCTGGCACAGCCCGAACCCCAGCACGCGCGCAGCCGACCGGCGGCGACCGCGCCGGTCGCACAGGTCGCGAACGGCCAGGCGCTCAAGCCGAACGACGATCGGCGCGTGACCGCTCCTTCGCCGCTCTGACTTGCTGTCGCGCCGGGCTTCGGTCCGGCCTCGGAGCACTTCCGGCGCGCGGCCGCGAGCGGGCGTCAGTGCACGCGGCTCGTCGCGTGCACTCGTCGTCTAACGCGCCGCCGCTGCGAAGCAGCTCGGCGAGCCGAGCGCGCACACCACGATGTACGTGTTCCGCCGGTCGCAGCCCGCGACGCCAATCGTGTACTCCGCGCGTTCCTCGCCGCCCCACAAGAGCGGCTGCAGGACATTGCTCGAAAGGATGGACGTCGTCACCTGCGGGCAGCTCAGCTCGAACTGTCCGCGTCGCGCCGCGACCCCGCTCGCGGTTGCCTGGTCGCTCGCAAGCATCTGGGCCTGCGTCTGGCAGCCCGCCGCAACCAGCGTAGCGGCGAGCGCCGTGATTCGATGCACATGCAACATGATTGACCTCCTTGCCTTAGCGGCGGAACCCGCCGCCCGAAGCGCCCGCCGAAGCCGCCGCCGAACCCGCCGAAACCGCCGCCGTGGAAGCCGCCGAAGCCGCCGAATGACCGATCGCCGCCGCCGAATCCGCCACCGCCAAAGCGGCTGCTGAAATCGCCGCCGCTGAACGAGCGGTCACCGAATCCGGCGTCGGAGCGGAACTGACTGAAGCTCTGGTCGCCGGCTGAGCGTGCCGAGGAATCGCGGTCGAGCGACTGGAACGAGTCTCCCGAAGTCCTTTGCGTCTGCGCCTTGTTGATCCCCGACTCGAGCCGATTCATGTTGTCCCAGGAGCCGCTGTTGCGGTTGTAGTGCTGCCACTCGCCAGCCTGTTTGCGGTAGACGTTGCCGTCGCGCGCGGCGTAGGTATCGTCGCCTCCGCGCACGACTGCGGCGTCGCGACCGCGCGCATAGTTGTAGTTGCCGTGATAGGTCGAGACGGTGCCGCGGTCCCAGTGGTTGTAGACATTGTTGACGGTGACGTTGTAGCCGCCGTGCCAGCCCCAGCCCCACGCCGCGGCGCCGATCGCCATACCGGTGAACATGCCCGCAGCGAATCCTGCACCGTACGCATAGGGACCCCAGTACGGCGGATAGACCGGATACCCGATGCCGAATCCGACGTTCCAGCCGCCCCAGGTCGAGTACGCGACCGTCGCGCCGATGCCGTACGTGATCGGCGTCGGATACCAGACCGAGCCGACCCAGGCCGGATACGCGTAGCCCGTGCCGTAGACCACCACACCGCCCGGAGCGACCACCGTGCCCATGTATCCGGGCGTGTAGCCGGCGTAGACGACGTCGGCGGTCGAGCCGTAGATGCGCACGTAGGTGACGTAGTGAACCGGCGACGAGGGCGGGATCGTGTAGATCACCGCGGGCACCGACGTGGCGGCGGTCCATGCCCCGTTCGAATCGGTGGCGACGAACCACACCGCGTTCTGCAGCGCGTAGTAGGACGACGGCCCTACCCTGATCACCGGGATCGGCGTGTTCTGCGCATAGCTGAGCGCAGTGCCCTCGATCGGCACGAACTTCGCAGGGCCGTCGTACTTGACGTCGAGCGTGGCCTTGCTGCGCTGGACCGTGGCGGTCTGCGGCACGCTGTTCGCGATCAACGCCTCGCGCGCCGGGACCGTGCCGGCCACCGACGCCAGCACGTCCGCCTTGGGATGCTGCGCGGGAATCTGCGCGAAATCCGGTGGCAGCGCGTTCGAGGCAACGAAGGTCCACGGCCCGTTCAGGCTCGGCGACTTGAACCAGCGTCCGGTCAGCCGGACGTAGTAGTTCTGGTCGCCGCTGTTGAGGAAGACATCGTCGGAGGTGTTGGTGACCTCCAGCAGCGTCGTGTTCGCGATCGGCGCGAGCTCGCGGCTGGCCGTTCAGGTGCACGAGCGCAGCGGGCCTCAGGCTCACGTAGATCGTCGGGATCGAGTCGCCGTAGGCCTTCTTCACCGCGTCGTTGGACATCAGGGTGACCGCGCCCGACTTCTCGGCGACGTCCTTCGCCTGGTCGAGCTGGAATCCGGAGAAGAGCTTGTGCCGCCACGGGCCCTGGATGTCGTTCGCCTCGTACCAGTGGCCGGCGGTGTAGAGATAGTAGGTGCCCGAGGACTGCTCGAGGAGGATCAGCGCGCGGGTATTGATCACCCGCAGGAAGCTCGTCCCGGGAAACGCGCGCAGCGCCGGCTCGCCGTCCACGAGCACGAGCAGGGCCGGCGTGTAGCTCACGATGATCCGCGGCGGGCCGTTTGCGACCGGCAGGGTGCGGGCCGGGCTGGTCGCCTGCGTCACCGCGAGGTTCGCCTGCAGCCGCTCCAGCGCGATCGTCATCGGCTGCCGGTTCGACGCGGCGTCGTTGAGCGTCGCGATGAAGTTCGGCGTCTGGAACTGCTGGGTCGGGAACTGCGCTCGCACGACGCGGAAGTCGTTGAGCGTCACCATCCCCGCCGCCTTGTCGACCTCGGTACGGGCGGTGTAGTGGACGACGCCGTAGGTCGGCTTGGGCAGCGCGGGCGTCTCCACGCCGATCGCCGCGCGTGCGCGGAGGACGTTGCCCTGCCAACTCTCGACCTGCGGCTCGTAGACGGTGAGCTTGTCGCTGCCCGCCGAAACGGTGTGCGGCCAGGAATCGACCGGGATCTCGCCCGGGGTTGCACTTTGCGCCAGGGCCGCCGGTTGCGGGCCGCAGGCGACGAAGAGCGCGAACGCGGCGCTCGAAAAGAATCGGCGGCGATCCATGAGCACTCTCCTACGTTCTCGGGAGTCCCGCAGGCTCGATGCTAGGCAAGCTGCCGGGCGCGCGCCACGTTCCCGGCCACGGTGAGTGGCATAGGTGGAACCACGTACGCTACGTGCGGCCACCGCGCTTACCGGCCGATCGGGGGCTGGCCAGGCAGGCTCGCGACCAAGAGCGCGATCGCGACCGTCGCGGCGCGCCGGGCGTCTCAGCCATCTTTGTCCTGGAACGGAATCTTCGCGTCGCGCTCGAACCGCGCCTTGCGCTTGCGGCCGAACGCCCACGCGACGACCCCGACGAACAGGACGATCAGGATGACGAGATAGATCGTCGGTTCAATTTGGTCCATACGTCACCTCCTTCCCGGATTACGCTCGCCTTTGCGGATACCGTCGCGCCTCGCTCACTTCGGAAACATCAGCTGGATCTGGAACCTGATCTGCCACGTGGCGCCGTTGTCGGGCCGGACGACGTTGTAGTACGCATAAAGCGAGGTGTTCACGGGCAGCTTGCCGAGGTGGAAGATCTTGCCGACGCCGCCGCCCACGGGCACGGTCCACTTGTTGTCGCTGTCGGCCTTCCAGTTGACGGTCAGGATGGGCGAACTGGTGAGGTAGAAGCCTTCTTTAAAGTTGTAATTCACGAACGGCTGGATCAGGCCGTTGTTGTAGGAGCCGCCGCGCTCGTTACTGGACAGCGACCAGATGTTGTTGAACAGAACGCCGTAGACCCAGGGGTCGCCCTTGTCGAGGTGCAGCACCACGGCCGAGGGCCCGGCCCCCCAGTTCTTGTTGCCGAGCTCCGCGTTGGTGTTCGTGGGGATCTGGATCACGGGTCCGGCGCCCCAGATCCAGTGCCCGGGGTTGCCCGGCGACAGGAATGCCGTGAACACCGTGTCGCCGATGCCGCTGGTGGCGGGATCGCCCGGTCCCAGCGACGGGTTCCAGATCACCGGCACGATCGTGCGCGTGATGACGTTCCAGTCCTTGTTGATCTCGATCGGGATCACCGGCTGGATGTTGAGGATGTTCTGCGTGCCCTTCTCCGGCCCGAAGTTGAGGTTCGTGTTGTTCTGGAACGGCAGGCTGATCAGGTTCCCGACCGGGTTTTGGGCCAGCTTGGCGAGCTCCTCGGCGCTCATTTCGGCGTACGCGGGCGCCACCGCCAACGCGGCGAGCGCAAATGCCGCGACTGCGCGAAGTGTCGATTTGCGCATGGAGCACATGCTGCCTCCCCTAGCGATACTTCACGGCAACGGCAATCACCTCGCGCGCGCCGCGGCTCATTGGCGTGCGGCCCCACCAAGTCGCGCCCGCAACGGGGAGGCCCGGCTGAGTCGTGTCGGCGACCACGACCGCCGCGTCGGCGCCGAGCTTGGCCGCCGCCGTCCGGAGCATGCCGTCGACCTCCTGCGGCGTCGGCGGCGGGCTGGACGAGGCGTCGACAGTGATCTCACCGAGCTTGACGTGCGGTCGGGCGGGTTCGGCACGCAGGATCTGCACCCGCGCAGGTTCGGTCGGCGACAAGGTTCCCACATCCGGATAGGGAATCGTGGAGACATTGGTGCTTGCGCATCCGGCGATCGCCAGGACGGCGGCCGCGAGATTGGACCGCATGATCCGCAGAGTCATCGTTGTCATCCTTCAAGTGTCCTTCGGAGAATGCGGGCATGCGCCGCCAGCCATCTCGTGCTAGCTACGGCATCAACCTGCCTTCGATCTTCCGTTCGAGGGTGTGCTTGGCGTACGGCGGGTATCGCACGCCCGGGTCGATCCGCGCGCCGTGGTGCATCACGCCGCGTGCGTTGGTGAACGCCTCGAACCCCCAGCGGCCGTGGTATTTCCCCATCCCGGAGTTGCCGACACCGCCGAACGGCAGCTCCGGGACCAGCGGATGGATGGTGCAGTCGTTGATCGCCGCGTCGCCCGATTCCGTCGCGTCCAGGATCCGCTCGGCTACGTCCAGATCTTCGGCGAACACGTAGAGCCCGAGCGGACGCGGTCGGCTGTTGACCCAGGCGATAACCGCCTCGACCGAATCGATCTCGAGGACCGGCAGGATCGGGCCGAAGACCTCGTCCTGCATGATGGGCGAGTCCGGTGAGACGTCGACCAGGACGGTCGGGGCAATGTAGCGCTCGGCGGGGTCGGTCTGCCCGCCGACGGCGACCTTCCCGCTGCCGAGGAGCCCCACGAGGCGGTCGAAGTTCCGCTGGTTGATCACCCGTCCGTAGTCGGGGCTCTTCTGTGGGTCGTCGCCGTAGAACTCGCGAATCGTTGCCACCAGGTGCCGCACGAACTCGTCCTTGACCTCGGGCCACACGAGCACGTGGTCAGGGGCAGTGCAGATGTGCCCGGAGTTCATGAAGCGGCCGTAGGCGATGCGGCGCGCGGCCGATCTCAGGTCCGCCGAGGCGTGGACGATCGTCGGGTTCTTGCCGCCCAGCTCGAGCACGCAAGGCGTCAGGTGCTGCGCCGCCGCCCGGTGCACGATCTTCCCGACCGCGGGGCTGCCGGTGAAGAAGATCAGGTCCCACTTCTGGCCCAGCAGAGCCGTCGTCTCGGGCACGGCACCCTCGACCACGGCGACCGCGCGGGGATCGAAGTACTTGGGCACCAGGCGCGCCGCCGCGGCCGAGCACGCCACCGCGAGCTCCGACGGCTTCAGCACCGCGGTGTTTCCGCCGGCCAGCGCTGCCACCAGCGGGGCAAAGAGCAGCATGAACGGCTCGTTCCACGCACCGATGATCAGCGTCACGCCCAGGGGATCGCGGCGTACGCGGACGTGGCCCGGCTCGAACACGAGCGGCGTGTGGACGCGCTGCGGTTCCATCCACGCGTCGAGGTGCTCGAGCGCGTAGTCGGCTTCCTTGACGTTGTACGCGACGTCCATCAGATCGGCGTCGGTGACGTTGCGACGCAAGTCCTTCCAGAGCGCCTCGCACAGCTCGTCGTGGTTCTCGGTGAACAGCGCCTTGAGCGCTTCGAGCCGTGCCTTGCGCCATGCCGCAGGGCGGGTACTGCCGGACAGGAAGTACTCGCGTTGCCGCTCGACGAGTGAGAGGTAGTCAGGATTACTCATCGTCATCGTCCCTTCGTGTGTAGTCCGACCCGCACGCTAGAACACCCCGAGCTCGCGCAGTGCGCGGAGGATCATGTCGATCGCGATCGCGATCTGGAGCACACCAAGCACCGCGCCGATGACCTGCAGCACCATGATCGTGACTCCGCCCATGATCCGGCGCCCATACAGCATCGTCAGCAAGTTGAGCACCATCACCGCCAGGAGGATCGCGAGAATGGCCCCGGTGCGCTCGGCGTCGCGGCTGTTGGTGAGGACGACGATGAGCGCGGCGATGCCATAGGGCGTGACGACGGTCGGAAACGTGATCCGCATCGCTGCCGCCATGGGCTCGGCCGGGGAGCGGCGGCGGCACCGGATGTGCCGGCTGATACTGCTCGAGCACCAGACTCAGGCCGACGAGCGCGAAGATGATCCCGCCCGAGAGCAGCATCGCCGACGACGAGATGCCCCAGTACTCGAGCAGCGTCCGGCCGGCGAAGCCGCCGACCACCACCGCGATCACCGCGAGCACGAAGGCGCGCACCGCGATTTTCCGCATCGTCGCCTCGTCTGTCTCCCGCGTGAGTTGCGCGAACGGGCCGAGGATCTTGAGTGGCCCGAGCGTGATGAAAAACAGCGTGAAAATCGCACCGTAGCCGATCAGCGCAGTCGCGTCAGGTGCGCCTTGCATTGCTCTCTCCTGTTCGCCGGTACTCGAGCTCGATGTCGCGATCCAGGAAGAAGGTGAGAAACGTGCGGATCGCGGCGATGGCGGCGACGCGGCCGATCTCGTCCCAGCTCGGGGTGACCGTCGTATGCACGATGTCGGCAGCGAGCTGGAACGTGAGGCCCGCGATCAGCCAGCGCGCGAAGCCGACCCAGACGGCGCGCTTCTCCGCGTCGCTCGCGCGCCGCGCCAGCATGATGCGGAGGATCCCGATGATCGCTTCGACGGCGCCGATCGCGATGACCAGCAGCGCGAGCGCCTCCAAGACGAGCGCAATGTAGTGCGCGGCAAAATGCAGGGCTTCTTCCACGATCTATTCGGACGCGCGCTTTGCCATCGTTGACTCCTTTCAACGGTTGCGTGTCAACACTGCTTGCGTCGCCTGGCGCCTTGCTCCGACGGTCCGGCGACGGAGGCCGGCTTCTTTCTTGTAGGTGCCGTTGATCAATTCAGCTTGGATACTTCTCCGCCGGCTTCTCCGTTACCGGCGTCGCGCGATGCGGTCGACCGGGCCGCGAATGACCAAATAAGGAAGAACCGCGAGCACGAACACGGTGACCAGCGCCTCTCCCAGGTAAAACCTGTGCAAAACAATGTACTGATAGATCGCGTCCATCACGAACGCAAAGACGATGACTCTGCTTACTCTCTTCAGTCCTTCGCGAAGGTAGGCGCGCCCGCTGGGATGGATCGTTCAGGATGGTTCGCAAAAAAGGTGGCCGGCCGGTCCGCGCATCTTTCAATCCGTCGAGAATGGCCAAGATAGTCGCCATGAGGGGCTGGAGGATCAAGCGAAACGCCAAAGGTCCGCTCGGTTGCGCGATCAATTGGTCCCAGAATCGGGTCAAGACTTCCTGAATCTCCGACATCTAAGGCCTCCTCTCTTTCGTGCACGTCACCGCGACGTGTCGAACACGACCTGGTCGTAGTACCAGAGCTTTTCAAAGAAGGGGCGCGCCACGTCGAGTTGCGGTTTTGCTCGTGAGGATGTCAACGTTTCTTCCACTATGCCGCCGATACTCCGGTTCCCATCAATGGCATCGAACAAACCCTTTTCTGTTGAATCGATCGGCATGATCAGATCCCGGTAGGCGTGTGTCGGGTTGATCAGAACGGCGGCCGCCCCGGGGGGCAGGTTGTCTTGAACACACATCGTGTCCGGCATTCGAAGGGGCACATAGTCGAGCCAGGCATCACCGGCAAAACTTATCCGTTGCGCACCGCCAAGGCTGTCGTCTCGATAAGCAATCACGCTGTGCCGAACCATCGTGCCGCGAAATAGTTCGACGGCAGCGTACTGCTCGGCGAGCGGAAGCTGTGCCAGCCGGGAAGCCTGCGGGATAGTGGCCACGACTCCACAATGAGGACTGTAGGGTGCTTGTTTTAGCCACCGGCCGAATGTCAGTCCTGCCTTTTCGATGAACTCGAATAACTGCGGCACTGAATAGGCGCGGTCCTGCGGATGCAGCAGCGCGTCGGCGAGCGCCGCCTCATCGCGGAGATCCGGGGCGTCGCGCAGCAGATTTTCCAACGGATGGTGGGGTGGCAACGCTTTGAGCGTCGCGATGAGATCGCGGATCCCTTCATCGTTGGCATGAACGCCGATCCGTCTGCAGAACTCCTGCAGCATGTAGATGCCAGTCCGTCCGTAAGGCGCATACACCATGAGATGCATCGCTCCTCCGTCCGGGTTGAGCACACCGCGCAGAGCGCTGAGCCCCGCATCGGGCTCCGCGAGATGATGGAGAACCCCGGTGCAGATAATCTGATCGAAGCTCATTTCCAGATCGCCTACCCGCTCGATGGGAAGCTGGCAGACTTGGAGATTGTTCAAGTTCGTATTTCCGCTTGAGCTCCTCGGTAGAGCGCACACTGGTTGCGCTGAAGTCGATGCCGGTAACCTGAGCCGCAGGCCAACGCAAGGCATGCTTGGCCGCCTGAGATGTCCCGCAGCCGGCAATGAGGATGGATTGGTCTTCCCGATAGGGTCTTGCAGGCCAGAAGAGGTGATAGTCCGCCCGGCGTTTCTGCCGGTCCTGCCCGAGCCGTCGATATTTCTCGAGGCTGTCGACGGGAGGTGGATAGGGATGACGTTCGTAAAACGCGCGCACATCCTCCCCAACGCTCGCGGCATCCGCTCTTCGTGATTCGTGGTCTTTCACGATACCTGAGGTGCAGGAAAGGAACCCATGCAGGGAATGGTCTCCTGCATGGGCCGGTTCCACCGAGGCGCGTGGGGCGCCCACGGCTATGCCTGCGAGACCCTGTGAAGGTCAGGAATTGCCGTGACTCGACACCTGCGCCAACACCGCGTCCAGGTTGAACGAAGCCGGCTTCTGCCGCGGCGGGAACTTGGCGAAGTCCGCGATCTGCCCCGCCACCACCGCTTGCATCTCGTATATCAGGAAAGCGTGATCGACCACCCAGTCCCAATAGACATTTGAGTTGAAGTCGGCCCGCTCGAACGGGTCGCGGCGGAGGTTGAAGATCGTCGGCAACCGAAGCTTCACCAGCGGTTCCTGCCAGACGCGCGTCGAAGTTGCGCGCTGCTCGGCCAGCACGCACTTGTAGTCGCCAATCCGGAGCGCCATGACCTCGCCGTCATCGCTGAAGTACATGATGGCGTTTCTCGGGCTCTTCTTCACCTCGCCCGTCAAGTAGGGAACCTGGTTGTAGCCGTCGAGATGGACCTTGAAACTCTTGGCGCCGACTTTGCAACCGTCGAGGAGTTGCTTGGTAACGTCCGGATTGCCGGCGGCAGCGAGCAAGGTCGGAAACATGTCGATGTGGGAGACGATACCGTTCAGCCACGTGCCGGCCTTGATCTTGCCCGGCCAGCGCATGAGACACGGTACGCGCCAGCCACCTTCCCAGTTGGTGTCCTTGTTGCTGCGGAACGGCGTGTTACCGGCGTCCGGCCAGGTGTCGTTTTGCGGTCCGTTGTCGGTGGAATACATGACGATGGTGTTGTCGGCGATGCCCAGCTCATCGAGCTTGTTGAGCATCTGGCCGATCTGCTCATCGTGGGTGACCATGCGATCGCTGTAGGGGTCCTGGCCGCTCTTGCCGATATTCTTTGCGGCGACGTGGGAACGGAAGTGCATGGCCGTCGAGTTGTACCAGAGAAAGAATGGCTTGTTTGCTTTGGCCTGCTTCTCCATCCAGGCGAGAGCACGCTCGGTGATCTCCTCGTCGATCGTCTCCATGCGCTTCTTGGTCAGGGGGCCGGTGTCCTTGACCGTCTGCCCGCCCTTGCCGTCAGCCACGCAGTCGAGCACGCCGCGCGGCCCGAACTTCTTCTTGAATTCCGGATCCTTGGGATAGTCGGGCAGTTCCGGTTCTTCCTCGGCGTTCAGGTGGTAGAGGTTGCCGAAGAATTCGTCGAAGCCGTGCACGCACGGCAGGAATTCATCTCGATCGCCCAGATGGTTCTTGCCGAACTGGCCGGTGGCGTAGCCCAGCGGCTTGAGCAGCTCAGCAATGGTCGGGTCTTCCTTATGCAGGCCGACCGCGGCG
>CAVQUV010000008.1:0-93352 GCA_963716855.1 uncultured beta proteobacterium | reverse complement strand
TCAACAAAGGGCACGAGGCCCCGGGATTGCCAGCGGCCTGCGCCCCGGACCATACTTCCCGCTCCCACCGCTGGAGGACGACATGCTGCAAGGCTGCGTGCCGTGGCCCGAGGACTTCGCCCGGCGTTACCGCGAGCGCGGTTACTGGCGCGACATCACGATCGGCGAGCAGCTCGATCAGGCGATTGCGCGCTGGGGCGACCGGGAGGCGCTCGTGTCCGGCGCCGAGCGCATCACCTACCGCGAGCTCGGGGCGCGGATCGACCGGCTCGCGGTTCGCCTCGCCCAGTCGGGGCTCAAGCCGCTCGATCGCGTGGTGCTGCAGCTCCCGAACATCCCGGAGTTCGTCTACGCCTACTACGCGCTGGTGAAGATCGGCGTCATCCCGGTCATGGCGATGCGCGCACACCGGCACACCGAGATCCGGCACTTCGTGAATTCCGCCGGCGCCGTGGGCTGGTTCATCCCGGGCGTGTTCGGCAACTTCGACTTTCCCGCGATGGCGCAGGAGGTCAAGGCCGACTGCCCGACGCTGACGCACGTGTTCGTCGCGGGCGACGCGCGACCCGGCCAGATCGCGATCGGTCCGATGATCTCCGAGCCGGCGAACGCGGGCGAGGTCGCGGGCGACGCTGACGCGCTCTGCGACCCGACCCGAGCGAGGTCGCGCTGATGCTCCTCTCCGGCGGGACGACCGCGCTGCCGAAGCTGATCCCGCGCACGCACATCGACTACGTCTACAACTGCACCCAGTGCGGACAGGTCGCCGGATTCAGCGAGCACACTATATATATGGCCGTGCTGCCGCTCGCGCATAACTACAACCTCGCCTGCCCGGGGATCATGGCGACGTTCGCCTGTGGCGGGAAGGTGGTCCTCGCGCCGTCGCCCGACGCCGAGACCGTGTTCCCGCTCGTCGAGCGCGAGCGCGTCAGCGTCATCGCCGCGGCGGTCCCGCTGGTCGCCAACTGGCTGAACTCGCCGGTGCCCAAGCGCACCGATCTCTCCTCGTTGAAGGTGATCCAGAACGGCGGCGCGCGCCTCGGGCCCGAGCTGCGGCAGCGCGTGCGCGACGAGCTCGGCTGCCTGCCGCAGGAGATCTACGGCACGGCCGAGGGCCTCATCAACATCGTGCGGCTCGACGACGACGAGGAGGCGCTGCTGCACAGCTCCGGCGCGCCGGTCTCGCCCGATGACGAGATCAAGGTGGTGGACGACAACGACAACGAGGTGCCGGACGGAGAGCCGGGCGAATTGCTGACGCGCGGGCCGTACACGATCCGTGGCTACTACAACGCGGCCGACAAGAACCGCGAAGCCTTTACCGCCGACGGGTTCTACCGGATGGGCGACATCGTCCGCAAGCGCGGGCGCCACGTCTACACCGAGGGGCGGCGCAAGGACCTCATCAACCGTGGTGGCGAGAAGATCAGCTGCGACGAGATCGAGAACTACATCTTCGCCCACCCGAAGGTGAAGACGGTGACGCTGGTGGCGATGCCCGACGAGGTGTTCGGCGAGAAGGCGTGCGCCTTCGTGATCCCGAAGCCGGGTGAATCGCTGACCTTCGAGGAGCTGATCGCGTACCTGCGCGCGCAGAAGATCGCGAGCTTCAAGCTGCCCGAGCGGCTGGAGCTCCGGTCCGAGTTTCCGCTCAGCCCGGCCGGAAAGATACTCAAGCGCACGCTGCGCGAGGAGATCACCGCCCAGCTCGCCGCGGAGAAGGCGGCACGCAGGTGAGGATCGCGATCATCGGCGGCGGGCCGGCGGGGCTGTTCTTCGCGTCGCTGATGAAGCGTGCCAACCCGTCGCACGACATCCGCGTGGTCGAACGCGATCCCGAGGGTGCGACCTACGGCTGGGGGGTCGTGCTCTCGAACGTCGCGCTCGCGTTCGTGAAAGACGTGGACCCGGCGCTCCACGTGGCGCTGACCGAAGGGCAGGTGGTGTTCGACCGGATGCGGATCGTGCATCGCGGTGAAGCGGTGATCCTCGAGAACAACACCTTCTACCGCATGTCTCGGCTCGACCTGCTGCGGATCCTCCAGAAGCACTGCCTCGGCGCCGGCGTGAAGATCGAATTCGGGCAGCGGGTGACCGAGCTCGGCAGACGTCGCCGGCGTGCGATCTCGTCGTCGCGGCCGACGGCGCGAACAGCACCGTCCGGGGGCTCCTCAACGAGCATTTCCAGCCGTCGCTCGACGTGCGGCCGAACTACTTCGCCTGGTACGGCACCGCACGGCCGTTCGATCCGCTCTCGCTCATCTTCCGGCAGAACGCCGACGGGCTGCTCATCGCGCACGCCTACACGTACGCGCCCGCGCTGAGCACGTTCCTGCTCGAGACCGACCCGGAGACCTTCCGCGCGGCGGGGCTCGGCGCGATGAGCGAGGCCGACAGCCTGCGCTACTGCGAACGCGTGTTCGCGGACGACCTCGGCGGCGCGCCGCTGCTGTCGAACAAGTCGCTGTGGTTCAACTACGCGATCGTGCGCAATCGCAACTGGCGCCACGGCAACGTCGTGCTGCTCGGCGACGCGCTGCGCACCGGGCATCCGTCGATCGGCTCGGGGACGCGGCTCGCGATGCAGGATTCGATCGCGCTGTTCCGCGCATTCGAGGCGCGCGGCGACGACGTGCCGGGCGCGCTCGCCGAGTTCGAGCGCACCCGCCGGCCGGGCTCCGACGAGCTGCAGGCCGCCGCGATCAAGAGCACCGAGTGGTACGAGACCGTGCGCGCGAAATTGCATCTCCACCCGGTGGCGTTCGCGTACGACTACATGCGGCGCACCGGCCGCGTCACGCACGAGGACCTGCGCAGCCGCGACCCGGCGCTCGTCGCCGCCTACGAGGCGCTGCCGCCGGCATCCTGACCGTCGCGCCGGTTGAGATGGATCAAGAAATCCGCGGTTAGCCGCCCCGCTTGGGCCGACGGGTCTTGATCCGGCCGGGTTATCTGAATACCGTATACAAGGAGCGATTCCCCCCATGACTTACAAGGCGCAGATTCCCTACGGCGCTTACTGGTCCACGCCGTTCGCGCGCTGGCAGGGCAGCCTCGCGCACCTGCACTCCATCGAGTTCGCCGCGTACGTCGCGAAGCGCGAGCTCGAGCGGCGCAAGCTACCCGCCGAGGCGTTCGACCACGGGGTGCTCGGACTGTCGGTTCCGCAGCGTCACTCGTTCTACGGCCTGCCCTGGTTCACCGGGCTCGCCGGCATGCCGCGCGTCGGCGGGCCGACCCTGATGCAGGCGTGCGCGACCGGCGTCCGCACGATTCTCGCCGCGACGCAGGAGATCGAGGCGGGCATGGCGCAGACCGCGCTCGCGATCACCTGCGATCGCACCTCGAACGGCCCGCACCTCTACTACCCGAACCCGCAGGCACCCGGCGGGACCGGCGGGCACGAGGACTGGGTGCTCGACAACTTCGGCTACGACCCGCTCGGGCGCCACTCGATGGTCCAAACCGCCGAGAACGTGGCGAAGAAGCACGGGTTCACGACCGCGCAGCAGCACGAAGTGGTGCTGAGACGCGAGGCGCAGTACCGCGAGGCGACCGCCGACGGCGCGGCGTTCCACAAGCGGTTCATGACGCTGCCGTTCGAGGTGCCGTCGGCCAACCTCAAGAAGACGGTGGCGACGCTCGATGGCGACGAGGGCATCAATCACTCGACGCCGGAGGGGCTCGCCAAGCTGAAGCCGGTGGTCGAAGGCGGGACGGTCACCTTCGGCGGGCAGACGCATCCGGCGGACGGCAACGCGGGCATGGTCATCACGACGCCTGAGCGCGCACGCGAGCTGGCCTCCAACCCGAAGATCGCGGTGCGGCTGCACGGTTTCGGCCAATCGCGCGCAGCGCTCGCCTACATGCCCGAGGCCGTGGCGCCCGCTGCGGCGCGCGCGCTCGCGCAGGCCGGCCGCACGGTCAAGCAGATGGACGCGATCAAGACGCACAACCCGTTCGCCTTGAACGACCTGCTCTTTGCCAAGGAGACGGGCGCCGACGTCGTGAAGATGAACAATTTCGGCTGCTCGCTCGTCTGGGGCCATCCGCAGGCGCCGATGGGCATGCGCGCCGTGGTCGAGCTGATCGAGGAGCTCGCATTGCGCGGCGGGGGGTGGGGACTCTTCTCGGGCTGCGCCGCCGGGGACACGGCGATGGCGATCGTGCTCGAGGTCGGGGATGCCTGAATGACGGCGCTCGAGCGCTACGCGGCGCCGCGCGCGCTCGGAGAGGCGCTCGAGCTGCTGCGCGACGACGACGTGACGATCGTCGCCGGCGGGACCGACGTGATGCCGCAGTCGCACAGCGGCAAGGTGAAGTTCGGGCGGACGATGCTCAACGTCCGGCGCATCCCCGAGCTCGCCGGGATCGAGCGCCAAGGCGACGCGGTCCGCATCGGCGCGCTCACGACCGTCACGGCCCTGCTCCAAAGCGCGCTGGTGCGGGAGCGGCTGCCGATCCTCGCCGAGGCCGCCGATCACTTTGCGAGCGAGCAGGTGCGCAACGGGGCCACCGTCGGCGGGAATATCTGCAATGCGTCACCGGCGGGCGACATGCTGGTGCCGCTGATCGTGCTCGACGCGACGGTCGAGCTCGCGGCCAAGCCGAACGGCGCGATCGAAACGCGCTCGATGCCGTTGCTCGAGTTCCTGACCGGCCCGGGCCGCACCCGCCGTGCCCCGCACGAACTGCTGACCGCAGTCCGCGTGGCGCTGCCGCAACCGGGATTCGTGTCGCGGTTCTACAAGCACGGAACGCGCCCCGGGCTCGACATCTCCGCGATCTCGATCGGCATCGGCGGGGTGAAGCGCGACGACCGGCTGGAGAACGTGCGGGTCGTGTTCGGCGCGGTCGCGCCGACGCCGATCCGCGCGCGCGCGACGGAACGGGTCCTGGAAGGGCGGCGCCTCGATGCGACGACGATCGAGGCGGCCGCCGAGGCGGCGCAAGACGAAGTGCGGCCGATCTCGGACGTGCGCGCCTCGGCCTGGTACCGGCTGGAACTGGTGCGCAACATGACCAAGCGGATCCTCGCCCATGTCGCGTTCGGTTGACATCGAATTCCGGCTGAACGGCGTGATGCGCCGGGTGGCCGTGCCGGCGGACATGAGCGCGCTCGTCATGCTGCGCGACGTGCTCGGGCTCACCGGGACGAAGTACGGCTGCGGCGAGGGCGAGTGCGGCGCGTGCACCGTCCTGGTCGACGGCGCGAGCGTCAACTCGTGCCTCGTGTTCGCCGTCGACTGCGACGGACGCGAGGTGACCACGATCGAAGGCCTCGCCGGGGACGCGCGCGCCGAGCGGCTGCAGCGCGCCTTCACCGAGTTCGGAGCAGTGCAGTGCGGGTTCTGCACGCCGGGCATGGTGATCCAGGCGACCCGAATCCTCGCGCAGCATCCGCACCCGGACCGCGCGACGATCCAGCGCGGACTGGAAGGAAACCTCTGCCGGTGCACCGGCTACAAGAAGATCATCGACGCCGTCGCCGCTGCCGCCACGGAGCAATCGTGAAAATCATCGAGCGCGAAACGCTGATCGGCAAGCGCATTCCGAAGATGGATGCGCCCGAGAAGGCGAGCGGCAAGACGCGCTATATCCACGACATCGACCTGCCCGGGCAGTTGTGGGGCAAGATCCTGCGCTCGTCCCGCGTGCATGCACGCATCAAGCGGATCGACGTGTCGAAGGCGCGCGCGCTGCCGGGCGTGCACGTGGTGATCACCGCGGCCGACGTCCCCGACCAGCGTCCGATCGGCGTGAACAAGGACCACCCTCCGCTCAAGGGCGACAAGGTACGCTGCATCCGCGACGAGATCGCTGCCGTCGCTGCCGACAGCGAGGCGATCGCCGCGGCGGCGCTCGCTCTGATCGAGGTCGAGTACGAGGACCTGCCGGCCATCGTCGACCCCGAGCGCGCGCTCGCCCCCGGCGCGCCGGTGATCAACGAGAAGCACGCCGACAACGTCGCGATGCGCTTCGACTACTCGCACGGGGACATCGCGCAAGGCGAGGCCGACTCGGACGTGGTGATCGAGGACAGCTTCAAGCTGCACTACGTCACCCACTGCTGCATGGGCGTGTCGGGCGTGATCGCCGAGTTCGACGGTTCGGGAAACCTGCTGCTGCACTCGAACACGCAGGTCCCGTTCCTCCACAAGCGCGAGTTCGCCGAGATCCTCGGCATGGAGCCGGGCCGCATCCGCATCGTCCAGCCGCCGATCGGCGGCGGGTTCGGCTCGAAGCTCGACATCTATCCCTTCGAGGTGATTGCGGTCTTTCTCGCGCGCGCGGCGAAGCGGCCCGTGAAGCTCGTGTACACCCGGGAGGAGGAGTTCCTCGCCTCGCCCACCCGACAGCCGGTGATCCTGAAGCTGCGCTCGGGGTGCAAGAAGGACGGCACGCTCACGTTCCGCGCGGTCGAGACGCTGCACGACAACGGCGCGTACACGTCCTGGGGCGCGACGACGCCGTTCGTGATGATGCCGACGTTCTCCTCGCTTTATCGCGTGCCCCACTGCAAGTACCACACCACCGTGGCGTACACGAACAACCCGTACTCGGGCTCTTTCCGGGGCTACGGAAATCTGCAAGCCACGTTCGCCGTCGAGAGCCACATGGAGAAGCTCGCCGAGGCGGTCGGCATGGACCCGCTCGCGTTCCGGCTGAAGAACGCGCAAGGACCGGGCGAAGTGACCGGACAGGGCATGGTGTTCAAGAGCTGCGGTTTCCGGGACTGCCTCACCACAGCGGCGGAACGCAGCGGTTTCCTCGCGAAGCATCGCGAGTATCGCGCCGCGCGGCGCGCGCCGGATGCGGTCAAGCGCGGCATCGGCATGGCATCGATGCTGCACGTCGGCGGCGGGGCGAAGATCTACCCTTCGGACGGCTGCGGCACGATTCTCAAGATGGACGACTTCGCGCACGTCACGCTGTTGACCGGCGCCTCGGAGATCGGGCAGGGCTCGGAGACCGTGCTCGCGCAGCTCGTCTGCGAGGAGCTCGGGCTGCCGATGTCGGCGGTGACGGTGGTCAACAACGACACCGACATCACGCCGTGGGACGTCGGCGTGCACGCGAGCCGGACGACCTTCATCGCCGGCAACTCGGCGATCGGCGCGGCGCGCAAGGCGAAGGCGAAGATCCTCGCGGTCGCGGCGACGAAGACCGGGATCGCAGAAAGCGAGCTGGACCTCGTCGGCGGGTTCGTCGTGCGCGCCGCGAGCGGCGAGGCGATCGTCGAGCTCGCGAAGCTCGTGCGCGGGCTGCACTTCTCGGACAAGGCCGAGCTGGTGATGACCAGCTTCTACTACGAGCCCCCCAGCGTGCACCAGGACAAGGGGTTCAAAGGCGACGTGTCGGCCACCTACGCCTGGGCGACGCAGGTCGTCGAGGTCGAGGTCGACTGCGACACCGGCATCGTGCAGATGACGAAGGTGACCGGCGCGCACGACGTCGGCCGCGTGATCAACCGGCTCGGCATCGAGGGCCAGATCGAAGGCGGCGTGGTGATGGGGCAGGGCTATGCGCTGACCGAGAACCTGCTGATCGAGGACGGCCGCGTGCGCAACCCGAGCTTCCGCGACTACAAGCTCGTCACCGCGCCGGAGATCCCGGAGATGGACCTCGCGTTCGTCGAGACGATGGACGGCGAGGGGCCGCAGGGCGCGAAGGGCGTCGGCGAGGCGCCCGCGATCTGCATCGCGGCCGCGACCGCGAACGCGATCTACAACGCGACCGGCGTGCGCATCTACGAGCTGCCGTTCACGCCGGAGAAGGTCTATCGCGCCTTGCAGGGCGTCGCGCCGAAAGTGACCTGGCGCGCGCAGCCGGAGGCGGTCGCCACGTCTTGACGCGGCCGCGCGGCACACTGTATACGGTGTGCAAACCGGGAGACCGCGCGTGGCCCCACAACTCCAGCCGCTCGACCGCCCGCTCGCGCTGAGCGATCGCGTCTACCACACGCTGCGCCAGCTGCTGCGCGAGGGGCGCATGGGCGCCGGCGAGCGCCTGCGCGAGGTGCCGCTCGCCGCCCAGCTCGGCGTGTCGCGCACCCCGATCCGCGAGGCGCTCGCGCGCCTGGCGAGCGAAGGTCTGGTCGCGGTCGAAGGTCGCGGCTACGTGTCGGGCGGCGTGAGCTCGGACGACGTCGAGGACATCTACGAGCTGCGTTTTCTCCTCGAGCCGGCGGCGATTCGCCAGGCCGCCGCGATCGCGCGCGACCCCAAGGCGCACGCGCCGCTCGCGGCCGCGGTGCGCGAATGCGCCGCGGCGGACCGGGCGGGCGACGCCGATGCGTTCATGGCCGGCAACGCCCGCTTTCGCAGCGTCTGGCTCGCCATGGTGCGCAACCGTCAGCTGGTGCGCGCGATCGAGCGCTACGCGACCCACGTCCAGCACCTGCGCCTGATCACGCTGTCGGACCCGCGGGTGCGCGCGGTCGCGCTCGCCGGGATGAAGCGCATCAGCGCGGCGCTGGCGGCGGGGGACGGCGAAGGTGCCGCGCGCGCAATGCGCGATCAGCTCACGGCCGCGCGACAGGCGCTGCGCGAGGCGGGCGGCGCCGCGCGCAAGCTGGCCCGGCGCGCGGCGCCGAAGCGCACCCGGCGGGCCGCCGCGCGCGCCTGAGAACGCCGATGCAGCAGAGCGCGGGGGCGTTGCGCGAGGTCACGCTCGACGACCGGTACGCGCTCGAGCGCGGCACGGTCTTTCTTTCCGGCACCCAGGCGCTGGTGCGCTTGCCGCTCGAGCAGCGGCGCCGCGACGCACGCGCGGGCCTGAACACCGCCGGGTTCGTCTCCGGCTATCGCGGCTCGCCGCTCGGCGGCTACGACCTCGCGCTCTGGCAGGCGCAGCGCGCGCTCGACGCCGCGCATGTCCGCTTCGAGCCGGGGCTGAACGAAGAGCTCGCCGCGACCGCGGTGTGGGGCACCCAGCAGACCGAGGTGTTCGGCGGCAGCCGCTACGACGGCGTGTTCGGGATCTGGTACGCGAAGAATCCCGGCGTCGACCGCGCCGGCGATGCGCTCAAGCACGCGAACGCCGCCGGCACCGCGCGCCACGGCGGCGTGCTGGCGGTCTCCGGCGATGATCCCGGCGCGACCTCCTCGACGCTGCCCAACCAGTGCGAGCCGGCGTACATCGCCGCGGCCATGCCGGTGCTCTACCCGGCAGGCGTCGCCGAGATCCTGGAGTTCGGCCTGTTCGGCTTCGCGCAGTCGCGGTTCTCCGGTCTGTGGATCGGATTCAAGACCGTCGCCGACACGGTCGAGAGCACCGCGACGATCGAGTTGCCGGACACGGACCGCGTGTATCTCGCGCCGCCGGACTTCACGGCACCGGCGGGCGGCCTGCACGCGCGCTGGCCCGACGACCGCTGGAGCCAGGACGAGCGACTGCACCGGCGCAAGCTCCCCGCGGCGCTCGCGTTCGCGCGGGCGAACGGCATCGATCGCGCGCTCCGCTGGGGCCGCAGCGTGCGCCTCGGGATCGTTGCCGCCGGTAAGACCTATCTCGATGTGCGCGAAGCGCTCCGGCTGCTCGGCATCGATGACGCGGCCGCCGGCGAACTCGGCATCGCGATCTACAAGCCCGGCATGGTGTGGCCGCTGGAGCCCGAAGGCCTGCGGGCGTTCGCGGACGGTGTGACCGAGCTCCTCGTGGTCGAGGAACGCCAGCCGGTGATCGAGAGCGAGGCGAAGCGCCTCGCCTACAACTGGCCCATCGATCGGCGGCCGGTGATCGTCGGCAAGCACGACGAGCGCGGCGCGCCGCTCGTTTCGGCGACCGGCGAGCTGTCGCCGCTCGCGGTGGCGCGAATCATCGCCGCGCGGCTGGGCGATCCGCGCATCGCCGTTCGTTTGCCGGCGGCGCGCGCCATTGCGGCGGCGCCCGCGATCCCGCGCGTGCCGCACTTCTGCGCCGGCTGCCCGCACAATCGCTCGACCGCCGTCCCCGAGGGCAGCGTCGCGATGGCGGGGATCGGCTGCCACTCGCTCGCGATCTGGAAGCCCGGCAGCCGCACCATGACGCTGACGCAGATGGGCGGCGAGGGCGCGAACTGGGTCGGGCTCGCGCCGTTCGTCGACACGCCGCACATGTTCCAGAACATGGGCGACGGCACGTACTTCCACTCCGGGCTGCTCTCGATCCGCGCCGCACTCGCGGCGGGAACGTCGATCACCTTCAAGATCCTGGTCAACGACGCCGCGGCCATGACCGGGGGACAGCCGGTCGAAGGCAGTCCGACGGCGGACGAGATCGCACGCCAGCTCGTCGCCGAGGGGGTCGAACGCATCGCGCTCGTCGGCGAGTCGCCGGAGCGCTTCGCCGGCGTGAGCGGTCCGGGTGTCACGGTCCACCCTCGCGACGCGCTCGAGTCGGTGCAACGCGAGCTGCGCGAGCGCCGCGGCGTGTCCGCGATCGTGTACGACCAGGTCTGCGCGACCGAGAAGCGGCGCCGGCGGCGACGCGGCGAGCTGCCGGCGCCCGAAGTCCGGCCGTTCATCAACCCGCTCGTGTGCGAGGGCTGCGGCGACTGCGTCGTGCAGTCGGGCTGCGTCGCGGTGCAGCCGGTCGAGACAGCGCTCGGCCGCAAGCGACGGATCGACCCGGCCGCGTGCAACGTCGATCTCTCCTGTCTCGCGGGCTTCTGCCCGAGCTTCGTGACCGTCGAAGGCGGCGCGCCGCGGCGCCGCGAGGTTTCGCTGCCCGATGCGTACGCGCGGCTCCCGGACCCGGCGCAACCATCGCTCGACGCGCCGATCAACGTGCTCATCGCCGGGGTGGGCGGGAGCGGGGTGATCACGATCGGCGCGTTGCTCGGGATGGCGGCGCACCTCGAGGGCAAGGGCGCGCTCGTGCTCGACAACACCGGGCTCGCGCGCAAGGGCGGGGCGGTCGCCACGCATGTGCGCATCGCGCGGACTTCCGGCGCGCTCCACGCGCCGCGCATCGGGGACGCGGCGGCCGATGTGCTGCTCGCATGCGACCTGATCGTCGCCGCGTCGCCGGCGATGCTCGGCGCGGCCCGGCCCGGGCACACGCAGATCGTGGCGAACAGCCATCCGACCCTGACCGCGGCGCAGCTCGCCGATCCGGACGCGCAGTGCGATTTCGCTTCGCTCGAGGCCACGCTCGCCGCCGCCGGGGCGGAGAGTGTCGCCTCGCTCGACGCGACCGAGCTCGCCGCCGCGCTGCTCGGCGACTCGATCTACGCGAACCTGGTGCTGCTCGGGCTCGCGTGCCAGCGCGGCCTGTTGCCGGTGGGCCGTGCGGCGCTCGAGCGCGCGATCGAGCTCAACGGCAACGCCGTCGCCCAGAACCTGGCCGCGTTCCGCTGGGGCCGGCTCGCGGCGGTCGATCCGGCCGCGGTGCGCGCCGTCGCGGCGCCGCATCTTCACGAGGAGGCTCCGGAGGCCTCGCTTGCGGAGGTCGTCGCGCGGCGCGCGCGATTCCTCGCGGAGTACCAGGACGAGGCGTACGCCGCCCGCTACCGCACGCTCGTCGACCTGGCGCGGGATGCGGAGCGCGCAAGCACCGGCGCGGAGGGCGCGTTCGCGGGGGCGGTGGCCCGAAACTACTTCAAGCTGCTCGCATACAAAGATGAGTACGAGGTCGCGCGGCTGCACATGCTGCCCGAGTTCCGCGCGCAGCTCGAGCGCGAATTCGAAGGCGAGTTCCGTCTCGGGTTTCATTTCGCGCCCCCGCTGTTCGCCCGCCACGATCCGGTCACCGGGCTGCCGCGCAAACGGCGCTACGGGCCGTGGATCCGGCCCGTTCTGGCCGGCCTTGCCCGGCTGCGCGGCCTGCGGGGTACGCCGTTCGACCCATTTGGCTGGACCGCGGAGCGCCGGCGCGAGCGGGCGCTGGTCGAGGCGTACGCGGCGACCGTGCGCGAGCTGGCCGGGGGGCTGAACGGGGGCAACCACGGGATCGCGGTCGAGCTGGCCGAGGTCCCGCAGCGCATCCGGGGGTATGGCCACGTGAAGGCGCGCTCGATCGACGCCGCAGCGACCCGCGCGACCGAACTGCGCGCCGCGTTCCGGGCCGCAATTTGAGCGTTCCTTGCGCCAGCGGCTTGACGCCCCAAAAAGCCGAATGTATACAGTACACACCCACCCCTCGGCAGGCCGGCTCCCATGGCGTACAAGGTAGGCATCGACGTAGGCGGGACCTTCACCGACTTCATCGTCACGCGCGAAGGGGCCGAGCCGCGGATCCACAAGACGCTCTCGACGCCCGCCGATCCGTCGATCGCGGTGGTGGAGGGCCTGGCCGAGATCGCCGCGGCGCTGGGGCAGGGGCCGGCGGAGTTCGCGGCCGCGATCGACACGATCGTCCACGGCACGACCGTCACCACCAACGCGACGCTGACCTCGACCGGCGCGAAATCCGGGCTGATCACGACGCGCGGCGTGCGCGACGCGCTCGAGATGCGGCGCGGGATCCGCGAGGAGCAGTACAACAACCGCTACACCAACGTGCCGCCGCTCGTGCCGCGCTACCTGCGCGCCGGGGTCGGCGGACGGCTCGACCGCGACGGGCGCGAGCTCGAGCCGCTCGCGCTCGACGAGGTGCGCGCGGCGATCGAGCTCTTCAAGCGCGAAGGCGTCGAGGCGGTGTCGATCTGCTTCATGAACGCGTTCGCGAATCCCGCGCACGAGCGCGCCGCGGCGGAGCTGGTGCGCCGGGAGCTCCCCGGGGCCTATCTCACGGTCTCGACCGACCTGCTGCCGTCGATCCGCTTCTACGAGCGCGTGAGCACGACCGCGCTCAACTCCTACGTCGGGCCGAAGCTCAATCGCTACCTCGACCACCTCGTCGCGCGGCTGAAGGACTCGGGCTTCCGCGGGGTGCTGCTGATCATGCAGTCGAACGGCGGGGTGATGACGCCCGCCATCGCGCGCGCCAGCGCGGCGCTCACGCTGCTCTCCGGACCCGCGGGCGGACCGGGCGCCGGGCTCTTCTACGCGCGCGCGCACGATCAGAACCGCTGCATCACCGTCGACATGGGCGGGACGAGCTTCGAGGCGTCCGTTGCCGTCGACGGGCCGGTCGTCGTGAACGAGGGCACCATCGCGCGGCACCGCATCGCGCTGCCGATGCTCGACATCCACACCATCGGCGCGGGCGGCGGCTCGATCGGCTGGCTCGACGAGGGCGGGATGCTGCGCATGGGGCCGGCGAGCGCGGGCGCCGATCCCGGACCGGCGTGCTACGGCAAGGGCGGGAAGCTTCCGACGACGACCGATGCGAACGTCGTGCTGGGCTATCTCGACCCCGGCTATTTCGCCGGCGGGAAGATGAGGCTCGACGCGGCGGCCGCGCGTCGGGCAATCGAGGAGCACATCGCGCGCGCCATGAAGCTCTCCGTCGAGGACGCTGCGGCCGGCATGTACCGCGTGGTCTGCAACAACATGGCGCAGGGCGTGCGCGAAGTGACGATCAAGCGCGGCTTCGACCCGCGCGAGTTCCCGATGATCGCGGCCGGCGGCGCCGGGCCCGATCCACTCGTGCCTGATCTCGCAGCGAGCTCGAGATCCCGCTGCAGATCGTGCCGCGCGAGTCGTCGGTCCTGTGCGCGTTCGGCATGCTGCTGTCGGACCTGCAGCACGACTTCGTCCGCACGTTCGTCGCGCGCCTCGAGTCGCTCGACTGGGCGCGGCTCGAGAGCGTCGCCGACGCGATGGTCGCCGAGGGCGGGCGGCTCCTGGCCGAGGAGCGGATCCCGGAGACGCGGCGCCGGTTCGAGCTGCGCCTGGACTGCCGCTACATCAAGCAGTACCACGAGGTGTCGGTCCCGATCGCGCGCGAGCTCGTCGCGCGGCGCGACGCGGAGGCGATCGCGCGCGCCTTCCACGCCGAGCACAACCGGCTGTACGGCTATTCGCTGGAGGCGGAGCGCACGCCGGTCGAGCTGATCAACGTGCGGGTGCAGGCGATCGGCATGGTGGAGAAGCCGCGCTATCGCAAGGAAGCCTGGGCAGGGCGAGGACGCGTCGCGCGCCCTCAAGGGCCGGCGCAGCGTCTACATTCCCGAGGCGAACGCTTTCCGTGCGGTGCCGGTCTACGACGGGCACAGGCTCGGCTTCGGCAACCGCATCGCGGGGCCGGCGATGATCGAGGAGGTGACCACTGCCGTGTTCGTCTCCGATTCGTACGATTGCGCGGTGGACGCCTACGGCTCGTTCGCCGTCTATCGCAAGGGACGCGAGGATCTCGTGAGGCTTCGCGACGAGGAGGCTGTGGCATGAGCTACCCGGCGAGGGGCCCCGCATTGGCGGGGATCGACGGAAAAGCGAATGCCACAGAGCGCCGACGCCCAGCGGTCGGGTCGCGTGATACCTGTACGGAGGCGCGGGCATGAGCATGAAGATCGATCCGATCCTGCTGTCGGTCTACGCCCGCACCTTCAAGGCGATCACCGACGAGATGTCGATCTCGATGGCGCAGACGACGCGCTCGCCGATCCTGTGCGAGGCGAAGGACTTCGTCACCGGCCTGTACGACGCGGAAGGGCGGCATGCTCGAGCAGACCGAGAACCTGCCGATCCTCGCGTTCTCGCTCGCGCCGGTGTGCAAGTACATCCGCAAGTACTTCGGCGACGACATCCACCCCGGCGACGTGATCTTCCACAACGACGTGTTCAGCCTCGGCAACCAGAACAACGACGTCGCGGTGTACAAGCCGATCTTCCTCGACGGCGAGCTCGTCGCCTGGACCGCGGTCAAGGGCCACCAGGCCGACATCGGCGGCGACGTGCGCCGGCGGCTACAACCCGAACGCGACCGAGGTCTGGCAGGAGGCGCTGCGCATCCCGCCGGTCAAGGTGTACGAGAAGGGGAAGCTGCGCAAGGACGTCTGGGACCTGATCTTCGCCAACATCCGCTTCGACATCGTCCAGCACGACATGAAAGCGGAGATCGGCGCGTGCAAGGTCGGGCGAGCGGCGGCATGCGGGAGCTGCTCGGGAAGTACGGGCTCGAGAGCTTCGAGGCGCACAAGCAGGCGCTGTTCGAGGCGACGCGCCGGATGATGGAGGCCGAGATCGCCACGATCCCCAACGGCGTCTACCGGGGCGAAGGCTCGGTCTACTACGACGGCCGGCACGAGGGCTCGACCTTCAAGATCCGCGTCAAGATCACGTCGAGGACCGGCGCATCAAGTTCGACTACTCGGAGACCGACGCGCAGACCAACGGCTTCGTGAACGGCACGTTCACCTCGAGCGCCTCGGCGACGATCCTGACGCTGCTGCAGATGGTGAACCCGGACATCCCGCACAACGAGGGAATGGTGCGAGCCGATCGAGATCGTCATTCCCGAGGGCACGATCCTCAACGCCGCGTACCCGAAGGCGACCACGTTCGGCAACCACCTCTGCCCGCCGAACGCCGACGCGATCCAGCGCGCGCTGGCGCCGGTGATGCCGGACCGCGTCACCGCCGGCTGGAACAACCTGCTCTGCTCGCTGACCACCGGCATCGACCCGCACAAGAACGAAAAGTACGTCGACATCGGCTTCATGGGTCTCAAGGGCGGCTCGGGCGCGATGCGGGGCACCGACGGCTACGACCACATCGGCATGATCGACGCCTCGGGCGGCGTGCTCGACCAGGACTACGAGATGTTCGAGCAGCAGACGCCGCACCGGCTGATCCGGCACGAGTACCTCGCCGACTCGGCGGGTCCGGGCGCAGTGGCGCGGCGGCCTCGGCGTCGAGACGATCTTCGCGATCGGCTCCGACGACACGCAGCTCGTCACCTTCGGCGACGGCGACTTCGAGCCCGCGTTCGGCCTGTTCGGGGGCGGCGAGGGCACGCTCAATTTCATCCGCCTGCGCTATCCCGACGGCCGCGAGGTCACGCCGCGGAACAAGGACCTGATCACCGGCGTGCCGAAGGGCACCGTCTACCATCAGCAGGCGGGCGGGGGCGGCGGTTACGGCGACCCGCGCAAGCGCGATCGCGCGAAGCTCGCGGCGGAAGTGCGCGACGGCGTGATCTCCGCCGACACGGCACGGAAGGCCTACGGCTTCGAAGGCTGAGGCGCATGGACTTCGACCTGAGCGACGAGCAGAAGCAGGTGCGCGACGCGTTCGCGCGCTTCTGCGACGAGCGCATCGCGCCGCAGGCGGCGGCGCTCGACGCGGCGCACGCGTTCCCGCGCGAGCTGTTCGCCGAGCTCGGGCGCCTCGGCTTCTTCGGCATCCGCTATCCGGAGGACGTCGGCGGCTCGGGGCTCGATCTCGTCACCTTCTGCCTCGCGCTTGAGGAAGTGGCGCGCGGGTCGCTCTCGCTCGCCGGGTGCGCGGCGATGCAGTCGCTGATGGGCACCAAGTTCCTGCACATGCTCGGCAACGCCGACGTGCTCGAGCGGCTGTTCAAGCCGGCGCTGCGCGGCGAGAGGATCGGAGCGATCTGCATGACCGAGCCGAACGCGGGCTCCGATCTCGACTCGATCGCGACGCGCGCGGACAAGGTCGACGGCGGCTACAGGCTCAACGGCCAGAAGATCTGGGTGACCTCGGCGCCGGTGGCCGATTTCTTCACGGTTTTCGCGCGCGCGGGCGAGGAGCGCAAGCTCACGATCTTCCTCGTCGAGCGCGGGTTCAAGGGCCTGCACGTCGGCCGCGCGATCGAGAAGATGGGCGTGTGGGCGCTGCCGACCTCGGAGC
Organism: uncultured beta proteobacterium; assembly: GCA_963716855.1. Classification (GTDB taxonomy): domain Bacteria; phylum Pseudomonadota; class Gammaproteobacteria; order Burkholderiales; family SG8-39; genus JAGVSZ01. The sequence goes on along the minus strand of CAVQUV010000008.1, from coordinate 76,670 downwards.
TCGCGCTCGACGACTGCCTCGTGCCCGACAGCCATCGCCTGTCGAAGGCCGAGGGCGACGGCGAGAGCCATTTGCGCAAGCTCCTCGCCGAGATCCGGATCATCACCGGCGCGATGGCGAACGGCGTCGCGCGGGCGGCGCTTGCGGAAGCCGTGCGCTACAGCGCGGAGCGCAAGCAGTTCGGCAAGCCGATCAACCGCTACCAGGCGATCCAGCACAAGCTCGCCGAAATGGCGACCGGCCTGGAGGCGGCGGAGCGGCTGGTGCTGTATGCGGCGTGGCTCAAGGACGCCGATCGCCCGCACCACAAGGAGGCCGCGATGGCGAAGCTCTTCGCGAGCGAGACGGCGGCGTCGATCTGCGACCAGGCGGCGCGCGTCCTCGCCTCCTATGGCTACGCGATGGAGTACCCCGTTCAGCGCTACCTGCGCGACATCCGCTTCACGCTGATCGGCGGCGGGACGAGCGAGATCCTGAAGCTGGTCATTGCGAAGGAAGTCGCCGGATGAGCGAACGACGGATCAAGGTGGTCCTCGCCAAGCCCGGCCTCGACGGCCACGACCAGGGCGCGAAGGTGGTCGTGCGCGCGCTGATGGACGCCGGCATGGAGGTGATCTACACGGGTCTGCGCCAGACCCCCGAAGCGGTCGCCCGCATCGCGCTCGACGAGGACGTCGACGTGATCGCGCTGTCGTCGATGGCCGCGTCCCACCTGCCGTTCTGCGAGCGGCTGAAGCCGCTGCTCGAGCAGGCGGGTCTCGCCGACAAGCTGTGGGTCATCGGCGGCAATCTGCCGAAGCAGGACCACGCGCGCCTGAGAGAGCTGGGCTTCAAGGGCATCTTCCCGTCGAGCTCGAAGCTCGACGACATCGTCCACTACATCCGGGAGAACGTGCAATGAACGACAGGCTCCAGTCGTCCGTCCGGCCGGTCGTGAACGAGTCGGGCATCGAAATCAAGCCGGTCTACACGCCGCGCGACGTCGCCGAGTCGGGCGGCGACGGGTTCATCGGCATGCCGGGCGACTACCCGTTCGTGCGCGGCATCCATCCGCTCATGTACCGCCACCGGCCGTACACGATGCGCCAATACACCGGGTTCGGAAATCCGCGCGACACGAACGAGCGCTTCAAGTACCTCATCGCGAACGGACAGACCGGTCTCAACGTCGCGTTCGATCTGCCGACCCAGATCGGCATCGACTCCGACGACCCGCTCGCGGTCGGCGAGGTCGGGCGAGTCGGGATGGCGGTCGACAGCCTCCGCGACTTCGAGATCGCCTTCGAGGGGATCGACCTCGACAAGATCACCGTGTCGCTCACGATCAACGGCGCGGCGCCGCAGCTGATCGCGATGTACCTCGCGATGGCGGAGAAGCGCGGCTACGACGTGAAGAAGCTGCGCGGCACCGCGCAGAACGACATCCTCAAGGAGTTCGTCGGCCGCGGCACCTGGATCTACCCGGTGGACCCGTCGGTGAAGCTCGTCGGCGACACGATCGAGTACTGCGCGCAAGCGGCGCCGAAGTACAGCCCGGTCTCGGTGTGCGGCTACCACATCCGCGAGTCCGGGGCGAACCCGGTGCAGGAGATGGCGTACGGCTTCTGCATCGCGAAGGCCTACGCCGACGAGGTCCTCGCGCGCGGGCTGCCGATCGACGAGTTCGCCGGGCGGCTGTCGTTCAACTTCAACGTGTTCGGCAATCTCTTCGAGCAGGTCTGCAAGTTCCGTGCGGCGCGCGGGCTGTGGGCGAAGATCATGAAGGAGCAGTACGGCGCGAAGGATCCGGGCTCGATGTGGCTGCGGATGATCGCGGGCGGCGGCGGCGGAGGGCTCACCTACGAGCAGCCGGAGGTCAACATCGTGCGCGGCGCCTACTACGCGCTGACCGCGGCGCTCGCGGGCTGCCAGACGACGGCGCTCTGCTGCTACGACGAGGCGTACACCATCCCGACCGAGTACGCGCAGCGCATCTCGCTGCGCACGATGCAGCTCCTGATCGAGGAGATGGGGCTCGCCGACACCGTCGACCCGCTCGCCGGGTCCTACTACGTCGAGACGCTGACCAACCAGATGCGCCAGGACATGGAGCGCGTCATGGCCGAGGTGGACGCGCAGGGCGGCATCGTGAAGCTCGTCGCGGAGGGCGAGATCCAGGCGAAGGTCTCGGCGCAGGCCTACGCGATGCAGCGGAACATCGAGTCGGGCCAGTTCCGCAAGGTCGGCGTCAACTGCTACCGGGTCGACGAGACCGAGGAGCGCGAAGTCGCGTTCCACCCCTATCGGGAAGAGGACACGCGGATGCAGATCGAGAGCCTGAACCGCGTGCGCGGGGAGCGGGACGGCGCGCGCGTGAAAGCGGCGCTCGAGCGGCTGCGCGCCGACGCTGCCGCCGATCGCAACGTGATGCCGGCGATCATGGACGCGGTGAAGGGGTACGCGACGGTCGGCGAGATCACCGGCGAGCTGGTCGCCGTCTACGGCCGCTACCGCGAGCCCATCAAGTTCTGAAGATCGGAGCGAGGGTGAAGCGGCATACGGTCCTGAGCATGGAGCAGGCGCTGTCGCTGCCGTCGGCGACGCTGCGCTTCGCCCAGCTCGGCTGGCGCGTGATCCGCATCGAGGCCGCGCCGTCGGGCGACGGGCTGCCGGGCGATCCCAACCGCTACATCGGCGCGCGCGTGGTCGACGACGACCGGCGCAGCTACTTCGTCGCGCCGAACGTCGGCAAGGAGGCGATCGCGCTCAACCTCAAGGACCCGCGCGGTCACGAGGTGGTGCGGCGCGTGCTGACGGCACTGAACGTGGACGTGTTCTGCTGCAACACCGTGCCGTCGCGTTACCGGACGCTCGGCATCGACTACGAGACCCTGTCGGCGGCGAAGCCGGATCTCATCTGGGCGGGGATCTCCGCGCTCGGACCGGAGTACCCCGACGTGCCGGGTTACGACCCGGTGATCCAGGCGATGTGCGGCTACATGGAGCTGACCGGCGACCCGAACGGCCCGCCGATGCTGACCGGCGTGCCGGTGATCGATCTCAAGGCGGGCGACGAGGTCTATGCGAACGTGATGCTCGCGCTGCTGGAGCGCGCGGAGACCGGACGCGGTCGGCGCATCGACGTCTCCATGCTGCAGGCCGCTGCGTCCTGGCTGATCACGACGCTGCCGCTGGTCGACTTCGACTGCCAGCCGAACGAGATCACGCGCGCCGGCAACGAGCACCGCAAGTTCATTCCCACGAACGTGTACCCGGCGGCGGACGGCTTCGTCTACATGGCGATCGGCAGCGACGTGCAGTGGAAGCGGCTCACCGAGATCCCGCGGTTCGCATGCATCGCGAACGAGATCCGCAGCACGAACGAGGGTCGCCACCGGGAGCGCGCCCAGATCCACGCCGACATCGCGGCGGTGACGCACAAGCATCCGGCCGCGGAGATCGGCGCCGACCTGAAGCGCGCCACCATCCCCAACACGCTGATCCACGACATCCCGATGGTGCGCGACCACCCGGCGCTGAAGGGACGGCTGACGACGACGGTCACGCCGGCCGGAAAGACCATCCGCATGCAGCCGATGGCGGTCGATCGTCCGGAGGGGCGGACCGCGTTGCCGTTTCCGGCGAAGTACGGCGAGCACACACACGCGGTGTTGCGCGAAGCCGGTCTCGCCGAGGGAGACGTCGAGGCGCTCAAGATGGCGGGCGTGATCGCATGAGCCGCGCGCCGATCGAAGCCACAAGGCCGCCACCAGGAGCGGCGAAATGAACATATGAGACAACGGACAACGCGCGCGTGTGCGCAAGAGAGAGGAGACGCTGCAATGAGGAAATCATTCGTTCTAATGGGCGCGTGTGCAGCTGCGGTCGCCGCGCCGTTCGCGCTGGCCGACATCACGATCGGCGTGACGGTGAGCGCGACCGGTCCGGCCGCGTCGATCGGCGTGCCGTATCGCAATGCCTTCACGATCACGCCAACCGTGATGGGCGGCCAGAAGGTGCGCTACATCGTGCTCGACGACGCGACCGACACCACGGCCGCAGTGCGCAATGCGCGCAAGTTGACGACCGAGGACAAAGTCGACGTCATCCTCGGCTCGGCGACCACCCCGACGAGCCTGGCGGTCGCGGAGGTCGCCCTGGAGACCAAGACGCCGCAGATCGCGCTCGCGCCGGTCGCGCCGCCGCCCGACAAGTATCCCTGGGTGTTTTGGGTGGCGCAGCCCGTGCCGCTGATGATCGCCGGCGTCGTGGAGAACATGAAAACGAACGGCGTGAAGAGCGTCGGTTACATCGGCTACAACGATCCGTGGGGCGAGATCGTGTTGAAGGGCCTTACCGCGGCGACCGAACCTGCCGGGATCAAGATCGTGGCGAACGAGCGCTACAACCGGCCGGACACGAGCGTCAACGCCCAGATCCTCAAGATCATGGCAACCGCGCCGGACGCGGTGATGGTCGGCGGCTCGGGCACGCCCGGCGCGCTGCCGCAGATCACGCTCGCCGACCGCGGCTACAAGGGACGCGTCTACCAGACCCACGGCGTGATCGGGCAGGACTTCATCCGCGTCGGCGGCAAGAACGTCGAGGGCGCCATCGCGCCTAGCGGGCCGGTCATGGTCGCCGACCAGCTGCCCGACTCGAACCCGATCAAGAAGGTGGCCGCGGACTTCAACAAGGCCTACGAGGCGCAGTACGGTCCCAACACCCGCAATGCGTTCTCGGCGTACTCCTACGACGCGACGCTGCTCGTCGCTGCGGCGGTTCCCGAAGCCCTCACGAAGGCGAAGCCGGGCACGCCCGAGTTCCGCGCGGCCCTGCGCGAGGCGCTCGAGAACGTCAAGAATGTCGTCGGAACGCACGGCGTGTACTCCATGTCGCCCACGAACCACAACGGCATGGACGAGCGCGCCCGCGTGATGGTGCGCGTCGAAGGCGGGGAGTGGCGTCTGATTCGCTGAGGTTGCCCATGGCCGCGACCGCTCCCACGCTCGAGGACAAGTACGCCCTCGAGCGCGGCCGCGTCTACCTCACCGGCGTGCAGGCGCTGGTGCGCCTGGCGCTGCTGCAGGCCGACCGCGATCGCGCGGCCGGCCTGAACACCGCGGGATTCGTGTCCGGCTATCGCGGCTCGCCGCTCGGCGCGCTCGACCGCGCGCTCGTCGACGCTGAGCCGCATCTTTCCGCCCACGGCATCCGCTTCCAGCCGGGGGTCAACGAGGAGCTCGCCGCCACTGCCGTGTGGGGGACGCAGCAGCTTCATCTCTTTCCCACGCCGCGCCACGACGGCGTGTTCGCGATGTGGTACGGCAAGGGCCCCGGCGTCGACCGCTGCGCCGACGTCTTCAAGCACGCGAACTACGCCGGCACGTCGCGCCACGGCGGCGTGCTGGTCGTCGCCGGCGACGACCACAGCGCGAAGTCCTCGGCGGTCGCGCACCAGAGCGAGCACCAGTTCTCCGCCGCCGCGATCCCGGTGCTCGCCCCCGCCGATCTGCAGGAGGTGATCGACTACGGCCTGCACGGCTGGGCGATGTCGCGCTACTCGGGATGCTGGGTGGCGCTCAAGCTCGCCGGCGAGGTGGCGGAGAGCTCCGGCACCGTCGAGGTCGATCCGGCGCGCGTCGTGACGCGCCTGCCCGAATCGTTCCCGCTGCCGCCCGACGGCGTCGGGCTGCGCTGGCCCGACCCGCCGCTCGCGCAGGAGCGGCGCATGCAGGAGTACAAGGTCTACGCGGCGCTCGCCTACGCGCGCGCGAACGGCTTGGACCGCACGGTCATCGACTCGCCGCGCGCGCGGTTCGGCATCCTCACCTGCGGCAAGGCGTACCGCGACGTGCTGCAGGCGCTGGAGGACCTCGGCATCGACGATGCCGAGGCGGCGCGCATCGGCATCCGGCTCTACAAGGCCGGGCTCGTCTGGCCGCTCGAGGCCGAAGGCGTGCGGCACTTCGCCGAGGGGCTCGAGGAGATCCTCGTCGTCGAGGAGAAGCGCCAGATCGTCGAGTACCAGCTGAAGGAGCAGCTCTACAACTGGCGCGAGGACGTGCGCCCGCGCGTGATCGGGAAGTTCGACGACCGCGGCGAGTGGGGCGCGCATCACGGCAAATGGCTCCTGCCGCCGACCGCGGAGCTCGAGCCCGCGGTGATCGCGCGCGCGATCGCGGCGCGCATCGGTCGCTTCTACACCTCGAGCGGGGTGGCCGAGCGGCTCGCGGTCCTCGACGCGAAGGAAAGCGCGCTCGCGCGCCCGCGCTTCCCGCTGCAACGCACGCCGTGGTTCTGTCCCGGCTGCCCGCACAACGCGTCCACCAAAGTGCCCGAGGGGAGCTGCGCGCTCGGCGGCGTCGGCTGCCACCTGATGGCGGTGTGGATGGGGCGCGACACGCTCACGATCAGCCAGATGGGCGGCGAGGGCGCGAGCTGGGTCGGCACGGCGCCCTACACGGAGACGCCGCACGTGTTCGCGAACATGGGCGACGGCACGTACTTCCACTCCGGCCTGCTCGCGATCCGCGCCGCGGTCGCAGCGCAGGTGTCCATAACGTACAAGCTGCTCTACAACGACGCGGTCGCGATGACCGGCGGGCAGCCGATCGACGGTACGCTCACCGTGCCGCAGATCACCTGCCAGCTCGCGGACGAGGGGGTGGCGCGCGTCGTCGTGATCGCCGACGACCCGGCGCACTACGGCCCGCGCCCGGCGTTCGCGCCGGGCGTCGAGATCCGCCCGCGCGCGGCGCTCGAGCACACGCAGCGCGAGCTGCGCGAGGTGCCGGGCGTCACCGTGCTGATCTACGACCAGCTCTGCGCGACCGAGAAACGGCGCCGCATCAAGCGTGGGGCGCACCCGGCGCCCGCGGTGCACGCGTTCATCAACGAGCTCGTCTGCGACGACTGCGGCGATTGCGGGGCGCGGTCCAACTGCCTCGCGCTCGTCCCGGTCGACACGCCGCTCGGCGAGAAGCGACGCATCGACGCGTCGAGCTGCACCGACGACCTCGCCTGCGTGGACGGGTTCTGCCCGAGCTTCGTCACGGTCGAGGGCGCGCGGCGGCGGAAGCCCGTGCCACCCGCCTGGGATGGACCGGAGCCGGCGGATCCCGAATTGCCGGCGACTGCTGCGCCGTACGGCATCCTGGTCACCGGCATCGGCGGCAGCGGCGTCGTGACGATCGGCGCGCTTCTCGGCATGGCTGCGCACCTCGAGGGCAAGGGCGTCGCCGTGCTCGACCAGACCGGGCTTTCGCAGAAGGCGGGCACGGTGTACGCGCACGTGCGCATCGCGGACCGCCAGGACGCGATCCACGCCGCGCGCATCGCGACCGGCGAGGCGAACGCGCTGATCGGCGGTGATCTCGTCGCCTCCGTCGCGACCGAGGCGCTCGCGCGGCTGCGCGCCGGGCTGACGCGTGCGGTCGTCAACCGCGCGCGTCAGATCACCGGCGAGTTCATTGCTCGGCCGGAGATGCCTTTCCCGGTCGCGGGGATGGAGGGCGAGATCCACGCCGCCGTGGGGGCGGGCCGCGCCGAGTTCTTCGACGCCACGCGCCTCGCGACCGCGCTCTGCGGCGACGCGGTCGCGACGAACATGCTCCTGCTCGGCTACGCCTGGCAGCGCGGGCTGGTGCCGCTCGCGGCCGGTTCGATCCTGCGTGCCGTCGAGCTGAACGGCACCGCCGTCGCGATGAACGCAGCGGCGTTCGCGTGGGGACGGCGCGCCGCGAGCGACCTCGCGCGCGTCGAGCAGGCCGCCGGGATCGCGCGAGCGCTGCGCGTGTCGCTCGACGATCTCGTCGCGGCCCGCGCGCGCGAGCTCACCGACTACAAGGATGCGGCTTACGCCGGCCGCTACACCGCGCTCGTGGAAACGGCTCGCCAGGCCGAGGGCGCGCTCGGGGGCAAGGATCGCCCCCTGACCGAGGCCGTCGCGCGGGCTTACTTCCGGCTGCTCGCCTGCAAGGACGAGTACGAGGTGGCGCGGCTGTATACCGACGGGCGTTTTCGCCAGGCCATTGAGGACGCATTCGACGGCGACTACGTCGTGCGAGTCCACCTTGCGCCGTTCGGCGCGCGCCGCAAGCGCGCATTCGGCGGGTGGGCCTTCGGTGCGCTGCGAGCGCTCGCGCGCCTGAAGCGGCTGCGGGGCTCGGCGCTCGACCCGTTCGCGCTCAGTGGCGAACGTCGGCTCGAGCGCGCACTGCTGGCCGAGTACGAATCCACGATTCTCGCGCTGCTCCCGGCGCTCACGCCGGACAACCATGCGCTCGCGGTCGAGATCGCCGCGCTGCCGGAACGCATCCGCGGCTTCGGCCCGGTGAAGCGCGCCGCCGTTGACGCGGCACGCGCCGAGCGGGAGCGGCTCCTCGCGCGGCTGCACGCGGACGCGCCGGCGCTGCGCTGCGCCGCGTGATGTCGATGGCGCTGCCCCCGGTTCCGGCCACGGCGACGCGTCTCCTCGCGGAAGCGGCGGCTCGGGCGCCGGAAGCCGAGGCGCTGGTCTGCGGCGACCGGCGCCTGCGCTATGCGGAGTACGCCGGTTGCGTCGGCGCGTTCGCGACCGAGCTGCGCTCGCTCGGCGCCGCCGGCGAGCGCGTGGCGACGGTGCTGCCCAACTCGCTGGAAGCGTGCGTCGCGCAGTTCGCGGTGCAGGCGGCCGGCGCGCAGCTCGCGCCGCTCAACCCCCTGTACACCGACCGCGAGCTCGGCGAGATTCTCACCGACGCGGCCCCGCGCATCGCGATCGTGGACGAGACGCTCGCCGACCGGGTCGGGCCGCTTGCGCGGGCCGCGGGTGCGCACGAGGTCATCGTCGTGGGCGGCTCGTCGCGCCGGCTCGACGCCGTTCGCACCGGGGCGCTGCCGGATCCGCCGGAGCCCGGTGCGCTCGCCCTCCTACAGTACACCGGTGGCACGACCGGCCGGGCTAAGGGCGTGAACCTCACCCACCGCGCGCTCATGACGAACGTCGCGCAGCGCGAGGCGCTGCTCCCGACGCATGGCGGCAGCGAGCGCGTGCTGTGCGTGATGCCGCTCTTCCACTCGTACGCGATGGCGATGGGCCTCTACCTCGCCGCGTACGCGCGCAGCTGCCTAGTCGTGCTGGCGCGCTATCAGCTGCAGGAGGTGCTCGCTGCGATCGCGCGGGAGAGAATCACGATCTTTCCCGGCAGCCCGACGATCTTCGTGGGACTGATGGGACACCCGGACTTCGCGGGGACCGACTGGCGCACCGTGCACACCTGCTACTCGGGCTCCGCGCCGCTGCCCGAGGGCACGCTGCGCCGTTGGCGCGACGCCGTGGGCGCGCCCGTGTACGAGGGGTACGGCCAGACCGAGGCCGGACCCGTGCTCTCGTTCAATCCCGTCGGAGGGGCGGTGAAATCCGGTTCGGTCGGCGTGCCCGTGCCGGAGACCGAGATCCAGATCGTCGACGTCGAGACCGGGACGCGCGTGCTCGGCGTCGGCGCGCGCGGCGAGATCCGTGCACGCGGGCCGCAGCTCATGAGCGGCTACCGCAATCGTCCGCAGGAAACCGCCGAAGCACTGCGCGGGGGCTGGCTCCATACCGGCGACATCGGCGAATTCGATGCGGACGGCTACCTCTTCATTCGCGACCGCAAGAAGGACATGGCGATCGTCGGTGGCTACAACGTGTATCCGCGCGAGGTCGACGAGGTGCTGTTCACGCACCCGGAGGTCGCGGACGCGGCGGCGGTGGGCGCACCGGATGCCTATCGCGGTGAAGTGATCCGCGCGTTCGTGGTCCTGCGCGCCGGCGCGCGCGCTACGCCGGAGGATCTCGTCGCGCACTGTCGCGCGAACCTCGCGCCGTACAAGGTCCCGGCCTCGATCGAGTGCCTGCAGGCGCTGCCGAAGACGACGGTGAGCAAGACCGACAAGCAGGCGCTCAGGGCCCGCGCCGCACGGTGAGCGACGCGCGCTCCCATCCTGCGCCGCTGTGGGCGAGCGGGTTCCGGCCGTTCCTCCTGCTCGGGTTCGCGTGGGGTGCGCTGCTCCTGCCCGCGTGGATGGCGGAGTACGCCGGCGCGTGGTCCGCGACGCCCGGCCTCGCCGGGCCGCTGTGGCACGGCCACGAGATGCTGTTCGGGTTCGCGGTCGCGATCATCGCCGCCGTGCTGCTGACCGCGATTCCGGGCTGGGCATTCACCGACGAGATCGCCGGCGCGCGGCTCGTTCTCCTTGCCGGCCTCTGGCTCGCGGGCCGGATCGCGATGCTCGCCTCGGGCGCGCTGCCGCCGTGGGTCACGACCACGGCGGATGCGGCTTTCCTTCCAGTGCTCGCACTCTTGCTCGCGCCGACCGTGCTGCGTGCGCGCCGCAAGGGGTTCGTGGCGACACTCGCCATCCTCTTGGTGCTCGCGGCGGCGAACGTGGCTTTCCATGTTGCGGCCGCCGCGGGCGAGGCGCGCGGAGTCGCGCGCGCGCTGGAGGCCGGGCTCCTGCTGATCATGTTGCTCTACGCGCTCGCGGGCGGGCTGCTGATTCCGGTCTTCACGCGGAGCCGCGTTCCGGCAGTCACGTCCAACCTCCCGATCGACGTGCTTGCGGCGGCGAGCGTTGCCGCATTTGCAGCCGCGGAGTTTCTAGAGGCGCCGCTCGCCGCGCGTGGGATCCTGGCAGGGGTGGCCGCTGCGGCCAACGCAGGACGCCTTGCCCGCTGGCGGGGCTGGAGGGTGCTCGACGACCCGCTGCTCTGGACCCTGCACCTCGGCTACGCGTGGCTCGTCGCCGCGCTCGCGCTGCGCGCCGCGGCTGCGCTCGGCGGGCCCGTGCCGGAGCTCGCATGGATGCACGCGTTCACGGTCGGCGCACTGGGCATCACCATCCTCGGACTGGCGACGCGCATCGTGCTGCGCCACACCGGCCGGCCGCTCGTCGTGCCGGCGGCGATGGTGGTGGCGTATTCGATGATGCTCGGCGCAGCGGTCGCGCGCGTCGCCACTGCCTTCGCGCCGAGCCTTTGGCTGCTCGTCGCGTCGGGACTCCTGTGGAGCGGGGCGCTCGCGGTCTACCTCGCGTGCTTCGCCCGGTTCCTCATCACGGCCAGCCTGCCGCGCGAGGCGCCGGGCTGATCAGGCGGCGCGCGGCTCCGCCGCACGCTCCCGTTCGAGCAGCTTGAGCATCGTGCCGATCGTGATCGAGCGGAAGGTCGCCTTCGCGATCTCGTCGATCTCTCCGAGCACGCGGGCAAGCGCGCGGCCGACGTCGGTCGCCGGGTCCGCGCCGCCCTCTTCGGGCGAGCGGGCGCTGATGTCCTCGAACAGCTCGATCACGTCGAGCAGGGTGAGGCGCTTCGCGTTGCCGACGAAGCGATAACCGCCGCCGGCACCGCGCGTGGCCTCGAAGATCCCGGCACGGCCGAGCTCGCGCAGCACCTTCGCCAGGTGGTGGATCGAGACGCCGTACTTCTCGGCGATGTCGGATGCCGAGACCTGGCGTTCGGGGTGACCGGCTGCCTCGAGGACGCTCACCAGAGCGAGGCTGGTAGCGGTCTGGAGCTTCATCGCGGCGCGCCCTCGAGATCCAGCTCGAGCGGGATGAACGGGGCGGCCGTCATCCCCTGGCTGCGGAAGAACGACAGCACGAGGTTGTTGTCGCGGGCGAGCAGGGTGCGCACCTTCGTCACGCCCGCGCGCCGGAACGCGGCGACGATCGCCTCGAGGAGCCGCGTGCCGATTCCGCCCAGGCGCGCGTTCGGGCGCACGTTGAGCCCGAACACCCACCCGCACGGAGGTGAGCCGAACTCCCAGTCGCGCACCTCGCCGATGACGAAGCCCTGGATCTCGCCCTCGGCGTCGCCGACCAGGAAGAAGCGCTGCTGCCGCCCGCGGGTCCCGTAGCGATGGAAGAGTTCGTACCAGTAGTCGGGCTTGGGGAGCCCGGTGACCGCGGCATCGAGGGCGATGATCGCGTCCAGGTCGCGCACCTCGACCGGGCGGACCGCGAGCGAGACTTCCGCGGCACTGGAGCTCGGGCTGGAAACCGACATTTCCGCACCAGTTTACCAGTTTCGGCCGGAATTACCGTTCCGACAACGAGATAGCCTCCGGGTTGACCTCTCGGGTTGACGTGCGGACACAATTTAGGTATTTTCGTACCAAATTACGACAAGGCCCATCCGGGCCACCCAGGAGCCGTGTTCCACTGCGAGCGTCCGCGCCCGCGCAAGTCCTCGAGGAGGGACCATGGCCGTCACTGCTTCCGCCGCCCAGCTCAAGGTGCGCCGCCTCGCGCCGCGCGACCTCGACGCCGTCGTCGCGATCGACGCGAGCCTCGCGGGCCGCTCGCGCCGCTTCTACATCGAGCGCCGGCTCAAGGCCGCGCAGAAGCAGCCCGACGTCCACGTCCAGTTCGCGGTCGACGACGCGGGCGCGCTCGCCGGCTACGTCCTCGCGCGCAAGCTCGCGGGCGAGTTCGGCCGCACCGAGCCGGCGCTGCGGCTCGAGGTGATCGGCGTGCGGCCCGACGAGCGCGGCCACGGGATCGGGATGCAACTGCTCGGCGCGCTCGAGGCCGAGGCACGCCAGGGCGGCATGACTTCGCTCCGGACCAGCGCGTCGTGGCGCGATCACGGCATCCTGCGCTTCTTCGACCACGCGGGCTTCGAGCTCGCGCCGAACCAGATCCTCGAGTGCACGGTGCACGCCGGCCGGCTCGGCGCCGAGCACGCGCCGGGCGTCGCCGCGCCCGAGCATAACCACTTCTCCGCCGAGGTCGACTACAGCGCCGACCGCGCAAACGACTTCGAGACGCTCGCGCGCGACCGCGTGGACGTCCGCTCGCTCGCACCCGGCGACCTCGCCGACCTCGAGCGCATCGACCGCAATCTGATGGGGCGCGAACGGCGCGCCTACATCGAGGGGCTGGTGGCGGAAGCGCTGGACGACTCGGCGGTGCGCGTCTCGCTCACCGCGCGCGTCGACGGCATCGTGGCCGGCTTCGCGATGGCGCGCACCGACTTCGGCGACTTCGGCCGCAGCGAGCCGGTCGCGGTGCTCGACACGATCGGCGTCGATCCCGACTACGCGCACCACCACGTCGCCACCGCGCTCCTCTCGCAGCTGTTCGTGAACCTCGGGGCGCTGCGCATCGAGCGCGTCGAGACGCTGGTACGGCGCGAGAACTTCGACCTGCTCGGGTTCTTGTACTCAATCGGATTTCGGCAGTCCCAGCGCCTCGGCTTCATGCGGCCGGTGCTCTGAGCCGCGCTGCGCCGCGAGCAATGCCCGTGCCCGTGCGCCGCGGTTGACACCGCTGCCGCGTGACGCCTAGATTAGCGGCGTACGCACCCCCGTCCGGCGGCGTGCACCGCCGCCGCCCCGATGCGCCCGCTCGATCGCCGCTGCGCCATCTGGCTGCACCCTGGTCGGCCCTCGGCCGTGCTGCGGTCTGCGATCGCCCCGCTCGCGGCGCTTCTCGCCGCGGCGGCCAGCCGATGACGCTGCCCGAACGTCTCGGCAAGTACGAGGTCGTGGAGGCTCTCGGTGAGAGCGCCAACGCGGAGCTCTTTGGCGCATTCGACCCGGACGTCAATCGCGTGGTCGCAGTAAAGACGATCCGCAAGGACCTTGCCCAGCTCGACGGTCGCGCCGCCAGGGCGCTCGCTCGCTGGCGGAACGAGTCGCGTCTCGCCGGGCGGCTCTCACACCCCGGCATCGTCGGGGTCTACGACTACGGCGAGTCGGGATCGGTCGCCTACCTCGCGGTGGAGTTCGTGCAGGGGCATCGCCTCAGCGACTATCTTGACCGCGGCATTCGGTTCGGCGAGGCGGACGCGGTCAGCGTCGTCGCTCAGGTCTTGGACGCGCTGGGGCACGCGCACGAGCACGGCGTACGCCACGGCGCCGTCAACCCGGCGAGCATCCTCGTCACGCGGAGCGGCGATGCCAAGGTCGCCGATTTCGGCTGCGCGCCAACCGAGGACGGCGGCAGCCAGGAGCTCGACGAGGAGACGCGCGTGCCCGGATACATCGCGCCCGAGGAGTACGCTCGTGAGGGAATCGAGCGCGCGCGCCGACCTCTTCGCCGCCGGAGCTGTGTTCTTCCGGTTGATCACGGGTCGGCCGGCTTATCCCGGATCGGCGGAGCAGGTCGCGTACCGCGTGAGCCGCGGCAGCACGCCGCAGCCGTCGCAGGCGGATCCCGGGCGAGGATGGGAGCGGTACGACGATGTCGTAAGCCGTGCGCTGGCCAGGGATCCCGCCGAGCGCTTCCCGACGGCCAGCGAGTTCCGGCAAGCGCTCCTCGACGCGTACGGTGCGCCGCTAGCGGCGGTATCGGCGGACGTTCTCATCAAGGAACCGTCGCCGCCCTGCAACCTCTTCGAACCGGGCGATCCGCCGTCGCACCCGCAAAGGGCGCCCGGGCGCGTTGCGCTCGAAGAGGCGCAGCTCCGGGCCGACCTCATCGAAGATCCGGTCGCCTTGCACGCGGATCCCGCCGACGGGCGCTGGCGCGTCGCCCTCGTTGCGGCGGTCGTCATGATCGCGCTCGCGGTCGTCGCTGGGCTCGCGAACTGGACCGCGCCCGAACTCGATCCGCGCAGCTCGAGACCCGACCGCGCCCCGGCGCTGGTTCCGGACACGACGACGGCGAGGCCGGCGCCTGTGACCGAGCGCGAGGCCGGGCCCGACACATCGGGCCGAGACGGGCCGCGCGCGCCGGTCGCCGGAGCGACCTCCGGGGGCATCGGCGCAGTCGCGCAAGCCGATCGCCGCACGGTGGAGAGCAGTGCCCCGACCGGGCGACCGGTGTCGCCTGCGGAAGCGCCATCCGTGCCGCCTGCGCCCGCTGCGAATGATCCGCCGAGCGTGCAAAACGTCGTCCCGGCGGAACGGAAGGCCGCCGCCGTGCCAGGGCCCCAGGCATCCGCGACGCGCGCCGCCGAACCGGCGCCGCCGGAAGCACCGACCGGCTTCTGGCGGGACCAGGCGATCTCGTTCCAGGTCGCGACGAGATTGGGTTTCAATCGCAATCTCTACCGCAGCCGGATTCAGGTGGAATCCGTGGGCGGCGTCGTGACGCTGCGCGGTCACGTGCCATCGCGCGAGCAGGTCGCGCAAGCGATTGCCGTGGCACGCGACGTGTATGGCGTTCGCGAGGTGCGCAGCGAGCTGCGCCTGGGCGCACCCGATTACGTGTTTCCGGACCCCGCGATCGGCCTGCAGTAGATCCGTGCCCAGAGCTTCCTTGACAGGGGTTTGGGCACCCGCCTAGATTGGGCGGCCGGCGGCGTGGGAGGCCGCCCCGATGCTCCCTCTGTTTCAACCGCGTCTGCGCTGCGGCGCATCCGCCTGTCCATGACCTCGCCCGAACGGCTCGGGAAGTACGAGATCGTCGAGGTGCTCGGGAAGGGCGCGATGGGCGTCGTCTACCGGGCGTTCGACCCGGACATCCACCGCACCGTCGCGATCAAGACTATTCGCAAGGAGCTGGTCGACGACCAGGAGCGGGCGGCGATGATGTTCGCGCGCTTCAAGAACGAGGCGCGCGCCGCGGGCCGCCTCTCGCACCCCGGCATCGTCGCCGTCCACGACTACGGCGACACGGGCGACCTGACATTTATCGCCATGGAGTTCGTGCAGGGCATGAGCCTGCGCGACTACTTCAACCGCGGCACGCGCTTCCAGGAGCACGACATCGTCAGCATCATGGCGCAGCTGCTGGAGGCGCTGCAGCACGCGCACGAGCAGGGCGTCTGGCATCGCGACATCAAGCCGGCGAACCTGATCGTGATGAACAGCGGGCGCGTGAAGATCGCGGACTTCGGCATCGCGAAGGTCGACACGTCTCAGCTCACGCAGACCGGACTGGTGATGGGCTCGCCCGGCTACATGGCTCCGGAGCAGTACTCGGGCGGCGCGGTCGACTGGCGTGCGGATCTCTTTGCGGCGGGCGTCGTGATGTACCAGCTGCTGACCGGCGTGCGCGCGTTCTCGGGAACCACGGAGCAGATGGCCTACAAGGTCTGTCACGTGACGCCGCCGTCGGTGTCGGAGGCGGACCCGGGCCGCGGCTGGGAGCGCTACGACCCGGTGCTCGTGCGCGCGCTCGCGAAGGATCCCGATGCGCGCTTCCAGACCGCCGAGTCGTTCCGCGCCGCGATCCTCGAGGCGTATGCCGCACCGGCGAGCCCGACGATTTCGGAGGAGACGATCATCGCGGAGGCAACGCGCCCGGTCGGCGTGTTCGAGCCGAGCAGTCCGTCGGCGCGCACGTCCCCCGACCAGACGCCGCCGCCGCTCGTGCGGCCGATCTCCGCAGCGCCCACGATGGCCGCCCTGCCTGCCCGGCGCTGGTGGCCGATCTTCGCGGGTGCAGCGGCCGCGGTCGTCGCGCTCGCCGCAGTGGTCGGGATCGCGCTGCGCGGGACGCCGGATCCGGTCGCCTTGGTGGCGAAACCGACTGCGACGGCGGTCGAGGCGCCGCCTGCGCCGATGGTGGAGCGCCCTACGCCGGCGCCCGAGCTCCCGAAGGCCGCGAACGCGGCGACAACGCCGGCCGAACGCAACGCGCCGGCGCCCGCACCGACGGCCGCGAGTGCACCGCCGCCGGCGAAGCGGGCGGCGTCTGCGCCCGAGCGCACTGCGGCGGTCACGCCCGCGCCCGCCCGCGCCGCTGCGCCCGCACCGAAGGCCGAGCCGCCGCGTCAGGAGCAGCCGCCGACCGGCTTCTGGCGCGACCAGGGAATCACCACCAAGGTCGCCGGCAAGCTGCAGTTCAACCGGAAGCTCTGGCGTACCGGCATCCAGGTCGAGACCAAGGAAGGCGTCGTCACCCTGCGCGGCAACGTGCCGTCGCAGGACCTCATCGACGAGGCGGTGAAGATCACCAGGGAAGTCTACGGCGTGCGCGCCGTTCGCAACGAGCTCAAGATCGGCCAGCCGGACTACTCGTCGTCCCCCGGCTCGGGCGGCTGACCCGCAACCCATTCGCACTCAAACACGGAGAGACACGATGTACAAGCTCAAAGCCGCCGAGTGGCGCCCCCAGCACTTCAACTGGCAAGTGAAGGATCGCGTCGCCACGATCACGCTCAACCGGCCCGAGCGGAAGAACCCGCTCACGTTCGACAGTTACGCCGAGCTGCGCGACACGTTCCACAAGCTGCAGTACGCCGAGGACGTGCGCGTCGTGGTGTTCACCGGCGAGGGCGGCAACTTCTGCTCCGGGGGCGACGTGCACGAGATCATCGGGCCGCTCATCAAGATGGAGATGGACGAGCTGCTCTACTTCACGCGCATGACCGGGAACCTGGTGAAGGAGATGCGCAACTGCCCGCAGCCGGTGATCGCCGCGGTCGACGGCATCAGCGCGGGCGCCGGCGCGATCATTCCGATGGCCTCCGACATGCGCTACGCGACGCCCGAGTGCAAGACGGCGTTCCTGTTCGTGCGCGTCGGGCTGGCCGGGTGCGACATGGCCGCGTGCGCGATCCTGCCGCGCATCATCGGCCAGGGGCGCGCCTCCGAGCTCCTGTACACCGGGCGATCGATGAGCGCGGAGGAAGGGCTCGCGTGGGGCTACTTCAACGAGATCGTGCCGAAGGACCGGCTCCTCGCGCGCGCGCAGGAGATGGCGCTCTCGCTCGCCAACGGCCCGGCGTTCGCGCACGCCATGACGAAGAAATGCCTGCACCAGGAGTGGAGCATGACCATCGAGCAGGCGCTCGAGACCGAAGCCGAGGCGCAGGCGATCTGCATGCAGACCAAGGACTACGAGCGCGCCTACAACGCGTTCGTCAAGAAGGAGAAGCCGAAGTTCGAGGGTAACTGAGCGGGCGCCGCGCGGCGCGCTACTGCGCCACGACGAGCGCGGTGAGGCGGTCGGGGTCGGCGAGCAGCTCGGCGCTCGGGCCGCGGTGCACGATGCGGCCGCGGCTCAGCACGAGCGCGCTATCGGTGACCTCGAGCGCGAGCTTCGCCGACTGCTCGACCAGGATCACGGTCAGCGCCTCGTCGCGGATCAGCCGCTCCATCGCCTTCAGCAGCATCTCCACGATGATCGGCGCGAGGCCCTCGAGCGGCTCGTCCATCAGCAGCAGCGCGGGATTCCCCATCAGCGCCCGGCCGATCGCGAGCATCTGCTGCTCGCCGCCGGAGATCTGGTTGCCGCGGTGCGTGCGCCGCTCCGCGAGGCGCGGGAAGAGATCGTAGACGCGCGCGAGGTCCCAGCGACCGGGCCGCGCGGCGACGGTGAGGTTCTCCTCGACCGAGAGCGACGGGAAGATCTCGCGCGCCTGCGGCACGTACCCGATGCCGAGCCGGTTGCGCGCATGCGTCGGCAGCGACCCGACCGGCGCGCCGCGGAACTCGATCGCGCCGGCGTGGAAGGTCGTGAGCCCCATCACGGTGGCGAGCAGCGTGGTCTTGCCGACGCCGTTGCGACCCAGCACCGCGAGCGCGCCGCGCTCGGGCAGCGCGAACGCCACGTCCTCGAGCACGACCGTCTCGCCGTAGCCGGCGCGCACGCCCTCGAGCCGGAGCGCGTCAGCCATGATGGCGCTCGCCCAGGTACACCTCGTGCACGCGACGGTCGGCGGCGATCTCCGGCGGCGTGCCCTCGCACAGCACCTCGCCCTGCACCAGCACGGTGATGCGCTTGGCGAAGCGGAACACCACGTCCATGTCGTGCTCGATGATCAGGATGGCGATGTCGCTCGGCAGCCGGTCCAGCACCTCGAGGATGCGCTCCGACTCGACCGAAGGCACGCCGGCGGCGGGCTCGTCGAGGAGAAGCACCCTGGGCTTGAGCCCGAGCGCGATCAGGATCTCGACCAGGCGCTGCTTGCCGTACGGCAGATCGAGGACGCGAGTGGGTGCGTCGTCGACGAGCGCGAGGCTCGCCAGGAGCTCCAGCGCCTCCTCGCGCACCTCGCGATAGGCGCTCGCCGAGCGCCACATGCGTCCGCCGATGCCGCGCCGCTCCGCGATGCCGAGCGCGACGTTGTCGAGCACCGAGAGGCTCCGGAACAGCGTGTTGATCTGGAACGTGCGTCCGAGCCCGCGCTTCACCCGCTCCGCCTGGGGGAGCCGGGTCACGTCCTCGCCGCCGAGCAGCACGCGGCCGGACGAGGGCGCGAGCCTTCCCGTGAGCATGTTGACGAACGTCGTCTTGCCCGCGCCGTTCGGCCCGATCAGCGCGTGCCGCGCGCCGGGCTCCAGGCCGAACGCGATGTTGGCGGCCACGGTGAGCCCGCCGAAGTTCTTGCACAGGGCGCGCGTCTCGAGGGCGTAGGCGCTCATGCGCGCGCCCTCCGGATGCGCGCCAGCGCCTGGTCGACGAGCCCGAGGATTCCGCCGCGGGCGAACATCACGATGCACACGAGCAGGATGCCGATGCCGAGATACCAGTACTCCGGCGTCTGCTTGGCGAGGTAGTCGCGCGCCACGATGTAGGCGAGCGGGCCGACGAACGCGCCGTAAATGCGCCGCACGCCGCCGAGCACCAGCATCACCAGGATCTCGCCGGAGAGCTCGACGCCCACCACCGACAGCCCGACGAACTGCGTGGTCTGGGTGAGCAGCGCGCCCGCGGTCCCGGCGAGCGCCGCCGAGATCGTGTACGCGGTGAGCCGCCGGCGGTACACCGGTGCGCCCACCGCGTGCATGCGGACGTCGTTCTCGCGCGTGCCGGTGAGCGCCATGCCGAACGGCGAATACACGATGCAGCGCACCAGCCACCAGCAGACGAACAGCACGACGAGGCAATACAGGAAGGCGGTCTTGCCGAAGAGGTCGAAGCGGAACATGCCGAGGATCGGCTGGATCGGCACGCTGTGCAGGCCGTCGGTGCCGCCGGTCACGGTCGTCCACTTGTTGGCGACCTCGAACAGGATCGAGGTGATGGCGAGCGTCAGCATCAGCAGCGCGAGCCCGTGCGTGCGCAGGATCACCGCGCCGGTGGCGAGCCCGAGCAGGCCGGCGGCGACCGCGGCCACCGCGAGACCGAGGAGCGGGTCGCCGCTAAAGCGGATTGCAAGGATGCCCGCGACGTAGGCCCCGAACCCGAAGTACGCCGAATGTCCGAGGGTCACGATGCCGCCGTACCCGAGGATGAGATCCAGCGACAGCGCGAACAGGACGATGATGAGCACGTACGCGCCGAGCGGCAGGTAGGTGGGCGCGATGAAGTACACCGCGAGGGCGAACAGCCAGGGCGCAGCCTCCCACGGCCGCAGGCGGGCCGATCCGGCGTACCCCATGCTCGCGGCGTTCGACGCGATCATGACGCGCGCCCGAGCAGGCCCTGCGGCCGCCACAGCAGGATCGCCATCGTCGCGACAAAGATGAAGAAGGCGCCGAACTCCGGCACCCAGTACTTGCACGCGGTGTCGCCGATCCCGATGAACAGGGCGCCGAGGAACGGCCCGCGCAAGCTGCCGAGCCCGCCGATCGCGACAACGACGAGGAAGTAGACGAGCTGCTCGAACGGGTAGGTAGGCGTCATCGCCATCAGGTCGGCGCCGAGCGCGCCGCCGAGCGCGGCCAGCCCGCTTCCCAGCGCGAACGTCAGCGTGAAGAGCCGGCCGGTGTGAATGCCGATCGCCTGCGCCATCGCGCGGTTGTCCACCGCCGCGCGCACCATCGCGCCCCAGCGCGTCCGCTCGAGGCCGATCCACAGGAGCGCGATGAGCACCGCGCTCGACGCGATCACGACCACGCGGTACATGGGAAACGACCGGCCGAAGAGCTCGACCTGGCCCTTCATGTACTCGGGGAGCGGCGCGGCGAGCGGCAGCGGGCCGTAGGCAAGCCGGGCGACCGCGACCGCGACGAAGATCAGGCCGATCGTGAACAGGACCTGCTCCAGTTCGCCGGCGGAGTAGAGCCGCGCGTACAGAAGCCGCTCGAGAACCATGCTCGCCGCCGCGACCACGATGCAGGCGAGGACGAGCGCCGGCAACCACGCCAACCCGAGCCGGGTCATCGCGGTGTACATCAGGTAACCGCCCGCCATCGCGAACACGCCGTGCGCGAGGTTCACGAATCCCATCAGGCCCATCGTGATCGACAGGCCCACCGAGATCGCGTACAGGATCATGCCGTACGCGAGCCCGTGGAAGGCGATGCTGACGAGGCTGGAGAGGAAAGCGTCCAAGACGGGGCTCAGGGGTGCGGACAAACAAAACCCCCGCCGGTCCGGCGGGGGCTCGCGCGCTTTGCCGATCGGCCTCGAGCTACTGCTTGCCGGTCGACTCCTTCCAGGGATCCTTGACCATCGGGATGGTCTCGAGCTCGACGTTCTTCACGATCCCGCCGACCTTGCGGGTCTCGCGCACGTACTCGTTCTGCACGATGTCGCGCGTGCGCGGATCGATCTCGATCGGGCCGCGCGGGCTGTTCGCGTTCTTCCAGCCGCGCAGCAGCAGCATCGTCTTGTCGCCGTCGACCTTGCCATTCTGGGCGGCCACCACGTCGCAGATCGCCTGCATGGCGTCCCACGCGCCCACCGAGATGAAGTTCGGCCACGCGTTGGGCCCGTACTCCTTCTGGTAGGCGGCGACGAACGACTTGTTCGAAGGCCGGTCGCCGGCTGCGGAATAGTGGAACATGGTCATCACGCCGATCGGCACGTCGCCCATGTTCGGCAGCTCCTCGTCGGTGACGATGTCGCCGGGCCCGATCAGCTTGATCCCCGCCTGCGCGAGGCCGAGCTCGCCGAAACCCTTGATGAGCGCGGTGGCGTTCTTGCCGGCCGGGACGAACACGAACAGCGCATCGGGCTTGGCGTCCTTCACCCGCTGCAGGAACGGCGCGAAGTCGGTGGTCGGCGGCGGCATGCGCACCGTGCCGATCGACCTTGCCGCCCGCGGCGGTGAAGGCTTTCGTGAACGCCTCCTGGGCGTCGTGCCCCGGGCCGAAGTCCGCGACCGCGACGTATGCCGTCTTGAAGCGCTTCGCCGCCCACGTCCCCATCGGGAAGCTCGACTGCCACAGGGTGAACGAAGTGCGCGCGATATAGGGCGAGGTTGTGGTGATCATCGCCGTGCCGGCGTTCATGATGATGAAAGGGACCTTCGCCTCCGTGACGACCGGCGCGATCGAAAGGGCGTTCGGCGTCCACACCACGCCGGTGATCATCTGCACCTTGTCGCGCACGATCAGCTCGGTCGCAAGGCGCTTGGCGGTTTCCGGGTTGATGCCGGTGTCGTCGCGCTTGATGATCTCGAGATTGACGCCGGAGGGCAGCTTGCACTGGCCCGACTTCATGAAGAGGTTGATCGACTTCTCGATCTGGTCTCCGTTCGAGGCCATCGCCCCGGAATAGGTGTTGATCAATCCGATCTTCACGGTTTGCGCGGTTGCCGGAACCGCGACCGCCATTGCAGCGCACAACGCGGCTGCGACGGTCAGTACAGCATGTCTTTTGGTGGTCATTCCTCTTCCTCCTCCGGGGGCTTGCGAGACGCGGACTATAACAAGCGAAGGGGCGCGCGGGCTAGGGAATGCCCGACCGGAGACCACGGGGTTTTGCGAGGTCGCGGAGCAGGACGCGCCGGGCTCAGCCGACCATCGTCAGCCCGCCGCTCACGCTGAGCACCTGCCCGGTGATGTAGCCGGCGTGGTCGCTGGCGAAGAAGACAATCGCGTCGGCGACCTCGGCGGGCGTGCCGAAACGCCGCATCGGGATCGCCTTCACGAACGCGTCGCGGAACTTGTCGGGCACCGCGGCGAGCAGCGGGGTATCCGTCGGGCCCGGACAGACGCAGTTGACGGTGACGCCGCAGCGCGCCGCCTCGCGCGCGAGGCCCTTGGTGAAGCCGATGAGCCCCGCCTTCGCGCCGGAATACACGGTCTCGCCCAGGCTGCCGACGCGGCCTGCGTCGCTCGACACGTTGACGATCCGTCCCGCACGGCGCTCCAGCATCTGCGGGAGCAGAAGCCGCGTGAGCCGCATCGGTCCCACGAAGTTCAGGCTGATCACCTTGTCCCAGAACGCGTCGTCGGTCTCCAGGAACGGCGTCGTCTTGCCCCACCCGGCGCCGTTCACCAGCACGTCGACCCGGCCGAAGCGCTCGAGCGCGGCGGCGGCGAACCGCTTGATCGAGTCGGCGTCGGTAAGATCGAGCGCGAAGTACTCGGCCTGCTGGCCGCGTTCGCGGATCGCCGCAGCGGCTGCCTCGCCCGCCTCGCGCGCGATATCGGCGACGCACACCTTCGCGCCGCCCGCGGCGAACGCTTCGGCGGCGGCCCGGTTGATGCCCGAGGCGGCGCCGGTGACGACGACGATCTTGTCGGTGAAGTTCATGGCAGCTCCTTGGAAATCGGATGACGGCGATGCGGGTCCATGCCGCCGAGGATCCGCCCCTCCATAGCGACCGTCTTTAGCCTGCCTCAAGTGCCCTTCATCTAGTGGTGGGGTCGATCCCACCAAGGCCCGTTCAAGCCCGTTTGGGCGGGCGGCGCCGCCCGGCGGTGGCGACTCCGGCTCGTTCTGGCGCGACCCGGTAGGTGGGCAGCTGCCCAACATTCATCCCACGTGCGGTGTGGGTTGACATCGACCCTGGACGGGCCTCAAATCACGGCAGCGTCGGACGCGACCGGAGGGGGCATGGAGGCCGAGCGGCTGCTGCGCGAGATCACGGACTACTGCCGCAAGACGGGGGTCGCCGAGTCCACCTTCGGGCGCCTCGCGGTGAACGACGGCAAGTTCGTGAATCGCCTGCGCGAAGGTGGGCGGATCACCACCAATACGTTCGACCGCGTGCGCTCCTACATCGCCGGCGGAGCCGCGGACACTGTGGTCGACGCGCCGGAACGCACCCGGGGCGCCCCGCGGCCGGTCGCCGCGTCGGGGCCCGCCGCACCGCCGGACCGCAACTTCCGCTTCTTCGACAACCGCCAGAAGTACCTGCTGTTCGTGAGCACCTGCTCGGAGAAGGCGGTGGTCGCGCAGCGCGTGAAGATGGAGCTCGCGAACATCCATCCGCGCCCGCCGGCGGTACGGATCTTCGATGCGGGCGTCGGGGACGGCACGGTGCTGACGCGCGTCATGCGCGCGATGCACCACCGCTTTGCGACGATGCCGTTCTACATCGTGGGCAAGGAGATCAGCCTCGAGGACGTGCGCCTCACGCTCGAGAAGATGCCCGACCGGTTCTTCGAGCATCCGGCGACGGTTCTCGTGATGACCAACCTCTACTACCGCGAGGCGCCGTGGCTCGTCCCGAGCTCCCTCACTGCCGCCTCCGGGCTCGCCTGGCACGAGCTCGCGCTGACCGGCACGACCGGCCACGAGTTCGAGGAGCAGATCACCGCCCTCGCGCCGTTCCTCGCCGAGCACTGGCGCGCGCACGTGAGCCCGACGAGCGGCAACCCGGTCTACGAGCGTCCCGCCGTCCTCGTCATCTACCGCGAGGACCATCGCTTCCTGCTCGACCCGATCATCCCGCGCCGCGGCGGCACCGCGGCCGATTACGACCTCGTGATCGCGTCGCAGCCGTACCGCGCGCGGGCACCGCTCGAATTCAAGGCCGCGCGCGTGATCGCGCCGCTTGCGAAGAGCCTCGGGCGCGGCGGGCGCCTCCTCGCGATCCACTCGCACGGCCACGACCCGGGGCTCGAGATCCTGCAGGGGATGTGGCCCGGCGAGAACCCGTTCCAGCACGACCGTCACCAGATGCTCAAGGCGGTGAAGGAGGCGCTCGGTCCGGCCGCGCGCGATCTCAACTTCAACACCTACTCCGACGCGCGCTCGCTCTTCCGCTACGACATGCACACGCTGCCCACCGAGATCTCGAGCTCGATCGGCACCTCGACGCTGTTCGCGGCCTGGAACGCGGCGATCTACGTGGGTCAGGTCGAGGACGCCCGGCTCGAGGACGCGATCCGGCACGGTCGCTACCTCCAGGTGACGAGCGACGTGCTGCTCCAGCACGGCGGGCTCTGGTTCCAGGACGAGTCGTACGTCATCTCGCGGCGGCGCGACTGAGCGGCGGCGAGCGATGATCGTGACCCGCGACACGGCGCCCGCCCAGCGCGACCTGCACGCCGCGATTGCAACGCTCGCGCGCACGGCGTCCATCGAGACCTCCGCACGGAATCTGGCGGAGATCGACACCTACGCGTCGCTGGTTCCCGCGGGCACCGACGTTTACGTTGCCTCGCTCCCGGGCATGCCTTACCACCACGTCGCGAGCACCGCGCGGCGCCTGCGCCAAGTGGGCATGAATCCCGTCCCGCACCTCACGCCGCGGCAGCTGGCCAGCCGCGAGGCGGCCGAGGATTTCCTCGCGCGCCTGCGCGACGACGCCGGGGTCACGCGCGCGTTGCTGGTCGCGGGCGACGGCGAGCCGGTCGGGCCCTACGAGTCGAGCGCGCAGTTCCTGGAGACCGGCCTCCTCGAAGCGCACGGAATCCGCAGCCTCGGGATCGCGGGGTATCCGGAAGCGCATCCCCGCATCCCCGCAGCGGCGTTGGCCGTCGCGCTCGATCGGAAGATCGAGGACGCGGCGCGGCGCGGGATCGATCTGTTCCTCGTCACGCAGTTCTGCTTCGAGGGCGAGGTCGTCCTCGACTGGCTCGCGCGACTGCGCGCGCGCGGCGTCACGGTGCCGATCCGCGTGGGCGTGGCGGGGCCCTCCAGCATCCGCGCGCTGCTCAACTACGGCAAGCGCTGCGGGATCGGCAACTCGATCCGCGCCGTGCGGTCGCACGCGCTCTCCCTTCCGCACCTCCTCGTCGAGCACGGTCCCGACAAGGTCGTGCGGCGCATCGGAGAAGGCGGTGCGGCGCTCGGTGTTGCGGGGCTGCACTGCTTCCCGTTCGGCGGCTTCGCGCGCAGCGCGCGCTGGCTCGGCGCCGTCGCCGCCGGACGGTTCCGGATGGGCGAGGCGGCCGTCGGATTCGATGTCCAGGCTTGAGGCGCGCTCGGGCCGGGTAACATAGCGGCCGACCCGCCGATCATTCGAGGAGGCTCCATGTCACAACGCACGATCCCGCCGTTCCGCGCCGATCACGTCGGCAGCTTCCTGCGGTCCAAGGAGCTGCTCGATGCGCGCGAGCGTCAGCGCAAGGGCGAGATCTCGCGCGCGCAACTGCGCGAGGTCGAGGACCGCTCGATCCGCGATGTCGTCCGCTTCCAGGAGGACCTCGGTCTGCAGGGCATCACCGACGGGGAGTACCGCCGCACCTACTTCCACATCGACTTCCTGGAGCAGCTCGACGGCATCGAGACCTCCGGCGGCATCCAGGTCAAGTTTCACAGCGCCGCGGGCGACGTGGACTTCGCCCCGCCGGTGCTCAAGGTGACCGGGAAAGTGCGCCACGCGAAACCGATCCAGCTCGCCGACTTCGAGTTCCTCAAATCGGTCACGAAGCGCGTGCCGAAGGTGACGATCCCGTCGCCGACGATGCTGCACTTCCGCGGCGGGCGCGGCGCGATCAGCAAGGAGGCCTACCCCGACCTCGAGGCGTTCTTCGAGGACGTCGCCGCCGCCTACCGCGAGGAGTTGGCGCAGCTCGGCGCGGCCGGCTGCCGTTACGTGCAGCTCGACGACACCAATCTCGCGTATCTGTGCGATCCGAAGCTGCGCGAGGGCGCGAAGTCGCGCGGCGACGATCCGGACGAGCTGCCGAAGCGCTACGCGCGGCTCATCAACGGCGCGATCGCGGGGCGGCCGGCGGGCATGCAGGTGTGCGTGCACCTCTGCCGCGGCAACTTCAAGAGCGCGTGGGTGGCCGAGGGCGGGTACGAGCCGGTGGCCCAATCGCTCTTCAACGACCTGCAGGTCGACGGGTACTTCCTCGAGTACGACGACGCGCGGTCGGGCGACTTCTCGCCGCTGCGGTTCGTCCCCAAGGGCCGGATCGTGGTCCTCGGCCTGGTGACCACCAAGACGAGCGAGCTCGAGACCAAGGACCAGCTCAAGCGGCGCATCGACGAGGCCGCCCGGCACGTCCCGCTCGAACAGCTCTGCCTCTCCCCGCAGTGCGGCTTCTCGAGCACGGTGCACGGCAACGAGATCATGCGCGAGTCCCAGGCGGCCAAGATCCGGCTCGTGGTGGACACCGCACGCGAGGTGTGGGGCACCGCCTGAGCCCGTCCGGCGGGTGATCCGGCTCGCGGCGCGCGCGAGCCCGAGGCGGAAGGAGCGTTGCGAGCCGCGCCGGCTAGCCGCAGCCGAGCTCGCTCAGCTTCTGGTCGTAGCGGCGGCGGTCCTCGCGCATGCGGTCCATCTGCTGCGCCGAGGCGCCGGCGCGCATCGCGGCATCGGTCTGCGCGCGCGCGATCGCGCGTTTGCGTGCATTCGCGCTCGCGTGCGGCCGCGTCGGGATCCTGGCGTACCTGCTGGGGCGCGTCGGCGCTCGTGACGACAACGCTCTCTCTCCCGCCGGGCGGGGGCGCGGCGGTCGCCGGCCGCACGGAAGCCTGCGCGGCGGCGATCTGCGTGCCTTGCTCGACCTCCGTGACCGTCCCGCCCTCGAACTTGATCGTGTAGCTGGTTTTCTGGCCTTTCGGCGGCTTGCGATAGGCCCAGTATTGCGCCTGGCCCATCCGCGTCGTGACGGTGCGGACCTCATCGGGCTCGCCGAACATGGCTTTGACCTCGTCCGGCTTCATCCCCGGCTCCACGGGACCGCCTTCGCGCGGCTTCGCGCTGCGCGTGCCGGGCACCGAAGCGGAGGCCGTAGACGGCGGCCGGTCGCCGTAATGGACCTTGCCCTTCTCGTCCACCCAGCGGTACGCCTGGGCGACCGCGGCCGTGCTCGCCGCAGCGAGCGCAAGCGCCAATGCCAGTGATTTCATCTTCCCCTCCGACGGTCGGGCCGCGAGAGCCCACTATGCGGGGCGCCGCGGCCCGCCGGCAATCGCGCGCGGAGGGAACGTCAGGAATAGTTCACTGCGGCAGCGGGCCGGAGGGCCGCACCGTCGCCGCGGCGTGGCGTCCGTCACGACCGCGCCCCGGCGGGGCGCGTCGGAACGGCGTCACCCGTGCAGCGTGTTGTACTTCTCGACGAGCTGCTCGGGGGTCTCGGCGAAGTCGGGGTTCGGCACGATGCAGTCGGCCGGGCACACGAGCATGCACTGCGGCTCGTCGTGCGCCCCGACGCACTCGGTGCACTTCGCCGGGTCGATCACGTAGTACGGGCTCCCCGCGCTGATCGCCTCGTTGGGGCACACCGGCTTGCAGGCGTCGCAGGCGGTGCAGCTGTCGTTGATTAGCAGTGCCATCTTCGTCTCCTTGATGCGCTCCGATCAGGGTCTTTCGACGGATGACAGAGCGAGTTTGGTTCGTGGTAAGGCGTCAACTTGTCGTTGTCCGCGCTCGTCCAGCTGCGCTGCCTCGCGACACCCCGTGGCCCTCATCAGTCCTTCCCTACGCAGCCTTGCGCTCGTCGAGCGCCTTGAGTTTCTCATGCCGGAACGCGCCCCACAGGGCCGCGCCGATCGCGCCGGCGAAGATCGAGTCGGGGTGGCTCACTGCCTCGACCTTGACCTTTTCCTTGGCCAGCTCCTCCTGGATCGCCGCCAGGAGCCCCGAGTCTAGCGCGAGGCCGCCCGTCATGAGCGCCGTGCCGTCCTTGATGCCGGTCACCTTGAGCAGCTTGACGATCCGCGACGCCATCGAGAGGTGGATGCCCTTCAGGATGTCGGGGGTGGGAATGCCGCGCGAGACCATGTTGATGACGTCGGTCTCGGCGAGCACCGCGCAGATCGAGCTCACGATCTCGGGGTTGGTGGAGGTCTTCGAGAGCGGGCCGATCTCCTCGACGGCGACGCCGAGATAGCGCGCGATGTTCTCCAGGAACTGACCGGACCCCGAAGCGCACTGGCTCGTCATCTTGTACTGCAGGACCTTGCCGCGGCCGTCTACGTAGATCGCGCGGCCGTTGAGCGCGCCGATGTCGACCACCGCGTGCACCCCGGGCTGCAGGAACACGCCCCCGCGCGCATGCGTGGTCATCGAATAGAAGTGTCCGGTCGCGAACTTCACGTTCTCACCTTCGCCGGTCGTCGCGATGTACGCGATGTCCTGCGGCGACAGCTTGGCCTCCCCGAGCACCGCGTCGAACCCCTCTCTTGCGAGCGTGAGCGGATCACGGCGGCGGATGCGCTCGACGCGCTTGGCGAGCCACTCATGCCTGTCGCCTTCGTTCCTGAAGAGGACGGACTTGACCGCGCCCGAGCCGATGTCGATGCCGACCGTGTACGTCATTGCGCCTTCTCCCGATTTTCGACAACCTTGCCTTCCTCGACCACCGCGCGCCAGGCGAACGTCGCGCCGCCGAGCGCCCCGGTGTAGATCGAGTCGGGATTGATGTTGATGGTCATCTCGCCGTAGTTCTCGGCGATCAGCTCGCGCAGTGCTTTCACGGCCGCCTCGTTCTTCGCTACGCCGCCGGTGAACGTGAACTCGTTGCGCACGCCGCCCGAGCGCGCGAGGATCGACATCGCCCGCAGGATGATCGCGCGGTGCAGGCCCGCCATGATGTCCTCGCGCTTGTCGCCGATCGACAGACGGTCGCGCAGCTCGGCCCCGGCGAACACCGTGCAGGTCGAATTGATCTTGATCGTCTTGGTCGACTTCATCGCCAGCGGCCCGAGCTCGTGCAGGCCGAGGTTCATCTCGTCGGCGATGTAGCCGAGGTAGCGCCCGCAGCCGGCGGCGCAGCGGTCGTTCATCTGGAAGTTCTCGACGATGCCGACCTTGTCGACCTGGATCGCTTTGGTGTCCTGCCCGCCGATGTCGAGCACGGTCGCGGTGCCCGGGTACATCACGTGCGCGCCGAGGCCGTGGCACAGGATCTCGGAGCGGATGTGCTCCTTGGAGAACGGCAGCCGCGCGCGGCCGTAGCCGGTGCCGACCACGTAGGTCTCTTCCATTTCGCGGTCGAGGATTTCCTTGATCGGGGCGAGCAGCGAGTCGGCGCGACCCGCCGTCTCGGGGAGGGACTTGAAGGTCCGGTCGAGCGCCTGCATCAGGTGCGGGCGCATCGAATTCTCGTAGACGTGGTTCTCGACCTCGATGATCGAGCGGTCGAATACGTTGAGCAGCATGTCGTAGCGCACGCCGGCTTCCTTCGCGACCTGCTCGCCGATCGCGTGGTAGCGGCTGCCGGCGATGTCGCGGAAGAAGTCGCTCTTGCGCTTCGCCCCCGGCGCGAACATCTCCGGCGCCTCGATGCGCAGGCGCTTGAACACCTCTTCCAGCGCGCCTGCGACGCCTTTGGCGTCGGCGCCGAAGCGCGGGCCCGAGCTGTTCCGCCTGCACACCTCCTCGAGGTCGGCGAGCTGCTCGAGGAACTGCTCGAGGCGGAAGTCGCGCTCGAGCTGGCCGAGGAAGGTCTCGAGTCCGCCGTTGAGGCCGCCGGCCTTCGACAGGCCCTCGCGGAACAGATGGAAGCGCGCGTTGACGAGCGCCTCCTGCTTCGCGATCGCCGCGGCGGTGTCGTAATTGGAGCGCGAGTTGGTGATGCCGCGCCCGAGGACGTTGCAGTTCTCGTCCATGACCACGCTCTTGGTGGTCGTCGAGCCGAGGTCGATGCCGATGAAGCAACGCATGGTCGGCTCCCGTCTAGTGCGCCGCAACGCGGGTGCGCTTCTGGTTGATCATCTGGAGGTAGCTCTCCAGGCGGTTCTTGACGTTCGCCGCCGAGAAGTAGCGTGGATCCACCAGATCGGTCTCGATGAACGCGGCGGGCTTGCCGGTGCGCTTCTCGACCTCGCGCAGGATCAGGAGCTGCCCGGCGGAGAAGCTGTTGCAGCTCTTGATCGAGTTGATCAGCAGCCCGTCGGCCTGGTACTCCTCGATGTACTTGCAGATCATGTCGATCCGCTGCGGGAAGTTGAGGTTGGTGTAGCAGCCGAGGCAGTACTCGGCGAGCGACTCGAGCGGCCGGTCGGGGTTGTGACGGAAGCCGAAGTCGTAGACGCCGCCCACCTTGGCGTAGGTCGAGGCGACCACCACCGCGCCCTCGTCGTAGAACATCTTCCAGAACTCGCGGAAGCTCGTCCAGTTGGGCGGGCCCTCGACGACCAGGCGGTACTTCTCCTCGGTGAGCTCGCCGTCGGGCGTCATCGGGCCCTTCTTCTCGCGCACGCGAGTCTCGATCTCGCCGCGCAGGGTGCGGTAGAACGTCGTTGCGTCGGGCGAGCCGCGGAACGCGGTGAAGATCGGGCCGATGTAGTAGACGGCGCCGAAGTAGCCGTCGATCGGGGAGGGGCGGTTCTTCGCCGACTGCAGCACCGCGACGAGGTCTTCCTCGGCCTTCTGCGACTCCTTCATGTACTCGCGCAGGCGGTCGATGTCGAACTTCACGCCCGACACGCGCTCGAGCGTGGGGATGACGTTCTCCTTGAGCTGCTTGACGACGTAGTCGCGCATGTTCGGGCTGATCTTGCCGTCGCCCTGGTAGGGCACGTGCAGCATCGTGGTCTCGCAGCCGTATTTCTGGCGGATCAGCTCGAACCACTTCATGAAGGTGAAGCAGCCGGTGTAGGAGAGGAGCAGCACGTCGGGCTTCGGGAGTGCCTCGCCGGTCGGGCCGACCTCGCTGTTTAGCATCATGCCGAGGTCGGACTTGACGTAGGTGCAGACGTCCTCGGAATGGCCGTCGCGCTCCGCGTCCATGATGAACTTGCCGGACTTCTTGCGCATGCCGTTCTGCAGCTGGTTCGTCTCCGGGAGGCTGCGCGCGAAATCGAAGCACATCAGGAGCTCGTTCAGATTCCCGGGCACGAAGGTCGCGGAGATCTTGCGACCGGTCTGGTGCGCGGTCGCGAGCTCGTGGTAATTGCGATTGATGAGCTCCTTCTGGATCATCATCGCGTCCTCTTTCTGGACCTTCGGCTTGGGGGCGGCGGGCTTGGCGATTTGCGGGGTGGGGGTGCTCATGGGTGCAACTCCTAGGCGGCGCCCTTCGGGGGCGCGTTGCGGTTCGTTGTGCTGCGGTGTCGGGCGCTGGCCGCATTCGTCCTTCTGTCGATCCCCACGCTCCGCGCGGGGCCCCTCGCCAGGTGACTCATGCGGCACTCCACAACTTGATCGAGTCGGCGAACGTGCCGGCCTGCTCCCGGATCGGGGCCATCTGGCCGGTGTTCTCGGCGTACTTGAACGCGGTGTACGGGATCTTGTGCTTCGCGAGCACCTCCTGGAGCATCGGCCGCTCGAGAAGCGCCGGATCGCAGAAGGAGGGTGCGGCGAAGATCACGCCCTCGGCGGCGTGCTTCTTCACCGAGTCGAGGAGGAACTTGCCCTTGTCCTCCTTGCGTGCGTCGTACTTCGACGCGGTCGAGGCGGAGCGGTGCAGGAAGGCCTGCGATAGCGCGAGGAGCGGATCGCCCTCGGTTACGACGTCATCGAGCAGCCAGCGGTTAACGAGGATCAGATCGTCGTCGACGATGTAGCAGCCGGCCATCTCGATCGACTTGATGAGGCCGAGCGGCGGCTGCTCGCAGAACGCGCCGGTGACGACCACGCGGGCGTTGTCGCGCTTCGGACGCTGTTCGGCGTCGGCCGCGGCGATGTAGTCGCGCACGAGCAGCGTGTGCACCTCGGGCGGCAGCACGTTGCCCGCGCGCGAGACGAGATACACCTCGGACGTCGGTGCCTGCCACGGCTTAGCGGACCGGTACGCGTAGAGCTCGCGCATCGCCTCGCTGTTCTCGTTGTACACGGCGATCGACTTGCGCAAGTCGTCGTCGGAGACCGGCCGCCCGGCGAGCTTGGCGAGGTCGTCGCGCAGCGACTGCATCTCATGGACGTAGAACTCGCCCCCCACCGCGTCGCTGTATTCCTGCGGCACGTCGAAGTAGCGGACGTACTTGTCCTTGAACATGATCTGCCACATGCCGGAGAGGTTGCGGATCACGTCGCAGATCGACGGGAACAGCATGCCGTCGAGGCAATCGAGCCGGCCGGTGAGACCGAGCTCGATGGTCGAGCGCGGGATGCGGCAGATGTAGCTCTGGTAGTAGGCGTCGCCCTGGATCACCTCGAGCTGGTCGCCGCCGCCGAAGATCCCGACCGGCAGCATCCCGGCCGCATGGATGAGCTCGCGCGGCACGTACCAGGGCATGTAGCCGACCGCCTTGCGGCCGGGCACCGCGGCCTTCCACTCCTTGACTGCGTTGAAGTGGAGGTCCTCGAAGAGGGCCTCGCAGCGCTGGACGATCTCGGTCAGCTTGCTCATTAGACGTGCTCCCACACAGGTTGACGCTTCGCGATGAAGGCGTTGAGTCCTTCGTTCGCGTCGCGGGTGGTCATCAGGCCTTCCAGGTAGAGCTTCTCGACGGCGGCGATCCGCCGCTTCACTTCCGGGAGCATTCCCTCGCGTGCCGCACGCACGGCGAAACCGAGCGATGCGGCGCTCTTCGGCGCGAGGTGCTGGTCGAAGTACTCGAGCGCGGCCTGCTCCGGGTCGTCGTGGACGCCGTGCACCAGGCCGATCGCTTTGGCGTCCCCGGCGGTCACCGATCGGCCGGAGAAGAGAAGATCCTCGGCTGCCGGCTGGTTGACGCGGAACGGCAGCAGGCACGAAGCCGCCGGCGCGAAGACCCCGAGCTTCATCTCGGGCTGGCCGAGCTGTGCGTCCTTGGCCGCGAAAATCAGGCTGCCGGCGAGCGCGAGCTCGAGCCCGCCGCCCAGGCATTGGCCTTTCACGGCGACCAGGATCGGCCGCGGCCACTCGAGCATCGCGACGAGCAGACCGTGCAGGCCTCTCAACATCGCGGCGCAGCGTGCCGGCAGGTGCTCTTCGACGCTCGCGCCGAAGCTGAAGTGCGGGCCTTCGGCGTCGATCAGCGCGGCGCGCAGCGGACCGGGATTGCGGTGCGCGGCGAACGCGTCGGCAAGCGCGCCGATCATCGCCGCGTCGATGATGTTCGCCTTCGGCCGTGCGAGCCGCAGCCGCAGCAGCGCCGCGTGCCGGTCGAGGTAGACCTTGAGAGGCGCCTCGCTCATCGCTTCTTGTTCCGCGGCTGGATCGACTCGGTCAGCGCTTCGGTCCATGCGCCATCCTTGGCGAGCGCCTGGCGCAGCGCGACGAAGTCGACCTCGCGGTCGTCCTTCGTGCCCTCGTTGAACGCGGTGAAACCCGCGCGCGCCTCGGTCATCATGTTGAGCGCGAGCCAGGCGCGGTGGTTCTCCTTGTTGCGGTTCCAGGCCTCGAGCTTCGGCTTGCGCAGCTCCTCGATCGTCTTGGTCGTGCAGTCGGGGAAGGTGAGGAGGAGCTTCGCGCACAGCTCCTCGATCTTCGCGTCGAGCATCGACAGGTCCACGGTGCCGCGCGCCATGACCGTCTTGCCTTCCTTCGCCGCGTCGCCGGACTTGAAGTCGCCGAACACGATGCGTCCGTACTCGTCGGCGAAGCGCTGCGTCTCGACCAGCGGGTTCGCGATGAACTTCCCGTCCACCTTCAGGGCGGGGACGATGTCGGCGAGCACGCCCCAGTGGTAGGCCTTGTGCGCGGAGAACGGCTCGCACATCACGCACGCCACCATGGCGCGGTCGGCGCCCATCACCGGCGGCAGGAAGTCGGTCGCGCCGCCGATCGGGGCCGAGCCGTGCTTGGGCCCGGCCTGCCCGAACCGGGCCAGGTCCTGTGCGACCGAGAAGTCGCAGGCCATGCCGATCTCCTGGCCGCCGCCGATGCGCATGCCGTTCACGCGGCAGATCACCGGCTTGTCGCAGGCGAGGATCGCCGAGACCATGTCGTTGAAGAGCCGCATGTACTGGCGGTACTCCTGCGGACGGCCGGCGTAGTACTCGGCGTACTCCTTCGTGTTCCCGCCCGTGCAGAACGCCTTGTCGCCGGCGCCGGTGAAGACCACGCAGTTGACGTCGCGCGCATTCGAGGCGGCCCGGAAGGCGAGGATCACGCCCTTCACCATCTCGGTGGTGTAGGAGTTGAACTGCGACGGGTTGTCGAGCCAGATCCAGCAGTTGTAGAGACCGGGGACGGTCTTGCCGTCGGGCGTCTTCGCGGGGCGCTTCTCGACCTTCAGGCCGGCGACGACGTGGCCTTCGACGAGATCGTGGTTCTTCGGCAGGGCGGCTGCGTTCATGCGGTCTTCTCCTGAATCATTGAGCCGGCACCAGCACCGCGCGGCGCTTGATGTCGCGGTGGTGCACGGCCGCAAACACGCGGTTGATGTCGTCGAGCGGGTGCGGCTCGACGAAGGACTTGAGCTGGACCCGGCCCTCGAGCACGAGGTCGAGCGCGGCGGGATAGAGCTCGGGCGGGCAGCCCCAGTTGCCGAGTGCGCGCGCGTCGTACGCCATGAGATTGGAGAGGCGGACCTCGACCTTGTCCATGGTGAACCCGACGACGCCGAGCGTCGCGCCATGGACGAGGAGTCCGTAGGCGGTGAGTTGCCCCGCAGCGGTGCCCGAGCACTCGAAGATGTACCACTCGGTCGTCGGGAGGCCGCATTCCCTGGCGAATGCGCTGATCGCGCCCTTCAGCGCCTTGCCGTCCATTTCGCGCGCGTTCAGCGTGAGCGCGGCGCCGCACTTCCCGATCGCCGCGAGCTTCTCGGCGTCGACGTCGATCGCCACGACTTTTGCGCCGAACGCGTTGGCCACCTGTACGCAGTACCCGCCAACGCCGCCGGCGCCGACCACTACCGCGAGCGAGCCCTGGGTCACGCCGGCGCGCGCGACGGCTTGATAGGGCGTCGTCAGCGCGTCGGCGACCACCGAGACGTCGGCGAGCACGAGCCCCGCGCGTGCGAGCCGGGCGGGATCGACGGCGCAGAGTCCGCGCTGCGGGACGACGATGTGCGAGGCGAAGCCGCCCTGGATGTCATTGCCGGGCATCTTCTGGCTGCGGCAGATGGCGGGACGTCCGCGCCGGCACGGGCCGCACTCGCCGCAGGGGATGACCGCGGGAACGATGACCGTCTTTCCGATCCAACCGCCGGCACCGTCGCCCGCGGCGACCACCGTGCCGCTGATCTCGTGGCCGAGGGCGAGCGGCAGGGGGTGATTGGTGCGGACGCCGTCGTAGAAGTAGCCGAGGTCCGTGTGGCACACGCCGCAGCCGGCCACTTGGACGACCACGTCGCCTGCCTGGGGAACTGCATCGAACGCGGCGCGGACGAGCGGGGCGTTGGGCGCCGTCATCATCCAGCGGTAAGCCGCCAAAGCCATGCCTGACCCCTCCTCAAAGGGCGGCTCCTGGCGGTGCGGTGTGGCTTTTCGCCTGCCCTTGACTCCAGGCAGGGCGCTAAATTAGCATTACGGTACCAAATTACGAAAAACGAGTCAACCCAGGTCGCCAAGACCGGGTTGACCCACATCAACCCCGGGAGTCGAGCGAAGCCGAGACTGCGGTTCGGAGCGCTCGTACACGAGAGGAGATTGATGTGACGACGAAGTCCTCATCCAAACGCACCAGCGTTTGCGTGGCGCTGTGCGGCTCGGGCGGCGCCGGCGTGATGACCGCCGGCAACCTGCTCCTCGAGGCCGCCGCGCAGGCCGGCTGGTACGGGCTGATGGTGCGCTCGAGCGGCCCGCAAATCCGCGGCGGCGAGGCGGCAGCGCTGATGCGCATCGCCACGCATCCCATCGACTGCCTGGACGACCGCTTCGATGCGCTCATCGCGGTCGACTGGCAGAACATGCACCGCTTCGCCGACGAGGTCCCGCTCGACGCCGCGAGCCTGATCGTCGGGGATCCCGACCAGGGCGAGGCGCCCGAGGTCTACACGAAGACCGGTGCGCGGACGGTCAAGCTGCCGTTGAAGCAGATGACGAAGGCGATTCCCGGCAGCTGGACGAACATGGTCGTGCTCGGGTACGCGGCCGGGCTGCTCGGGATCCCCGCCGACAAGGTCAAGGCGGTCGTCGCGAAATCGCTGAAGAAGGGCGCCGAGCAGCTGCCCGCGAGCCACGCCGCAGTCGAGGCCGGCCGTGCGGCGGCAGCGGAGCAGGGCGACGCGCTCGCGCTCGCAGCGCCCCCGCCCGTTACCGCCCGGCGGTGGCTCATCACCGGAAACCAGGCGGCGGGCTTCGGCGCGATCCGCGGCGGCGTGCGTTTCGTCGCGGCCTATCCGATCACGCCCGGAACCGAGCTGCTCGAGTACATGGCGCCGACGCTGCCCCAGGTCGGCGGCGTGCTCGTGCAGGCCGAGGACGAGCTCGCGTCGATCAACATGATCATCGGCGCTTCCTACGGAGGTGTGCCGGCACTCACTGCCACGTCCGGGCCGGGCCTCTCCCTGATGACCGAGGCCCTCGGGCTCGCGGTCGCCGCCGAGATCCCGATCGTCGTCGTCGACGTGATGCGCGGCGGGCCGTCGACCGGGATCCCCGCCAAGAGCGAGCAGAGCGACGTGTCGATCGCGCTCTGGGGCCTGCACGGCGATGCGCCGCGGCTCGTGCTCGCACCGAACTCGATCCCCGACTGCCTGACCACCACGCAGTGGGCCGTGCACCTCGCCGAGGCGCTGCAGTCCCCGGCGATCGTGCTCTCGGACCAGTTCTTCGGACAAGCACGCACCGTGACCGACCGGCCCGCCGACACGGGCATCGTCGGCGAACGGCTCGTCGCGCAGGCGGGCGCGGACGGCTACAAGCGTTACGCCGTGACCGAGTCGGGGATCTCGCCGATGGCGATCCCCGGCACGCCCGGCCTCGCGTACACGGCCGACGGCCTGGAGCACTCCGAGCGCGGCATCCCGTCGAGCGGCTCGGGCGATCACCGCACGCAGCTCGCCAAGCGCGAACGCAAGCTCGTGTCGCACGACTACGGCGCGCAGTGGGCCGACATCGAGGGTGACGGCGCGATCGCGGTCGTGACCTTCGGCTCGTGCACGGGCGCGGCCCGCGAGGCGATCGCGCGCGCGCGGGCCGAAGGCGTGAACGCGCGGCTCGTCTCCATGCGCCTGCTCGCGCCGGCGCGGCCGAAGCTGCTCGCCGCGGCGCTCGAGGGCGTGGACCGGGTGCTGGTCGTGGAGCAGAACCACGGCGGCCAGTTCCTGCGCTACCTGCGCGCGGAGTTCGAGTTGCCGCGCGCGGTGCGGAGCTACCGGCATCCCGGCCCGCTTCCCATACGGCCCGACGAAGTGCACCGTCAGATTATCGAATGGAGCGGCACATGAACGACCTGACCGCGGCCGCGGCCCTACAGCCCGCGGCGTTCAAGTCCGACTACAAGCCGATCTGGTGCCCGGGATGCGGCGACTACTCGGTGCTCTCCGCCTTCACCAAGGCGTTCGCCACCGTCGGCAAGAAGCCCGAGGAGGTCGCGGTGGTGTCGGGGATCGGCTGCTCGTCGCGGATCCCCGCCTACCTCACCAGCTACGGCTTCCACGGCGTGCACGGGCGCGCGCTCGCCGCCGCGACCGGGCTGAAGGTCGCCCGCCCGGACCTCACCGTGGTCGTGGCGGGCGGCGACGGCGACGGCTACTCGATCGGCGGCAACCACTTCCTGCACGCGTGCCGGCGCAACGTCGACATGACGTACGTCGTGATGGACAACCACGTGTACGGGATGACGAAGGGCCAGCCCTCGCCGACGACCGAGCCCGACTGGCAGTCGAAGCTCTCGCCGTCGGGAACCGGCCTGCGCGTGTTCCACCCGCTCGTCGTCGCACTGGCCGCGGGCGCGAACTTCGTGGCCCGTGCGTTCTCGGGCGATCCGAACGGCGTCGCGGCCATTCTCGCCGAGGCGATCCGTCACCCCGGCTTCTCGTTCGTCGAGGTGCTGAGCCCGTGCGTCACCTTCCGCCCCGAGCAGCGCAACTGGAAGCAGGCGGTCCATCCGGCGCCGGTCGAGCCGACCGACGATCCGGGGAAGGCGGCGCGGCGGATCCTGACCGACGACGGGTTCAACGTGGGCATTCTCTACCGCGGCAATCGCATGGTCTACGCGCCGCCGATGGGCAAGGGAAAGAAGAAGCCGGCCGATCTCGAAAAGGGGTTCGAGGTATGAACGCGATGAAGCAGGCCGCGCGCAAGGGCGCGGCGAAGAAGCGCGCCGTGCCGGCGCGCGGCGCGAAGCCGTCGACGGCAGCGGTGCGCAGCATGAACGAGCTGATGGCCTACGCGTACGCGCTCGAGATCGAGGCGGCGGAGCGTTACGCCGAGTTCGCCGACGCGATGGAGGCGCACAACAACCGCGAAGTCGAGGAGCTCTTCCGCAAGCTCGCGCGCATCGAGCACAAGCACGCCGAGCAGATCCTGGAGGAAATGGGCTGGACGGCGCCGCCGCAGTCGCCGATCGGCGGCTACCAGTGGCAGGGCCTCGAGGGTCCCGAGACGGCGGACTTCGCGACCCTGCACTACCTCATGCAGCCCTATCACGCGCTCGAGATCGCGCTGCTCAACGAGAAGCGCGCCTTCGAGTTCTTCTCCGGCCTGGTCCGCCGCGCGACCACCGACAAGGTGAAGCGGGCGGCGAAGGAGATGGCCGGCGAAGAGGCCGAGCACGTGCGCCTGATCGAGGACTGGATGAAGAAGGTGCCGCGGCCCGAGGCCCACTGGGACGTGGACCTCGATCCGCCGCGGTACGTCGACTGAGGGGGGAACGGGGAAGGGTGGCGGCGCGCGGTTGCGCGTCGTCTCTCCCGCGCACGCCGGATTCCGGAGGGAGGAGCGAGCGATGGAAGTCTTGATGCCGAAGGGCTGGGCGCCGCCGATCGGATACGCGAACGGCATCGCGGCGCAGCCGGGCCGCATCGTGTTCGTCGCGGGACAGGTGGGCTGGGACGAGCAGCAGAAGTTCCAGTCGGAGGAGATCGTGCCGCAGTTCGAGCAGGCACTGAAGAACATCGTCGCGGTGCTCGCCGAGGCGGGCGCTAGACCTGAGCACATCTGCCGCATGACCGCCTACTGCTGCGACAAGCCGGCGTACCTCGCCGCGCGGCGGCAGCTCGGCAAGCTGTGGGTGCAGTACATCGGCCGGCACTTCCCGGCGATGAGCATGATCTTCGTGTCCGACCTCCTCGACAACCCGGGGAAGATCGAGCTCGAGGCGACCGCGGTCGTGCCGGCGGCGCCGGTCAAGCGCGCGGCGCGCAAGTCCCCGACCTCGCGCTCGCGGACGTCCGCCACCCGCCGCAATCCCCGCCGCTGATTCGCGCTGCCGCTGCGCCCGTGGCGGATACGCCCGCATACCTCGACGCGCGCTTAACTTAAATCAATACCGGGGGGGCGTTTTTTAGCGTGAATCAAATCTGTGCATGCGCTCCCGCGGTCTACTAAGGCTGTACTGCGCTGCACAAGAACAATGAGCCGACTCACCCGACGCCAGTTTCTGACCGCCCGTCTCGCTGGTTCGCCTCGTGTCGTCGACGCGGCGCCGGGAATGAAGGCGGTCATCGCGGCAGGGTGCCTCGCGCTCAACCGCGTCGTGTGCCGCTCGTGTGGCGAGGTATGCGAACCGGGCGCGATCCGCTTCGCGCCTGCGCCGGGTGGGGTAAGCACGCCGCAGATCATGCTCGACGCGTGCAACTGGCTGCAGCCAGTGCGTCCTCGCGTGCCCGGTGCACGCGATCGCGATGCGCGAACCGAACCGGGAGCCGACCACATGAACATTTCGAGCGTAGTGATCCGCACACGCCCCGAGCATCTCCGCGGCGTGCGCCAGCGGCTCGCCGCCCTGCCGGGGGTGGAGCTGCACACCGAGACGCCGGACGGGCGCCTCGTCGTGACGGTCGAGGACACGAACGTGGCCACGGCCGCCGAGACCTATCTCAGCCTGCACAACATCGACGGCGTCCTCGGGGCGTCGCTCGTTTACCAGTACTCGGACGACGCACTCGACCTTCAGGAGGGGCAATCATGACGACCAACCGGCGCGACTTCATCAAGGCGAACGCGGCCGCCGCGGCCGCGGCGACGATCGGGGTGAATCTCCCGATCGCGCCCGCCGCGGCTCAGCCGGGCCGGCAGGACATCGCCTGGGACAAGGCGCCGTGCCGCTTCTGCGGCGTGGGCTGCAGCGTGCTCGTCGGCACCAAGGACGGCCGCGTCGTCGCGACCCAGGGCGATCCCGACGCGCCGGTGAACAAGGGCCTGAACTGCATCAAGGGCTACTTCCTGTCCAAGATCATGTACGGCGAGGACCGGCTGAAGACGCCGATGCTCCGCATGAAGAACGGCAAGTACGACAAGGAAGGGGAGTTCGCGCCGATCACCTGGAAGCAGGCTTTCGACATCATGGAGGAGAAGTGGAAGGCCGCCCTCAAGGAGAAGGGACCCACCGCCGTCGGGATGTTCGGCTCGGGCCAGTGGACGATCTGGGAAGGCTACGCGGCCTCGAAACTGTACAAGGCCGGCTTCCGCTCGAACAACCTGGACCCGAACGCGCGGCACTGCATGGCCTCCGCGGTGACGGGGTTCATGCGCACGTTCGGGATCGACGAGCCGATGGGCTGCTACGACGATCTCGAGCAGGCCGATGCATTCGTGCTCTGGGGCGCGAACATGGCGGAGATGCATCCCATCCTCTGGTCGCGGCTGACCGACCGGCGCCTGAGCAACAACCAGGTCAAGGTGGTGGTGCTGTCGACGTTCGAGAACCGCTGCTTCGAGCTCGCCGACGTCCCGATCGTGTTCACGCCGCAGACCGATCTCGCGATCCTCAACTTCATCGCGAACCACATCATCCAGACGGGCAAGGTGAACAAGGAGTTCGTGCAGAAGAACGTCAACTTCCACAAGGGCGTGACCGACATCGGCTACGGCCTGCGCGCGGCCCATCCGCTCGAGAAGGACGCGAAGGACGCCAAGGACCCGAACGCTTCGAGCCCGATCTCGTTCGAGGAGTACGCGAAGTTCGTGTCCGAGTACACCGCCGAGAAGGTGTCGAAGCTCTCCGGCGTTTCGGTGAAGGACCTCAAGACGCTCGCCGACGTCTACGCGGACCCGAAGCTCAAGGTCGTGTCGTACTGGACGATGGGCTTCAACCAGCACACGCGCGGCACGTGGGTGAACAACCTCGTCTACAACGTGCACCTGCTCACCGGCAAGATCTCCGAGCCGGGCAACGGCCCGTTCTCGCTGACCGGCCAGCCTTCGGCGTGCGGCACCGCGCGCGAGGTGGGCACCTTCTCCCACCGGCTTCCGGCCGACATGGTCGTCACCAACCCGAAGCATCGCGCGATCACCGAGCAGCTCTGGAACCTGCCCGACGGCACGCTCCCGGACAAGATCGGCCTGCACGCGGTGGCCCAGAGCCGCGCGCTCAAGGACGGGACGCTGCTCTGCTACTGGACGAGCACGACCAACAACATGCAGGCCGGGCCGAACATCAACGGCGAGGTCTACCCGGGCTGGCGCAACCCGAAGACGTTCATCGTCGTGTCCGATCCGTACCCGACCGTGAGCGCGCTCGCGGCCGACCTGATCCTGCCGGCCGCGATGTGGGTCGAGAAGGAGGGGGCGTTCGGCAACGCCGAGCGCCGCACCCAGTTCTGGAAGCAGCAGGTCAAGGCGCCCGGCGAAGCGCGGTCCGACCTGTGGCAGTTCATCGAATTCTCGAAGCGCTTCAAGGTCGAGGACGTGTGGCCGCCCGAGCTCGTCGCCAAGAAGCCCGAGTACAAGGGCAAGACGCTCTACGACGTCCTGTTCGCGAACGCCTTCACGACGAAGTACAAGCCGGCGGGCGACTACGTGAGCGACGAGTCGAAGGCCTTCGGCTTCTACGTGCAGAAGGGCCTGTTCGAGGAATACCGCCAGTTCGGTACCGGTCACGCGCACGACCTCGCCGAGTTCGACGCCTATCACAAGGCGCGCGGCCTGCGCTGGCCGGTGGTCGACGGCAAGGAGACGCTGTGGCGCTTCCGCGAGGGCTACGACCCGTATGTGAAGAAGGGCGAGGGCGTGAAGTTCTACGGCAAGCCGGACGGCAAGGCAGTCGTGTTCGCGCTCCCCTACCAGCCCCCCGCCGAGTCGCCGGACAAGGACTTCGACATGTGGCTCTGCACGGGCCGCGTGCTCGAGCACTGGCACACCGGGTCGATGACGCGGCGCGTGGCCGAGCTGTACCGCGCGTTCCCGGATGCGGTCGTGTTCATGAATCCGGACGACGCCAAGGAGCGCGGCCTGCAGCGCGGGATGATCGCCAAGGTCGCCTCGCGGCGCGGCGAGATCAGCCTGCGCGTCGAGACCCGCGGCCGCAACAAGATGCCCAAGGGCATGGTGTTCATCCCGTTCTTCGACGGCGGCCGCCTGGTGAACAAGCTCACGCTCGACGCCACCTGCCCGATCTCGCGCGAGACCGATTTCAAGAAGGCGGCGGTGAAGGTGGTCCGGGCGTAGGGCGCGACGCGGGAACTGCGAAGCGCGAGGCGTGAAGCGCAAACCTGACAGATCGCCGGTCGACCGCAGGCAGTTCCTCGCCCGGATGGCGGGGGCCGCGTGCGGGGCCGCGCTGGTCGGCACCGGCCTCGGGCTGTACGCCGGGCAGGCCGGCGCGCTGCCCGCCGCGGCGCTGCGTCCGCCGGGCGCGCTGCCCGAGGAGGCGTTCCTCGGCGCGTGCGTGCGCTGCGGGCTGTGCGTGCGCGCGTGCCCGTACGACACGCTGAAGCTCTCGGCGCTCGGCGGCGCCGTGCCGACCGGCACGCCCTACTTCGAGGCGCGCAAGGTGCCGTGCGAGATGTGCCCCGACGTGCCGTGCGCCAAGGCATGCCCGACCGGGGCGCTGGACAAGGCGATCCCGTCGATCGACGACGCGCGCATGGGCCTGGCGGTGATCGTCGACCAGGAGACCTGCCTCAACTACCTCGGTCTGCGGTGCGACGTCTGCTACCGCGTCTGCCCGGCCATCGACAAGGCGATCACGCTCGAGCCGCGGCACAACGAGCGCACCGGCAAGCACGCGCTCTTCATCCCGACGGTCCATTCCGACGCGTGCACCGGCTGCGGCAAGTGCGAGCGCTCGTGCGTGCTCGAGGAGGCCGCCATCAAGGTGCTGCCCCTCAAGCAGGCCAAGGGGCAGATCGGCCGCCACTACCGGCTCGGCTGGGAGGAGAAGAAGAAGGCCGGCGGCGCGCTGATCCCCGAGCCGCTTCAGCTTCCGGCGCGGAGGCCCGGCGCGCAATGAGCGGTGCGACCATGATGGCCGGACGCATCGAGAGCGCGAACCGCGGCTGGCTCACTCGACATGGGTGGCTACTCGCCCGACGGGCCGCGCAGCTCGGCATCCTCGCGCTCTTCCTGCTCGGCCCGCTCGCCGGCGTGTGGATCGTGAAGGGCAACCTGTCGTCGAGTCTCACGCTCGGCGTCCTGCCGCTCACCGATCCGTACGTCCTGCTCCAGTCGCTCGCCGCGGGCCACGCGCTGGCCGGCACCGCGCTCGCCGGCGCGGCGATCGTGGTCGCTTTCTACCTGCTCGTGGGCGGCCGCGCGTACTGCGCCTGGGTGTGTCCGGTGAACATGGTGACCGACAGCGCGGCCTGGCTGCGCCGTCGGCTCGGGCTGCCCGGCGGGCGGACGCCGTCCAAGCAGTTCCGCTACTGGCTGCTCGGGGCCACGCTCGTCGCCTCGTACGGCGCCGGGGCGATCGTCTGGGAATTCGTGAACCCGGTGTCGATGTTCCATCGCGGCCTGCTGTTCGGCATCGGCTTCGCGTGGCTCGTCGTGCTGGGGGTGTTTCTCTACGACCTTCTCGTCGCGCCGCGCGGCTGGTGCGGGCACGTCTGTCCGGTGGGCGCCGCGTACAGCCTCATCGGCAAGGCTTCCCTGCTTCGCGTCGCCGCGCCGCGGCG
Organism: uncultured beta proteobacterium; assembly: GCA_963716855.1. Lineage (GTDB taxonomy): Bacteria > Pseudomonadota > Gammaproteobacteria > Burkholderiales > SG8-39 > JAGVSZ01. The sequence goes on along the minus strand of CAVQUV010000008.1, from coordinate 31,988 downwards.
CGCCGCGTGCGACGACTGCGGCGACTGCTTCAAGGTCTGCCCCGAAGTCCAGGTCATCAAGCCCGCGCTCAAAGGGAGCGGCACGCCGGTCGTCACGGCCGCGAACTGCACCAACTGCGGCCGCTGCATCGACGTCTGCCACGCGAAGGTGTTCCGGTTCACCCACAGGTTCGACAGGAGGGAAGCGTCATGAGGATTTCCCGGTTGGCCGCAGCTGCTGCGGCCCTCGCGCTCGTCGTATTTGCGGCGCCGGGCTTCGCGCAGGATCCGAAGCAGCCCGTGACCACGCTGAAGGCCGCGGAGCAAAACTCGGACATCGACATCTACAAGTGGGAGGGCGACCGTGCGCCGATCCCGCGCGACTTCGTGCAGCAGCCCCCGCTCATCCCGCACTCGATCAAGGGCTACCAGATCACCAAGAACTTCAACAAGTGCCTGGACTGCCACGCCTGGTCGCGGGCGCCCAAGAGCGGCGCGACGAAAGTGAGCATCACGCACTTCAAGGATCGCGAGGGCAAGGAGCTCTCGAACGTCTCGCCGGCGCGCTACTTCTGCACCCAGTGCCACGTGCCGCAGACCGACGCGGACCCGCTCGTGAAGAACACGTTCAAGCCGGTCGAAGGACTGGCGGCGAAGAAATGACCCGCCCCGCGGGGCACGGATAGCCGGGAGGAGAGGCACGATGTTCGAAGAGAAGAAGGGCTGGGTCGGCCGCGTCTGGGCGCGGGTCAAACGCATCGGGCCGTGGACCGTGGTCGGGCTGTTCGCGCTCGGGATCGCGTTCTGGGGCGGGTTCAACTGGTCGCTCGAGCTGACCAACACCGAGACCTTCTGCATCTCCTGCCACGAGATGCAGCAGAACGTCTTCAAGGAGTACCAGTACACGGTGCACTACACCAACCGCACCGGCGTGCGGGCGACCTGCCCGGACTGCCACGTGCCGAAGGCGTGGCACCACAAGATGGTGCGCAAGATCCAGGCCTCGAACGAGCTCTGGCACCATCTGCTCGGCACCGTGGACACGCCCGAGAAGTTCAACGACAAGCGTCTCGAGCTCGCGGGACACGAGTGGGACCGCATGAAGCGCACCGACTCCCGCGAGTGCCGGAACTGCCACCACTACGAGTCCATGGACTACACGGAGCAGGGGCGGCGCGCGGTCGAGCGGCATGCGAAGGGCTTCGCGGAGGGCGAAACCTGCATCGACTGCCACAAAGGCATCGCGCACGCGCTGCCCCCGATCGATCAGGACATCGGCGCCCCGAAGCAGGTCGCGGCGGAAACGAAGTGACGGCGGTTCACCTCTAAACCGCTAAGACGCCGAGACCGCCAAGCAGGCGACGGCCAGCCCAGGCCTCGCGCCGGACCGCCCGCGCGAGGTTCCAACCGCGCGTGCGTGGCGGTTGATCGATCGACGGCCGCGACCACCCCCTGCTCGCGGCCGTGCATCCTCCAGCCGATCTGCGTATCGGCTCCCGCAGTCTCTCGTGGCAGCCCCCTGGGGCGTTGCAGAAGCGCCTGCGTGCAGATCTCTCGAGCTTTAATCGTCGTTCCCTTCCCCATCGTTGTGCCACGCGTCGAGCGGGCCGCGGTGTTTCCCCGGCATGATTTACAGACCATCAAAAACAGACTATGGTGCTTTCATAATCAAGCGTGAGTAGCTGGAAATCAGGCTTGAAGCATGATCACCTCCCGTCAACTTCGGGCCGCCCGGGCCCTCGCGGGCATGGATCAGCGGGCGCTGGCGGAAGCGTCGGGATTGTCGCTGCCGACGATTCAGAGAATGGAGGCAAGCGACGGCGTCATCCGCGGCAACGTCGAGTCGCTGATGAAGTTGATCGCGGCGTTGGAGCGTGCGGGTGTCGAGCTGATCAACGAGGGGGCGGTGAGCGACGGGGGCGGCCGGGGTGTTCGACTAAGAGTGCGCGCATAACCGCGCACTAGACGCTCCGGCTCGGCCTGCGCTAGTCGGCAACAGCGAGGGGCACGATGGCTCTGGAAGGGCTGTTGTGGTGCATTGCAATCCTGCTCGGCACAAGCGTGGCAGCGGTTGCGATTGCACGTCATCGCGCAGCGACCCCGCTTGTGTATGGCGTGGCGCTCGCTGTCACGACCATCGCTTTGGTCACCGCGGTTTCGTCCCTCCTTACTCGCGGTCCGCCGGCCGTCCCATTGACGCTGCCGCTTGGATTGCCTTGGCTGGGCGCCCATTTCCGGCTCGACGCGCTGGCGGCGTTCTTCCTGCTGGTGGTCAATCTCGGCGGTGCGACAGCGAGCCTTTACGGCCTCGGGTATGGCAAGCACGAAGAGGCGCCCGCGCGCGTGCTGCCCTTCTTCCCGGCATTCCTGGCGGGAATGAACCTCGTCGTCCTTGCCAACGACGCGTTCACGTTCCTGTTCACCTGGGAGTTCATGTCCCTGTCCTCGTGGGCGCTCGTGATGGCGCACCATCGCCGGCCGGGCAACGCGGCGGCGGGCTACATCTACCTGCTGATGGCGAGCCTGGGCACGCTCGCGCTGCTGCTCGCTTTCGGTCTCCTCGCGGGCCCGAGCGGCGGCTACGCTTTCGATGCCATTCGCAATTCATTGCCATCGGAGCGGGTGTCCGGCGTCGTTCTCGCGCTCGCGCTGATCGGCGCCGGTTCCAAGGCGGGCCTGGTTCCTCTGCACGTGTGGTTGCCGCTTGCTCACCCGGCGGCGCCGAGCCACGTCTCGGCGCTGATGAGCGGTGTCATGACCAAGGTCGCGGTCTACGGCTTCGTGCGCATCGTGTTCGACCTGCTCGGTCCGCCGAGCTGGTGGTGGGGCGCGCTGGTCCCGCTCCTGGGCGGAGTCACGGCAGTCATGGGCGTGCTCTATGCGCTCATGCAGCACGATCTGAAGCGCCTGCTCGCCTATCACACCGTGGAGAACATCGGGATCATCTTCATCGGGCTCGGCCTCGCGCTCGCTTTCCAGGCGAACGAGATGCAGGCCGCCGCCGCACTTGCGCTCACCGCGGCGCTCTTTCACGTCTTCAATCACTCGGTGTTCAAGAGCCTGCTGTTCTTCGGTGCGGGGGCGGTGCTCACGGCGACCGGCGAGCGCGACATGGAGCACCTCGGCGGGCTGGTGCACCGGATGCCGCGCACGGCCTTCGCCTTTCTGGTGGGTTCGGCCGCGATCTCCGCGCTCCCGCCGTTCAACGGATTCGTATCGGAGTGGCTCACCTTTCAGGCGATTCTGCTCAGCCCGGCGCTGCCGCAGTGGCTGCTCAAGTTTCTCGTCCCTGCGATCGGCGCGATGCTCGCGCTGTCGGCCGCGCTCGCGGCAGCCTGCTTCGTCAAGGCGTTTGGCGTGACGTTTCTGGGCAGACCGCGTACACAAGCGGCGCAGGACGCAGCGGAGACCGATCCGCTGTCGCTCGCGGCCATGTTCGTGTTCGTGGCGCTGTGCCTGATTGCGGGGATTCTGCCGGGCTACTTCATCGACGCGCTTGCCCCCGTCACGGAGGCGCTGGTGGGTGCGCATCTGCCCCAGCAGGAAGAGCTCAGCTGGCTGACGATCGTCCCGATCGCGGAGAGTCGCAGCTCCTACAACGGCCTGCTGCTCTTCGCGTTCATCGCGATGTCGGCCTGGCTGGCCACCTACGTCATCCATCGATGGGCATCGGCCGCGACGCGCAGGGCCGCGCCGTGGGATTGCGGATTCCCCGACGCAAGTCCCGTCACGCAGTACACCGCCGGCAGCTTTTCGCAGCCCATCCGCCGGGTGTTCGGTACCGTGGTGTTCCGCGCCCGCGAGGAAGTGCAGATGCCCGCTCCCGGAGACCCCCGGGCGGCCCGGTTGCACGTGCAGCTGCACGATGTCTTGTGGGACGTCCTGTATGTGTCGACGGCCGGATTGGTAGGCTTCGCTGCCGACCGCCTCAACAAGGTTCAGTTCATGTCGGTGCGCGCGTACCTGACTCTGGTGTTCACCGCGCTCGTCGTTCTGCTAATAGTGCTCGCAGTATGGAACTGATCCTCGATCTGTTCGTCCAGCTCGGGGAGATCTCGCTCGTCCTCGTGCTCGCGCCGCTGCTCACCGGCTACGTGCGCAAGGTCAAGGCGCGCCTGCTCCGCCGGCAGGGACCGCCGATCGTCCAGCCCTATCGCGACTTGCTGCGCCTCATTCGCAAGGAAGTCGTACTGGCGCACAACGCCTCGTGGGTGTTCCGCGTCGCGCCCTACCTGGTCTTCGCCACAACCTGGGTGGCGGCTGCACTGGTGCCCACCTTCGCGTCAGGGCTGGTTGTCAGCTACGCCGCCGACATGATCGCCATCGTCGCGCTGCTGGGAAGTGCGCGCTTCATGCTCGCGCTGGCGGGGCTCGACGTCGGCACGAGCTTCGGCGGGATCGGTTCCAGCCGCGAGATGATGATCGCCTCGCTCGCCGAACCGGCGATGCTGATGGTCGTCTTCACGCTGTCGCTTCTCGCCGGCTCCACCCAGCTATCGTCGATCGCCGCATTCATGCAGGGCCCGAACGTCGGCCTGCGGGTGTCGCTGGCGCTCGCGCTGATCGGACTCATCATGGTCGCCATTGCCGAGAACGCCCGGATCCCGGTCGACAATCCGGCGACCCATCTCGAGCTGACGATGGTGCACGAGGCCATGATTCTCGAATACTCCGGCCGTCACCTGGCGTTGATCGAAGCGGCATCCTTCCTGAAGCTTCTTCTCTACCTCTCCGTCGTGGCCTGCGTCTTCGCGCCCTGGGGGGTGGCGGTGTCCGGGCAGGGCTTCACGGCCTACCTCACCGGGGTGGCGGCATACGTCCTCAAGCTCGCCGTCGCGGGTTTCCTGCTGGCGGTGTTCGAGACCGCCATCGCGAAGATGCGCGTCTTTCGCGTTCCCGAGTTCATGGGGGCCGCATTGATGCTCGGCTTCCTGGCGGCGCTGCTGCTCTTCGTCTCGCGGGTGACGTGATGGATCGACTCGCGCTGGATGTCGCCCATCTATTCGCCGGAGGCCTGGTGCTGGTCAGCTTCATGCTGCTGTACCAGGACCGCATCTTTAGCCTGCTGAACATCTTCGCTTTGCACGCATTCGTCGTTTCGCTCTCAGTCGCTTGGCAAGCCTACATCCAGCATGCGCCCCATCTGTACATCACCGCCGGGATTGCGCTGGTCGTGAAGGCTTTCGTGATTCCCGTGGTGCTTCATCGCATCATCGTGCGGCTCGGGATTCACCGGACGATCGAGCCCGTGGTCGGCATTGGGCTGACGATGCTCGCCGGCATCGGACTGGTCGCGCTGTCCATCATGGTCATGCTGCCGATCACCGCCCAGGCGGGGACGCTCGCCCGGGAGGACCTGGCGTTCGCGCTGTCGGTGATGCTGCTCGGCCTGCTCATGATGGTGTCCCGGCACAACGCCGTGAGCCAGGTCATCGGGTTCATGTCGATTGAGAACGGACTCATCCTCGCCGCGACCGGCGCCAAGGGGATGCCGCTCGTGGTGGAGATCAGCGTCGCGTTCTCCATCCTCGTCGCCCTGATCGTGATCGGCATCTTCCTGTTCCGCATTCGCGAGCGGTTCGACACGGTGGATGTCCACACCCTCGACCAGTACCGCGGGGAGCGGCCATGACCGAGCCGGGCGTCTATCTCGTCCGCGCCATCCTGATCATCCCCGCGCTGAGCGCGGCGTTGCTGGCCCTGCTGCCCGACGATCGAACGACCGCACGGCTGAACGTCCTCGGAACGTTCCTGACGCTCGCCGCCGCGGTCGGGCTCTTAGTGGAGCGTCCGGCTCCCGGGCCGTTCCTGATCGTGGACGATCTGAACGTCGTCTTCATCGTGCTCAGCACGTTCGTCGGGTTCACGACCAGCGTGTTCAGCGGCAGCTACATCGCACACGAGCTGGAGGTCGGGCGGCTCACGCCGACCTATTTGCGCTTCTACCACGCGATGTACCAGACGCTAATGTTCGCCATGAACCTGGCGTTGCTCTCCAACAACGTGGGGCTGATGTGGGTCGCGGTCGAGCTGGCCACGCTGACCACGGTGCTGATGGTCGGGATCTACCGCACGCCGGCGGCGCTCGAGGCGGCGTGGAAGTACTTTCTGCTGGGCAGCGTCGGCATCGCGCTGGCGCTGTTCGGGACGATCCTGGTGTATCTCGCGGCGCGCTCCGTGATCGGCGAAGGGCTGGATGCGATGGCCTGGAACGTGCTCGTGGAGCGGGCGTCCGCCTTCGACCCGGCGCTCCTGAACCTCTCGTTCGTGTTCCTCCTGCTCGGCTACGGCACCAAAGTCGGGCTCGCGCCGCTGCACGCGTGGCTGCCCGATGCGCATGCCGAGGGCCCGACGCCGATCTCGGCCGTGCTGTCGGGCCTGCTCCTCAACGTGGCGCTATTCGCGGTGCTGCGCTTCAAGACGATCATGTCGGCGAACCCGGGGGCTCTGGCGCCCGGGCCCCTGATGGTGTCGCTCGGACTGCTCTCGGTGGTGTTCGCGTCGTTCATGCTGTACCGCCGGCACGACATCAAGCGCATGTTCGCCTATTCGTCGATCGAGCACATGGGGATCATCACTTTCGCCTTCGGGATGGGCGGTCCGCTCGCGAACTTCGCCGGCCTGCTGCACATGACGCTGCACAGCCTCACCAAGTCGGCGATCTTCTTTTGCGTGGGCCACATCGCGCAGGTCAAGGGAACCCAGCAGATGGCCGACATCCGCGGGCTCACCGTTTCCCATCCGGTGCTCGGATGGGGTCTCACGCTCGGTGTCGTCGCCATCGTCGGCCTTCCGCCCATGGGGATCTTCATGAGCGAGTTCCTGATCGTGACCTCCACTTTCGCGCGCGAGCCCGTGCTCGCCGTGGTGCTCGGGCTGAGCATATTGGTGGCGCTCGGCGCGCTCCTGCTCCGATTGAACGGCCTTGCATTCGGCGATCCGTACGGGAGCAACGAGCCGGCGAAGGCTTCGTTCGTGCCGGTGTTCGCTCACCTGGCGCTCGTTTTCGGGGCCGGCATCTGGCTGCCGCCCGCGCTCGTCGCGTGGTTCCAGCACGTCGCGACACTACTGAGCTAAGCCGAATGGGCGCGCTCAGCGAAGCGATTCGTGCCGGACGGATGGTCCCGGAGCATCGACCCTGGCCGCGCGCGGTCGTGAGCCGCGACGGCTGGGAACAGGCGGCGCATCGCCTGCATACCGCCAAATGGGCCCTGGTGGGGCTGTGGGGAGAGCGCGACTTCGCGCACATGGCTGTGATCGAGCGCGAGAGCGGCGAGTGCGCCGTTCTCAGCTACGCGTGCGAGGAACGGCGCTTCCCCTCCGTCGGACGGTCGCATCCGCCGGCCATTCGCCTGGAGCGTGCCATGCGCGACCTGGTGGGGCTCGAGCCTGAAGGTCTCCCGGACACGCGAACGTGGCTCGACCACGGCAAATGGAACCTTCGCCATCCGCTCGGCCACGCCCGCCATGCTCCGGCGACGCCGAGTGCCTACCCGTTTCTGCCAGCGGAGGGCGAAAGCGTGCACCAAATCCCGGTGGGCCCCGTTCACGCCGGCATCATCGAGCCGGGCCACTTCCGCTTTACGGCGAGCGGCGAGACCGTCGTGCGCCTCGAGGAGCGGCTCGGATACGTTCACAAGGGCATCGAGTCGCTCATGGCGGGTGCGTCCGTCGAGCGCGCAGCGGTGCTTGCCGGGCGTGTGTCCGGTGACAGCACCGTGGCCTGCGCCTTGGCCTTCGCTCGGGCGGTCGAAGCGGCGCTCGGCGTGGCTGTCCCGCGACGAGCGGTCTGGCTGCGCGCGCTGCTGGCGGAGCTCGAGCGACTCGCGAATCACTGCGGCGACATCGGCGCCATCTGCAACGATGCGGCGTTCGCCATGATGCATGCGCAATGCGGTCTCTTGCGCGAGCAGGTGCTGCGGGCGGCGGAAGCCTGCTTCGGCCACCGGCTCATGATGGACCGCGTCGTTCCCGGGGGGGTCGCGCGCGACTTGCCGAATGACGGCGAGCGACTGCTGCTCGCGCTCACCGCGGGCGTTCGCAGGCAGTTTCCCGAGCTCGTCGAGCTGTACGACAACACGGCGTCGCTGCAGGACCGGACCGTCGGGACGGGAATCCTGTCGCCGCAGCTTGCGGAGCAATTTGCCGCCGGCGGTTACATCGGGCGTGCGTCGGGGCGCAAGTTCGATGGGCGACGCACACCGGGCTATGCGCCGTACGACGACTTGCGGTTCGAGGTTCCGGTGCTCGAGGAGGGCGATGTGAATGCGCGAGTCTGGATACGCATTCGCGAGGTGGAGCAGAGCCTGTCGCTGATCGACGAAATTCTGCGACGACTCCCGTCCGGACCGATTTGCGTGCCGGCCTCGAGTCCCCCGGCCGCCGGCGTCAGCGAAGGCGTGGCGCTTATCGAGGGCTTCCGAGGCGACGTCCTCGCGTGGGTCCGGATCGCACGCGACGGCAACGTCGAGCGCTGCCACGTCCGTGATCCGTCGTGGTTCCAGTGGCCGCTGCTTGAAGCGGTGATCGACGGCAACATCGTTGCCGATTTCCCCCTCTGCAACAAATCCTTCAATTGCTCCTATGCGGGCCACGACCTCTAGGGTGAACCGGCATGCGTAGATTGCTCTTGAAGAGCCTCGTGCACGGCCCGCTCACGGAGGTCGCACCCACGAGAGACGACGCGTCGGTTGCCGAGCTGGCCGCGCGCGTGGATCAAGCCGCGCGTAGGCGGCTGGGGCGAACGCTCGCGATCCGCGAAGTCGATGCGGGATCCTGCAATGGTTGCGAGCTCGAGATCCATGCGCTCAACAACGTGCTCTACGATCTGGAGCGATTCGGCCTGCGCTTCGTCGCCTCTCCGCGCCACGCCGACGTGTTGCTGGTGACCGGTCCGGTCACCGCGAACATGCGCGAAGCGCTCGAACGCACCTACCAGGCGACGCCCGACCCGAAGTGGGTGGTGGCCGTAGGAGACTGCGCGCGCGACGGTGGGGTGTTCTCCGGCAGCTATGCCTGTATCGGAGGCATCTCGGCCGTCGTGCCGGTCGATCTGCACATCCCGGGTTGCCCGCCATCGCCGATCGTCTTGCTCAAGGGGCTGTTGGCGCTTCTCGAAACGGTGTCGGCGGCGGGGCCGCGGAACGGCCGCCCGACCTGAAGACTCACGCGGTGGATGGAAGGAGGGGCCATGTGTGCGGAGCGGAGCGGGCGAGCAACGTTCACCAAGGTAGCGGGACGGTTTCTGTCGTCCCTCTTCGGAAAGCGGAAACGCGCCGAACAGGAGGCCGATCCCGTACCGTTATCGCCGGAGCAGCTCGTCGTCGGAGCCCTAGTCGGTGGGGTGATCTTGGTTGTCGCCCTGATAGTCGTGACTGCCCTCATGACCTCCGTGCCTGGTTAACGGTGGACCCGGACTCCCGGTCCGCTACGTGTCGAAGGGTGAACCGCTGACGCCACGGCCGCCATTCGGCCGCTCACGGCGATAGCCCGCGACTTCGAATGCGGGCGTCCCGTCGCTGTCTCAGGGTGGGAACTCGCAAACCGCTGGGCGTTCGATTGCGACTGATCGGGCCCCTAGCTTCTACGCGACCTCCGCCAGCGGCGCGGCGCGCGTCGCGAGCCAGTCCAGGCTCGAGCGCAAGCTCACCACCTCGCCGACGACGATCAGCGCCGGAGGCTTGACGCGCGCGGCCGCGGCGGTCGTGGGGAGCGTGCCCACCGTCCCTGCGACCACGCGCTGCTGCGGCGCCGTCGCGCGCTCGATCACCGCGGCGGGCGTCGCGGGGTCGAGCCCGTGCGCGACGAGCTCGCTGCAGATCTCCGCGAGGCGCGTCACGCCCATGTAGATCACCACCGTCTGTCGCGGCCGCGCGAGCATCGGCCAGTCGAGGTCGCTCGAGCCGTTCTTGAGGTGGCCGGTCACGAACACCACCGCGCGCGCATGATCGCGGTGGGTCAGCGGAATTCCGGCGTAAGCGGCCGCGCCGCTCGCCGAGGTGACGCCGGGCACGACTTCGAAGCGCACGCCGTGCTGCGCGAGGAACTCGGCTTCCTCGCCGCCGCGCCCGAAAATGAACGGGTCGCCGCCCTTGAGCCGCAGGACGCGTCTGCCACGCCGCGCGAGCGCAAGGAGGAGCTGGTTGATCTCGTTCTGGGAAAGCGCGTGGCAGCCCTGCTGCTTGCCGGCGTAAATCCGTTCGGCGCGCAGATTGACGAAGCCGAGCACCGCGTCGCTGACCAGGTAGTCGTACACGACCACCTCGGCTTCGCGCATCAGCCTGGCCGCGCGCAGCGTCAGCAGCTCGGGGTCGCCCGGACCGGCGCCGACGAGGTACACGACGCCGCGGGCCGGCCGCCAGGGCGCCGCGTGCCAGCGCGATCCGTCCGGGACCGCAACCGCGTCGCGTTCCCCGCGCCCGGAAGGGAGCAGCCGTTCGTCGAGCGAGACCGCGCACAGCGAGCGCTGCAACGGTTCTCGGCGTCTGCGGGCCATCGGGTCCTGCCTGGTCTGAGGATGTCCGGACTATATGAATGGGCTCTCCCGGAAACCTTGATGCGTCTCAAAGCCGGGCGAGCCGGGTCCCGCGCCTCGCATCGGGCGCGACCGGGGAATCCTGGATTCCGGCGCGCGCCGGAATGACGCGTTCGACCCGCTAGCGCGCCCAGTGCTCGAAGAGCGGGCCTTTCGCGCCGAACACCGGATCGCACGCAGGCAGCGGCACGCGCGCGATCGCCTCGGCGCTACGCCGTGCGCTCGTAACGAGCGGCGTGCACGTGTCGGGATGCTGCCCCTCCGGGTACGCGCCGACAATTCCGAGCGCGCCGCGCGCGGCGAGCTTCTTGTGGCCGATTCCCGCCGGCAGCACGACGACATCACCGGGTCTCGCGGTGACGACGACCCCGCCGTCGCCGCCGAACTGCACCGTCACTTCGCCGCTGTACACGCCGAGCGCCTCATGGGCGGTGCTGTGGTAGTGGTGGAACGGGAACACCCCGTTGCGCCACGCGGCCGGCCAGCGGTTGCGGTCGAACAGCCCTTCGAAGACCGCGGCCGGATCGGGCCCGCCGAGCGCGACCGCGCCCGGATACACCAGCAGCGGCCAGCGCGGATGGTTCGGGATCGCGCCGTCCGCCGGCAGCAAATACGCGATGATGCGCGGGACTTCCATGCGTGGTGGGCGCGCGTTCAGGCGCGCGCAGGTGGCCGCGCCTCGCGGCTGGCCTGTGCCTCGAGCGCGGCGTAGTCGGCCTCGGTGCGACCGGCGGCCTCGCGCCGCTTGTACTCGACGCCCTTGAGGAGGCAGGCGAGCGCATCGTTGTAGGGCGTCGGCACGCCGAGCCGGCGGCCTTCCTCGACCAGGCGGGCGTTGAGCGCGTCGATCTCGGTGCGCTTGCCGGCCTCGATGTGCTGCAACATCGAGGGCCGGCTGAACTTCGTCCAGCAGTGCTCCTTGACCGTCTTGCGGAAGTCCGGGTCGTCGAGCGTGATGCCCTTCGCGCTCGTCACCGCGAGAATCTCGTCGATCACGCGGTCCTGGAAGCGGTCGAGCGCCTCCAGGCGCGCGAACTCGCCGTGGCGCAGCCCGGTCGTCGCGCAGATCGCGTTGATCGAGCAGTTGAGCGCGAACTTCGTCCAGACGAGCGCCATGATGTCCGGATGGACGCGCACCTCGAAGCGGGCCTGCGCGAGCGCTTCGCGCAACCGCTCGACCCGGGCGCTGCCGCCGCCGTCGATCTCGCCGACCGAGGTCATCCCCATGTGGGTGAAACTCGCGTGGCCGGGCCCGCGCATCGCGGCGCTGCACATGCTCGAGCCTGCGGCGACGCGCGGCTTGCCGAGCACGTCCACCAGCGTCTCGACGTTGCCGATGCCGTTCTGCAGGGTGATCGCGAACCCATGCGGGGCGAGCGCCGCGGCCGCGGTGACGGCCGCCCGGCGCGTGTTGTTCGCGTCGGTCCAGATCATCGCCAGATCGGCCTCGAGCCCGTAGGGCAAACCGGCGACAGCGTTGGCGGGGATCCGCAGCTCCCCCTTCACCCCGTCGAGGCGCACGCCGTGGGCATTGATCGCGGCGACGTTCTCTTCCCAGGTGTCGACGAAGGTCACGTCGTGTCCGACGTGGGCCAGCAGCCCGCCGAAGACCGACCCCATGGCGCCCGCGCCGATTACGCACACTCTCATCTTCGCAGCCTCCCGGTGCGAAGATTAGCCGATCCGTTCCCGTGTCGAGCGCGGAGCCGGGCCTACGGAGGCGGGGCGAGATCGCGCGCAGCGCCCCGCTTCTCGGCCGCCCTACAGCATCGGGCCCGGCTGCCCCAACGCATGCTCTGCGAGCTGGCGGACGACCCATTCGTAGGCCTCGTCCACCGAATCGGTCCGATAGACGAGATTGACGTCGGCGGGGGAAATGGTGCCGTGGCGCACCAGCGCGTCGAAATCGATGACCTCCCGCCAGTACTCGGTGCCGAAGAGCACGATCGGCATCGGCTTGGTCATCTTGTGCGTCTGCACGAGCGTCAGCAGCTCGAAGAGCTCGTCCAGCGTGCCGAATCCCCCCGGAAACACGATCACCGCCTTGGCGAGATAGGCGAACCAGAACTTGCGCATGAAGAAGTAGTGGAAGTGGAAGGCGAGCTCGCGCGTGACGTAGCGGTTGTCGAATTCCTCCACCGGGATGGAGATGGTCAGGCCGACATTCATGCCGCGCGCCTCGGCGGCGCCGCGGTTGGCCGCTTCCATGATGCCGGGGCCGCCCCCGGTGCACACGACGAAGCGTCGCTCCCCCTCCGGATCCAGATCCTTCGACCAGAGCGTGAGCCGGTACGCAAGCTCGCGCGCCGCCTCGTAGTAGGCCGACATGCGCAGCTCCATGCGCGCGCGCCCGGGATCGCCGTCGCCCGCCTCGGCCCTGCGCAGCGCCGCCTCGGCCTGCTCGCGCGACTGGGTGCGCGCCGAGCCCATGAAAACGATCGTGTCGTCGACGCGCAGGCGCTCGAACCGGGCCTTCGGCTCGAGATATTCGGCCAGGATGCGCAGGGCACGCGCCTCCTTGCTGTTCAGGAACGCGCGGTTGCGATAGGCCCGCGGCGGGAGATGCGATCGTTCGGTCATGGAGGGGATCCTTTCGCGCGGGATCGTACCGAAGAACTCGCTTACCGCGGCGGGGCCGGACGTCAATCAAGCCGGATGACCGCTCCGGATCTGCGACCCTCAGCGCGCGCGGGCCGTGACGACCCGGAGGAGCGGTGCTAGGCGACCCGCTCGCCGACGACCGACAGGCTCGGCAAGACGGGCTTCCTGAGGAGCCGCTCGAACTCCTCCGCCGGGCCCGGCCGGGCGTAAAGATAGCCCTGGACCTGATCGCAGCCGAGCTCCCGCAGGAAAGCGGCTTGCTCCGCGCGCTCGACCCCTTCGGCCGTGACCGTCAGGCCGAGGCTGCGGGCCATCGCCATGATCGCCGTGACGATGGCGCGGTCGTCGTCGTCCCGGGACACCTCGCGCAGGAACGAGCGATCGATCTTGAGCGTGCTCACCGGGAACCGCTTGAGATAGCCGAGGCTCGAGTAGCCGGTGCCGAAGTCGTCGATCGCCAGCTTCACGCCGAGCGACTCGAAATCGCGCAGCATCCGGATGCTCGCTTCGGTCTGCTGCATCAGAACGCTCTCGGTGATCTCGAGCTCGAGCTGCGATGCCGGGAGCCCGGACCGCGCCAACGCGTTCCCCACCACCGAGACGAGACTCCCCTCGTGGAACTGGCGGGCGGAGAGATTCACAGCGACGAAGAGCGGGCTATTGCCCGTCTTCGGCCACGTCGCCGCTTGGGCACACGCCTCTTGCAGGACCCATTCGCCGAGCGGGACGATCAGCCCGATGTCCTCGGCCACCGGAATGAACTCCGCCGGTGACACCAGCCCGCGTTCGGGGTGGCTCCAGCGCACGAGCGCCTCCGCGCCGACGAGCTTTCCGCTCCCGAGCTGGACGATCGGCTGGAAGTGCAGGACGAATTCCTTGCGCTCGAGCGCGCGGCGCAAGCCGATCTCGAGCGCGAGGCGCCGCTTCACCCGCTCGGTCATCTGCGGCCGGAAGAAGTGAAACGTCCCGCGTCCGTCGCCCTTGGCGTGATACATGGCCGTGTCCGCGTTGCGGATGAGCGTCTCGGCGTCCGCGCCGTCGGCCGGATAGAGACTGATCCCGATGCTTGCGTTGGCGTGCAGCTTGTGTCCGCCGATCTCGAAGCCGCCGGTGATGTCCGCAAGCAGTCGCCGGGCCACGCTGCCCGCTTCCTCGGCCGAGCCGACATCGCCGAGGCAGACGATGAACTCGTCTCCACCGAGACGCGCGACCGTGTCCACCTCCCGCAGACCCTTCGCGCAGAGCGCGCCGACCAGCTTGAGCATCTCGTCGCCCGTCGCATGGCCGAGCGAATCGTTGATGTTCTTGAACCGGTCCAGATCGAGGAACAGCACCGCCACCGAATGGCCGATTCGCCCGGCGCGCGCGATGGCCTGCTGCAGCCGGTCCATGAAGAGCGCGCGGTTCGGCAGGCCGGTGAGCTCGTCGTGATGCGCGAGATAGCTCGCGCGCGCCTCGGCGAGTCGCCGATCATGGACCTCGGCTTCGAGGGCGGCGTTCGTCGTCGCGAGCGCGGCGGTCCGCTCCACCACGCGCTGCTCGAGGGTACTGTGCGCGGCCGCAAGGGCCGATTGCGCGGCCTCGCGCTCGGCGTACTGGCGCTGGAGGATCCGCTCCGCGTGCCGGACCACGGCATACAGCGCCGCGTAGAGAAGCAGGAGCACCGCCAGGACGGCCGCACTGACCGACCACTGCGTCTTCTCGATTCGCTCGACGAACGGCGTCACGTCCGAGTAGATCTCGAAGACGGCCTCCACAGGGTGCACCGGAGAGCCGCGCAGGGGGATGTACGTCGACAGGACGTCCCGGTCCTCGATCACCTGCTCGAACGCGCTGAAGCGATCGCGGTGCGTGAGCTCGCTCGCGGTGCGTCCGGCCGCCGCGCTCTGAAAGCCCGCGTTCGACCGCTTGTCCTCGCCGATCTGCTTCGCCTCGGTCGAGAACACGGTTCGCCCGGCGAGGTCATACACCTTGACCTTCACCACCGGAACCTGCCGCATGTGCGCCAGGATGGACGAGCGCAGCCCCGGCAGCCCGGGGTGGCGGTTCAGCTCGCCGGCCGGCATTCCGCGGGCGGTCTCGAGATAAGCGGCCAGCGCCGGTCCGAGCGAATTCGCCATCGCATTCGCGAGCGAGGTGTTGTTCTCCTCGCCCATCTCGACGAGCGACTGAACGGCGACGTGGCGGTACACGACGCCGAGCAGTGCTGCGGCGACGAGCACGACGACCAATCCGCTGAGCGAGAAGTACCTTAGAAGCTTGAACATGCCGTTGCATCGTCCCCGGCTGCGGCGCTGGCGACCACGGCCAGCCCTTGCGGGCACTTTCGAGCCCTGAGCCATGGTTCCGAGAGCGCGCCAAGACGGGGTGCAAGGACGGTGCCAGCCCTCCGGCCCGATGTGGTGTTTGACACAGTCTCACGGCACCGCTCGCCCAGCTTGGCGAACCGAGGGGGCGAGTGGGCTCCAAAGCGCCGCGGTGGGACCCCGCCTTGGCGCGGGCCGTGTGCTCAACCGGCTCGAGGGGTGTCGGGGTCGTGCCACTGTGCCGAGATTGGAACGTGCGGGCAGGCCTCCGGGAGTTCTGCGTCAGCGCCCGCTGTGCGGTTCGGCGGCGTCGAAGAAATTCCGGCGCTCGAGTCGCATCCGATCAGCCGCGACGCGGCGCGGTACCCGGCGCAGGATGACGCAGGCGAAATGAACTACGCATCAAAAGGCCTTGATGCAACTGACGGCCGGAAGCGGACCGTTGATGGCGCTGCGACCGAGGTCACCTTCGGCGCCACGTGGGTCTTGCAGAGATATCTACTTACTTAGGCGTGCCAGGCTGCGTCACGGCCGGCTTCAGCCGCCGGCGGAACCCGTCCGACATCCAAACGCTCCCGTCGCGGTCGACGATCACGCCGTCGGCGCCCGGCGTCGCGGCGATGAGCCGGATGCCGGTTGCCTTTCCAAGCACCATGATCGCGACCGAGAGACCGTTCGCCGCGTCGATCTCCTCCGCGATCACCGTCACCCCGCTTGGTCCCTCGGACGGGAAGCCGGTGCGCGGGTCGAGAATGTGGTGGTAGCGCCTGCCGTCGCGCACGAACGCGCGCTCGTAATCGCCCGACGCGGACACGAACCCGCGCGCCACTTCCGCGACGCCGAGGAGGACGCCGGGCGCGCGCGGGTCGCGCACGCCGATCCGCCATGGCGGGCCGTCGGGCGGCCCGCCCACGCGGACGTCGCCCCCGCCGTTCACCAGCGCACGCACGACGCCGTGCCGCTCGAGCGTGCGCCAGCCGGCATCGAGAATGTAGAGCTTCGCGATGCCGCCCAGATCGATCCGCATTCCGGGCACGCGGAGCCGGGCGGTGCCAGCGCGCGCGTCGAGCTCGAGCTTGCGCCAGTCGATGAGCGGCAACTGCGCGGCGATCTCGGCGCGCGCGGGCACGCGCTCTTCGCCCGGGCGGAAACGCCAGCCGTGCAGCGATCCGATCGTCACGTCGAAGGCGCCTTGAGTGCGCGTCGACATCCGGTGCGCCATCGCGAGCACTTCCATCAGCTCGGGCGGGACCGGCACGGCGCGGGCTCCCGCGGCGTCGTTGATCGCGCTGACGACGCTCGCCGGGTTGTAGCGGTTCATCATGTCCGAGAGCCGGTTCATCTCTCCATAAGCCGCGTTCACGGCCGCGTGCAGTGCCTGCTCGTCCGCGCCATCGGCGGTAATCTCGACCACGGTGCCCATCAGTGGGCGCGCCTCCTGGAGCCGTACGGCATGCGCGTGGACGGCGCACAACGCAAGGAGGGCAGCGACGATCGTGCGCGATCGGAGCCGGCGTAAGGCAACACTCATCTGAATAGGGTACCCGATCGTCGATCCGGGACCGGCCCGTCCCCGCGCCCGTTCGATTGATGCAGGTCAAGGTCTGCCGGTGCCTGCGCGATTGAAATGGCACACGGTCCCCCGCTAATGCCCTCCATACGCGCCGCCATCGTTCTGCTGCTTGCCCTGCTGCTGGCCGTCGGTGCTGTGCGCGCTGCCGACATCGCCACCGACTTCCCGCAGGCGCGGAGCTTCTTCCCCGAGGCCGACCGCTTCGGCGCCTTCGAGGGCACGCCGCCGGCTGCGCCCGCTTACCGGGGCGATCGGCTGCTCGGCTACGTGTTCCTCACCGCCGACGTTGTGCGCATCCCCGCCTACTCGGGCAGACCGATCAACACCCTAGTCGGATTCGACCTCGCGGGCCGCATCACCGGGCTCGCGATCGTCCATCACGAGGAGCCGATCCTCGCGGCCGGCATCAGCGAAGAGCGGTTGCACGCGTTCACCAATCAGTACCGCGGCAAATCGGTGTTCGACCGCGTGACGATCGGCGCGCCGCGCGAGGGTTACGTTGCGGTCGACACCATCTCGGGGGCGACCATCACGGTCATGGTGCAGAACGCGACCGTGATGCAGGCCGTCCGCCGCGTCGCCGAGTCGCGCGGGCTCACTCCCGCGATTGCTGCAGCCCGGCCCGCCGAGTCGCCGCCGGGCGCGGCCGTGTCGCCCGCGGCGACGGCGCCCACCGCCGCCGTCGCGCCACCGTCGGGGACGGCGCCTTCCGAGGTGGGCGCGCCGGAGAGACGCGGACTGAGTGCGACGCCCAAGGCGGCAGCGAAGGCGCCCGCGCATCCGGTCGCAGTCGAGCCCGGCACGCGCGCCCAGACGCCGGAGCTAGCGCGCGCGGAGGCAGCGCTCGAGGAAGCGCTCTGGGTAAATATCTGGCGCAACCGCAAGGCCGAGATCGCGCTGCTCGTCGTCGGACTCGTGCTGCTCGCGTCGATCCTCGTCTTCCAGGACTGGCTCGCACGGCACCCGACGCTCCTCTGGTATTTGCGCCGGGGTTTCCTCCTCTACACGCTGTTCTTCATCGGGTGGTACGCGCTCGCGCAGCTCTCGATCGTGCACGTCTTTACGTTCGTGCACGCGGTGACGCGCGAATTCCACTGGGAGACCTTCCTGATCGACCCGATGCTGTTCATCCTGTGGGGATTCGTGGCGCTCACGCTGCTCCTATGGGGGCGCGGCGTGTACTGCGGCTGGCTGTGCCCCTTCGGCGCGCTGCAGGAGCTCGTCAACCAGGCCGCGCGGCGCTTCAACATCAGGCAGCTCGAGTTCTCCGACGTGGTGCACGAGCGCCTTTCGGCGGTGAAGTACCTCATCCTGATCCTGCTCTTCGGCGTCTCGTTGCAGTCCTCGATCCAGATGGTGCACTACGCTGAGGTGGAACCGTTCAAGACCGCGATCACGCTGCGCTTTCAGCGCGAATGGCCGTTCGTGCTGTACGCGGCGGGGCTCATCGTCGTGTCTCTCTTCAACCGCAAGTTCTTCTGCAAGTACCTCTGCCCGCTCGGCGCGGCGCTCGCAATCCCGGGCCGGTTCCGGGTGTTCGACTGGTGGCTGCGCCGGCGTCGCGAATGCGGTCGACCCTGCCAGACCTGCGCCACGGAGTGCGAGGTTCGCGCCATCCGGCCGACGGGCGAGATCAACGCCAACGAATGCCACTACTGCCTCGACTGCCAGGTGACGTACTACAACGAGGCGAAGTGCATGCCGCTCGTCGAGCGGCGAACGCGCCACCAGCGCGCGGCGCGCGCGCGCGAGGTGGTGCGGGCGATGGAGCCGCACACCGGCGTCCAGGGGAGCGAAGAGGGCGAGCGACTCGAGGGGCGTCTCCCACCCGACGGGAGGTGAGGCGTCCGCCGCCCGGCGCGCGTCCCCCGTTTTGACTCGGGTCAAAGCTACGGCCGGATGCCACGCTTAGAGTGCGGCTACCGAATATCCAATCGTCCCGACAAGGAACCCCCATGAGCCACAAGGATCTCGCACGCGCGACGCTCGCCGCGGCAATCACCGCGCTCGCCATCGGCGCGGCGCACGGGCAACAGCCGGCGCCGGCCAAGCCGGTGCACCCGGGCACACCCGCCGAGGACCTGATGTACCGCGGCGCGCCGGTTCCGATCAAGCCGGGCGAGGCGCCCGACGTCGTCTCGCCGAAGGCGCCGCCGATGACGCGGCCGAGTTCGAGCGCGCGAAGCAGATCTACTTCGAGCGCTGCGCCGGCTGCCACGGCGTGCTGCGCAAGGGCGCGACCGGCAAGCCGCTCACGCCCGACATCACCCAGCCGCGCGGCTCCGACTACCTCAAGGTGTTCATCAACTACGGGTCGCCGGCGGGCATGCCGAACTGGGGCACCTCCGGCGAGCTCAGCGAGAAGGACGTCGACGTCATGGCGCGCTTCCTCCAGCAGACGCCGCCCACGCCGCCGGAGTACGGCATGACGGAGATGAAGGCCGTCCTGGAAGGTGCTCATTCCGCCCGAGAAGCGGCCGACGAAGAAGATGAACAGCTACAACCTCGACAACTCTTCGCGATCGACCCTGCGCGACACGGGTGAGATCGCGCTGATCGACGGCGACACGAAGAAGATCGTCAACATCGTCAAGACCGGGTACGCCGTGCACATCTCGCGCCTGTCGGCATCGTCGCGCTACGTCTACATGATCGGCCGCGATGGCAGGCTCAACCTGATCGACCTGTGGATGGAGAAGCCGGACAACGTCGCCGAGATCCAGGTCGGCCTGGAGGCGCGCTCGGTCGAGACCTCGAGCACAAGGGCTTCGAGGACAAGCTACGCGATCGCCGGCGCCTACTGGCCGCCGCAGTACGTGATCATGGACGGCGACACGCTCGAGCCGCTCAAGATCGTCGGCACCCGCGGCATGACGGTGGGCGACCAGGAGTACCACCCCGAGCCGCGCGTCGCCTCGATCGTCGGGATCCACTTCAAGCCCGAGTTCATCGTGAACGTAAAGGAAACGGGCAAGATGCTGATGGTCGACTACAGCGACATCAACAACCTGCGCACGACCGAGATCGAAGCGGCGAAGTACCTCCACGACGGCGGCTGGGACGCCACCGAAGCGCTACTTCCTCGTCGCGGCGAACCAGTCGAACAAGATCGCGGTAGTGGACGCCAAGGAAGGCAAGCTCGTCAAGCTGGTGGACGTCGACAAGATCCCGCACCCGGGACGCGGCGCGAACTTCGTGCATCCGAAGTACGGACCGGTCTGGGCGACGGGCCACCTGGGCAGCGAGAAGATCGCGCTCATCGGCACCGATCCGGTCAAGCACAAGGACAACGCGTGGAAGGTCGTGCAGATGCTGGACGGCCAGGGCGGCGGCAACGCTCTTCATCAAGACCCATCCGAAGTCGAGGAACCTGTGGGTCGACACGCCGCTCAACCCCGACGCCAAGACGAGCCAGTCGATCGCGGTGTTCGACATCAACGACCTCGACAAGAAGCCGGACGATCCTGCCGATCGCCGAGTGGGCCGGCGTCGGCGAAGGCGCGAAGCGCGTCGTGCAGCCCGAGTACAACAAGGCCGGCGACGAGGTGTGGTTCTCGGTCTGGAGCGCGCAAGAACCAGCAGTCGGCGCTCGTCGTCGTGGACGACAAGACGCCGCAAGCTCAAGACGGTGATCAAGGATCCGCGCATCGTCACGCCGACCGGTAAGTTCAACGTCTACAACACCAGCACGACATCTACTGATCGCAAGGGAGATCACATGAAACGTCGCATTGCCGCGCTCGGTCTCGCGCTCGCCGCGGGCTGGGCGGTCGCCCCGGCCGCGAGCGCCGACGAGGCGCTCGCCAAGAAGTACAACTGCACCGCCTGCCACGCGGTCGACAAGAAGATGATCGGGCCCGCATACAAGGACGTGGCGAGCAAGTACAAAGGCCAGGCCGACGCGCCCGGCCAAGCTCGCGGAGAAGGTGAAGAAGGGCGGCAGCGGCGTCTGGGGCGCGGTGCCGATGCCGCCCAACGCCGCCGTTCCGGACGACGACATCAAGAAGCTGGTCGACTGGGTGCTGAAGGGCTGAGCACTCAGCGTCGTCGCGCAGACGAGCGGGGGCCGAGTGCCCCCGCTCGTTGTTTAAGGTGGGTCAAGGTCGCTCCTCGGCATGCCGGTCGAAGATCCAGCGTAACGGGCTGTGAGTCGATGCGGACGATTGCGACCTTTGCGGGCAGGACTGACGGCAGGCGCGATCGGCGTCCTCGCCGCCGCGTCGTTGCTCGCCGCCGAGCCTGCTGGCCAGCGCCAGGCCGAGCTCACCCATCTCGTCCGCCAGGACTGCGGCTCGTGCCACGGCATGACGCTGAAGGGCGGCCTCGGTCCGGCCCTCACGCGCGATGCGCTGCGCGACAAGCCGCCCGATAGCCTCGTCGTGACCGTTCTTTACGGGCGACCTGGGACCGCGATGCCGCCTTGGCAGCGCTTTCGTGAGCGAGACCGAGGCCGCGTGGATCGTCCGACAGCTCCAGGAGGGCACGCTCGGTGAGCGCTGAGGGTGCGGGCTTCCGCCGCTGGTGGAGCGTGACCGTGGCGACGATCGCGGCGATCGGCGCGCTCGCGGCCCTCGCGGATGCCGCGCGCGCGGAGACCGGCGTGGTGATCGAGCGGGCCAGCGGGAGCGTTCAGCTCGTCGACAACGCGAAGCGGACGACGCGCGGCCGCGTGGAGGGGCTCGGCGACCTGTCGCACGCCTCGCTCGTGTTCTCGCAGGATGCGCGGCACGTGTTCGTGTTCGGCCGCGACGGCGGACTCACCAAGGTCGACGTCGCTGCCGCGAAGGTGGTCGGCCGCGTGGTGCAGGCGGGCAACTCGATCGGCGGCGCCATCTCGCGCGACGGGCGGATCATCGCGGTGGCGAACTACGAGCCGGGCGGCGTCAAGCTGTTCGACGCCGAGTCGCTCACGCTGCTCGCCGAGATCCCGGCGACCTACGGCGCCGAGGGAAAACGAGCGAAGGTCGTGGGCATCGCCGACGCACCCGGCAACCGCTTCGTGTTCAGCCTGTTCGAGGCCGGGGAGATCTGGGTCGCGGACGTGACCGACCCGCGGCGGCCGTTGGTGAAGAAGCTGGCGAACGTCGGCCGGGAACCCTACGACGCGCTGATCACCCCCGACGGCCGTCACTACGTCGCCGGCCTGTTCGGCGAGGACGGGCTCGCGCTCGTCGACCTGGCCAACGTCGACGCCGGCGCGCAGCGCATCCTCGCGAACTACGGCCGAGGCGACGAGAAGCTGCCCGTCTACAAGATGCCGCACCTGCGCGGCTGGGCGGTGGCGCAGGGTTACGCGTTCCTGCCGGCGATCGGGCGGCACGAGGTGCTCGTCGTCGAGCGCGCCACCTGGCGCGAAGTGGCGCGCATCCCGGTGCACGGCCAGCCGGTGTTCGTAATGGCGCGACCCGATGGGCGGCAGGTGTGGGTCAACTTCGCCTTTCCGCGCAACGACACCGTGCAGATCATCGACGTGGATCGCCTCGCGCTCGTCGAGACGCTGAAGCCGGGCCGCACGATCCTGCACCTGGAGTTCAGCGCCGGCGGCGAGGAGGTCTGGATCTCGGCGCGCGACGACGACCGCGTGGTGATCTACGACACCGCGACGTTCAGGCGCGTCGCCGAGCTCGCGGCGAAGAGCCCGAGCGGGATCTTCTTCGAGTGGCGGGCGGGCGAAGAAACCGATCGGGATCGCTCCGACTCGGAGCATGAGCGCCCCTCGAGTTCCGCCTGCTCAATGAATTCCAGCGCGGCTTCCCGCTTGTCGCGCAGCCGTACGCGGTGCTCGCCGACGGCGCTCGAGAGCGACGAGGCGGCGGTGATGCGAGTCGCTCGAGCGCCTACGCGCCGCCGGTGCGCTCGGCCGCATCGGCGCGGTGTTCCGCCCGGGTGCGCTCGCCGCCTCGACGCTCGCCGCGATGGAAGTGCCGGCCGAGCGCCTCGAAGCGGTTGCCGCGGTCGTGTCGGCCTTCCCCGGCGTGAACCACAACTACGAGCGCGAGCACCTGCTCAACCTCTGGTTCGTGGCGACGGCGGCGGACGACGCCGCGCTCGACGCGATGCTCGCGCGCATCACCCGGCTCACCGGGATCGCGGTGCTCAAGCTGCCGCTCCTCGAGGAGTACCACATCGACCTCGGTTTCCCCTTGGATCGCGCGCCTCGCGCGGCACCCGATCGGCGCGCTGCCCCCTCACCCCCTGCCCCCTCTCCCCAAAGTCGGGGAGAGGGGAGCGCCGACGCACCGCGCGCGCGCGAGACGGCGGAACCCCGGCGCGTCGCGCTGGATGCGACCGAGCGTCGCCTCGTCGCCGCGCTCGAGGACGGCCTCGCGCTCGATCCGCGGCCCTACGCCGTCCTCGGCGCGCAGACGGGGCTTGGCGAGCAGGCGGTGATCGACCGGCTTGCGCGCTGGCAGGCCGAAGGCCTGATCCGCCGGTTCGGCGTCGTCGTCCGCCACCACGAGCTCGGCTGGCGCGCGAACGCGATGGCCGTTTGGAACGTTCCCGACGACGTGGTCGGCCCGATTCGGCGCGCGCCTGGCCGGCGCTGCGGGCGTCACGCTCGCGTACGCCAGAGCGCGCGCGCGGCCTGCCTGGCCGTACAACCTGTTCTGCATGGTTCACGGGACCGAGCGGCGCGCGGTCGCGCGCGCGCGTCGCGGCGCTCGGCGCGGCGCTCGGGCTCGACGCGTTTCCCCACGCGGTGCTTTTCAGCCGCACGCGCTTCAAGCAGACGGGGCCCCGTTTCTCGTCCGCGCCGGAGGCGATCCATGGATGAGCTCGATCGCCTGCTGGTGAACCGGCTGCAGGCGGGCCTCCCGGTGACGGAGCGGCCGTTTGCCCCGATCGCCGGCGAGCTCGGCATTCCGGAGGCCGAGGTGTGCGGGCGCCTGCAGCGCCTGCTCGAAGAGGGCGTGCTGTCGCGCTTCGGCCCGATGATCGACGCCGCCGCGCTCGGCGGCGCGTTCACCCTCGCGGCGATGAAGGTGCCCCCGCACGATTTCGACCGCGTCGCGGCGATCGTCAATGCGCGCGCCGAGGTGGCGCACAACTACCGGCGCGAGCACGCCTACAACATGTGGTTCGTCGTCGCGACCGAGCGGCCGGAGGCGATCCGGGCCGTGCTCGCGGAGATCGAGACCGAGTCGGGCTACCGCGTGCTCGACCTGCCGAAGCGCCGCGAGTACTACGTCGGTCTACGCCTGGAGGCGACCCAGTGAGCCCGCCGGGCCGCCCCAAGGGCGAACCTCCGAGCGCGGGCAGCGCGAGGAGAGTCGATTGAACGCGTCGACCGAGGCGCCCGGGCTCGATCCGACCGACCGGCGCATCCTGAAGGCGACGCAGGCGGGACTGCCGCTCGTGCCGCGGCCGTACCACGCGATCGCCGACCGGCTCGGGCTCGACTCGCAGGACGTGATGACGCGCTTCACCCGGCTGCTGGAGCGGGGCGCGATCCGGCGCATCGCCGCGGTGCCGAACCACTATGCGCTCGGCTACCGCGCGAACGGCATGACGGTATGGGACGTCGACGACACCCGCATCGACGCGCTGGGTGAGCAGGTCGGCGCGCTCGAGTTCGTGTCGCACTGCTACCGCCGCCCGCGCGTTCAGCCCGCGTGGCCCTACAACCTCTTCGCGATGGTGCACGCCGAGACGCGGCTCGAGGTGGTCGAGCGCGCCGAGGAGATCGCGGGCCTCCTCGGCGACGCGGTGCGCGCGCGCGACATCCTGTTCAGCACCAGGATCCTGAAGAAGACCGGGATGCGCCTCGGCGCGGAGTGAACGATGTTCCGGGTGAGCCAGTTCATGCGCGAGATCGCGGCGCCCACGCCGGCGGGCCCGCGGCGCGACCCGCCGGGGCCGGTGGTGATCTGGAACCTCATTCGGCGCTGCAACCTCGCCTGCCAGCATTGCTACTCGGTCTCCGCCGATCGCGATTTCCCCGGCGAGCTGTCGACTGCCGAGGTCCACGGCGTCATCGACGACCTGAAGGCGTTCCGCGTGCCGGTGCTGATCCTGTCCGGCGGCGAGCCGCTGCTGCGGCCCGACCTCTACGACATCGCCGCGCGCGCCAAGTCGCTCGGCTTCTACGTCGGGCTCTCCACCAATGGGACATTGATCGATGCCGCGCACGTCGCGCGCATCGCCGCCCTCGGGTTCGACTACGTCGGCATCAGCCTCGACGGCCGGCGTGAGACGCACGACGCGTTCCGCCGGAAGGCGGGCGCCTTCGACGCATCGATCGGCGCGGCGCGCGCGTGCCGCGCTGCGGGCATCAAGGTGGGCCTGAGGTTCACCCTGACCGAGGACAACGCCGCCGACCTGCCGTGGCTGCTCGCGCTGGCCGAGCGCGAAGGCATCGACAAGTTCTACCTGTCGCACCTGAACTACGCCGGGCGCGGCAACGTCAACCGCAAGCAGGACGCCTTCCACCTGACGACGCGCAGGGCCATGGATCTCGTCTTCGATACGGCCTGGCAGGCCGCGCGCGACGGCCGCGAAAAGGAGTTCGTCACCGGCAACAACGACGCCGACGGCGCGTACTTCCTGATGTGGGCATCCGAGCGCTTCCCGGAGCGCGCCGGCCATCTGCGCGCGAAGCTCGAGCAGTGGGGCGGCAACGCCTCGGGCGTGAACGTCGCGAACATCGACAACCTCGGCAACGTCCACCCGGACACGTACTGGTGGGATTACACGCTCGGCAACGTGCGCGAGCGGCCGTTCTCGGCAATCTGGTCCGACCTCTCCGACCCGGTGCTCGCCGGCCTGCGGGCGCGTCCGCGCACGATCAAGGGACGCTGCGCCGATTGCAGCTTCTTCACGATCTGCGGCGGCAACA
This sequence comes from uncultured beta proteobacterium, assembly GCA_963716855.1. GTDB lineage: Bacteria > Pseudomonadota > Gammaproteobacteria > Burkholderiales > SG8-39 > JAGVSZ01. The sequence goes on along the minus strand of CAVQUV010000008.1, from coordinate 6,159 downwards.
CGCGCACGCGTGCGCGCAGCCTCACCGGCGATCCGTGGCAGGAGGATCCCGGCTGCTACCTCGACGACGACGAGATCGGCGCGAGGGGCGGGGAGGAGCGGTTGAAGGTCACGCCCTATTCGCGCTGGCGGAAGGAGGGAGCCGCGGTATGAGGCTGCTGGCCGCGCTTCTTGCTCGTCGCGCTCGCGGCGCCGGTCGCCGCCGACCCGCAGAAGCTCTACGCCGAACACTGCGCGAGCTGCCACGGCGCCGACCGGCTGGGCGGCATCGGGCCGGCGCTGCTGCCCTCGAACCTCGAGCGGCTGCGCAAGCCCGCGGCGACGGAGACGATCGCGAAAGGGCGCGTCGCCACCCAGATGCCGGGCTTCGCCGACAAGCTCGCCGCCGGCGGAGATCGCGCAGCTGGTCGAGCTGCGTCTACGCCAAGGTCGACCCCGAGCCGCGCTGGGGCGAGGCCGAGATCCGCGCCTCGCGCGTCGTGCTGCACGCGCCCGGCAGTCTGCCCGATCGACCGAAGTTCAAGGCCGATCCGCTGAATCTCTTCGTCGTCGTGGAGACCGGCGATCATCACGTCAGCATCCTCGACGGGGACAAGCTCGAGCGCATTCACCGCTTCCCGTCGCGCTACGCGCTGCACGGCGGGCCGAAGTTCACGCCCGACGGCCGCTACGTGTTCTTCGCCTCGCGCGACGGGTGGATCACCAAGGTCGACCTGTGGAACCTCGAGACAGTGGCGGAAGTGCGGGCCGGCATCAACACGCGCAACGCCGCGGTGTCGAGCGACGGGAAGTACGTCGCGGTCGCGAACTACCTGCCGCACAGTCTCGTCATCCTCGATGCCGACCTGAACCTCGTGAAGGTCATGGAGGTGAAGGACAAGGACGGCAAGCGAAGCTCGCGCGTTTCGGCGGTGTACGACGCCGGACCGCGCCGCAGCTTCGTCGCCGCGCTCAAGGACGTGCAGGAATTGTGGGAGGTGAGCTACGACCCGAAGGCGCCGGAGATCCCGGCCGGCGTCATCCACGACTTCCAGTACCGCGAGGGGGCGTTCGTTCCCGGCTTCCTGAACGCGCGCCGGACGCTGCTCGACGACTACCTCGACGACTTCTTCTTCACGCCCGACTACAACGAGCTGATGGGCGCTTCACGCGAGGGGAAGCAGGGACAGGTCGTCCACCTCGACGTGCGTCGCAAGATCGCGACGCTCGACGTCCCGGGCATGCCGCACCTGGGGTCGGGGATCACCTGGATGTACAAGGGGCGCCGCGTGATGGCGACGCCGAACCTACGCGAGGGCGTGGTCAGCGTCATCGACCTCAAGGAGTGGAAGACGGTCGGCCAGATCCGCACGCTCGGCCCCGGCTTCTTCATGCGCAGCCACGAAAATACCCGCTATGCCTGGGTCGACGCGATGATGAGCCCGACCCACAAGGACACGCTCACAGTGATCGACAAGGACACGCTGGAAGTCGTCGCGCAGCTGCGCCCGGAACCGGGCAAGACGCTCGCGCACATCGAGTTCACCCGCGACGGACGCTACGCGCTCGCGAGCCTGTGGGAGATGGATGGGGCGCTGATCGTCTACGACGCGCAGACGCTCAAGGAGGTCAAGCGCATCCCGATGAAGAAGCCGGTCGGGAAGTACAACGTGTACAACAAGATCACTCGGTCCGAGGGGACCAGCCACTAAGGACGGTCCGCTTGCGCCACAATGCGGCCGTGATCGCTAACCCCGACCGCTTCAACGCGGCCATCGCCGCGTTCGATTCCGCCAACAGCGCGGACCCGAATCGCGAGCGCGACCACGACGCCGAGCATCCGAAGGAGCTCCTCTACGCCCGGCGCATGAGCAGGATGCTCGAGCGTTTTGCGCCGGATGCCCCCGAAGCCGTGCGACTCGCGGTGCGCTGCCAGCACATCCGGCGCTGGGAGATTCCGCGCGAGCAATACCCGAGGACGCCGGAAGGCTACCGCGCGTGGCGCAAGCGCCTGATGGACTTCCATGCGGACGCGGCAGGTGGCCTGTTGCGCGAGGCCGGCTACGACGAAGAGATCGTCGCGCACGTCCAGGCGCTGCTGCGCAAGGAGCGTCTGAAGCGCGACCCCGACTCGCAACTCGTCGAAGACGTCGTCGGCCTGGTGTTCCTCGAGCACAATCTCGAGCGCTTCGTCGCCGAGCATCCGGAGTACGACGAAGCGAAGCTCGCCGACATCCTGCGCAAGACCTGGCTCAAGATGTCGCCGCGCGGGCACGAGGCGGCGCTGACGCTCGTCAAGCTGCCCGAGCCCCTCAAGCCCGTGGTCCTGCGGGCGGTGGGCGGGCCGAGCTGATCGGGCGCGCTCGGCCGAGGGGCAAGCGTTCCCCGGGCGGGCCTTACGACAGCGGGCGGAAGAACTCGCGGATCTCCTGTGCAAGCGCCTCGGGCTGCTCGAGCGCTGCGAAGTGCCCACCCCGGGGCATCACACTCCAGCGCCGGATGTCGACGAACACGCGCTCGGCCGCGGCGCGCGGCGGGCGCAGGATCTCGCGCGGAAACTCGCAATAGCCGGTCGGCGCGCCGACCTTGCCGTCGATCGGCCACGGCCCGTGCATGCGCGCGTAGTAGGGCCAGAACGACGCCCCGATGCAGTTGGTGAACCAGTACAGGCTGATGTTGCCGAGCATCTCGTCCATCGACAGGGCGTTGCGCGGGTCGCCGTTGCAGTCGGTCCAGGCGCGGTATTTCTCGACGATCCACGCGGCGAGGCCGACCGGGGAATCCGCGAGGGCGAACGCGAGCGTCTGCGGGCGCGTGCCCTGGATCCACTGGTAGCCGGTTTCCTCCTTCAGCCATGCCTCGAGCTCCGCCAGGTAGCGGCGCTCTTCTTCGGTGGGATTGGAGAACATCGCGGGATCGCGTCGCAATGGCAGCAGGTTCAAGTGAATGCCGAGTAGATGCTCTGGGCGCTTCGCCCCCAGCCAGGCGGTGACGAACGAGCCCCAGTCGCCGCCCTGGGCGCCGTAGCGCGAGTAGCCCAGCCGCATCATCAGCTGGTGGAACATTGCGCCGATCGCCGGCAAGGCGCGGCGCTCCTGATTCGCGCGGAACGACAGCGTGTACCCGGGCAGCGAGGGCACGACGACAGTGAACGCGTCGGCGGCGTCCCCGCCGTGCGCGGCCGGGTCCGTCAGCAGCGGAATCAGTTTGAGGAATTCGAGCACCGACCCCGGCCAGCCGTGCGAGAGCAGCAGTGGCTTGGGGTCGGGTCCGCGTCCTTCGACCTTGAGGAAGTGCAGGTCGATGCCGTCGATCGGCGTCACGAACTGCGGCCACGCGTTGAGCGCGGCCTCCGTCCTGCGCCAGTCGTAGGCGTGCGCCCAGTATTCGACCATCTCGCGCATGAAACCGACCGACGTGCCGTAGCGCCAGGGCGCCTCGGGGGCCTCGTCCGGCCAGCGCACCTGCGCGAGGCGTCTCCTGAGATCGGCAATCGCGGCCGCGTCGATGGTTAAACGAAAGGGCCGGATCGTGGTGTCGGCACCGAGTGTCATGAGCATCCCCGATAAGGCCGAACAACTGCGGCACACTCCCGTGACCTGAAACCGGGCATGTGGAGCCGTTCGGTCCCGAAATGCGGGTATGGTATCCCGCGGATATCGTCCGCTCTTGCGGTTCGCGAAGTTGTGTGTGGAGTCGGACTACGACTGTCGCCGACCGGCCGAGATGGCATGGACACCGCCCTCCCTTCGGGGATGAAGGGCGAGGCAACGAAGCAGGGGGCCCTCCAGGACCGAACGGCATCGAGGTGCCAAAGTGGAGTTGTGACACAACCACTTGAGGAACGGAGGGCCCGAAATGAATGCTACGACATATGGATTGGACGTTGCAAAGCGAGTGTTCCAGATGTACTGGGTCGATGCACAAACCGGTGAGATCGTGAATCGACGGTTCGGACGCGACGAGTTGATTGGGTTTCTGGCGCAGCGGCCGGCGGGCCGGGTGGCGTTAGAAGCGTGCGGCAGCGGGCATTGGTGGGCGCGCAAGATCAGAGCGCTGGGGCACGAGGTGGTGCTACTGCATGCGAAGTTCATTCGCCCCTTTGTGCAGACGAACAAGACCGATGCGGCGGACGCGCGGGCGATCTGGACGGCGGTGCAGCAGCCGGAAATGCGCACGGTGGCGGCGAAGACCGAAGATCAGCAGGCGATGCTCAGTCTGCACCGGATGCGCGCCTTGCTGGTCAAGTTCCGGACCATGCAGGTGAACCAGTTACGCGGGTTGTTGTACGAGTTTGGCGCGACGTTTCGGGCAGGACGCGCTGGCTGGGCTGGCCGAGATCCGGGCACGCATGGCGGAGCTGGAGGATGCGCTGCCGGGAGCGATGATCTGCAGTCTGCAGGATCAGTTGCAACGCATCGATGGGCTTGAGCAAGATATCGATCGGCTTGAGCAGCGGATCGGCACGTGGCAGAAGCAGGAAGCGGCGTGCCGCGCAATCGCGCAAGTGCCTGGCATCGGCAAGCTCACCGCGACGGCGCTGGTCGCGATGATGGGTGATGCCAAGACGTTCAAGTCGGGACGTGAGTTTGCTTCGTTTCTGGGATTGGTGCCACGGCAAAGCGGTACCGGCGGCAAGATCCGCTTGGGATCGATCTCAAAGCGAGGCGATCCGTACTTGCGCACGCTGTTGATCCATGGCGCGCGATCGGTGATGTGCCACGCCAAGGTACCGACGCCATGGCAGAGATCGATTCGGGCACGACGACCTGCCAACGTGGCGGCGGTGGCTTTGGCCCACAAGATGGCGCGAACAGCGTGGGCGATTCTGGCGCACGGTCAGACGTATCAGAAGGACTACGTGAGCGTGAAACCTGCGTAGCGAACCAACCTTGAACAGGATTCAGATGAGCCGATAGGTTGCTGAGGTTGATCCCCGTGTGATGGCAAGACAGGTCGGACCGCAAGAACGCAAACCTGAACACAGCCGTGCGCCGAAAAGCGCGTGACCGAGATGAGGACGTTCTTGGCGAATTCCATCAGGGCCCGCAGGCTTCGGCTTGCATGACAAGGCCGGATATAAGACTGCAGCCAGTACCTCGTTGAGGCATCACATCAAGATCAGCTTGGCAAACCGGGCGGTGTCCATATAAGGCTGTGTAAAAACGTGGAGGTCGAGTACACGAAGGTGAGGTGATTCGCGTTACTGCTCGCATCACGCGATTGGCTAAGGTGGGCAGATGAAGCGATTCATCGAAGGCGCGGACCGAACCCAGGCGATGTTGCTGCCGGAGTGTGTCGAGGACTACGTCGGACCGGATAACCCGGTGCGTGTTGTAGAGGCCTTCGTCGAGCAGCTGGATCTGCGGGCGATGGGCTTCGAGGGCAGTGACCCCCAGGCGACCGGGCGGCCGGCCTACCACCCCTCGGTGCTGCTCAAGATCTACATCTACGGTTATCTGAACCGGATCCAGTCGAGCCGGCGGCTTGAGCACGAGACGCAACGCAACATCGAGCTGATGTGGCTGGCCGGTCGGCTGATGCCGGACTTCAAGACGATCGCCAACTTCCGCAAGGATAACGGCCGGGCGATCCGGCAGGTGTGCCGCCAGTTCATCGTGCTGTGCCGGCAGCTCAACCTGTTCACGCAGATGCTGGTCGCGATCGATGGGAGCAAGTTCAAGGCGGTCAACAACCGCGACAAGAACTTCACCAGCGCGAAGATGAAGCGGCGGATGGCGGCGATCGACGAGAGCATCGAGCGTTATCTGAGCTCGATGGACACGGCGGATCGGGCGGAGCCGGAGGTGGCGGCGCTGAAGAAGGGCCGACTGCAGGACAAGATCGAGGCCCTGAAGCAGCAGATGGAGCGGCTCAAGGCGATTGATGCGCAGATGAACGCCTCGCCGGACCAGCAGGTGTCACTGACCGATCCGGACGCCCGCTCGATGAAGAACCGCGAGGGAGGGGCGCCGGATCGTCGAGCGGGCTCAGCACGCCCGTTCCCCGGTTCAGCACATGCGTCTAGATCACCGTCGTATCCATGTGGCTGAGACCCAGCAGCTCCTGGATGGTGCGGATGTCCTGACCGCGCTCGAGCAGGTGCGTCGCGAACGAGTGCCGCAACGTATGCGCGCCGATCGCCTTCGCGATCTGAGCGCGGGCGGCTGCCCGCCTAATC
>CAVQUV010000007.1:0-168382 GCA_963716855.1 uncultured beta proteobacterium | reverse complement strand
ACTAGATGTAGACACCGCGAAAGCTTGGCAGATACAGCCGGATCTTTCCAGATCCAGCCGGAACTTGGCAGGGACCGCCGGGCGAATAGGGCCGGTCGCGCGCTCCGCGACGTCGGCTAAATCTAGCCAGGTCTACCCATTGAACCCCGTTGCTCTCCGACTACCCGGTCATGCAAGGCGAGCCGGGTGACGAGCCACTGCGGGACTTCCCAAAGCTTGATCTCGCGATCCCATCGACCGCCGGCACCCAGCACCTGGCGGCGCAGCGCGCGCTCGTCGGGCTCCAAGCGAATCCACACGGGCGCCCACGCTGCGACGGCGTTCCGCGGCGGCGGAGTGCGCCCGTGAAGCGGATCGACATACGCAATGATCTCGACCGTCGTCACGCGCAGCGCGTTCGCGTCGTCGTAGCGATGGCGCACGCACACGAGCCGGTCGCCGAACTCCAGTGCGAGTCGCCGGGTGCCGTCGTGGCCCGGCGCGAAAGTCTTCGCGATGCGCAGTGCGCGCGCCGTTGCGCCATGGAACGGTTCGCCGCGGTCGATGGCCGCGTCTTCTCCGGATCCGCTCAGACGCCGCGTGTCCATTACGCAGGAAGCGGCGACGGGGTCGCACCGCTGCGTGTCGCGTGCAGCAACGGCGCCTCGCGCGCGGTCGGATGCGCGAGCACCGCGAGCAGCCCCGCGAGCGAGAGCAGGTCCTCGCGGTTGTGGTCCAGGATGCGCGGCAGCGGGGTCGCGTCGCCGCGCTGCAGCCAGCGCTGCCACGCCGCCGGCACATCGGCGCCGGGGAAGTCGTCGACGCGCGCGTAGCCGAGCGCGCGCTCCTCGGCGGTACGCAGACGGCAGTCCGGCCAACCTTCGCGCAGGCGGCGGCGCGTGACGTGGAGGAGGTCGAGGTGATGCGCCGACTCCTCGGGCCACTCGATGCCGGCGAGCCGGGTGCGGGCGCGGAGCAGCGGCAGGTCGAACGACTTGCCGTTGAAGGTGACGAGGCAGTCGTGCGCGCGCAACGTCGCGACGAGCTGCTCGAGCAGCGGTCGTTCGCCGGTGAAGCCCGTCATCAGCAACTGGCGCACGGTGAGGACGTCGTCCCGAACCGTCGCGAGACCGAGCACGAACGCAGCGGTGCCGGTGCCGCCCGCGAGGCCGCTCGTCTCGGTGTCGAGGAAGAGCATCGCTTCGGCGTCGAGATCGGCATCGTCGCGGAGCGAGCGACGTGCGCCCTCGGCCAATTCGACCGCGCCGGCGACGCGCGTCGTGCCGTGGGCGAACGGGAGCGGAAAGCTGCGCTCGATCGCAAGGAACGCCGGTGCGAGGACCGTACCGCCGAGCCGCTGCGCCAATTCGCCGTCGGTCGGTCGGCGCGCGTTGATCTCGGCCGAGCGCGTACGGAGGCGCGCGAGACGGTCGGCGAGCGACGCGGGCAGCGGGGCTGGCGTCCCGCCTTTCGCCGGGAAGACGGGACAGCCGGTCGAGCCGCGCGCGCAGATCGCTCAACTTCACTGGCTCCTCGGCGGCTGCGGCCTCGCCGCGAAGAAGACGCAGCACGCGCAACGCCGCCGACTTGGGCGTGAGATCGCTCGTCGCGTCGCCGGCCAGCACCGGACCGACGCAGGCCGGGCAGCCGTGCTTGCAGGGGCAGTGGGCGACGAGGTCGACGGCGTGCTCGAGGACCCGGTCGCGCAGGTCGAACAGCGGGGCGGCGATGCCGATGCCGCCGGGGAAGTTGTCGTACAGATAGAGCGTCGGCCGGAACGGCTTGCCGCCCGACCCGACGTCCACGGGCGCGCCGTCGAGCCCGCGCGCCTCTGCGCGTCCGTCGGCGCCCGCAGCGGCGGACCAGGCGCTCTCCGGGCCGCCGTCGCCCACCGCGCGGCCGATGTCGTGCGGCTCGGCCAACGAGAGCAGGGCCGCGATCCGGTGCACCGCGCTGGCGGCGCCGAGGAAGCCGTCGAGCGCCGCCTGGCGCGTCGCGAACGCGCGGGCGAGCGCGTGCGGGGAGGCTTCCCACCACGCGGCGGTGGTGTGCATCTCGTGGTCGGGCAGCCGCACGTGGCCGTAGCCGACGTTCTCGTGCGTGTAGTAGCGGATCTTCTTGTAGCCGGCCACGCGCCGCACGACGTGCACTTCGCCGTGGGCGGCGCGCGCATCGGCGTGCTCGTCCGCGTCGAACTCGTCGAGCTGCTTCAGCTTCGTGTAGTCGATCGCGTCGGTGTAGTAATCGGCGCTCGTCTCGCGCACGAATGCCTTGCGCCCGACCCAGTCGAGCTTCTCCACCTGCCACGGCGCGGCCTGCACGAGGTAGATCGCGCCCTCGTACAAGGTGAGCGCGGCGCTCGAGTAGTCGACCTCCGCGATGACGTTCTTCCTGCCGTTCGTGACGTCGATCACGACGAAGTTGCCCTCGGCGATCGAGCGCAGGCTGACGGCGTTTGCCGGGTAGCTGTCGGCGATCCAGTGCCAGCGCCCCCCTTCGCGATGCACGACGCCCTGATCGGCGAGATAGCCGAGCGCCTCGTCGAGCGGCACGCCTCCGAAGCGATCGCTCGCGTCGAACGGCAGCTCGAATGCGGCACAGCGAATGTGATCCATCAGGATCAGGAGCTGGTCCGGGTCGATGCGCGCGTGCTCCGGGCTCGCGCCGAGGAAGAAGTCGGGATTGCGCGCGAGGTACTGGTCGAGGGGGTCGCTCGAGCACACGAGCACGCCGACGGCGGTGCGCTGGCGTCGTCCGGCGCGGCCGAAGCGCTGCAGCGCCCCGGCGACGCTGCCCGGATAGGCGTTCAGTACGCACACGTCGAGGGCGCCGATGTCCATGCCCAGCTCGAGGGCCGACGTGGACACGACGCAATCGAGCTGGCCGGCGCGCAGCTTCGCTTCCTTGTCGCGACGCTCGGTGGGCAGGTAGCCGCCGCGATAGGCGGCGACGCGCGCGGGCTTGCGGGGATCGCGGTCGTAGACGTCCTTGAGGTACTTGGTCAGCACCTCGACCTCCAGGCGCGAGTTCGCGAACACGATCGTCTTGAGTCCCATCTTGACGGCGAGCCTTGCGATGCGCGTCGACTGCGAGCGCGCGGAGGCGCGGATCCCGAGTTCGGCATTGAGCACCGGCGGGTTCCACACGAGCAGGTGCTTGCGCCCGCTCGGCGCGCCGGACTCGGTCACCGCGGCGACCGGACCGCCGAGCAGCCGCTCGGCGAGCTCGACCGGATTCGCGATGGTGGCCGAGCAGAGGACGAAGGTCGGGCTCGAGTTGTAGAAGCGGCAGACGCGCTTCAGCCGGCGGATGAGGTTCGCGACGTGCGAGCCGAATACGCCGCGATAGGTGTGCAGCTCGTCGATCACCACGAAGCGCAGCGCCTCGAAGAACTGCGCCCACTTGGTGTGGTGGGGCAGGATGCCCTGATGGAGCATGTCCGGGTTGGAGACGACGATGTCGCCTTTCGTGCGCACCGCCTTGCGCGCGTCGCCCGGCGTGTCGCCGTCGAAGGTGTAGGCGCGGATGCCGAGATTGCCGGCCGCGTTCAGCTCCAGGATCTCGGCGACCTGATCCTGGGAGAGCGCTTTTGTGGGGAAGAGATAGAGCGCCTTGGCGCCCGTCTTGAGCGCGGCGTCGATGACCGGCAGGTTGTAGCAGAGCGTCTTGCCGGAGGCGGTCGGCGTGACCACGACCGTGTCGCGGCCGGCGGCGACGTGGTCCCACGCCTCGCGCTGGTGGCTGTACAGGTTGAGGATGCCGCGCTCGCGCAGCGCGCCGGCGAGTCGCGGGTCGAGGCCGGAAGGGAAGTCGGCGTGCCGCGCCTCGCGCGCGGGGACAACGACCTCGCCCGCGATCCGGGCGCGATCGTTGCGTTTCAGATGGTCGACGAGCCCCTCGGCGCCGCGCGCCGGGGGCCGCAGCCGCGCGCGCGGGTCACCCTCTTCTTCGAAGAGATCCAGCGCGCTTTCGAAGAACGCTCCCATTCCCGTCCTCCCCGTGTTTCGTACGAGGAGGAGGATGCGGGGGGCTGTGGCTCACCCGGTGAGCCTGCCGCGATGAACCGGCTAGGCGAACGGAACTACCGGACGACGTCGCGGATGATGTCGAGCACCGTGGAGGTGCGGGCGTCGAGCATCACCAGATGCCGGCCGACGATCGCGCGCTCCACGCCCGGCGGCACCGTCGAGAGCTGGTTCTCGAGCGGCCAGGGCAGGCGCGCTTTGGCGACGTTGCGGGGCAGGCGATCGGTGGGCGCGAGCTCGCGGTCCACCTGCGGCGGCAGCTTTCCGTCGGGGTCGTACGTGCGGGTGACGTATTCGGGGTAGCGCTTGAACCAGGTGTCGATGCGTTGCCGGTCCTGGCCGGAGAACCGGATCGCCGGCTGCAGCCACTGCGCCGGATCCGCCGGGCGGCGCGCCGCGGCAGCGGCGGGATCGGCCGCGAGCAGCGCGAGCAGGGCGAGGAATGGCAGCAGACGACGCATGTCTCTCGGGTTCGGTCATGTCGGGCGCCGGCGACGGCGCGGGCCCGATGGCAGCGACGACCGCAGGGATTACGGACAGCGGCGCAGACAACTGCGCGGATTCCTGCGGCGGCCTGAAAGTGGACTGGCGGGGGGCTCCGGAGTTCTTGTTCTTACAAATTGATACGTGTTCGGCGGACGAGGCAGATCCTACCGGACGGGGCCGGGGCCCGGCGGGCCGGGCGCCACGGAGCGCGGAAACGGTCACGCGCCGGGGGGCGGCCGGGGCGCCGGCGAGGTAATCCTCCACAGGGCTTGATTGCGCCGGACGGGCATCCATCTACCAGCGGACCAACAGGCCGACCGGGAACAGGACCGGAGCGACAAACATGCGATCGCGGGACCCGAACCAGTGGATGTGGGCGGAAGCCCTGAAGATGCTCGACGAGGCGAACCGCCTGCAACGGCGCTTCTTCGAGGTCAGCGTGCGTCCCGAGGCGGCGCCCAAGTGGGAGCCGCCGGTGGACATCTTCGAGTCCGACGACGAGCTGTGGCTGTTCTACGCGCTCCCGGGCGTCGCGACCGAGCAGATCGCGGTCGGCCTGGAAGGCGCCGAGCTGGTGGTGCGCGGCGAGCGGCAGCTGCCGCGGGTCGCCCACACCACGAAGATCCGCCGGCTCGAGCTGCCGCACGGCCGCTTCGAGCGGCGCGTCGCGCTGCCGTCGGGCCGGTTCGAGTTGATCACGCAGCAATTCGATCGCGGGTGTCTCGTGATCGGGCTGCGGCGGATTGCGTGAGGTGACAACGATGGAACTCGAGAAGAATCTCCCCGACTCCACGAACGCGGCGCAGCCCGCCGCGCCCGCTGCCGCGACGGCGCGTGGCACTGCCCAGGCGCTGGAGATCCCGGACGACGCGCTGATCCTCGTGCCGGTGCGCAACCTCGTGCTCTTTCCGGGCATGGTGCTGCCGGTGACGATCGGGCGCGAGCTGTCGGTCGGCGCCGCGCAGGCCGCGGTCAAGGCCGACAAGCCGATCGGGCTGCTGCTGCAGAGGGACCCGACGGTCGAGAAACCCGGCCCGGCCGACCTGCACCCGGTCGGCACCGTCGCGCAGATCCTGCGCTACATCACCACGCCGGACGGCACGAACCACATCGTCTCGCAGGGCGAGGCGCGCTTCCGCGTCGTCGAGTTCCTCGACGGCTACCCGTTCCTCGTCGCCCGCGTGACGCGGATCGCGGCGCCGGAGGAGGCCGGCCAGGAAACCGAGGCGCGCCTCGTGCAGCTCAAGGAGCGCGCGGTCCAGGCGCTGGAGCTGCTCCCCGAGACGCCGCAGGAGATGGTGCAGGCCGTGCAGAGCTACACCTCCGCCGGCCAGCTCGCCGACATGGTCGCGGGCTTCATGGACGTGAAGCCGGCGGAGAAGCAGGCGGTGCTCGAGCTCGTCGCGGTCGAGCCGCGGGTCGACCGCGTGCTCGGGATGCTCGCGCATCGCATCGAGGTGCTGAAGCTCTCGCGCGAGATCGAGTCGCGCACCAAGGCGACGATGGACGAGCGCCAGCGCGAGTACGTGCTGCGCGAGCAGATGCGCCAGATTCAGAAGGAGCTCGGCGAGGGCGAGGGCACCGCCGCGGAGCTCGCCGACCTCGAGAAGGCCATCGAGGCCGCCGGCATGCCGGAGGAGGTTCTCGCGCACGCGAAGAAGGAGCTGAAGCGGCTCGCCCGGATGCCCGACTCCTCGAGTGAGTACTCGATGGCGCGCACCTACGTCGACTGGCTCGTCGAGCTGCCCTGGAAGGCCGGTCCGCCGCCGGCGATCGACCTCACCGAGGCGCGCCGCATCCTCGACGAGGACCACTACGGCCTCGAGAAGGTCAAGCGCCGCATCCTCGAGTTCCTCGCGGTGCGCAAGCTCGCACCCGACGGGCACGCGCCGATCCTGTGCTTCGTCGGCCCGCCCGGGGTCGGCAAGACTTCGCTCGGCCAGTCGATCGCCCGCGCGCTCGGGCGCAAGTTCGCGCGCGTCTCGCTAGGGGGCGTGCACGACGAGGCGGAGATCCGCGGCCATCGGCGCACCTACATCGGCGCGCTTCCCGGCAACATCGTCCAGGCGCTCAAGAAGGCCGGCAGCCGCGACTGCGTGCTGATGCTCGACGAGGTCGACAAGATCGGCCAGGGCTTCCACGGCGACCCGAACGCGGCGCTGCTGGAGGTGCTCGACCCGGAGCAGAACCACACCTTCCGCGACAACTACCTCGGCGTGCCGTTCGACCTCTCGAAGGTCGTGTTCATCACGACGGCGAACGTCCTCGACTCGGTGCCCGGCCCGTTGCGCGATCGCATGGAGATCATCCACCTTCCGGGCTACACGGAGGAGGAGAAGCTCCAGATCGCGAAGCGTTACCTGGTGAAGCGGCAGCTCGCGGCGAACGGCCTGATGGCCGACCAGGTGCAGGCCGGCGATGCGCTCCTCGCGGCGATCATCCACGACTACACGCGCGAAGCCGGCGTGCGCAATCTCGAGCGCGAGATCGGCTCGGTACTGCGTCACGCGGCAGTGAAGATCGCCGAGGGCGCGCCCGCGCCGGTGCGCATCGAGGTCCCGCAGCTCGACGAGGTCCTCGGTCCGGCCAAGTTCGAGGCGGAGCTCGCGAGCCGCACGAGCCTGCCGGGCGTCGCCACCGGGCTCGCGTGGACGCCGGTGGGCGGCGACATCCTGTTCATCGAGGCGAGCCGGACCCCGGGCGGCGGCAAGCTGATCCTGACCGGCCAGCTCGGCGACGTGATGAAGGAGAGCGCGCAGGCGGCGCTCACGCTGGTGAAGTCACAGGCCGCGAGCCTCGGCATCGATGCCGCGCTCTTCGACAAGAGCGACGTGCACGTGCACGTGCCGGCGGGCGCGATCCCGAAGGACGGCCCGAGCGCGGGCGTGGCGATGTTCATGGCGCTCGCCTCGCTCCTGACGGACCGGCCGGTCCGGCACGACACGGCGATGACGGGCGAGATCAGCCTGCGCGGCCTGGTGCTGCCGGTCGGCGGGATCAAGGAGAAGGTGCTCGCCGCGATGCGCGCCGGCATCACGACGGTGATGCTGCCGGCGCGCAATCGCAAGGACCTGCAGGATGTGCCCGAGAGCGCGCGCGAGCGACTGAAGTTCGTGTGGCTCGAAACGGTGGGCGACGCGGTGCGCGAGGCGCTCGGCCCGAAGGCGTGACCGTCATCCCGGCGTAGATCTGTTCTTCATCCCGGCTTCCGCCGGAATGACGGCGGTCGGGCGGTGGTTGACCGCCGTCAACGGGGCCGGCCGGGGTGTAACCTCGTCATCATGCCCGTCCACAACGCCGACATCGCGCGCGTGTTCGAGGAGATCGCCGATCTGCTCGAGATCGGCGGGGAGAATCCGTTTCGCGTCCGCGCGTACCGCAACGCCGCGCGCACCGTCGGCGACCTGCGCCCGGACCTCGCGGCGGCGATCGCGGCGGGCAAGGATCTCCCGAAGCTGCCGGGGATCGGGGCGGACCTCGACGCGAAGATCCACGAGACCGTTGCGACCGGGACCTGCGCGCTGCTCGAGAAGCTGAAGAAGCAGCTCCCGCCCGCGATCACCGAGCTCCTGAAGATCCCCGGTCTCGGTCCCAAGCGGGTGAAGGCGCTGCACGAGGCGCTCGACATCTCCACCCTGCCCCGGCTCCTCGAGGCGGCGCGCAAGGGGAAAATCCGCGACCTGCCGGGCTTCGGCGCGAAGACCGAGGCGCACATCGTCGACGCGGTCCAGGCGCGGCTCGGCCAGGCGCAGCGCTTCAAGCTTGCCGTCGCCGCACAATACGCGCAGCCGCTGGCGGCATACCTGAAGGGCGCCAAGGGTGCGCGGGAGGTCGTGATCGCCGGCAGCTTCCGCAGGATGAAGGAGACCGTCGGCGACATCGACATCCTCGTCACCGCGGCCACCGGCGCACCGGTGATGGAGCGCTTCGTGAAGTACCCCGAAGTCCGCGAGGTGCTCTCGAAGGGCGACACGCGCGCGAGCGTCGTGCTGGCGAGCGGACTGCAGGTCGACGTCCGGGTGGTGCCGCCGGAGAGCTTCGGCGCGGCCCTGCACTACTTCACCGGCTCGAAAGCGCACAACATCGCGATCCGGCGGCTCGCGCAGGAGCGCGGACTGAAACTGAACGAGTACGGCATCTTCAAGGGCGAAAGGCGCATCGCGGGCGAGACCGAGGAGTCGGTGTTCGCGTCGGTGGACCTGCCGTGGATCCCGCCCGAGCTGCGCGAGGACCGCGGCGAGATCGAGGCGGCACGCCGCGGCGAGCTGCCGCGGCTCGTGGCGCTCGATGACCTGCGTGGCGATCTGCATTTGCACACCAAGGCTTCCGACGGACGGAGCTCGCTGCGCGAGATGGCGCTGGCCGCGAAGGCGCGAGGACTCGAGTACATCGCCGTCACCGAGCACTCGCAGCGCGAGACGCAGGCGCACGGCCTCGACTCGGCCCGGCTCCTGAAGCTGCTCGGCGAGATCGACCGTGTGAACGCCGGGCTGAAGGGCATCGCGATCCTGAAGGGGATCGAAGTGGACATCCTGGAGGACGGCTCGCTCGACCTGCCCGACAGCGTGCTCGCGAAGCTCGACGTCGTGGTCGCCGCGGTGCACGCACGCTTCAATCTCCCGCGCGCGCAGCAGACGGCGCGCATCCTGAAAGCGCTCGACAACCCCTATGTGTCGATCCTCGCGCACCCGAGCGGGCGCCTTATCGACGAGCGCGAGCCGTGCGACATCGACATGCAGGCCGTCATCCGGCGTGCCAAGGCGCGCGGGATCGCGCTGGAGCTGAACGCACAACCCGACCGCCTCGACCTCGACGACATCGCGGCGCGGATGGCGAAGGAGGAGGGCGCGCTGGTCGCGATCAACTCCGACGCGCACAGCGTGCACGACTTCGAGAACCTCGCGTTCGGCGTCGGGCAGGCGCGGCGCGGTTGGCTGGAGGCGCGGGACGTGCTGAACGCGCGGCGACTCGAGGAGGTCCGCACGCTGCTCGCCCGGGGCGAGCCGGCGGCCCCGCGCCGGCGGCATGCACGACGATAGCCGGATCAGCGGTCGCGCGAGCGTGACACGAGCCCTTGGCGCACGGCCCAGGCCTTGGCCTTCGCGATCGCCACGCGGATCGCCATGCCCTCGTCCTGCCCCTCGGCCAGCATGGCGTTCGCGATGTCGATCGCCTTGGCGCGCACGATCGGCGGCAGGCGCTTCATCGCGACCGGGTATCGGGACTCCTTCCAGGGCATTGACGGATCCTCGGCGTACCAGGCATTGAGTCACCGTCAGGCACCGCCGGGTTTGACCGGGGTCAACGGCCCGTGCCAGCCCGGGCATATCGTATTGATTGAAAGGTGTTCTTATGTCGTTGCGGCTCAAAGTAGTTTGGTTGCTCCTTATGGCGCTCGGCGTGGCGGGCAATGCGGCCGCCCAGTTGTCATTGCACAGCTCGGAAGGCATCCGCTACGCGAGCGGGGGGATCGGCGAAGGCGAGCGGGATGAGCTGGTGCTCATGCTCCCGGACTACAACCTGAAACTGGTGGCCGCCGCGCAGGGGACCGGCGCCTTCCTCGCCGACGTGAAGCTGATCGCGCTCGACGCGCGCGGGACGAAGGTGCTCGAGACCACGCTCGACGGACCGTGGTTCGTTGCGCGGTTCCCGCCCGGCCGCTACGAGCTCCAGCTCGCGTACGGCGGGGCGACGCAGAAGCGGATGGTGACGATCCCCGCGCAGGGTCGTCGGGTCGAGTACGTGTACTGGTCCGACGCCAGCGCCACGACGCTCAAATCGATCGAACAGGCGGAGAAACCGGCACCGGGCGCCGCCCGGTGACTTCGCAGCGAGAAATCCCGCACTGAGAAAGCCATGAACCCCTACGATCTCGACAGCGAGCACACGCCGGTCCTCAACTTCGACCGGATGGTCAATGTGGCGCTCGCGCCGGTGTGGCAAGGCGTCTCGCCGCTCGCGCTCGCCAAGTGCTACCTCGACTGGGGCATGCACCTCGGCATGTCTCCGGGCAAGCAGCAGTGGCTCGCGGCGAAGGCGGCGCGGAAGCTGCACCGCCTGATGCTCTACGGTGCGGATTGGGCGCGCGCGCAGCTCGATCCCAAGGCGGGGCGGGTCGAGCCCTGCATCGTGCCGCTGCCGCAGGACCAGCGCTTCCGCGACCCGCTGTGGCAGACCTTCCCGTACAACTTCTACTACCAGTCGTTCCTGCTCGCGCAACAGCTGGCCTACAACGCCACGAGCGGCGTGCGCGGCGTGTCGCGCGGTCACGAGGAGGTCGTGACGTTCGTGACCCGACAGCTGCTCGACATATTCAGTCCGTCGAACTTCATCGGGTCGAACCCGGTCGTGACGCAGCGCACTGCGGCGAGCTGGGGCATGAACCTGTGGCAGGGCGCGTACAACTGGTGGGCCGACGCGGTGCGCATCGCAGCGGGGCGCCACGGCGGGGGCGAGGAGCGTTTCGAGGTCGGGAAGAACCTGGCGCTCACCCCGGGGCGGGTGGTGTTCCGGAACAACGTGATCGAGCTGATCCAGTACGCGCCGGCGACCCCCGAGGTCTGGGCCGAGCCCGTGCTCGTCGTGCCGTCGTGGATCATGAAGTACTACATCCTCGACCTGCAGCCGGCGAACTCGCTGGTCAAGTACCTGGTGGACCGCGGCCACACGGTGTTCATGATGTCGTGGAAGAACCCCGATGCGCGCGACCGCGATCTCGGGATGGACGATTACCTGAAGGGCGGAGTGCTCGCGGCGCTCGACGCGGTGCGGCGGATCATGCCGGAGCGGCCGATCCACGCCGCGGGTTACTGCCTCGGCGGCACGCTGCTCGCGATCGCGGCCGCGGTGCTCGCGCGCGAAGGCGGGGACGGCCGGATCGGCACGCTGACGCTGTTCGCGGCGGAGATCGACTTCAAGGAGCCGGGCGAGCTCGGCCTGTTCATCGACGAGTCGCAGATCGCCTACCTCGAGGACCTGATGTGGGAGCAGGGCTACCTCGACGGCAAGCAGATGGCCGGCGCCTTCCGCCTCCTCAACTCGAAGGACCTGGTCTGGTCGCGCATGGTGAACAAGTACCTCATGGGCGAGCGCGAGCCGGCGATGGATCTGATGGCCTGGAACGCGGATGCGACGCGCATGCCCTACCGGATGCACAGCGAGTACCTGCGCAGCCTGTACCTGAACAACGATCTCGCGGAAGGGCGTTACTTCGTGGACGGCAAGCCGGTGGCGCTGTCCGACATCCGCGCGCCGCTGTTCGTGGTCGGCACCGAGCGCGACCACGTCTCGCCGTGGCGCTCGGTGTACAAGATCAACCTCATGGCCGACACCGAGCTCACGTTCCTGCTGACGAGCGGGGGGCACAACGTCGGTGTCGTCAATCCGCCCGCGACCTCGAAGCGGCAGTTTCGCGTCGCCACGCGGGCCGCGAGCGCGAAGTACGTCGATCCGGAAACCTGGTTCGCCGCGACGCCGGTGAAGCAGGGATCGTGGTGGCCGGAATGGTGCGACTGGCTGGCGGCGCGCTCGTCGGCGAAGGTCGTGTCGCCGGAGATCGGCGCGCCCGAGCGCGGGTTGCCGCCGCTCGACGCTGCGCCGGGGCGCTACGTGCTGCAGACCTAGGAAAAAAAGACGGCCCGGAGGGCCGTCAACAGGGAGGAAGAGCGCGATGACCAGCGCTCTCGGAGGTAAGGGGCCGGCCGACGCTGCGCCGAACGGAGGGAATCCTAAGCCCCGCGCATTGCAACGCCGTGAAGGCGATCGATCTCACTATAGAAAAGTGGCAGAGCGTCTTCAACCATGACGTTGTCCTAGGCACTGCCGCCGATTTCCGTGAGTCCGATCAGGGACATACGCGCGATTGCGCTAACGCATTGCAAATACGCGGGAAATCGACGCTGCAGCAGGAAAGACGAGCGAGCACTGCCCAAAGGCATAGGCCATTCGGCCTAGTTGTTTTCAAGCGCACGGGCCGGCCACCGCGCCGCGCCGGCGCGGGACCGGCGATCAGGCCGCCGCTTTCGCCTTCGGCGCGTCGCGCAGCTCGCGGCGCAGGACCTTGCCGACGGGGGTCTTCGGCAGCTCGGTGCGGAACTCGACCAGCTTCGGAATCTTGTAGCCGGTCAGGTGCTCGCGGCAATGCTTCAGGACGTCCTCCACCGTGAGGCCCGGATCCTTCTTGATGACGACCACCTTCACCGCTTCGCCGGACCTGTCGTCGGGCACGCCGACCGCGGCGCACTCGAGCACGCCCGGATGCATCGCGACCACGCCTTCGATCTCGTTCGGGTACACGTTGAAGCCGGACACCAGGATCATGTCCTTCTTGCGGTCGGTGATGGTGACGTAGCCGCGCGCGTCCATGAATCCGACGTCGCCGGTCTTGAGCCACCGGTCCGGCGTGAGCACCTTCGCGGTCTCGGCCTCCTGCTTCCAGTAGCCCTTCATCACCTGCGGTCCGCGGATGCAGATCTCGCCGGTGCACGGCTCCACCGGTCCCTTGCCGTCGTACACCGGGAGCCGCTGCATGTCGTCGCTCATGATCGCGACTTCGGTGGAGGGGATCGGCAGCCCGATGGTGCCGTTGAACTCGGACCCGAGCGGGTTGATGCACGCCGCGGGCGAGGTCTCGGTGAGTCCGTAGGCCTCGACGAGGCGCGTGCCGGTGACCTTCTGCCAGCGCTCGGCGACCGCGCGCTGGACCGCCGTGCCGCCGCCGAGCGAGAACTTCACGCGTTTGAAGTCGAGCTGGTCGAAGCCCGCGGTGTTGAGCAGGCCGTTGAACAGCGTATTCACCCCGGTCAGCATCGAGAAGGGCTTGCCCGCGAGCGTCTTGACGAAGCCGGGCATGTCGCGCGGATTGGTGATCAGGACGTTCTCGCCGCCGAGCTTCATGAACACCAGGCAGTTCGCGGTGAGGCAGAAGATGTGGTAGAGCGGCAGCGCGGTGATGATGACCTCCTCGCCCTCCTTGAGGTCCTGGCCGATCCACGCCGAGCACTGCTGCAGGTTCGCCACGATGTTGCCGTGCGTGAGCATCGCGCCCTTCGCCACGCCGGTGGTGCCGCCGGTGTATTGCAGGAACGCGATGTCGTCGTGCGCGAGCGGCACCTCCTTCAGGGACGCGCCGGTGCCGCGACGCAGCGCCGCGCGGAACTCGATCGCCCCGTCGATGCGCCACGCCGGGACCATCTTCTTCACGTTCTTCACGACGTAGTTGACGATCCAGCGCTTCGGGATCGGGAGGAGGTCGCCGATCTGCGTGGTGATCACCGTCTCGATCGAGGTCTTCTCGATGACCTGCTGCACGGTGTGGGCGAAGTTCTCGACGACCACGATGGCGCGCGCGCCCGAGTCCTTGAGCTGGTGCTCGAGTTCGCGGGCGGTATACAGCGGGTTGACGTTCACGACGGTCATCCCCGCGCGCAGCACGCCGAACAGCGCGATCGGGTACTGGAGCAGGTTGGGCATCATGATCGCGACGCGCTCGCCCTTCGCGAGGCCGGGCATCGACTGCAGGAACGCCGCGAAGTCGCGGCTCAGGCGATCGAGCTCGCGATAGGTGAGCGTGACGCCGAGGTTCGAGTAGGCGGGCTTGTCGGCGAAGCGCTGGCAGCTCTTCTCCAGGATGTCCCGCACCGAGGAGAACGCCTTCAGGTCGATCTCCGCCGGCATGCCGGCGGGGTAGCTCTTCAGCCACGGTTTGTCCACGTCTTCGCCCCCTTTGGTCCGGCCGTCGGGCGGGCGCCCGCGGCGGAGGGGCGAAGCGTAGCCAAGTGGCCTGTCGGGTGCAACCGCCGCGCCGGTGGTCAGGCGCCCTCGGCGTCGAAGGGGCGCGGGTCCGCGGCAAAAAGGCGGGCGTTGATCCGGGCCTCGCGGGCGCCGATAACCGCCAGAAACTCGTCGGCGCCGCGCATGCCGCGGAAGGCCGCGAAGCCGCGGGCGAGGAAGTCGTGCAGCGCGCCGAGCCCGGCCGCGTGCGCCGGCCCCTCCATCAGCCGCAGGGCGCCCGCGATCAGGGGTTTGCGCGCGAGGCGATCGAGCGCGGTACCGATGCGCCCGGTGAGCCAGATCTGCCGCTCGCGCTCCGCCGTCGAGCCCGCGGCGCGGTACGCCTTTGCGTATGAGGCCTCCGAGACCTCTAGCGCGCGCGCGCCCGGCTGCAGTCGGCGTAGCGCAACGGCCACCCGCTGGTCGAGCCCCTCGGCGAGCGCGTCCAGCTCGACCGCGAGGGCGATCGTCTCGAGCGCGCTCGCGGGCAGCATGCGCGTCATCGTCGGGATGATGCGGGCGACTTCCTCGTCGCGCGCGGAGAAGTCCTTGGGGCCGTACAGATCGGACAGGAAGAACGTTGCCGCGGGACCGTAGCGCGGGCTCGCAAGGAGGTCGGGGTAGGTCCGCGCGAGTCGGTCCGCCTGCCAGGCCCGCACCAGCAGCCGGTCCTGCGCGAGCACGGGGTCGGCCCGGACCGAGTCGCGCAGCGTACGCACCCGCGCGACGCCCTCGCGCAGCCGCTCTGCAGGGGTGGCCGAACCGGACGCGCCCGTAGTCATGCGGCGCGATTATAGGGAGGCGCGCGCCGCGAGGCGGCGCGCACCCGCATTAGAGCGAGGGCTCTACGGCCCGGGGCTAGAATCGATCGCGATTCCAGCCGAGTGCCGCGAATGAACGCCCCCAGCCCGCAGGCCCCCGCTTTCGACGCCGCGAACCTCGCGCAACGCTTCGACGCGCAGCGAGTGGCGTTCGCGCGTGCACCCTACCCGGATGCGGCGGCGCGCGATCGGCGCCTCGCCGCGCTGGAGCGATTGCTGTACGACAACGCGGCCGCCATCGCCGACGCGGTGTCGCGGGATTTCGGGCACCGCTCCACGCACGAGACGCGGCTGCTCGAGCTGTTCCCCAGCCTGGAGGCGGTACGCCACGCGCGCCGCCACCTGCGGAAGTGGATGAGGCCCAAGGCGCGTGCCACCTCGCTGTGGTTCCTGCCCGGGCGAGCGCAAGTGATCGCGCAGCCGCTCGGCGTGGTCGGGATCATCGTTCCCTGGAACTACCCGGTCTATCTCGCGGTCGGTCCGCTCGTCGCCGCCTTGGCGGCTGGCAACCGTGCGCTCGTGAAGATGTCCGAGCTCGTGCCGGTGACCGGCGCGCTGCTTGCAGTGCTGGTGCGCGCTGCGTTCGATCCCGACGAGGTCGCGATCGTAACCGGCGACGCAGAAGTCGGGCGCGCGTTTGCGGCGTTGCCGTTCGATCACCTGCTTTTCACCGGCTCGACCGGCGTGGGCCGCGCGGTGATGCGAGCGGCCGCGGAGAACCTGACGCCAGTGACGCTCGAGCTCGGCGGGAAGTCGCCGGCGATCGTCGGTCCGGAGTACCCGATCGAGGCCGCGGCCGAGCGCATCCTCGTCGGGAAGCTGATGAATGCCGGTCAGACGTGCATCGCGCCCGACTACGCGCTCGTCCCCGGGGCGCAGCTGCGCGAGTTCGTCGACGCCGCGCGCCGGGTCGTCGCGGCCTGCTATCCGGATCCGCTGCGCTCCCCCGACTACAGCTCGATCATCGACGCGCGGCACTTCGCGCGGCTCGCCGGCTACGTCGAAGAGGCGCGCGCGCGGGGCGCGGAGGTACATATGCTCGGGCCGACCGGCGTGGCGCCGGACCCCGCCACCCGGCGGATTCCGCCGACGCTCCTCGTTGGCGCCCCGGATTCGTGCCGCGTGATGCGCGAGGAGATCTTCGGGCCGATTCTGCCGGTGATTGCCTACGCGTCGTTCGACGACGCGCTCGCGTATGTCAACGCACGACCGCGGCCGCTCGCGCTCTATTGCTTCGATCGAGACGCATCGCGGATTCGCCGCGTGCTGACCGAGACCGTCGCCGGTGGGGTGACGATCAACGACACCATTCTGCATATCGCGCAGGACGATCTGCCGTTCGGCGGCGTGGGGCCGAGCGGGATGGGGCAGTACCACGGCTACGATGGCTTCCTTGCGTTCTCGAAGCAGAAGGGCGTTTTCCGGCAGGCGCGCGTGAACGCGATGGCGCTCTTCAAGCCACCGTACGGCAGAACCTTCGAGCGTCTCGTCGACTTCCTCCTGCGTTGATGGTTTCCCGCCGGCAGTTCATCAGGTTCGGAGTCGCCGGCGGCCTGCTGCTCGCCGCCGCCGGCGCCGCGCGGGCGCAGAAGGGCTATCGCGCCGCGACCGGCGCCGACCCGTCCGAAGCACTGACCGAGAATGACCGCGAGGTGCTCGCCGCGGTCGCGCCGGCAATCCTCGCCGGTACCGGGGCGGCGGGCGCGAGCCTCGCGGCGATCGTCGGCAGCATCGATCGCGCCGTCGCGGGACTGCCGCCGCACCTGCAGGCGGAAGTGAGGGACCTCCTCGCGCTCCTCGCGTCGTGGCCCGGGCGGCGCCTGCTCGCAGGCGTGAGCGCCCCGTGGCCGCAGGCTTCGCCGGCCGACGTCACGGCATTCCTGGAGCGGTGGCGGTTCAGCCGCTGGGCCCTGTTCCAGCAGGCGTATCACGCGCTGCACGAGCTCGTCCTTGCGGCGTGGTACGCGCGACCGGACAGCTGGCCGGCGATCGGCTATCCCGGCCCACCGGCGCTCGGATGATCCGCGACCCGATCCGCGCAGGGCTCGCGTCGGGCTGGAAGGTCACCGACGCCTCGGCGCTGGAGCGCGACCTCGTGCTGGACGCGGACGTCGCGATCGTCGGCACCGGCGCGGGCGGCGGCGTGACCGCGGAGATCCTTGCGGCGGCGGGGCTCGACGTCGTGCTCGTGGAGGAGGGACCGCTCAAGGGCTCGTCCGACTTCCGCATGCTCGAGGCCGAGGCTTACCCGCAGCTCTACCAGGAGTCGGCGGCGCGCAAGACGCTCGACAAGGCGATCACGATCCTGCAGGGCCGCAATGTGGGCGGGTCGACGACGGTGAACTGGACCTCGAGCTTTCGCACGCCCGAGGCGACGCTCGCGTACTGGCGCGAACGCTTCGGTCTGAGCGAGCTCACCGCCCCGGCGCTCGCGCCGTGGTTCGAGCGCATGGAGCGCCGCCTGGCGATCGCGCCCTGGACGGTGCCGGCGAACGAGAACAACGAGGTGCTTCGCCGCGGCGGGGCGAAGCTCGGCATCGCGACCGCCACGATCCGCCGCAACGTCAGCGGCTGCCTGAACCTCGGCTACTGCGGCATGGGCTGCCCGACGAACGCGAAGCAGTCGATGCTGGTGACGACGATCCCCGCTGCGCTCGATCGGGGCGCGCGCCTCGTCTGCCTCGCGCGCGCGGAGCGTCTGCACCTTACCCGAGGGCGGGCGGACGTGCTCGAGTGCCGCGCGCTGGACGCGCGCGGCGTGCATTCGACCGGGCGACGCGTCTCGGTACGCGCGCGCCACTATGTCATTGCGGCGGGCGGCATCGGCTCGCCGGCGCTGCTCCTGCGCAGCGGGGCGCCCGACCCGTACCGCGTGCTCGGGTTCCGCACGTTCCTGCACCCGACGGTGATCTCCGCCGCGGTGATGCCCGGCCCGGTGCAGGGCTATGCCGGCGCCCCCCAAACGGTCTACTCGGACCACTTCCTCGAGCGCGGCCCCTTGGACGGCCCGGTCGGGTTCAAGCTCGAGGCGGCGCCGCTGCACCCGGTGCTCTTCGGCATGACGCTGCAGGGGTTCGGCGCGCGGCACGCCGGGCTGATGAAGTCGTTCCCGGATTCCCAGGTCTTGCTGGCGCTGCTGCGCGACGGATTCCACCCCGACAGCCCCGGGGGCAACGTGGGACTGCGCAACGACGGATCGCCCGTGCTCGCGTACCCGCTCACGCCGTATCTCTGGGACGGAGTCCGGCGGGCGCTGCTCGCGATGGCCGAGATCCAGTTCGCCGCGGGCGCGCGCGAGGTCCTGCCGGTGCACGAGCGCGCGGCGCCGTACGGCTCATGGGCCGCGGCGAAGGCCGGAATCGCGGCATTGCCGCTGGAGCCGTTGCTCGCGCGCGTGGTGTCGGCGCACGTCATGGGCGGCTGCGCCATGGCCGACCGGCCGCAGCGCGGCGTGGTCGACGCCAACGGGCGCCACTTCCAGATCGAGAATCTCTCCGTGCACGACGGCTCCGTCTTCCCGACCAGCCTCGGCGCCAACCCGCAGCTCTCGATCTACGCGCTGGTCGCGCGCAACGCCACGGCGCTCGCCGGTGCGCTGACCGCCAAGCCCGTTCCCCAGGGCGCGTGAGCGGCACACTCGCCCGGGCGCTCCGCCGCCTCCTCGCGCTGGAGCTCGGGGTCTATCTCGCCGTCGGTGCAGGGCTCGTCGGCGCGGGGGGCTGGAGCGCCGGAAGCGTGGTGCTCCTTGCCGTCGGGTGCGCGCTCGTCCTGCGCATCGGATTCGGCCTCGCCACCTACGCGCTCGCATGGTGGTGGCGCAGCGCGGTGCCGCCGGCGTTCCGCGTTGGCCCGATCGCATCGATCGGCTACGTGGTCGCGGAGCTCGCGGCGTTCGCTACCGCGTACGCGGTCCTGCAGCCGTTCGAGCGCGCAAGGATGGGCGCGACGGGGCCTGCGCCGCAAGCCGGTGCGCGGCTGCCGGTGCTCCTCGTGCATGGGTACGTCTGCAACCGCGCGGTGTGGTGGTCGCTCCTGCGCGCGCTGAGCGCGCGCGGCGACTGCGTCCGCGCG
Source organism: uncultured beta proteobacterium (assembly GCA_963716855.1). Lineage (GTDB taxonomy): Bacteria > Pseudomonadota > Gammaproteobacteria > Burkholderiales > SG8-39 > JAGVSZ01. The sequence continues at coordinate 149,229 of CAVQUV010000007.1, read as the reverse complement.
GTGACCTTCGAGCCGGTCTACGGCGCCATCGACCTGTGGGTGCCGCAGCTCGCCGAATGCATCGACGAGTTGCTCGCCGCCACCGGTCGCGAGCGGGTCGTGCTCGTCACGCACAGCATGGGCGGCCTGGCGGCGCGCGCGTACCTCTGCGCCCACGGCGGGTCGAAGGTGGCGCGCGTGATCACGCTCGGCGCGCCGCACCACGGCAGCATGCATGCGCATCTCGGGGCCGGCGAAAACGCGCGCCAAATGGAGCCCGGCTCGTCCTGGCTCGCCTCGCTCGCGGCGGCCGAGAGCGGCGGGGTCGCGGCGCCGCTCGTGTCGATCTACTCGCATCACGACGACTTCGTCGCGCCGCAGGCGAGCGCCGCGCATCCCCATGCGCGCAACGTCGGGCTGGCCGGCGTCGGGCACCTCGCGATGTTATTCGCGCGCCCGGTGCGCGAGCTGCTCCTGCGGGAGATCGACGCGGCGAATACCGACGGCTAGGAACGACCTGTCTCGCATGGACGCGGTCCCGCATCGCGGGACCGCGGTGAATCCATGCGTAGCGTTAGAAATGGATTCCTCGCATCAGATTCGACACCGCGATCATGTCCGGCGTGGCCGCCGGCGTCGTCTCATCCTTCTTGCCCTGCGCCGCGGTGGAGTCAGGGAACATGCGGAAGGTCGTGTTCATGATGATCTGGGCGACGCGCGGCAGCAGCGCGTGCAGCACCTCGCCGAAGACGCCGAGCCGCGTGGCGATCCGCACCGGCTTGTACACGATTCCCTCCACAACCATGTCGGCCGCCTCGTCCGGGTTGAGGGTGGGCACCTGGTTGTAGATCTTGGTCGGCGCGATCATCGGCGTCTTCACGAGCGGCATGTTGATCGTCGTGAACTGGATGCCCATGTCGGCGAACTCGGAGGAGGCGCAGCGAGTCCAGGCGTCCATCGCGGCCTTCGACGCGACGTATGCGGAGAAACGGGGCGCGTTCGTGAGCACGCCGATCGACGAGATGTTGATCACGTGCCCGCGGCGCTTCTTGATCATCATCGGCAGCAGGCCGAGCGTGAGCCGCAGCGCACCGTAGTAGTTCACCGACATCGTGCGCTCGAAATCGTGGTAGCGGTCGAACGAGTTCTCGATCGCTCGCCGGATGGAGCGGCCCGCGTTGTTCACCAGGATGTCGACGCCCCCGTGGACGTCCTCGAGCTTGCGCACCAGCTCTTCGCACTGGCTCGCGTCGGACACGTCGGCGGAGTAGGTGACGACGGAGTGGCCTTTCGCCTCGATCTCCTTCTTCGCCGCGGCGAGCTTCTCGGGGTCGCGCGCGATGATGATCGTCGTCGCGCCGGCCGCGGCGACCTTGTGGGCGGTCGCGAGCCCGATCCCGGAGGAGCCGCCGGTAATCAGGACCACCTTGCCTTTCACGGTGCCTTTCAGTGTGCGGTCGATGAGCAGGTCGGGGTCGAGATGCCGCTCCCAGTAGTCCCACAGGCGCCACGCGTAGGTCTCCAGCGCCGGGACCTCGATACCGGAACCTTTCAGCGCCGCGGTAGCTTCGCGGCAATCGAAGCGCGTCGGATAATTGACGAAGGTGAGGATATCCTCGGGCAGGCCGAGGTCCTTCATGACCGCCTTCTGGATCCGCCGCACGGGCGTGAGCGCCATGAGCCCCTTCTTGATGCTCTTCGGGACGAAACCGAAGAGCGCGGCGTTCACGTACAGCGACATGGACGGCGCATGCCCCGCCTTCGCGAACGTGTTCAGGACCTCGCCCACGCGCTTCGGGGACGGGTCGACGAGATGGAAGCACTTGCCGTCGAGGCCCTTCTTGTGCGCGATGTGGTCCATCGCGTCGACCACGAAATCGACCGGGACGATGTTGATCCGCCCGCCCTCCAGGCCGACGGTCGGCATCCACGGCGGGAGCAGCTGTCGCAGGCGCTGGATCAGCTTGAAGAAGTAGTACGGGCCGTCGATCTTGTCCATCTCGCCGGTGCGCGAGTCGCCGACGACGAGGCCGGGGCGATAGATGCGCCAGGGCACCTGGCAGTCCTGGCGCACCAGCTTCTCGGACTCGTGCTTGGTCGCGAAATAGGGATGGTCGAGACCCTCGGCCTCCTCGAACATGTCCTCGCGAAACGCGCCTTCGTAGAGACCGGCGGCGGCGATCGAGCTGGCGTGGTGGAAGCACCCGGCGCCGATCTCGTTCGCGAACAGGACGGTGTTCTTGGTTCCCTCGACGTTCGCGATGCGCTGGGACTCCTCGTCCGCCTTGAGGTCGTACACGGCGGCGAGGTGGAAGAAATGCTTGATCTTGCCCTCGAGCTTCTTGCGCTCCGCGGCGGTGATGCCGAGGCCGGGCAGGGCGAGGTCGCCACGGACCGGGACGGCGCGGGTGTCGTCCACGCCCCAGTAGTCGAGGAGATCGGCGCTGCGCTTGGCCGACCGGTCGCGCACCAGGAAATGGACCACGGTGCCCTTGCGTTCGAGGATCTTGCGGACGAGGCGCTTGCCGATGAAGCCGGTCGCACCGGTGACGAAGTAGTGCATGCTCGATCCTCCTTGTACGGCCCTGCGGCGGGGGTGCGCGGTCGTGGCGCCGCAATTGTGCCGCCGCGTGCGCCGGGGCGGCGGATTATAGATCCTGGGGAATCGGGTGGTGCCGGGAACGCAGGCGGTTTTAGGGTGTCGGTTCTAGGCCGAGGACCTAGAATGCTTCTTGAGCGCCGGCGGCAAGACCGGCGCGGCGGCGACCCCCGGTCGCCGGCCATCGAGAACGGGAGACACACATGGTCAAGAAGCTCAAGGCGATCGCGGAAGGCGCTGGCGACAACCAGCTCGCCGCAACGGTGCGCGAATCGGCGCAGCAGATCTGGCTGGCCGGACTGGGCGCTTTCGGAAAGACGCAGGAAGAAGGGGCGAAGGTGTTCGACGCCCTGGTGAAGGAGGGCCGCAATCTCGAGTCGCGGACCCGGAAGTTCGCACAGACGCGAATGGGATCGGTTTCCGGTCAGGTGGGCCAGGCCGCGACCAAGGCGACCGCCCGGGCGACGGCGACGTGGGACAAGCTCGAGCAGGTGTTCGAGGATCGCGTCGCGCGCGCGCTGAACAAGCTCGGCGTCCCGACGAATCGAGACATCCAGAACCTCTCGAAGCGCGTCGAGGAGCTGACCGCGAGCGTGCGCAGGCTCGACGGCGCGCGCGCGAAAGGGGCGAAGCGGCCGAAGCGTGCGGCGAAGAAGTAGCCGCGGGCTCGCCGGTGGGACATAGCTTTCCGTGCCGCGTCGAACGCGGCGTGCCGGACTTGTGCCGATGACCGAGCGCACGCGCCGAACGGGGTCGCCGGGCCGGCCCGCCAAGGTGGGCGTCGCGCTCGCCGGGGGCGGCCCCCTGGGCGGCATCTATGAAGTGGGCGCGCTCGCCGCTCTCGCCGAATGCCTCGAAGGCATCGATTTCACCGACCTCGACGTCTACGTCGGGGTCAGCTCCGGCAGCTTCATCGCGGCGGGTCTCGCGAACGGCATCGCGCCGCTCGAGATGTGCCGGATGTTCATCGAGAGCGAGTCGCATCGCGAGCCCTTCGGGCCGGACATCTTCCTGCGTCCGGCGTTCCGGGAGTTCGCGCGGCGCGCGGCCTCGCTTCCGCCCCTGCTCGTCGCATCGGCGTGGCGCTTCGTCACCCAGCCCGGCGCGCACGCGTTCATGGAGTCCTTCGCGCAGGTGGGCCGGGCGATCCCGACGGGGCTGTTCGACAACGACGCGATCGATCGCTACCTGCGCCGCCTTTTCGATGCTCCCGGCCGGTCGAACGACTTCCGCACGCTGAAGCGCAAGCTGTTCCTCGTCGCGACCGACCTCGATTCGGGCGTTTGGGTCGAGTTCGGTGCGCCGGGGTTCGATCATGTCCCGATCTCGCGCGCGGTCGAGGCGAGCGCGGCGCTGCCCGGGCTGTTCCCGCCCGTGGAGATCGACGGACGTTTCTACGTCGACGGCGCGCTCAAGCGCACGCTCCACGCGTCGGTGGCGCTGGAGCAGGGCGTGAAGCTCCTGCTCTGCATCAATCCGCTCGTGCCCTACGACAGCCGCATTCCGGTCGTCGACCCGCACGCGCCGCGGCGGCTCGTCGACGGCGGCCTGCCGGTGGTGCTGGCACAGACGCTGCGCGCAATGGTGTACTCGCGCATGCAGGTCGGGATGCAGCGCTACAAGCGCGAGTTCCGCGACGCGGACGTAGTGCTGTTCGAGCCGAACAAGCACGACGCGGAGATGTTCTTCACCAACATGTTCAGCTATTCGAGCCGGCGCCACCTCGCGGAGCACGCCTACCAGAAGACGCGCAAGGAGCTGTTCGCGCGTCGCCATGCGCTCGCGCCGATCCTCGCCCGCCACGGCGTCGGGCTCCGCATCGACGCCCTCACCGATCCCGACCGGCATCTGGTCCGGGGCATGCGAAGGCGCCGGCTCCTCAGCGCGGCGACGGCGACCACCGCGCGGCTCACCGAGTCGCTGGACGACCTCGAGCGCTGGCTCGCGAGCACCGCCACTGCAGCGGGCTGACCGCGCCGAGGGGCGTGCTATCCTTCGCGGCCCGCACGAGGCCCATGGAATGGAGCGCAAGCCGAAGCGCCGCACGCGCGAGCGCATCCTCGAGACGAGCCTGAGGCTCTTCAACGGCTTCGGCGAACCGAACGTCACCACCACTTTCATCGCCGACGAGCTGGACATCAGCCCCGGCAACCTCTACTACCACTTCCGCAGCAAGGACGAGATCGTCAACACGATCTTCGGCGCATTCGAGCGCGAGATCGAGGGCGTGCTCGCGGCGCCGTCGGCGCGGCAGGCCGATGTCGAGGACATGTGGCTGTTCCTGCACGTGCTCTTCGAGGCGGTCTGGAAGTACCGCTTCCTGTACCGCGACCTCAACGACCTGCTGTCGCGCAACCGGCTGCTCGAGATCCACTTCAAGCGACTGCTCGAGCAGAAGGTGCGGACCGCGACCGCACTGTGCGAAGGCCTCGCCGCGAGCGGCGAGCTGCGCGCGCAGCACGGCGAGGTCGCCGCGCTCGCGACCAACATGGTCGTGGTCGCGACCTACTGGCTGTCCTACGAGTACGTGCGCAACCCGCGCAATCTGCAGGAAGGCGAGATGATCGCGCGCGGCGCCTACCAGGTGATGTCGCTCGTGGCGCCGTTCCTCGCCGATCGCTCGCGCGCGCTGTTCGAGCGGCTCGCCGCGGCATACGTGTCATCCTGATCAGGAGGAGAGTCGATGGCGAAGTCGAGCTGGGCGAAGTTTCCCCATCCCGAGAAGGCGTACGTGTACGACGGCCCGAACCTCAAGCGGCACTGGGATCGGCTGCACCGCGGGGACTGCGAGCCGTTCCCGAAGGACGAAGCCGTCCAGGATGCGTGGCGCGCCTATCACCAGGGGGATTTCGGGCGCGCGATCGAGGCCGGGCTGGCGGCTGGCGCCGACGGCGCCAACGTCGCGAACAAGGCGCAGGCGATCTACGCGACCTACCTCGAGAAGGCCGGGCCGCGAAAGGCGAAGCTCTTCCAGGAGGCGATGGAGCGCGGCGAGGCGGCGATTCGGGAGCGTCCGCGCGACGCGAACGCCCACTACTTCTTCGCGATGGCGGCCGGCCGCTACGGCCAGGAGATCTCGATCGCGAAGGCGCTCGCGCAGGGCCTCGGCGGCAAGATCAAGGAAGCGCTCGACAAGGCGATCAAGCTCCAGCCGAAGCACGCCGATGCGCAGATCGCGCTCGGCACATGGCACGCCGAGATCATCGGCAAGGTCGGCGCCATGGTCGGCAAGCTCACCTACGGCGCCGGCAAGGACGCGGCCGTCGAGCACTTCCAGAAGGCGCTCAAGCTCAACCCGGACTCGGCGATCGCGCGCATCGAGTACGCGAACGGACTCGTGCGCTTTTCGGCAAGGACAGGATGAAGGAGGCCGAGAAGCTCTACGCCGAGGCGGCAAAGCAGAAACCGCTGGACGCGATGGAGCGCCTCGACGTCGAGGCGGCGAAGGCCGAGCTCGAGGACTAAGAGACGCTGCAAGTGGGGCCACGGCCCCTCGTGCGACTCCCCAATCCCAGGCAAAACGCCGCTCAAAGGAGGGCTTTGCAAGGATTCGCTAAGCATCAGGCGGCGGATCTCGCCGACGGCCGCTTGAGCGCGCGTTTCCCGCGACGCACCGCCGTGCCGAGCTCGCGCTCGACGAGCGCCGGGTCGCGCTGCATGTCCCACGGCTCCATCAGGATGGTCATCAGCAGCCGGTCGAATTCGGGCCGGAAGTGCGCGATGACGTTTTCCGGGTCGGGCACGCGGGCGGCGTCGGTAATGAGGCCGAATTGCACACCGCCGTTGTAGGACAGGATCGAGACGCCCATGCCGATGTCGCCCGACTGCGGCACCCAGAACATGAACTGCCGGAGACGGGCCCCGGCCAAGTAGAGCTGCTCCTGCGGGCCGGGAACATTGGTCATCACCGCGGTCGCCTTGTTCGCGAGCAAGTCGAGCATCTGCTGCTGCACGGCCTTCGGCGCCAGGCCGGCCGCCCCGAGGAGCGCGAACGCGATCGCCGCCTGGTAGGAGCCCTTCAGCGCCTCCATGCGGTGATGCACCTCGTAGAGCCGGGCGAGCGGGTTGGCGATGCCGACCGGCAGGAGGAGGGTCACGAGCCCGAACCGGTTCCCGAGCTTGATCTCCGCCTCGTTGGCGCGCAGATTGACCGGCACCATCGCGCGCAGCTCGAGTCCGTCGGTGGGGTCGCCCTTGTCGACGAGGTAGCGACGCAGTGCGCCCGCGACCGTGGCGAGCAGCACGTCGTTCACGGAGCAGTCGAGCACCTTGCCGACGGCCTTCACCTCGTCGAGCGAGATGGGGTCGGTCCACGCGACGCGCTTCTCGCCCCCCGCCTTGCCCTTGTAGCGGGTGCGCGAGTCGTCGGGCATCGTCGCGAGCTGCGCGACCTCCCCGGCGACGCTTCCGACGAGGCGCGCATATGCGACGAGCTTCTCCGGGTTGAGGAGAGCCTCCATCCCCTTCTCGGCGACCTCGCCGGAGACCCGCAGCGCCTGGCTCGCCAGGCCCGACAGCGGCTCGAAGAGCTGCCCGAGGAGGCCGCCGGGGTCTGCGCGCGGGGCGGAGCCGCGGCGCGGCCGAGCTTCGCCTGCCGCTACCGGCGCGTCGCGCGACGCGTCGGTCAGGGACAGCATGACGCGGATCAGGGCGATGCCGTCGGCGTAGCTGTGGTGGATCCGCGCGACCACCGCCGAGGCGCCGTCATAGCCGTCGACGAGCGTGAAGTCCCACCAGGGGCGGCGTGCATCGAAGGGCCGCGCGACGAGCTTTGCGACGAAACGCTTCAGCGCCGCGGCGCCGCCCTTGCCGGGGAGGCGCGCGCGCCGCACGTGTCGCTCCAGGCTGAAGCGCGGCGTCTCCTCCCACCACGCCCCGGTCGCATCCTCGACCGGGCGGCAGCGGAAGCGGTCGAAATGCATGAAGCGCGCCGCGAACGTGGCCAGCAGGCGATCGTAGTCGACCGCCTGGTCGAACAGCAGCACCCCGACGATCACCATCCGGTTGGTCGGCCGGTCCATGCGCAGCCAGGCGGTGTCGACGCTCGACATGCGGCTGCGGCTTGGCATCTGGCGGCTCGTCTATGCGATGGGGATCCGAGGGCTCCCTATAATAGCCGAGCGCGCGGGGCCGACCCCCCGGCGGATCGTCATGGAGGCGAGAGTGAGCGACCTGAAGAAGAAGTTCGAGGACGCCGCGGCCGCGGTGAAGAAGCTGAAGGAGGACCCGGGCAACGACGCGAAGCTGCAGCTCTACGCGCTGTTCAAGCAGGGCAGCGAAGGCGACGTGGAGGGCAAGCGGCCCGGCTTCACCGACATGATCGGGCGCGCGAAGTACGACGCGTGGGCGAAGACGAAGGGGATGTCGAAGGACGAGGCGATGAAGAAGTACGTCGACCTCGTCAAGTCGCTGGGCGGATAGGGGCCTCGTTCAGGTCCGCTTTTTCGCGGGCGCCTTGGCGGGCGCGGCTTTTTTCGCCGGCGCGCCCTTCTTGGTCGGTGCGGCCTTCGCGGCGGGCGGGGCGAAGTACTTGTCGAACTGCTCGTCGATCTCCTGTTCGATGCGGGGCCGGAGGAAGGCGAGCAGGAAGCTGAGCCTGGCCTCCAGCCGCACGTCGTGATCGGTGACGTGCAGCTCGCCGTGGACGCCGGTGCGCTCGAAGTGCAGCACGTGGCGTTCCCAGGTGAACTCGAAGTCGAAGTCCTTCTTCAATCGCGCCGCGATCTTGTCGGCCGCCTTGCGCGCGTCCTCGATCGGCAGCGAATGGTTGCGGCGCACCTTGATGTCGCTCATTGCGGCGTCTCCGGGCCGATGGCGCCCCGCAGGCGCCGAGGCGACCGATTCTAGATGGACCGGCGACCCTCCGCCATCCGGCGGACTGGTGCGTCGCGGGGCCCGGTGTAAGATTCCCCGTTGAACCCCTGAGCAGACCCGCGTCCACGGGGCTGCTTCCTGAAGCAGAGGGGCCGTCGAGGGGGGGCCCTTGATCAGCGTCTCGTTAACGTGTCTGCCGGCAGGAGGTGGTCATGTTGCTAGAGAGCAGTCTTGGAAAGCTGGTGGGGAGCGTCCGCGGCGGTCGCATCGTGGAGAGTCGTCTCGCCAAGGTCACCGAGCGCATTCGCTCGACCGAACCCGTGCCGCTGCGCATCCGCCTGTGGACCGGCCGGAGCTATGAGCTCGGACCCGATCCGGCGGTGACGCTGACCGTGCCGACCCCGACCGCGCTCCGCTACTTCGGATCGCCCGACCTGATGACGCTCGGCGAGGCGTACGTCGAGGGGCACATCGGCCTCGAAGGGCGGGTCACGGAGGCGTTCCGGGTCTGCGAGCGTTTCACCCGTGCGGTCGGAGGCGCCAGCGCATTCGCGCCGCTGAAGCGGGCGACCCATACGCGGGGGCGCGACAAGAAGGCGATCGAGTACCACTACGACGTCTCGAACGACTTCTATCGGCTGTTCCTCGACCGCAACATGGTCTACTCGTGCGCGTACTACCGCACCGAGGGGGACGGCCTGGACGCCGCGCAGGAGCAGAAGCTCGATCACATCCTGACCAAGCTGCAGTTGCGGCCAGGGGAACGTCTGCTCGACATCGGCTGCGGCTGGGGCGCGCTGATCTTCCGCGCCGTCGAGAAGTTCGGCGCGCGCGCGGTCGGCATCACGCTCTCCAACAACCAGTACGAGCACGTGCGCGAGCAGATCCGCGCGCGCGGGCTCGGCGACCGCTGCGAGGTGCGCCTGCAGGACTATCGCGACGTCCCGGAGCAGGGCGGCTACGACAAGATCTCGAGCGTCGGCATGTTCGAGCACGTCGGGCTGAACAACCTCGTGCCGTATTTCAGCCAGATCCAGCGCCTCCTCAAGGACGGCGGGTTGGCGCTCAATCACGGGATCACCTCCGTCGATCCGGAGAGCCGCGCCGTCGGATTGGGTGCCAGCGACTTCATCGAGCGGTACGTCTTTCCGCACGGCGAGCTGCCGCACGTCGGGCTGGCGCTGCGCGAGATGGCGGCGGCCGGGCTCGAGGTGGTGGACGTCGAATCGTTGCGCCGGCACTACGCGAAGACCTGCGCCGAGTGGGCGAACCGCCTCGAGGCGCACGCGGAGCGCGCGCGCGCGATCGCGGGCGAACGGCGCTTCCGGATCTGGTCGATCTATCTCGCGGGCTGTGCGTACGGGTTCGCGCACAACTGGATGAGCATCTATCAGGCGCTCGCGTGCAAGCAGGGTGGCCCCGGGATGAATCCGCTGCCGCTCACCCGCGAGTTCATGTATCGGGGCAGTTGACCGCATGGCGCGCGTTCGGCACACTGGCGCCGTGAACAGCGACTACGTCATGGTCCGACGCCGCCCCGCGACACCTCCAACGCGTCTGAACGCGCGACGACGGTAGCTCCGGCACCCGACCTACGCGAAGGCCACAGGCGCTCCCTGTGGCCTTCGTCTTTTCCGCTTTGCGACCGAGGATCCGACCATGCAACTCGCCGACTTCCCGCTGCATGCCCTGATGGAGATCACCGCGCGGCCGCCGCTCGTATTCCTGCGCGGCGAGGGCGCATGGCTGTGGGACCACGAGGGACGCCGCTACCTCGACTTCGTCCAGGGCTGGGCGGTGAACGCGCTCGGGCACTGCCCGAAGGCGATCGCCGACGCGCTCGCGGCGCAGGCGGCCACGCTGATCAACCCGAGTCCCGCCTTCTGGAACGCGCCGAGCGCCCGACTCGCCCAGCGTCTGGTCGACCATTCGTGCTTCGACCGCGTGTTCTTCGCCAACAGCGGCGCCGAGGCGAACGAGGGCGCGATCAAGCTGGCCCGGAAATGGGGCACCCGGCACCGCGGTGGGGCCTACGAGATCATCACCTTCGACCATGCGTTCCACGGCCGCACGCTGGCGACCATGTCCGCGTCGGGCAAGCCCGGCTGGGACACGCTGTTCGAGCCCAAGGTGCCCGGCTTCCCGAAGGCGACGCTGAACGATCTCGGCTCGGTCGAGCGGTTGATCAACGATCGCACGGTCGCGGTGCTGCTGGAGCCCATCCAGGGCGAGGCGGGCGTGCTGTGCGCGACCGACGACTTCCTGCGTGCGCTCCGCGCGCTCACGCACGCACGGGGGCTGCTGCTGATCGTCGACGAGGTGCAGACCGGCATGGGCCGAACCGGCACGCTGTTCGGCTACGAGCACGCGGGAATCGAGCCGGACATCATGACCCTCGGCAAGGGCATAGGCGGGGGCGTGCCGCTCGCGGCGCTGCTGGCGCGCGAGGCCGTCTGCTGCTTCGAGCACGGCGATCAGGGCGGGACCTACAACGGCAATCCACTCATGACCGCGGTCGGCGCGGCAGTGCTGGAGGCGCTGCTTGCCCCGGGATTCCTGCAAGGTGTCGTGGCCCGGGGCGAGCAACTCGCGCGGGGCCTGGCTGCGCTGTCGCGCCAACGCCGACTCGGCGAGGTGCGCGGCCGCGGGCTGCTGATGGCCCTCGATCTCGGCCGCGACGCGGGCGCGAGAGTCGTGGAGCGTGCGCGCGCGAACGGGCTGCTGCTGAACTCGCCGCGGCCCGAGACCCTGCGCTTCATGCCTGCGCTCAACGTCACCGCGGAGGAGATCGAGCTGATGCTCGCCGGACTCGACGGGGCGCTCGCGGCGACGCTCGCTCAGTGAGCGCGCGCCCCGGGGCGGGCGAGCAGTGCCTCGAACCGCTGGCGGGCGTCGCCGAGGTGCGGGTTCACCCGCAGCGCGGCGTCGAAGGCGAACAGCGCGGCATCCGCGCGCCCGTTCGCGACGCACAGCTCGGCGAATGCGAGCATCGCGCCGTAGTGACGGGGCTCGAGCACGAGGGTGCGGTGAAAGTCGCTGACGCTCTCGTCGTCGCGTCCCTGCAGGTAGTAGAGCGTGGCGCGCTTGTGCCAGGCCTCGGCGAATCCGGGATGCAGCGCGACGAGCCGCCGCAGGATCGCCTCGGCCGTCGGGTAGTCCCGGGCGACGATCGCTCGCGTGGCGCGCTCGAGTTCGGCTGCCGCCCCGACGTCCGGATACCGCATCCAGAGCGCCCAGACCGCGTCCTCGGTGCGGTCCGAGCGCGGCGCCGCCAGGTCGGCGAGGCGGCGCAGCAGCGCGTCGAGCGAGCGCTGCAGGCGCGGCGACGGCCGTCGCCGCGGGCCGGTGGCGATGAGCTTGAGCGTCTCGGCATACATGTGCTGCAGTCTAGCGCCGGCGCCGGGCTTACTGCACGGGGCCGTCGCGCTCGTCCGAGAGTTCCTGCACGGCCGCACGGATGCTCCCGAGGTGCGGATTGACGCGCAGGGCCGCGTCGAACGCGAACAGCGCCGCGGCGCGGTCGCGGTGCCGCAGGCAGATCTGCCCGAAGCCGCAGATCGCGCCGAAATGGCGCGGCTCGAGCTCCAGCACGCGGCGGATGTCCGCGATGCTCTCGGGGTCGCGCCGCTGCAGGAAGTACAGCGTCGCGCGCTTGTTCCACGCCTCGGCGTAGTCCGGTTGCAGCGCGACCAGGGCGTCCAGGATCGCCTCGGCCTCGTCCAGCTCCCGGGCCGCGATCGCACGCGTCGCCTGCTGGAGCGCGTCCTCGGCGTCGGGATCGTCGTGCGACATCCAGACGTCCCAGATGACATCCTCGATCTGGCTCGCCTCGACGGCGGTCGCGGCGGCCGCGAGATGGTGGAACAGCTCGGCCAGGCGCTTGGGCATGCAGGCCGCGGGCGCCCGCTCGCCGAGCGAGAGGATGAGCTTGAGGGTGTCGTCGAACACGGCGCCAGTTTACGCCGCGCGCGCCCGGCTGAATTCCCGGTCCCGGTTGCTCGGAGTCGCTAGTGGAAGTCGCGCGAGCGGGTGAGGATCCGCCCGAGCAGCGTGCTGTGATCGGCCAGGCGCCGCGCAACGAGATGCACCACCGCGCCTTCGCGCTCGATCGTGCCGTGTACCGCCATCAGGCGTGCCCCGAGCAGCTCGCGCCGCTGGCGCTCGACGAGGGCCGACCAGACGACCACGTTCACGTACCCGGTTTCATCCTCGAGCGTCACGAACACCACGCCCGACGCGGTGTCGGGACGCTGCCGGCCGGTGACGATGCCGCAGGCGCGCAGGGCCTGGCCGTGCCGCGCCTCGCGCACTTCGGCGGCAGTCGCGAGCCCCATGCGCCGCAGGCGATCGCGCAACAGCGCGAGCGGATGCCGCCCGAGCGTGAGGCCGAGGCTCGCGTAGTCGGCGGCGAGGTCTTCGCCCTCGGTGGGCGCGGCGAGCGCCGGCGCCGTCTCGCGGACCGGCGCCTCCCGCAGGATGTGCGGCCGCGCCTCGATCCCGGCGACGTCCCAGTACGCGCGGCGGCGATGCTCGGCGAGCGCGTTGAGGGCGCCGGCAGCGGCGAGGCACTTCAGATCGCGCGCCTCGAGCCGCGCGCGACGGGCGAGATCCGCGATATTCGCGAAAGGCGCCGCGGCGCGCGCGGCGGCAATGCGGCGGGCGCCGGCCTCGGAGAGCCCTTTGACCATCAGCATGCCCAGGCGCACCGCAGGCGGATCACGGCCTTCCAGCGTGCACTCCCACTCGCTCGTGCACACCTCCACCGGCCGCACCTCCACCCCGTGCCGCTGCGCGTCCTGCACGAGCTGCGACGGCGCGTAGAAGCCCATCGGCTGGCTGTTGAGCAGCGCGGCGAGGAACGCGGCCGGCTCGTGGCGCTTGATCCACGACGACACGTAGACGAGCAGCGCGAAGCTCGCCGAGTGCGACTCGGGAAAGCCGTACTCGCCGAAACCGAGGATCTGACGAAAAATCTGGTCGGCGAACTCGTCCGAGTAGCCGCGCTCGCGCATGCCGTCCTTGAGGCGGCGCTCGAACGGCTCCAGACCGCCCTTGCGCCGCCACGCCGCCATCGCGCGGCGGAGCCGGTCGGCCTCGCCGGGGGTGAAGCCGGCGGCGACCACCGCGAGGCTCATCACCTGCTCCTGGAAGATCGGCACGCCGAGCGTCCGCTCGAGCACCGACCGGACCGCCGCGCTCGGGTAGGTCACCGGTTCCTCGCCGTTGCGGCGCCGGAGATAGGGATGCACCATGCCGCCCTGGATCGGCCCGGGGCGCACGATCGCGACCTCGATCACGAGATCGAAGAAGCACGCCGGCGCGAGGCGCGGCAGCATCGACATCTGCGCGCGCGACTCGATCTGGAACACGCCCATCGTGTCGGCGCGCTGGATCATCGCGTAGGTCGCCGGATCCTCCGGCGGCACGTCGGACAGCGCGAACGGCCGGCCGTGCCGCGCGGCGATCAGGTCGAGCGCGCGCCGGATCGCCGAGAGCATGCCGAGCGCGAGCACGTCCACCTTGAGCAGGCCGAGCGCGTCGAGGTCGTCCTTGTCCCATTCGATGACCGAGCGGTCCGGCATCGCGGCGTTCTCGATCGGCACGAGCCGCGAGAGCCGGTCGCGCGCGATCACGAATCCGCCGGTGTGCTGCGAGAGGTGGCGCGGGAAGCCGATCAGAGTGCCCGCGAGCTCGAGGAGCTGCGCGACCTGCCCGCTCGCGGGATCGAGCCCGGCCTCACTGATGCGCTCGGGCAGCGCGCTGCGACCGTCCCACCACGCGAGCGAGCCGGCCAGGCGGTCGACCTGGTCCGCATCGAGTCCGAGAGCCTTGCCCGCGTCGCGCACCGCGCTCTTGGCGCGATAGGTGATGACGGTGGCGGCGATCGCGGCGCGGTCGCGGCCGTACTTCGCGTAGAGGTACTGGATCACCTCCTCGCGCCGCTGGTGCTCGAAGTCGACGTCGATGTCAGGAGGCTCGTTCCGCTCCTTCGAGATGAAGCGCTCGAACAGCATCGACAGGCGTGCCGGATCGACCTCGGTGACGCCGAGCGCGTAGCACACCGCCGAGTTCGCCGCCGACCCGCGGCCCTGGCAGAGGATGCGCCGCTCGCGCGCGAAGCGCACGATGTCGTGCACGGTGAGGAAGTAGGGCTCGTAGGCGAGATCGGCGATCAGGGCGAGCTCGTGCTCGACGAGCTGGCGGACGTTATCGGGCGCGCCCTGCGGGAAGCGCCATCCCAGGCCTGCTTCGGTGAGCTTGCGCAGCCACGACGCCGGCGTCTCGCCGGCGGGCACGAGCTCCTCCGGGTATTCGTAGCGCAGCTCGTCGAGCGAGAAGCGGCACGCTCGCGCGAGGCGCAGCGTTTCGGCGAGCAGCTCGGGCGGATAGAGCTGCGCGAGCCGCATCCGCAGCCGCAGATGGCGCTCGGCGTTCGGATGGAGCGCCCGGCCGCAGGCGGCGACCGGCTTGCCCAGGCGCACCGCGGTGAGCAGATCCTGCAGCCGGCGCCGGGAGCGCACGTGCATGTGCACGTCGCCGGCCGCGACGAGCGGCAGGCCGGTGCGGCGCGCGAGCTCGCGCAGGGCATCGAGCTGCGCGCGGTCGTCCGGGCCGCAAAGAAGCTCCGCGGCGATCCAGGCGCGATCCGGGAAGCGCGCTGCGAGCCAGTGCGCTTCCGCCAGGCAGGAAGGAAGCGGGGGTGACGAGGGGATCAACACCGCAAGGCAGTCGGCCAGGCCGCCGTCGAGGTCGGCGCGGGTCAGGCGATAGCTGCCCTTCGTGGCGCTACGCCGGCCCGTGGTGATCAACTCGGAGAGGTTGCCGTAGCCGGCGCGGTTGCAGGCGAGCAGCACCAGCTGCGGGCCATCGACCAGCCGTATCTCCGTGCCGATCAGGAGCTTCAGCCCGAGATCCTTCGCGGCACCGTGCGCGCGCACCACGCCGGCGAGCGAGCACTCGTCGGTGATCGCGAGCGCCGCGTAGCCGAGCGCGTGCGCCCGCGCGACCAGCTCCTCGGGATGCGAAGCGCCGCGCAGGAAGGTGAAGTTGGACAGGCAGTGCAGCTCGGCGTAAGCGGGCAACATTCAGGCGAAAAGCCCGTGGAGGAACCATCCCCCGGCAGCGCCGCGGGCGCGGTAGATCCAGACGAGCGCATGCTCAGACGTTTGCGCGACGAAGTAGTCCCGCGCGACCTCGCTGCCGTCCCACCAGCCCGACTCGATGCGCTCCGGGCCGGCGACGAGCTTCAGCGGGCCGCCGTAGTGCGGCACCGCCCCGACCTCCGCGATCGGCCGGGGCGCGGCAAGCAGCCAGAACGGGCGCAGCCCGACCTTTCCCGCTTCCGCTTCCTCCCTTCCCCGTGCGTGCGTGAGCTCGCACGCGCGCGACGCGTACTCCGGCCGATGCTCTGCGGCGCTGCGCACGCCGTGCACGCTTGCCGTGCCCAGCCGTGCACGCAGGCGCTCGACGAGCTTCTGCCAGTCCTCCGGTCGGCCGCTTTCGTCGGCGAACAGGGCAAGCGGTTCGCCGGCGAGCGGCGCAATGTCGTCCGCGGCGAGGGCGAGCGCGCGGACCGGTTCGGCGAGCCTCATGGTGCCGAGTCGCTCCCGCGCGAGCAGGGTGAAGTGACCCGCATCGCGGCTTGGCGCGACGAGGCCGATGTGTATGACGGTCGCGGTTACCTCGCGATGAAACAGGCGCAACTCGAGCCGTCGCACCCCGCCGGCGCGCGCGGCGAGGAAGCCCTCGAGCTGCACGAACAGACGCCGCGCCGCGAACAGCAGGCTCTCGGCCAGTGTGACCTCCGCCGGCAGCTCGAGGCGGGCATGGAACCGCGCCGGCGGGACGTAGAACGCGCGCGGGTCGGCGAGGCGCCCGTGGGCGCGATCCAGGTCGTCGAGAAGTGCCTGGCCGAAGCGGCGCGCGAGCCCGTCGCGCGGCAGCGCGACGAGATCGCCCACCGTCCGGGCGCCGATTGCGTGCAACGCTTCGAGCGTGTCCGCCGCGCGCACGGCGATGCGCAGCGGGACGGCGGCGAGCGCGGACCCGAGGGCATCGGCGTGCTCGATGCATGGCGCCACGCCGGCGCGTGCCAGCCACGCGGCGCCGCGCGCGGTGGGCGCGCATGCGGCGAGGGCGGTGAAGCCCATTCGCGCGCAACCCGCGAGAAGGGATGCGCGCATGCGATCGACGCCGCCGAAGAGCCTCAGGCTGCCCGAGACCTCGAGCACGAGCGCATCGGGGGGCTCGTGCGCCACGCTCGGCGTGAACTGCGCGGCCCAGCCGGCGACTCCGAGCAGCGCTTCGGTCTCCTCGGCCGGATCGCGCGGCCGGACGACGAGGTCGTGCGCGAGCGCGCGCGCGGCGGAGACGGCGATGCCCGGCCGCACGCCGCGTGCGCGCGCCTTCCGGTCGCAGGCCACGACCCGCTGGTGCTTAGCGACCGAGTGCTCGCCGATGCTCCGCGACCGCCTGCGGCTCAGGCGTCGCAAGGCTGCGCGTGAGTGCTTCGAGCGGGAGATTGGGCAGGTACAGCGATATCCACTGCACGAGGCGCTCCGATGTCGATGAAGACCGGCTGCTCACACACCGCTCCGCGCCGCTTGAGGATCCGCACTGCGAGCCCGCCGAAGGCGGTATGCAGTGCGAGGCGCAACACGGCAGGGGAGGCTTCGCTGGCGGCGCGTGGTGCGCGAAATAGCACCGCGAGTGCGCGAGTTTTCTCGGCGGCGAGCTGGAGGCGACGGAGCTCCGCATACTTCGCCCTGCCGGGCCAGACGAGCACTGCCCCGCAAGCGGCGGAGGCGAGCGCCTGCTCGGCGGCCCACAGCGTGTCGCGCGCCGCGGCCGTCCTGACGATCAGGAGCTGGGTAAGCGCGATGCCGGCGGCGTCGAGCGCCGGCGCGTAGGGAAGATGAGGCGGCGCGATCCAGGCGAGCCGCCTGCCTGCGCGTGAGAGTGCGGCAAGCGCCGGGCCGAGGATGCGCAGCTCGCCGATGCCTTCGTGCGCGGGCAGGAGCTCGGTGAGGCAGCCGGTCGGCCAGCCGCCACCGGGCAGCTCCGCGTCGAGGGTGGCGAAGCCGGTCGGCACGCTCGGGCTCGCCACCTGCGCCGCGCGTCGCCGCGCCAGATGTCGGGGCGGGTGAGCAGCGCAGAGAGTGGGACGGCGGGGTCAGCGAGCCCCATTGCAAGACCCGATGCGGGCGTGGGTGCGATTTCAAAGCGTGCGGTTGCGGATGACGCCGACCGCGATGCCTTCGATCGCGAGCGGCGTCTCGCGCGAGTCGATCACGATCGGCTTGAAGTCCGGGTTCTCGGGCAGGAGCTCGACGGTGGCGCCGCGGCGGCGCAGGCGCTTCACCGTCACCTCGTCCTGCAGGCGCGCGACGACGATCTGCCCCGAGCGCGCATCCACGGTCTTGTGCACGGCGAGGAGGTCGCCGTCGAGGATGCCGGCATCGCGCATGCTCATGCCGCGCACCTTGAGCAGATAGTCGGCGCGCGGTCGGAAGAGGTTCGGATCGACCGAGTAGCGGCCGACGATGTGCTCCTCGGCGAGCATCGGCGAGCCGGCGGCGACGCGGCCGACGAGCGGCAGCCCGAGGGCCTCCGTGAGCCGCAGGCCGCGCGCGGTGCCGTCGAGGATCTCGATCGCGCCCTTGCGCTCGAGCGCGCGCAGGTGCTCCTCGGCCGCGTTGGGGGAGGCGAAGCCGAGCATGCGCGCGATCTCCATGCGCGTCGGCGGGAAGCCGGTCTCCTCGATCGTGTCGCGGATGAGCTGGAGGATCTCGGCCTGACGGGGAGTGAGTTCTTTCATCGTCGCTCCCAACTGATGATACAGGGCGTCGCCTTGGAGTCTGTCGCGGATGGCTGGAGGATCTCGGCCTGACGGGGTGTCTTTCATGGCGTGCTCCTAGACGTGCGCCGAGTACCGCGGTCCAGCCGGCTCGCGCGCCTGCATGCCGTTGGCGATCGCCCGGACGCCGGCGGGCATCGGCACCCGTCCGAACCGTGCGAGCCGCGCCTCGATCGCGAGCCGGCTGCGCGCATGCGCGCCGGCGAGATCGTCGATCGACTGGCCCCGGTCGAAGGCGCCGAGCAGGCGCTCGTCCTCCTCCTTCGACCACGGCTTGCCCGAATTGCCGCCCGCGGGGCGCGCGGCCTGCCGCTTCTGCGCGGCGACCGCGCTTTCCATCGCCCGCACCGCCTGGAAGAGCGCCCGCACGACGTCCGGGTGCTGGTACGGGCTGTCGGCGGGGAACGGCTTGCCGGTGAACGGATCGCTGCCGTTCGACAGGTTCTGCAGGATGCCCAGGGCTTTTTCGTGATCCATGACTGCCTCCAGAAGCGGAGCTGTTATAGGCATCGCGGATTGAGCGGCGGCTTGCCGTCCGCCCCGATCCGCGGGACTGGCGCCTCGGTGTGCATGGCGCTTTACTGCATTTATATACAGGCCTGAACAAAAATGCAAGGCCCGTGCCCCGTCCGGACGGAAGCTTTTGTTTTTCAAGGAATCGCCTGCGATGGTAGGCGCGCGTCCAAGCCGGATGCGCCGGGTATAATCGGCCGCGTCCGTTCACCATCCCCTCACGACCATGTTCGGCAAGAAGATCAAGACCGGCTACGAGTCCGACGCGACGCGCCTCATCCGCGATCTGCTGCACGAGCGGCCGCAGCTCGCGGACGAGCAGGCGAAGGGCCGCTCGCTGTGGTGGGATCGCAAGCTCGACCTCGACCAGCAGCAGCGTGTCCAGGACTCGCGCGTCCGGCAGAAGGGCTACGTCTATCAGAACGACTGAGCTCCGGCGCACCGTCGCGGCGCTCGTGCTGTCGGCGGCGCTTGCGGGCTGCATGTCGCCCGCGGCCCAGCTGTTGATCAGCCTCCTCCCCGAGGGCACGTTCACCACGCTGCTCAACAACATGAAGGGCGTGAGCGAGCCGAACCGCGACCGGCTCTCCGCTCTCGAGGAGAAGGGCGACTGGAACGGCGTCGCGCAGTTCGCGCAGGAGAACATCGCGATCGACCCGACCAACCCCGACTGGCGCGTGGTGGCGGGTTATGCCTACACGCAGCTCGGGCAGTACGAGCGCGCGGCCGATCAGTTCCAGCATGCGGTGCGCGTCAGCCCGGACGACATCGCGGCCTGGAACCTGCTCGCGCAGTCCTATCGCGCGATGGGGCAGCCCGAGCGCGCGATCCGCACGCTCGACAGCGCGCTGCGCATCAACCAGGACTCGGCGGTGACCTACTTCCTGCTCGGCGAGAGCTTCAGCGACCTGAAGCGGCCCGACCGCGCGGTCGTCTTCTACGAGCAGGCGCTGCAGCGCAATCCGCAGTTCGCGGAGGCCCTCTTCGGCGCCGGGGTCGCGTACGCGCGGCTCGGCCGCCGGACCGACTGGGAGATCGCCGTGCAGCGGTTGCGCAAGATGAATCCGCCGCTCGCGGAGCGGCTCGCCAGCCTGCCGCCGCAGGCCGCGCCGGCGACGGCGGGCGGGGTGCCGAGCCTGCCGACCGAGCGGCTCAGTCCGCGGTGATTAGGGAAGGTCTGAAACAGGGCCACGGGGTGTCGCGAGGCAGCGCAGCTGGACGAGCGCGGACAACACGAAACAACGCCTTTCACCGTAAAGAACTCGCGATCCCATTGGTCGAAAGTCCTTATTCAGGGCTTTCTCAGAGGGTCAACCCGTCGTCGGCGGCGATGACCGCGCCGTTGACGAACCCGGAGTGCTCGGAGGCGAGCAGCAGCAGCAGCCCGTCGAGGTCCGCGGGCTTGCCGACGCGGCGCCGCGGCAGCATGCCGATCAGCTTTCTCCCGCCGTCGGTTTCCCAGTAGTCCCGGTTGATCTCGGTCTCGATGTACCCGGGACAGAGCGCGTTGACGTTGATCCCGTAGCGGCCCCACTCCAGGGCGAGCGCACGCGTCAGGTGGATCACCGCCGCCTTCGACATGCAGTAAACCGACAGCTGGCCGAGTGCGCGCAGGCCCGCTGCGGAGGCGATGTTGATGATGCGCCCGGGCCGCTTGGCGGCGAGCATCGCGCGCCCGGCCGCCTGCGCCACGAAGAACGCGCCCTTCGCGTTGGTGTCCATCACGAAATCGTAGTCGGCCTCCTCGACCTCGCCGGCGCGCTTGGTGACGCTCACCCCGGAGTTGTTCACGAGGATGTCGAGCGGACCGAGCGCCGCCTCGGCCGCGGCCACGCCGGCGCGCACCGAGGCGACATCGGTGACGTCCAGCGCCACCGCGTGCGCCCGGCCGCCGGCGCGTTCGATCTCGGCCTTGAGCGTCTCGAGGCGGTCGGTGCGCCGCGCCGCCACGGCGACGCGTGCACCGGCTGCCGCGAGGGTGGTCGCGAAGCGCCAGCCGAGCCCGGAGGAGGCGCCGGTGACGAGCGCGTTCTTGGCGTCGAGTCGCAGCTCCATGAGGATCTCCATGATGGGGTGCTGCGATTATGGCGCGCGCGGGCTACACTCGCGCGGCCCAGTTCGCCCGGACCTCCGCCTGATGACGCACCTTCTGCGCACCTACGACCGCGGCGTGCTCCGCGTGACGATCAACCGTCCGGGGAAGCGCAACGCGCTGCTGCGCGAGGCGCTCCGGGAGCTCCGCGTGGTCTTCGCGGCGCACGCCGCGCACGCCGACCTGCGTCTCGCGCTGATTGCGGGCGCCGGCGAGATCGCGTTCTGCGCAGGGGGGGATCTGGTCGAGCTCGCGGCGACGCGCGAGCCGGAGGAGGCCGAGGCGCTCGCCGCCGAGGGCGCTGCTGCGCTCGACGCAATCCGCGCGTTCCCGGTGCCGACCGTCGCGGCGTTGAACGGCATCGCGCTTGGCGGCGGCGCGGAGCTCGCGCTGGCGTGCGACCTGCGCGTCGCTGCGCCGCATGCCCGCATCGGCTTCACCCAGGCGACGCTGAACGTCTCGAGCGCATGGGGTGGCGGGACGGATCTGATGCGCGCGGTCGGTCCCGCGGCGGCGCTGGACCTCCTCGCGACGGGCCGGGTCCTGTCGGCGGAGGAGGCCCGCAACGCAGGTCTCGTGCAGCACGTCGCTCCGCCGGGCGGCGCATTCGTGGACTTCGTCGATCGCTTCGCGGACCGACTGGCCGAGCGCCCGCCGCACGTGCTGCGGGCGTTCAAGTCGCTCGCGCTCGCCGCCCGGCTCGGTGCGAGCTGGGAAGCCTTGCGTGCGAGCGAGCAGGAGCACTTCGTGCGCACGTGGACGGATGCGGCGCACCGGGCCGCGACCGAGGCCTGGACGACGCGGCGGAGCTGAGGCGCCGCCGCCTGCTCTTCAGGCCTGCACGCGCTTGTCGTTGCGGCACTCGACGAGGTGCCACATGCCGAGCGGCTTGACGCGCTCGTCGCGCAGCTTGGCGAGCGGTAGCCCGTCGAGCACCTGACCGACCGAGAGGTCGGTGCGGAAGCCGAGATGGATGCAGAGCGGCGAGACCACGCGCTCGCACGCTGCGAGCACCGGCGAACCGTTGACGAAGTGGTTGAGCAGCAGGATGCGCCCGCCCGGGCGGACCACCCGCACCATCTCGCTCATTACGGCCCGGTGGTCGGGCACCGCGGTCACGACGTACGCCGCCGCCGCGATGTCGAAGGAGTTGTCGGCGAAGCTCATCGCGCCCGCGTCCATGCGCTCGAGCGTGACGTCCGGCAAGCCGAGCTGCTCGACCCGCTCGCGCGCCTTGTCAAGCATCCCGGCGGACAGGTCGATGCCGGTGATGCGGCAGCGACCAGCATAGAGAGGAAGCAGCAGGCCGGTGCCGACCCCGACCTCGAGAACGCTCTGGCCAGGCCGCGCTTCGATCGCGGCGGCGAGCGCGATGCGCGAGTCCTGGAAGACTCGCCCGAATACGCGGTCATACACCCGCGAATACGCGGAGTAGACCCGCTCGATGTATTCGGCGTCCAAGCTATCCTCCCTTGCGGCGGTGCGCGAGCCGCTATTGTTAAAGCGTCGGGGGCGTTTGTCTAGATTGGCGTGCGATCTCCGCGCACCGTCGGCAATGCGTGACGCAACCACTGCGCGGTCAGCTTCTCCTGCAGCGAGTTCTGCCGCAGCCGCTCGGAGAGGGCGTGAAAGTCCACGCAGTCGAGCGGCTGGTCCTGGTTGAAGCACGAGAACACGTAGCGCGTCTCGCCGGTCTGCGGATCGCGGTGCGGCTGGAGGCACTGCGCGCAGATCTCCTTCATCATGCATTGCATCGGCGAGTTGATGGAGCCGATCGCGAAGTGGTGCGGCTTGAGGTACGGCTCCAGCACGGCGTGGCGCGCCCGCGCCACCGCCGCCATCATGCGGTCCGAGCCGATGGCGATGATCCGGTCGGCGTCGGCCATCTTCAGCGTCGTCGCGCCGAGCCGGCCGGAGGCGTACGCCTCCATCGCCTGCACGATGTTGCCGACGAAAGTCAGATCCTGCGGGCGGCCCGGCTCGAAGCCGGGCGCCTCGTCGCAGCACCAGATCACCACGTCCGCCGCCGCCTCGATCTCCGCGACCTTGTAGCGGTCGATGATCTTCTTGTAGCCGGCGAAATAGAGCACCTTCGAGCCCGCCGCGCGGAACGCCTGGCCGATCGAGAAGAGCACCGCGTTGCCGAGGCCTCCGCCCGCGAACAGGACCGTTTCGCCCGGAACGATGTGGGTCGGCGCCCCGGTCGGACCCATGAGCACCACCGGTTCGCCGGGTTGCAGGATCGCGCACAGGTCGCTCGAACCGCCCATCTCCAGCACGATCGTCGACACCAGACCGCGTGCGCGATCGACCCACGCGCCGGTCAGGGCAAGGCCTTCCATCTGCATGACGGGTTCCGTCTGCGACGGGCGCGAGCGATTCGAAGTTCTGCAGGCGGTAGAACTGTCCGGGCGCGAAGCGCCGCGCCGCGGCCGGCGCCTTGACCACGACCTCGACGATGGTGGGGGTGAGGCGCTTCACCTCGTGCACGGTCGGGCGCAGGTCGGCGTCGAGCCGGCGCAGGAAGGCGGCGTCCGACTCGACGCTCGCGGGCGTGCGCTTCGCGAGCACGCGCGAGATCACGGGGAAACCCTGCTTGGTCGACCCGAGCGCCTTGACGACGTTGCCGAAGAAGGACGGATGGAGATCACCGAAGAAGGACACGAAGCGCCCGTCGGGCAGGCGCGACAGGAGCACGTCGGCCCGCGCAGGCTTCGACAGCGAGAACTCCGGCTTGACCGGGTTCCCGTCCTCGTCGCAGGCGCGGAAGTACTTGCCGTCGAGCTGGAAGTGCGCCGCGTCCTCGCGCGCGAGCACGGTGTTCGGCTGCGTGCCGGCGGCGATGAACACCGTGCAAGCGGGCAGGCGCACCTCGCCCGCGCCATGCCATTTTCCGTCCGCGCCGCGCGTCTGCCGGGTGAAGCGGATCCCGCTTACCGCGCCGTAGTCGTCGACCTCGACGGCGAGGGGCGTGAGCCCCTCGGCGAAGACGATGCCTTCCTCGAGCGCCTTCTCGACCTCCTCGTGATTGAGCGTGTAGGAGGGGCTGTCGACGAGGCGCCGCCGGTAGCCGATCGTGACGCCGCCCCAGTGGCGCAGCAGCTCGGTGATGCGCGGCGCGCGGCCCTCGGCGGCCGCCTTGCGGCGCTCGCTGCGGATCGCGCGGGCGTGCGACAGGAACTCCTCGGCGATCTCGCGCTCCTCGGGATTCCAGCGGTCGCGTACCGCATCGTGCCCCGCGTCGAGCGCGAGCGCCTCGTAGCGCTCGAGGAACTTCTCGACCTGGACCACGTAGTAGGCGAGCGACTCGGTGGCCGTGTCGATCGCGGTGAGCCCGCCGCCGATCACGACCGCCGGCAGCCGCAGCTGCATGTTCGCGATCGAATCGCGCTTGGCGGCGCCGGTGAGCTGCAGCGCCATCAGGAAATCCGAGGCGGTGCGCACGCCGCGCGCGAGACCGTTCGGGATGTCGAGCGTGGTCGGCTTGCCGGCCCCCATGCAGAGCGCGACGTGGTCGAAGCCGGCGCTCAGCGCGTCGTCGAGCGTGAGCGTGCCGCCGAAGCGCACGCCGCCGAACAGGGCGAACTCTCCGCGGCGCTGGAGCAGCAGCCGGATCAGCTTCAGGAAGTTCTTGTCCCAGCGGACGGTGATCCCGTACTCGGCGACGCCCCCGAATCCGGCCATCGTGCGCTCGTCGAGCGGTTCGTACAGGCTCATCGCGTCGCGCACGGGCGCAAATGGCGTGCGGCTGCCGTCGACGTTCACGCCCGCGAGCTCGGCCGGCAGCGGTTCGATCTTGAGCCCGTCGATGCCGACCACCCCGTGGCCGTCGTTCATGAGCTGGTGCGCGAGGCTGAACCCGGCCGGGCCCATGCCGACCACCAGCACCCGGCGCCCGCTCCGTGGCAGCGGCAGCGGCCGCCGGAAGTTCAGCGGGTTCCAGCGGGTGAGCAGGCTGTAGATCTCGAAGCCCCAGGGCAGCAGCAGCACGTCCTTGAGCGTGCGCGTCTCGACCTGCGGGATGTCGACCGGCTCCTGCTTCTGGTAGATGCAGGCCTTCATGCAGTCGTTGCAGATCCGGTGTCCGGTGGCGGCGACCATCGGGTTGTCGACGGCGATGATCGCGAGCGCGGCGATCGCCAGGCCCTGCGTCTTCGCGGTATGGAACTCGGAGATCTTCTCGTCGAGGGGGCAGCCGGCGAGCGTGACCCCGAAGGCGCTCTTCTTGTAGACGGTCCGGTCGGGCGCATCGGCCGGCGGCTTTTCCTTCAGGCCCTTCGCGCACGAATCCTTGCCCTGCGTATGGCACCAGATGCAGTAGTTCGCCTGGTCGAGCGCACCGACCAGGCTGGTACCCGAGTCGGTGAGCTTGAAGCCCTCGCGACGCCGGAGGTGGTCGGGCCTGATCCGGAAGGCGGGGGCGCCGTGAAGGTCGAACTGCTCCGCGTGCTTGAGCAGATGGTAGGGGTCGGTCTTGCCGGGCGCCTTGAACAGCACGCCGGTGCGCACGTGCTCGCGGCCCTCGTCGGTGTGCAGGGCCCACGCCGCGTAGCGGAGCGCGAGGTCGAGCTCCCGCTGGTTGTTCACCGCTGGCTGGTCCTGCTCCTGCGCGAGCCAGCGAGTGACGTGCTGAGCGTAGGTGAGCTCGTCGAAGCGTCCGCCGAACAGGCGGCGCAGGTCGCGTTCCAGCGCGGGCCCGTCGAGCGCCCGGGCCTCCTCGGGCTTGATCTTGGTCGCGGCGCGGCGCTGCACGAACTGGCGCTTCACCGCGTAGAGCGGGGCGCTCTCGTCGTGACGGCGTGCGAGCGCGAGGACCTCGTCGCCGATGCCGAAGAGTTGCGCGAGGAAGCGGTCGAGGTGTGGTGCCAGCGCCAGGATCAGCGCCGACTCGTCCTTGCTTGTGATGGCGTCCGGCGCGACGCGGGCGGCGGCCAATCGATCGCGCAAGGCGGCGTCGGCCGTTTCCAGGAAGTCGACGAAATGCCGGTCGAGCCGGACGAGTCCCTCGCGGCGGTACAGGTCCTCGAAGGCGAGTCCGTGCGCGAGCTTCAGCATGGCGTCCGGGTCATGGCGTGGAGCGCCGCCTCGCCCGCGGTCAGCGCTCTAGAAGCTGCTTCTTGTCGCGCACGTCCTTGAATTCCTCGGCCGTGGGGAGGGCGTCCTTCTTGTCGGTGAGCACCGGCCAGACCTTGGTGAGCTCGGCGTTGAGCGCGAGCCATTCCTTCTGGTCCGCGGGCACGTCCTCCTCCGCGTAGATCGCGTTGACCGGACACTCGGGGATGCACACCGCACAGTCGATGCACTCGTCCGGGTCGATGACGAGCATGTTCGGCCCTTCGTGGAAGCAGTCGACCGGGCAGACGTCGACGCAGTCGGTGTACTTGCACTTGATGCAGCTCTCGGTGACGATGTGGGTCATCGCGGGTCCTCGCGCGGGGCCATGCTCGCAAAGCGGCGCATTATACCGGCGCGCGCCGCCGCGCCGGTGTGCGCCGCATCGAAATGTGGGCCCGACCGACGACGGCCCGGTCGATGCTGGTTTCAATCCACGCTGGTCTCAATCCACGCTGGTTTCAATCCACCTTGCTCTCGTCGCGATACATCACCTGGTGGCGCTTCTCGCGCACCCACTCGTCGATCTGCCCCGGCGTCATGTAGTTCGCGGCGTTGAACCGGTCCCAAGACATGATCTCGGGCAGGGTCTTCTTCCAGCGCTTGTACGGCGGCTTCGCCGGCGGTCCGAAGCAGAAGATGTCGACGACGGCGAGGTCGTCGGGAATGCCGAGGAGCGGCTTCAGCGCATTCTGGGCGTTCTCCTGCCCGATCGCCGTGACCCACCAGACGTTGTACCCGAGCGCAGCGGCCGCGAGATGGGCCGACATGGTCGAGGCGGCCACCGACTGCAGCAGGATGCGCTCGGCGTTCTCCTGGTACTGGCGGTCGAGGGCGGAGCCGTCGTTCAGCACCGGGAACGCGCGCGTCCAGCGGAAGTCGCTCGCGATCACGATGAAGCCCGGCGCAGTCTCCAGCCCGCGGTAGTTCGGCGTCGGGAACTTCATGTGCAGCTTGGCGCGGCTGCGCGCCTCGTCGACGAAATAGTCGGCGATCGCCTTCTTGGTGGCCGCCTGCGGTGATCACGACGTAGTGCCAGGGCTGCGCATTGGCGCCGGACGGCGCGTGCCGCGCGGCCTCCAGAATGAGCTCGTAGTGCTCGCGCGGGACGACGTATGACGGGTCGAACTGGCGCGTCGTCATGCGGTTGCGGACCACGTCCATCAGCGCGTCGTAGCGCGCGCGCTGGTCGTAACGGGCAGCGGTTTCCATCTCGGTCTCCTCGAGGGTTCCGCGTCGATGATCCGGGCCCGCGGCCCGCAGCGCAAGCGCCGGTTAAAGGACCGCTGGTTGTACGCCGCTGGTTGTAGGCCGCTGGTTGTACGCCCGCTGGCCTTGGGCTACAGTCGGCCGACCTTCTAGCCACCGCCTGCGCAACGATGGGAAGCTACCTCCGCCCGAGCGTGCTCGACGACGCGCTGCGCGCCCGCGCGACCGGGCCGTGCACGGTGCTCGCGGGCGGCACCGACTTCTATCCTGCACGGGTCGGCCGGACGATCGACGAGGACGTCCTCGACATCACCGCGCTCGCCGACCTGCGCGGCGTGCGGGAGGAGTCCCCGCACTTCCGTATCGGCGCGCTCACGACCTGGAGCGAGCTCGTCGCGGCGCCGCTGCCCGCGTGGTTCGATGCGGTGAAGCTCGCTGCGCGGGAAGTCGGCGGCGTCCAGATTCAGAACGCAGGGACCGTTGCCGGCAACCTCTGCAACGCTTCGCCGGCAGCCGATGGCGTGCCGCCGCTGCTTGCGCTCGGCGCCGAGGTGGAGCTGCGGTCGGTGCGCGGGGTGCGGACGCTTCCGCTCGGCGAGTTCGTGCTCGACAACCGCCGGACCGCGTGCGCGTCCGACGAGCTGGTGACCGCGGTGCTGGTGCCGAAGTGGGGCGGGCGGGCGCGGTCGACCTTCCTCAAGCTCGGCGCGCGCCGGTATCTCGTGATCTCGATCGCGATGGTCGCAGTGGCGGCCGAGACCGATGCGCACGGGGCGATCGCGCGCTGCGGCGTTGCCGTCGGCGCCTGCTCATCGGCCGCGCAGCGCCTGCCGGCGCTGGAGGCCGCACTCCTGGGACGCACTCTGGCGCCGGGCATCGGCGCAACGGTGGTGCCGGCGCACCTCGCGCCGCTCGCACCCATCACCGATATCCGGGCGAGCTCGGCGTATCGCAGCGATGCGGTCGCAACGCTCGTTGCCCGGGCGCTCGCGAGACTGGCGCATGAACAGGCCGGTTGATCTGGCCACCGTCGCGTTCACGCTCAACGGCGTGCCGCAGCGCGTCGCGGCACGGCCGGCCGAGCGCCTGTCGGACGTTCTGCGCGAGACGCTGGGCCACACCGGGACGAAGGTGGGCTGCAACGCCGGGGACTGCGGCGCGTGCACGGTGCTCGTCGACGGACGCCAGGTCTGCGCCTGCCTGACCGCGGTCGCGCAGGTCGAAGGGCGGGCGGTGCAAACGGTGGAAGGCCTGGCGCAGGGGGCGCGACTCGATCGGCTCCAGCGATCGTTCCTTGCGCACGGCGCCGCCCAATGCGGCATCTGCACGCCGGGAATGCTGATGGCGTCGCGCGAGCTGCTTGGGCGCAATCCGAATCCGACCGAGAGCGAGGTGTCCGACGCGCTCGGTGGCGTGCTGTGCCGGTGCACCGGTTATCGCAAGATCGTCGATGCCGTGCTCGCGGCGTCGCGCGGCGAGGTGGCGCTCGCGGAACCCGCGGTCGGGGCGGCGGTCGGTGCTCGGGCCCCCAAGACCGACGGCGCACCGAAGGTCACCGGGAGCGAGCGCTACGGCGCCGACCACTGGCCCGACGGCGCGCTCTGGTTGCGCGTGATCCGTTCGCCGCACGCCAAGGCGCGCTTCGAGATCGGCGATCTCGCGCCGCTGTTCGCGCGGCATCCCGGGCTTGCGGACGTCGTGACCGCGCGCGACGTGCCCGTGAACTCGTTCGGGATCTTCCCCGACGTCAAGGACCAGCCGGTGCTGGCGGACGGCCGAGTCCGCTTCCGCGGCGAGGCGGTGCTGGGCCTCGTCGGCGAGATGGACGCGGTGCTCCGGATCCCGGAGTCGGACATCCCGATCCGCTGGACGGCCGAGGTCGCGCAGACCGAGATGGTCGACGCGCTCGCGCACATCGGCGACCCGCTGCACGCGCGCAATCCCGACAACGTCCTCATTCGTGGCCGCGTCGTGAAAGGCGACGTCGAGGCGGCGCTCGCCGCCGCCACGTTCGTCGCGGAAGGCGAGTTCACGACCAGCTTCGTCGAGCACGCGTACATCGAGCCCGAGGCGGGGTACGCGGAGCGGGTGGGAGAGCGCATCCGGATCTTCGCGTGCACCCAGACGCCGTACATGGACCGCGAGGAGGTGGCGCGCGTCCTCGGCATCAAGGACGCGCAGGTGCACATCGTGCCGTCGGCGGTGGGCGGGGGATTCGGCGGCAAGCTCGACATCTCGATCCAGCCGCTCCTTGCGGTCGCCGCCTGGAAGCTGAAGCGTCCGGTGCGCGGCGCATACACGCGCCCGGAGTCGATGGCG
This sequence comes from uncultured beta proteobacterium, assembly GCA_963716855.1. Lineage (GTDB taxonomy): Bacteria > Pseudomonadota > Gammaproteobacteria > Burkholderiales > SG8-39 > JAGVSZ01. The sequence goes on along the minus strand of CAVQUV010000007.1, from coordinate 119,736 downwards.
TCGACGACGAAGCGCCATCCGGCGCGCATGCGGGCGCGCTTCGGGTGCGACGCCGAGGGCCGCCTCGTCGCCGCGGATTTCTCCGGCGACTTCAATACCGGCGCATACGCGTCCTGGGGGAACACGGTCGCGAACCGGGTGCCGATCCACGCGTCAGGGCCGTACGCCGTGCCGAACGTGCGGGCGCTGACGCGTGCGGTGTACACCAACGGACCGATCGCCGGGGCATTCCGGGGCTTCGGCGTGCCGCAATCGACGATCGTGCACGAGGCACTGCTCGACGAGCTGGCGGAGCGGGTGGGCCTCGACAAGCTCGAGTTCCGTCATCGAAACGCGATCCGCGCCGGGCAGGCCACGGCGACCGGGCAGGTCCTTAAGGCGAGTGCGGGGTTGGCGCAGTGCCTCGACGCGCTGAGACCGCACTGGCAGAAGGCGGTGCTCGGTGCAGAAGCGTTCAACCGCCGCGCGGGAGCGGTCGGCCGGCTGAAGGGCACTCGACGCGGCGCCGGTCTCGCCTGCATGTGGTACGGGATCGGCAATACGGTGATCGCCAATCCGTCCACGATGCGCGTCGGCCTTAAGCCGGACGGCCGCGTGATGTTCTACAACGGCGCGGTCGACATCGGGCAGGGCTCGAACACGATACTGGTCCAGCTGCTGGCGGATGCGCTTGGCCTGCCGATGACTGCGATCGACTTTGTGATGGGCGACACCGACCTGACGGCCGATGCGGGCAAGACTTCGGCGTCCCGCCAGGCCTTCGTCTCGGGAAATGCGACGCGCCTCGCGGGTGTGGAGCTGCGGCGCAGGATGATTGCGCTCGCCGAGGCGCGCGCGGACGCACGGCTGCGGCTCGAGCGCGGCGTGCTGATCGCGACCGACACCGACGGCGAGCATCGCCTCGACCTCGCCGAGCTGCCGCGCGACGGGCGCGGCGACGTGCTTTCCGCCGAGGGGCACTTCAACCCGCCGACCGTCCCGCTCGACAAGGACGGCCAGGGCGTGCCGTACGCCACCTACGGCTTCGCCGCGCAGCTCGCGGAGCTGGAGGTCGACCTCGAGCTCGGCACGGTGCAACTGCTGCGCATCGTCGCCGCGCACGACGTGGGGCGCGCGCTCAACCCGACGCAGGTCGAGGGCCAGATCCACGGCGGGATCGCGCAGGGCATCGGGCTCGCCCTGATGGAGGAGTATCACGCGGGCAAGACGGAGAACCTGCACGATTACCTGATCCCCACCATCGGCGACGTGCCGCCGCTCGAGGTGATCCTCGTCGAGGATCCCGAGCCGCTCGGGCCGCACGGCGCGAAGGGCGTCGGCGAGCCGGCGCTCATCCCGACCGCGCCGGCGATCTTCAATGCGATCCGCCACGCGACGGGCGTGCGGCTGCGCCACGCGCCGGCGACGCCGGATCGGGTGCGCGCGGCGCTGCTTGAGGCCCAGGGCTGACGTGACCGTGCGCTCGCCCGTCGCATTCGTCACCGGTGCCCGGCGCGGGATCGGTCGCGGCATCGCGTATGCGCTGGCGGATGCCGGGTTCGATCTCGTTCTGAACGACGTCGTCGACGACGCGGCGACGGGCGAGACGCTCCAGGCGGTGCGCGACAAGGGACGGCGCGTGGCATTTGTGCCGGGTTCGATCGCGGACCTCGCCGGCCATGCGTCGATGGTCGGGATGGCGTTCGACGCTTACGGCACCCTCGACTGCCTGGTCAACAACGCGGGCGTCCAGGTCAAGGTGCGGGGCGACGTCCTCGACGTGAAGCCCGAGAGTTTCGACGCACTGCTCGCGGTGAACCTCCGCGGCACCTTCTTCCTGACCCAGGCGGTGGCCAGGCGGATGCTCGCGGAGTCGCGCGGGGCGAGCGATCCGCTGCGCTCGATCGTGACGATCTCCTCGGCGAACGCGCGCATCGTCGGGCTGAATCGCGCGGAGTACTGTTTCGCCAAGACCGGCCTCGCGATGATGAACCAGCTCTTCGCGGTGCGGCTGGCGGACGCCGGCGTCATGTGCTTCGAGATCCGGCCGGGCATCATTCGCACCGACATGACCGCTCCGGCGCAGGAGCGCTACGACACGCTGATCGCCGAAGGCTTCACGCCGGTGCGGCGCTGGGGCGAGCCCGCCGACGTCGGGCGCACGGTCGCCGCACTCGCGAGCGGGGCGCTTCCGTTCAACACCGGCGACGCATTCAACGTCGACGGCGGGCTGCACATCCAGCACTTCTGAGCCATGACGACGCACGCCGACCCGTTGAGTGAACCCCCCGGCGAGGACGCCCTCCGGGCGCAGCCGGGCAAGATCGTCTGCAACGCGTGCCCGGTGCTGTGTCAGATCAGCGCCGGCCGCGCCGGGGCGTGCGACCGCTACGCGAACGTCGCGGGTGCGCTGACCCGCGTCGATCCGCTGCTCCTGATGGCGCGCACGCTGGACGAACAGGGCGCCCTAGTGCCCTTCGCCGCCGGTCAGCCGTGGGACGGAAGCGTGACGGCGAAAGCCCCGGTGTTCGTGACCGGCGTCGGCTCGGGCACGACCTATCCGGACTACAAGCCGGCACCGTTCATCGTGTCCTCGCAGCAGGCCGACGTCGACATGGTGACGGTCGTCACCGAGGGGATCTTCAGCTACTGCAGCTTCAAGGTGAAGATCGACACCGACCGCTACCTCGGCCCGGAGTGCGCGCCGGTGCGCTGCCAGGGCGAGGTAGTCGGTCACGTCACCACCATGGAGTACGGCTCGCAGATGCTGTCGCTGGGCGGGGTGCACCATCTCACCGGCGGCAGCAAGAAAGAGGGCCGCGTCACGTGCGAGGTCATGCTGGCGCTCGGCAACCGCGAACCGGTGGAGATGCGGATCGACGGCGGCACGCAGCTCGTCGTGCAGGCCGGCCGGGCGCCGGTCATCAACGGCGTCGAGGAGAGGCGCATGCGGGTCGGCTGCGGGTCGGCGACGATCGGCATCTTCGCCCAGCAGTGGCACGGTCACGTCGACGAGGTGGTGGTGGTCGACGATCACATCACCGGCGTGCTCTCCGAGCACCAGGCGGGCCGCTTCCTCGACATGCGGCCGGGCGGGATCAAGGTGATCGGGCGCAAGTCGACGCCGGGTCGCTACTTCCAGGTCGCGAATCCCGGTCTCGGCTGGGGCGGGACCGATATCACCGATCCGCTGAAGATCATCAAGTCGATCGACCCTCGCGAGGCGTGGCCGGGCGAGCGCGTCCTCATGGTCTCGACGACCGGCGAGGACTACGCGTACTTCGTGCTGGACGAGGCGCTGCGCATGGTGCCGGCGGAGATCCCGGCGCCGGTGACGAAGGTCGTCGAGCGCATCGGCGAGAACTGCGAACCGGCGCTGTGCACCGTGCTCTTCCTCGGCGGCGCCGGCGGGAGCCTGCGCGCCGGTGTGACCGAGAACCCGATCGCGCTGACGCGGTCGATCAAGGATCTCCTCACGCGCGTGACTTGCGGCGGCGCCCCGGCGTACGTGTGGCCCGGCGGCGGGATCATGGTGATGGCGGACGTGACGCGCATGCCGGAGAACGCCTTCGGCTGGGTGCCGACGCCCGCGATCGTCGCGCCGATCGAATTCACGCTGCGCCGCGCCGATTACGCTGCGCTCGGCGGGCACATGGAACGCGTGCGCCCGCTCGCCGACATCCTGGCGCACGAGCGACATCGCGTCGTCGGCTGGGACGCGGCGAACCCCTGGCCGCTCGATGGGCCCGACGCGCGCGCGCCTTGACGCGCGACGCTGGCACCTCCAGCACGGGCCGATCGACCTCGTGCTGGAGGCGTTCGGCGCCGAGGCGACCATCGACGCCGCATATGCGCGCGCGTGGCGGCGCTTCGCCACGGTTCTCGACGAACTGGTGTCCGAGCTGCCGGCGTTGCGCGGCGAAGTCGCGCGCGCCGTCGACCTGAGGGGCACCGTGGCGCGCCGGATGGTCGCGGCCTGCCTGCCGTATCGCGACGTCTTCATCACGCCGATGGCGGCCGTGGCCGGGGCGGTGGCCGAGGAGATCCTGGGTGCGATGATCGGCGACGGCGAACCGACCAAGGCCTACGTGAACAACGGCGGCGACATCGCGTTGCACCTCGGTGTCGGCGAGTCGACCCGGATCGGATTGGTCGCGGACGTCGACCGGGCGACGCGGCACGGTCATCGCGTCGCCGTCGACGGGACCTTCGAGGTGACGCATGCATTGCCGGTGCGCGGTGTCGCGACGAGCGGCTGGCGCGGGCGCAGCTGGAGCCTCGGCATCGCCGACAGCGTGACCGTGCTGGCGGCGACCGCCGCGGCGGCCGACGCGGCGGCGACGATGGTCGCGAATGCCGTGAACGTCGATCACCCGGCGATCCGGCGTCGACCCGCATGCGAGGTGGACGACAACACCGACCTCGGCCGGATGCCGGTGACCGTGGACGTCGGCCCGCTGCCGGAGGACGCGGTCGCGGCGGCGCTCGCGAACGGCGCGCAGCGCGCCGAAGCGCTGCTCGCCCGCGGCCTCGTCTGGGGCGCAGTGATCGTGCTGCAATCGCGCGTGCGCGTCGTCGGCGGGGTCGCGGCGGCGGCGCGGCTGCACTGACGGCGGACACCGGCGCGCACACTATGTATAGTGCGGCCCTCGGGCGGCAACGAAAACGGAGGAGGGGAACATGATGGTGCGCAAGCAATGGCCGGTCGGTGCGGCGGTCCTGGCGGTCGCGGCGAGCATGTCCGGGCCGGTCGCGGCGCAAGGGTCGATCAAGATCGGCGAGATGAACAGCTACAAGACGTTCCCGGCGTTCCTGGAGCCCTACAAGAAGGGCTGGGAGCTCGCGGTGGACGAGGTCAACGCGGCGGGCGGCGTATTCGGCCGCAAGCTCGAGGTCGTCTCGCGCGACGACAACGGCAACCCGGGCGAGGCGGTGCGCATCGCCGAGGAACTGCTCACGCGCGAGAACGTGCACTTCATCATGGGCACGTTCGCCTCGAACGTCGGGCTGGCGGTGTCCGATTTCGCGAAGCAGAAGAAGGTGCTCTTCATCGCGGCCGAGCCGCTGACCGACAAGATCGTCTGGGACAGCGGCAACAAGTACACCTTCCGCCTCCGCCCCTCGACCTACATGCAAACGGCGATGCTGGTGCCCGATGCCGCGAAGCTGAAGAAGAAGCGCTGGGCGATCGTCTACCCGAACTACGAGTACGGCCAATCGGCGACGCGCGCGTTCAAGGACCTGCTCAAGAAGGTCCAGCCCGACGTGGAGTTCGTCACCGAGCAGGCGGTGCCGCTCGGCAAGATCGACGCCGGCGCGGTGGTGCAGGCGATCGCCGACGCGAAGCCCGACGCGATCTTCTCGTCGCTGTTCGGCGCGGACCTGACGCGCTTCGTGCGCGAGGGCAACACGCGCGGTCTGTTCAAGGGGCGCGAGGTCTTCAACCTGCTCGCCGGCGAGCCCGAGTACCTCGATCCGCTCAAGGACGAGACGCCGAACGGCTGGTACGTGACCGGCTATCCGTGGAACGCGATCGACACGCCCGAGCACAAGAAGTTCCTCGCGGCGTATCAGAAGAAGTGGAACGACTACCCGCGGCTCGGCTCGATCGTCGGCTACTCCACCGTGATGACCGCGGTCGCCGCGATGAAGAAGGCCGGCAGCCTCGACAACGAGAAGCTCGTCGCCGCGATGAAGGGGCTGCAGGTGGACACGCCGTTCGGGAAGATCCTCTACCGCCCGATCGACAACCAGTCGACGATGGGCGCGTACGTCGGCAGGATCGGCCTGAAGGACGGCAAGGGCGTCATGACCTCGTGGACGTACTCCGACGGCGCGAAGTTCCTGCCGTCGGACGCCGAGGTGAAGAAGCTGCGCCCGGCGGACTGACCGCGCCGCGTCCGACTACGGAGGGACAGGGCCGCCTGTCCCTTTTTTGTTAATGCTCTCGTCTATCTTTATCCAATTCCTGAACGGGCTGGCGAGCGCGTCCACCCTGTTCCTGATCGCGGTCGGGCTGTCGCTGATCTTCGGCGTCACCCGCATCGTCAACTTCGCGCACGGCTCGCTGTACATGCTCGGGCTGTACGCCGCCTACACCCTGATCGAGAAGCTCGGCGTCACGCCGCTCGGATTCTGGGGCGGGATCGTCGGCGCGGCGCTCGCGGTCGCGGCGGTCGGTGCCGCGATCGAGATCCTCATCCTCCGGCGCATCTACCACGCGCCGGAACTCTTCCAGCTCCTCGCAACCTTCGCGCTGACGCTCGTCATCAAGGACGCGGTGCTGTGGGGCTGGGGCGCGGAGGATCTGCTCGGGCCGCGCGCGCCGGGGCTGCGTGGATCGGTGGAGTTCTTCGGCAAGCCGTTCCCGGAGTACGACCTCGCGCTGATCGGGATCGGGCCGCTCGTCCTGGGCGCGCTGTGGCTGCTGCTCAATCGGACGCGCTGGGGCACGCTCGTGCGCGCCGCGACGCAGGACCGCGAGATGGTGGGCGCCCTGGGCGTCAATCAGAAGTGGCTCTTCACCGGCGTCTTCGCGCTCGGCGCGTTCCTCGCGGGGCTCGGCGGGGCGCTCCAGATCCCGCGCGAGCCCGCGCAGCTCTTCCTCGACCTGACCGCGATCTCCGATGCGTTCGTTGTGGTCGTGGTCGGCGGTCTGGGCAGCATTCCCGGTGCGTTCCTCGCCGCGCTGCTGATCGGCGTCATCAAGGCCTTCTGCGTCGGCATCGGCACGGTCGAAGCGTTCGGCACGACGTTCTCGTTCTCCAAGCTCACGCTCGTGGTCGAGTTCATCGTGATGGCGATCGTGCTGATCCTGCGGCCGCAGGGCCTCCTCGGCCGGCCGCAGGGCGTCCAGCGCGCCGCCGCGGAGTTCGTCGAGCAGCCGCTGCGGCCGGCCGGTACGGCCCTCCGGACCGGCGCGATCGTGCTGGTCGCGGGGCTCGCCGCGCTCCCGCTCGCCACCACCGGCTACACGCTCGTCCTGCTGATCGACATCCTGGTGTTCGCGCTGTTCGCGACGAGCCTGCACTTCATCATGGGGCCCGGCGGAATGGTGTCCTTCGGCCACGCGGCGTACCTCGGCCTCGGCGCGTACGGGGGCGGGCTCCTGCTGAAGGCCGCGGGCTGGCCCATGGAAGCGGCGCTCGTCGCGGCGCCGGTGGTCGCGGGGATCGGGGCCCTGGTCTTCGGGTGGTTCTGCGTGCGTCTCTCGGGGGTGTACCTCGCGATGCTGACGCTCGCCTTCGCCCAGATCGCGTGGTCGATCGTCTTCCAGTGGGACGGATTTACCGGCGGCTCGAACGGCATCGTCGGCGTGTGGCCCGCGCCGTGGCTCGCGCCGAAACCCGCGTACTACCTCCTCACCCTCGTGCTGTGCGGTGGGGCGGTCTGGCTGCTGCGGCGAATGCTGTTCGCACCGTTCGGCTATGCGCTGCGTGCTGGCCGCGATTCGCCGCTGCGCGCCGACGCGATCGGGATCGACGTCCGGCGCCTGCAGTGGGCCGCGTTCGTCGTCGCGGGGGCATTCGCCGGCCTGGCGGGCGGCCTGTACGCCTTTTCCAAGGGGAGCATCTCACCCGACTCGACCATGGCGGTGTCGCGCTCGATCGACGCGCTGGTGATGGTGCTCCTTGGCGGCGTGCAGACGCTCAGCGGCCCGGTGGTCGGCGCGGCGCTCTTCACCTGGTTGCAGGACACGATCGCCCGCGGCACGGACTACTGGCGCGCGGTGCTGGGCGTCACGATCCTCGTGCTCGTGCTCGCGTTCCCGCAGGGGATCGTGGGCGCGCTGCGCGGCTGGTTCGAGAAAAAGGATGCGGAGTGATGGCCGTCCTCGCGGTCGAGCGCCTGGCAAAATCGTTCGGCGGGGTCGAAGCGGTCCGCGGCGTGAGCTTCGAGGTCGCCGCCGGGGAGCTGCTCGCCCTGATCGGTCCGAACGGCGCGGGCAAAACCACCTGCTTCAACATGCTGAACGGCCAGCTTCCGGCCGACGGCGGGAGCGTCCGCTTCGAGGCGCGCGAGATCCTGGGCATGCAGCCGCGCGAGGTCTGGCGGCTCGGCGTCGGGCGGACGTTCCAGATCACCGCGACGTTCGCGTCGATGACGGTGCGCGAGAACGTCCAGATGGCGCTGCTCGCCCACCACCGGCGCCTGCGCGAGTGGTGGCGGCCCGCCGCGCGCCTGTATCGGGACGAGGCCGATCGCCTGCTTGCGCGCGTCGGGATGAAGGAGCAGGCCGAGCGCGCGTGCTCGGTGCTCGCGTACGGCGATCTCAAGCGGGTGGAGCTGGCGGTGGCGCTGGCGAACGAGCCGCGGCTGCTGCTGATGGACGAGCCGACCGCAGGCATGGCGCCCAAGGAGCGCATCGCGCTCATGGCCCTCGCCGCCGAGATCGTCCGCGAGCGCGGCATCGCGGTGCTCTTCACCGAGCACGACATGGACGTCGTGTTCGCGCACGCCGACCGCATCATCGTGCTCAATCGCGGGCGTCTGATCGCCGCGGGCGAGCCGGCCGAGGTCCGGGCAAGCGCGGAGGTGCAGCAGGTGTATCTCGGATCGCGCGGGGCGCACTGATGCTGTCGGTCCGGAATCTCGACGCTTATTACGGCCGGGCGCAGATCCTGGCGGACCTGTCGCTCGAAGTCGGGAAGGGCGAGGTCGTGGTGCTCCTAGGACGCAACGGCGCCGGCAAGTCGACCACGCTGAAGAGCATCATGGGGCTGGTGCGTCCCGCACGGGGGGAGGTGAGCTTCGCGGGCCGGCGCGTCGAGCGCCTCGAGCCCTACGAGATCGCCGCGCTCGGGCTCGGCTACGTCCCGGAGGATCGGCGCATCTTCACCGAGCTGACGGTGATGGAGAACCTCGAGGTCGGCCGGCAGGCGGCGCGCACCGGTGCCCCGACCTGGACGCCGGAGCGCCTGTTCAAGCTCTTTCCGAATCTGGCCGAGATGACCGATCGACCCGGCGGCCGCACCTCCGGCGGCGAGCAGCAGATGCTGACCATCGCGCGCACGCTCATGGGCAACCCGTCGTGCATCCTGCTCGACGAGCCCTCCGAGGGCCTTGCGCCGGTGATCGTCGACCAGATGGCCGCCGCGATCCGCGAGCTGAAGGCCGAGGGACTGTCGGTGCTGCTGTCGGAGCAGAACCTGCACTTCGCGACCGAGGTGTCGGACCGCGCGTATATCATCGAGAAGGGCCACATCCGCTTCGGAGGCACGATGGCGGAGCTGGCGGCGAACGAGGACGTGCGGACACAGTATCTGGCGGTATGACCCGGATCGCAGGCATCGACGTCGGCGGCACCTTTACCGATCTCGTCCTCGTCGACGAGGCGACGGGCGAGGTGCGCCTCGCGAAGGTGCCGACGACGCCCGATAACCAGGCCTTTGGCGTGCTGGCGGCGCTGGAGCAGACGGGTGTCGGGCTGACGAAGCTCGGCGCGATCGTGCACGGCACGACCACGACCACCAACGCGATGCTCGAGCGCAAGATCGCGCGCGTCGGCCTGATCACGACGCGCGGGTTCCGCGACATCCTCGAGCTCGGCCGGCGCACGCGGCCGCACCCCTATGGCCTGATCGGGGCCTTTCACCCTCTGATCGAGCGCGAGCTGCGCCTCGAGGTCGAAGAGCGCATGGACTCGGACGGCGCGGTGGTGCGCCCGCTCGACGAGGCGGCGGTGGAGCGGGCCGCGCGGCGGCTGCTCGAGCTCGGCGCCGAGTCGGTCGTGATCCACTTCCTGCACAGCTACATCAACCCGGCGCACGAGAACCGCGCCGCCGAGATCGCCCGGCGCGTGTGGCCGAACGGCCACGTGACGGTCGGTCACGCGATCCTGTCCGAGTATCGCGAGTACGAGCGCGGCGTCACTGCGACCGTCAACGCGGCGATCCAGCCCGTGCTCCATCGCTATCTCGAGCGGCTCCAGGGCGAGCTCGCGAAGCGCGGCTTCGGCGCCGAGCTGCTGGTCATGCAAGGGAACGGCGGCACGGTCGCGGCGAGCATCGCCGCCGAGGCGGCGGTGAATACCGTGATGTCGGGCCCCGCGTCGGGCGTCATCGCCGCGGCGTACACCGCAACCCGTTCGGGGATCCCGAACGTCGTCACCTATGACATGGGCGGGACCTCGACCGACGTCGCGCTCATCCAGGACGGCCTGCCGGAGGTCTCGACCGAGCTCGAGCTCGAGTACGCGCTGCCGATCCACGTGCCGATGGTGGACGTGCACACGATCGGGGCGGGCGGCGGCTCGATTGCGCGCATCAACGAGGCCGGCATGCTCCAGGTCGGGCCGGAGAGCGCCGGCGCCGCGCCGGGACCGATCTGTTACGGCCGCGGCGGCGAGCGCGTGACGATCACCGACGCGAACCTCGCGCTGGGCCGCCTGAACCCGAAGGGCCTGCTCGCGGTCGACCGCCCCGTCCCGATGGAGCGACTGCGCGCAATGATCGAGCGCCAGGTCGGCAAGCCGCTCGGCCTGAGCGCCGACCAGGCGGCCGCGGCGGTACTGCGCATCGCGAACGACCGGATGGCGGGCGCGATCCGCATGGTGAGCCTCGCACGCGGCCACGATCCGCGCGACTTCGCGCTGTTCGCGTTCGGCGGAGCCGGGCCGCTGCACGCGGTCGCGCTCGCCCGCGAGCTCGCGATCCCGAAAGTCCTGATTCCGGCGCGCCCGGGCCTCACCAACGCGCTCGGTTGCGCGGTGGCGGACGTGCGGCACGACTTCGTGCGCACCGTGAACCGCCTGCTGCCGGAGGTCGCCGATGACCTGGTGCGGCGCGTCCTGGACGAGCAGGTCGCGGAGGGCCGGGCGACCATCGCGCGCGAGCGCGTGAGCGTCGAGCGCATCGACTTCGTGCACCGCGCCGACATGCAGTTCCAGGGGCAGAGCCACATCTTGACCGTGCCGCTGCCGGGCCGCGACGTCCCGCGCGACGCGCTGCACCGGCTGTTCGAGGCGGCCTACTGGCAGCGTTTCCAGGTCGAGCTCAAGGAGATCCGTCCGGTGCTGGTCAACCTCCACACCGCCGCGATCGGACGGCGGCGCCCGGTCTCGCTCGAGGCCGTCGCGCAGGGCGAGCCGCGCGCGACCCTCCGCGAGGCGGAGGTCGAACGCCGCAGCGTGTGGTTCGACGCCGGCTGGACGGAAACCCCGGTGTACCGGCGCGAGAGGCTGCCGGCCAGCGCGACGTTCGAGGGCCCCGCGGTGATCGAGCAGCTCGACTGCACCACGCTGATCGAGCCGGGCTGCCAGGTGGCGCGCGACCGGCTGGGCAACCTCATCATCACGGTTTGAGCCGTCATGCCCGCGATCGATCCCGTCACGCTCGCCGTCATCCAGAATGGACTGCAGCAGGTCTGCAACGAGATGGATCTCGCGTTCTGCCGCGCGGCGTTCAGCCCGGTGATCTCCGAGACGATGGACCGCTCCGACGGGATCTACCACCGCGACTCGGGCGAGCTCGTCGCGCAGGGCGAGCTCGGGCTGCCGGTGTTCGTCGGCACGATGCAGTTCTCGACGCAGGCCGTGATCGACCGGGTGCGCGCGGACCGCGTGAAGCTCGACGAGGGCGACGTGTTCATCGTGAACGACCCGTATCTCGGCGGCACGCACCTGATGGACGTGAAGTTCGTGAAGCCGTTCTTCTACCGCGGCGCGCTGTGGTGCTGGCTCGCGAACACCGGCCACTGGCCCGACGTGGGCGGCATCGTGCCGGGCGGCTTCTCGGCCAACGCCACCGAGGTGGAGCAGGAGGGACTGCGCCTGCCGCCGGTGAAGCTCTACAAGCGCGGTGAGCTCGACAAGGAGATCCTCGCCATCATCCTGTCGAACATCCGCATCGCGGACCAGCGCATCGGCGACATCAAGGCGCAGGCCGCGGCGCTCGCGATCGGCGAGCGGCGGCTCACGGCGCTGCTCGATCGCTACGGGGCGGACACGGTCGACGGCGCGATCGGCGAGCTCAAGGCGCGCGCGGCGCAGCAGATGCGCGCGAAGATCGCGGCGATCCCCGACGGTGTCTACGAGGGCGAGGCGTTCGTCGACTCCGACGGGGTCGTCAACGAGCCCTTGCGCATCGCGATGAAGGATCAGCAAAGCGCGGCGAGACGCTCACCTTCGACATGTCCGGTTCCTCGCCGCCGTGCCGCGGCCCCATGAACAGCGTGCTCGCGACCACCAAGTCGTCGGTTTACCTCGCGATCAAGCACGTGTTCCCGGACGTGCCCATCAACTCGGGGACCTTCGAGCCGCTCGAGATCGTCGATCCGGAGGGGACGTTCCTCTACGCGAAGTACCCCCGTCCGGTGTCGGGCTGCGCGGCCGAGGTGAGCCAGCGCATCGCCGAGGCGGTGTTCGGTGCGCTCGTCAAGGCGATCCCCGACCAGTTGTTTGCCGCGCCGGCGGGGACCTCCGGCAACCTGTCGGTCGGCGGATACGATCCGGTGCGCCAGCGCTCGTACGTGATGTACGTGATCTCGGGCGGCGGCTACGGCGGGTCGGCGCACGGCGACGGGATCTCGAATGGCTGCTCGACCATCGGCATCTCCAAGACCACCCCGATCGAGGTGATGGAGCAGTACTATCCGGTGCTCTTCGAGGAGTACTCGCTGCACGAGGGCTCCGGCGGGCCCGGCGAGCATCGCGGCGGCCTCGGCGTCAACTACAAGTTCCGGCTCCGGCGCGGCGAAGCCCGCGCGTCGATGGTGATGGACCACGGCAGGTACGGGCCGCAGGGCGCGCGCGGCGGGCGCGACGGCGGGGTCAACCGGGTGCGGGTCCTCCACGACGGGAGCGCCTACGAGCCGCCCCACCTGTCGAAGGACCAGGACATCCACCTCGACGCGGGCGATGTCATCGAGGTGTCGACGCCCGGCGGCGGGGGGTTCGGAGATCCGTTCCGCCGCGCGCCGGATCGCGTCGCGCGGGACGTGGCGCGGGGCTACTACACCCGCACGCAAGCGGCGAACTGGTTCGGCGTCGAGTTGTCAGAGGACGGGAGTGTCGACGCCGCCGGGACCGCGCGCCTGCGCGCCAGTGCCGTCTGAACGCGGGCGGGGCTTGCCTTGCGGCGCGGTTTAGCCTAACTTCGCGCCCGCGCCGGGGCCTCGATGTCCAGTGGCCTCCGCCACCGGGCAGTGACGCAGGCGCCCGGTCCCGCCGCACTCCCGGACCGTCCAAACCGATCCAGCAGCAAGGAGCACGATGATCAACGTCGAGAACCTGACCCGCACGTTCGGGCCGAAGACCGCGGTCGACCGCGTGTCGTTCCAGGTCGGGCGCGGCGAGGTGCTCGGCTTCCTCGGGCCGAACGGGGCCGGCAAGTCCACGACGATGCGGATGATCACCGGCTACATCCCGCCAACCGCCGGGCGCGTCACGGTCTGCGGCTTCGACGTGGCCGAACAGCCGATCGAGGCGCGCCGCCGCATCGGCTACCTGCCCGAGTCCGCGCCGTCCTACCACGACATGAGTGTCGCGTCGTTCCTCGGCTTCGCCGCGGAGATGCGCGGATTCCGCGGCGACGCGAAGCAGCGCGCGGTCGGCAAGGCGGTCGAGACCTGCTTCCTCCAACCGGTGCTGCACCAGAGCATCGACACGTTGTCGAAAGGCTTCCGACACCGCACCTGCCTCGCGCAGGCGCTGATCCACGACCCCGAGGTGCTGATCCTCGACGAGCCGACCGACGGCCTCGATCCGAACCAGAAGCACGAGATCCGGTCGCTGATCAAGCGCATGGGGGCGAACAAGGCGATCGTCTTCTCGACCCACATCCTGGAAGAGGTCGAGGCCGTCTGCAGCCGCGCCATCATCATCGATCGGGGTGCGATCGTGGCGAACGGCACCCCGGACGAGCTGAAGGCGCGCTCGGACCGCGCCGGCGCCGTGCTGCTGACGCTGCGCGGGCCGCAGGCGGACGCGGTCCGCGAAGCGTTCGCCCGTCTGCCCGGCGTGGCGCGCGCGGAGATCCTGTCGGACGATGGCGGCAAGGTCGCGGTCCGGGCCTATCCGGACCGGACGCAACTCGAGTCGGCCTTCGCGGCGCACGTCGCGCAGGAGATCATGAGCCGGTGGAGCTGGACGATCGAGGAGCTGCACACCGAAGCGGGGCGCCTCGACGACGTGTTCCGCGCCATTACCCGGCCCGATACGCTCCGTGACGCCCAAGCGCCTGCGAAGGCAGCAGCATGAGCGCTTGGACCAACATCCGCACGGTGACGAAGCGCGAGCTCGCGGCGTACTTCGACTCGCCGGTCGCCTACGTGTTCATCGTGATCTTCCTTCTGCTCACGGGCTTCTTCACGTTCACCTTCGGCGCGTTCTTCGACCGCGGCGAGGCCTCGCTCGGGGCCTTCTTCATGTGGCTGCCGTGGCTGTTCCTCTTCCTCGTCCCGGCCGTGGGGATGCGGCTGTGGTCCGAGGAGCGTCGCAGCGGCACCATGGAGCTGCTGCTCACCTTCCCGATCACGACCTGGCAGGCGATCGTCGCCAAGTTCCTGGCCTCATGGCTCTTCCTCGGCATCGCGCTCGCACTCACCTTCCCGGTGTGGCTCACGGTGAACCTCCTCGGCGATCCGGACAACGGCGTGATCGCCGCCGGCTACGTCGGGAGTTTTCTCCTGGCAGGCGCCTATCTCGCGATCAGCTCCGCGACCTCGGCGATGACGCGCAACCAGGTGGTGAGCTTCATCCTGTCGGTGGTGATCTGCCTGCTGCTCGTCCTGGTCGGGTTCCAGCCGGTGACCGATCTCGTCGCGCGCTGGGCCGCGCCGTGGTTCGTGGAAGGCGTCGCGGCGTTCAGCGTGCTCACCCATTTCGACGGCTTCCAGAAGGGCGTGATCGACTCGCGCGATCTGGTGTTCTTCGCGTCGCTGATCGGCTTTGCGCTGTTCGTGACGGGCGTCGTGCTGCGCGGCCAGCGCGCCGGATAGGTCGACCATGAAGAAAAACACGGAACGCTGGGTGTACTCGATCGGCGGCGTGCTCGCGGTCTTCGCGGGCATCGTCGCCCTCAACTTCATTCTCGGGGCGGTGCCGGCGCGGGTCGATCTGACCGAGGGCCACCTCTATACGCTCTCCGACGGGACGAAGAAGCTGCTCGGCAAGCTCGAGGCGCCGGTGCGGGTGCGCTACTACTTCAACTCCGGCGACGCGAATGTTCCGGTGCCGATCCGCGCCTTCGCGGCGCGCGTGGATGACCTGCTGCGCGAGTTCCGGTCGGCGTCGAACGGCAAGGTCCTGATCGAGAAGCTCAACCCGCAGCCGGACTCCGACGCCGAGGACTCGGCGAACGTCGACGGCGTCGAGGCGCAGGTGGCGCCCTCGGGCGAGAAGTTCTACCTCGGGCTCGCGGTCAGCCAGGCCGACCAGAAGATCGCGATTCCGGCCCTCGCGCCCGATCGCGAGCGGCTGCTCGAATACGATCTGTTGCGCGCGATCGGACGCGTCACCAAGACCGACAAGCCGGTGGTGGGCGTGATGAGCGGATTGCCGGTGTTCGGGATGCCGAGCAACCCGATGTTCGGCATGCAGGGCTCCGAGCCGCAGGTCTTCATCCTCGAGCTGCAGCGCGATTTCGACGTGAAGCGCGTCGGCATGGACGTCGACAGGATCGACGACGCGATCAACACGCTGGTCGTGATCCACCCGAAGAACATCAGCGAGCAGGCGCAGTTCGCCCTCGACCAGTTCGTGTTGCGCGGCGGCAAGCTCGTCGTGTTCCTCGATCCGTACGCCTATTTCGACCAGCAGCCCGGGCCGATGGCGGCGATGGGGCCGAGCTCGTCCAACCTCGACAAGCTGCTCAAGGGCTGGGGACTGCAGTTCTCGGCCGACAAGGTCGTGCTCGACATGAAGTACATGGCCGGCTCCGGGCCGCGCACGGTGCCGACGGTGATCCAGCTCGACGGCGACGCGTTGAATCGCGACGACGTCGTCACCAGCTCGCTCGGAACGGTGCTGATGGCGTTCGCCGGCGTCTACAGCGGCACGCCGGTCGACGGGCTGAAGCAGACGACGCTGATGCACACCTCGCCGCTGGTGAACCTCGTCGACAACGCGGACGCGATGAAGCGCGGCGAGGAGGCGGTGCGCGGCTTCAAGCCGGATGGCAAGGAACTCGCGCTCGCCGTGCGGCTGTCCGGGAAGTTCAAGACCGCGTATCCGGAGGGACGGCCGGTGCGCAAGGACGACGGCAAGGGCAAGCCGCCCGTGCCTGCCGCCGACGCCGGGCCGGTGCTGAAGGAAGCGAAGGAGGACAACACCGTCGTGCTGATCGGCGACAGCGATCTCCTCAACGACGGCGCGGCGGTGCAGATCCGCGAGATCTTCGGCCAGCGGGTCGCGATCCCGATCAACGGCAATCTCGCCCTGATCCAGGCGCTGGTCGAGCAGCTCGCCGGGGACCCGGACCTGATCGGGCTCCGCGGGCGCGCCACCGCGGCCCGCCCGTTCACCGTCGTCAAGCAGATGGAGGCCGAGGCCGCGCAGGCCTACCTCGGCAAGATCAAGGGGCTCGAGGAGAGCCTCGACGCCACTCGCAAGAAGCTCGAGTCGCTGCAGAAAACGACGGGCGGGGCCGCCTCGGGCGCCATCCTCTCGCCCGAGCAACAGGCCGAGATCGAGAATTTCCGCAAGCGCGCGGCCGAAACGCGCCGCGAGCTGAAGGACGTCCGGCGCGAGCTGCGCTCGGAGACCGAGGCGTTGGAGTTCTGGACCAAGGTGGTCAACATCGGGGCCATGGCCCTGCTGGTCGCGATCGCGGGGCTCGCGATCGCGCTGGTGCGCCGGCGGCGGCGCGCCGCACACTGACGGGCAGCGACGATGAATGCCAAGCAGTTCATCCTGGTGCTCGTCGCGCTCGCCGCGCTCGTGGCGGGCGGCTGGGGCGTGATGAAGTGGCAGCGCGGGAGCTACGAGGTCGCCGACGCTCGCGTCGGTCAGAAGCTGCTGCCGGGGTTCAAGGTCGACGAGGTTGCGGAAATCGCGATCGTCGAGCCCAGCGCCACACTCACGCTCCTCCGGACCGACAAGGGCTGGACGGTCAAGGAGCGCGGCGGCTACCCGGCCAACGTCGACGCGATCCGGGCTCTGCTGGTGAAGCTCGAGGAGCTGAAGGTGGCCCAGGCCGAGGGCATCACCGACGCACTGCGGCCACGCTTGCAGCTAGTGGCGCCGGGTGGCGCCGCGAAGCCCGAGGAGACCGGGACCGGGCTCGAATTGAAGACGCGCGACGGGAAACCGATCGCCACGCTCGTGCTGGGCAAGAAGGCGACCAAGCAGGTCAACATGCCCGGACTCGCCGGCGAGAGCATCCCGTCCGGGCGCTACGTGCTCGTCGCGTCCGACCCGGAGCGGATGAACGTCGTTGCGGAGCCTTTCACTGCGGTGGCGGCGAAACCGCAGCAATGGCTTGCGCGGGACTACCTGAAGGTCGAGCGGATCAAGTCGCTCACGGTCCTCGGCCCGGACGGCAAGGAGCGCTGGAGCGTCGTGCGTCCGGACGAGGCGGGGGGCTGGACATGGTCGGTGCCCGGCAAGCTCGACGGCGGCAAGGCCCAGGACGGCGCGAGCGCGCTGTACTCGATGCAGATCGCCGACGCCGCGTCGGGCGTGAGCGATGCGGACGCGGGGCTCGACAAGCCGGTAACGGTGCGCGCGCAGACGTTCGACGGCTGGACCTACGATCTGCGCATCGGCAATGCCGCCCCCGAGGACCGCTACTACGCGAAGGGGTCGGTGTCGGGCGCCTTGCTCGAGAAGCGCACCCCGCGCCCCGACGAGAAACCCGAGGACAAGGACAAGGAAGAGAAGGCCTTCGCCGAACGGCAGGCCGCCGTGAAGGCGAAGCTCGAGCGCGAGCAGGCCCTCGGCGCCTTCACGGTGCTGCTCTCCAAATCGACGGTCGAACCGCTGCTGCGCGAGCGCAGCGCGCTGGTGGCGGTCGAGAAGAGCGACGAGAAGGGCGCGAAGAAGGGCGACAAAGCCCCGAAGAAGGGCGAGACGGACCGGAAGAGGTAGTCGGGCACCGTCCGCCGGCGGCATAATTCCAGGCTCGGAGGTCCCAATCATGGCCGAGCCCGTCATCCTCGAAGCCGTCCGCACGCCTTTCGGCAAGCGCGGCGGCGCCTTCCGCGACCATCGTCCCGACGCGCTGCTTGCGCACGCCTTGCGCGGCCTCGTGGCGCGGGCGGGCCTTCCCGCCGAGCGCATCGAGGACGTCATCTGCGGCACGGTCACGCAGGCGGGCGAGCAGGGGGCGAACGTCGGTCGCCTTGGCGTGCTGCTCGCGGGCTTTCCCGTGACGGTGCCGGCGGTGTCGCTCAACCGCATGTGCGGCTCCAGCCAGCAGGCCGTCCACTTCGCCGCGCAGGCCGTCGCCGCGGGCGACGCGCGCTACGCCATCGGCTGCGGCGTGGAGAACATGACGCGCGTGCGCATGTTCTCCGACATCGATCCGGATGGGCGCCACGGCGGCTTCGGCGGGCTGAACCCCGAGCTCTTTCAGCAGCACGAGATCATCCACCAGGGCGAGAGCGCCGAGCGCATCGCCGAGAAGTGGCGGCTCTCCCGCGCGACGCTCGACGAGTTCGCGACCGAGAGCCATCGTCGTGCCTGGCAGGCGCTCGCGAGCGGCCGGAACCGCGAGATCCTTCCGGCGCCGGGCGTGGACGAGGCGGGCGGCAAGATCGAGCTCACCCGCGACGAGGGGGTCCGTGAACGGATCGATCCGGCCAAGATGGCGGCGCTCAAGACCGTGTTTCGCGAGAACGGCGTGATCACCGCCGCGAACTCGAGCCAGATCTCCGACGGCGCTTCGGCCGTGCTCGTCGCCGATCGTGGCGCCGCGCAAGCGGACGGACTGAAGCCGCGCGCGCGCTTCCTCGCACGGGTGGTGGTGGGCTCCGACCCGACGCTGCAGCTCGATGGCGTGATTCCCGCGACGCGCCTTGCGCTCGAGCGCGCGAAGCTCGCGGTGAAGGACGTCGACTGGTTCGAGGTCAACGAGGCGTTCGCGTGCGTGCCGCTCGCGTGGGCGCGCGAGTTCGGGCCCGCGCCCGAGAAGCTCAACCCGTGGGGCGGGGCGATCGCGCACGGGCACCCGCTCGGCGCGACCGGCGGGGCTCTGATGGCCAAGATGCTCGCGGGGCTCGAAGCCACAGGGGGCACGATCGGCCTGCAGACGATGTGCATCGGTCACGGCATGGCGACCGCGACGATCATCGAGCGAATCTGATTCAACGCAAACGAAGGGGAATCGAGATGGATCTAGCCAAGAGCACATTCATCGTCACCGGCGGTGCATCGGGCCTCGGTGCGGGAACGGTCCGCACCCTCGCCGCGGGCGGGGCCAACGTCGTGATCGCCGACCTGCAGATTGAAAAGGGCGAGATGCTCGCCAAGGAACTCGGCGCGAAGGCGCGGTTCGTGAAGTGCGACGTCACGAGCGAAGCCGACGGCAAGGGCGCGGTCGAGACCGCGGTGAAGACCTTCGGCGGCCTGCAAGGGCTCGTGAACTGCGCCGGGATCGCGATCGGTGAGAAGACCATCGGGAAGGAAGGTCCGCACTCGCTCGCCTCGTTCACCCGGGTGATCACGATCAACCTGATCGGCACCTTCAACATGATCCGGCTCGCCGCCGACGCGATGGCGAAGGGGCAGCCGAACGCGGATGGCGAACGGGGGGTGATCGTCAACACCGCGTCGGTCGCCGCGTTCGACGGCCAGATCGGGCAGGTGGCCTACTCGGCGTCGAAGGGCGGGGTGGTCGGGATGACGCTACCGATCGCGCGCGACCTCGCGCGAAGCGGCATCCGAGTGTGCACGATCGCGCCGGGGATCTTTCTCACGCCGATGCTCGAAGGGCTGTCGAAAGAGATCCAGGACTCGCTCGGACAGCAGGTGCCGTTCCCCTCGCGGCTCGGCAAGCCGTCCGAGTATGCGGCGCTCGCCAAGCACATCATCGAGAACCCGATGCTGAACGCCGAAGTGATCCGGATCGACGGCGCGATCCGCATGGCGCCGAAGTGACCGCGGCGGGCGCGGTCGTCGACCATCCAAGCGAGGAGGGACCATGAAGCTCACGCAGGAGCAGCTCCGGCAATTCGACCGTGACGGCTATCTGTTTTTCCCGAGCCTCTTTTCCGCGGCAGAGATCAAGGTGCTGAACGACGAGGTGCCGGCGCTCTTCGCACAGCGACGACCCGAGAACGTGCGCGAGAAGGGGGGAGATGCGGTGCGCACGAACTTCGCCGCGCACATGTACAACCCCGCCTTCGCGCGCTTGGGCCGCCACCCGCGGATGATCGAGCCGGTGACGCAGCTGTTCGGCGAGGATGTGTACATGCACCAGTTCAAGATCAACGGCAAAGTGGCGTTCGACGGCGACCTGTGGCAGTGGCACCAGGACTACGGCACCTGGCAGGCCGACGACCTGATGCCGGCGCCGCGCGCGATGAACATCGCGATCTTCCTGAACGAGGTGACCGAGTTCAACGGGCCGCTCATGTTCATCCCGGGCAGCCACGAGCTCGGAGTCGTCGAGGCCCAACACGACACGACGACGACGAGCTACCCGCTGTGGACCATCAACCACGACACGATCCGGAAGCTCGTCGAGCGCGGCGGCCTGGTCGCCCCGAAGGGGCCGGCCGGATCGATGATCATGTTCCACAGTTGCCTCGTGCACGCCTCGACGGCGAACCTCTCGCCCTGGGACCGCTGGAACGTGTACCTGAGCCTGTGCGCCGTATCGAACCATATCCGACGGTTCACGCGTCCGGGCTACATCGCCCATCGAGACTTTGCGCCGATCGCGTGCCTGCCCGACGACTGCCTGCTGCGCGACTATGACGTGGATCTGCCGTGGAAGGACGGCACGCCGGACGAGGCGTTGAAGCCGATGCCGCTCGCGGCGTAGACTCGTCTTCGAGACTGGCGCAGGTCGACGCCGATTTCGGTGGCGGCGGGAATCCGCCGGGAGACGGAACAGCCGTTCGCGACGCCGCAGGGCGCCGCGGTCAGCCTGCGCGTGACGCGAACTCGGCGCGGTACCGGCTGATCTTCTTGACGTAGCTCTCTGCCGCCTGGCGCAGCAGGTCGAAGTCTTCCGGACGCAACTCGCGGGCAACCTTGCCCGGCTGGCCGAGAATGAGCACGCCGTCGGGAAAACGCTTGCGCTCGGGGATCAGTGTTTTCGCGCCGACGATGGTGTTCTTCCCGATGACCGCGTGGTTCAGGATCACCGCACCGATGCCGATCAGGCTCCCGTCACCGATCGTGCAGCCGTGCAGCATCGCCAGGTGCCCCACCGAGACGTTCGAGCCGATCGTGACCGGAATACCCGGATCGGCGTGCACGACGCAACCGTCCTGGATGTTGGTGCGATTGCCGATCGTGACGAGGTCGTTGTCGCCGCGGACGACGGCGCCGAACCAGAAGCTGCACTCGTTGCCGACGATGACCGAGCCGATGAGCGAGGCGTTCGGCGCGACGTACACGTCCGGTCCGCGAACTTCGACCCTGCGGTCGCCGAGGTTGTAGAGCGGCATCCGTGGCTCCGATGATGGACGGCGCGATGTTAGCATCGAGCCGCCACTCAATCGTCCCAACTCGAGCGTCCCAATTGAGTGGCCCACTTGAGCACCCCATGAAACCGAGCGAATCCGTCTTCGTCGACATCCGCGGCCTGCGCTACCACTGCCGGACGTGGGGCGATCCCGCGCACCCGAAGCTCTTCCTGCTGCACGGCTGGATGGACGTGTCGGCGTCCTTCCAGTTCTTCGTCGACGCGCTGCGCGGCGACTGGCACGCGATCGCGCCCGACTGGCGCGGCTACGGCCTGACGCGAGTGGAGCGGGGCGGACAGCTACTGGTTTCCCGACTACCTTGCCGATCTCGATGCGCTGTCGGACCGGTTCTCCCCGGACCGGGCGGTGAACCTGCTCGGGCACAGCATGGGCGGGAACGTCGCGAGTCTCTACGCCGGCATCCGGCCGGAGCGCGTCGCGAAGCTGGTGAACCTCGAGGGATTCGGGCTGCGCGGCAACGACGCCGGCTGAAGCGCCGGCACGCTTCGCGCGCTGGCTCGCGGAGCTGGACGCGCCGCAGCGCTTCCGGGACTACGCGAGCTTCGACGAGCTCGCCGCGCGGTTGCGGAACGCGAACCCGCGGCTCACGCCCGAGCGTGCGCTCTTCCTCGCGCACCACTGGGGCATGCCCACGCCGGACGGGCGCGTCGGGCTGCGCAGCGATCCGGCGCACAAGCGCGTGAACCCGATCCTCTATCGCCTCGAGGAGGCGGAGGCCTGCTGGCGCGCCGTGACGGCGCCGGTGCTGTGGGTCGAGGGCGCCGAGTCCGAGACGATCAAGCGCCTGCGCATCGACGGGCCGGCGTACGCGGCGCGCAAGCGCGCTTCCCGAACGTCATCGCGCACACGCTTTCGGAAGCAGGTCACATGCTGCATCACGATCAGCCCGCGGCACTCGCTCGGATCGTGGAAGACTTCCTGCGGCGCTGACCCGGAGCGAAGGTCGGGGAGTGCTGCGGCTGATAGAATCGCCGTATGCTCGCCCCAGTCGCGCAGAACTTCGATCTGCACTGCCATTCCACCGCGTCCGACGGCGTGCTCACCCCGCTGCGCTGGTGCGACGCGCCGCCGCGAACGGCGTCGAGTGTCCTGGCGCTCACCGATCACGACGACCTGACCGGCCTCGCGGAAGCGCAAGCGACCGCGAACGAGTGCGGCGTCCGCCTCGTGCCGGGGGTGGAGATCTCGATCACCTGGGGCGGAATCACGATCCACATCGTCGGCCTGGGCGTCGATCCCGCGAGCGCGGCGCTCGCCCGCGGCCTGGAGCACGTGCGCGCGAGCCGCGCGCGGCGCGCGCAGCGGATCGCGGCGGAGTTCGACGCGCTGGGCATGCCCGGCACCCTCGAGGGCGCGTACTCCTATGCCGCCAACCCGAACCTCGTGGGACGCGCGCATTTCGCGCGCTTCCTGGTCGAGCGCGGCGTGGCCCGCGACGTGAGGTCGGTATTCCACCGTTATCTCGTCGCCGGCAAGCCCGCCTACGTGCCGCATGAGTGGGCCGAGCTCGCCGACGCGGTGGCGTGGATCCGCGCGAGCGGCGGGCGCGCGGTGGTCGCGCATCCGGGCCGGTACCGGCTCACGCGCGCGGAGCTGCGGCAGTTCTTCATCGAGTTCATCGCCGCGGGCGGCGACGCGATCGAGGTCGTGACCGGCAGCCACACGCGCGCGCAGTACGTCGAGTTCGCCCAGCTCGCTCGCGAGCTCGGCTTGCTCGCCTCGCGGGGCTCCGACTTCCACGGGCCGGAGGAGAGCGAGATCGATCTCGGCCGGCTGCCGCCGCTGCCGGCGGACCTCAAGCCGGTCTGGTTCGACTGGGCGTAGCCATCCGCGCATAGTAGTCTGGGCGCAGTGGCCCAGTACTTCGTCATCCATCCGACCCATCCGCAGCCGCGTCTGATTGCACGCGCGGCGGAGATCGTGCGCGCGGGCGGCGTGATCGCGTATCCCACCGACTCCTGCTATGCGCTCGGCTGTCACGTCGGCGACAAGTCCGCGATGGCGCGTCTGCGGCGGATTCGCGGCGTCGACGAGCGCCATCACTTCACCCTGATGTGCCGCGATCTTTCGGAGATCGGCACCTACGCGCGCGTCGACAACGCGCAGTATCGGCTGCTCAGAACGCTCACCCCCGGCAGCTACACCTTCATTCTGGAAGGCACCAAGGATCTGCCGCGCCGCATCCTGAATCCGCGGCGCAAGACCATCGGGCTGCGCGTGCCGGATCATCCGGTGGCGCTCGCGCTCCTCGCGGAGTTGGGCGAGCCGCTGCTCTCGACGACGCTGATCCTGCCCGGCGACGACGCGCCGCTCGAGGACGCAGGCGAGATCCGCGTGCGGCTCGAGCGCGACGTGGAGCTGGTACTGGACGGCGGGCCGTGCGGCACCGCGCCCACGACGGTCGTCGATCTCACCGGCGCGGCGCCCGAGGTGTTGCGCGCCGGCAAGGGCCCGGTGGCGCCGTTCGTCGACTGAACAGCGCCGTCGCGGCGAGGCGCGAGGGGCGACTCTGTTAGAATTCGGCGCCGCACCACCGCCCGCCCGATGAATATCGAAAGCCTCGTCTCGACGATCGCGATCTACGCCCTCCCGGTCGTCTTCGCGATCACCTTGCACGAGGCCGCGCACGGATACGTGGCGAAGCATTTCGGCGACACGACCGCGTTCGTGCTCGGCCGCGTGAGCCTCAACCCGATGCGGCACATCGACCTCGTCGGCACCATCGTCGTCCCGCTCGTGATCCTGCTGGCGACTTCCTGGGCCGGCGGCCGCGGCATGCTGTTCGGCTGGGCGAAGCCGGTGCCGGTCAACTACCACGCCCTGCGCCGTCCGCGCCAGCACATGATGTGGGTGGCGGCCGCCGGGCCCGGAGCGAACCTCGCGATGGCGCTCGGGTGGGCGGTGATCGGGAAGCTCGCAGTCATGCTGCCGGAGAACTACTTCACGGTGCCGCTGTTCCTGATCAGCCGCGCCGGTGTCGAGGTGAACGTCGTCCTGATGCTGCTCAACCTGCTGCCGATCCTTCCTCTCGACGGCGGGCGCATCGTGGCGAGCCTGCTGCCGCCGCGCATCTCCGATCGCTACGCGCGGCTCGAGCCGCTCGGCTTTCCGATCCTGCTCGCGCTCATGTTCACCAACGTACTCGGCGTGGTCATGTACCCGATGGTCGCCGGCTCGATCCAGCTGATCGCCAACGCCTTCCAGCTGCCGCTGCTGGGTACGCTCTAACGGTGGAACCGATGCCAAAGGCATCGCTTTCCCCGACTTCGGGGACCACGAGGGGGCGCCGCGGAGCGGCCAGGTGGGGCGGAGGGGCCCCACCCCCTCCTTCGCCCTCTCGTAGCGTGGCGAACTGACGATGGTCCCCGAGCGCGTCGTCTCGGGCATGCGCCCCACCGGTCTCCTGCACCTCGGGCACTATCACGGGGCGCTCAAGAACTGGGTGCGCCTGCAGAGCGAGTACCCGTGCTTCTTCTTCGTCGCCGATTGGCATGCGCTCACCACCCACTACGACACGCCCGAAGTGATCGAGGAAAACGTGTGGGAGATGGTGATCGACTGGCTCGCGGCCGGCGTGGATCCCGGCCAGGCCACGCTGTTCATCCAGTCGCGCATTCCCGAGCACGCCGAGTTGCACACGCTCCTCTCGATGATCACGCCGCTTGGCTGGCTCGAGCGCGTGCCGACGTACAAGGACCAGCAGGAGAAGCTGGCCGACAAGGACCTGTCCACCTACGGGTTCCTCGGCTACCCGCTGCTGCAGAGCGCGGACGTGCTGATCTATCGTGCCAAGTACGTGCCGGTCGGCGAGGACCAGGTGCCGCACATCGAGTTCATGCGCGAGATCGCGCGGCGCTTCAACCACGTCTACGGCCGCGAGGCCGGGTTCGAGGAAAAGGCGCTCGGCGCGGTCAAGAAGCTCGGGAGCCGCAAGGCGAAGCTGTACCGCGAGCTGCGCACCAAGTTCCAGGAGCAGGGCGACCAGGGGGCGCTGGAATCGGCGCGCGCGCTCCTCGAGGACGCCCAGAATCTGGCGGTCGCCGATCGGGAGCGCCTGTTCGGCTACCTCGAAGGCGGCGGGCGCATGATCCTCGTCGAGCCGGACGTGCTGCTCACCGAGTCGTCGAGGCTCCCCGGGCTCGATGGCGCGAAGATGTCGAAGTCCTACGGCAACACCATCGGGCTGCGCGAAGATGCCGACTCCGTGACCAAGAAGATCCGCACCATGCCGACCGACCCGGCGCGCGTGAAGCGCACCGACCCGGGTGACCCGGAGAAGTGCCCGGTCTGGCAGTTCCATCTCGTGTACTCGGACGAGAAGACGTGCGAGTGGGTGCAGAATGGGTGCCGCACCGCCGCGATCGGCTGCCTGGAGTGCAAGCAACCGGTCATCGACAAGGTGCTCGCCGAGCAGGGGCCGATGCGGGAGCGCGCGCAGAAGTATCTCGACGACCCGACCCTGGTGCGCAGCATCGTCGCCGACGGCTGCGACAAGGCCCGCGAGCTCGCGCGCGAGACCATGCGCGAGGTGCGCGAGGTGATGGGTCTCAGCTACACCTGATCGGCAGATGCCACTAGAACTCGTCCACTCCAGCGATGCGCCGCACCCGGTGGCGAAGGTCCGCGGTCAGCTGCTGACCGAGCTCCCCGCCGACCTGTACATCCCGCCCGACGCGCTCGAGGTGTTCTTCGACACCTTCGAGGGCCCGCTCGACCTGCTGCTCTACCTGATACGGAAGGCGAACGTCGACATCCTCGACATCCCGATGGCGCGGCTCACGCAGCAGTATCTCGCGTACGTCGAGGTGATGCGGCGCAAGAACCTCGAGCTCGCCGCCGAGTACCTGGTGATGGCGGCGATGCTGATGGAGATCAAGTCGCGGCTCCTCCTGCCGCGGCCCAAGCACGTGGCCGATGAGGAGCTCGACCCGCGCGCCGAGCTCGTCCGCCGCCTGCTCGAGTACGAGCGCATGAAGCTCGCCGGACAGAAGCTCGACGCGCTGCCGCAGCGTGATCGCGACTTCTCGGCCGTGGAGGTGTGGATCGAGCAGTCGATCGTGCAGCGCCTGCCCCAGGTGCACGCCCACGACCTGGAGAACGCCTGGCGCATGCTGCTCGCCAGGGCGCGTCTGAGCCGTCACCACAAGGTGACGCGCGACGAGCTGTCGGTGCGCGAGCACATGACGATCATCCTGCGCAAGCTTGCCGGCGCGGGCTTCTGCCCCTTCACGAGCCTGTTCGAGCCCTGGCGCGGAATCGGGGTTCTGGTGGTCAGCTTCCTCGCGCTGCTCGAGCTCGCGCGCGAGGGGCTCGTCGAGGTCACCCAGGCCCAGGCCTACGCGCCGATCTACGTGCGGCTCGCGGGCGAGGGCGGAGAGGCGCGAACCGACGCGCCGCGGAGCGCAACCTGACAAGCGCGACGAATGCATGCAGGACGGATGCAAGCGGGACAAATACAAGCGGGACAAATACAAGCGGGACAAATACAAGCGGACGAATGGACCATGCTGAGCCCCACCGACGCCAAGACCGTGCTCGAGACCGCACTGCTCTCGAGCCAGGAACCGCTCTCGATCGCGGATCTGCGCAGGCTGTTCGACGCGGAGATCGGCGCGGACACGATCCGGCGGCTGCTCGACGAGCTGCGCGAGGCCTGGAGCGGCCGCGGCGTCGAGCTCGTGAACCTCGCGAGCGGCTGGCGCTTTCAGACGCGGCCGGAGTTCCAGCCGTACCTCGACCGGATCAGCGCGGAGAAGGCGCCGCGGTACTCGCGCGCGGTGCTCGAGACGCTGGCGATCGTCGCCTATCGGCAGCCCGTGACCCGCGGGGACATCGAGGACATCCGGGGCGTGACGGTGTCACCGGGTGTGATCCGGACCCTCGAGGCACGCGGTTGGATCGACGTGGTGGGCCACCGCGATGCGCCGGGCAGGCCGGCGCTTTACGCGACCACCAAGAAATTCCTCGACGACCTGGGCCTGCGTTCGCTGCAGGAGCTGCCGACCCTTGAAGAGATCAGCAAGAGCCTCGAGCTCGCCGCGACCGGCGAAGCCACGGCGCCCGCAGCGACCGAGCACGCGCTCGACGAATCCGCCAGCGCGCCCTCTGTCGCCTCGGCCGCCTGAGCGGCGCGCGAGCGCGCTCCCGGCGCCGACCGAGAAGCTCCAGAAGGTCCTCGCGCGCTCGGGCCTCGGCTCGCGGCGCGACATGGAAACCTGGATTGCCGCGGGTCGCGTGACGGTCAACGACACGTCCGCCGTACTCGGCCAGCGCGTCGGCTCCGGCGACCGCGTCAAAGTGGATGGCCGCCTGATGGCGCCCCGCTGGGAGACGCGCGTGCCGCGGGTCCTCCTCTACCACAAGCCCGCCGGCGAGATCGTCTCGGCCGATGACCCCGAAGGGCGCCCGACCGTGTTCGACCGGCTGCCGCGGGTGCGCGGCGGGCGCTGGATCGCGGTGGGCCGCCTCGACTACAACACGAGCGGCCTGCTCGTGCTCACCACCTCCGGCGACCTGGCGGCGCGCCTCATGCATCCGCGCTACCAAATCGAGCGGGAGTATGCGGTGCGGATCGACGGGCAGCTTTCCGGGGACGAATGCGCCCGGCTCACCGAGGGCGTGCTGCTCGAGGACGGCCCGGCCCGCTTCGATTCCCTCTCCGAGGAGGGCGGCGAGGGCCGCAATCGTTGGTACCGAGTGGTACTTCGGGAGGGCCGAAACCGCGAGGTGCGCCGCATCATCGAAGCGTTGGGTCGCCGGGTGACGCGGCTGATGCGCGTGCGCTTCGGACCGATCGCCCTGCCGCCCGGAATGCGCCGCGGCCAGTATCGGGAGCTCGACGCCGCAGACGTGGGCCGCATGCTCGCGGGACTCGACTTGGACGCACCCCAAACGCGTGCCGACCAGCCGGGTGAGCAGGGCACCGCGCGCGCCCGCCCGCCGCAACAGGACCCCGCGCGGCGGCCGCCGCGGCAACGCTGACGCGCCCGACCCCCGACCGGGGGCGTCTATCCCGTTGTCTGGGCGGGTCTTCTTTGCTACACTCCCGCTGCTTTACGGGGATGGGCTGCGAGCCCATTTTTTGTTTGTGGCGCAAGGGACGAACATTCAGCAACTCATTGAATCGACGGCGATCGGGCTCGGGTACGAGTTGGTCGACCTGGAGCTCGGGCCGCGCGGACGGCTGTTGCGGATCTTTATCGACCGGCCGATCGACGAGGCCGGGGCGGCGGGTGGCGTCACGCTCGACGACTGCCAGCGCATGACGCGGCAGGTGCAGCGCGTGCTCGAGGTCGAAGGCGTCGAATACGACCGGCTGGAGGTCTCTTCGCCGGGACTGGATCGCGTGCTGAAGAAGCCCGCCGACTTTCGCCGCTTCAGCGGCGCGAGGGCCGAGGTGCGCCTGCGCGTGCCGCTCAACGGCCGCCGGCGGTACGTCGGAGTCGTGCGGGCCGCGAGCGACGCCGCAGTCGATCTCGAGGTCGACGGTGCGCTGCTATCGCTGGCCTACGTGAACGTGGACAAGGCACGGTTGGTGCCGGAACTGAACAAGCGCGCGACGGGACCGTCGTCGGGCGGCAAAGCTAGGGGAGCGCGCGGGAATGTGTCCCCGCGTGTTGTCAAGACGCCCTAAGAGGATCGAACGTAATGAGCCGCGAACTGATTCTGCTGGTAGACGCGCTGGCGCGCGAGAAGAACGTCAACAAGGACGTGGTCTTCGGCGCGCTCGAGCAGGCCATCGGCTCCGCGACCAAGAAGCGCTTCACCGAGGACGTCGAGGTGCGGGTCGCGATCGACCGCAACACCGGCGAGTACGAGTCGTTCCGGCGCTGGCAGGTCGTGCCCGACGACGCGGTCGAGTTCCCCGCGCACCAGATCCCGCTGTCGAAGGCCAAGGAAGAATACGGCGACGTCGCCGTCGAGGACTACATCGAGGAGCCGCTCGAGACGATCGAGTTCGGGCGCATCGGAGCGCAGACGGCGAAGCAGGTGATCCTGCAGAAGATCCGCGACGCCGAGCGCGAGCAGCTCCTGCAGGACTTTCTCGCGCGCGGCGACAAGCTCGCCACCGGCGCGATCAAGCGCATGGAGCGCGGCAACGGAATCATCGAGGTGGGGCGCGTCGAAGCGGTGCTGCCGCGCGACCAGATGATCCCGAAGGAGAACCTGCGTGTCGGAGACCGCGTCCGTGCCTACGTGCTGCGCATCGACCGCAGCCTGCGCGGTCCACAGCTTGTCCTGTCGCGCACCGCGCCGGAGTTCATCGCCGAGCTGTTCCGCCTCGAAGTACCCGAGATCGAGCAGGGCTTGCTCGAAATCAAGTCGGCGGCGCGCGACCCCGGCGTGCGCGCGAAGATCGCGGTGTTCACGAGCGACCGCCGCATCGACCCGATCGGCACGTGCGTCGGCATGCGCGGCTCGCGGGTGCAGGCGGTCACCCAGGAACTCGCCGGCGAGCGGGTCGACATCGTGCTCTGGTCGGACGACCCGGCGAAATTCGTGATTGGCGCGCTCGCGCCCGCGGACGTCTCGGGCATCGTCGTCGACGAGGAGAGACACAGCATGGACGTCGTGGTCGACGAGGAGAACCTCGCGATCGCGATCGGCCGCAGCGGGCAGAACGTGCGGCTCGCCTCAGAGCTGACCGGCTGGCAGATCAATCTCATGAGCCAGGAAGAGTCGCAGCGCAAGTCCGACGAGGAATCCTCGTCGGTGCGAGCGCTGTTCGTCGAGAAGCTCGATGTCGACGAGGATCTCGCGAACCTACTCATCCAGGAAGGCTTCTCGACGCTCGAGGAAGTCGCCTACGTTCCGATCAACGAGATGCTCGAGATCGAGGGCCTGGACGAGGCGACGGTGAACGAGCTGCGCAGCCGCGCGAAGGACACATTGCTCGTCGAGGAAATCAAGAGCGAGGAGTCGATCGAGGGCGTCGAGCAGGATCTGCTGGGGCTCGAGGGCATGGACACGAAGCTCGCGGCGAAGCTCGCTTCCAGCGGAGTGAAGACGCGCGACGACCTGGCCGACCTCGCGGTCGACGAACTGGTCGAGCTGGGCGGAGTCGACGAGACGCGCGCGCGCGAGCTGATCATGAAGGCCCGCGCCCACTGGTTCGAAGGCGGGGAGTGAGGTAGCCGATGGCGATGACGAGCGTTGCGCAATTCGCCGGGGAGCTGAAGGTTCAGCCGGCGGTGCTGATCGAGCAGCTGAAGGCGGCCGGGGTCGAGAAGCGCCTCGCCGACGACACGCTCACCGAGCAGGACAAGACCAAGCTGCTCGAGTACCTGCGCAAGGCGCACGGTGCGACCGACGCAAAGACCAAGATCACCCTGACTCGCAAGCAGACGAGCGAGATCAAGAAGGCGGATGCGTCCGGCAAGTCGCGCACCATCCAGGTCGAAGTGCGCAAGAAGCGGGTGTTCGTCAAGCGCGAGGCGGGCGAGGCCGCGCCGGTGCCGGAGCTGCCCGCCGCGCCCGCCGCACCCGCCCCGGCGGCGGCGCCGGTCGACGCGCGGGAAGCGGAGCTACGCGAGCAAGAGCAGCGGCGCGACGCCGAGCTCGCGACGCGCCAGGCCGCCGAGCTCGCCGAGAAGCAGGAGCACGAGCGCCGCATGGCCGAGGTGCGGGAGGCCGAGCAGCGCGCGGCGGAGGAAGCGGCAAAGGCCGCCGCGCAGCCCGCGGCTCCGGCCGACACGACGCTGCACAAGGTCAAGTCCGCCGAGGGCGCGGAGAAGAAGGCGAAGAAACCGCAGGTCACCGTCTGGAAGGACGAGGCGGCGAAGAAGCGCACGATCAAGACTCGCGGCGACGTCGCCGGCGCGAGTGGGTGGCACCAGCCCAAGGGCGGCGGCCGACACCGGCATGCCGAGGAGGCGCCGAAGGGCTTCGCGGCGCCGGCCGAGCCGACCATCCGCGAGATCCATATCCCGGAGACCATCACCGTCGGGGACCTCGCGCACAAGATGTCGGTGAAGGCGGCCGAGGTCATCAAGTCGCTGATGAAGCTCGGGCAGATGGTCACGATCAACCAGGTGCTCGACCAGGAGACGGCGATGATCGTCGTCGAGGAGCTGGGGCACAAGGCGATCGCCGCCAAGATCGACGACCCCGAGGCGTACATCGTGGACACGGTCGAGCACCACGAAGCCGAGCTGAAGCCGCGCGCGCCGGTGGTCACCGTGATGGGTCACGTCGACCACGGGAAGACCTCGCTGCTCGACTACATCCGCCGCACCAAGGTCGCTGCGGGCGAGGCGGGCGGCATCACGCAGCACATCGGCGCGTACCACGTGTCCACGCCGCGCGGGGTCATCACGTTCCTCGACACCCCGGGCCATGAGGCATTCACCTCGATGCGCGCGCGCGGCGCGAAGGTCACCGATCTCGTGATCTTAGTCGTCGCCGCCGACGACGGCGTAATGCCGCAGACGATCGAGGCGATCCATCACGCGAAGGCTGCGAACGTCCCGCTCATCGTTGCGATAAACAAGATCGACAAGCCCGAGGCGAACCCCGACCGCGTCAAGCAGGAGCTGGTCGCGCAGGCGGTCCTGCCGGAGGAGTACGGCGGTGAATCGCCGTTCGTCCCGGTTTCGGCGCGCACCGGCGAAGGCGTGGACAGTCTTCTCGAGAACGTCCTTCTGCAGGCCGAGGTGCTGGAGCTGAAGGCGCCGGTGGACGCGCCGGCCAAGGGCACGGTGGTCGAGGCGCGCCTCGATCGGGGCAAGGGCCCGGTCGCGACCGTGCTGGTCCAGTCGGGGACCCTGAAGCGCGGCGACGTCGTGCTTGCGGGGGCAGTCTTCGGCCGCGTGCGTGCGATGCTGGACGAGAACGGCCGGCCGGTGAACGAGGCAGGACCCTCGATTCCGGTCGAGCTGCAGGGCCTCGCCGACGTGCCGAATGCGGGCGACGAGATGATCGTCCTGGGCGACGAGCGCAAGGCGCGCGAGATCGCGCTGTTCCGCCAGGGCAAATTCCGCGATGTGAAGCTCGCGAAGAAGCAGGCGGCGAAGCTCGAGAACATGTTCGAGCAGATGAAAGAGGACGAGTTGAAAGTCCTCCCGATCGTTCTCAAGGCCGACGTGCAGGGCTCGCAGGAGGCGCTCGCGCATGCGTTGTCACGGCTTTCACACGAGGAAGTGAGGGTCAACGTCGTGCATTCCGGCGTCGGGGCGATTACCGAATCGGACGTCAACCTAGCGCTGGCGTCGAAGGCGGTGATCATCGGCTTCAACACCCGCGCCGACGCGGCCGCGCGCAAGCTCGCCGAGAACTCGGGCATCGACATCCGTTACTACAACATCATCTACGACGCCGTCGACGAGGTGAAGGCGGCGCTCGGGGGAATGCTCGCACCCGAGAAGAAAGAGAACGTCCTCGGACTGGTCGAGGTGCGGCAGGTGTTCAGAATCTCCAAGGTAGGGACCGTGGCGGGATGCTACGTCACCGAAGGCCTTATCCGGCGCGCCGCCAAGGTGCGCGTGCTGCGCGACAACGTCGTGATCCACGATGGCGAGCTCGATTCGCTGAAGCGCTTCAAGGACGACGTGCGCGAGGTGAAGGCGGGCTTCGAGTGCGGTCTTTCGGTCCGCGGCTTCAACGACATCAACGTCGGCGACCAGCTCGAGGTCTACGAGGTCCAGGAAGTCGCGCGCACGCTCTAGAGCGCGCCGCCCGGAGCCGTCCGGCCATGGCCAACCCGCAGCGGCTGCGCCGCGTCGCCGACCAGATCCAGCGCGAGCTGTCGGACATCCTGCGCGCGGAACTGAAGGATCCGCGCGTCGGCATGATCACGCTGACCGGCGTCGAAGTCTCTCCCGACTTCGCGCACGCCAAGGTGTTCTTCACTTCGCTCGCCGAGGCGACGGGGCGCGACGAGGTCCGCGCGGGACTCAAGCGTGCGAGCGGCTTCCTGCGCACGATGCTCGGTGCGCGCCTGAAGATCCACAACACCCCCGAACTGCATTTCGTCTACGACGAATCGGTGGAATCGGGCATCCGCCTCACGCACCTGATCGAGGACGCCGTCGCGTCGGACGCCGAGCGCGGCAAGCCCCGCCGCCGGGCCACCCGGACGCGCTGATCGCGGGGCGCGGTGACCGGGTCGAGGGGCGTGTCGAGAACCAGCGCGCCGAGAATCGAGTGGTGCCGCGTCGACGGCGTGCTGCTCCTCGACAAGCCTCTCGGCCTGACCTCGAACGCGGCCCTGCAGCGGGTGCGTCGCCTGTACCGCGCCGAGCGCGCGGGACACTCGGGCACGCTCGATCCACTCGCCACCGGCCTACTGCCGGTCCTGTTCGGCGAGGCGACCAAGTTCGGGGCCGAGATGCTCGCAGCGGACAAGCGGTATCGGGCGACGATCGTACTCGGCGCGCGCACGTCGACCGGCGACGCCGAAGGGGAGGTGATCGAGCGCCATCCGGTCGCCGTGCAGCGCGGTGGCATCGAGGCGGTCCTGCGCCGCTTCGTCGGGCGCATCGAGCAGACGCCCCCGATGTTCTCCGCACTCAAGCGTGCCGGCCGGCCCCTGTACGCCTACGCGCGGGCGGGCGAGACCGTGGAGCGGGAACCGCGGACCGTGACGATTCACGAGCTTCGCCTCGAGGCGCTTTCGGAAGCCTGCCTCGAGGTCGATGTCCGTTGCAGCAAGGGCACCTACATCAGGACCCTGGCGGAGGATATCGGCGCGGCCCTGGGCTGCGGCGCGCACCTGGGGGCGCTCGTGCGCACCGAGGCGGGGCCCTTCCGGCTCGCCGACGCCTACGCGCTCGCGGCTCTCGAGCGCGTGGAGGAGGCGGAGCGTCTGCAGCTGCTGCTGCCGGTGGACCGCCTGCTCGCGCACCTGCCGCCGGCCACCCTGGATCCCGGCGCCGCAGAACGTTTCGCCCACGGCCAGCCGGTGATCGCGCCGGCCGGGCCCCCCGCCGGACCGTTGCGGGTCTACGGCCCGGCAGGGACGCTCCTCGGCGTCGGGGACTGCGGCGCGGACCGCGTCGTGCGGCCCCGGCGCCTCGTCCGGCAGGATGCCAAGGCTTGTGAGCACCCTTGATTCCGGGCTAAAATCTCGTGTTTTCTGGGAGAGAATGCATGGCTGTAACCACCGCCGAAAAGGCGAAGATCGTCGAGCATCACCAGCGCAAGACGGGCGACACCGGCTCGCCGGAGGTGCAGATCGCGCTCCTCACGTCCCGCATCAACGGCCTGACCGACCACTTCAAGGCCCACGTCAAGGACCATCACTCGCGGCGCGGACTGCTGAAGATGGTGAGCCAGCGGCGCAAGATGCTGGACTACCTCAAGCGGACCGACTCCGACAACTACCGCAAATTGATCGAGCAGCTTGGTCTCCGCAAGTAACTTCCCCGACGCCCACGCGGTCCGCACCGGTGGGCGTTCTGCTTTTCATCGTCCTGGCGTCTTCCGCCGCCCCGGTACGTGCGCGCATCCAAGCGCCCGCTGCCGGCCGCGCGGCCGCTGAGCAGGAAAGGAGATGGCATTGAACCCCGTCAAGAAGACCTTCACATACGGTGCGCATCAGGTGACGCTGGAAACCGGCGAGATCGCGCGCCAGGCGAGCGGCGCGGTGCTCGTGAACATGGAAGACAGCGTCGTGCTCTGCTCGGTCGTCGGCTCCAAGCAGCCGCGAGCGGGGGTGGATTTTCTTCCGCTCACCGTCGACTACGGCGAGAAGTACTACGCCGCGGGCAAGATTCCGGGCGGGTTCTTCAAGCGCGAAGCCCGGCCCTCGGAGAAGGACGTCCTGACCTCGCGCCTCATCGACCGGCCGATCCGGCCGCTGTTTCCCGAAGGCTTCTATCACGAGGTGCAGGTCGTCGCGACCGTGCTCTCCTGCAACCCCGAGATCGATCCCGACATCCCGGCGATGCTCGGCGTCTCGGCGGCGCTCGCCATCTCCGGCCTGCCGTTCAACGGGCCGATCGGCGCGGCGCGAGTGGCGTATCTCGACGGCGAGTACGTCCTTAGCCCGACCGCGACACAGCTCAGGTCGAGCAAGCTCAACCTGGTCGTGGCGGGCACCGAGCACGCGGTCCTGATGGTCGAATCCGAGGCGCAGGAGCTGCCCGAGGACGTCATGCTCGGCGCGGTGGTATTCGGCCACCAGCAGATGCAGAAGGCGATCAGCGTGATCAACGAGCTCGCCGACGAGGCCGGCAAGCCGGCATGGGACTGGCAGCCGCCGACTGCGGAAGCGACGCTCGTGACGCGGGTCGCGGAGCTCGCCGAGGCCGATCTCCGCGCCGCGTTCGGGATCAAGCAGAAGCAGGCGCGCAACGCGCGCCTCGAAGCGATTCGCAAGCACACGCTCGAGACCCTTGCCGCAAGCGAGAATCCGCCCGAGTCGAATCACGTCAAGGACCTGCTCTTCAACATCGAGGCGAAGATCGTCCGCAACCAGATTCTCGACGGTGAGGCGCGCATCGACGGGCGCGACACGCGCACGGTGCGTCCGATCTCGATTCGGGTCGGGGTCCTCCCGCGCACGCACGGATCGGCGCTGTTCACGCGCGGCGAGACCCAGGCACTGGTGGTCGCCACGCTCGGCACCGGCCGCGACGAGCAAATCATCGACGCGATCCAGGGGGAGTACAAGGAGCGGTTCATGCTCCACTACAACATGCCGCCGTACGCGACCGGCGAGACCGGCCGCATGGGCGCCCCGAAGCGGCGCGAGATCGGGCACGGCCGCCTCGCGAAGCGCGCGCTGGTCGCGATGCTGCCGGCGCAGGAAGAATTCGCGTACTCGATCCGCGTGGTCTCCGAGGTCACCGAGTCGAACGGCTCCTCGTCGATGGCAAGCGTGTGCGGCGGCAGCCTGGCGCTCATGGATGCGGGGGTCCCGCTCAAGGCGCACGTCGCGGGCATCGCGATGGGGCTGATCAAGGAAGGCAACCGGTTCGCGGTGCTCACGGACATCCTCGGCGACGAGGACCACCTGGGCGACATGGACTTCAAGGTGGCCGGCACCGAGCGCGGGGTGACCGCCCTGCAGATGGACATCAAGATCGAGGGGATCACCAAGGAGATCATGCAGGTCGCGCTCTCGCAGGCACGCGAGGGACGCCTGCACATCCTGGGCATCATGAAACAGTCGCTGGGCGGCTCGCGCGAGGAGATCTCGAGCTTCGCGCCGCGCATCATCAAGCTCAAGATCAATCCCGAGAAGATCCGCGACGTCATCGGCAAGGGCGGCGTCGTGATCCGCGGTATCCAGGAGGAGACCGGCACGACGATCGAGATCGGCGACGACGGCACCATCAGCATCGCCTGCATCAGCATGGAAGGCGGCGAGGCGGCGAAGAAGAAGATCGAGGAGATCGTCGCGGAGGTGGAGATCGGCAAGGTCTACAACGGCACCGTGCTGCGCCTGCTCGATTTCGGCGCGATCGTGAGCCTGCTGCCCGGCAAGGACGGGCTCCTGCACATCTCGCAGATCAGCCAGCAGCGTGTCGCGAGCGTGGCCGACCACCTCAAGGAAGGCCAGCAGGTGAAGGTGAAGGTCCTCGAGGCGGATGAGAAGGGTCGCGTTCGGCTGTCCATGAAGGCGGTGGCCGAGCAGGAGAAGAGCGCCGCGGAGACCTCGCAGTAGACGGACGGGTCGCAGAAAAACGAGAAGGGGCGCCGCGCGGCGCCCCTTCTCGTTTTTGGAGACGGCAGGCTACTTCGCGACCTGCCGCTCGCGCATCTCGTCCAGCGTCTTGCAGTCGATGCAGAGCGTCGCCGTGGGACGGGCCTCGAGGCGCTTCAGGCCGATTTCGGCGCCGCAGCTCTCGCAGTAGCCGTAGTCCTCCGCGTCGATGCGGCCGATGGTCTCGTCGATCTTCTTGATCAGCTTGCGCTCGCGATCGCGGTTGCGGAGCTCGAGCGCCATGTCCGATTCCTGGCTCGCGCGGTCGTTCGGATCGGCGAAGACCGTCTGGTCGTCCTGCATCTGGTGGACGGTGCGCTCGATGTCGGCGGACAGTTCCTCGCGCAGCGCGCCGAGAATCTCCCGGAAGTGCGCGCGCTGGCGCACGCTCATGTACGCCTCGCCCTTCTTCGGCACGTAGGGCGGGAACTGCTTGCGCAGGGTTTCGACCGGCATTCGGACTACCCCCTAAGGCGCTCCGGAAAGAATGGCGCTTGATACCAGAAGCAGGAGGGCCCGGCAAGGCAAATAATCCCCGCGCGGCGCGCCTGCGGCGGCGGTTTGACCGTCCCGCGCCGGCGCGCGTAGAATTCCGCACCTTTCGGGGTGTGGCGCAGCCTGGTAGCGCGCTTGCTTTGGGAGCAAGATGTCGGGAGTTCGAATCTCTCCACCCCGACCAGGTTGCGCTTGCGTTCGTCAGGTCCGGTCAGGTGCCCGTAGCTCAACCGGATAGAGCATCGGCCTTCTAAGCCGGCGGTTACAGGTTCGAGTCCTGTCGGGCGCGCCACACCCTGGTCACTCCGAACGACGGTGGCTATAGCTCAGGGGTAGAGCATTGGATTGTGATTCCAAGGGTCGTGGGTTCGATACCCACTAGCCACCCCAAACTCAAGCGCCGCCTCTGCGGTGGCGTGCCTGCTCCGCAGCGCATTTCGGGAGATCGGCTGCGGTCGCGAGAAAGACCAGCCCGGTCCCGCCGGCGGTCGTCAGCCACGTAAGCCTCATGCGCGGAAACGCACGCGCGACGACGCGGCGCCCGTCGCCGACTTCGACCACCACCACGCCGTTGTCTGTGAGCCGGTCGCGCACTTCCGCGAGCAGCCTCCTCACGAAGTCGAGGCCGTCGCGACCGCTCGCCAGTGCAAGCGCGGGCTCGTGGCGATACTCCTGCGGCAGGCGGCGCATGTTCCGATCGGACACGTAGGGCGGATTGCACAGGATGAGGTCGTAGCGCGTTCGCCCGAGCGCGGCGAACAAATCCGAGCGCACGAGCCGCACGCGCCGCCCGAGGCGGTAGGCCAAAACGTTCTTGCGCGCGACTGCGAGCGCGGCCGCCGAAATGTCCGACGCATCGACGCGAGCGCGCGGGAAGGCGAGGGCGGCGAGGATCGCGAGACATCCCGACCCGGTGCAGAGATCCAGGATCCGTCGCGGCGTTCTTGCCAACCAGGGCGTGAGGCCGGCTGGCAGCAGCTCCGCGATGTGCGACCGCGGCACGATCACCCGCGGATCCACGTAGAAGCGATGGCCTTGCAGCCAGGCTTCGCGAAACAAGTAGGCAAGCGGCTCGCGCGTGGCGATGCGCCGCGCGACGACGGTCTCGATCCGACGCGCCGCCGCAGCGTCGACCGTCCGATCGGGCGCGCTTTCGAAATCGTCGAACGGGAGTCGGAGCGCATGACAGACGAGCCACGCGGCCTCGTCCCTGGCATTCGATGTGCCGTGGCCGAAAGCGAGTCCCGCAGTCG
Source organism: uncultured beta proteobacterium (assembly GCA_963716855.1). Taxonomy (GTDB): domain Bacteria; phylum Pseudomonadota; class Gammaproteobacteria; order Burkholderiales; family SG8-39; genus JAGVSZ01. The sequence continues at coordinate 80,769 of CAVQUV010000007.1, read as the reverse complement.
CAAGCGTCGCGCGACCTCCTGCCACCAATCGGTGACGGTCTGCGGCGTCGCGGCCGCCTTCAAGCGAGCAGCTTCTCGAGCACGCGCTGGTAGACCGCCCGGAGCGGCTCGACGGCGTCGAGCGCGACGTGCTCGTTCAGCTTGTGGATCGACATGTTCACCGGGCCGAACTCGACGAGCTGCGAACAGATGCGCGTGATGAACCGCCCGTCGGAGGTCCCGCCGGTGGTCGAAACGGCCGCCTCCACGCCGGTGACTTCGCGGATGGCCGTCACCATCGTGTCGACCAGCTTTCCCCGCGGGGTGAGGAACGGATTGCCGGAGAGCGACCATTCGAGCTCATAGTCGAGCCGGTGCCGGTCGAGGATCTCGCGCACGCGCGCCGCGAGGCCCTCCACGGTGCTCGCGGTCGAGAAACGGAAGTTGAACAGCACTTCCAGCTCCCCCGGAATCACGTTCGCCGCGCCGGTGCCGGCGTGAATGTTCGACACCTGCAGGGCAGTGGGGGGAAAGTACTCGTTGCCGCGGTCCCATTCGACGGCCGAAAGCTCCGCCAGTGCGGGCGCGAAGAGATGAATCGGGTTCCGCCCCAGCTGCGGGTAGGCGACGTGTCCCTGCAGGCCTTTCACGATCAGTTTCCCGCCGAGGGACCCGCGGCGGCCGTTCTTGACCGTGTCGCCTAGCCGATCGACGCAAGTCGGTTCGCCCACGATGCAGTAGTCGATGCGCTCGCCGCGCCCCTCGAGCCGTTCAACCACCTTCACCGTTCCGTCGGTCGCGACGCCTTCCTCGTCGGACGTGATCAAAAGGGCGATCGAGCCGCGCGACGCCGGGTGACCTGCGAGAAACCCCTCGATGGCCGTCACAAAGGCCGCGAGGGACGTCTTCATGTCCGCGGCGCCGCGCCCGTACAGCCGCCCGTCGCGCTCGGTCGGGACGAACGGATCGGACAGCCATTGAGCGAGCGGACCGGTCGGCACGACGTCGGTGTGTCCGGCGAAGCAGACGACCGGCGCGCCGGTCCCGCGCCGGGCCCAGAGGTTCGTGACCCCGTTGCTCTCCAGCGGCTCCAGAGCGAAGCCGAGGCCCTTCAGTCGCTCGCCGAGAAGGGTCTGGCAGCCGGCGTCCTCCGGCGTCACGGAGCGGCGCGCGATCAGCGCGCGCGCAAGTTCAAGGGTATCGCCCATCGGGATTCGCAGGAGTGCGCCGTTCGTTGACGGCGCGGAGTTTACCGGCTCATCGAGCGAGGCAGGCGGTCAGGCTGCTTTTTCGTCCCCGAGCGTCAGCTTGAATTCGCTGAACGAGGCGCCGCTCGCCGCCTGCTCGACCTCCTGCTGGAGGGCGGGCTTCGGGGCGGGCGCGGCGCCGGATGCGCCGATGGTCGGGTCGGTGTTGTTCATCAGCCAGAGCAAATTGGTGGCCGAGTCGGCGTTCGCGAGCGCCTCCTCCTGCGAGATCACGCCGTCGCGGTACATCTGGAACAGCGACTGCTCGAAGGTCTGCGAGCCCGGTGCGAGGCTCTTGTCCATCGCCTCCTTGATCCCGTTGACCTCGCCTTTCTCGATCAGGTCGGCGACGTGGCGCGTGTTCAGCATCACCTCGACGCTGGCCGAACGCCCGCCCTTCAGATTGCGAACGAGGCGTTGGGAGACGACGCACTTCAGCGAGGAGGAGAGATCCTGCAGCAGCGCCGGCCGGTTCTCCAGCGGGTAGAAGCTGATGATGCGGTTCAGCGCGTGGTAGCTGTTGTTCGCGTGCAGGGTCGCGAGGCAGAGGTGGCCCGATTGCGCATAGGCAATCGCCATCGTCATGGTCTCGCGGTCCCGGACCTCGCCGATCAGGATCACGTCGGGCGCCTGCCGCAGCGCGTTCTTCAGGGCCACGTGGTAGGACTTGGCGTCGGTGCCGAGCTCGCGCTGGTTGACGATCGAGCGCTTGTGCTTGAACAGGAACTCGATCGGGTCCTCGATCGTGATGATGTGGCCGGACTGCTGCCCATTGCGGTGGTCGATCATCGCCGCGAGCGAGGTGGACTTGCCCGAGCCGGTGGCACCGACCATCAGGATCAGGCCGCGCTTCTCCATCACGATCTCTTTCAGCACCGGCGGCAGGCCGAGCCCGTCGAAGGCCGGGATCTCGCCGGGGATGAACCGCACCACGATCGCCGGCGTCGTGCGCTGCATGAACGCGCTGATCCGGAAGCTGCCGAGACCGCGCATCGGGTAGGAGGTGTTGAGCTCGAAGTTCTCCTCGAAGTCGGCGAGCTGGCGCTCGGTGAGGATCTCCTTCATCAGCGCGCGGACCGTGTCCGGCGTGACGATCTGCTGGTTGATCGGCATCGTCACGCCGTTGATCTTGATCGAGATCGGCGCGCCGCAGGAGATGAAGATGTCCGAGGCTTTCTTCTCGGCCATCAGTTCGAGCAACCGCTTCATCGCCATGGTCGGAGTCCTCCGGCGCCTTTCGCGGGAGCGTCAGTCGCCCCGCAGGAGCTCGTTGATGCTCGTTTTGGCGCGCGTCTTGGCGTCGACCTGCTTGACGATGACGGCGCAGGAAAGCGCGTATTTTCCGTCCGGGGCGGGGAGGGTACCAGGAACTACTACCGATCCCGCCGGCACCCGCCCGTAGAGCGTCTCGCCGGTGGCCCGGTTGTAGATGCGGGTGCTCGCGCCGATGAACACTCCCATGGAGAGCACCGCGTTCTCCTCGACGATGACGCCCTCCACGACCTCGGAGCGCGCGCCGATAAAGCAGTTGTCCTCGATGATCGTGGGATTCGCCTGCAGCGGCTCCAGGACCCCGCCGATGCCGACGCCTCCCGAGAGATGCACGTTCTTCCCGATCTGCGCGCAACTCCCGACCGTGGCCCAGGTGTCGACCATCGTGCCCTCGTCGACGTAGGCGCCGATGTTGACGTAGGAAGGCATGAGGACCGCGTTGCGCGCCACGAAGGCGCCGCGCCGGGCGACCGCGGGCGGCACGACCCGAAAGCCGCCGGCGGCGAAATCCGCGGCCGAGTAGCCGCCAAATTTCGTCGGTACCTTGTCGTAGTACTGGGTGCAGGCGCCGGGCATCACCTGGTTGTCCTGCAGTCGGAAAGAAAGCAGGACCGCCTTCTTGATCCACTGGTGGGTCTGCCACCGCCCCGCGATCTTCTCCGCCACCCGCAGCTCGCCGCGGTCGAGCCGGGCGATTACGGCGTCGACTGCCTCGCGGACCTGCGGCTCGGCGCAGGCCGGGGAAAGCTGCGCGCGGTTCTCCCACGCCTGGTCGATGAGCTGCTGGAGCGCCTGCTGCATGGGTTCTCTCAAATTGAGCGGGCGAACGCGGCGATGCGCCGTACGCCCTCGATGCAATCGTCGAACTGCGCGACCAGCGCGACGCGAATGTAATTGCGGCCCGGATTCGCCTCGCGCGACTCGCGAGCGAGATAGCTGCCGGGCAGGACCGACACATTATATTGTCGGTACAGCTCCCGGGCGAACTCCGCGTCAGGGACCGGGGTACGCACCCAGAGGTAGAAGCCTCCATCCGGCATCGCGGTCTCGAGCGGCGCGCTCACGAGCGGCAGCGCTGCGGCGAATTTCTCGCGGTAAAGGCGGCGGTTTTCCACCACGTGCGCCTCGTCGCGCCAGGCCGCCGCGCTCGCAACCTGCACCGGGGGGCTCATGGCGCCGCCGTGGTACGTCCGGTAGAGCAGGAAGCGCTTGAGGATGTCCGCGTCTCCCGCTGCGAACCCCGATCGCATGCCCGGCACGTTCGAGCGCTTCGACAGGCTCGAGAGCACCACGACGCGCCGGAAGTCGATGCGACCAAGACGGTACGCGGCCTCCAGCGCGCCGAGCGGCGGACGCGCTTCGTCGAAGTAAAGCTCCGAATAGCATTCGTCGGAGGCGATCACGAAGCCGTGCCGGTCGGACGCTTCGAACAGCCGCGCCCATTCGTCGAGCGTCATCACGCGCCCGGTCGGATTCCCCGGGGAGCACGTATACAGGAGCTGTACGCGCGGCCACACGGCGGTCGGCACCGACTCGTAGTCGACGGCGAACCCGCGACCGTGCACCGCGTTCGCGTACTCGGGGGTGGCGCCAGCGAGGAGCGCCGCGCCCTCGTAGATCTGATAGAAGGGATTGGGGCAGACGACGACCGCGCCGCGCGTGCGATCGATCACCGTCTGCGCGAGCGCGAACAGCGCCTCGCGCGAGCCGTTAACCGGAATCACCTGGCGCGCGGGGTCGACCGCAGGGAGCGCATAGCGTCGCATCAACCATGCCGCGATCGCCTCGCGCAATGCCGGCGTCCCTGCGGTTGCCGGATAGCTCGCGAGCCCGCTGAGGCTGTCTGCGAGCGCCTGCTTGATCAGCTCCGGGGTCGCGTGCCGCGGCTCGCCAATCGATAGGCTGATGGGTGCGAGCGCGGCGTTCGGCGTCACGCCGGCGAAGAGCGCGCGCAGCTTCTCGAACGGGTACGGCTGGAGCTTGTCCAGATCAAGGTTCATCGTCGTCGCGCACGGCGGATCAGCGCGTGCTCGCTTGCGCCTCGGGGGCGGGCAAGTCGACGAGCGGCGCGGGCTTCCAGCCCTTCTTGCGATGCTCGGCCACCACCGTGGTGAAAATTCCGCCGCGGACATAGAACCGCGCGGTGAGGCGCATGAACCGGGGCGCGAGCACCCGCGCGAGGTCATCGAGAATGCGGTTGGTCACCGCCTCGTGGTACGCCCCCTGGTCGCGATACGACCAGATGTACAGCTTGAGGCTCTTCAGCTCGACGCACTTGCGGTCCGGAATGTAGTCGAGCAGGAGCGTCGCGAAGTCCGGCTGGCCGGTCATCGGGCACAGGCACGTGAACTCCGGGATCTCCATGCGAATCAGGTACTCCCGTTCCGGCGCCGGGTTGGGGAAGCTCCTGAGGGAGCGAGGCGGTTGCGCGGTCACTCTGGTTCGAACCTGATGTCGGGTGCGACGGCAAAGTTGGTATTATATCGGCCGAAAATTCAGTTCCCGAGTCTCTCCAAGAGGTCGGCGCATCGCGCCGCTCATCTCCAGGTCGGAAATTGCGGCTCACACAGATCAAGCTAGCGGGATTCAAGTCGTTCGTCGATCCGACCGCGATCGAAGTTCCGAGCCGTCTCGTCGGCGTGGTCGGCCCGAATGGCTGCGGCAAGTCCAACATCATCGACGCCGTGCGCTGGGTACTCGGCGAGACGCGGGCGAGCGCGCTACGCGGCGACTCGATGCAGGACGTGATCTTCAACGGCTCGGCGCTGCGCAAGCCGGTCGCGCGCGCGAGCGTCGAGCTCGTGTTCGACAACAGCCTCGGCAAGGCGGCGGGGCAGTGGTCCCAGTATGCGGAGATCTCGGTCCGGCGCGTCCTGCAGCGCGACGGGGAGTCGTCGTATCTCATCAACAACACGCAGGTCCGGCGCCGCGACGTGCAGGACATCTTTCTCGGGACGGGCGTCGGGCCGCGTGCCTACGCGATCATCGAGCAGGGGATGATCTCGCGCGTGATCGAGGCAAAGCCGGAGGAGCTGCGCGTCTTTCTCGAGGAGGCTGCCGGGGTCTCCAAGTACAAGGAGCGGCGCCGCGAGACCGAGCACCGGCTCGAGGACACGCGCGAAAACCTCGCGCGCGCGGATGACATCCGTGCCGAGCTGGAAGGGCAGATCGAGAAGCTCACGCGCCAGGCCGAGCTGGCGCGGCAGTACAAGTCGCTGCAATCCGAGGCCGTCCACAAGCAGAGCCTCCTGTGGTGGCTGCGCAAGCGCGATGCTGAGAACGAGGCCACGCGCGCGTTGCGCGATGTGGAGCGCGCGGCAAACGAGCTGGAGGCGGAAACCGCCCGGCTGCGCGAGGTCGAGCGGCGCGTCGAGGCGGCGCGAGTCGAGCACTACGCCGCGGGCGACTCCGTCAGCACGGCACAGGGCGAGCTCTACGAGGTCAATACCGAGGTGTCGCGCCTCGAGGCGGAGCTCCGCTTTGGGGCGGAAACGCGGCAACGCCTGGACGCGCAACTCGCTCATCTCGCGCTCCAGATCGAGCAGTGGGAGCGCCAGCGCTCGGAGCTGACCGAGGCCGCGGCGATGTGGCAGCAGCGCCGGGCCGAGGCTGCGGCGCGCATTGCTGCGGCGGAAGGGCGGCACGCGGACGAAGAGGCGCGGCTGCCCGAGCACGAGGACGCGCACCGGACCGCGCAGGCCGCGCTGGACGAGGCGCGCGACGCGGCGGTACGCAGCGAGCAGGCGCTGCAGGTCGAGCAGGCGCACCTGGCGCACGCCGAGCGGATGCTGGAGCAACTGCGCGCGCGCGAGGCGCGACTGGCCACCGAGCGCGATCAGCTCGTCGCACCCGAGCCGGCACGACTTGCCGACATCGCGCAAGGCATCGCTGCGGCCGCGGCCGAAGTCGACGGCGCCGCGGGACGGATCCGCGAGCTCCAGCAGGACCTGCCGGTGCTCGAGGCGGCGCGCGGCGCGGCGCTCGCGCGCCTGCAGGAGATCGAGCGCGAGGCCAACACCCGGGAAGGCCGGCTCGCCACGCTCAAGCGCATCCAGGAGCAGGTCGAGGAAGGCGGCGAGATCAACGACTGGCTCGGCAGGCACCAGCTGCAGGGGCTGCCCCGGCTCTGGCAGAAGATCACGGTCGAGCCCGGCTGGGAGACGGGGATCGAGTCGGTGCTGCGCGAGCGCCTGCACGCGCTCCAGCTCACCGATCCGAACCGCCTCGCGCGGTTGCTGGAGGACCCGCCCCCCGCAAAGTTGAGCCTGTTCACGCCCAGCACGGCAAGCGGCCAGCGCGTCGCCGAAGCGGCGTTTCGACCGCTGGCTGCGCTGGTGCGGTGCACCGACGAGGCCGCTCGGCCGCTGGTCGAGGACTGGTTGGCCGGCTGCTATGCCCACGAGGGCATGCCGTCGCTCACGACGCGGCTTGGCCTTCCACCCGGTGCGGTACTGGTCAACCGCGACGGCCACCAGTTCACCCGCTACGGCGTGAGCTTCCACGGCCCGGATTCGGGCGACGCAGGGATTCTGGCGCGGCAGCGCGAGATCGAAGCCCTGGCTGCCGAGCTCGACGCGCTGGCGCACGGAGTCGGCGAGGCGCGCGAGGTTCACGCGGCCGCCGAGCGAGCGCTGGCGCTGCGTCGCGACCAGATCGCCGTGCTGCAGGGACAGGAGGCGGAGCGACAGAGCGTGCGGCACGAGCTGCAACTCGAGGAGCTCCGGATCAACGAAAGCATCGCCCGGGTACGCGAGCGGGCGGAGCAGATCGATGCCGAGCGGCAGGGGATCGCTCGCGAGCGTGATGCGGAGGCCGGGGCACGGTCGGAGGCGGGGGTCCGAATCGGCCGCTACCAGAGCGAGATCGAGTCCGTCCGCGCACGGCTCGACGTGGCGCGGAGCGACTTCGAGGCGCGTGGAAGTGCGCTGAACGCGCAGCGAGAGGCCATCCAGGGGGCTGCTCGCGAGGTCCAGGAAGCGTTGTTTGCTGAACGAGAATGTCTCAGTAAATCAAATGAGATAGAGAGGTCTATTAAAGCTCTATCTGAGCAATTGACCCAGGCTCTCGGCGACCGCTCGACGACCCAGAACGAGCTCGCCGGCCTGCGCGACGAGGGGCTGCGCGAGGAGCTTCAGGCGGGCCTCGCGAACCGCGTCGATCGGGAGCAGAAGCTGGCGGCGGCCCGGGGGCGCCTGGAGGAGATCGGGGAGACCCTGCGCGGAGCCGACGAGGAGCGACTCGTGGCCGAGCAGAAGCTCCCGCCGCTGCGCGACCGGATCGGCGATTTGCGGCTGAAGGAGCAGGCGGCACGGCTGGGGGTCGAGCAGTTCGCACGGCAGCTCGCGGAAGCGGGTGCCGACGAAGCCGCTCTCGCTCAGGCGTTCGAAGCGAACAAGGTCCGGCCAGGCGCGCTGCAGGCGGAGATCCAGCGCCTGCATCAGTCGATGGACGACCTCGGCGCGATCAACATGGCGGCGCTCGAGGAGCTGGGCATTGCGGCCGAGCGCAAGGCCTTTCTCGACGCCCAATCGGCCGATCTGCGCGAAGCCCTCGATACGCTGGAGAACGCCATTCGCCGCATCGACCGCGAGACGCGCGAGATGCTTCAGCGGACCTTCGACGAGGCCAACCGGCACTTCGGGGAGCTGTTTCCGCGGCTCTTCGGCGGCGGCGAAGCGAAGCTCGTGATGACCGGCGAGGAGATCCTGGACGCGGGCATCGAGGTGCGCGCCCAGCCGCCGGGCAAGCGCAACTCCACCATCCACCTGCTTTCGGGCGGGGAGAAGGCGCTCACCGCGATTTCCCTCATCTTCGCGCTCTTCCAGCTCAATCCGGCGCCGTTCTGCCTCCTCGACGAGGTGGATGCGCCCCTCGACGACACGAACACCGAGCGATTCTGCAACCTCGTGAAGCACATGTCGGAGCAGACGCAATTCCTGTTCATCAGCCACAACAAGATCACCATGGAGATCGCGGCGCAGCTCGTCGGCGTGACGATGCCGGAGCAAGGCGTATCCCGCGTCGTGGCGGTGGACATCGAGGAGGCGCTGCGCCTCAGCGAGGCTGCGGCCGCATGACGGTCAGCTTCTTGTAGCGAGCGCCCGCGTGAGCGACCTTCAGCTCGGCCTGCTCGGGATCGGGGTCATCGTCGTGGTGGCCGTGATCGCCTACAACAAGTGGCAGGAGTTCAAGCTGAAGCGCCGTGCCGAGGCGGCCTTCGCATCGAGCCACCACGACGTCCTCTTCGGTGAGCGTGCCGATGCCGTCGCAGGTGCGCGGGCGACCGCGGTCCGGACGCCGGCCCGACACCCTGGAGCGGTCGATCGAGTCGAGCACACGCTGGGCGATGCGGGCGCGGAGCCGGGCGCGGCGGCGCCCGGACGATGCGTCGCCACCGGCCGCGGCGGAGCTCGACGCGGCCGTCGATTTCATCATCGAGCTCGACGGAACGCGGCCGGTCTCCGCGCAGGACCTCGCGGATCACGCGGGTGGCCTGGTCGACGACGCGCTCGTCGCGTCGGTGCGGTGGGAGGGGCGCGACGAGACGCGCGGCGAGTGGTACCCCATCGATCCGGACGCTCGGTATCGCCGGATTCGGGTCGGCCTCCAGCTTGCCAATCGCTCCGGGGCGGTGAGCGACCAGGATCTCGAGTCGTTTTCCCGTGCCGTGCAGGAAGTCGCGCTCGCACTCGGCGCGCGAGCCGACGCGCCGGATCTCGCCGGGGCCCGCGCCCGTGCGCACGCGCTCGACCGGTTCTGCGCCGACGTGGACGTGCTGATCGGGTTGAGCGTGATCGGCAGCGAGAGCCACACGTTCCCCGGCACGAAGATCCGCGCGCTCGCCGAGAGCGCCGGGCTCGTCGTCGGGAAGGACGGCCGATTCCACCGCTTCGGCAACGACGGCATCGAGCAGTTCGCGCTCGCGAACCTGGAGCCGATGCCGTTCCACGCCGAGACCGTGAAGACCTTGCAGACTCGCGGCGTCACGGCGCTTTTCGACGTTCCGCGCGTGCCGCCGAGCGACGCCGCCTTCCGCCGATTCCTCGATTTCGCGCACGAGCTCGAGCAATCGCTCGGCGGAGTGCTGGTGGACGACAACCGCAAGCCGATCGGCCAGGCAGCGCTGGAAGCGATCGCGCAGCAGCTCGACCGGATTCACGCGACCATGGACGAGCACGGCATTCCGGCCGGCAGCCCGCTGGCCCGCCGCCTCTTCACCTGAGATGGCGGGAGCCCGCGCGGCCGCTGCACGGGTGAAGGAGCTGCGTGCGGCGATTGAAGAGGCCAATCACCGCTACTACGCGCTCGACGCGCCCACGATCACCGACGCCGAGTACGATCGCCTGTTTCGCGAGCTGCAGGACCTCGAGGCGCGGCACCCCGATCTCGTCGCGCCCGATTCGCCGACCCGTCGGGTCGGGGCGGCGCCGCTCGATGCGTTCGGGACGGTGCGCCATCGCGTCCCGATGCTCTCGCTCAACAATGCCTTCGGGGACGAGGAAGTCGAGGCGTTCGACCGGCGCGTTCGCGAGGGGCTCGGTACCGGGTCGGTCGAGTACGCCTGCGAGCCCAAGTTCGACGGCCTTGCGATCAGCCTCGTTTACGAGCGCGGCGTATTCGCGCAGGGCGCGACGCGTGGGGACGGGTACGAGGGCGAGGACGTCACCGCCAACCTGCGCACGGTCAAGAGCATTCCGCTCCGGCTACGCACCGGGCGCGCGCCGCGGCTGCTCGAGGTGCGCGGCGAGGTGATCATCTACCGGCGCGACTTTGAACGACTCAACGCCCGCCAGCGCGAGCAAGGCGCGAAGGAGTTCGCAAACCCGCGCAATGCGGCGGCAGGGAGCCTGCGCCAGCTCGACTCCAAGGTCACGGCGAGTCGACCATTGCGGTTCTTCGCATATGGGCTCGGAGACAGCCAGGGACTGCACGAAACGCAGTCCGGCGTGCTCGATCGCCTCGACGAGTTCGGCCTGCCGGTGTGCGGGGAGCGCCGCACCGTGCAGGGCGTTGGGGGCCTGCTTGACTATTACCGTGAGCTCGGGGCAAAGCGTGCCCGGCTGCCCTACGACGTCGATGGCGTCGTATACAAGGTGAACCGGCTCGCCGACCAGGGGCGGCTGGGTTTCGTGGCGCGCGCGCCACGGTTCGCGGTCGCGCACAAGTTCCCGGCCGAGGAGGCCACGACGCAGCTCCTCGCGATCGAAGTGCAGGTCGGGCGCACCGGCGCAATCACGCCGGTCGCGCGGCTGGAGCCGGTCTTCGTCGGCGGCGTGACGGTGACCAACGCTACGCTGCACAACGAGGACGAACTTCATCGGAAGGACATCCGCGTCGGCGACACGGTCGTCGTGCGCCGCGCCGGGGATGTGATCCCGGAGGTGGTGCGCGCGGTGCCGGGCAGCCGGAAGCCGCATGCGCCCCTGTTCCATGTGCCGGCGAGGTGCCCCGTCTGTGGATCGGCGGTCGTCCGGCTGCCGGACGAGGCGGTGGCGCGCTGCACGGGCGGCCTGTTCTGCCCGGCGCAACGCAAGCAGGCGCTGCTGCATTTCGCCTCGCGGCGCGCGTTGGACATCGAAGGGCTGGGTGAGAAGCTGGTGGAGCAGCTCGTGGATGCCGGGATGGTGAAGACCCCCGCGGACCTCTATGCGCTCGACCCTGCGACGCTCGCGGCGCTCGAACGCATGGGCGAGAAGTCGGCGCAGAACGTCCTCGACGCGCTTGCGCGCTCCAAACAGACCACACTTGCGCGCTTCGTCTACGCGCTGGGCATTCGCTCCGTCGGCGAGGCGACCGCGCGCGATCTGGCGCGGCACTTCGGCGCGCTGGATCCGCTGATGGCTGCGGACGAAGCGGCGCTGCAGGAAGTCGAGGACGTGGGTCCGGTGGTCGCGATGTCCATCCGGCGTTTCTTCGCCGAAAGGCACAATCGCGAGGTGATCGACGCGCTGCGCCGCCACGGCGTGGGCTGGGAAGAGGGCAAGCCGCGTCCCGCCGCGCCGGCGGGACGCCTGGCCGGCAAGACTTTCGTGCTGACCGGTACGCTGCGGGGCCTGACGCGCGACGAGGCCGCCGCGCTGATCACCTCGCACGGCGGGAAAGTGATCGGGTCGGTGTCGAAGAAGACCGACTACGTCGTCGTCGGTGCCGATGCGGGCAGCAAGCTCGCGAAGGCGGAGGCGCTCGGTATAGCGGTGCTCGACGAGGACGGTTTGAACAAGCTTCTGAAAGGATGAGGGGACGCACGATGCGGCTGATGACCAAAGCGGTATTTCCGGTGGCGGGTCTGGGGAGCCGTTTTCTCCCCGCGACGAAGGCGAGTCCGAAGGAGATGATGCCCATCGTCGACAAGCCGCTCATCCAGTACGCCGTCGAGGAGGCGGTTGCCGCGGGCCTCACCGAAATGATCTTCATCACCGGGCGGCACAAGCGTGCGATCGAGGACCACTTCGACAAGGCCTACGAGATCGAGAGCGAGCTCGCGAGCCGCGGCAAGCAGGACTTGCTCGATCTGGTGCAAGGCATCCTGCCGCGGAACGTGAGTTGCATCTACATCCGCCAGCCCGAGCAGCTGGGACTCGGGCACGCGGTGCTCTGCGCGAAACCGGTGATCAACGATGAGCCGTTTGCGGTGATCCTCGCGGACGACCTGATCGACGGCGACCCGCCGGTCGTGCAGCAGATGGCCGAGGTGTTCGCGCGCGAGGGGCGATCAGTGCTTGGCGTTCAGGAGGTGCCGCGTAGCCAGACGGCGAGCTACGGGATCGTGCGCTCGACCCGCATCGACGACCGGCTCGAGTCGGTCGAGGGAATTGTCGAGAAGCCGCGGCCCGAAGCGGCCCCTTCAACCCTCGCGGTGGTCGGGCGGTACGTTCTGACCCCGCGCATCTTCCATCACCTCCAGCACGGGAAGCCCGGGGCCGGCGGCGAGATCCAGCTCACCGACGCGATCGCGTCGCTGCTTGGCGAGGAGCGCATCCTCGCCTACCGCTTCCGGGGCACCCGCTACGACTGCGGGTCCAAGCTCGGCTATCTGCAGGCCACGGTGGCGCTTGGCCGCAAGCACCCCGAGGTGGGGGGCGAGTTCAGCGCCTGGCTCGCGGCCGGCGGCGGATAACGGCAATTCGGGCTCCACACGACGGACCTTCCGCTATACTCGAAGCGTTAGCGATCGCTAATATTCCGGAGGGGATATGGCCGACAAGCTCATGATCGTGATGGTGAACACCGATCCGCGGAACGGATCGGAGCTCGGGGCGCCGTTCTTCCAGGCGACGGTCGCCGCGGCGATGGAGTACGAGGTCGAGGTGATCATGACCGGGCGTGCCGGAGAGCTGGCGATCAAGGGCGTGGCCGAGAAGCTCAAGATCAAGGAAGACTCCCCCAAGAACGTCTACGACTTCATCAAGGACGCGCACGAGGCGGGCGTGAAGTTCAAGGTGTGCACGCCGACGCTCGACCTGTGGGGCAAGGAGCTGATCCCCGAGATCGAAGAGACGGTGGGCGGCGCCTACGTGATCTCGCAGGCGATGGACGACGACGTCGTCACCTTCACCTACTGAGGCACAGGCGCCCGATGCTCACGGCCGCGCAGGCCTGGACGATGCTGGACGAGGCCGAGCTCATCTGTCCGGCGGAGGAGGTCGATCGGGCCATCGACCGGCTGGCGGCGGAGATCACGGCCCGCTTCCGCGATGCGTACCCGCTCGTGCTGTGCGTGATGAACGGCGCGCTGTTCTTCTGCGGCAAGCTGCTCCCGCTCCTGCGGTTTCCGCTGCACCTCGACTACGTCCACGCCTCGCGCTATGGCGCCGACATCGACGGGCGTCAGGTCCGCTGGAAGGTGGAGCCGGGCGACATGGTGAAAGGCCGTGCGGTGCTGGTCGTGGACGACATCCTGGACGCCGGCGACACGCTCGCCGCGATCAAGGCCAAGGTGTGCGAGCGCGGTGCCGCCTCCTGTCAGGTGGCGGTACTCACCGACAAGCTTACCGGCCGGCCGAAGCCGATCGACCCGGACTTCGTCGGATTGCGCATCCCCGATCGCTTCGTGTTCGGCTGCGGCCTCGATGCCTACGGCTCGTGGCGTAACCTGCCGGCCCTGTACGCCCTGAAGCAATGACGCTCGCCATCATCGGCGGCAGCGGGCTCACGCAGCTCGCGAGCCTCGGCGTGACCCATCGCAAGGCCGTCCGGACGCCGTATGGCGAGCCCTCCGGCGCGCTCACCTTCGGTCGCCTCAGGGAGCGCGAGGTGATCTTTCTCGCGCGCCACGGCTACGGGCACACGATCCCGCCGCACGAGGTCAACTATCGGGCGAACATCTGGGCGCTGCGCGAAGGAGGGGCGACCGAGATCGTGTCGGTCGCCTCGGTCGGCGGCATCCGTTCCGACATCGGACCCGGCATGCTGGTCGTGCCGCACCAGATCATCGACTACACGTGGGGCCGTCGCTCGACGTTCTTCGAGGGTGGAGACGTGCCGGTCACCCACGTCGATTTCACCCGGCCGTACGCGGAAACGGTGCGGCGAAGGATCCTGGCGGCCGCGCGCGCCTGCGGCGAGGCGGTGCTCGACGGCGCGGTCTACGCGGCCACCCAGGGGCCGCGCCTCGAAACCGCCGCCGAGATCGATCGGTTCGAGCGCGACGGGGCGGAGGTCGTGGGCATGACGGGCATGCCCGAGGCGGTGCTCGCGCGCGAGATCGATCTCGCATACGCGACGATCGCGGTGGTGGTCAATCACGCCGCGGGCCGGGGCGAGAGCGCCGGCGGAATCAGGCTCGAGGGCATCGAGCAGATGCTCCATCAGACCATCGCCCGGGCGCGGCGAGTGATCGAGCAGCTGGTGACGATCGAATGATCCGCCCGATACTGCGCATGGGCGATCCGATCCTGCTCGAACGGGCGCAACCGGTTACGACGTTCGACACGCCGGAGCTCCACGCGCTGCTGGCGGACATGCGGGACACGATGGCGCATCTCAGCGGGGCGGGGCTTGCCGCGCCGCAGATCGGTGTGAGCCTGCGCGTGGTGATCTTCGGCGTGCACGCCAATCCACGCTATCCCGATGCCGAGGAGGTTCCGGACACGGTCCTGATCAATCCGGTGCTCGATCCGATCGGCGACGAGGTGATCGAAGGATGGGAGGGTTGCCTGTCAGTGCCGGGCATGCGCGGGCTGGTGCCGCGCTATCGGCAGCTCCGATACCGGGGATTCGACGAGAAGGGCGCGGCCATCGACCGGACGGTCGCGGACTTCCATGCGCGCGTCGTGCAGCACGAGGTCGACCACCTTGACGGCATCCTGTATCCGCGCCGCATCCGCGACCTGACCAAGTTCGGGTTCATCGAGGCGCTGTTCCCGGGCCAGGATCTCGGCGAGGACTGAGCGCGCTATTGCAGCACCTCGAGCAGCTCCTGTTCGAGCTGCAGCATCATCCGAGAGTTGCTCAACGCTTCGCCGCTTATCAGGAACACGTCCTCGGCGCGCTCGCCGAGCGTGACGATCTTTGCGGTATGCAGGTCGAGGCGGTACTTGCCGAAGAGGAGCGCGATCGCATAGAGCAGCCCGGGTCGATCGCCCGCAGTGATCGACAGCGAGTGGTAGAGCCCCTTCTCGTCCGGGCGGACATGCACCTCCGGCGTGATCGGAAAGTGCTTGTGCTGCCGCGACACGCGTCCGCGCGACGTGGGGCCGAGCGGCGCCTGCCGCACCAGCCGCTCGGCGAGGTCGTGCTCGATCAGGCTGATCATCTCGCGATAGTGGGGCGACGCGCCGGCGCCGAGCACGAGGAACGTGTCGAGCGCATAGCCGTGGCGGGTCGTGTGGATCTTTGCGTCGGCGATCGAGTAGCCGATCGATTCGAAGTAGCCGCAGATGCGCGCGAACAGCTCCGGCTGGTCCCGCGCATAGATCATGACCTGCAACCCTTCGCCGATCGGCGACAGCCGCGCCTTCACGACCGGCTGGTCGGAATCGACGCGGAAGTGCAGGTTGCGGGTCTGCCATGCGATCTCGTTGGGGTCGTGGCGCAGGAAGTAGGCGACGTCGAGCTCCTTCCATAGCCGCTCCCCCACCTGATCGGAGAGCGCGTAAAGTCGGAGCAGCCGCAGCGCCTCGGCCTGCTTGGTTTGCACGTCGACGTCGTAGCCGATGCCGTCGCCACGCAGCACCCGCCGGGTCAGGCGGAAGAGGTCCTCCAGGAGCTTGCCCTTCCAGGCGTTCCAGACCTTTGGGCTGGTGCCGCGGATGTCGGCGACGGTAAGGAGGTACAGGGCCACCAGCCGCCGCTCGGTCTGCACGAGCGCGGCGAAGTCGCGGATGACCTCAGGATCCGAAAGATCCTTCTTCTGCGCCACCGAAGACATCGCGAGATGGTGCTGGACGAGGAACTCGACCAGCCGCGTATCGTCCTGCGCGAGGCCGTGCGCGCGGCAGAATCGCCGGGCGTCGAGCATGCCGAGATGCGAGTGGTCGCCGCCGCGGCCCTTCGCGATGTCGTGAAACATCGCGGCCACGTACAGCAACCAGTGCCGCTCGAAGTTCGCGATCAGGCGGCTGCACAAGGGGTACTCGTGCGCGAACTCGACCATCGTGAAACGCCGGACGTTGCGAATGACCTGCAGGATGTGCTGGTCCACCGTGTAGACGTGGAAGAGGTCGTGCTGCATCTCGCCGACGATGCGACCCCACGCCGGAAGGTAGCGTCCTAGGATCGAGTACTGGTTCATCCGGCGCAGCTCGTGCACGATGCCGCGCGGCTGCTGCAGCAGGGCGATGAACAGCGCGCGGTTCGCGGGATCGCGTCGAAAGCGGCTGTCGATCTTCATGCGCGCACGCCACAGCGCGCGCAGCGTCGGCGCGGTCATCCCCTTGAGCTCGGAGTGCTGCTGCAGTAGCAGAAATCCCTCGAGTATCGCGCGCGGTTCCCGCTCGAAGACCTGCGGGTCGCGCGCGTCGAGCAGTTCCCGCACCACCTGAAAGCGCTCGTTCAACGGAACGGGCGCGGCGACCGAAGCCGGGAAGATCGCCGCGCCGAGGTTCTGGAGCAGGATCGTGTTCAGCTGCGTCACCGCTTTCGCCGTGCGGTAGTACCGCTGCATGAACAGCTCGCTCGGGCGCTTCGCCCCGGTCGCCGCGACCCGGAACGCCTCGGCGAGCGGGGTCTGGTAGTCGAAGAGGATCCGATCCTCTCGACGGCCGGCAAGGAGATGAAGCCGGATGCGGATCCGGGCGAGGAACTCGGCGTGCCGACGGAGCTGGAGGGCCTCCTGTCGCGTCACGAGCCCCCGCGCCGCGAGCGCGCGCCAGTCGGTGCCGAGGCCGCTGGCGCGGCTGACCCACAGGATCACTTGCAGGTCGCGCAGGCCGCCGGGCGCCTCCTTCAGATTCGGCTCGAGGCTGTAGGGACTGTCCTGGTATTTCTCGTGCCGCTGCTCCTGCTCGAGGCGCTTCGCCTTGAAGAACGCCTGGGGATCGAATCCGCTGCGGAGCACCTTCCGGAACTCGTTGAACGGAGCGCGGCTCCCGCCGAGGAGGCGCGCCTCGAGCAAGGCGGTCTGAACCGTGATGTCCTTTGCGGCCTCCTCGATGCATTGTCCGACTGTGCGCACGCTATGGCCGAGTTCGATCCCGACGTCCCAGAGATGCCCGACGAAGCGCTCGATTGCCTGCTCGTCGGCGGCCGCGAGCGGTCCGGGAAGGAGGATCAGAACATCTACGTCCGAGCGCGGATAGAGCTCGCCGCGGCCGTACCCGCCGACGGCCACGAGCGCGAGCGCCCGGGGCAGTGCAGCGCTGCGCCACAGCTCGCGCATCGCTGCGTCGACGGCACGGCGATGGCCGCGGAGATACCGGCCCGCGTCCCGCGCCTCGTCGTATTCGGCCCGCAGGCGGGTGCGCTCCTGGGCGAGTCGTTGGCGGCAGGACGCCACCTCGCCAAGCGCCTCCTGGCGGCGAGCCGGCATCGAGGCCACTCGCTGCGCCCCTTCAGGCCGCGAGCAGCGACTGGGGCATGGGCGGCGTGCCCGCCGAGACCGTGAGCACCTCGAAGCCGTTGTCGGTGACGAGCACGGTGTGCTCCCACTGCGCCGAGAGGCTGTGATCCTTGGTCACGATCGTCCATCCGTCCGCGAGCTCGCGGATCGCCGGCCGGCCGGCGTTGATCATCGGCTCGACCGTGAAGATCATGCCGGGCTCGAGCGCGAGGCCGGTACCGGCCCTGCCGTAGTGCAGGACCTGCGGCTCCTCGTGGAACCTGCGCCCGATGCCGTGCCCGCAGAACTCGCGTACCACGCTGTAGCCGTGCCGCTCGGCGTGACGCTGGATGGCGGCCCCGATGTCCCCGAGGTTGGCGCCCGGCCGCACGGCCATAATCCCGAGCCACATGCACTCGCAGGTGACGTCGCACAGGCGCCGCGCCTGAATCGAGGGCTCGCCCACGTAGAACATCCGGCTGGTGTCGCCGTGATAGCCCTCCTTGATCACGGTGACGTCGATGTTCACGACGTCGCCGTTCTTCAGCACCTTGTCGCCCGGCACGCCGTGGCAGACCTGATGATTCACCGACGTGCAGATCGACTTGGGGAACGGCGGATAACCCGGTGGCGCGTAGTTCAGGGGCGCGGGGACGGTGCCCTGCACGTCGACCATATACTCGTGGCAAAGCTGGTCCAGAGCGGCGGTCGTGATGCCTGCCTTCACGTGCGGCGCGATGTAGTCGAGCACCTCGGACGCAAGCCGGCCGGCGACCCGCATCTTCTGGATCTCGTCGATTGATTTGAGGACTACGGCCACGTGGGAAGCGCCCAAAAAAGCGGGAAGAATAGTGGATCGATGTGCCTGAAGCAAACCGCCTAGCCGGGCACTTCGCCGCGGCCGTGCCACCGAATAATCTCCTGTTTGACAAGGAGAATCTTGAGCGGGTTCATCCCCTCATGCTACACTCACAAGCTGTTTCGGCCTCAAGGTCGCGCGCGTTCGCGGGACGGGGCTGGAACCCGGGCACGCCGTCGGCGGTGACATGAACCACCAGCGCCGCGCGGTCGCGCCCCAGACCGGCCTCCACCCCTTAGGGTGCTCCGCGCGATATCGGATTCAAGCGGGGTGTTGCGGGTGGCGGGCTTCCTGGAACCCTAAGACGGAGCGAATGCATGTCGACCACGATGCGTCAGATGCTGGAAGCGGGCGTCCATTTCGGACATCAAACCCGCTACTGGAACCCGCGGATGGCCCCCTATATCTTCGGGCACCGCAACAAGATCCACATCATCAACCTCGAAAAGACGATGGTGATGTACAACGATGCGCTCAAGTTCGCGCGCCAGCTCGCCGGGAACAAGGGGACGATCCTCTTCGTCGGCACCAAGCGCCAGGCGCGCGAGATCGTCCGCGAGGAAGCGGTCCGCTGCAGCATGCCCTTCGTGGATTACCGCTGGCTCGGCGGCATGCTCACGAACTTCAAGACGGTCAAGCAATCGATCAAGCGCCTCAAGGAGATGGAGGCGGCGGTCGAGGACGGCAGCGTGGAGCGCATGTCGAAGAAGGAGGGCCTGCAGTTTCAGCGCGAGCTCGCCAAGCTGCAGCGCGGCCTCGGCGGCATCAAGACCCTCGACGGCATTCCCGATGCCCTGTTCATCGTCGACGTGGGCTACCAGAAGGGGGCCGTGTTCGAGGCGCGCAAGCTCGGCGTCCCGGTGATCGGGGTGGTCGACTCGAACAACTCGCCGGAGGGCATCGCGCACGTGATCCCCGGCAACGACGACTCCAGCCGGGCGATCCGGCTGTATGCGCGCGGGATCGCCGATGCCGTCCTCGAGGGGCGGTCGCAGTCGATTCACGAGATCGTGGCGGCCGGCTCCGACGAGTTCGTCGAGGTCGACGACGCGGACGGGCGCGGGAGCTGACGGCGTTCCGCGCGACCGGATCGGGAAGGGGCGAGTAGCCCCTTTTTTTCAGGTGTTGAAGGCTGGGAGCAACGAAAGATGGCGGAAATCACCGCTGGCCTGGTGAAGGAGCTGCGCGAGCGCACCGGGCTCGGCATGATGGAGTGCAAGCGGGCGCTCGAAGAGGTCGGAGGCGACCTCGCGAAGGCCGAGGATCTGCTGCGCGTGAAGAGCGGCGCCAAGGCGAGCAAGGCGGCCGGACGGGTTGCCTCGGAAGGCGTGATCGGGGCCTACCTCGCCCCCGACCGCCAGCTCGGCGCGCTGGTCGAGGTGAACTGCGAGACCGACTTCGTAGCGAAGAACGCCGACTTCCTGGCATTCGCGCGCGGGCTGGCCGAGGTGGTGGCGAAGGAGAATCCCGCCGATGTCGAGACGCTCGCCAGGCTCAGCATCGCGGGTGAGAACATCGAGACGAAGCGGCAGGCGCTGGTTCAGAAGATCGGCGAGAACCTGGCGATCCGGCGCTTCGTGCGCACGCAGACCGCCGGCCGGCTCGTGCAGTACCTGCACGGGGTGAAGATCGGCGTGATGGTCGACTACGAAGGCGACGACGAGTTGGGCAAGGGCGTCGCGATGCACATCGCATTCGCCAAGCCGCAGTTCATGTCGAAGGCCGAGGTGGCCGCCGAAGTGGTAGCGCGCGAGCGCGCGGTCCAGGAGGCCCGCGCCAAGGAATCGGGCAAGCCGCCGGAGATCGCCGCGAAGATGGTCGAAGGCGCGCTCGGCAAGTTCCTGAGCGAGATCACGCTGCTCGGCCAGCCGTTCGTGCTGAACGACAAGCAGACCGTGGAGAAGGCGCTCGCCGAGAAGAAGACGAAGCTGCGCGGCTATCGTTTCCTCGTGGTGGGCGAGGGGATCGAGAAAAAGAGCAGTGATTTCGCCGCCGAAGTGATGGCGCAGGCCGGGGCGGGGCGCTAGGGGGCGCGATCGAGCCGCGAACGATGGCCGAGCCGAAATACAAGCGCATCCTCCTCAAACTCTCCGGCGAGGCGCTGATGGGGGACGACCTCTTCGGCATCAACCGGCAGACGATCGAGATGATCGTCGACGAGGTGGCCGGTATTGCCAGCCTGGGCGTGGAGATCGGCTGCGTGATCGGCGGGGGCAACATCTTCCGCGGGGTCGCACTCGGCGCCGCCGGCATGGATCGCGCGACGGCCGATTACATGGGCATGCTCGCGACGATCATGAACGCCCTCGCGCTCGCGGACGTGATGCGGCAAAAGGGGCTCAACGCGCGGGTCCAGTCGGCGATCAACATCGAGCAGGTGGTCGAGCCGTACATCCGGCCGAAGTCCATCCGGTACCTCGAGGAGGGAAAGATCGTCGTATTCGCGGCCGGCACGGGCAATCCGTTCTTCACCACCGACACCGCCGCCGCGCTGCGGGGCAGCGAGATCGGGGCCGAGGTCGTGCTCAAGGCGACGAAAGTGGACGGGGTCTACACAGCCGACCCGAAGATCGATCCGGACGCGCGGCGCTACCAGCGCGTGACGTTCGATGAAGCGATCACGAAGCACTTGCGAGTGATGGACGCGACCGCGCTGGCGCTCTGCCGCGACCAGAAGCTGCCGATCATCGTGTTCAGCCTGTACAAGCGCGGGGCGCTCAAGCGTGTGGTGATGGGAGAGGACGAAGGCACACTCGTCCACGTGTAGGAGGACAAGCCCATGGACGTCAATCAGATCAGGAAGACGACCGACGACAAGATGAAGAAGTCGGTCGAGGCGTTGAAGGCGGACCTCGCCAAGGTGCGCACCGGTCGTGCGCACACCGGTATTCTCGACCACATCAAGGTCGACTACTACGGCAACGAGACGCCCCTCAGCCAGGTGGCGAACATCACGCTCGTCGACTCGCGCACGATCGGGGTGCAGCCGTGGGAGAAGAAGATGGTGTCGGCGATCGAGAAGGCGATTCGCGATTCCGATCTCGGGCTCAACCCGGCCACCCAGGGCGAGCTCGTGCGCGTCCCCATGCCGGCGCTCACCGAGGAACGGCGCAAGGAGCTCATCAAGGTCGTCAAGCACGAGGGCGAGAACGCAAAGGTCGCGATCCGCAACCTGCGCCGTGACGCGAACCACCATCTGAAGGAGCTTCTCAAGAACAAGGCGATTCCCGAGGATCAGGAACGCCGCGCCCAGGACGACGTGCAGAAGCTCACCGACCGCTACGTCGCCGAAGTGGACAAGCTCCTGCAGCAGAAGGAAGCGGACCTCATGCAGGTCTAGTCCGGCTGCGCCCACCCCCACGCGAATGTTCGTCAGCTCCACCCAGGCCATCCCCGACTCGAGCGTCGTGCCGCGGCACGTCGCGATCGTCATGGATGGCAACGGTCGCTGGGCGAAGAGGCGGTTCCTGCCGCGCGTCGCCGGTCATCGCAGGGGCGTCGAAGCGGTGCGCGCAGTGGTGCGTGCATGTGCCGAGCGTGGCGTCGAGTACCTCACGGTTTTCGCCTTCAGCTCGGAGAACTGGCGCCGGCCGGAAGAGGAAGTCTCGGTCCTGAAGCAGCTCTTTCACATGGCGCTCGAGCAAGAAGTCGAGAAGCTCCACGAGGCCGGGATCCGGCTGCGCGTGATCGGGCACGTTGCGCCTTTCGGCGAGACCATCGAGGGGCTGGTCCGACGCGCCGAAGCGCGTACCGCCGCAAACCGCAAGCTCACCCTTACGATTGCGGCGAACTACGGCGGGCGGTGGGATCTTCTTCAGGCGTTCAACGCCATGACGCGTGCGGCGCCGGACCGCGTCGGCAGCTATACCGAGGCCGATCTCGCGCCGCACCTCGCGATGAGTTACGCGCCCGAGCCCGATCTTTTCATCCGCACCGGCGGCGAGCAGCGCATCAGCAACTTCCTCATCTGGCAGCTCGCTTACACGGAACTCTACTTCACCGAGCTCCTGTGGCCGGATTTCGACGCGGCTGCCCTCGATGCGGCCTTTGCCTGGTACGTGCGGCGCGAGCGGCGGTTCGGCCGGACGAGCGAGCAACTCCCGCGGAGCCCGTCTCCGGGAGATTCGCTTGAGGAGGCCGCGGTCGCCATTCCGGCGCAGGACTCGCCACGGCGCGCCCGCGGCCGGGCGTGAGCCGCGCGGCCGCCAGGCGACGACCGGACTCGGTGCCGCTGAAGCGTGCCAACCGTTGCGCTTGAGCGACCGGTTCCGTACGGGATGCTGCGCCAGCGCGTTATCACGGCCGTCCTCGTCGCAGGGGTATTCCTGGGCGCGCTGTTCGGATTGTCTCCGCTCGGCTGGACCGTGCTCATCGCCGGTGTGCTGGGCGCCGGCGCGTGGGAGTGGTGCGGGTTCGCACGCGGCGGTCGTTCGGCTCGGCTGGGATATGCCGTCGGCACCGCAGCGGTCGGACTCGGGCTCGCCGCAGCGCTCGGGCTGGCGAGCGGCCGGCCCGGCGCCTTGTTGCTCATCCCAATCTACGGCGTGGCGCTCGCCTTCTGGGTCTTCGGCGCACCTTGGTGGCTCGTCCGACGAGGCGCGCAACCGGCTGCGGCCTGGCTCATCCTCGCGGCCGGCTGGGTGGTGCTCATCCCCACCTTTCTCGCGCTCGTGCATCTGCGTAACATCGGGCCGGTCACGCTTCTCGTTTTCATGATGCTGGTCTGGATCGCGGACATCGCTGCGTACTTCGCCGGCCACCGGTTTGGCCGTATCAAGCTTGCGCCGGCCATCAGCCCCGGCAAGACGCGCGAGGGGCTGTACGGGGCGCTGCTGGCGACTGCGGCATACGCGGTCGCCTGGATGCTGCTCCTGCCGGTCCACGTCCCCGCGCTGATCCGTGATCTGCCCGGGAGCCTCGCATGGATGCTCCTGCTCGTAGCAGCGCTCACGCTCCTTTCGGTGGTGGGCGACCTGTTCGAGTCGGCGCTAAAGCGGCAGGCGGGTCTCAAGGACAGCGGCAGTCTGCTGCCGGGGCACGGTGGTGTCCTCGACCGCATCGATGCGCTCACGGCGGTGCTCCCGGCGGCGGCGCTGGTCAGCATGGTATGAGCAGCCCTGTGAACGTCGCTGTCCTCGGCGCCACCGGCTCGATCGGGCGCAGCACGCTCGACGTGATCGAGCGGCATCCGCACCGGTTCCGCGTGTTCGCGCTGACCGCGAACACGCAGAGCGAGGAACTCTTCGATCTGTGCGTGACCCATCGGCCGCGCGTCGCGGTGCTCGGCGACGTGCGGCGCGCGAGCGCGCTTAAGGGACGCTTGGCTGCAGCGGACGTGCCGACCGAGGTATTGGCCGGCGCAGGCGGGCTGATGTCCGCCGCCGCGCACCCCGAGGTCGACGTGGTGATGGCGGCAATCGTCGGGGCCGCCGGGTTGCCATCGACGCTCGCTGCAGCTCACGCGGGCAAGAAGATTCTCCTCGCCAACAAGGAGGCGCTCGTCATGGCCGGCCCGATCTTCATGGGTGCGGTGCGGGAGCGGGGCGCGCAGCTGCTGCCGATCGACAGCGAGCACAACGCGATCTTCCAATGCCTGCCGCCGCGCGCCGCGGAGGGGCTCGAGGCTTGCGGCGTGCGACGGATCCTCCTCACCGGGTCGGGCGGGCCGTTTCGCACCCGGGCCCTCGCCGAGCTCGCGGCGGTCACGCCCGACGAGGCGTGTGCGCACCCGACGTGGAACATGGGTCGCAAGATCTCGGTCGACTCGGCCACGATGATGAACAAGGCGCTCGAGATCATCGAGGCGCACTGGCTCTTTGGCGCCCCGCCGTCTCGAATCGAGGTGGTGGTGCATCCGCAAAGCGTCGTGCACTCGATGGTGGAGTTCGTCGACGGCTCGGTCATCGCTCAGCTCGGACATCCGGACATGCGCACCCCGATCGCGCAGGCGCTCGCGTATCCCGAGCGAATCGATGCGGGCGTTGGGTCCCTCGACCTCGGCCGGCTCGGCGCGCTCACGTTCGAGGCGCCGGACTTCAAGCGCTTCCGCGCGCTCGCGCTCGCCTACGACGTGCTCGCCGCGGGCGGCACCGCCCCGGCGATTTTCAACGCGGCGAACGAGGTCGCGGTCGCTGCGTTCCTGAGCGGCGAGCTGCCGTTCGTTCGCATTACCGACGTCATCGAGGCGGGGCTCGCGCGCGTCCCGGTTTCCGCGGCGGAGAGCATCGACGACGTTCTGGAGGCGGATCAACGCGCGCGAGCGGCTGCGGAAGCCACGGTCGCGCGACAGATTGCGAGGTTCGCATGAGCCTGCTGCATACGATCGTGTCGTTCGTGGTGGCCCTCGGCGTGCTGATCGTCGTGCACGAGCTCGGTCACTATCTGGTCGCGCGCTGGTGCGGGGTGAAGGTGCTGCGGTTCTCGGTCGGGTTCGGACGCGCGCTCGCGACGCGCCGCTTCGGCCCCGACCAGACCGAGTGGGTCATCGCCGCCGTCCCGCTCGGCGGCTACGTGAAGATGGTCGACGAGCGCGAGGGCCCGGTTGCGCCCGAGGATCTGCCGCGTGCCTTCAATCGCCAGGGCGTCTGGCGGCGCTTCGCGATCGTCCTGGCCGGGCCCGTCGCGAACTTCCTGCTTGCGATCGTGCTCTATTGGGGCCTCTTCATGGGGGGCGTGCAGGAGGCGAAACCGATCATCGCGGCACCCGACCCGGGAACCGTGGCGGCGCGCGCCGGCCTCGTGCGCGGCGATACCCTCCGGGCGGTGAACGGCGAGCCGGTCACGAGCTGGCAGGAGGTCCGCTGGCGCGTGCTCCAGCTCGCGCTCGATCGCAAGGATGCGCGGCTGGAGGTGCAAGGCGCGTCAGGGGCGCTGGACTGGCGGACGCTGGAGCTCGCGCAGGTGAAGGCCGACGAGGTCGAGGGCGACCTGCTGGCGCGTCTCGGATTGCGCCTCTATCGGCCGGACGTGCCCCCGACGATCGGGCAGGTGGTGTCGGGCGGCGTTGCGGAGCGGGCGGGGCTGCTCGCGCGCGACCGGGTCTTGGCGATTGACGGCCATGCGATCGCGACGTGGGACGCGCTGGTTGCGAAGGTGCGCGGCAGTCCCGCGCGGGCGCTGTCGCTCGAAGTCGACCGGGGCGGGAAGCGGTTGCGCATCGAAGTGACGCCGGAGCCCGTCCCCCAGGGCAAAGAAACGATCGGCCGCATTGGCGCCGGCCCGTACGTCGAACCCGGCACTATGAGCGCGTACCTGGTCGACGTGCGGTACGGCCCCGGGGAGTCTCTCGAGCGTGCGTTGGCCAAGACCTGGGAGATGTCGGTGTTCTCGCTGCGGATGCTCGGGAAGATGATCGTCGGCGAGGTGTCGTGGCGCAACCTCTCCGGACCGGTCACGATCGCCGATTACGCCGGGCAGTCCGCGCAACTCGGGCTCCTGCCTTATCTCGCGTTTCTCGCTCTCATCAGCATCAGCCTCGGTGTCCTGAATCTGCTGCCGATCCCGCTGCTCGACGGAGGACACCTGATGTACTATACGATCGAGGTTCTGAAGGGGAGCCCAGTGTCGGAGCGCGTGATGGAACTCGGGCAGCGCGCCGGACTGGTGGTGCTTCTGTTCCTCATGGCGTTTGCTTTCTATAACGATATAAACCGCCTGATTTCGGGCTGAGCCGCACGCCCTAGATGAACACGCGACTCGTCGCGGCGCTGCTCGGACTGCTGCTCGCTCGGTACGCCTTCGCGTTCGAGCCGTTCGTCGTCCGCGATATCCGCCTCGAAGGCATCCAGCGCGTCGAGGCCGGCACCGTCTTCAGCTACCTGCCGGTCAAAGTCGGCGAGACGATGACCGACGAGAAGGCCGCGCAGGCCATCCGCGCCCTCTTCGCGACCAGTCTCTTCCGCGACGTGCGCATCGAAGTCGAGGGCAACGTCCTCGTCGTCGTCGTGGACGAGCGCCCCGCGATTGCGCAGATCGACTTTGTCGGCATGAAGGAGTTTCCCCCGGATCAGGTCCGCAAGGCACTCCGGGAGAACGGCATCGCCGAAGGGCGCACGTTCGACAAGGCGGTGATCGACCAGGCCGAGCAGGAGATCAAGCGCCAGTACCTGACGCGCGGACGGTATGGCGTCACCGTGACCACGACCGTGACGCCGCTCGACCGCAACCGGGTCTCGATCAACTTCACCGTCGACGAGGGCGAGGTCGCCAAGATCCGCAGCATCAACATCGTCGGCAACCGGGTGTTCAGCGAGAAGCAGTTGCTCGACCTGATGTCCCTGCAGACGCCGGGCTGGCTGAGCTGGTACACCAAGAACGACCAGTACTCGCGCCAGAAGCTCTCGGGCGACCTCGAGACGATCCGCTCGTGGTACCTGAATCGCGGCTATCTCGACTTCAACATCGAGTCCACGCAAGTCTCGATCACGCCGGACAAGCGCGACATCTACATCACGATCAACGTCGCGGAGGGCGAGAAGTACACCGTGCGGGACGTGCAACTCGGGGGCCAGCTGCTGCTGCCCGAGGCCGAGCTGGCCCGGCTCGTCACCGTGAAACCGGGCGAGCCATTCTCGCGCGAGAAGCTCGCCGACTCGACCAAGAAGATCTCCGAGCGGCTCGGCGACGAGGGATACGCGTTCGCGAACGCCAACGCGGTCCCCGACGTGGACAAGGAAAATCGCACGGTCGCGTTCACGATCATGGTCGACCCGGGGCGGCGCGTGTACGTCCGGCGGATCAACGTCGTCGGCAACACGAAGACGCGCGACGAGGTGGTCCGGCGCGAGCTGCGCCAGCTCGAGGGCGCCTTCTACGACGCCCAGAAGCTCCAGCTGTCGAAGCGCCGCGTCGACCGGCTCAATTACTTCTCGGAAGTGGACCTCGACACCGAGCCGGTCGCAGGGACGACCGACCAGGTGGACGTCACCCTGAAGGTCAAGGAGAAGCCGACCGGGAACCTGCTGTTCGGGATCGGATTCTCCAGCTCCGACGGCCTGGTCCTGCAGGCCTCCGCGAACCAGCAGAATGTCTTCGGCTCGGGCAACGCGGTAGGGATCGCGGCGAACACCAGCAAGGTGAACCGCAACATCGGCATCTCCTACACCGATCCGTACTTCACGGTCGACGGCCTGAGCGCCGGGTTCGACATCTACGATCGCCGCTTCGACGCCCAGCAGCTCGGCATCGGGAACTACATCACCGAGTCGCTGGGCTTCGGGGGCCGGATCGGCTTTCCGATCACGGAGCTCGACCGGATCAACTTCGGTCTGACAGTCGAGCAGACCAAGATTGAAACGTTCGACAACAGTCCGCAGCGCTTCGTCGATTTCGTGAACCAGAACGGCAACGACCCGACCGCGCTGATCACGACCACGTCGTGGGTTCGCGACCGCCGCGACAGCGCCATCTGGCCCACGAGCGGGACCCTCCAGCGGGCGACGGCGGAGATCACACTCCCGGTGCTCGATCTGCGGTACTACAAGCTGGGGTACCAGCTCGGCTGGTATTACCCGCTGACGACCGACTTCACCCTGTACCTGAACGGCGAGGTCGGATATGGCGGCGGCTACGACGACAAGCAACTGCCGTTCTACAAGGCCTTCTACGCCGGGGGCCCGACGAGCGTGCGGGGCTACCAGCAGAGCACGCTCGGTCCGCGGGACATCAACGGCGTGCTCGGCGGGAGCCGCAAGGTGGTGGGCAACGCCGAGCTCCTCTTCCCGGTCCCCGGCCTCGGGCAGGACCGTTCGGCGCGCCTCGGGGTGTTCTTCGACGTGGGCCAGGTCTGGCTCGACCAGAACCCGTATACGCTGTCCGACATCCAGTTGCGATACTCTACGGGCCTAGTGTTCTCCTGGAACTCGCCGTTCGGCCCGCTCAAGCTGAGCATCGGCCAGCCGCTCAACAGCCAGCCCGGCGACCAGATCCAGAAATTCCAGTTCGTGTTCGGCCAGACGTTCTGAGCGCGAACCGATGCGGCGTGAGGCGAGGCGGGGCGCCGCAAACAGACAGCAGGAGACGAAAGTGAGAAAGCTGCAACTGGTGGTCTTCCTGGCGCTGCTCGGCTTCGCGGGCGCGAGCGCCGCGCAGGCGGAAGGCAGGATCGGGTTCGTCAACCTGGACCGCATCCTGCGCGACGCGGCGCCGGCGCAGCGCGCGCAAAAGAAGATCGAAGGCGAGTTCTCCAAGCGCGAGCAGGAGCTCGCGAAGCTCGCCGAGCAGCTCAAGCGGACGCAGGAGGCGCTCGAGAAGAACGCCATGACGATGTCGGAAACCGATCGCCGCAACCGCGAGCGCGACTTCGGCGAGATGAACCGCGAGTTCCAGCGCAAGCAGCGCGAGTTCCGCGAAGACCTCAACCAGCGCCGCAACGAGGAGCTGTCGGGGATCCTCGAGCGCGCCAACCGCGTCGTGCGCCAGATCGCCGAGACCGAGAAGTACGACGTCATCCTCCAGGAGGCCGTGTACGCGAGCCCGCGCATCGACATCACCGACAAGGTGATTCGCGCGCTCGACGACACTTCGCCCGGCAAGAAGTAGCGATCGGAGCGATGCGGTCCGGCCCGCTCAGGCTCGGCGACATCGCGGCTCGGCTCGGTGGCGAGCTGGTCGGCGACCCCCAGGTCGAGATCACCGCGGTCGGGACGCTTCGCGGCGCCGGCGCAGGCGCGATCGCCTTCCTGGCGCAGCCGAAGTTCCGCCCCGACCTCGCCACCACGCGAGCGGCGGCCGTGATCGTCGGCATGGACGATCGCGAGGCCTCCGCGCTGCCCCGCATCGTCTGCAAGGATCCGTACGCTTACTTCGCACGCGTCTCGGCGCTGCTCAACCCGCCGGCGCCGGTCGAGCCGGGCATCCACCCCTCCGCGATCATCGCCACCGACGCAGTGGTCGCGCCCTCCGCGCAGGTGGGGCCCGGGTGCGTGGTCGAGGCGGGTGCGCGCATCGGCGGCCAGGCCTCGCTCGGCGCCGGGTGCATCGTGGGCGCGCGCGCGAGCATCGGTCCGGATAGCCGGCTCCACGCCCGGGTGACGATCTATTCGGACTGCGTGATCGGCGCCCGCTCGGTCATTCACTCCGGAGCCGTCATCGGCGCCGACGGGTTCGGCTATGCGCCCGAAGGCGGGCGCTGGCTGAAGATCCCGCAGGTCGGGCGCGTGCTGATCGGCGAAGAGGTGGAGATCGGCGCGAACACGACCATCGACCGCGGCGCGATCGAGGACACGATCATCGAGGACGGCGTCAAGCTCGACAACCAGATCCAGATCGGCCACAACTGCCGCATCGGGGCGCACACGGCGATTGCCGGGTGCGTAGGGATCGCCGGAAGCACGACGATCGGGCGCCACTGCATGATCGGCGGAGCGGCGATGATCGGCGGCCATCTCACGATCGTCGACCGGGTGATCGTCGCCGGCAGCACCGTCGTGACGAAGTCGATCCACACCCCGGGGACCTATCTGAGCGTCATACCCGCCGAGGAAGCGCGCGAGTGGCGGCGCATCGTCGCGCATCTGCGCGGCCTCGCGCGCGTGACCGAACGGCTGCGCGAGCTCGACCGGCGCGTGCGACACCTGGAGCAAGACGAATGAATGCGATGGATATCAAAGCGGTACTCGAGCACCTGCCGCACCGCTACCCCTTCCTGCTCGTGGATCGCGTGCTCGAGATGGAGCCCGGCAAGAGCATCGTTGCGCTCAAGAACGTCACCATCAACGAGCCTTTCTTTCCCGGGCACTTTCCGCACTACCCGGTGATGCCGGGCGTGATGGTGATCGAGGCGATGGCCCAGGCTGCCGCCATCCTCGCGTTCAAGTCAGGCGAGCGCCTGCCCGACGAGCACTCGGTCGTGTACTTCGTCGGCATCGACGACGCGCGCTTCAAGAGCCCGGTAATTCCGGGCGACCAGCTCATGCTGCACGCCCGCATCGACCGGCATCTCAAGGGCATCTGGAAGTTCTCGACCGAGGCACGGGTCGGCGAGCGCCTGGCGGCGGTCGCCACGATGATGTGCGCGCTGCGGGACGCGTAAGGGGCATGGCGACCATCCATCCCACGGCCATCGTCCATCCCGAGGCGCGGCTCGATGCGGGCGTCTCGATCGGCGCGTACTCGATCGTCGGGCCGCACGTCGCGATCGGCGCGGGAACGCAGATCGGCCCGCACGCGATCATCGAGGGGCACACCCGGATCGGATGCGACAACCGCATCGGATCGTTCACCGCCCTCGGCGGCCCGCCGCAGGACAAGTCCCATGCGGGCGAACCGACGCGTCTGGAGATCGGTGACCGCAACACGATCCGGGAGTACTGCACGTTCAACACCGGCACCCGCAAGGACGCCGGGATCACTCGTGTCGGGGACGACAACTGGATCATGTCCTACGTGCACCTCGCGCACGATTGCCAGATCGGCAACAAGACCGTCCTCGCCAACAACACCCAGCTCGCCGGCCACTGTCACATCGGCGATTGGGCGATTCTCGGCGGGTTCTCCGGCGTGCACCAGTTCGTCCGGATCGGAGCGCACGTAATGCTTGGCGGGGGCACGATGCTGCGGCAGGACGTGCCGCCGTACGTGACCGTCGCGGGCAGCCCTCCGAAAGCGCTCGGGTTGAACGTGGAAGGACTGCGGCGCCGCAGCTTCACCGCCGCGGCGATCGCGGCCCTCACGGAGGCGTACCGCACGCTCTATCGGCGCGGGCTGACGCTCGCGCAGGCCCAAAGTGCGCTCGAGCTCCAGGCCGCGTCGAGTCCCGAGGTGGCGACGCTGGCGGAGTTCCTGCGCACGGCCTCCCGCGGCATCGTTCGCTGAGCGGAAAGACGTGAGCGCACCCGTCCGGATCGCGCTGGTCGCGGGCGAGGCGTCCGGAGACCTGCTCGGCAGCCGGCTGATCGAGGCGTTGCGCCGCCGGATCCCCGAGGCGGCGTTCTGCGGCATCGGCGGGCCGCGCATGGTCGCGGCCGGGTTCGAATCCTGGTTTCCCCAGGAAAAGCTGGCGGTGCGCGGATTCGTGGAGGTGGTCCGGCACCTGCGCGAGCTGCTCGCGATCCGCGCCGAGGTGTTCCGGCGGGTGCGCGCACTGCAGGCTCAGCTGTTCATCGGCATCGACTCCCCCGAGTTCAACCTCGGACTGGAGCGCAAGCTGAAGCGAGCGGGGCTGGCCACCGCCCATCTGGTCAGCCCGCAGGTCTGGGCCTGGCGGCGGGGCAGGATCCGCCGC
The DNA here is from genome assembly GCA_963716855.1 of uncultured beta proteobacterium. Lineage (GTDB taxonomy): Bacteria > Pseudomonadota > Gammaproteobacteria > Burkholderiales > SG8-39 > JAGVSZ01. Next base: position 49,213 of record CAVQUV010000007.1, on the reverse strand, counting down.
ATGAAGGACTACGTCTCGCATCTCCTCGTGCTGTTCCCGTTCGAAGCGACGCTCTACCGGGGCGCCGGCGTGGACGTCACCTTCGTCGGCCATCCGCTGGCCGACGAGATCCCCGAGGACGCCAACCGGGACGCGGCACGCGAGCAGCTGCGCTTGCCCGCGCACGCGCCGGTGGTCGCGGTGCTGCCCGGCAGCCGGCAGTCGGAGCTGGACATGATGTCCGGGATGTTCATCGAGGCGGCCAAGCTTCTGCACGCCCGGCTGCCGTCGGTCCGGTTCGTCGTGCCGCTGGTGACCCGCGAGACGCGCGACCTGTTCGAGGCGGCCCTGTACCGCCACGAGGCGCGCGACCTGCCGATGGCGCTCCTCTTCGGCCACTCCCGCGAGGCCCTCGCCGCGTGCGACGTGGCGCTCGCGACAAGCGGGACCGTGACCCTCGAGGCGGCCCTCACGCGACGCGCGATGGCGATCGCCTACCGCGTGGCGCCGCTTTCCTATGCGATCGCGAAGCGCCTGATCCGGGTGCCCCACGTGGGATTGCCGAACATCCTCTGCGGCGCGGCGGTGGTGCCCGAATTCATGCAGCACGATGCCACGCCGGAGAACCTCGCGCAGGCCGTGGGCAACATGCTCGCCGACGCGCCGTTCCGGAGGTCGATCGAGGAGCGGTTCCTGCGCCTGCACGCCGATCTGCGCCGCGACTCGGCCGAGCGCGCAGCCGACGCGCTGCTTCCCCTCGTGCGCGGCGCTGCCGGCCGGGCCGGGCAATGAGCGCGGGCCGTCGCATCGTGTGCGGCGTGGACGAGGCCGGCAGGGGGCCGCTCGCCGGGCCGGTGTACGCCGCGGCGGTGATCCTCGACGCCCGCCGGCCCGTCCGCGGGCTCGACGACTCGAAGCGCCTTGCCGAATCGGCGCGCCTCGATCTCGCCGTCCGGATCCGCAGCCGCGCGCTCGCGTGGGCGGTCGCGTCGGCGACGGTCGCCGAGATCGATGCCCTCAATATCCTGCGTGCCAGCCTGCTCGCGATGAAGCGCGCGATCGAGAGCCTTGCGTTGACGCCGCAGCGGGTGCTCGTGGACGGACTGCACTGCCCGGACGTGGGCATCCCGGCCGAGGCGGTGGTCGGCGGCGACGCCACCGTGAAGGCGATCTCGGCCGCGTCGATCCTCGCCAAGACCGAGCGCGACGCGGAGATGGTGCGCCTGCACCAGCGCTTCCCGGCCTACGGCTTCGACCGCCACAAGGGCTATCCGACCCCGGACCACCTCGAGGCGCTGCGTCGCGTCGGACCCTGCGCAGTGCATCGAGGAAGCTTCGGGCCGGTCAGGGAAATGCTCCTTGCGCGGAGCGCGCCGCTGCAGGTGGTGCTCTTCGACGACGCTGACCGCTAGCCTGCCGCCGCGCGGCTCGCCTCACGCACGACCGCGAGGACGCCGCGGCGCTCGGCGGCGGGCGCGAAGAGATGCCGACGTGCGGCGACGCCCGCCTTGAGGCGGGCATAGAAACCCGCGTCGGCGCTGGCCCGGCCGATCAGGCGCGCGAGCGCGCGCTCGTCGCCGAGCGGGTAATAGCCGGGATAGCTCGGACCCAGCATGCCGACGTTCCCCGGCACTCGTGAAGCGACCACCGGCACGCCGGCGCGGCTCGCTTCGCAGATCACGTTCGCACCGCCCTCCATCCGCGAGCTGACCACGAGCAGCTGGCTGCGCGCGAGCCAATCGAGCGCCCGGGAGTGGGGCAGGCCGCCCACCCACCGGTAGCGCGCATCGACGCGCATCCATCCGCGCGCTTCGTCCGCCATCTCCGCGGTGAGCGCCTCGCCCGCGTGCACGATCTCGATCGGCCGCTCGTCGGGCAGGAGCGCGAGCGCGCGCGCCGCGCGAAACGGATCCTTCTCCTCGCGCAGGTGCCCGATCACGCAGACCCGGAACCGTCGCCGCGACGGCGCTCGCGTGCGCGGGACGTTTGCCGATTGATAGACGACCCGCACCTTGCGCCGCAATCGGCGCGGCAGCTCGCGTCCGGCCTGGTCCTGGAGCGTGATCAGGAGTGTCGCGAGCTCGAGCGATTCCTGCGCGGCGGCATCGCTGCGGACGTCGCGATAGACGTCCGTCCCGGTCAGCACGACGACGAGGGGGCGTGCCGGATGGCGCGCGTGAAAGCGGGCGATCGAGGCGTGGCTCTTGCGCGCGTGCAAGGCGAGCAGCAGGTCGCAGTCGCCGCCCTCCCACGAGGATGCGGTCTGCACCCGATGCCCCGCGGCGCGCAGAAACGCCGCGTAGCGCTGTGCGGTGTGCCAGTTCCCGGTGCGCGTGCTTGCCGTCGAAGGCGTGACGATTGCGATCCGCATCCGTCGCTCTGCTAGACTCGCGCCCGCGCCAGGACGTCCCCTTTTTCAACGCTCGCGCGATGTCCGAAAGACCGATCAAGCGTATCAGCTCGCGCGACAACGCGCTGTTCAAGCGCATTGCGCGGCTCGCATCGTCGGCGCGCGAGCGCCGCGCGCAGGGCGCGACGCTCCTCGACGGACCCCATCTCGTCGCCGCCTACGGTGCGGCCGGCGGCGTCGCGGAGGCGGTGGTGGCGAGCGAGTCGGCCTATTCCCGCACCGAAGTTCGCCAGTGCTTCGACGCGGCACCCGCCGCCGCGCGTGTGCTCCTGCCGGATCGGCTCTTCGCGGAGATCGCGCAGGTCGTCGAGCCGGTGGGCCTTCTGGCGGTCATCCGGACGCCCGCGCCGCCGGCGGCGCCCCGGCGCACCGAGACCTGCCTGCTCCTGGACGGGGTCCAGGACCCGGGGAACCTGGGCTCGATGCTGCGGACGGCGGCGGCGGCGGGCGTGAAACACCTGTTCCTCTCGAAGGGCTGCGTCTTCGCCTGGTCCCCGAAGGTGCTGCGCGCGGGGCAGGGGGCGCACTTCTATCTGGCGATCCATGAGCACGCGGCGCTGGCGGAGGTCGCCGGCGCCTACCGCGGCACGGTCGCGACCACCGACGTTCGGGAGGGCGCATCGCTGTTCGAGGTCGATCTGCGCGGCCCGGTCGCCTGGATCTTCGGATCGGAAGGTTCCGGCGTGTCGCCGGAACTGGCGGGAATGGCCGGCCTCCGCTTGCGCGTCCCGATGCCGGGTGCCGCCGAGTCGCTGAACGTCGCCGCCGCGGCGGCGGTCTGCCTGTTCGAGCAGGTGCGCCAGCAGCGTTCTAGATAAAGTTTTGAACAAAGGGGGATACCTCCCCCTTGACCCCCTATGTCAGGGGAAGCCCCGCTTCATTCTTCGAATAAATCAGAGCTTCCCTAGTACGCGCGCCGTTCGAGCTTGACCGCCTGCAGAACCTTGGTGGCGATTTCCTCGATCGAGCGCGTCGTCGAGTTGAGCCACTCGATGCCATAGCGGCGCATGAGCTTTTCGGCCTCCTCCACTTCATAGCGGCAGTTCTCGAGGCGCGCGTAGCGGCTGTCGGGCCGTCGTTCCTGGCGGATCTCGCTCAGCCGCTCGGGGGTGATCGTGAGGCCGAACAGCTTGCCGACAAGGGGCGCGACCGCCCCGGGCAGCTCGGCGCGCTCGAAGTCGTCGGGCGTCAGCGGATAGTTCGCGGCTTTGATGCCGAACTGCATGGCCATGTAGAGGCAGGTCGGCGTCTTCCCGCTGCGCGAGACGCCGACCAGGATGACGTCGGCGCGGGCGAGCTCGCGACTGCCCAGTCCATCGTCGTGCGCGAGCGCGTAGTTCACCGCCTCGATCCGATCCTGGTACTCCTTGTTGTGCGCAACGCTGTGCGACCGGCCCACGGCGTGGGAGGAGCGAGTGTTGAACTCCACTTCGAGGGGATTGATGAACCCCTCGAAGAAATCGAGCACCAGCGCATCGGCACGGCGCAACAGGGTGCGCACCGAGTCGTCGACGAGCGTGCAGAAGACGATCGGCCGCGCCTGCGAGCGGGCCTTGGCGTCCTCGATCCGTTCCAGGCACTCCTGGGCCTTTTCCGCAGTGTCGACGAAAGGCACCACGACCTGGGTGAACTCGATACCCTCGAACTGCGTGAGCAGGCTGTGCCCGAGCATCTCGGCGGTGATGCCGGTGCCGTCGGAGACGAAGAACACGGTACGGCTGCGTTTCGGCATTTGCGGATGGCGGCGGTGGACGAGGGGCGCCGGTAAACTAGCGCCTTTCGCCGCTAGCGGCAACAGGACAGGTGCGCAATGACGGCAGGCGACTACGTGGTGCGGTTCCAGGACCTGCGGATGAGCGACCTTGCGCGCGTCGGCGGCAAGAACGCTTCGCTCGGCGAGATGATCGGGCACCTCGCGGCGCGCGGCATCCGGGTTCCAGGCGGCTTTGCGACCACCGCCGCCGCCTATCGCGGGTTTCTCGAGGGTGCCGGGCTCGCGAAGCGCATCGACGCACGCCTTGCCGCGCTGGACCCGGACGACGTTGAAGCGCTCGCCCGCTGCGGGGCCGAGATCCGCCGCTGGATCGTCGAGGCGCCGTTGCCCCCGGCGCTGGAGGCCGCGGTCGCCGCGGAGTATCGCACGCTCATGAAGGAAGGCGAGTTCCCGGTCGCGGTACGCTCAAGCGCGACCGCCGAGGATCTTCCGGATGCGTCCTTCGCGGGGCAGCAGGAGTCCTTCCTGAACGTGTCGGGTCTGGAGAGCGTCCTGGACGCGATCCGACACGTGTTCGCCTCGCTCTACAACGACCGCGCGATCTCCTACCGGGTGCACCAGGGCTTCGCACACGCGGATGTCGCGCTCTCGGCCGGCGTGCAGCGCATGGTGCGCAGCGATCTGGCGTCGAGTGGCGTGATGTTCACTCTCGACACCGAATCGGGCTTCCGGGACGTGGTCTTCATCACCGCTTCCTATGGCCTCGGGGAGACGATCGTGCAGGGCGCGGTCAATCCGGACGAGTTCTACGTACACAAACCGATGCTGGCGGCCGGCAAGGCCGCGGTGATCCGGCGCGGGCTCGGCTCCAAGCTCACCCGGATGGTGTTCGCCGACGACGGGCGCACCGGGCGCACCACGCGCACCGTCGAGGTTCCGGCGACCGATCGCCACCGCTTCTGCATCGACGACGCCGACGTGACGGAGCTCGCGCGCTTCGGCGTGGAAATCGAGCGCCACTACGGGCGGCCGATGGACATCGAGTGGGGCAAGGACGGGCTCGACGGGAAGATCTACATCCTCCAGGCGCGCCCCGAGACGGTGAAATCCAGGGCGACGAAGGAAGGCCAGGAAAAGTACCGGCTGGGGGCGACCTCCGCGGTGCTCGCGTCGGGCCGCGCGATCGGGCAGAAGATCGGCGTCGGCCGCGTCCGCGTGGTCAAGGACGCAGGGGAGATGTCCCGCGTGCTGGCCGGGGACGTGCTCGTCACCGACATGACCGACCCCAACTGGGAGCCGGTCATGAAGCGGGCGGCCGCGATCGTCACCAACCGCGGGGGTCGCACATGTCACGCCGCGATCATCGCCCGCGAGCTCGGCATTCCCGCGATCGTCGGGAGCGGCGACGCCACGGTGCGGCTGCGCGACGGCGACGAGGTCACCGTGTGCTGCGCCGAGGGCGATACCGGGAACGTCTACGCCGGACGGCTGCCGGTCGAGGTCACGACGCAGGCGGTCGGCGAACTGCCGCGCATTGCGGTGAAGATCTGCATGAACGTCGGCAATCCGAACCTCGCGTTCGACCACGCGGCGTTGCCGAACGCCGGCGTCGGCCTGGCCCGCCTCGAGTTCGTGATCAACAACATGATCGGCGTCCACCCGAAGGCCGTGCTCGACTACCCGGAGCTGCCCGGCGAGCTGAAGCGGCAGGTCGAGGAAGCCGCGCGCGGATATTCGAGCCCGCGCGCCTTCTTCGTGGAGAAGCTTGCAGAAGGCGTCGCCACCATCGCGGCCGCGTTCTGGCCGAAACCGGTGATCGTGCGGCTCTCCGACTTCAAGTCGAACGAGTACCGCAAGCTCGTCGGGGGTGCGCGCTACGAGCCCGAGGAGGAAAACCCGATGCTGGGGTTCCGCGGAGCGTCGCGCTACATTGCCGCGGCGTTCCGGCCGTGCTTCGCCCTGGAGTGCGAGGCGCTGCGCCGGGTCCGCAACGACATGGGCCTGACCAATGTGGAGCTGATGGTGCCGTTCGTGCGCACGGTCGACGAGGCGCGGCGGGTGATCGAGCTGCTCGCGAGCCAGGGCCTGAAGCGGGGTGAGCAGGGCCTGCGCATCGTGATGATGTGCGAGCTGCCGTCGAACGCCGTGCTCGCCGACGCCTTCCTGGAGCATTTCGACGGGTTCTCGATCGGCTCGAACGATCTCACCCAGCTCACGCTGGGGCTCGACCGCGACTCCGCGCTCGTCGCGGGCGGCTTCGACGAACGCGACCCGGCGGTGCAGGTGTTGCTGCGAATGGCGATCCAGGCCTGCCGGCGAAAGGGTAAGTACGTCGGGATCTGCGGCCAGGGCCCGTCCGATCACCCCGACCTCGCGCGGTGGCTGATGGACGAGGGTATCGACAGCCTCTCGCTCAACCCCGATACGGTCGTCGCCACCTGGTTGCAGCTTGCGAAGGCGAGCTGACGAAACCCCGGAACGGTCAGATCTTCACCCGCAGCAGCCGCTGCTTCTCCCGGTTCCACTCGCGCTCCTTCTCGGAGGCGCGCTTGTCGTACTGTTTCTTGCCCTTGGCGAGTCCGATCTCGAGCTTGATGCGGCCCTTGGCGTAATGCAGGTTCAGAGGCACGAGCGCGTAGCCGGCCTGCTCGACCTTGCCGATCAGGCGGGTGATCTCCTCGGCGTGGAGGAGGAGCTTTCGGGTCCGGGTCGGGTCCGGCTCGACGTGCGTCGAGGCGGCGGGAAGGGGGCTGATGTGCGCGCCGATCAGGAAGAGCTCGGCGCCCTTCACGACGACGTAGGCTTCCTTCAGCTGCGCGCGCCCTGCTCGGATCGCCTTGACCTCCCACCCCTCGAGCGCGATTCCCGCCTCGTAGCGTTCCTCGACGAAGTAGTCGTGAAAGGCTTTCCTGTTCTCGACGATGCTCATGATGGGTTGTCGCTAAACTACGTCGATTCTATCCGTCGCACCGCAACGGCGTGCTCCCGAGAGGTTCCCGCGTCGCATGATCACCGTCTCGCGCCAGGCGCTCGTGGCGTACGGCGCCGCAGAGATGTACGAGCTCGTCGAGGATGTCGAGTCCTATCCGCGGTTTCTGCCCTGGTGCAGCGCGGTCGAAATCGCGCTGCGCGAGCCCGAGCGCACCGTGGCGACGCTCCACGTCGATTTCCGCGGCGTGCGCCAGGCGTTCACGACCGCGAACGCGCAGCGCCACGGCGAGCGGATCTCGATGCAGCTGGTGCGCGGCCCCTTCCGGCACCTCCAGGGCGAGTGGCGATTCGTGCAGCTCGGCGAGGCGGGCTGCCGGATCGAATTCGATCTCGCCTACCAGCTGGCGAGCCCGGTGCTGGAGCGGCTCGCGGGCCCGGCGTTCAACCACATTGCCAATACGTTCGTCGACGCCTTTGTGCGCCGGGCGGACGCGATGCACCTGCGCGCGCAGTGATGCCGCGGGTCGAGATCGTCTACGCGACGGCCGCGGTGCAGCGGCGCTACGCGGTCGATCTCGCCGACGGGGGGACGGTTCGCGAGGCGATCGAGCAGAGCGGCGTGCTGGGCGAGTATCCCCAGATCGATCTCGTCCGCGACCGCGTCGGCGTGTATGGACGGCTCGTGGCGCTGGACGACGTGTTGCGGGAGGGAGATCGGGTCGAGATCCTGCGCCCGCTCGTGGCCGACCCGAAGGCCGCACGCCGTCGACGCGCGCGATTGGCGCGCCGCCCGCCTTGAGCTACTTGCAGGTGGTGGCGATGTCGCGCTGGAGCCGTGCGGCGTTTTGCTGGATCTGCGTGTCTTCGAGGTAATAGCGCTCGCCCTTGTCGTCCATTCGGGCGATGCGCTGGCCCGACTGCATGGTGGCCAGCTCGTGGCGCAACGTGGCGCACTGCTCGGCTTGCGCCTTCGACTCCTGCGCGACCTTCTCGTCCTTCTTCGCCTTCTCTTCGGTGTCGGCGCGGCGCTGCCGGAAGTCCTGCTCCCGGTCCGCCGCGGTCTTCGGCGTACCGGCCTTCGCCGCCTCACCGCCCGCCGCGCCCGCCGGCCCGACGGTGCTCACGCGCGAGCTCGTGACCTTTTCCACATTCTGGGCGCCCGGGGGCGGGCGGTCGGTGTACTGGATTCGGCCGTCCGGCCCGACGTATTTGTACAGCTGCTGGGCACCGGCCGGGGCGGCGAGTAGTGCGACGACCGCGAGCGCGGGCAGGCAGCGGATTAGCGGGCGCAGAACCAGCGGGCGCAGAACCAGCGGGCGCATGACGTTGTCCTTGACAGGAGCGTTGATCGACCTTAAAGGCTTTCAACGCCCCAGTCAATCGCCGGGATGACGTCGCGCAGGCCGTTTTACCGGGGCAGGGGGCACACGTATAATGCGTCTTTGCGTCTGCTGCCCGCCATGCGACCCATCACCAAGGCGCTCACGTTCGACGACGTCCTGCTCGTTCCTGCCCACTCCACGATTCTGCCGCGCGACGTCGCGCTGCGCACCCGCATCACCCGCAACATCACGATAAGCATTCCGATCGTCTCGGCGGCCATGGATACGGTCACCGAGGCGCGTCTTGCCATCGCCCTCGCGCAGGAAGGGGGTATCGGCATCGTGCACAAGAACCTGTCGCCCAAGCAGCAGGCGGCCGAGGTCCTGAAGGTCAAGCGCTACGAGTCGGGCGTGGTGCGCGACCCGATCACCGTTCCGCCCGAGATGAGCGTGCGCGAGGTCAAGGCGCTCACCGAGTCGCACCGCATCTCCGGATTGCCCGTCGTCGAAGGCAAGCGCGTCGTCGGCATCGTCACCAATCGCGACCTGCGGTTCGAGACGCGACTCGACCAGCCGGTGCGGGCGATCATGACGCCGCGCGAGCGGCTGGTGACCGTCCGCGAAGGCGCGACGCTCGAGGAAGCGAAAGGCCTCATGCACGGCCATCGCCTCGAGCGCGTGCTGGTCGTGAACGAGGCCTTCGAGCTGCGCGGCCTGATGACCGTGAAAGACATCCTCAAGTCGAGCGAGCATCCGAACGCCTGCAAGGACGACCTCGGCAAGCTTCGCGTCGGGGCCGCGGTCGGGGTGGGCGAGGGAACCGAGGAGCGCGTCGCCGCCCTCGTCGAGGCGGGCGTCGACGTCCTCGTCGTCGATACCGCGCACGGGCACGCCCAAGGCGTGCTGGACCGCGTGCGGTGGGTCAAGACCAATTTTCCGCGCGTCGAGGTCGTGGGCGGGAACGTTGCCACCGCCGCGGGCGCACGCGCCCTGGTCGATCACGGCGCCGACGGCGTGAAGGTGGGAATCGGCCCGGGCTCGATCTGCACGACCCGCATCGTTGCAGGAGTCGGCGTGCCCCAGGTCACGGCGATCGCGAGCGTCGCCGAAGGCCTCGCCGGGACCAGCGTGCCGATCATCGCCGACGGCGGCATCCGCTACTCCGGCGACATCCCGAAGGCACTGGCGGCCGGCGCGAACTGCGTGATGATCGGGGGGCTCTTCGCCGGCACCGAGGAGTCGCCGGGCGAGATCGAGCTGTTCCAGGGACGCTCCTACAAGGCGTACCGCGGCATGGGTTCGCTCGGGGCGATGCAGCAGGGCGCGGCCGACCGCTACTTCCAGGATCCCGCGATGCACGCCGACAAGCTCGTGCCGGAGGGCGTCGAAGGCCGTGTCCCCTACAAGGGCTCGGTGGTCGGGGTCATCGGCCAGCTCCTCGGGGGCCTGCGCGCCAGCATGGGCTATCTCGGCTGCGGGACGATCGACGAGGTGCGCGACCGGGCCGAGTTCGTCGAGATCTCGAGCGCCGGCATGCGCGAGTCGCACGTCCACGACGTGCAGATCGTCAAGGAATCCCCCAATTACCAGGTCGAGTGATCCGTGGCGCACGAGCGGATTCTCATCCTCGACTTCGGCGCACAGTACTCGCAGCTGATCGCACGCCGCGTGCGCGAGGCGCACGTGTACTGCGAGCTCCATCCGCACGACGTCTCCGACGCCTTCATACGCGAGTTTCGCCCGCGCGGCGTGATCCTGTCCGGGGGGCCCGCCTCGGTATACGAGACCGAGGGGCCGCGCGCTCCGGGTGCGATCTGGGACCTGGGCGTGCCGGTGCTCGGCATCTGCTACGGCATGCAGACCATGGCGGCCCAGCTTGGCGGCCGGGTTGAGAGCTCCAAGGTGCGCGAGTTCGGCTACGCGGAGGTGCGCGCGCGGGGCCACTCCAAGCTCTTTGCAGGGATCCAGGATCGCACCAACGCGGAGGGGCACGGACTGCTCGACGTCTGGATGAGCCACGGGGACAAGGTGATCGACGTTCCTGCGGGCTTCAAGGTGATCGCGAGCAATCCCGCATGCCCGATCGCCGGGATCGCCGACGAGGCACGGGGGTTCTACGGCGTGCAGTTCCATCCCGAAGTGACGCACACGCGCCAGGGCGCGGCGATCCTGCGCCGGTTCGCCTACGACATCTGCGGCTGCCGCGGCGACTGGAACATGGGCGACTACATCGCCGAGGCGATCGAGCGCATCCGCGCGCAAGTCGGGAAAGAGGAGGTGATCCTCGGGCTCTCGGGCGGCGTCGATTCCTCCGTTGCCGCGGGGCTGATCCACCGCGCGATCGGCGACCAGCTCACCTGCATCTTCGTGGACACCGGCCTCCTCCGGAAAGACGAAGGCGCACAGGTGATGGAAACCTTCGCCCGGCACCTCGGCGTCAAGGTCGACATGGTCGACGCCTCGGCGCGGTTCCTGCAGGCGCTCGAAGGCGTCGAGGATCCGGAGGAGAAGCGCAAGATCATCGGCCGCGAGTTCGTACACGTTTTCCAGGAAGAGGCCGGGCGCCTTCCGAATGCGCGCTGGCTCGCGCAAGGGACGATCTACCCGGACGTGATCGAGTCGGCGGGCGCGAAATCCAAGAAGGCGCACACGATCAAGTCGCACCACAACGTCGGCGGGCTGCCCGAGACGCTGCACCTGAAGCTGCTCGAGCCGCTGCGGGAGCTCTTCAAGGACGAGGTGCGCGAGCTGGGGCTCGTGCTCGCGCTGCCTCGCGAGATGGTCTTCCGGCACCCGTTCCCGGGCCCGGGGCTCGGAGTGCGGATTCTGGGGGCAGTCAAGCGCGAGTACGCGCACCTGCTGCGCGAGGCCGATGCGATTTTCATCGAGGAGCTGCGCGCGGCGGGCTGGTACGACACCACTGCACAGGCCTTCGCCGTCTTCCTGCCGGTGCGCTCGGTCGGGGTGATGGGGGACGGACGCACGTACGAGCACGTCGTCGCGCTGCGTGCGGTCCAGACAACCGATTTCATGACCGCTCACGTGGCGCCGCTGCCGCAGGAGCTTCTCGCGCGCGTCGCGAACCGGATCATCAACGAGGTTCGCGGCATCAACCGCGTCGTCTACGACGTCTCCAGCAAGCCGCCGGCCACGATCGAATGGGAGTGAACGGGGCCTTGGTCCGCGCGCCCGCATCGATACCACCCAGTCACCCTGTGCGCCACCTGCCCATCCTGCTCGCCCTGTGGGTGACCCTCCATAGCCCGGCCCTCCAAGCGGCCTCGGACAGCGTGTTCCTCGAAGAGCTGACCTCGACCGAAGTGGGCGATGCGCTCAACGCCGGGCGCACCACGATCATCATCCCCGTGGGCGGCACCGAGCAGAACGGCCCACACATGGCGCTGGGCAAGCACAACGTGCGCGCGCAGGCGTTGGCCGGGCAAGATCGCGGTTGCAGCTGGGAAACGCGTTGGTGGCACCCGTGGTGGCCTACGTCCCCGAAGGCCGCATCTCGCCGCCCACCGAGCACATGCGCTATGCCGGCACCATCTCCATCCCGGAGGAGACCTTCAAGAGTGTGCTCGACGCGCGCCGCGCGCAGCTTCAAGCAGCACGGTTTCCTGGACGTGGTGCTGATCGGCGACAGCGGCAACTATCAGACCCAGCTCAAGGCCGTGGCGGATCGACTGAATCGCGACTGGGCAACCACACGGGTTCGCGCCCATTTCGTCGCGGACTACTACCGAGCCGCGCAAGTCCCTTACACCAGGGCGCTGCGCGCCAAGGGCCTGAGCGACGCGCAGATCGGCACGCACGCGGGCGCGGCCGACACCTCGTTGTTGATGGCCATCAATGCCGCACTGGTCAGGCCTGATCAAATGATCTCGCGACGCCTCCCCGGTCGGGGTGGCAGGCGACCCCAGGGCCGCGACCGCGGAACTCGGACAGCTGGGCGTGGATCTGATCGTGACGCAAAGCGTCGCAGCGATCCGCACCGCCACCGCTGCGCGGCGCTAGCCGGCGCTTCTCCAATTGACTTCGAACCCCGTTTCAGTCTTCAGGACATCATCATGCTTCACAAAAGACACGCGATTAGCGCGATTGTTGCCTTCGGCGGTCTAGCCTCAGCGGCCTGGTGGGTTGCCGCGCAGCCCCCTGCGCCCGTTGCGCACTCGCCAGCGCCGGCGACCGCCACCGTGGTCACCGTGCCCGGCATGCCCGGTGTGCCCGATCCCAGCAACCTGTACAGCGAAGCGGGAGCCAACCGCTTGAGCCCGGCGGTGGCCGGGGCTCTGGAACGGGTATATGTGCCCAATCACACGGCCAACACGGTAACGGTGATCGACCCTGCCACGCTCAAGGTGGTCGACACCTTCAAGGTCGGCATCAACCCGCAGCACGTGGTGCCGTCCTGGGACTTGCGCACGCTGTGGGTCGGGAACAACGCCGAAGGCCGCACCGACGGCAGCCTGACGCCGATCGACCCGCTCACGGGCAAGCCGGGCAAGTCGATCCCCGTGGACGACCCGTACAACATGTACTGGTCGCCCGACGGCAAGTACGCGATCGTGGTGGCCGAGGCCTACAAGCGGCTGGATTTCCGTGACCCCGTCAGCCTGAAGCTCGCCTATTCGCATCGCCACGCCGGGATGCAGCGGCATCAACCATGCCGACTTCTCCATCGACGGCAAGTTCGCATTGTTCACCTGCGAGTTCAACGGCTCCGTCACCAAGATCGACCTGGTGAACCGCAAGGTCCTGGGTACCCTCAAGCTGAGCCAATACTTCAACCGGCCCGACGTGCTGGCCCTCATCGCCAAGCCCGGCAAGAAGCCCAAGTATGTGCCCGACCCGAGCCAGATCGGCGCCGAGATCTGCACCACGCCGGGCATGCCGCAGGACGTGCGCGCATCGCCCGACGGCAAGCTTTTCTACGTCGCCGACATGATGGCCGACGGCGTGCACGTGGTCGACGGCGAGAGCTTCCAGCAGATCGGCTTCATCGCCACCGGCGTGGGCGCGCACGGCCTGTACCCCAGCCGCGACGGCAAGAGCCTGTACGTGGCAAACCGCGGCGGCAACGAGATTCGCGGCAAACCGAACGGCAAAGGCAGCGTGTCGGTGATCGATTTTGCCTCGGGCAAGGTCGTCAAGACCTGGCCCGTTCCCGGCGGCGGCAGCCCCGATATGGGCAACGTCAGCGCCGACGGCAAGTACCTCTGGCTATCAGGCCGCTACGACGACGTGGTGTACCGGTTCAACACCGACACCGGCGCGGTCGACAAGATCAAAGTCGGGCGCGAGCCGCACGGCCTGACGGTGTGGCCGCAGCCGGGCCGCTACTCGCTGGGGCACACGGGGAATCTGAGGTAGGAGGGAGAGAATTCAACCCGAGACGGCACGAAGGTCCGCATCTGGACAGGTTCGCGGCGTGAACCGCGTCATCTACGACGTCTCGCGCAAACCGCCGGCCGCGATCGAGTCGTACTCCGTGCAGACATTGGCTCAACGCCTGGCCAATCGCCTTTTGATGCTGGCTGCGGACCATTCGGTGCCGACCGCGGCGGGGCGCAGGATCGAGCTCCGGCTCTCGCAGGAAACGCTGGCGCGGCTCATCGGGGCCACGCGCCAATGCGTGGCCCAGATCCTGAAGGCGTGGGAGCACGACGGGATCGTCAAGCAGCAGCTCGGGCGCATCGTGCTGCTGAAGCAGGCCCGGCTGGAGGCGTTCGCCCGGCTGTAAGAACCGGCTTGCCGGGATCTTCTCCGGCAGCCAGCGCTGCTCGGTATCCCGGGAATCCAGGACCATGGACGCTCGCGATCGCGGTACGATTACCCGCAATTCTCGGAAGGAGACCGTGATGAAGCTCGTCTCATCCCAGCCGAAGTCGCGCAAAGCCAAGGACATCCGGGTCGACAGCGCCGAATGGCGGATGCGGGTCGATCTGGCCGCTGCGCACCGGCTCGCCTTCGCGCACAACTTCAGCGAGGGGATCTTCAATCACCTCACCTGCACCGTGCCGGGCAAGCCGGGCCGCTATCTCCAGATCCCGTTCGGCCTGCACTGGTCCGAGATTATGGCGAGCTCCTTCCTGGAGGTCGGCTATGACGGCAAGGTCCTGCAGGGCGAGGGCGAGGCCGAGCAGTCGGGCTTCTGCATCCACGCGCCGATCCATCGTCTCATCCCCGACGCGGTGTGCGTGATGCACACCCACATGCCTTTCGCAAGTGCGCTCGCGCGGCTGGAGGATCCGACGATCAAGCCGATCGGGCAGACCGAATGCGGCCTGATGAGGCATGCCGTCTACGACGAGCTCTATACCGGGCCGGCGTTCGACCCGGCCGAGGGCGAGCGGCTCGCGCGCGTGCTCGGCGACAAGAAGGTGATGCTCATGGCGAACCACGGCGCGCTCACCGTCGGACGGTCAGTGGCGGAGGCGTACGACCTGCTCTACTACCTCGAACGCGTCGCCCAGGTGCAGCTCTACGCGATGTGGACCGGGCAGAAGCTGAAGACCCTGCCGCCCGCGGTCGTCGAGCAGACGATGCGCACGATCGGCGGACCGATGTACGGCGGCAAGCCGCACTGGGAGCATCACTTCGACGCCCTCAAGCGCATGCTCGACCGTCGCGAGCCGGACTATCGGAACTGAGCGCGAGAGAGGATCACCATCCGCGGCGCAGCCGACCGCATGCGCGTAGCCCTACGAGGTCCATGACGTGCGTGCCCGCGGTGACCGGCCGGCCGAGCCGCTTTACCGCTCGCGCTCGTTCTACCGGTGGACGGAGGCGCGCCGACTCGAAGATTGGGCGGCCGGGGGCGCGCAGGCGTTCCGCGACCAGCTCGGGAAAGCCTGCGAAGCGATCGGCCTCGAGATCGGAACTGAAGTCGACGCGCGTTTCGAGCGGCGCGGATGGAAGTGAGCCGCCCATCCCCGGACGATGTCGACTTCATGCGTGCCGCGCTCGCCCTCGCGCAGGAAGGGCGGCGCACCGGTGAAGTGCCGGTCGGAGCGGTCGTCGTCGCCGACGACGCGATCGTCGGCCGTGGCTTCAACGCACCGATCTCGCGCCACGATCCAACTGGACACGCCGAGATCGCGGCGCTCCGCGATGCGGCCACGGCGCTCGGCAACTATCGACTCCCCGACTGCGACCTGTACGTCACGCTCGAGCCGTGCGTGATGTGCGCCGGCGCGATCCTGCACGCGCGCATCCGGCGCCTGGTGTTCGGCGCCCGCGATCCTAAGACCGGTGCATGCGGAAGCGTCGTCGATCTCTTCGCCGAGCCGCGGCTCAACCACCACGCGGTAGTGACCGGCGGGGTCCTAGCCGAGGAATGCGGCGCGCTGCTCTCCGCCTTCTTCGCGGAGAAGCGCCGCGCCGGACGTCCGGACGCCGATAGTGACTAGCATCCGAATCTCGATCCCCGACCAGAGGCTCACGCTGCACGACGACGGAGGCCGGACCGTGCGCAGCTATGCGGTCTCGACCGCGACGAACGGTCCCGGCGAGCGGCGCGGCAGCCACTGCACGCCGCGCGGCCGCCACATCGTGCGGGCCAAGATCGGCGCGGGCGCCGCGCCGGACACCGTCTTCGTCGGCCGCCGGCCGACCGGCGAGGTCTGGTCGCCCGAGCTCGCCGCGCAGCATCCCGGTCGCGACTGGATCCTCACGCGCATCCTGTGGCTGTCGGGCTGCGAGCCGGGCTTCAACCGACTCGGCGACGTCGACACGATGCGGCGGTACATCTACATCCACGGCAGCCCTGACGCGGTGCCGATGGGCGTGCCGGGTTCGATCGGCTGCGTACGGATGCGCAACGCCGATATCATCGAGCTGTTCGACCTCGTGCCGGCGGGGACGCCGGTGGAGATCCTCGTCGACGACTAGCGTCAGGCCTCAGAAGAGCGCCGGACGCCGTCCGCGTCGACCGGCGAGACCACGCCACGCTCGGTGATGAGGCCGGTCACGAGCGCGGCCGGCGTGACGTCGAACGCCGGGTTGACGACGCGTCACGCCCTCCGGCGCCCAGTGCTCGCCGCGGAAGCCGGTGACCTCCGCCGCGGCGCGCTCCTCGATCGGGATCGACGCGCCGTCGGGCACATCAGGTCGATCGTCGAGAGCGGCGCGGCGACGTAGAACGGGAGGCCGTGGCGCGCCGCGAGCACCGCGAGCGTGTAGGTGCCGATCTTGTTCGCGACGTCGCCGTTCGCGGCGATGCGGTCGGCGCCGACGACGACCAGGTCGACCTGGCCGCGCTGCATCAGGTGCCCGGCCATGTTGTCGGTGATCAGCGTGACCGGAATGCGCGTCCTGCACCATCTCCCACGCGGTGAGCCGCGCGCCCTGCAGGAACGGCCGCGTCTCGTTGGCGATCACGGAAATGTGCTTGCCCTGCTCGCGGGCCGAGCGCACGACGCCGAGCGCCGTGCCGTGACCGGCCGTGGCGAGCGCGCCGGCGTTGCAGTGGGTCATGACCCGCGCGCCGTCGCGGCACCAGCGCCGCGCCGTGGCGGCCGATGGCGTGGTTCACCTCGAGGTCCTCGCGATGGATCGCGACCGCTTCCTCGACGAGGCGTGCGGAGATGCGCTCCGGAGGCTGCGTCCGGGCCGCCTCGTAAGCGCGGCGCATGCGGTCGAGCGCCCAGAACAGGTTGACCGCCGTCGGCCGGCTCGCGGCCAGCTCGCGCGATCGCAGCCTGCAGCGCCGCGTGGAACTCCGCCGACGGAGCCGAAGGTCGGCCGGCCGCGACTCGAGCGCGACCCCGTACGCCGCGGCACAGCCGATCGCCGGCGCGCCGCGCACGACCATGTCGCGGATCGCCGCGGCGACCTCCGCGGCCGTCGTCGCAGGCGACGTACTCCACGCGCTGCGGCAGAAGCCGCTGGTCGATCAGCTCGAGGCGATCGCCCGCCCAGCGCAGCGTTTCGACCGGCCGCGCCATCAGATCACCCGCTCGTTGCCGCCGTCGACCGGCACCTGCGCGCCGGTCGTCTTCGCGAAGAGCGGGCCGCACATCTCCGCCGCCAGCTCGGCCACGTCGCGGCTCGTCACTTCGGTGCGAAGCACGTTGTTGGTCTTGTACTGCGCCACCGTCATGCCGTATCGCTTCGCGCGCTCGGCAAGCACGTCCTCGGTCCAGATGCCCGTGTCGAACACTGCATTCGGGTGGAGCGTGTTGATGCGGATTCCGTCCGCGCCCCACTCGAGCGCGGCGATGCGGGCGAGTTGGGTGAGCGCCGCCTTCGAGGCGGAGTAGGCCGCGGCGCCCGGGCCCGGCGCCGGCACGTTCTTGGAGCCGATCACGACCACGCGGCCGCCCCGCGGCGCGCGCTTGAGCAACGGGTGACACGCGCGCAGGAGCGCGAGATTCGCGTCCAGATTGACCGACATCACCTTGCGCCACTCGTCCTGCGGCAGGTCCTTGATGCTCCGGCCCGCGGCGAAGATGCCCGCGTTCAGCACCAGCAGGTCGAGTCCTCCGAAGGCTTGCGCCGTGCGCTCGAGCGCCGCGGCGATCGCCGCTTCGTCGGACACGTCGCAGCGCAGGCCGAGATAGTCGTCGCGACGGTGCAGGTGCTCGACCGCGGGGTTGACGTCGAGCCCCACCACCGCGGCGCCGCGCGCGAGCAGCGAGTCCACGGCGGCCTTGCCGATGCCCGAAGCCGCGCCCGTCACCCAGGCCACCTCGCCGGAGAAGGGCGGCGGCGTGCCGCCCTTCTTGAGCTTGTTCTGCTCCAGGTCCCAGTACTCGACGTCGAAGATATCCTGCGCGGGCAGGGCCTCGTAGCGCTCGAGTGCATCGGCGCGCAGGATCACGTCGATGGTGTGCTCGTAGAGCTCCTCCACGATCCGGGCGTCCTTCGCCGTTCGCCCGAGGCTCGCAAGCCCGAAGCGCGGATCGATCACCAGCCGCGGCGCAGGATCGAGCATTTCCTTGCGCTCCCGGGCCTTCGGCTCATGGCGCGCGAAGTAATCGCGATACGCGGCGACGAACCCGTCCACGTCCTCGCCGAGCATCGGCAGGCGCTTGGTGCGGATGACATGGTCGGGCGTCGCGGGCCCCTGCTGCGACAGGCGCGCCGCTTCCGGATGGCGGGCGAACGCAATGGTCCGGGCGGTTGGGCGCACTCGCATCACCAGCGGGAAACCGGCCGCGCTGCAGACGCGTCGGCGCAGCTCCGCGAGCGCGACGGCGTCGACCTCGGGTCGTGCCTGTTCGTCTTGGGCTACGGCCTTCCACGCGCGCCGCGATTCGAGATACCGCTCCGCCCGGTCCACGAGGTCGATCATCCGGTCGTAGGACTCGCGGGCGGTCGCGCCGAACGAGAACACCCCGTGCTTCATCAGCACCATGCCGATCGTCCGCGGCGTCGCCTGGCGCTTGAACTCGCGCGCGACGGCCTGGGCGAGATCGAAGCCCGGCATGAGATAAGGGATCACGATGCACGGCGTCACCGTACAGCGCGCGGATTCGCGCTTCGCCACCGGGCGTGTTGGTGATCGCAAGCACCGCATCCGCGTGCGTGTGGTCGACGAACCGGAACGGCAGGCAGCCATGCAGGATCGTCTCGACCGACGGAGTCGGCGCGGTCGCGCGCGTCATGTGCGTGACGAGCTCGTTCACCATGTCGGGGTCGGACAGGTGCTCGAGGGTCGCAAGCTTCAGGACGTGCTCGAGCCGCACCGGGGCGAACCCGGCGGGCTCGATGAGCTCGAGGTCCCAGCCGCTGCCCTTGACGTAAAGAATCGTCTCCTCGTCGCCGAAGCGGTTGCGCTCGCCGATCTTGACGGAGGTATTGCCGCCGCCGTGCAGGACGAGGGACTTGTCCTGTCCGAGCAGGCGTGAGGTGTAGACGCGCTTGCCGAGCTCGCCCTGGAAGCTGTCGGCATCGGCGTCGCGCCAGAGGTTCTGCATCCGATCGGTGTCCGGCAGAAGAGCTGCGTATTATAACGGCGGGATATGAGCGAACCCCGCGTCAATGGCCGTGTTCTCGTCCGCATCGTGGGCTGGTCGGACGCTCGCACCGAGGCTCAGCGCATTCGCGAAGCCGTGTTCGTCGCCGAGCAGGGCGTTCCGCCCGAGATCGAGCTCGACGACTGGGACGAACGCTGCGAGCACGCGCTCGCGTTCGACGCATGCGGGCGTGCGATGGGCACAGGGCGGCTGCTGCCCGACGGCCATATCGGGCGGATGGCCGTATTACGCGAGTCGCGCGGGCAGGGTGTCGGCGGACTCATGCTCGAGGCGCTGATCGAGCGCGCGCGCGCGCGGGGCATGCGCCGAGTGGCGCTGAACGCGCAGACCCACGCGGTGCCGTTCTACGCGCGGTTCGGATTCGCGGTCGCAGGCGAGACGTTCATGGAGGCGGGCATCCCTCACGTTGCCATGGCGCGTAGCCTCTAGGGCGCGGTGCGGAAGTTCTCGCGCACGACGCCCGACTCGGCGCCCGACGGGTCGAAGCTGCGCTCCAGGAAGTTGACCTCGCCATCCGCGGAGACCAGCAGCACGGTCGAAGATCGCGTGCCGTACCCGTCCGCGAGGATCCGCAGCGGCGAGAGCTGACGCTCCCAGTCGAGACTCACGCCGGTGCGGGGCAGCTCGTCGTCAGGCGCCGCTTCCGTGTCGTCCAGGACCTCGAGCAGGCGCTCCGCGCTCACGCTGCCGTCCAGATGCGCAGCCAGGCGGGCCTTCCCGGCGCGCACCTTCGGCCACGGCGCGTCGAGGAGATGATTCGAGAGCCCGTAGACGCCGGCCGGAAGCTCGCGCACGACACCCTCGCGGTTTGAGAAATAGCGCACCGACTCGGCGTCCGCGACGAGCAGGCTGAACCCGTTGAAGCGCCCCGCCTCCGCGCGCAGCGCGCTGAGGTACTCGTCGGGGGCCAGCGCCGAACTCAAGAAGTCGCTGACGAGCGTGCCGCGGGAAGGCGCGTCGGGGCGATGGCCTCCGGCTTCACGGTAATTGGTGAGCGCCGCGAATCGGCCGGTGCGCGTCACGCCGAGCCAGGTCCCCTTCGCCTCCAGGTCGCGGCCCGCGAATACGTGCGGCACGTCGGGCCAGAATGCAGCGGGTGCGGTGGGCCGACGGAACCACTCGTCGCGATTGGCGGCCACGACCAGCCGGTACCGGGGGTGCGCGCGGTGCGCGAGCAGGATCAGGCACACGGGTCGCTCGGGGCGATAAATCGCTCGACGTGGCGCCGCGCGTCCGCCGCGAGCAGGCGGTCGAGCTCGAAGCGTCCAACCGCAGCAGCGAGGCTGCGCTCGAAGGCGGGCACGTCCTCCACCGGTTCGTAGACCTCCATCCACGTCGACGGATCGTCTGCGCGGCGCATCAGGCGGCCAGCCACTCCGGTCTCCTGCGCGAGCGCCTGCTGCATGGCGCCGACTGCGGCGCGCAGCGCGGCTTCCGCGACCGAGGCACGGTAGTAGATGAAATAGCTGCAGGTCACGACACGGCGTAGGGCAGGGCGCCGGAAGCGCAGCGGTGCGCCCGCCAACGAACCGAGATGGACGGTGCCGGTGGCAGGCCTCGGCGTGTGGACCACTGCCAGGACGTCGAACCCGCCCTCGGGCGCTGGCGCCGCATTCACGATCATGCCGCTTGCCTGGTCGCCGAGGTCTGCGCTGAAGAGGGGATCGCCCGGCGCCGGGGCCGCCCCCTCGACCCGCGCGAGGAACATCCGGCGCTTGGCCTTGCCGAGATACTGTATCCGCGCGACCACCTCCTGGCCCGGATAGCAGCCCTTCTGGAAGCTGACGCCGCCGAGCAGCTCAAGATTGGCCATCTGCGGAACGAACTCGTCCTGCGTGCGTTCGGTGACCTGCGGTATTCCCGCGGTGATGTCGAGCCATTCCCAGCATGGCGTACCGACCGGACGCAGCACGCTCGACAATGCCCTCCAAAGCGCCTCGGCGCGGTCAGGGGGCACCGCCACCAAGAAGCGGTCCTGCGCAAGCCGGACCACCGTCGTACCGTCGCTTCGCGATAGGCGAAGCGGACGCGCCGGCACGGTGCCGAGAGCGGCATGCAAGATGGGCTCCGCCGCGTGGCCCGCTACGCCGATGAGCCGTCGGTCCCCAGTCCGATCGGCCACCACGACCTTCGAGCGCAGGACGAACCGACTCAGCCGATTCGCCGCCGAGCCGACGAGCGTCCGCGAGAGCGCCAGAAGGTATCCGCCCGCCTCCGGCCAGACCAGAAAGCTCGCGAGCATCCGGCCCTTCGGCGAGCAGTAGGCGCCGAAGCTCGAGGTTTCGGCACCCAGTGCTTCGATGTCGCAGCTCAGTTGCGCCTGCAAGAACGTCCGCGCATCTTCCCCGGTCACGCCCAGCAGGCCCATGTGGGACAGGTCCGCCATCACCTCGCCACTCGCGGCGGCGGTCAGTTCAGCCTCGGGCTCGCCGAAGTGGCGCACGACGCTCTCGTGGAGGATCGCGCCGCGTGCGTGCAGGAAGTCGGTCCAGTCGGAGGTCATCGGGAGGCGGTCCGGTGGGGCGGGCTATTATATCGACGGGCCCGCTGTGGCCGGCCTCCCGTCTGCGATGCTCAAGTTCATCAAGGCCCTGATCCTGTTGGTGATTCTCGCCGCGCTAGGCGCGGCCGGCTGGATTCATCAGTTCGCCCATGCGCCGCTTCGCCTGAAGGCTGACCCGACCGAGTTCACGATCCCGCCGGGCAGTTCGCTGCGGGCGGCAACTCGCCGACACGTGAACGCCGGCGTCGATATGCCGAACTGGGCCTTCGAGGTGATTGCCAGAGTTGTGGCGAAACCGACCGACATCAAGGCCGGGAGCTACGAGCTTCGCGCGGGCGCGACCCCGCTCGATCTGCTCGGCAAGCTCACGCGGGGCGACTTCGCGGTGGCGGACGTGAAGCTGATCGACGGGTGGACGTTCCGCCAGGTCCGCGCCGCGCTCGACGCGCACGCGAGGATCCGGCACGACGCCGGCGGGGTTGTCGGACGCGGAAGTCCTCAAACGCCTGGAGCTGCCGATCACACACCCGGAGGGTTGGTTCTCCCCCGACACTTATGTATTTGCGCGTGGAACGAGCGATCTCGAGATCCTGCGCCAGGCCTACCGCGCCATGGAAAAGCGTCTTGGTGCCGCGTGGGCCGGGCGCCCCGTCGGACGTGCCGCTCGGGTCCGCCTATGAGGCCCTCATCCTCGCGTCGATCGTCGAGAAAGAGACCGGCCGCCCCGAGGATCGTCCGTTGGTTGCGGCCGTGCTGACCAACCGGCTTCGGGTGGGGATGCGGCTGCAGGCCGACCCGACCGTCATCTACGGATTGGGGGCGGAATTCGACGGCAATCTCCGCAAGCGGGATCTGACTGCCGACACGCCCTACAACACCTACACCCGCGAAGGCCTTCCCCCGACGCCGATCGCGATGCCCGGCCTCGCGTCCATCGAGGCGACGTTGCGGCCCGCATTTTCGTCCGCCCTTTACTTCGTCGCCCGAGGCGATGGATCGAGCGAGTTCTCGCGTACGCTCGAGGATCACAATCGCGCCGTGACACGATATCAGCGCGGCGGCCGTCCCTAGTGGTGAGTGAGTCGATCCTCATGCGCGGAAAGTTCATCACCTTGGAAGGCATCGACGGCGCGGGCAAGAGCACACATCTCGAGTGGCTCGCCGGCCGGTTGCGGGGGGACGGCAAGCGCGAAGTGGTGGTGACTCGTGAGCCGGGCGGCACGCCGCTGGGCGAAAAGCTGCGCGCCTTGCTCCTGCACGAGGCGATGGACATCGGGACCGAAACGCTCCTGATGTTCGCAGCGCGCCAGCAACACCTCGCGCAGGTGATCCGTCCGGCACTGGACCGGGGCGCCTGGGTCCTGTCGGACCGTTTCACCGACGCGACGTTCGCGTACCAAGGCGGGCGGGCGCGGGATGCCCGTGGCCAAGCTGGAGGCCTTGGAGGCATGGGTGGTCGGGCTCCAGCCCGACCTGACGCTGTTCTTCGATGTGCCGGTCGCGGTTGGGCAGAGGCGACTACAGGCCGGCGCTCCAGACGGGCTGGACCGGTTCGAACGGGAGGCGGCCCAGTTCCATGAGCGAGTGCGCGCGGCCTATCTCGAGCGCGCCGCCCGATATCCTGCTCGAATCCGCGTCATCGACTCGAGCCAGCCGATTTCTGATATTCGTAAAGAACTTGAACAAATTGTCAGAATAATTTGAATATTAAACTATTTCCTTGGCTGTCCAGCGCCTGGCACGAGCTCTCCCGACGGCGCCCAGCGTTGCCGCACGCGCTCCTGATTCATGGGCGGCCGGGGCTCGGGAAAACAGTCCTTGCGCGGACGTTTGCGCAGGCGTTGCTCTGCGAGGCGCCGGGTTCCGACGGTTTTCCGTGCGGAGCGTGCCTGGCGTGTCGCTGGTTCGAGCAGGGAAGCCACCCCGACTTCCGGCAGATCGAGCCGGAAGCATTGGTCGAGAACCCGGTCGGCGAGGGGGAGGGCCTGGCGAAAGGGGCGTCGGCGCCGAGCCGCCAGATCAAGGTCGATCAGATCCGTGACCTGCAGGACTTCCTGTCGATCGGGACCCACCGCGGTGGTGCGCGAGTGATCCTGGTTCGACCGGCGGAGGCCATGAACGCGGCCACGGCGAATGCGCTCCTCAAGAGCCTCGAGGAACCCCCGCCGGGCACGGTATTCTTGCTCGTCGCGAGCGCGCCCGATCGGCTGCTTCCGACCGTTCGCAGCCGGTGCCAGCGGGTCGCGGTGTCTGCGGCGGACACCAAGGACGCTTTGCCGTGGCTCACGGCCCAGGGCCTCAAGGACGCCGAAGCGGCCCTGCGACACGCCGGGAACGCGCCATTGGCCGCGCTGGAGGAGGACGGCGATAGCGTGCGCACGCGAGGCGCGCTCACCGCGTGCCTCGCGCGACGCGGCGCGACCGCCCTCGATCTGGCCGATGCCTGTCAAGGCGCGGCCCCGGAGGCAGTCATCGGCTGGCTCCAGAAGTGGGCGTACGACCTGGTGGCGGCGAGAGCGGGCGGCGCGATCCGCTACAACGTGAGGCAGGAGTCCGTTCTGCGCACGATCGCCAGTGCGCTCCCGGGACCTGCGCTGCTAAGATTCGAGCGGTCGCTTTCGGCAGCGCGGGCGGTCGCCTTGCATCCGCTCAATCCGCGCCTCTTCCTCGAGGAGATCTTCTTGCGCTACGCACAGCTTCGGGAATCGCCGCATGAATGAGGATACGAACGGGAAGGGCGGGATCCGCCCCAGCGTCCTGTCGCTGACGATCTCGCAAAAATCGGCGCTGTACGCCGCGTACATTCCGCAACTCAAGCGCGGCGGCATTTTCATCCCGACGACCAAGCGCTATCGCCTCGGAGACGAGGTGTTCATGCTGTCTACGATCATGGACGACCCGAACAAGATACCGGTCGCCGGGACGGTGGTGTGGGTCACGCCGCCGAACTGCCAGGGCAACAAGGCGCAGGGCATCGGCGTGCACTTTTCGGACGACGAGAGCGGCCACGGGGCGAAGCGCCGCATCGAGAGCCTGCCTGGGCGGGCTGCTGCAATCGACGCGCTCGACCCACACCTATTGAATGCTGGTCGATTCGCACTGCCACCTCGATTTCGATGAGTTCCGCGACCGAATCCCGGAAGTGCTGGCGGAGATGGCCGGCGCCGGGGTATCGTACGCGCTCTGCATCAGCGTGACGCTCGCTGACCGACTTCCCGCGGGTCAAGGCGCTCGCGGACGCGCACGCGAACCTGTTCGCCACGGTCGGGGTCCATCCGGACTACCCCGATGCGGGCGCGGTGGCGGTCGGCGACCTGGTCAAACGGGCGGACCATCCGAAGATCCTCGCCATCGGCGAGACCGGACTGGACTATTACCGTCTGCGCGGCGATCTCGAGTGGCAGCGCGAGCGGTTCCGGACGCACATTCGGGCCGCGCGCGAGTGCGGCAAGCCGCTCGTAATCCACACGCGCGCGGCGGCCGAGGACACCCTCCGCATCCTGCGCGAGGAGCGCGCGGGCGAGGCGGGCGGTGTCTTGCATTGTTTTACGGAAACCCTGGAGGTGGCCCGCGCGGCGGTCGACATGGGGTTCCTCATCTCCGTTTTCCGGCATCGTGACCTTCAAGAATGCCGGCGGTCTGCGTGAGACGGCGAAGGCGCTCCCGCCCGATCGGATCCTGGTGGAGACGGATGCGCCGTACCTCGCACCCGTGCCCTACCGGGGTAAGCTCAATCAACCCGCATTTGTCCGCTACGTGGCGGAAGAGGTCGCACGGGTCCGCGGGACGGACCTCGCGACGATCGGCGCGGCGACCTCGGCCAATTTCGCCGCCCTGTTCAAGCCCCCTGTAAAATTCAATCTAACACTTTAGATATGCGACTCTTTCGATTGATTATATGGAGTTTTATGGCTGGATCAGCGACCTTGGTCCAGGCCCAGGGGACCCTGGACGATTTGTTCAACGCCGCCAAGATCAACGACGTCGCCGAGGTCCGGCAGCTCCTCGATCGGGGGATGGATCCAAGCTCGACGGACAAACTGGGCTACTCGTTGCTCATGTACGGCGCCCGGGAGGGACATATCGAATTCGTGCGGCTCCTGCTCGACCGCAAGGCGAACGTGAATGCCCGAACGCCTTCGAACGAGACGGCCGTCATGTTCGCGGCCTTCGAAGGTCATGCGTCCACCGTGAAGCTGCTCCACAGCCGGGGCGCCCAGTTGAACAAGGACGGCTGGACGCCGCTCCACTACGCCGGCATTTCAGGGCCATCCGGAGGTGGTGCGGTACCTCCTCGAAAATGGCGCCGAGATCGAGGCCAAGGCGCCCAACGGCGCGACAGCGCTGATGTTCGCGGCACGTCAGGGCCACATTGAGGTCGTGAAAGTGCTCCTCGCGCGGTCGGCGAGCGCCACCGTGCAGGCCGGTCGGGGTGCCACGGCGCTGAAATGGGCGTTGCAGACGCAGAACTCGGACATCGCGGCGTTGCTCCGCAAGGCCGGGGCGACCGAATAGGGCAGCGGCGTCTCCCCGATCCCATTCGTGAGCGCACGGTGCCCCGCCGGCGGGAAGTGAAACGGCCGAGCCGCACAACCCCGGAGCTCCCCGGCCGGCGTGAGCAGAAGAAGCTCGAGACTGGGAGCGCATCCGCGTCGGCCGCCGACCTCTTCACCCGCCACGGCTACGGCGCCGCCACGATGCGCGAGATCGCGCAGCGCGCGCACGTCGGCCTCGGCACGCTGTTCAACTACGCCGCGGACAAGCGCGACCTCGTGTTCCTCATCTTCAACGAGGAGCTGAACGCGGTCACCGATGTCGCCCTCGCCGCGCCGCGCCCGGGTCGTCCGCTTGTCGACCAACTGATTGCGGTGTTTCGCGTGCACTACCGATGGCTGGCGACGAAGCCCGTGCTCGCGCGCATCCTGTTGCAGGAGCTGACCTTCTACTCGAGCGGGAAGCAGGCCGCGACGTTTCTCGGTCCCCCGCAAGCGACTGATCGACGGACTCGAGGCGCTCGTGCGCGCCGCGCAGCGCGCCCGGCGGATCCGCTCGCCCGAGGATCCCGCCGTGATCGCGCGCCACATCTCTTCGTCTACTCGGCGTCGCTGCGCTGGTGGATCGCGGCGCCGCGCCCGAATCCCGAGAAGGGCGTCGCCGACCTGCGACGCCTCCTCAAGCTCCAGGCCGACGGCCTGCGGTACGCCCGCGATTGCCGCCCAGACGCGGGCCGGCGAGAGGGAAGTCGAGATGGTTGATCCCGAGTGGGCGCAGCGCGTCGATCACCGCGTTCGCGACCGCGGGAACCGCGCCGGTGGTTCCGGCCTCGCCTGCGCCCTTCACGCCCAGCGGATTGCCCGGCGCGGGCACTGAGTTGTCGTAGAGGTGGATCTGAGGCTGCTCGTCCGCACGCGGCATGGGGTAGTCCATGAACGTGCCGGTCTGCAGCTGTCCCGTGGCGGGGTCGTAGTGGGTGTACTCGCTCATTGCCTGCCCGATGCCCTGGACGATGCCGCCGTGGAGTTGGCCGTCGAGCAGGGTGTGGTTGACGATCCGGCCGCAATCGTCGACGGCGGTATAGCGCAGCAGCTGCACCTCGCCGGTCTCGGGATCGACCTCGACTTCGGCAACGTGCGCGCCGCCCGGATACGAGTGCGGCTGCGGGAGGTCGCCGCGCGCATCGAGCGGATGCGGGAACTGCCCGGCATGGCGACGAACGACCTCGTCGAAGCGGATCGTCCAGGTCGTTCCTTCACGCGATAGTGGCCGTCGGAGAACTCCACGTCGGTCGCGGCGACCTCGAGCGCTTTTGCGGCGAGGTCCGTCCCCTTGCGCACCGCTTCCCGCACCGCCACCGCGACGGCGCCGCCCTGGGCCATCATCGAGCGCGAGCCGATCGTGCCGTCGCCGACGAGCGCGGGCCCTCGGGATCGCTCGCCGCGCAGCGTGATTCTCTCCGGGTCGATGCCGAGGATCTCGCCGCGACCTCCGGGTAGACCGTCTCGTGCCCCTGGCCGGAGGGGCCGGAGAGCGTGTAGAGCTCGGCGTTGCCCGACGAGCCGAACCGGATCATCGCCTCCTCCTTCGGGCTGCCGCCGGCGCCGGCCGGCTCGACGAACACCGCGCAGCCGATCCCGCGCAGCTTGCCGCGCGCCCGGGCTTCGGCGCGGCGCGCCTCGAAGACCTTCCAGTCGGACTTCTCCAGGACCATGTCGACATGGCCGTGCGGATCGCCGCTGTCGTACATCGACATGCGGAGCGGCGTCTGGTACGGGAACTCGTCCTTGCGGATCAGGTTGCGCCGGCGCAGCTCGATCCGGTCGATGCCGCGTCTCGCGCGCCGCCTCGTCGACCAGCCGCTCGACGAGGTAGGTGACGTTCGGCCGCCCGGCGCCGCGGTAGGCGGTCGTCGGCGTCGTGTTGGTCAGCACCAGCCGGTGGCGACCGTACAGCGCGCGGATGCCGTACGCGTTGGTCGCGTGAAACCCCGGCAGCAACGTGTTGATGAGCGGCCCGGGTGGGAGAGATAGGCGCCGAGCGTTGCCGATCCACTCGAAGCGCAGCCCAGGAACGGCCGTCGCGGTCGAGCGCGAGCGCGCCGATGAGTCGCGCGGCGCGTCCGTGGTGGTCGGTGACGAACGACTCCGATCGCGTGCCGATCCATTTGACCGGCTTGGCCGAGCGTCTCGCCGCCACCATCAGGGCGCAGTACTCGAGGTAGACGTCGGAGCGGATCCCGAAGCCGCCACCGACATCGCGCGCGTGGAGGCGGATGCGGTCGACGGGTGGCCGATGATCGCACTCAAGCCGCCGACATCAGCGTACATGCCCTGGCTCGGGCGCGTACACGTCGAACGTGTCGGTCGTCGCGTCGTAGGCGGCGAGGCAGGACCTCGGCTCCATCGGGTTGCCGACGAGGCGCCGCTTGTCAGCGCGAGCGCATGACGTGGGCGGCCCCGGCGAACGCGGCCTGGACCTTGGCTGCGTCGCCGTACTCGAAGTCGAACGCGAGATTGCCCGGAATGGCGTCGTAAAGTTGCAGCGCGCCCGGCGCGAGTGCGTCGTCGACCTCGACGAGCACGGGCAGCTCGCGATACTCGATCTCGATCTTCTCGGCCGCATCCTGCGCGGCGGCGGGCGAGTCGGCCACGGCGAGCGCCACTTCCTGGCCCACGTGGCGGACGCGGCCGACCGCGAGCACGTCGCGATGGGGCTCGAGGAGCTTCATGCCGCCCCGGCCCGGGAACTTCACGAGCGGCGGCGCCTCCTCGAGGCCGCCTCGCACGTCCTCGCCGGTGAGCACGGCCTTCACGCCCGGCGCGGCACGCGCGGCCTTGCACGTCGAGCGAGACGATCTCGGCATGCGCGCGGTCGGCGCGCAGGAAATGGCCGTAGAGCTGTCCGGGCAGGTTCCAGTCGGCGGTGAACCGGCCCTGGCCGGTGATGAGCCGCTGGTCTTCGCGTCGTCCCTTGAACGTCTTGGTCACCCCTGCCTCCTCGCTTCCCGTGCCATTGTAATCAGTGGCTCGAGGCCGGCCGCCGGTTCATGCCGCGCGCGCGAGAATTTCGCGCACCTTGGCTGCAGTCTCGGCGCGCGGGACGTCGAACCGGTCGCGGTCGGCGTCGCTCATCCAGCCCGTGACTGCGACGTCGAAACTCGGCCGCTCGCGCATGCGCGCGAGCCATGCGGCGACGTGCGGCCGATGTCCGGCCCACAGCGCGTCCATGCCGATCATATCGGCGCGGTTGAGTCAGGGGGTGGCTGCGGCGTCGGCGAGAGAGTAGGCGTCGCCGGCGAGATACGGCGCCTCGCGGAGCGCCGCCTCCATCTCACCGACGAATTTGTCGTGCTGGCGGACCGCCACCGCGACGTGCGGCGCATCGAGGCCGTGCGCGATCGCAAGCCGCTGGCGCTCGCGGTAGGCCGGGTCGGGCATCCGCTGGAAGCGCGCCTCCAGCTCCTCGGGCGCCAGGCGCAGCAGCACCTTGCGGTTGGCGGTCGCGAAGGTCACCGTCGAACAGGCAGCGTGCAGACAGTCATCGATCTTCTTCATCCACAGCCGCGCGAGCGCCCGCCGGTAGGGATCGGCCGGCATCAAGGGCGGGACCGGGAACGCCTCGTCGAGATACTCGATGATCAGCGTCGACTCGATCACGATCCTTCCATCGTGGACCAGGGTTGGCACGACGTGGTTCGGATTGAGCCTCCCCGTACTCGGGCCGATGCTGGTCCCCGCGCATGAGGTCGAGGAGCTCGCCTGACCACTCGAGTCCCTTCTCGGCGAGCGCCACCCTCACCTTGACCGAGCAGACCGAGGTGCTGCCGTGATACAGAAGAATCACGCGCCCTGCCTCGCCGCCGCCCGCTTGCCGCCGCGCCGTCCCGGCGACCCGGTCAATGCGCGTAGCGGAACACCAGGCTTGCTGCGCGCAGCGCCCGCCCGCCCTGGAGCGCCTTGAGCACTTCGTCCTTCGTGAGTCCGGGCGCGAGCGCGCCGGGATCAAGGTCGGTGGCGATCAGCGTGAAGACGTAATGCTGCAAGGCGTTGCCGCGCGGCGGGCAAGGACCGAGATATTGCAGTCCGAACGTGTTCCTGCCCGCAACGAACGGCCCGCCTTGGGCGGCGCGCTCAGCTCGCTCTCGGCGAGCGAAGTCACGCTCGACGGGATTCCGTACACCACCGCGTGCGACACGCCAAGGCCCGCGCGACCGGCCTGGTCGTCCAAGAGCACCACGAAGCTGCGCGTCTTGTCGGGCGCATTCACCCATTCCAGCGCCGGCGACACGTTGTCGCCGACGCAGTTCGGATTCTTCTGGAAGTTGCCGGCGTGCTTGCGCGCGAGCACGGTGTTGTCCGGCATGCCGGGCGAGCTCATGCGAAAGGCCGCCGGCGGAAGCCGCGGGCTCGTGCGTCGCGCATGGCGAAGCAGCAAGCAGGCGAGGCCCAGCAAACGACACTGCAGCAGATCGTTTCATCTTCTCCTCCCCCTCTTCACAGTCCGAGGATCCGCTCGGCGTTCTCGTGGAAGATCTTCTCCATCACTCGTCCTTGTAGCCGAGCTCGCTGCCACTCCGCAGGATGCGCTCGTACGGCATGCTCGGGTAGTCGCTGCCGAACATGATCTTGTCCTGCAGGCGCCCGCGCATGTCGATCTTGAGGTTGCCCGGGAAATACTTCGGCGCCCAGCCCGACATCTCCCAGTAGACGTTGCCCTTGTGCAGCGCGACCGCGGTGGTCTCCTCCACCCAGGGCCAGCCCGGGTGCGCCATGACGATCTTCAGGTTCGGGAAGTCGGCGGCCAGATCGTCGATCGCCGACGGATGCGCATGGCGGATCACGCGCGCCCATTGCCGCCCGGCATGCCGGCGCCCATGCCGGTGGTGCCGACGTCGATCATCACCGCCGCGCCCAGCGCAGGATCACCTCGAACAGCGGGTAGTAGCGCCGGTCGTTCACCGCGAAGTGCTGCATGATCGGATGGAAGTGAAAGCCGATGAAGCCGAGCTTCGTTCGGACCGCCTTCCTCGCCTGGCGGATCGCGATCTCGCCCTTGGCCGGCTCGACCGCGCCCCAGCACTGGATGATCGCGCTGCGGGTGGCGCTTCCACATGGCGTGCACGTACTCGTTGGTGACCGGCGGCGTGGCGATCGTGGTCTCGAGGTCGAGCGCGACCAGGCAGGCCTCGACGCCGGCGTCGGTGAACTCCTTGATGACCTCGTCTTCCGCTTGCCGACCCAGTCGCGCTTCCAGTACTTGGCGAGCGCCTCGACGTAGGGGCCCTGGCAGGCGATCCATTCCGTCGTGCCGGGATAGCAGTGCAGGTCGATGATTCGCATCGCGCGTCATCATCTCCGACAGCGCTTTCTTCGACACCTTGCCGAAGGTCGACACCGGGAAGTCGTCGACGACCTCCAGCCGCTCGGGCAGCTTGAACTTGGCGATCTCCTGCTCCTTAGAAATCCACCAGCTCCTTCAGGTCAGCGCGGTCCCGCCGCAGGATCACGCAGGCGCACATCTTCTCGCCCAGGTTCGGATCCGGCATCGGCACGCAGGCGACGTTCTGCACCGCCGGGTGCGCGAGGATCAGGTTCTCGATTTCCTCGGCGCTGATCTTCTCGCCGCCGCGGTTGATGAGGTCCTTCTTGCGCCCTTCGACGACGTAGTTGCCGGACGGATGCAGGCGCATCAGGTCGCCCGAGCGGTAGAAGCCGTCGGCCGTGAACTGCCGCGCGTTGTACTCCGGCACGCCGTAGTAGCCGCGCAGCGTGTAGGGGCCGCGGCAGGTGAGCTCGCCGACCTCGCCGGGCGGCACCTCGCGGCCGTCGTCGTCGAACAGCCGCACCTCGTCGTCCGGGCAGATCGGCCGGCCGCAGGTTTCCAGCTTGACCTCCTCGGGGTCGTCCAGGCGCACGAACATCAGCATGCCTTCCGACATGCCGAAGTTCTCCTGCACGAACGCACCCGGGATCAGCTGGTGGGTCTTCGAACCGCACCTCGGGCTGCATGCGCTGGCCGCCGCTCTGGATGACCTTGACCGAGGACAGGTCGTAGTTGCCGATCGCGGGGCTTTGATGAGGCGGATCAGCAGCGCCGGCACGACCTTGATATGCGTGACCCTGTGCTTCTCGACCAGCGGGAACATGTCCTCGGGGCGCGTCGTCGGGGTGAGCACCACCTTGCCGCCGCTGAAGAAGTAGCCCTGGATACCGGGGCAGGCGAGCGGCAGGTTGTGCGCGATCGGCAGCGCGAGCAGCAGCACGGAGTCGCCGCGTCACGCCGCACACCGGCGCCGCGGTCTTGGAGTTGTAGGCGTAGTCGTTGTGCGTGCGCGGGATCAGCTTCGGGATGCCGGTGGTGCCGCCCGAGAGCTGGAAGATGCACGGGTCGGTGGGGTCGATCCGGATCTTCGCGAGCGCGGTCCGGCAGCTCCGGCTCGCGCTCGATCAGCTCGCGCAGGGCGACAAGACTCACGCAGAGCTTCAGGCAGGGGCTCTCCTCCTTGACGCGGCGGACCATCGGCTCGAACTCGAAGTCGCTCTGCCGCTCGGGGTAGAAGCACGCGGCGCCCGGGCAACCGCACGAACTGGCTGACCTCGGCGTAACGATGGGTGGCGAGCGCCGCGATCGGGATCGCGCCGATCTTCTGCAGCGCGAAGTAGAGGAGCACGAACTCGGCGACGTTCGGCAGCGTGAGCACCACGCGGTCGAGCGGCTTCAGCCCGAGCGCGAGAAGGTTGAGCGCCAGGCGAGCGGTCAGCCGGTCGATGTCGGCGTAGGTGTACTGGCGGTCGCCATCGATCAGGGCGGTCCGGCTCGCGTGCGCTCGAAGACGGCCGCAAACTCCTCGGCGAGCGACTTGTCCTGCCAATAGCCCTTTTCGCGGCAGCGCTGTGCGTACTCCGGCGGGAACGGGACGACGCCTTCGAGCATGGATCAGGTCGAGCTCGCGAAGCCGCCGTCGATGACGATCACTTCGCCGGTCACGAACCGGTTCGACTCGATCAGGCTCATCATGGTCTCGGCGACGTCATCGGCGGTGACGCAGCGCTTCAGCGGCGTCGCCTTCGCGCGCTTGCCCATCAGGTCCGTCGTACTTGTCCTGGAGCATGCGCTGCATCCAGTCGCCTTCCATCCAGCCCGGCGCGACGGCGTTCACGCGGATCTCGGGCCCGAGGTTCCACGCCAGGGTCTTGGTGAGGTTCGACCACCGCCGCCTTGCTCGCCGCGTAGGGCAGTGGCTGCGGGCCCGGGCCGCAAGCCGACGATGCTCGCGGTGTTCACGATGCACGGGCGCTCGCCCTTGCGCAGGAGCGGCACCGCGGCCCGCGTGACCTGGAAGAGTCCACGCACGTTGACCGCAAAAACGCGGTCCCAATCGTCGAGCGACAGCGTCTCCAGGTCCTTCGGCTTCCAGGCCGCGGTGACCCCGGCATTGTTGACGAGCACGTCGAGGCGGCCGAAGCGCGCGCCGACCGCATCGACCATCGCGCGCACGCCCGCCTCATCGCTGACGTCGCACTGGCACGAGCAGCGTCTGTGCCCCGGCCGCTGCGCTTGCGCCGCGGTCTCCTTCGCCGCCGCCTCGCTGCGGCTGTAGTTGATGGCGACGTCGAAGCCAGCGTGCGCCAGCGCCAGTGCCGCGCTGCGGCCGATGCCCGTGGCCGCGCCGGTCACCAGGCTGACACGCTGGGTGCTCGAGGAAGCGCGCTCCGTCCGTTTGGTGGCGCCGCGCAAACGGTGCCGGCGACTTTGCTGAACATGTTCATGTTCGAGTCAAACGTTGACGGCTGTCACGGGCCACCAATTTTTAGACATCGCGAAACGATGGCCTAGTGTTCGCATGCGGCATCAACCGGAGGAGGGGAACGATGAGAAGAATCGCCACCACGCTGCTCGCCCTGGTCGCGCTCGTCGGGACGGCCGAGGCCCAGCAGTGGCCGACCAAGCCGGTGAGGGTGATCGTCAACGTCGCCCCGGGCGGCGTGGCGGACATCACAACGCGCCTTCTCGGCGCGCGACTTTCCGAGACCCTCGGCCAACCGTTCGTGGTCGAGAACCGCGCCGGGGGCGACGGCTAATCGGGTTCGAAGGCGTGGCGCGCGCCGAGCCCGACGGATACACCTTCGTCTACTCGCCCGGCTCCAGCATGATGATCGCGCCGTACATCGTAAAGCGCGCCGATCTCGATCCGACGAAGATGCTGACGCCCGTCGCGGCGACGGGCAGCGTGTCCCTGTACGTGATCGTGCGTCTCGACTTCCCGGCGAACAACTACCAGGAGTTCCTCGCTTACGCGCGGGCAAATCCCGGCAAGCTGAACTATGGCACGCCCGGCAACGGCACCTCCCCACACATCGCCGTGGAGGTCTATAACCGCGAGGCCAACGTCAAGCTGAACCACATTCCGTACAAGGGCGCGGGCCCGGCGCTCAATGACCTGCTGGGCGGCGTCATCGACCTCGCATTCGATCCGGGCGTCGGGCTGCCGCAGGTCAAGGCCGGCAAACTGCGGCTGGTCGCGATCGCGGGGCCGCAGCGCCATCCCGATTTCCCGGACGTGCCGACGCTGGAGGAGAACGGCATCAAGGGCGTGGACGGCGGCCCGTACTTCGGGTTCTACGCGCCAAACGGCACGCCGCGCGACATCCTCGAACGGCTCAACCGCGAAGTGCAGAAGGTCATGCAGGAGCCCGCGGTGCGCGAAAGGTTCCGGGTGCTTGCGGTCACCGTCGCCCCGCCGATGGCACCGGAGGCGTTCGCCGCGTATGTGCGCACCGAGAGCGCGCGTTACGGAAAGCTGCTCAAGGAGCTCGGCATCGAACAAATGAGGATCGATTTTCACGTCCACATGCTCGACGAGCATGTGTTCAGGGCGGCGACGAACAAGACCGTGTTTACAGGCTTCGGCGCGAGCCCTGCGGCCGCGCCGCGGCCGGGCGCGCTGGAGCTGCTCCAGCGGATGATGCGACCGGAGACCGAGATCGAGGACCTCGACGCGCGCGGCATCGACATGGCGGTCGTCACCTCGAGCACCGTCCTGCAGGGCACCTCGTGGGCCGATCCGCAAACCGACCTCGACCTGTGCCGCCGGTGCAATGACACGACCGTGGAGTGGGTGGCGAGGTATCCCACGCGCTTCATCGGCTCGATGGTGTTGCCCTTGCAGGACGTGAAGCTCGCCCTCGGAGAGCTCGAGCGCGGCGCGAAGCAGCTCGGCCTGAGAGTCGTCAACGCTGGGTCGAGTTACGGCGGCGTCTATCTGGGCGACCCCGTGTACGACAGGTTCTGGGCCGCCGTGAACGAGCTCGGCCTCACGGTCTGGATTCATCCGGAGGGCGTGCGCGACCCCTGGTTCCAGCGCTACGCCTTGTGGAACTCCGCTGGTCAGTCGATCGAAGAAACGAAGGCGATGGCCTCCCTGATCTACGAGGGCGTGATGCACCGGTATCCGGACCTCAAGGTGGTGATCGCGCATGGTGGCGGCTACTTTCCGCACTACTTGGGGCGCATGGACCGAAATCACGCCAACCGACCCGACACCGTCCGGAACACCGGCGGCAGGCGGCCGAGCGAGTTCCTGCGCTCGTTTCACTACGACACCTGCGTGTACGACCCGCAGGTGCTGAAGGTGCTGCTCGAGCGTGTCGGCGCCGATCGGTTGGTCATGGGCAGCGACTACCCGGTGGGGGAGAAGGACCCGATCGGCTTCGTCGAACGCAGCGGCGCCTCGGCAGCCGAGATCGCGATGATGTGCGGGGGCAACGCGGCCCGTCTTCTGGAGGTCCGATGAGCACGGCAACGGCACCGAGCGGCGCGGAGGCGCTCCTGCGCGGGCTGCGCGCGATGGGAGTGGAGCGCATCTTCGCCTCGCCAGGCTCCGACTGGGCGCCAGTCTGGGAGGCGCTTGCTGCGCCGCACGCGGCCGCCGACTTTCCGCGAGTACGTCTCGTCGCGCCACGAGGAAACCGCGGTGGCGATGGCGATCGGCTACGCGAAGGCGACGGGGAAGCTCCCGGCCGTCTTTCTGCACACCACAGTGGGCGCGCTGCACGCGACCATGATCGTGCGGGCGGCGCTGCACGAGCGCATCCCGATGATCGTCCTGGCGGGCGAATCGATCGGTTTCTCCGAGCCGCCGGGACCGAAGGTCGGCCGGCAGTGGCTCCGGCTGCTCACGGACGTCGGCGGTCCCGCCCGGCTCATGGAGTCGTGCGTGAAGTGGAGCTTCGCCCTGAATCGGAGCGCGCTCCTGCCGCACACCGTGCAGCGCGCCTGCCAGCTCGCGCTGGGAACGCCGCGCGGGCCGGTGTTCGTGTCGGTGCCGACCGAGTACCTGATGGAGACGATGATCGCCGGACCGCCCGCAGCCGCCGCGCGGCCGCGACCCGCGGAAGTCGCGCCGGCCGTCATCGACGAGATCGCCGCAGACGCTTTGTGACGCAAAGCACCCGGTGATCGTCACCGAGGAAGCGGGGAAGGATCGCGCGGCGGTGAGTGCTCTCGTTGCGCTCGCCGAGTCGCTCGGCGCGCCCGTGCTCGAGGCCTGGCAGCCGTACTACGTCAACTTCCCGCGCACCCATCCGCTCTACGGCGGCATCGTGGTCGAGGACATGCCGGACGCGCTCGCGCAGGCCGACGTCGGTGTTCCTGGTCGAATCGGTGGCGCCATGGCATCCAGCGTCGGCAGCGCCGCGTGCAGGGACTCGCGTGCTCGTCCTGGGAGAAGACCCGCTGCATTCGCGGCTGCCGTTCTGGGGCTTTCGCGCCGATCTCGTCGCCGCGGGCGAGGTCGCGCCGTCGCTCGAGCGGCTGGTCGATCGCGTGCGGCGGATCGTTCCGCCGCGCTCGCGAGCCGCGCAGCTCGCGCAATGGGGCGAGCGGCATGAGCGCGAACGGGCAGCGCGGCGCGACGCGGCGCGCGCGGCGGGCCGCGGCCTCGCGCTCGAGAACCGCTGGATCGGGCATGAGCTGAGCGAGGTGCTGACTGACGACGCCGTGGTCGTCAACGAGACGATTACGCATCGGCTCGATCTGGTGCGGCTCCACGAGCGGGCCGGTGCCGGGGGGTACTACGAGTCGAGCTACGGCGGCCTGGGCGCCGGCCTCGGGTTGGCGCTCGGCGTCAAGTACGCGCAGCCCGACCGGCCCGTCATCTGCACGATCGGCGACGGCGCCTTTCACTACAACCCGGTTGTCGGATCCTTCGGTGCGGCGCAGGAGCACCGACTGCCGATCATGGTGGTGCTCTTCGACAACGCGGGCTACCTCTCGCAGAAAGGGGACGTCGCGACGTATTTCCCGCGCGGCGCCGCGATGCAGACCGGGCGCTTCGCGGGCACCTCGATCTCGCCACAGCCGGACTACGTCATGCTCGCGCGCGCATTCGGAGGGACCGGCGA
This sequence comes from uncultured beta proteobacterium, assembly GCA_963716855.1. Taxonomy (GTDB): domain Bacteria; phylum Pseudomonadota; class Gammaproteobacteria; order Burkholderiales; family SG8-39; genus JAGVSZ01. The sequence continues at coordinate 11,473 of CAVQUV010000007.1, read as the reverse complement.
GAAGGTCGAACGTCCCGGCGACGTGAGGCCGGCGTTGCAGCGGGGACTGGAGGCGATTGCGGGCGGGCAGCTTGCGCTCGTGCAGATGGTGCTCGAGCCTGTGGGCGGCCGCTGAGGGCCCAGATTCAGTGGCCTGGCAGATGAGTCATAGGGAACCTATATTTGACATAATATACATTCCCGATCATTTAGACTGCCGCGACAGGAGAAGCACCTAGTGCGTCTCGCCGCGCGATGGTATCGGGAGCGACACCACCGGGATCCCCTCGTCGACCAGTTCGCGCGCTTCCTCCCGGGTCGCGACGCCGCGAATCGGGCGTCGGGGCGCCTCTTCGTAGTGGATCTTCCTCGCTTCCTCGGGGAATGCCCGCCCGACGTCCTCGGTGTTCGCCACGATCTGCTCGATGAACGAGGCAAGCGTGACTTGCTGCGAGGATGAACCCGTGGTGCCGCCGGTGCCCCGAGCATCCGCTCCCGCCTGGGGCTTCGCCAGGGCGGTTGTACGGACCTTGGAGCTTGGCACCTTGCGAACAGTCGATGTCCCGCAAACCGGGCAGGCCAACAGACCGGTGGCTTCCTGGCGCACATACTCGTCGGCCGAGGCGAACCAGCCTTCGAATCGATGGTCTTCGGATGCAGGTGAGATCGAAGACGATCATCGTTGCGTCGAGAGCTTCCCTTGGCTTGCCATTCTACGCCGCGAAGAGATCTCATCCGCGCGCCAACCGAGGGACGAAGCGCCGCCGGGTAGCGGCATTAGTCCTTTACAGTCATAGGTTTCGCGCGGAGAATTCGGCGCCTACCTGAGCTTTCCTCGACCCCCAAAACCCGACCGCCAATGCGCTGCGCTCCTCCCTGCGCCCTGCTCGCTGCTGCGCTGCTTGTCAGCGCGCCCGGCTTGGCGAACGAGTTCGATTGCATCATCGAGGCGCGCCAGATGGTCGACATCCGCAGTCCCGTAGAAGGGCTCATCTCCAGCGTCGCCGTCGAGCGCGGTGAGCCGGTGAAGCGCGGCCAGGTGGTCGTCACGCTCGACTCCGGCCCCGAGCGGGCCGCCCTCGCGGTCGCCAAGCAGCGGGCCGACTCGGTCGGGCCGTTGAAGGCCGCCGAGGCCCGGCTGGACCTGGCGGCAAAGAAGGAAAAGCGGGCGGAAGAGCTGGCGCGCCAGAACTTCATCTCCTCGAACGCGCTCGAGGAGGCACGCACCGAGCGCTCCCTTGCGGAGTCCGAGGTGAAAGTCGCCCGCGAGAACCAGAAGATGGCCGAACTCGAGGTCGCACGCGCATCCGAGGTCCTGAGCATGCGCACGATCAAGAGCCCGGTGAACGGCGTGGTCGTCGACCGCTTTCTGAAGCCCGGCGAGTTCGCGACGAGCAACGTGAAGGATCCGATCCTGAAGATCGCGGAGATCGACCCGCTCAACGTGGAAGTCATCCTGCCCGCGGCGCTCTACGGGCAGGTTCAGCGCGGCGACCGGGCCGAGGTCGTGCCGGAGACGCCGAAGCAGAAGCTCGTCGCCCGCGTCGCGGTGGTCGACCGGGTGATCAACGCGGCGAGCGGCACCTTTGGCGTCCGACTCGAGCTGCCGAACGAGAAGCAGCTCGTGCCCGCGGGCGCGAAGTGCAGGGTGCGGTTCCTGAAGCTGGGCCCCGAGCCCGCCGGCGCCCCGACTACGCCTGCCCGGCCGAACACCTAAGCAAGCGGACGACTCGAAGTTGTCCCGGCGGCCGTGGAACCGCCGCTCATTCGCCCTTCCCCGCGAACGCGAGCAGATCGCCAAGCTGCTCGTCCATCGTGAGCAATTCCCGCCGGATCGCTGCGTTGCTCCGCTCCGCGCGCCGCTGTGCGAGGCGCACGAGCCGCCGCGCAAGCGCGGTTTGCGGCCCCGCTGCGAGCGCGCGCCGCGCGAGAGCACCGGCGACGCCTCCCAGATAGAGCCGGCAGAGTTCGTCCTCGAGGGACACCAGCACTTCGAAGCTGCCCGGATCGCCCTGCCGGCCGCAGCGGCCGTAGAGCTGCCGATCGATTCGTCGCGAATCGTGCAACTCGGTCGCGATGACGTGCAGGCCTCCGAGCTGATCGACGCCCTTGCCCAGGCGGATGTCGGTCCCGCGACCCGCCATGTTCGTGGCGACGGTGATGCGTCCACGCTGGCCGGCCTGCGCGACGATCTCGGCCTCCTGCTTGTCTTGCCTTGCGTTCAGGAGTTGATGCTCCAGGCCGGCGTCGGCCAAGTGCTTGCTGAGCGCTTCGGAAGCGCCGACCGATCGGGTGCCGATCAGGATGGGACGGCCCGTGGCAGTGACCTCCCGCGCGCGCCCGATGATCGCCTGCCACTTTTCGCCCGCGCTGGGATAGACGCGGGCGCCCAGCCCCTTCCTCTGGACCGGACGGTTCGGTAATACGCGCACCACCGGCAACCGGTAGACGGACCACAGCTCGGGGGCGATCTCCTGGGCCGTGCCGGTCATCCCCGCGAGCCGGAGGTACCGGCGAAAGAAGCGCTGATAGGTCATCCGGGCCACGGACGACTGCTGGCTGGTGAGCGGAACGCCCTCCTTCGCCTCGACCATTTGGTGCAGCCCCTGCTCCCACGAACGGTCCGGGAGGATGCGGCCGGTGGATTCGTCGACGATCTGGACCTTTTCGTCGCGCACCAGGTACTGCGTGTCGCGCTTGAACACGTGCGTGGCGACCAGCGCCTGCGAGATGAGCTCCTCGCGACGGCGTGCGCCGCGGAAGGCGAGCGGCAGCGAGTCGGCGAGCGCGACCAGCGCCTCGCGGCCCTGCGGGGTGACTCGTACGTGGCGTTCGCCACCCTCGATCACGTAGTGCTGCCCCGCCACCATGCGCCCGGCCACCGCAAGCGCGGTCTCGTACATTTCACGTTCGGGCCCTTGATCCGAGCGCGCGGAGATGATGAGCGGAGTCCGCGCCTCGTCAACCAGCACGCTGTCGGCTTCGTCCACGATGCCGAAGAAGAGTCCGCGCAGGACCAGCTGGCTCGAGCGCCCCCGCCCGCCCGCCACGCGCTCGATCGAGAGCTGGATGCGATTGACCTGGGAGCCGAGCGCGATCCGGTCGCGCAGGTAGTCGAAGGTGAGCTCCTTGTTCGTGCAGAACGTGACGTCGGCGCCGTAGGCAGCTCGCCGGGCGGCAGGTTCCATCCCGTTCACCACGGCCCCGACGCTCAGGCCGAGCGCCTTGTAGACCGGGCCCATGATCTCGGCGTCGCGCGCCGTGAGATAGTCGTTGACGCTGATGATGTGCGCCGGCAGGCCGGCGAGGGCCGCGGTGCAGGCCGGCAGCGTCGCCGTGAGGGTCTTGCCCTCCCCCGTGTCCATCTCGGCGATCATGCCGTTCAGCATGATCCACCCGCCGCGCAGCTGCGAGTCGAAGTGGCGCATTCCGACGGTCCGGCCGGCGACCTCGCGTACGAGCGCGAAACTCTGCGCGACCAGCGCCTGCCGGAATCCTTCGCGGCGCAGCGCGATCCCGAGCGTCTGCGCGGTCGGCACGATGTCGCGATCCGCGAGCTTCTCGGCCTCGGCTGCGAACTGGCGCACCGCGGCTGCGATGTCGAATCCTGCAACCCGTCGCGTCGCCAGCCGGCGCGCGAACGGCGCGGCGATGCCGTCGGCAATGCGATCGAGAAGCCCGGGCCGTGCGACCTCCTGCTCGGGGTATGCGGCGGTCGGCGCGAGGGCGGGGAGCGCGAGCTCAGACATTGAAGCGCGCGAGGAAAAGCTGCCGCGCGCGCCGGTACCACTGGACTCCGAGCGGTTCCCAGCCGTGGTGGAACCGGACGTACGCCCGTCCGCCGACCCGCGGCGCGCGGTCGCCGTGCGGGAGCTCGACGTCGACCTGGAAGACGCGCTGCATCGCCTTGCGCCCGTCACGGTCGCTCGGGTCGACGGCCACGGCACCGCCGCCCTGCGTTCCGAGGGCGGCGGTCGGCAGCTGGTCCGTCGCCGAGGGCACGACGCGTTTGAGCGACGCGCGAATGGTGTGGGGAACGTCCTCGGCGAGGCGGATCTCGACGCCACGGGTCGCATTGCGGACGAGGTCGATGTCCTGCTGCGAAACGATGGCGCGCACGATGATCGCGTCGGTGTTCACCACGTGCGCCAGCAGTTCGCCCTTCTTCAGGAAGCGCCCCGGCGCATCGGATGCGCGGGGATACACGAACTCCCCCTCGGCCTTCGCCTTGATCACCAGCTCGCGGGCGCGCTCGCGCCCGCGCTCGAGGCTCTGCGCCGCGAAGCGCCGCTCCTCGTCGATGATCTCGGCGCGCACCCGGTCGGTCACCGCCTGCTCGCGGTGCTTCGCGTCGAGCTCGCGCACCCGGGCTTCGAGAACCTTGAGTTCGGTCGCGAGCTCGATGTCGCTCATTTCGATCAGGACTTCTCCCGGCTTGACCCAGCCGCCCTGCTTGGCGAGGACGCGGTCGACGAAGCCGTCGGCGCCGACCCGCACGAACCCCTCGTCGGGAAGCCAGACGACGCCCTGCGCGGTGGTGCGCATCGGGATCGGCACCAGGAACACGGCCATCACTGCGCCGAGAGCGACGATCAGGCTCGCGGTCAGCGCGCGCCGCCTGACGCGCCTGAGGCGCGGGCTGTTCAGGAGGTAGTTGACGATCTTGACGCCGGGGACGACGAACCACGTCGCGGCGGTCAGCACCGCGAACACGACCCCCAGCAGCAGCGACTGCTCGCCGAGGAACACGAGAATCGCGACCACGATGAGGATCCGGTAGACGAAGGAGGCGGCCGACCAGCCGACGAACCACGCGCGCTCACCCCGCGTCGCGAGGGGTGGCTCGGCCTCGCGCCGGCCGAACAGGTAGCGCTCGGCGAGGTAGGCCCAGTACTGGGTGCTCCGCTGACGCAGGTTCGGGATCTCGAGCCAGTCCATCAGGATGTAGTACCCGTCGAACCGCAGCAGCGGGTTGGCGTTGAACAGCACGGTCGAGATGCCGGCGATCAGGATCACGTTGTAGAGCACGCCCCGGAACACGCCGGGTTCCGCCGACAGCCATAGGAAGAGCGCGAGCGAGGCGATGAACAGCTCGACCATCATCCCCGCCGCGCCGACCACGACCCGCTGCCACTTGCTGCGGAACGCCCAGGCCGAGGAGGCATCGACGTAGGGAACTGGCGTGAGCACCATGATCATCACGCCCATCTCGTGCACTTCGCCGCCGCGTGTCTTTACCGCGAAGGCATGGCCGAACTCGTGCGCCAGCTTGAGGACCGGGAACACGAGCCACATCACCAGCAGGTTCTCCGGCACCAGCACGCGATCGAGCACGTTTTCGCTGAGCTCGCGCCAGTGCGCGCCCGCCGTGACCAACCCTGCCCCCACGACGACGCACCACAGCAGGAAACCGGCCCAGCCCGCGAACGGCCGGACCAGTGGCAGGAACCGGTCGAGCAGCCGGTCGGGATCGATCAGCGGGATCTGCCACGCGAAGACGCTCAGAGCGCGCTTCACGGTCTTCGCCTGCTCCTGCTTCTCGCGGCGCCGGAAGAGCTCGGCGGTGTCGGGCGAGACTTCGCACTGCATGACATCGGCGGCGTGCAGCTGGCCGAGCAGCTGGACGACCTCGTCCTGCGTCACCGCGTCGTCGCCGAGTTGCGCGAGGGCGCGGTCCCAGATCTGCTGGACGGGCGTCTTGCCGTCCATCAGCCCGATGATGAAGTACGCCGCCGGGGAAAAGCGATGGAAGCGCTCGGACGAGAGGTCCTGCAGCACATACCAGGTCTCGCCGCGGTACTGGTGCCGGTGGATCTGCGCATGGGCGCGCAGCTTCGGCGTCAGCGCGGCGACCCGGTACCAGGACGGGCTGAACAGCGGCTGCGCCATGGGCTCAGGCGGTCCGGGCTGCTCACGGCAGCCAGGACCACGCGAGCAGCCGCAGCGAGTCGACCACCTGGCGGGTCCAGATCCAGATGTAGCGGCGACGGTCGATCTCGACCTTGCCCACCCCTTCCATGTTCGGGCGCATGCGCGGATCGGTCCCGTCGAGCTTCGCCTCGACGCGGAAGAAGTTCTTGCCGTCCCGCGGCGTCGAGACCGGCGTGATCTGCGTGACTTCGAATCCGATCTGTCGCGTCGGGGAAGGCGGCGAGCAGCAGCGTGCCGCGCTGGCCCGGCTGGAGATACGCGATGTCCCGCTCGTCGGCCTTGAGGACCAGGCGGAACTCGCTGAGCGGCGCGATCTCGAACAGCACGGTGCCCCGCTCCACCGGCGCCCCGAGCTGCTGGCTCAGGTCGCCCGAGACGACCACGCCGTCGAAGGGGGCCGCGAGCGCGGTGCGCTGCAGCTGTTCCTCGACGCGCGCGACCTGGGCCTTCGCCTGGTCGAGCTGCGCGCTCAGGATCTGCACCTGGGCGTGATTGCGGTCGGCGAATGCCGAGCGCATCTGCTTCGAGAACTCCTCTTCCTGGGAGAGGTACTTCAGGCGCTCGAGCTTGAGCTCGCGGTCGTCCAGCCGCGCGAGCAGCGCGCCCTTCTTCACCAGGTCGCCGGCACGCACCGGTGCCTCGCGGATGTAGCCGTTGAACGGCGCCGTGGCGGCGATCTGCAGCTGCGGCTCGAGGACGGTCGCCGCGGAGACCCGGAAATCGCCCTTCACGATCGTGAGGAACGCGACCAGCGCGATGAGCAGGATCGCGACGAGCTTGAGCCCGCCGTGCCGCGGACCGAAGAGGTGCGCGATCTTCTCGCGCCACCAGCCGGCGAAGCGCGCACCGAACCACCGGTCTTCGCGGCGGTGCACATCGAGCATCGGGCCCGCAAGGCCGGCGATCGCCTCGCACAGCTCGACCGTCGCGGCATCGAACGGTCGTCCGGCCGAACGCTCCAGCGTGAGCGCGCCCGCGGGCTTGCCCGACACCAGCATCGGTACGGTGCAGACGGCCCCCGAGCCGTGCTCGGTAACCAGGTCCGCGTTGGCCCGCCGGACGAGCGGCGCGCTGCCCGACGGGTGCGGAACCAGGATCGTCGCGTTCTGGTCCACCGACTCGTCCATCGCCGCGGCGACCGCGCGCAGGAGGTTGGTGCGCTCCTTGAATTGCGCGCTGTGGGAGACGGCCTCGATCTTGATCTGGCCTCCGTGCACGAAGCCGATGCTCACGCGATCGCAGTTGAGCCGCGTGGCGAGATCGGTCACGAGCGCGGTCGCGGCCCCGGCATAGCGGTCATGCGCCGCGGCCGAGGCAACGACCTCGAGCACCGTCTGCAGCCGGTCCCGCGTCTCGCCGACCCGCACGACCTCCTGCTGGCAGAGCATCAACTCGAGGCCCGCTGCGCCCCAGTGCAGCTGCCGCAGGCTCGCCTGGAGGTCGGCCTCGGGGCGTGGGGCGACGTCGAGAACAACGACGCCATGGAGGACGCCGACGGCCTCGACCGGGTAACCGATATAGGTGCTCGCCGTCGCAGGATCCGGCGCGTCCTTGCGCGGCGCGACGACACCGCGACGTTCCATCAGCGCCTGCTGGGCCGTCGGCGTGAGGTAGCTCATGTCGCGCCGCACGTCGGGCCACACCGCGACCGCGGAGTAGCTCTCGGCGCCCGGCAGACGCAGCAGCACCACCCCGCCGAGCACCCCGGGGATCAGGCGACACTGAATCGCGAGCCAGCTTTGGCAGTATTCGCGCGCGTCCGCCGCGCTGGCGAGGACCGCCCACAGAGCGGAATCCTGACCGGCGGCCTGCGCCCCGGCTTGCGCGCCGGCCTGCCCGGGCTTCGCGCCGGGCGGACCGAGGGCGGCACTGGACATGGGTGCGCTCATTTCCTGCGGGGTTTTCCCTTGCGGCGCGGGTTGCCCGAGGTCACTTGAGCTCGCCGTAGCGGCTTTCGTACTCGCCGATCAGCTTCGTGAGGATGCCGGACAGACGCTTGGCCGCGAAGGGCGACAGGACGATGCGGTGCGCAAGCTCGATCTCCATGTCGCGGGGCGTGCGCTCCCAGTTGTTGCTCACGCCGAAGTTGAGGACGACCTCCTCGCGGGTGCTGGTGGCGTTGCAGAAGTTCGCGTACGAGCTCTTGAGGCCTTGCGTGTTCCAGCGCACGTTTGCGTGCGCCGGCTGATCGGTACCCTGGGTCTGCTTTTCACCACCCGAAATCTTCGTCGCCATGCGGCTCTCTCCTCGTTGCCGACGACAGGCGCCCTGCCTACGCCGGCAAACCGGGATGGTATCGGCCGGCTAACAAATTCTGCAACGGAAATAAGTGTTTGCAGCGGGAATTTGAGACGGATTTCAGGGCTGCGGCCAGGCCCCGGCGACGAAAGGCCGGACGCCCAAGGCCCTCGGCGAAGCGCGTCGGAGTCGCTGCCAGGGAGTGTTGGTGCCCGGGCCCGGAGTCGAACCGGGATGGGATCGCTCCCGAGGGATTTTAAGTCGCCTTGCGTCTACGCAGTGTCGCCACCCGGGCGCGCACGGGTGGACGCGGCAAGGCCGCGCGAATCAACGCGCGGCGCGCGGTAATCGCACCGGGAGGCGCGCAGGTAAGGCATTGAGCAGGAGCCGACATGGACGCGCATTCTGCCATGTGGGCGCGTCTGACCGCTCGAACCCGGCAGTCTAGAATCCCGGGCCTTGGAGAGGAGGAACACTCGATGCCGCTGAAATCGCTTTGCCTACTGCTGGCCGCGCTCCCAACCTTGGCCATCGCCCAAGCGTGTCCGGAACGCTCGCTCTACTACTGGCAAGCTTTCCCTGCCGGCGGCGAGTCCGATATTTCGGGGCGTCACCAGCAGGCGGTGCTAAAGACCGGCTGCCCGGCGATCGAAACCATCATCCAGTACAAACCCGGCGCCGGCGGCGGGTTGATGTGGTCGCAGATGAATACGCTGCCCGCCGACGGCTACAACATCATTGGGATCAACCTGCCTCACATCGTCCTGCAGCCAATGGAGGGCCAGGTCCAGTACAAGACCGAAGATGTGACGCCCGTCTACTGGTATCACTTCACACCCGACGCGCTGGTCGTGGCGGAATCGAGCCCCGCATCAAGACTTTCCAGGAGCTTCGTACAGGCGGCCAAGTCGCAACCCGACCGGATCACGCTCGGGGGCTCGGGGCTCAACTCGGCAAATCACGCGGCGCACGAGCGGCTCAACGCCGCGTTCGGCGTCAAGACGACATACATTCCGTTCAAACGCACCGGCGATATGACCACGGCCGTGATCGGTGGGCACGTTGGGGGCGCACGATGTCCTATACCGCGTTTGCCATCAACAACAAAGCCAAGGTGCGCGCACTGGCGGTCGCGATGGACAAGCGTCATCCCCCCTGCTTCCCGACACGCCGACCTTCAAGGAGCTCGGGGTCGACTGGGTCGACGGCGCCTATCGCGGCATCGGCATGCCGAAGGCCGCGTCGCCGGAAGCGCGCAAGCGCCGGATCCGACCTTTGGGCTGCGCTCAACGCAGACCCCGAGATGAAGGAACTCGCCGCCAAGAGCGGGCTTGGACCGTCGACATCGGCGTTGATCGCATGGACGTCTTCATGGTCGAGCGTATCCGCGTGTACACCGAAGCGGGCAAGCGCATGGGTCTCGGCGCCAAGTGAACCGGATGGCGACGATGAGAGAAATCGCAGCTCAGACAGTCACATGAGATCGAGTCTCTGGAGGAGGCGGGGGTCGGAATCGAACCAGATCCTTTCCTAGAGCGTAAACGCAGCGTTCTATAAGTTCGCTCACACCCTTACCCACGCAGTTGCCTACCCTGCCCGCATTCCAGAGTTTCAACCTCCGGGCGAGCGGTGCGCCCCCGCCGCCGAGGGTAGCCCGCCACGAGTCGATTGTCATTAGGTGGGGCTTAAGACCGGCCGCGCGCCGATCGCGCGCCTACGCCGCAGAGAGCGCGCATGTCGAGTCCCTGGCTCAAGTCGTCCTCGGCAAGCCGGCCTCACGCTCGGGGACGCTATCAAGCAACTTCGCTCAAGCCGACTTATTCCGGCGGGCGCGGATCACGTCCTCGAAGGCCTGTGGACATTCGCAAACGCCTCGCCCGGGGTTCGTCACGGCTTCCGCGTTGGCCGCGAACACAACCGAGTCGCATTGGACGTTTGCGCGGACGATCACGGAGGCCGGCATGCGTCTGCTACTCGATGTCGACTCGACCTGAGCTGATTCCGTCTTCTCGCCCGCCCTCTGCCCCCGCTTCGCTCCCACCACCCGCACGGGAACACGACGACAAGCCAGTGACGCTCGCACCATAGGTGCCAGCCGTCCGGCGTGCCGATCGAGTAGCGGCAGGTGTGGCACCCCCGCTCGACCGAGTCGCGCCACCGAGTGAAGAGCCTTCGCCGATGGCGCAAGGCTATGGCCCCCGGTGGCACGCTGCACGAGCCTGTGCGCTCGCCGCGTTCCTCCTCTTGTGCGGCACGTCGTTCGCCATCACCCAACACTTATGGATCCGTCGAGCGCGGAGAACGCGCCGACTAGGCCTTCCGGTGTATTTGCAATCCGATCGCCGGGTGCTAGATAGCTGGCGGGCGCTCGGGGTCGGCTAGCTGGCGATGCGCCTTGGATGGCGGTCCTGATGTAAGGAGAGAGAACATGTCACCCAAGCGGAGCGCAATGAGAAGGGCCTTCGCATTGGGCGCGGCCGCACTTGTAACTGCTCTTGCGGGGGTGGCGGATGCGCACGCGACCGTGATCGGCGTGTCGCTCAATCGCGTGACGAACTTCCAGTTTTTCGTCTCTGACCCCTCTACGACTTTTCGGCCCGGCGACACCACCGCTACCGACGCCGCGTCCTTCAACGGGCCAACGGTGAATAACGTGGTCACCTGTGGTCCGGGGGGGATCACGCCCACGCCGCCGTGCAACCCGGGCGGACTCAGTGCCAACGCGCCCCAGGCGATGGCCGGGCCTGGACCGTTTCCTGCGGAAGACACTTATACGACGCCCCCGGCTGGCGGATTCGTCGGCTCCCGCGGTGACGCGAACATCACGGGCATCTTCGGGCAACTAGGTGGAGCCGGCGCAAGCGGGGTTGCTGAGACCCGACTGAGCACCCTCGGTACGGGCGGCGCGTCGGCGAGCGAACAGATTGTGAGTATCGTCGAGTGGCCCCAGGTCTTCTCGGCGCAGTTCGATCTCAGCTTCCTCGCAACTCCATTCATGCAAGTGGCCGTCGAATCAGCCTGGGGACGCGTCCACCGCTGTCATGTCGCTGGATGTTCGCCTGACCAATGCCGCGGGCAATACGGTCTTCCTGTGGACGCCCGGTTTATCGAGCGGCGAGGTCGGTGTGGCGTCCGAGACCAATCCGTTCAGCCTCAACCAGGCGTTGCTTGCGAACACGCCGGGCGATAACAGCATCTTCAGTCCCGGTCAGGGGACCTTCAGCGCGACTTCGGTGATTCTCCCGGGCGACGTGTACACCCTCTCGCTCCTGATGACGGAAACAGTCCGGGCGGCGAGCACCACGGCCACCGTACCCGAGCCGGG
>CAVQUV010000006.1:0-183792 GCA_963716855.1 uncultured beta proteobacterium | reverse complement strand
CGCGCGCAGGAGGTTGGTGCGCTCCTTGAATTGCGCGCTGTGGGAGACGGCCTCGATCTTGATCTGGCCTCCATGCACGAAGCCGATGCTCACGCGATCGCAGTTGAGCCGCGTGGCGAGATCGGTCACGAGCGCGGTCGCGGCCCCGGCATAGCGGTCATGCGCCGCGGCCGAGGCAACGACCTCGAGCACCGCCTGCAGCCGGTCCCGCGTCTCGCCGACCCGCACGACCTCCTGCTGGCAGAGCATCAACTCGAGGCCCGCTGCGCCCCAGTGCAGCTGCCGCAGGCTCGCCTGGAGGTCGGCCTCGGGGCGTGGGGCGACGTCGAGAACGACGACGCCATGGAGGACGCCGACGGCTTCGACCGGGTAACCGATATAGGTGCTCGCCGTCGCAGGATCCGGCGCGTCCTTGCGCGGCGCGACGACACCGCGACGTTCCATCAGCGCCTGCTGGGCCGTCGGCGTGAGGTAGCTCATGTCGCGCCGCACGTCGGGCCACACCGCGACCGCGGAGTAGCTCTCGGCGCCCGGCAGACGCAGCAGCACCACCCCGCCGAGCACCCCGGGGATCAGGCGACACTGAATCGCAAGCCAGCTTTGGCAGTATTCGCGTGCGTCCGCCGCACTGGCGAGCACCGCCCACAGCGCGGACTCCTGACCGGCGGCCTGCGCGCCGGCTTGCGCGCCGGCCTGCCCGGGCTTCGCGCCGGGCGGACCGAGGGCGGCACTGGACATGGGTGCGCTCATTTCCTGCGGGGTTTTCCCTTGCGGCGCGGGTTGCCCGAGGTCACTTCAGCTCGCCGTAGCGGCTTTCGTACTCGCCGATCAGCTTCGTGAGGATGCCGGACAGACGCTTGGCCGCGAAGGGCGACAGGACGATGCGGTGCGCAAGCTCGATCTCCATGTCGCGGGGCGTGCGCTCCCAGTTGTTGCTCACGCCGAAGTTGAGGACGACCTCCTCGCGGGTGCTGGTGGCGTTGCAGAAGTTCGCGTACGAGCTCTTGAGGCCTTGCGTGTTCCAGCGCACGTTTGCGTGCGCCGGCTGATCGGTACCCTGGGTCTGCTTTTCACCACCCGAAATCTTCGTCGCCATGCGGCTCTCTCCTCGTTGCCGACGACAGGCGCCCTGCCTACGCCGGCAAACCGGGATGGTATCGGCTGGCTAACAAATTCTGCAACGGAAATAAGTGTTTGCAGCGGGAATTTGAGACGGATTTCAGGGCTGCGGCCAGGCGCCTGGCGACGAAAAGCCGGACGCCCAAGGCCCTCGGCGAAGCGCGTCGGAGTCGCTGCCAGGGAGTGTTGGTGCCCGGGCCCGGAGTCGAACCGGGATGGGATCGCTCCCGAGGGATTTTAAGTCCCTTGCGTCTACCAGTTTCGCCACCCGGGCGTGGGTGGCCGCGGCAACGCCGCGCGCCTCAACGCGCGGCGCGCGGTAATCGCGCCGAGAGGCGCGCAGGTTGGGCCCTGAGAAGGAGCGACATGGGATATGCATTCTGCCATGTGAGCGCGTCTGGCCGTTCGAGCCAGGACGTTTAGAATCCCGGGCCTTGGAGAGGAGGAACACTCGATGCCGCTGAAATTGCTCGGCCTACTGCTAGCCGCGCTTCCCACCTTGGCCTTCGCCCAGTCGTGTCCGGAACGCTCGATCTATTACTGGCAAGCCTTCCCCGCCGGCGGCGAGTCCGATATTTCGGGGCGGCACCAGCAGGCGGTGCTAAAGAAACGCTGCCCGGCGATCGAAACCATCATCCAGTACAAACCCGGCGCCGGCGGCGGGTTGATGTGGTCGCAGATGAATACGCTGCCTGCCGACGGCTTCAACATCGTCGGGATCAACCTGCCCCATATCGTATTGCAGCCGATGGAAGGCCAGGTCCAGTACAAGACCGAAGATGTCACGCCCGTCTACTGGTTCCACTACACGCCCGATGCACTGGTTGTCGCCGATTCGAGCCCGATCAAGACTTTCCAGGACTTCGTGCAGGCCGCCAAGGCGCAGCCCGACCGGATCACGCTCGGGGGCTCGGGGCTCAACTCGGCAAATCACGCGGCCCACGAGCGACTCAACGCCGCGTTCGGCGTCAAGACGAGCTACATCCCGTTCAAGGGCACCGGCGATATGACCACGGCCGTGATCGGCGGGCACGTCGGCGGGGCGATGTCCTATACCGCGTTCGCGATCAACAACAAAGCCAAGGTGCGCGCCCTGGCGGTCGCGATGGACAAGCGCCATCCGCTGCTTCCCGACACGCCGACCTTCAAGGAGCTCGGGGTCGACTGGGTCGACGGCGCCTACCGCGGCATCGGCATGCCGAAATCCGCGTCGCCGGAAGCACGCAAGCGCATGTCCGATCTTTGGGCTGCGCTCAATGCGGACCCGGAGATGAAGGAACTCGCCGCCAAGAGCGGCTTCGAGCTCGTCGATGTCGGCGTTGATCGCATGGATGTCTTCATGGCCGAGCGTATCCGCGTGTACACCGAAGCGGGCAAGCGCATGGGTCTCGGCGCCAAGTGAACCGAATGGCGACGATGCAGAGAAATCGCCACACAGACAGTCACTTGAGATGAATTTGGAGGCGGGGGTCGGAATCGAACCGGCGTACACGGCTTTGCAGGCCGCTGCATGACCACTCTGCCACCCCGCCGTGCGGATCAGCGCCGCGAGGCGCCGATCAAATGAAAAGAGGGAAAGCGGCGACGCCTTCCCTCTTCGAGAAACCTGGAGCGGGAAACGAGTCTCGAACTCGCGACCTCAACCTTGGCAAGGTTGCGCTCTACCAACTGAGCTATTCCCGCGTGGCGAAAGCGAATTTTACCGATTGGGCCGTTCCCCGGTCAAGCTCGCCCGCCGCCGCCGAAGGCATGGGGCCCGGCGAGCTTCAGGTAATACGCCATGGACACGATCGTCAGCGCTGCAGCCAGATAGATGAGCCACGTGCCCACCTGCTGCGGATCGAACCAGTGGCCGATGGGGTCGTGATAGAGCAGCATCGGGATCGCCACGAGCTGGGCGACGGTCTTGATCTTGCCCAGGAAGTTCACCGCCACGCTCTTCGCCTGCCCTAGCTTCGCCATCCATTCGCGCAGGGCCGAGATGGTGATCTCGCGACCGATGATGATCACCGCGATGAACGCCGGCACCCGCCCGATCTCGACCAGGATGATGAGCGCGGCCGCCACGATGAGCTTGTCGGCGACCGGATCGAGGAACGCGCCGAACGCCGACATCTGATTGAGCCGGCGTGCCAGGTAGCCGTCCAGCCAGTCGGTGATCGCCGCCAGCGAGAAGAGGACGCAGGCCACGAGGTTCTTCTCGCGCAAGCTGCACCAGGGCTCAGGCAGATAGAAGAGGATCACCAGCACCGGGATCGCGATGATCCGCAGCCAGGTGAGGAGGTTCGGGACGTTGACCGGCACGGGTCAGTGCAGCTCGCGGTAGATGCGCTCGGCGAGCGTTCGGCTGATGCCCTCGACCTGGGTGAGCTCCTCGATGCTCGCCGCCACCACCCCTTTCAGTCCGCCGAACCGTTCGAGCAGCTGCCGGCGCCGCTTCGCGCCCACGCCGTCGATCGCCTCAAGGCTCGAGGTCACGCGGGCCTTGCCGCGCCGCGCCCGGTGCCCGGTAATGGCGAACCGGTGCGCCTCGTCGCGGATCTGCTGGATGAGGTGCAGGCCCGGATGGTCCTTCTCGAGCCGGAGCGACCGGCCGTCACCGAGCACGAGCGCCTCGAGGCCGGGCTTGCGCTCGGGCCCTTTCGCGACGCCCACAAGCTCGATGTCCGCGAATCCGAGCTCGGCGAGGACCGCCTGCACCGCGTGCAGCTGACCCTTGCCGCCGTCGATCAGGATCAGGTCCGGCACCACGCCCTCCCCACGCGCCGTTCGCTCGTATCGGCGCTGTAATACGTCGCGCATGGCCGCGTAATCGTCGCCCGGCGTGGCGCCGGAGACGTTGTAGCGCCGGTACTCGGAGTTGCGCATCCGGTATTGATCGTAGACCACGCAGGAGGCGACTGTCGCTTCGCCGCGAGTATGGCTGACGTCGAAGCATTCGATGCGCTGCACCGACGGCGGCAGTCCGAGCGCCTCGCGCATCGCCGCGAGCCGCCCTTCCTGGGTGCCCTGCTCCCGCACCCGCTGCGCCAAAGCCTCCGTGGCGTTTCGCTGCGCCATTTCCAGCCATGCGCGCCGTTCGGCGTGCGGGCGCGTGACGATCTGCACCGCGCGCCCCGCATTCTCCGCGAGCGGTGCGGCGAGCTCCTCGGCGTCGACGCCCTCCGCGGTGACGATAAGCGCCGGCGGCGGCTCTTGCAGGTAGTGCTGCGCGAGGAACGCGCCGATCACCTCCGGCGCGGATCGGTCCTCGGCGTGCTGCGGGAAGAAGCTCTTGTCGCCGAGGTAACGGCCGTTGCGGATCATGGCCAGGTTGACGCACGCGATGCCGCTATCGATCGCGCAGGCGACGACGTCCGCATCGAGCGCCTTCGCGGTGTCCACGTACTGGCGCGTCTGCACGCGCGAGAGCGAGCGGAGCTGGTCGCGGTGGATCGCCGCCTGCTCATAGTCGAGCCGTTCGGCCGCCTCCTGCATCCGCGCGGCGAGCGCGCCCACCACGTCGTCCTCGCGGCCCTCCATGAACAGCCGCGCGTCGTTCACGTCTTGGGCGTACCGCGCCGCGTCGATCAGGCCGACGCACGGCGCCGAGCAGCGCCTGATTTGATGCAGCAGGCACGGCCGCGACCGGTTCTGGAACACCGAGTCCTCGCAGGTGCGCAGTCGGAACACTTTCTGGAGCAGCTGGATGCTCTCGCGCACCGCGCCCGCGTTCGCGAACGGGCCGAAATAGGCGTGCTTTCGGTCGAGCGGTCCGCGATGGAAGCCGATGCGCGGAAAGCGATCGCCCGTGACCACGAGGTAGGGGTAGGACTTGTCGTCGCGGAAGAGGATGTTGTAGCGCGGGGCGAGCGACTTGATCAGATTGTTCTCGAGGATCAGCGCCTCGGCCTCGGAGCGCGTCACGGTGATCTCGACGGCGTCCACTTGCGCCAGCATCAGCTGGATGCGCGGCCCGTGATCGCTCTTCTGGAAGTAGGTCGATACGCGCTTGCGCAGGTCGCCCGCCTTGCCGACATAGAGGACATCGCCCTTCGCATTCAGCATGCGATAGACGCCGGGCTGGTGCGGCAGGCCGGAGATCAGGGCAGCAGGGTCGAACACGGGAGGCGTGGGGCCGATCCGAGGCGCAGCGTTCAGGCGTCGGAGAAGCGGGGGTTTGCTGTAGAATCGCGCGTTTTTCTCTCCAGCCCCGGCAACTGACCATGGCGAAAGTACTCGCGACCGAGATCCGGGTCGGCAACCTGCTCGAATGGGACAAGCGCGTCTGGCGCGTGCTCAAATCCTATCACGTGCACGTCGGCGGACGCGGCGGTGCATTCATGCAGGTCGAGATGAAGGACATCGAGGCCGGCACCAAGACCAACCAGCGCTTCCGGACCGACGAGAAGATCGAGCGTGCATACGTCGAGTCGCGCGAGATGCAGTACCTGTACCAGGAAGGCTCCAGCTACGTCTTCATGGACCAGGCCACGTACGAGCAGATGTCGCTGTCGGCGGAGGAGCTCGAGGGGCAGACCGGCTATCTGCTGCCCAACACCGACGTGCAGATCAATTTCCACAACGACCGTCCGATCGGGGTGCAGCTGCCCGCGAGCGTGATCCTCACGGTGGTCGACACTGAACCGAACATCAAAGGTGCCACGGCCACCACGTCGTTCAAGCCGGCCACCCTCGAGACCGGCATCACCGTGCAGGTCCCGCCGTTCGTCGACAAGGGCGAGAAGATCAGGATCAATACCGACGACGGCGCTTACATCGAGCGCGCCTAGGATCCGTCAGGCGAGCAACCCCTCGCCCTTCGCCTCGTCGATTTGCGCCGCGGCCGAGCGGTGAGCCGCGTTGTCCACCGCGCCCGTGCGCATGCGGGCCGCCCGGCCCGCATCGAGCGAATGCGCGCCGAGTCCGTCGAGCAGGCGCTGTGCGGCGTCCGGCGCGTTGCATACGAGCACCATGTCGCAGCCGGCGGACAGCGCCGCGCGGCCGCGTTCGATGATCCCGCCCGCCACGCTGGCGCCCTCCATCGACAGGTCGTCGCTGAACACGATTCCGTCGAACCCCATCCGGCCGCGCAGGATGTCCCCCAACCACACCGGTGAGAAACCGGCCGGACGCTTGTCCACTTGCGGATAGATGACGTGCGCGGGCATCACGCCGGCGAGTCCCTTGCCGATGAGCGCCCGGTACGGCGCCAGGTCCTCCGCTTCGATGGCCGCCAGGGGCCGTTCGTCGATCGGCACCTCGTGGTGGGAGTCGGCCCGCACGTAGCCGTGGCCCGGGAAGTGTTTCCCGACGGCACCCATGCCCATGCGCGCCAGACCGGCCACGAGACCACCGGCCAGCGCCGACACGCCGGCCGCCGTCGCATGGAAGGCGCGGTCGCCGATCACGCTGCTCGACCCGAAGTCGATGTCGAGGACCGGCGTGAAGCTGAAATCCACGCCGCGCTCGCGCAGCTCCGCGGCGAGCACGACGCCGATCGCGCCCGCGAGGTTCACGGCCAGTGCCGGCTCGCGATCGTAGAGACGCCCGAGTGCCCGCATGGGCGGGAGCCGGGTGAACCCCGCAGTGAACCGCTGAACGCGTCCGCCTTCTTGGTCGACGGCGATGAGCAGCCGAGGGGTCCGGATCGCATGGATCGCCGCGGTGAGCGCCTCGAGTTGCGCCGGCGACTCGTAGTTGCGGGCGAACAAGATCACCCCGCCCGCAAGGGGGTCGGCGAGCAGGTCGCGCTCGTCGGCCGCGAGCTCCAGACCGGCGACGTCGAGCATCACGGGCCCGAGCGGACGCTCAACCGCCATGCCGCTCCCCTTCCAGAATCACGAACGCCGCCGCCATGCCGCGCTCGTCGGTCAGGCTCACATGGACGCTCATCACGCCGCGCCGTTTCACCAGCGCCGCGAGCGGCGCGGACAGCTCGAGGTAGGGCCGGCCCGAAGCGTGGTTGACCACGCCGATGTTCTGCCAGTTGACCGGAGCGCGGATGCCCGTGCCCATCGCTTTCGAAAACGCTTCCTTCGCCGCGAAGCGCTTGGCGAGATAGGCGGCGGGCTTGCGATGGCCGGCGAGGCGATCGAGTTCGCGGGGCACCAGGACCTTGCGCGCGAACCGCTCGCCCCAGCGCTCGAGCGCCAGCTCGATGCGTCCGATCTCGACGAGGTCGGTCCCGATGCCGAGGATCACCGCCGCTCCCGGATCGACGCGCGCATCGCGGCGTTGACGATCAGGGCCTTCATCTCGCGCACCGCCTCGCGCATGCCGACGAAGACGGCGCGGCTCACGAGCGCGTGGCCGATGTGGAGCTCCCGCACGCCCGGCAGCGCGGCGACGGCTTCGACATTGAAGTAGTTCAGGGCGTGGCCGGCGTTGAACCGCATTCCGAGGCCGCGGATCGCATCGCCCGCGGCGCGCAGCCGATCGAGCTCGGCCACGACCGCCGGGCTCTCTGCGTCCCGGCCGCGGGAGTGGAAGGCGTGCGCATAGGGACCGGTGTGCACCTCGCACACGGCCGCACCGACCCGGCGCGCCGCCTCCACCTGGCGCAGGTCCGCGTCGATGAAGACGCTGACCACGGTCCCCGCGCCGGCGAGTCGCGCCACCACGCCCTTCAGGCGTGCCTCCTGACCGGCAATGTCGAGTCCGCCCTCGGTCGTGATCTCCTGCCTGCCCTCCGGCACGAGCATCGCCATCTCGGGTCGAACGCGGCCCGCGATCGCGACCATCTCGTCGGTCGCAGCCATTTCCAGGTTGAGCTTGATGTGGGTCAGCTCGCGCAGTCGACGGACGTCCTCGTCCTGGATGTGGCGCCGGTCCTCGCGCAGGTGGACGGTGATCCCGTCCGCGCCGCCGAGATGCGCTTCGACCGCGGCCCATACGGGGTCCGGCTCATAGGTGCGTCGCGCCTGACGGACGGTGGCGACGTGGTCGATGTTGACGCCGAGCTCGATCATCGGTTCACAGATCCTGAAGCGCGCGGAACACCGTGCGGCTGTGCAGCGTCTGACGGTCGAGCCGATGGTCGATCAACGCGCCCATCAGTTGGCGCGCCCCGGCCGCGGTCGATGCATCCGAGTAGTCGTCCTGCGCCAGCGCCAGCAGAACACGCCCCGGTACGACGCGCGGATCATCCGTCGAAGCGCTGTTCTTCGCCGGCACCGGGCCGCGCTCCGGCTCATAGCGATACATCCGCTCCGGCTCGATCGCGGCACCGGTGGCGGCATCGCGATCGAGCGTTAAAGCATAGCCCAACTCCTGGAGCAGCTGCCGCTCGAACGCGCGCAGGACCGGTCCGCCGGCGGCGCCCTGCGCGAGCTGGGTGACCGTTGCGGCGTAGTGGTCAAAGAGCCGCTCGTGCGGATCCTCGCGCGGCAGCAATCGCAGCACGAGCTCGTTGACGTAGAAGCCGCAAAGCAGCGCCTCTCCGCGGGGCAACGGGTAGCCGCCATGCCATTCGCAGCGGACGAGCGTCCGGACCTCGCCGCGCCCCGACCAGGCGATGGTCAGCGGCTGGAAGGCGAGTAGCACGCCCCGCATTGACGAGCCCTGCCGGCGTGCCCCCTTCGCCACGAGCGGAAGCCGCCCATGGCTGCGGCTGAAGGCCTCCACCAGGAGGCTCGTCTCCGAATAGGGGTACGCATGCAGCACGAAGGCCGCCTCATGCTCGATGCGGCGGCTAGACATGCTCGATCCCGAAGCGGCGCAAAGTGGCGGCATCCTCGGTCCAGCCGCCGCGTACCTTCACCCAGACTTCCAGGAACACCTTTCCGCCGAACAGCTTCTCCATGTCGCGTCGGGCGGCGCTTGCAATCGCCTTGAGCTTCTCGCCTCCCTTGCCGATGACGATGGCCTTGTGGTTCTCCCTGTCGACCACGACCGCTGCATGGATGCGCCGCAAGCGGCCTTCTTCGAGGAACTGCTCGATCGTCACCGCGGCGCCGTAGGGCACTTCGTCGCCAAGCAGGCGGAACAGCTTCTCGCGCACGATCTCCGCCGCCAGGAACCGTTCGCTGCGGTCGGTCAGCGTCTCCGCGTCGAACAGCGGCGGCTGCACCGGCAGCAGCGGCACGAGCGCTTTCAGCAACTCGCCTAGGTTGCGGCCGCGTGCCGCGCTGACTGGCACCACCGCGGCGAAATCGTACGCGGCCGCCGCGGTCCGGAGGAAAGGCAGCATGCGCTCGGGACCGCCGATCCGGTCGCTCTTGTTCGCGACCAGAATGACCGGAACCCGTTGCGGCAGCAGGCGCAGCACCGCCCGGTCGTCGTCCTCGAGCCGACCCGCCTCGACGACGAACAGCACTGCGTCGACCTCCTCCAGCGCGGTGCGCACCGCGCGGTTGAGCGCCCGATTGAGCGGCCCGCCGTGCAGCGTCTGGAACCCGGGCGTGTCCACGAAGACGAACTGCGCGCCCGGGCGCGTGAGCACGCCAGTAATGCGGTGGCGGGTCGTCTGGGGCTTCCCGGACGTAATGGTGAGCTTCTGCCCCACCAGCGCGTTGAGCAGCGTGGACTTGCCGACATTCGGACGCCCGACGATCGCGGCGGTGCCGCAGCGAAAGTCCTGCTCCGTCGCCACGCTCATTGCTGCAGCTTATCGTAGGCCGCCCGAGCCGCTTCCTGCTCGGCCAGGCGCCGGCTCGTGCCGGATCCGACCGTGCGCAGATCGAGCTCGCGAACCAGGCATTCGACCTCGAAACGCTGCTCGTGCGCCGCGCCGCGGGTGGCGATTACGCTGTACTGCGGCAGCGCATAGCGCCGGCTTTGCAACCACTCCTGGAGCTGCGTCTTCGGATCCTTCCCGACCGCATTGGGTCCCGCGCTCTCGAGCAGCGGGCGGTACAGGCGCAGGACGACGTCCCGTGCGGACTCGAACCCGCCGTCGAGGAACACCGCCCCGATCAGCGCCTCGAGCCCGTCGGCGAGAATCGAGGGACGCCGGAACCCGCCGCTCTTCAGCTCGCCTTCCCCGAGACGCAGGTCATCGCCCAGCGCGAGTCCGGCGGCGATCTCGTGCAACCGCTCCTCGCGCACCAGGCTCGCGCGCAGCCGGGACAGTTCGCCCTCCTTCAAGCCGGGGAAACGCGAATAGAGCTCCGCCGCGACGATGCAGTTGAGCACGCCGTCGCCGAGGAACTCGAGGCGCTCGTTGTGCGGGGTACTGTGGCTGCGGTGGGTCAGCGCCTGCAGCAGCAGCCGGGGGTCGCGAAACCGGTGGCCCAGTTGCTCCTGCAGCGAATCGAGCTTCACACCTGACCCGGGTAAGAGGGCGAGGACGGCTCCGGCGTTGCGGGACGCGACCCGGGGCGCTGCAGCTACTCGCTCACCTTTGTGCTGGTGGGCCGGCTCGAGCCGGCGAAGTCGATCAGCACGCTGATGTTGTAGAACAGCTTGATCCGCTTCTCGTACGCGAAGGACACGACGATTTCGTTGCCTTCCTTCGTGATTTCCAGGTCTTGCGGCCTGAGCACGGTGATGTCGTCGACAGCGGCGCGACGGTCGAACGCCTTGCGCACATCGGCGACCGAGCCGCCGCGGAGCTCGCCGCTCTGCGTCATTCCGGTGATCGCCTTCTTGATGGTGAAGTACTCGATGTACGCGGGAACCAGCTTCATCCCGATGATCGCGATGAACACGATCGCGATGAGGAGAAGCAGCACCCCGGCGAAGCCCAGCCCTTGTTGTCGTTGTCTGAAGGTCATGTCCCCTGCCCTCACTGGAACGAGCCGAAGCGGCTCGGCTCGCTGAAATTGAACCAGATGAAAAACGCCTTCCCCACGATGTTCGCGTCCGGAACGAACCCCCACACCCGGCTGTCGCTCGAGTTGTCGCGGTTGTCGCCCATGAGAAAGTAGTGCCCCGGCGGGACGGTACAGGCAAGACCTTCGTTATTGTAGGTGCAATTTTCCCGGAACGGGAATTGCTTCACGAACGGGACCGCGGCCGGCGCATCCTCCTCGATCAGGATGGCGTGGGGGCGATCGCCGGTCGTCTCCTCGTACCGCTTGGCGAAGCTCATTCGCTCCTTGTGGAGATAGTCGCCGGCCGCCTTGTGATCGATCTCCGTACCGTTGACCGTAAGGCGCTTGTTGACGTACTCGATCCGGTCGCCAGGCAGTCCGACCACGCGCTTGATGTAGTCGAGCGACGGATCCTCAGGGTAGCGGAACACCATCACGTCGCCGCGCCGAGGCTCGCCGATGTCGACGATCTTCTTGTTGATGATCGGCAGCCGGATGCCGTAGGCGAACTTGTTGACGAGGATGAAATCGCCGACGAGCAGCGTCGGAATCATCGAGCCCGAAGGAATCCGGAACGGCTCGACGATGAACGAGCGCAGCAGGAACACGATCAGTATCACCGGGAAAAAGCTCTTGGGATACTCGATCCACCAGGGCTCCTTCTCGCCCGCGCGGCGCGTCCTGCTGAAGTGCAGTCGATCGACGGCCGCAACGAGCCCGGTCACGACGAGCAGGACGAAGAGAATCAGGGCGAAGTTCATGGCGTACCCACTGGGTCACTTCTCCTCGACCTGAAGGATCGCCAGGAACGCCTCCTGGGGGATCTCGACGGTGCCGACCTGCTTCATGCGCTTCTTACCCGCCTTCTGCTTCTCCAGCAGCTTGCGCTTGCGGGTGATGTCGCCGCCGTAGCACTTCGCCAGCACGTTCTTGCGCAGCGCCTTGACCGTCTCGCGGGCGATGATATGCGAGCCGATCGAGGCCTGGATGGCCACGTCGAACATCTGGCGCGGGATCAGACCGCGCATCCGCGCCGCCAGCTCGCGTCCCCGGTACTGCGCGTTCTGGCGGTGGACCATCAGCGAGAGCGCATCCACGCGCTCGCCGTTCACGAGGATGTCGAGCTTGACCACGTCGGCGGCGCGAAACTCCTTGAACTCGTAATCGAGCGATGCGTAGCCGCGCGATACGGACTTCAGCTTGTCGAAGAAGTCCATCACGATCTCGTTCAGCGGCATCTCGTAGGTGAGCATCACCTGCCGTCCGTGGTATGTCATGTTCTTCTGCGCGCCGCGCTTGCCGGTGCACAGCGTGATCACCGGCCCCACGTACTCCTGCGGGACAAAAATCGTCGTGGTGATGATCGGCTCCCGGATCTCCTGGATCTTGGCGGGGTCGGGCATCTTCGCCGGGTTTTCGATGCTCTCGACCGTGCCGTCGCGCAGCGTGACTTCGTACACCACCGTGGGCGCGGTGGTGATCAGCTCCATGTCGTACTCGCGCTCGAGCCGCTCCTGCACGATGTCCATGTGCAGGAGGCCGAGGAATCCGCACCGGAAGCCGAAGCCGAGCGCCTGGGAAACCTCGGGCTCGTAGTGCAGCGAGGCGTCGTTGAGCTTGAGCTTCTGGAGCGCCTCGCGCAGCGCCTCGTACTGGTTCGCCTCGATCGGGTAGAGGCCGGCGAAGACCTGGGGCTTGATCTCCTTGAATCCGGGCAGCGCCTCGCCGGCGGGCCGGTCCGCGAGCGTCACGGTGTCGCCGACGCGCGCGGTCTGCAGTTCCTTGATGCCGGAGATGATGAACCCGACCTCTCCGGCGGAGAGCTCAGGGCGGTTCTCGGACTTGGGCGTAAACACCCCCACCTGCTCGCACAGATGGCTCCCCTGCGTCGACATCAGCCGGATGCGATCCTTCGGCCGTAGCGTCCCGTCGACCATGCGCACCAGCATCACGACCCCGACGTAGTTGTCGAACCAGGAGTCGATGATGAGCGCCTTGAGCGGCGCAGCCGGATCCCCCTTGGGCGCCGGGATGCGCTGGATCACCGCCTCGAGAACATCGTCGATGCCCTCGCCGGTCTTCGCGCTGGCGCGGATGGCGTCCTGCGCGGGAATGCCGATCACATCCTCGATTTCCTGGATCGCCCGCTCCAGGTTCGCGGACGGCAGGTCGATCTTGTTCAGGACCGGCACGACCTCCACGCCCTGCTCGATGGCCGTATAGCAGTTCGCGACCGTTTGCGCCTCGACGCCCTGCGAGGCGTCGACCACGAGCAACGCGCCCTCGCACGCCGCGAGCGAGCGCGATACCTCGTAGGAGAAATCGACGTGGCCGGGCGTGTCGATCAGGTTCAGGTTGTAGGTCTTGCCGTCGCGCGCCGTGTAGCGCAACGCCGCCGTCTGTGCCTTGATCGTGATGCCGCGCTCGCGCTCGAGATCCATGGAATCGAGCACCTGCTCGCTCATCTCGCGGTCCGAGAGCCCCCCGCAACGCTGGATGAACCGGTCGGCAAGCGTGGACTTGCCGTGGTCGATGTGCGCGATGATGGAGAAGTTGCGGATGTGCTGCATCAGCTGTCAACGCAATGCAGAAGGCTCGCATCACTCCCCGGCGCGATCAACCTGCACGCATCGCCCGTCAGAGAAGGACTTGCCCTCTGCATCACTGAGATTGGGGATCCAAAAGGGGGGCGGTGGCCCCTCTGGCACGAGCCCCTAAAAAAAAGGTGCCTTTTCGGCACCTTTTCGCTCGGCGAGGCGGTGCGGATTCTAGCCGATCCGCGCGAGGTAGGCACGAACGCGCGGCGCGTCGAGGAAATAGTGGCAGAGCTCGGCATCGCCGTGCGCGAGCACCGGCACCCGCTCGCCATAGCGCGCCTCGAGGGCCGGGTCGCGGTCGACATCGACCCATGCGAGCCCGAAGCCGAACTCGAGCCGAAGCGGCTCGAGCGCGGCCACCATGTCGTCGCAGAGATGGCAGTAGCTGCGGCTGTAGAGCGTCAGGGCGACGCCAGGCGGTGCTTCAGCCACCCACAGTCTCGCCGCGGATCGTCGCGAAGATGTTTGCCTCCCCGCGGCGGATCTGCAGCGTCATGGTCGTGCCCTTGTCGAGCGACGACAGCAGGTCGTTGAACTGCTTGGCCGACTTGAGCTCGGTCGTCGCGCCCTTGGCGGTGAGCGAGACGATCACGTCGCCCTGCCGGATGTCGGCACGCGGTGCCGTGCGCACCTCGTCGACGACGACGCCACCCTGAAGCCGCATGTCGCGCCGCTTGTCTTCGCCGAGATCGCTCACCACGAGCCCCAGCCGATTCGCCGCGATCTCCGCCTTCGGCGCGCCCGGCTTGGTGCCGCGCGCGGCGGCGACGCGGTCATCGGGGATCTCCCCGACCGTGATGCTGACGTCCCGCGTCTGACCCTTGCGCCACACCTGCATCGGCACCTTGGACCCGGGCTTCGTGCTCCCGACGATCCGTGGCAGATCCGACGACGCGGCGACCTGCTTGCCGTCAAACCGCAAAATGATGTCGCCCGTCTCGACGCCGGCCTTCTCGGCCGGGCCGCCCTTCTCGACGCCGTTCACCAGCGCCCCGGTCGGCTTGGCGAGGCCGAATGAGTCGGCAAGCTCTTTCGAGACTTCCTGGATCACGACGCCGATCCGCCCGCGCTGCACGCGGCCCGCGCTCTTGAGCTGCGTGGAGATGTCCATCGCGACGTCGATCGGGATTGCGAATGACAGCCCCATGAAGCCGCCGGTCCGGCTGTAGATCTGCGAGTTGATCCCCACGACCTCGCCACGCAGGTTGAAGAGCGGCCCGCCGGAGTTGCCGGGATTGATCGCCACGTCGGTCTGGATGAACGGAACGAAGTTCTCCTGCGGGAGGGAGCGCCCCTTGGCGCTCACGATGCCGGCGGTCACCGAGTTCTCGAACCCGAACGGCGAGCCGATCGCCGCCACCCACTCGCCCACCTTGAGGCGCGTCGGGTCCCCGAACTTGACGGGCTGAAGGCCGCTCGCCTCGATCTTGATCAGCGCGACGTCCGTGCGCCGGTCAGCGCCGATCACCTTCGCCTTGAACTCGCGCTTGTCATTGAACTTCACGGTGATCTCGTCGGCGGAATCGACGACGTGCGCATTGGTGAGGATGTAGCCGTCGGCGCTCACCACGAAGCCGGAACCGAGCGAGCTCGATTCGGGCTCGCGCGGCGACTGCGGTCCCTGCGGCCCGCGCGGAATGAAGCGCCGGAAGAACTCGTACATCGGGTCGTCTTCGTCGAGCTGGGGGACCTGGGGCTGCGCACGTCGCTGGCGCTGCTGCATCGTGCTGATGTTCACGACCGCGGCGCCCTGCTGCTCGACGATCTGCGTGAAGTCGGGCAACTCACGCGTCTGCGCCTGGGCGAGGCTCGTGAGCGCGATCAGGGCGGCGGCGAGGGTGGCGTGGAGGGTTGCTCTCATGGCTGGACCGGGAAAATTCGTTGCGACTTACTAAGATAAGGCGCGCCGCTCAAGCTTTCAAGGAGAACCGCCCGTTTCCGGTCGGGCGCCCCCGCAGGGGGCCTAGGGGCGGCGATACTCCACGCTGTCGGCAATCTGGCGCACGCCCTCCGCGGGAACCTCCCCGACCACCGTCACCAGGTGGTTTTCGAGCTTTCGAACATAGACGTTCAAGGCGCCGTGACGGGCCAACCCGACCTGCGGCTGTCCCTCACGCCCTCCGAGGGGCTCGATGAACACGGAAACGGCCGCCAGGCCGTCGGATACGACGATCTGACCCACGTCCGGCGCGGCGCCGACACTGCGCTTGAGCTCGGTGACCTTGCGGTACCCCGGGGGCAGCGACCGGAGCCCCCATCCGAGGCTGGCGAGGTCCGCCTCGACGATCGCCGATCGCTCCACCCGCCAGTCGCGCCCCTTCCCGGCGAAGCGCGACTTGATTTTCTCGCGGTCGATGCGCCCGCCGATCTGCAGCTCGGTGAACGAGAACTGCTCGACGACCTCGTTCCGCTCGTTGAACGTCTTGGCCTTCACCAGCATGCCGGTGGCGAGGTCCGCCCAAAGCTTGTGCCCGTAGCGCAGGTTGTCCTTCGGCTCGAGAACGATCGCCTGGCAGTCGTATCCCGCGATCCGCTCGGTCTCGGCCTTGCGGATGTTGTAATGCGCGGCAAAGTCCCCGACCTCTGCCCGCATCGCCGGAAACGGCCCGGTCTGCATCTGCCGGTCGACCTTGACAGTCATCGTGCTGGGGATGTAGCACTTGACCTCTTCATTGAACCGGATGATCTCCCGCGGTGTGCCGTCGAGAACCTCCAGTCGCTCGTGCACGCCGGTCGCGTCCACGACTCGAGTCAGGCGGGAGGTCTCGGAGTGCTCGCCCTGCTGATATACGAACGTGCCCGTGTAGCTCAGTTTCTCGGTGGCCGCATAGATTTTCTTGAGCCAGCTGGCGGCATCGGCGCCTTGCTGGGCTGACACCGGGGCGATGGCGGCGACCGAGCCCGCGGCGAGCGCTGCCGCAAACACCAACGCCCGCATGCTCAACGCGCCTCGCGCGCTTCAGAGACGGTGCGCACGTAGGGCGCCATCCCGCCCATGACCGACGACGGCGAGAACCGCTGGTGAGCGAGCAGGTAGTCGTTCACGCTTTGCGCGGAAGGTATTACGACGGGGGGCGGTGCAACTGCGGCCAGGGTGGGCACGGGCTGGGACGATGCGATCGGAGCGGGTGGTTCGAACAGAGGCAGGGCCATCCACCCGACCAGTGCGACGGCCGCAACACTGGCCGCGGCGGAAAGCGCATACCAGGTGTTGCGCTGCCTGGCCCGCTCCGCGCGGCGCGGCGCAAGCACAGTGGGCTCCGCGGCGAGTCGCTCGGCGAACGAGGGCGGAAGCCCCTGGCCGGCTTGGCCGCGCAGCGCATCACCGATCAGATGGTAGACGCGCCAAGCGTCCCGGAGCTCCCCGTCGTCGCCGAGTCGTTCGAGGCAACGCTCGGATTCGACACCGCCGAGTTCCTCGTCCACGAGGGCCGATAACCGTTCCTTCATTGCCTCACCACCTCTTGTCCTTGCGTGTCTCGAGGAGCGGGCGCAGCCGTGCCGCGATCGCCTCCCGGGCCCGAAAGATCCGCGAGCGGACCGTCCCGATCGGGCAGTTCATGATGCTCGCGATCTCCTCGTAGCTCAGACCCTCGATCTCGCGCAACGTGATCGCCGTCCGCAGATCCTCCGGTAGATCCTCCATCGCCGCGTTGACGGTGGACCCGATCTCCTTCGACATCAGCATGCTCTCGGGCGTGTTGATGTCGCGCAGCTGCTCGCCGTCCTCGAAGCTCTCCGCCTCATCCGAGTCAAACTCGGTCACCGTGGGCGCCCGGCGCCCGAGCGCCACGAGGTAATTCTTCGCGGTATTGATCCCGATCCGGTACAGCCACGTATAGAACGCGCTGTCGCCGCGGAAGCTGGGAAGCGCACGGTAGGCCTTGATGAAGGCTTCCTGTGCGACGTCCTCGACCTCGGCCGGATCGCGGATGAACCGCGACAACAAACGCCCGAGCTTGCGCTGGTACTTGGAGACCAGCAGATCGAACGCCCGCTTATCCCCGCGCTGCGCGCGTTCGACGAGCTGCTGGTCAATCTCGCGGTCCGCCATGGCCGCCTTCCGCGGAGCCGCTTGAAATCTTATTTTTCAAGTGCTTACCGGCCCGCGGGCGGCAGTATAGCCGACCCACCCGGATCGCTCGGACGCGACCTCGCACTAGAGACACGCCGCCGGCCGGATAGTTCAGCCCGGAGCACGACCGTTTGCCTGTTCCCGCCCGCTAACCGGGGGGGTCATCCGCCACTTGAGCCAGACGCGCAGCCGTCGAAATGCCTCCGGGTCTGCCGCATCGGGCAGGATCACGGTGGTTCTGGATCGTCCCGCGTGGTCGCGCGCGGTGAGCACCGCCAGCCAGCTGGCGGGAACGGCCGAGTGCCGTAGCTCCGCCGCCAGCCAGACCCCCGCCGGGTTCGCCACCGCGAAGCGACCGTCCATCGCGAAGTCCAAGCCGGCGACGGCCAGTGCCGACTGGTGCAGGGCCAGCCGCAGATGGTGGAGCAAGGACAGGGCGAGTCCGACGACCACGAGCGCCGCGGCTTCGCCCGGCAGACCCGTCACTGCGGCGACCAGTGCCAGAAGGTGACCGACCGCAAGCGCGGTGGCCAGCGCCCGCGAGGGTCGAAGTTGCACGCGCAGCGAGTCGTTCAAGCGCGCGCGAAGATCAGCGTGCCGTTCGTGCCGCCGAAGCCGAACGAGTTGGACAGCGCCGCGCGAATGGGCATGTCGCGCGCGACGAGCGGAACGTAGTCGAGGTCGCAGGCCGGGTCGGCGTCGTGGAGGTTTGCGGTCGGTGGGGCGATTTGCCGGTGGAGAGCAAGCACCGAGAACACCGCCTCGACGCCGCCGGCGGCGCCGAGCAGGTGGCCGGTCATCGATTTCGTCGAGCTGATCGCGAGCTTCCGGGCGTGGTCCCCGAAGCAGCGTTTCATCGCGATCGTCTCGGCGAGGTCGCCAAGCGGCGTCGAGGTGCCGTGGGCGTTGACGTAGTCGACGTCGCCCGGGCTCATCCGCGCATTGCGCAGCGCGTTCGCCATGCAGCGCGCAGCCCCTTCCCCGTCCTCGCACGGCGCGGTCATATGGTGCGCGTCCGCGCTCATCCCGTACCCGACCAACTCGGCATAGATCCGCGCGCCGCGGCGCTTTGCATGCTCGAGTTCCTCGAGCACGAGCACCCCGGCCCCCTCGCCGAGCACGAAGCCGTCGCGATCCTTGTCCCACGGGCGGCTCGCGCCCGCCGGATCGTCGTTGCGAGTCGAGAGCGCGCGCATCGCCGCGAAGCCGCCCACGCCCAGCGGGCTGACGGTGGCCTCCGAACCGCCCGCGATCACGACATCGGCATCGCCATACTCGATCAGGCGCCCGCCCTCGCCGATGCAATGGTTTGCGGTCGTACAGGCGGTGACCAGGGCGAGATTCGGCCCTTTGAACCCATACATGATCGACAGATTCCCGGCGATCATATTGATGATGCTGCCGGGCACGAAGAACGGGGAGATCTTGCGCGGTCCGCCTTTTGTCAGGTCGGCGTGGGTATCCTCGATCAGCGGCAGACCGCCGATTCCGGAGCCGAGGACGCAGCCGATGCGCTCCCGATCCATCTTCTCGGGGTCGACCCCGGCATCTCGGATCGCCTGGATGGACGCGGCCATGCCGTAGTGGATGAAGGTATCCATCCGCCGCGCCTCCTTCGGCGGCAGATAGGCAGCGATGTCGAACCCCTTCACCTCGCCCGCGATCTGACTCGCGTAGAGGGCGGCGTCAAAGCGGGTAATGCGCGTGATGCCCGATTTGGCGGCGGTGATGTTGCTCCAGGCCTCGTCAACCGTGTTGCCGACGGGGCAAACGATGCCGAGGCCGGTGACGGCGACGCGGCGGCGCGACAAGGGTGCTCCTTGGCGCCGCCTCAGGCCTTCTTGCCGCTATGGGCCTTGACGTAGTCGATGGCCTGCTGGACGGTGGCGATCTTCTCCGCCTCCTCGTCCGGAATCTCGGTCTCGAACTCCTCTTCGAGGGCCATCACGAGTTCGACCGTGTCGAGCGAATCGGCGCCGAGGTCGTCGACGAACGAGGACTCGTTCTTGATCTCCGCCTCGTTTACGCCGAGCTGTTCGGCGACGATCTTCTTGACGCGTTGTTCGATGTTCTCCATTGCGGGCTTCCCTTCCCTTCGCGGATATGTGTTCTAGGGATATCGATAGAGCGAAGGAGCAGCGCCTCCTCGCGCATCCCCATGCTGGGCCTTGTTGGACCTGGCTGCCCCGAGCGGCCGAAATCTTACCAGAACGCCATGCCGCGTCGCCCGAGCACCCGAATCCTGTTTCAGTTCATGTACATGCCACCGTTCACGTGCAACGTCGTGCCGGTCACATACGCCGCGCCAGGCGATGCGAGGAATACGACGGCCGCGGCCACGTCGTCGACCTGTCCGAGTCGCCCCAGGGGAATCTGGCCGAGGAGCGCCTCGCGCTGCGCCTCCGGCAGGGCCTGGGTCATGTCGGTATCGATGAACCCGGGCGCGACGCAGTTCACGGTGATCCCGCGGCTGCCGATCTCGCGCGCGAGCGCGCGCGTCAGTCCGGCCGCGCCTGCCTTCGCTGCGGCGTAGTTCACCTGGCCCGGATTGCCGCTCGATCCCACCACCGAGGTGATGCTGATGATGCGCCCGGCCCGCGCCTTCATCATGCCGCGGAGCACCGCGCGGCAGAGCCGGAAAACCGACTTGAGGTCGGTGTCGACGACGGTGTCCCACTCCGCGTCCTTCATGCGCAGGAGCAGGTTGTCTTGGGTGACTCCGGCGTTGTTCACCAGGATCGAGACCGCCCCGAATTCCTTCTCGATCGCGGCAACCAGCGCGTCGACGCCGTTCGTGTCGGTGACGTCGAGCATCGCGCCGCGCCCGGTGATTCCGGCCGCCGCCAACGTTTCGCCAAACCTCTGCGCGCCCGCCTCCGTCGTTGACGTGCCGACGACCGTAGCCCCGGCGCGCCCGAGCGCGAGCGCGATGCCCCGCCCGATTCCGCGCGAGGCGCCCGTCACGAGTGCAACTTGCCCCTTGAGGTCCATGGCTAGGCTCCGCGGACCGATTCGATCGCCTGCAGGATCGCGTCCCGGTCGAGCAGCGCGACGCCCTCGGCGCCGTCGACGATCCGCTTCACGAGCGGCGCGAGAACCCTGCCCGGACCGCACTCGACGACCAGCGTCACGCCGTGCGCGGTCATCGCCCGCACGCACTCCACCCAGCGCACCGGATGATCGGCCTGACGGACGAGCGCATCCTTGATCCGCTCGGGGTCATCGTAGCTCTGCACGTCGACATTGTGGATCACCGGGATGCGGGGCGGCTGGATACGCACCGACGCCAGGTGCTCCCGGAGTCGCGCCGCCGCAGGCGCAAGCAGGGACGAATGGAACGGTGCGCTGACGAGAAGGGGGACGGCGCGGCGCGCCCCGCGCGCCCGCGCCGCATCAACGGCCCGCCCGACGGCCTCGGCGTGGCCCGCGATGACCACCTGGCCGGGTGCATTGAAGTTCACCGGTTCGACGACTTCGCCGTGCGCCGCCTCGGCGCACGCGGCACGGATGGCCTCGTC
This sequence comes from uncultured beta proteobacterium, assembly GCA_963716855.1. Classification (GTDB taxonomy): domain Bacteria; phylum Pseudomonadota; class Gammaproteobacteria; order Burkholderiales; family SG8-39; genus JAGVSZ01. The sequence continues at coordinate 162,749 of CAVQUV010000006.1, read as the reverse complement.
GTCGAGCCCGAGCACCGCAGCCATCGCGCCCTGGCCCTCGGGGACGGCCTCCTGCATCGCCTGCGCCCGCAGCCGCACGAGCGGCAAGGCGTCCTCGAAGGCAAGCGCGCCCGCGGCCACCAGCGCGGTGTACTCGCCCAGACTGTGGCCCGCGAGGACCGCCGGCTCCGGCCCGCCGAGAGCGCGCCACAGGCGGTAGGCGGCGTAGCCGGCCGTCAGCATCACCGGCTGCGTGTTGACCGTCTTGTTGAGCTCGTCCATCGGCCCATCGGCGATCAGCTTCGCGATATCTTGCTTGAGAACCGCGGATGCGACCGCGAGCACCTCGCGAACTTCGGGCGCATCGCCGTAGTCTTCGAGCATGCCCTTGGACTGCGACCCCTGCCCGGGAAAGACCATTCCGAACTTCATCGTGTCTCCAGTACCGCTCAGATCTCCACGAGCGCCGCGCCCCAGGTGAATCCGCCGCCGACACCCTCGAGGACCACTCGGTGGCCCGGTTTGATCCGGCCGTCCCGCAGCGCGAGGTCCAGCGCGAGCGGCACGGACGCCGCCGAGGTGTTTGCATGGCGGTCGACGGTGACGATGAGCCGATCGTGCGGCAGCCCCAGCCGCTTCACCGTCGCATCCAGGATGCGCACGTTCGCCTGATGGGGAATCAACCAGTCGACGTCCGCGAGCTGCATGCCGCACTTTGCGACCACTTCGCGCGCCGCCTCGTCGAGCACGCGCACCGCGAACTTGAACACGGCCGGTCCGTCCATCCGGACAAACGCGCTTCCCGTGACCTTGCCTCCACACACGTTGCCCGGCACCTCGAGTATCCCGGCCTGACGACCGTCGGCGTGCAGAACGCAGCCATGCACGCCCGGCCGTTCGTCCGCGCGCAGCACGACCGCGCCGGCGCCGTCGCCGAACAGGACGCAGGTCGCGCGATCGCTCCAGTCGAGGATGCGCGAGAAGACCTCGGTGCCGACGATCAGCGCGCAACGCGCCTGGCCGGCACGGATGAAGTTGTCGGCCACTGCCAGCCCGTAGACGAACCCGCTGCACACCGCCTGCACGTCGAAGGCCGGGCACCCCGCAACGCCCAGCTTCGCCTGGAGCAGGCAGGCGGTGCTCGGAAAGACGTAGTCGGGCGTGGAGGTGGCCACCACAATCAGGTCGATCTCCCCCGCGTTCACGGCCGCCGCGCGGAGCGCCGCGCGGCTCGCTTCGAGCGCGAGGTCGCTCGAGGTCTGCGATGCCTCCGCAATGTGGCGCTGGCGGATGCCGGTACGCGTGACGATCCATTCGTCGGACGTGTCGACCCGCTGCGCGAGCTCCGCGTTGGTGACGATCCGCGGTGGCAGATAGCTGCCGGAGCCCACGATGCGCGAGTACTTCACGACGCCGCCTCCGCAAGGGGGGCGGCGGCCTTTGCCGCAACCAGGCGCGCGCTGATGCGCTCGAGTACGCCGCCGCGCACCTCCTCGGCCGCCCGCTCGATCGCATGATAGAAGCCCAGGCGGTCGGCCGAGCCGTGGCTCTTCACCACCACGCCCTTGAGCCCGAGGAGGGTGGCGCCGTTGTAGCGGCGCGGATCGACGCGGCGCCGGAATGCCGCCAACGCAGGTAGCGCCACTACCGCGGCGAGCTTGCGCAACGGGTTCCGCGTGAGTTCCTCGCGCAGGAACCGCTCGACCATCCGCGCCAGTCCCTCCGAGGTCTTGAGCGCCACGTTGCCGACGAACCCGTCACACACCACGACGTCCACCTCTCCGCGGTAGATCCCGTCACCCTCTACATTGCCCGCGAAATTGAGGTCGCTTGCGCGCAGCAGCTCGCCGGCCTGCTTCACGACCTGGTTGCCCTTGATCGCCTCGGCGCCGATGTTGAGCAACCCCACCGACGGTCGTTCGCGGTGCTCGACCGCCTCGACCAGTATGGATCCCATCAGCGCGAACTGGAGCAGGTGCTCGGGCTTGCAGTCCGGGCTGGCACCGAGATCGAGCATGTAGGTCTGGCCGGTCATCGTCGGCAGCACCGAGACCAGCGCGGGTCGGTCGATGCCCGGGAGCGTCTTGAGCACGAAGTGCGCGGTCGCCATGAGCGCGCCCGTGTTGCCGGCGCTGACGCACGCCTGCGCCTCGCCGCTCTTGATGAGATCGATCGCGACGCGCATCGAGGAGTTCTTCTTGCGCTTCAGGGCTACCGCGGGCGCCTCGTCCATCCCCACGACCTCGGACGCATGCCGCACGTGCAGGCGCTCGCCGGCCGTCGCGCGGCGGCGACGCAGTTCCACCTCGATCGCGTCTTGCCGTCCGACGAGGTGGATCGTCGCTGAAGGGTCGCGCTCGAGGAAGCGCAGCGCCGCCGGCACCGTCACCGACGGACCGTAGTCGCCGCCCATGCAATCGATGGCGAGGGTGACGTCGTTGCCCACGAGTTCCGCGCCGCGCCCTGCAGAGGGGCCGTGCGGCCCCGCCGGGCTCCCCTCCACTTTGTGCTGCAATCGCCGGTTCGCGGCCGGCTTATTCGGCCTTGGTCTTGACGACTTTCTTGCCGCGGTAATAGCCGCTCGGGCTTACGTGGTGCCTCAGGTGCACCTCGCCGGTCGAGGGTTCCACCGCAAGCGGCGGGTTGGTGAGAAAGTCATGCGAGCGGTGCATCCCGCGCCGCGACGCTGATTTCTTGTTCTGCTGTACGGCCATATACGGCTCCTTCGTATCAACTGTGCCGGAGGTCAGCCATCGCGACCCCCGCCCTTGCGCAAGCCTGCCAGCGCCGCGAACGGCGCTGCGCGATCTGCATCGCGCAGTCCAGCGTCAGGCTCGCATCGCTCGTGCATCGGCGCCATCGGCAGCACCAGCAACGCCTCATCCTCGACGAGCGACGCGACATCCATCCGCTGCGTCGCCAGCACCCGGTCGACGTCGTCGTCCGCCCCGTAAATCTCCTGCTCGGTGGCGGCCAGTTCCAGTTCCACGCTCAACGCGACCGGGAACTCGAGCGCGCCGAGACATCGCTGGCACGCCAGCAAGGCGGGACCCGAAGCTTCGACCGCCAGGCATGGACGCCCTGCGGCGTTGACCCCGCCGCGCACCCGGTAACGGAGCGTCGCGGCCTCGCATCCCGACGCTGCAAGGCGCGGAAGCGCGTCGATACCGAGGGTCCCGGAGACCGTTCCACGGTCCCGCGCAAGTTGCGGACCGTCGATTGTCCCGGCGCGAGACATAAGCGGCGAATGATATTATCTTTGGACGATTGCGTCAAAAAAATCATAGAGCTAGCGCATCCCTTGCCGCCCCTGCAGTGGTGAAATTGCCGCGCCTCATCCTCGCCTCGACCTCCCCCTATCGGCGTGAGCTCCTCGGCCGGCTGCGCCTGCCGTTCGAGACGATGAGCCCCGGCGTGGACGAGGCCTCCCGGCCGGGCGAAGCGGCCGCCGACCTCGTGGTCCGGCTCGCACGCGCGAAGGCCGATGCCGTGGCCGCGCGCGTGCCTGATGCGATCGTTATTGGCGCCGATCAGGTGGCGGTGCTCGACACCGTCGCGCTCTCGAAGCCCGGCACGCACGCGAACGCCGTCGCCCAACTGCGCGCGATGCGCGGGCGCCGCGTCTCGTTCCTGACGGCCGTGGCGGTATCGCGCCGCGCGACCGGCGCCACGGAAGCGCGACTGGTGCCGACCGACGTGCATTTTCGTGATTTCGACGACGCGACGATCGACGCCTACTTGCGCGCCGAGCGGCCGTATGACTGCGCCGGGTCCGCCAAGATCGAGGCGCTCGGAATCGTCCTCGTGCGCAGGCTCGACGGCACGGATCCCACCGCGCTGATCGGCCTGCCGCTGATCGCGCTGGTCGACCTCCTCGCCGAGTTCGGCGTCTCGCCGCTGCCGCCGGCGTGATCGCGGGAACGCTTTACCTCGCGCCGGTGCTGCTGGGCGACGGCGACCCGGCCGATGCCATCCCGTCGGGCGTGCAGTCCGTGCTCCGGGGGCTGCGCCGCTTCATCGCCGAGGAACCGAAGGGTGCGCGCGCCTTCCTGAAGGCGATCGGGCACCCCGGTCCGCTGGCCGAGCTCGCCATCGAGCAGCTCGCTGCCGACGCGACACCCGAGACGCTCGGGCAACTCCTCGCCCCCCTGCGCGCCGGGGCAAGCGCCGCGGTGCTCTCGGAGGCGGGCGCGCCCGGGGTTGCCGACCCTGGGGCGCCGTTGGTGCGGCGTGCCCATGAGGCGGGCATCCGCGTCCGGCCGCTCGTCGGACCCTCTTCGATTCTCCTCGCCCTGATGGCCGCGGGCCTCGAGGGCCAGCGGTTTGCGTTCCACGGGTACCTGCCGGTCCCTGAACCGGCGCTCAAGCGGCGACTGAAAGCGCTCGAGGTGGACTCGCGCAAAGAGCGGCGCACGGAGGTCTTCATCGAAACGCCCTACCGGAACGATCGGGTGCTGCAGGCGGTCGCATCCGCCTGCGCCGACGACACGCTGTTCTGCGTCGCGACCGATCTCACGCTCCCGACCGAGGAAATCACCACCAAGACGGTGGCTCGATGGCGGGCGACCCCGATGCGAATCGGCAAGCGACCGACGGTGTTCCTGCTGCTCGCGGGGACCCGGGGGCGTTAGCGCAACCGCACGCCGCCGGAGGCGCCGAGCCCCATCGCGTCTGCCATCGCGGCGCCGAACCGCTTCGCGAAGCGCTCCGCGATGTTGTCCTTGCGCGTGTACTCGACGATCAGCTCGGCCTTGATGACCTCGCGTGCGACATAGTCGACGGTACCGAAGCCGTCGCTGAGCCCGAGCTCGATCGACGTGGCCCCCGACCACAGGAGCCCACTGAAGATCTCGGGCGACTCCTTGAGGCGCTTGCCGCGCCCTTTCTTCACGACCTCGATGAACTGCGCGTGGATCTCGCCGAGGATCTTCCGCGCGTGCTCGACGTGGGCGGGCTGCAGCGGAGCGAACGGGTCGAGGAAGGCCTTGTTCTCTCCCGCCGTCAGGACGCGGCGCTCGACGCCCAGCTTCTCCATCGTGTCCACGAAACCGAACTGGTCCATCAAGACGCCGATCGACCCCACCAGGCTCGCCTTGTCGACATAGATCTTGTCGGTCGCCGCGGCGATGTAGTACCCCCCCGAAGCGCACATGTCCTCGACGACGGCGTAGAGCGGAATGTTCGGATGCTTCTCGCGCAACCGCCGGATCTCGTCGTAGATGATGCCGGCCTGCACGGGACTGCCACCGGGCGAGTTGATGCGCAGGATGACGCCCTGCGTGTTCTTGTCCTTGAAAGCGCTCTGCAGCGCGCCGGTGACGCTGTCCGCGCTCGCACCGCCCTTTGAATCGATGACCCCGATCACATCCACGAGCGCCGTGTGCTTGGTGCCGGCCAGTCGATCGGCGTCGCCGCGCCACTCGAGCACCATCACGAGCAGGAACGTGAGATAGGCGAACGTCAGCAGCTTGAAGAAGATACCCCAGCGCCGCGCACGTTTCTGCTCCTTCAGCGCCTCGAGCGCCAGCTTCTCGATGACGCCCCGTTCCCAGTTCCCGCCGCTCTCGTTCATGACCCTTCAGTCCCTCATGCTCAGCACGACTAGCCCGTCGATCTCCTCGACCGGCACCGGCTCCAGTCCGGCGCCGCGGCACGGTCCGCCGCGGCATTCCCCGGTCGCCGGATCGTACAGCGCGCCGTGCGTCGAGCATATCAAAACGATGCCATCGGCATCGAAAAACCGCCCCGGCTGCCAGTCGAGCTCCACCCCGACGTGTGCGCATCGGTTGCGGTAGGCGTGCACGCGACCGGCAAACCGGACCGCAAACGCAGGATGCCGCGCGCCGCCCTGTTCCACCTCGAAGCGCACGCCCTCGCCGCTCTCGAGGAGCGCGTCCGACCGGCAGACCACTACGCGTTGGCCGCGAGCCACGCCGCGAGCTCTGCAGTCGAGTGGACCAGCGCGAGCGGATCGAGCGCGGCGAGCGCATCGCCCGGGTGCGCGCCGTAGCTCACCGCCACGGCCGCGACGCCCGCGTTCGCGGCCATCTGCAGGTCGTGCGAGGTGTCGCCGATCATCAGAGTGAGCTCCGGGGCGGCATCGAGCTCCGCCATCAGCTCGAGCAGCATCTCCGGCGCGGGCTTGGAGGCGCACTGGTCCGCGCAGCGCGTCGCGTCGAACAGCTGGGCGAGTCCGGTCTGCGCGAGCGCGCGCGCGAGGCCGGCGCTGCTCTTGCCCGTCGCGATCGCGAGCGCATGGCCCCGCGCGCGCAAGTCCTCGAGCATCGGCCGCGTGCCCGGAAAGAGCGGCAGGCCCGGATCCCGCGCCAAGAAGTGCACGCGGTAGCGCTCGACCAGGCGTCCGTATTCGGAAGGCGGAAGCGAGGGCACCGCGTACGACAGGGCATCCGTGAGCCCGAGGCCGATGACGTGGCTCGCCCGCTCGTCGTCGGGAACCGGCAGCCCGAGGTCACGGCACGCGGCCTGGATGGACGCCGCGATGGCGCCCGCCGAGTCGATCAGCGTCCCGTCCCAGTCGAATACGACGAGCTCAAAGCGGCGCGGCATGCGCAGCGTCCGGGTGCGTCAGCGCCTCGAGGAAGCGCTGCAGGTCATCGGGCAACGGTGCGCTGAGCGCGAGCGGCGCCCCGGTCGTCGGGTGCGCGAACGCGAGCTCCGCGGCGTGGAGAAACATCCGCTTGAGCCCGCGCCGTGCGAGCTCGCGGTTCAGCTCGAAGTCGCCATACTTGTCGTCGCCGGCAATCGGAAAGCCGAGGTGGGCGAGCTGAACTCGGATCTGGTGGGTGCGCCCGGTGTCGAGCCGGGCCGCGAGCAGGGTGAACCCGCCGTGGGCGCGCACCGGCTCGAAGCGCGTGCGCGACTCCTTCCCGCCCTCCTCGACGTTGACCCGTCGCTCGCCCGCCGGGGTCAGGTACTTTCGCAGCGGCAGCACGACGTCGCGCGCACCACGCGTCCAGCGCCCCTTCACGAGCACGAGATAGCGCTTGCCGACCCGCCCTTCGCGCAGGGCCGCGTGGAGCGCGGTGAGCGCGGAGCGCTTCTTCGCCACGATCAGCAGGCCGGAGGTCTCGCGGTCCAGCCGATGCGCGAGCTCCAGGACGCGGGCCTCCGGGCGTGCGGCGCGCAGCCGCTCGATCACCCCGAAGCTCACGCCGCTGCCGCCGTGCACCGCCACCCCGGCAGGCTTGTTGACCACCAGCAACGCGTCGTCCTCGAAGACGATCGGGAATCCGTGATCACGCGCGATGGGAGTCCGGCCCGGGGCCGGACTCGCGACCCGGACCGGGGGGATCCGCACCCGATCCCCCTGCTGCAGGCGGTACGTGGCGTCGACCCTGCGGCTGTTGACCCGCACCTCGCCACCCCGGAGCAACCGATAGATATGGCTGCGGGGCACGCCTTTGAGCTCGCGCAGCAGGAAATTGTCCACGCGCTGGTCGGCGCCCTCCTCCCCGACGAGCGCGGTCCGGGCGGCCGGGACCCGGCGCTCAGACCCGCGCGCGTTGCCTAAACCCTTCATTCTTCATATACTCCAACCGCTGTCTTCGTTTGCGGGACAGCGGCCGCGCGAACTGCCCGGCCGCCACCACGTCCCCGGCGCGAGCGCCACGAAGCGGGCCCGATCTCGGGGAGACCCGTGCCCATCAGCTGGTTGTCATCGCTCACCATGAGCGGCGATGGTAAATGACGAGCGCACCGGAATCACTTTCCGATTCCTCCAGCCCGGCCACGGAACACCAGAACCGGGCGCAACACGCAAACACTGACCAACTGAACCAACCCTAAGTGATCATAAGGATGCATCGCTAAAGGCCAGCCATCAGTCAACTCGCGTGTTGTCCAGCGGGCGCGCTAGGAGAAGAACTATATGAAGCGCATGCTGTTCAACGCGACACAGGCCGAGGAACTCCGTGTCGCGATCGTCGACGGTCAGAAACTCATCGACCTCGACATCGAATCGGCCAGCAAAGAGCAACGCAAAGGAAACATCTACAAAGGCATCATCACCCGAGTCGAACCCAGCCTCGAAGCCGCCTTCGTCGACTACGGCACCGAACGCCACGGGTTCCTGCCTTTCAAGGAAATCTCCCGCAGCTACTTCCGGCCCGACGTCGAGCCGGGGCGGGCCCGCATCCAGGATGCGGTCGCCGAGGGCACCGAGGTCATCCTCCAGGTCGAGAAGGACGAGCGCGGCAACAAGGGCGCCGCGCTCACCACCTTCGTCAGCCTGGCCGGCCGCTATCTCGTCCTGATGCCAAACAACCCGCGCGGCGGCGGCGTATCCCGCCGCGTCGAGGGCGAGGACCGCAACGAGCTGCGCGAGACGATGGAGCGGCTTCCCGTTCCGCAGGGCATGAGCGTCATCGCGCGCACGGCCGGCATCGGTCGCTCGTTCGAGGAGCTCGAGTGGGACCTGAAATACCTGCTCACGCTCTGGGAGAAGGTCATCGAGGCCGCCGCTCCCCAACGGGACGAAAGCGGAAAGGTCGCCAATCCCGCGCCGTTCCTCATCTACCAGGAGTCGAGCCTGGTCATTCGCGCAATCCGGGATTACTTCCAGCCCGAGATCGGCGAGATCCTGATCGACACCGACCCGATCTACGAGCAGACGATCGCGTTCATGGGCAACGTGATGCCCGACAACGTCCAGCGCGTGAAGCGGTACCACGACGACGTGCCCCTCTTCTCGCGCTTCCAGATCGAGCACCAGATCGAGAGCGCCTATTCGCGCCAGGTCGCGCTCCCCTCCGGCGGCGCGGTGGTCATCGACCACACCGAGGCATTGGTCGCGGTCGATGTGAACTCGGCGCGCGCGACCAAGGGCCAGGACATCGAGGAAACGGCGTTCCGGACCAACGCGGAAGCGGCGGACGAGATCGCACGCCAGCTCAGGCTGCGCGACCTCGGCGGCCTGATCGTCATCGATTTCATCGACATGGAGAACCAGCGCAACCAGCGCGAGGTGGAGACCCGTCTGCGCGATGCGCTGCGCTTCGACCGCGCGCGGGTGCAGATGGGCAAGATCTCGCGCTTCGGGTTGATGGAGCTGTCGCGCCAGCGGCTGCGCCCCTCGCTCGAGGAGACCGCGCACCAGCCCTGCCCGCGCTGCAGCGGCATCGGCTTCATTCGCGGCATCGAATCGACCGCGCTGCACATCCTGCGCATCATGCAGGAGGAAGCGATGAAGGAGAACACCGCGGCGGTCCACGTGCAGGTGCCGGTGGACGTCGCGACCTACCTCCTCAACGAGAAACGCACCGACATCCACGCGCTCGAGGCGCGGCTGAAGGTGAACGTGATCCTGATCCCGAACGTCCACCTCGAGACTCCGCACTACAAAGTCGAACGGCTGCGCCACGACGACCTCAACCAGGAAGGCGCGCTGCCGCCGAGCTACAACCTCGTCGAGGCGCCGACCGAGGAGAAGCCCTACACCTCGGCCCAGGAAGCCCGCCCGGAGCGCCCGCAGGCCGCAGTGCAGGCGGTGACGCCTGATCAACCCGCACCGTTCGTCCCGCGGCCGCCGGCGGCTCAGCCCGCGGCTGCACCGGCGGCGGTGCGCGCCCCGGTACTCGCACCAGCGAAGCACGGGTTCTTCGAACGGCTTTTCGGGTGGTTCCGCGCCGAGGAACCGGAGGCCGTCAAGCCGCCGCCCGTCGCCGCTCCGGCGCCACGCCCGGAGCCCCAGCAGCGCCGCGATCGTGGCGAGCGGGGCGATCGTGGCGAGCGGCGCGACCGGCGTCCCGACCGCGGCGGTCCACGCGAAGGCCAGGAGCGGCGCCGCGACGAGCGCGGCCCGCGCCCGGAGCGTGGGCAGCCGCAAGGGCGCGGACCGGGCGAGCGTCACGGCCGCGAGCAGCAACGCGAGGGACGCGAGCACCGCGAGCCGCGTGAACCACGCGAGCCGCGTGAACAGCGCGAACCGCGGGAGCAGCGGGGCGAGCGCGGACCGCGGCACGAGGATCGCCAGCGCGGCGCCCCGGGCGAGCAGCGCCCTCCGCAGCAGGCGCATGCGGGACCGGGAGGACAACAGCCCGGGGTTCCGCGTGAAGAGGGTGAGCGCGGTCGCGGCCGCAGGGAAGGTCGTGAACGTGGTGACCGTGGCGACCGTGGCGGTCGTGGCGATCGCGGAGAGCGGCGGGAGGGTCAGCCGCGCCGGGACGAACAGCCGGCGCCTTCAGCTTTCGCGCCCGAGCGCGATACCGTGACGGCCGTCCCGCCGGTCGAAGCGCCAGTCGCAGTGGCTGCGGCGATGCCGATGGTCGGCGAGGTGGTGCAGCCGAGGCCGGCGCCGGTCGCCGAAGTGGCAGCCCCAGTCGCAGTCGCTGCGGCGATGCCGATCATTCCTGAGGCAGTGCAGCCAAGGCCGGCGCCGGTCGACGAAGCGCCCGCCCCATTCGCTGCGGCACCGGTCGTGAAGGCGGCGCCGCCGCCTCCCCCGCCCGCGCCACCGGCCGATCTTGACACCGCGCTGCGCGAGAGCGGTCTCGTGATGATCCAGACAAAGGCGGATCGCGTGGTGCCGCAGGTCGAAGCAGACCAGCCGCCTGCCCCGCGCCCGCGCCGCGAGCGCCGGCCTCCACCGGCGGATCTCAACGCCCCGTTGATGCAGGTCGAGACCGCGCGCAAGTCCGATACCGAGGCGCCAACGCAGTAGCGCTCGCTATGCCCGCGGGTCGAGCTCGAGACGCAGCGCCTCGAGCAGGCCCGCGGCCGCATCCTCGAGCAGGTCGAGTACGAGCTCGAAGCCTTCGGGTCCGCCGTAGTACGGGTCGGGCACCTCCGCATGCGTCGAACGCCGACCGAACTCCATGATCAGCTTCACCTTGTGGCGGGCCGAAAGTGGCGCGAGCCGGGTGAGGATGTCCTGGTGTTCGCGATCCATCGCCAGCAGGAAGTCGAAGCGATGGAAATCCTCGTGCGCGACCCGCCGCGCGCGCAGGCCGGATAGATCGTAGCCGCGCAGGCGCGCCGCCGCCTGTGTGCGGTTATCGGGCGCCTCCCCCACGTGGTAGCCATGCGTTCCGGCCGAGTCCGCCGTGATGAGGGGCGTCAGGCCGGCATCGGCGACCAGTTTCCGGAACACGCCCTCGGCCGTCGGCGACCGGCAGATGTTGCCGGTGCAGACGAAGAGCACGCCTTTCATGCACTTCCCTCGCGCGCGACCGGCGCCTCGCCATCGGCACCGAACACCGCGCGCTTGAGCGTCGCCAGCTGGTCGCGGGCCGCAGCCGCCTTCTCGAACTCGAGGTTGCGCGCGTGGTCGAGCATCTGCTTCTCCAGGCGCTTGATCTCCCGGCCGAGCTCCTTTTCGGTCATCGCCTCGTAGCGCGCCTGCTCCTCGGCAGCCTTCAATCCGGCCCGCGCGTCGTCCGCGTCGTACACGCCGTCGATGATGTCCTTGATGCGCTTGGAGACGCCCTTCGGCTCGATCCCGCGCGAGGCGTTGAACGCGACCTGCTTGGCTCGCCGGCGGTCGGTTTCGCCGATCGCCCTGCGCATCGACTCGGTGATCACGTCCGCGTAGAGGATCGCGGCTCCATGGATGTGCCGGGCCGCCCGGCCGATCGTCTGGATCAGCGAGCGCTCCGAACGCAGGAACCCCTCCTTGTCGGCGTCGAGGATCGCCACCAGAGACACCTCGGGAATATCGAGGCCCTCCCGCAGCAGGTTGATGCCCACGAGCACGTCGAACTCGCCCAGGCGCAGGTCGCGGATGATCTCGACGCGCTCGACCGTCTCAATCTCGGAGTGCAGGTAGCGAACCTTCACGCCGTGCTCGCGGAGATACTCGGTCAAATCCTCTGCCATGCGCTTCGTGAGCGTCGTGACCAGCACCCGCTCGTTCCGCGCGACGCGCAAGTTGATCTCGGATAGCAGATCGTCGACCTGGGTCGAGGCGGGTCGCACTTCCAGAGTCGGGTCGACGAGCCCGGTCGGGCGCACGACCTGCTCCACCACCTGTCCCGATCGCCCCAGCTCATACTGCGCCGGCGTCGCCGAGACGAAGATCGTCTGGCGCACCATCGCTTCGAACTCCTCGAACTTGAGGGGGCGGTTGTCGAGCGCCGAGGGCAGGCGGAATCCGTAGTCGACGAGATTTTCCTTGCGCGAGCGGTCGCCGCGATACATCCCGCCGAGCTGCGGGATCGTCACGTGGCTCTCGTCGACGATCATGAGCGAGCGCGGCGGGAGGTAGTCGATGAGCGTCGGCGGCGGCTCCCCCTGCCTGCGCCCCGACAAGTGCCGCGAGTAGTTCTCGATGCCTTTGCAGAACCCCATCTCGTTCAGCATCTCGAGGTCGAAGCGCGTGCGCTGCTCGATCCGCTGTGCCTCGACGAGCTTGCCCGCGCGCTGGAAGAACTCGATCCGCTCCGCGAGCTCCAGCTTGATGGCCTCGATGGCCCGCAGCGTGGTCGCGCGCGGCGTGACGTAGTGGCTCGACGGGTAGACGGTGAACCGCGAGACGCGCTGGACCGACCGGCCGGTGAGCGGGTCGAAAAGCATCAGGCTGTCGACCTCGTCGTCGAAGAGCGTCACGCGCAGCGCGGTCTCCGAATGTTCGGCCGGGAACACGTCGATGACGTCGCCGCGCACCCGGAACGTGCCGCGCCGGAAGTCGAGCTCGGAGCGCTCGTACTGCATCGCGACGAGCCGCGCGATCACGTCCCGCTGCCCCGCCTTTTCGCGCTCGCGCAGGTGCAGGATCATGCCGTGGTAGTCGACGGGATCGCCGATCCCGTAGATGCAGGACACGGTCGCCACGATCACGGCGTCGTCGCGCTCGAGCAGCGACTTGGTCGCGGAGAGCCGCATCTGCTCGATGTGCTCGTTGATGCTCGAGTCCTTCTCGATGTAGAGGTCGCGCGAGGGGACGTAGGCCTCGGGCTGGTAATAGTCGTAGTACGAGACAAAGTACTCGACCGCGTTCTCGGGGAAGAACTCGCGGAACTCCGAGTAGAGCTGCGCCGCGAGGGTCTTGTTGGGCGCGAGCACGAGCGCGGGCCGTCCGATTCGCGCGATGACGTTCGCCATCGTGTAGGTCTTCCCCGAGCCGGTCACGCCGAGCAGGGTCTGATAGGCGAGCCCGTCGTTCAAGCCCTCGACGATGTGCTCGATCGCCTCCGGCTGGTCGCCGGCGGGCGCGAACGGCTGGTGCAGGCGGAATGCGCCCCCCGGGAAGGTGAGGACTTTCGCCTTCTCGGGCGCGTGGATCGGCTGGGAGAGAATCGACATTCGGGACGGCGGATGCGGCAAGCGGGGATTTTCTCACAGCGAGTCGCGCGGCACCGACCGTCGGCGCTAGAATGCGGGCGTTCTCCACCTCCGTTTCCGTCCGCGAAAATGAGCGCATCCCTTCTGGCCGGCGTCGAGATGGCGCCGCGCGACCCGATCATCGGCATCCTGGAGCTGTTCAACGCCGACACGAATCCGAAGAAGGTCAACCTCGGGATCGGGGTCTACACCGACGATGCCGGGAAGGTGCCGCTCCTCGAATGCGTGCGCCGCGCGGACCAGGCGATCCTGGACAACCCCGCGCCGTGGAACTACCTGCCCATCGACGGTCTGGCCGCCTATGACAAGGCGGTGCAGGGCCTCGTCTTCGGTGCCGACTCCCCCGTCGTGACGGAGGGCCGCGGCGTCACGGTGCAGGCGCTCGGCGGAACGGGCGGCCTGAAGATCGGCACCGACTTCCTGCGGCGGGTCAACGCCGGCGCCGGCGTGTGGATCAGTGATCCGAGCTGGGAGAACCATCGCGCGCTCTTCGAGAGCGCCGGGTTCAAGGTGGACACGTACCCGTACTACGACGCGGCCAGCCACGACGTCAACTTCCCGGGAATGGTCGCGGCGCTGGAGAAGCTTCCGGCCCGCTCGATCGTCGTCTTGCATGCCTGCTGCCACAACCCGACCGGCTACGACCTGACCCCGGAGCAGTGGACGCGGGTGATCGAGCTCGTGAAGGCGCGCGACCTCGTGCCCTTCCTCGACATCGCGTACCAGGGGTTCGCGGACGGCATCGAATCCGACGGAGAGGCGGTGCGCCGCTTCGCCGCGGCGTGCAGCCCCGTGTTCGTGGCGAGCTCGTTCTCGAAGTCGTTCTCGCTCTACGGCGAGCGCGTAGGCGCATTGAGCGTTGCGACCGCTAGCGCGGACGAGGCCGCGCGGGTGCTGAGCCAGCTCAAGCGGGTGGTCCGCACCAACTACTCGAACCCGCCCACGCACGGCGGCAAGGTCGTCGCGATGACGCTGACCACGCCCGAACTGCGCACGCTCTGGGAGAAGGAACTCGGCCAGATGCGCGACCGCATCAAGTCAATGCGCAAGGCGCTCGTGGACGGCATCCAGTCGCGGGCGCCGGGCTCGGACTTCGGGTTCATGCTGCGCCAGCGCGGCATGTTCTCCTACTCGGGGCTGACCAAGGCCCAGGTCCTGCGGCTCCGCGAGGAGTTCTCGATCTATGCGATCGAGACCGGGCGGATCTGCGTCGCCGCGCTCAACTCGAAGAACGTCGACTACGCCGCCGACGCGATCGCACGCGTTCTGAAGGCCTGAAGGGCGGATTAGCCCGGTCGGTCGGAACCATCCGGGAAGGCGGCACGACGGCATTTGCGTCGGCAATCATTGTTGCAGGGGCGATAGAAAATTCTTGGCAACCCATGAGTTTTTTGTCTTGGCGCCCGGTCACGCTCGCATAGAAGAATCGTCGCGCCCGGTGCCAGACCGGCGCCATCCAGGCTCCGGCGATTCCGGGAAAAAGAAGAAGGGGTAACACCAACCGCGCAAGCAGCACGCACATCGAGGAGGAGCAGCCATGGCTTCGGACAGCAGCGCAGCGACGGTCCCGCAAGGCCAAGCAACGGCGACTACGGGTGCCAGCAAGTGGCGGACCGAGGATTGGATCGCCGTATATCTGGGCATCATTGTCATCATCGTCACCCTGGCGGCGTTCAGCTGGAAGTTCATCGACCTTCGCAACGTCACGCCCAGTTATCGCTGGACCACCGACGGCCAGATGGCCTCCCGCACGGCCGACTGGACGGCAGCGCTGGACGGAATCGCGAAAGAGGCCGAGGGCAAGGGACAAAAGGACCTGGCCGCCAAGGCGAGCGAGCTCGGTGCCGCGCTGCAAAAGGGCGATCGCAAGGCGGTCGAAAAGGTCGCCGGTGAGCTGCAGAAGGTGGGCGGGAAAGGTGTCGCCGGGGCGCTCGGCGGCGAGATCCGCGCTCATGCGGGGGCCGTCGCCGACGCGAAGGTCTTCACCTGGGCCAACATTTCCAAGGCGGTCTACATCGGGATCGCCTGGCTGATCCTCGCGGCCCTCGGATACGTACTGATGGGCAACAAGGCGACGCCGCTGATCGTCGGTTTTCCGATCGTGTTCGCCCTCGCCTGGCTCGCCCGGGTGCTCGCCGGGAATGGCCTGTTCATCGAGTACGGCATCGAGTACGTCATCTTCGCGCTGCTCATGGGGCTGCTCGTAAGCAACACCATCGGAACGCCGAAGTGGCTCATGCCGGCGGTGCAAACCGAGTACTACATTAAGACGGGTCTCGTCATCCTCGGGGCGGGCCTCCTCTTCCTGGAAGTGGTCCAGGCTGGCGTGCTCGGGATCATCCAGGCGGTGCTCGTCGTAACCGTGGTCTGGTACGTGTGCTTCTGGATCGCCCGTAAGCTGCGCGTCGACGACGACTTCGCGGCGATGCTCTCCTCGTCGGTCGCGATCTGCGGCGTCTCGGCGGCGATCGCGACCTGCGGCGCGATCCAGGGCGACAAGAAAAAGCTCTCGTACGTGACCTCGCTCGTGCTGATCGTTGCGGTGCCGATGATGATCGCCATGCCGTGGCTCGCAAAGGTGTTCCATATCCCGGACCTCGTCGCGGGTGCCTGGCTGGGCGGCACGCTCGACACCAGTGCGTCGGTCGTAGCGGCGGGCGCACTGATCAGCGACGCCGCGATGAAGACCGGCGTGATCGTCAAGTTTTCCCAGAACGCGCTGATCGGCGTGGCCGCCTTCATTCTCGTCGTGTGGTGGACCTACAAGGCGGGGAACAAGACGGGCGAGGAGCCGACCGCCGGCATCATCTGGGAGCGCTTCCCGAAGTTCGTGCTCGGGTTTCTCGTCGCCTCGGCGGCGTTCTCGTTTTTCCTGCCGAACGACATGGTGAACGGCACCAAGAGCGCGCTCGCGGAGTTCCGCACCTGGTGGTTCGCGCTCGCGTTCGTGTGCATCGGGCTCGAGACGCGCTTCGTCGATCTCGCGACGATGGAAGGCGGCCGGCCCGCCGTGGCGTTCATCGCCGCGCAGATCATCAATGTGTTCTGGACGCTCCTCCTCGCGTACCTGCTGTTCGGTGGGGTGATCTTCCCGATCCCGGACATCAAGTAGGGACGAGGTCGCGCTCTCAGTTCCGGCCTGCGGCGGAACGCGCCGCAGGCCGGGTTCGCGCTCCGGCGGGGTTTCGACTAGAATGCCCGCCTCGCGCTTCCCCGATAGCTCAGCCGGTAGAGCGACGGACTGTTAATCCGCAGGTCGTAGGTTCGATCCCTACTCGGGGAGCCAGGAATTCCAACGGGTTAGCGATGCGCTAGCCCGTTTTCGATTCTCGACCGGTGCTGAGGACGAGCGCGGTCCCCGCCGCTGCGGGCTCTCCGGCGATCGATCGCTACGTCGTCCTCCTCGACGACGCGAGCGTTTTGCTCGCCGACAAAGGCCAAGCGAGCGTCGAGGCGAGGTCGGAGACGGCGCTCCAGATGGAGACGGCCCGTGGGGGTGGGCGAAGCCCGCCGCGTACGGGGCCGCCCCAGGTCTTCAGACCGTCGCGTTGGTGCGCCAACCCTCTGCGTACGACGTGCGCGCCATGCTGGAGTAAGGCGCGGGACCGACGATCGCCCGGATCTCGATCTGCCTGTGGCGCTCGACCGTCGTCTTCTGCGAACCGCCGCCTTCCTCTCCCCAGACGAGCCTAACCTCGGTACCGGGCTCGATATCCGGATCCACCACGGCGAGCGAGAGGTACGACCGCTCGTTGTAGGTGTAGCCAGCGAACATCGACACGCCGACCGTTTTCCCGCCTTTCAGCACCTTGTCGTACGAGGCGGAAGTGTAGTTCGACAGCGGCATGTCGATGTACTTGTAGGGATCGCCCGGCTCGAGCATCGACCTGAGCACCTTTACGACGTCATCGGCGTTCCAGGCGAGCGTGACTTTCCTGCGATGCGGCTTGCCCGCGATCTTCTCGAGCGCCGGCCGGCCGATGAACTCGTGGTCGAACTTGACGAACGGCCCGTAGCCCAGTTCGTAAGGGGTCACATAATAGTCTTCGATGTTGTCGGAATAGAAGCTGCCGCCGATCGAGCCCGAGCCCTCGTAGCTCGCCGCCGGAAGCCACTCGCGGTAGGCCTTCATTTGCTCCCCGGTGTAGACCGCCGGAAGCGGTGACGGTATCCAACCCGACTCGAGCGTGTTGGTGGCGTAGGCCCGGGAGCCGACTTGCTTGAGCCCAAAGTCCCTGCCGGCGTCGACAATGGCGGCCCGGATCTCCTCGCGTTCCTCGTAGGGTCCCCAGACTTCCAGTCCGGGCGCGCCGGCCATGCCATGACGCAAGGCGCGGACCTGTCCGTCCCGCGATGCTGATGACGCCCATGTGGAAGAACTTGATCTCCGGCACCGGTCCGCCGTTCAGCTTCTCGATCACCTGCGGCGCGGTGGGCCCCTGGATCTGGAAGCGGTAATTCCTGCGAACGACCGCCTTGCCGCGCGGGTTGGAGGGCGATCGTTCGTCCTTTTCCGTCTTGACCCTGTATCCGCCGGTCTCGGCATGAAACTGAATCCAGCTCGCGGCCGGCGCGCGCCCGACGAAAACGAGTCTCCCTTCTTCCAGGTGAAAGAGGATCCCATCGCCGATCACATGGCCGCCGTAGCTGCACGGAACGTAATGCTTCGCTCTGTTGACCGGAAAGTTCGCGAAGCTGTTGATCGCGAGCCCAGAGAGCAGTTTGACGGCGTCGGGGCCTTCGACGTACTGCTCCACCATGTGGTGAGACTGGTCGAAGAGCACGGCGGTTCTCTGCCAGGCAAGCTGCTCGTCGCGCCAGTTCGAAAACTCGGTCGGAACCACCGGATAGACATAGGCTCCGATCTGCGAGTTGCGAAGCATCGTCACCGGATTGCCGGTCGCCCGCAGCAGTTCCTCGAGGTTTGCGTGGCTCATGTCCTGTTTCCTCCTCGTGGCGAGAGGAACATTGTGATCAGGTCCGGCTGGGTTTTCAATCGAGGCGGCACTTGCCCGCCGGCTGGCCCGCCGTGTCTTCACTACGCGCCACGCGGGCCGAGGCCCTCGACCCTCCAGAAGTCCGCGAGAGCTGGGAAACCGTAGACAGCGACTGACGGCACGGCGAGCACCCAGGCTCGCGAAGATGAACACCAGGTCGCCCGGCGTGCGCATCCACTCCAGGAGTTGCGCGCGAGCGCGCTGCCGGTGTACGCGACCGACCGCGCGTGCCAATAGCCGTTCTCGCATCACGTCCCACACCTGCAGCACGCCCGCTCGGCAGCAGGCTCAGCACGACCATCATCGCGAGGCCGATGTTGAGCCCCCAGAACGACACCTTCAGACACTTCTCGACCCGCGGCCAGAGCGCTTCCGCCGTGATCTCGCGCAGCCACGTACGCCATCAGCCCGACGCCCAGCATGCCGAAGACGCCGATGAAGGCGGCGTGGCCATGGTTGATCGGTAAGGGTCGTGCCGACCTCGTAGTAGCTCACGATCGGCGTGTTGATGAGAAATCCGAACACGCCGGCACCGACGAAGTTCCAGAAGCCGACCGCCATCAGGAAAAAGAAGGTCCAGCGGTGCCGGTGAGCCTGCCCGCCCTCGGCGCTGCGTCACCCGGTAGAAGTCCCAGGCGTCGAGCGTGAGCAGCGTGAGCGGCACCACTTCGAGCGCCGAGATCGTCGCGCCGAGCGCCATCGCGAGCGGCGTCTGGCCGGTGAAGTACCAGTGGTGCGCGGTGCCGATCAGCCCGCCGCCGAAATAGAGGATGGCATCGAGATAGATCACGCGTAGCGCCGTCATGCGCCTGACTATGCCCAGCTGATAGAAAATCACGGCGACGACGACCGTGATGAAAAACTCGAAGAAACCCTCGACCCAAAGATGGATGAGCCAGAAGCGCCAGACGTCCACGATCGAGAAGTGCGTCCTGTCGCCGAAGAAGAAGGCTGGCAGGTAGAAGAACGGGATTGCGAAGGCGGCGATCAGAAAAAGATGACGAACGGCTTCAGGTCGGGGTTCGCCCTGCGCTGGCTCGCACCGCGCGGAACACCAGCCAGAACCAGAACAGTAAGCCGGCCGTCAGCAGTATCTGCCAGAAACGCCCGATCTCCAGGTATTCCCAGCCCTGATTGCCGATCCAGAACCACAGATCGCCGAGCAGGTTGCTGGATGCCGGCCCACTGGCCGAGCAGGCTGCCGACGACTACCACGACCAGCGCGCCGAAGAGCACGTGCGACGAGCGTGCGCTGGCCCTTCGGATCGCCACCGCCCAGCGCCGACGCGACGAACAGCGCGCCGGCGACATATGAGGTCGCGATCCAGAATATCGCGAGTTGCAAGTGCCAGCCGCGCAGCAGGTTGCTCGGCAGCCATGCCGACAGGTCGAAGCCGTAGAAGTCCCCCGGCTCCGCTCGATAGTGCGCGACGCGCGCCGCCGATCAGCGTCTGGGCGAGAAACAGCAGCGCCGCCACCAGCATGAACTTGAGCGTTGCCGCCTGGGCAGGCGTGACAGTCGGTCGAGCGCGCGCCGGCGGGCTGCGGCAATATCAGCGTGACCGCCATGCCAGCCGAGGTAATCGAACTTGCCGAAGGCGAGCAGCACGATCCCGATGCCACCCAGCAGGAACAGCAGGCTGACCGCGCTCCAGAGCACCGTTGCCGCCGGTCGGATGGTTGCCGACCAGCGGATCGTAGGGAAAGTTGTTGGTATATGAATGCGTAGCTGCCGGGGCGCTGGACTGCCGAAGCCCAGGCGGTCCACACGAAAAACGCCGTGAGCTGCCGCAGATCCTTCGGGTCGGATACCGCCCCTTTCGTGAGCCCGCCGTTCTTCGCCGGATCCTTGAAGTAGTCCGTCCAGTACGCAATCTCGGAATCAAAGGCTTCCTTGGCGCCGGGCGGAAGCGTGAGCGTACTCGCTGGCCGGCGTCAAACCGGTTCGTCTTGAACGCGACCGCCGCGTCGTCCACGACCGCCCTTCTCGGCGGGCGCTCAGGCTGGCGTAGGGGGCCTCTGAAGCTGGCTTGCGCGATCCGTTCGGCGAAGAACAGCGCCAGGTTATGCAAGGTCTGGGCGGAGAAATCGGGCCCGAGCATGCCGCCGTGGCCCCAGATCGTGCCGTTGTTCATCAGCCCGTACTTGAGGAACACCGCCTGGCCCAGTCTTCACCCAAGCGACGGCTCCGCCATCCCCCGGCGGAACCTTATTCATTTGGCAGCCTGACGGGCACCAAGGAGCCGGAAAGTTCCACCGTCGAGCGGTACTGAAAGAGGGTCAGCCTCAGTGTTGAGAGAGGACATCGAGTGTTCGACCCAAGCGACGGATTCGCCATCCGTCGGTCGAATCACTCCTTACGACCGATGACCTGCCCCGCCCTTATGTCCCGAAGACGATGACCTTCGCGGGTAGAAGCGGTCGAGACCACAACATGTCGCAAATGCACGACAGGCACCTAGCATCGTGACGAAGTGCTCGCCTGGAGGATTGGAAAAGTTGCTCGTTCGATATGACGGCAGCATATTTAATTCGCAACCTCGTGTACGGAGGGACGTAGCGGCACCGTAGCGCATGAGCGCTGTGACTGGCGATCGAAGACGCTCGCGTAGTAGCCGGCGCACCTGGCGATCGCCTGGGAGCCCCGCGCGCGGATCGTGCCCCCCTCGAACACACCCTCAACTTGGAGTGGAGGCACAGCAAATGGCTCTCTGCAAGTTTCAGCATGAGGACTGCGCAATCACGGTGAGTGCCATTTTCTTGTCGGGGCCGAGGAAGTGGCGGCCCCACATCTCGATCATCCGCCTCCGCCGCACCGCTGCGCTAACCAGAGAGCAGGCTATCGTCGACCAACCCGCAGTATTCTCGTCCGCCCGCGATGCACTGGAGTTCGGGACGCACCATGCCCGCCAGCTCGTCGATGGTGAATTGCCGGGGTTGAGAGTGTGATCGAGACCGCGTGCAGGTAGGCGTGTACCGTCCGCTCCGCTTCGAGTGCACGTGCTGCCGTCAGGTGATTGCTGAGGTTGTGCTGGCCCTGTGACCTGCACGTGGCTCTGCACTAAGCTCAGCATTTCACAAGTCACGACTCGTCACGTAAAGTTACGAGTCGTGAAATCCTGACGGGGGCTGTCAATCCGCAGGTCGTAGGTTCGATTCCCGCTCGGGGAGCCAGAGAATACAACGGGCTAGCGATCTGCTAGCCCGTTTTCTTGTGTCCACCGTGATACCCAGCGAGTCGTGGCCCGTTCCGCTCGCGCAGCGACGTTCCTAACCGGCGGTCGGCTCCGCGTCCAGCCGCGCCACGATGCCCTCCAGCCCGCGCGCCGCAGCGGGGTAACGCTTGAGCACCAATGGATCGTGACCCGGGATGACGTGCTGCGGCGAGCTCGCGAGCGCGTAGGCGCGCTGGTGCCCGGCGAGCATGTCCGGGACGTTGTAGACGATCGGAAACGGCCGCGCCTGCTCCATGTTCGCGTAGTAGTGGCTCGCGTCCGAGGCAAGCACGACCCAGCCCCGCTGCGTCCACACCCGGACCATCTGCAGGCCCATCGTATGGCCGCCGACGAAATGCACGCTCAGCCCCGGCGCGATCTCTTCGTCGCCGTCGTGAAACACCACTCGCCCGGCATAAACACGGCGCACCATTTTGACGACGTCCTCCACGTCGAAAGCGTAGCGCACCACAGAATGGCACATGCAGCGGCCCGTCGAGTAGCGCATCTCCTTGTCCTGTACGTGGAAGCGCGCGCGCTCGAACAACTGGTGGTTGCCGCAGTGATCGTAGTGCATGTGCGTGATGATCACGTCCTCGATCTTGTCGGGGTCGATGTCGAGCGCACGCAACCCCTCGCTCGGGCAACGCAGCACGTTGCGCTGCCGCTGTCGCCCTACGGCGGCGTCGAAGCCGGTGTCCACGATCCACGTCTTGTCGCGGCCGCGGATGGCCCACACGAAGTAGTCGAGCGGCATCGGTCCGTTGTGCGGGTCGCCGCCGATGAAGTTCTCGCCGGCGAGGCGCTGGTGGTCCCCGTACTTGATGGCGTAGATCTCGTAGGTCTCGGGTTGAGCCATGCTCTCTCCTCCGTCATCGTCCCTTCGCGTCCACCCCGCCCCATCGCTCCAGGACTTGCACGATGGTCGTGAATTCCTTCAGCGCGTCGACCGCCCCGAGCGTCAAAAGCTACAGGTGGCGCACCGCGCGCGCAACCCGCGTCGGGACTCCGGCCTCCAGGCAGAGCTTGACATCGTTCGTCGCCGAGCGCGCCACGGCGGGCGAGGCCGACTTTTCCGCCGAGGCCTCTGCGGCGCAGGCGCAGGCCGCGGCTGCGCCGAACCGGAGTAAAGTTTGCGCCGCGCCTACTCCCGAGGAGAACCACGATGCGTCACGTAGCAGGCCTGATCGTTGCCCTGGCGTCGCTCGCGATCGGCACTGCCCATGGGCAGGCGAGCGCCACGTGGAGCGCGGTGACGGGCAAGCTGTATCTGCTCCCCGCGACCCTCGAGACCACGCAATGGGGCTGGTTCGACAATGCGCAGCCGCCGGTGCTCACCGTCGACTCCGGCGACACGATCGTCCTCGAGACGATGATGCATTCCCACAACCAGGTCGTGCCGGGGCGAACCATCGAGGAGATCAAGAAGCTGCGCACTGATTTCCCCGGCCGCGGCCCGCACACGGTGACCGGGCCGATCTACGTCACCGGCGCCGAGCCGGGTGACGTGCTGAAGGTGAAGATCAATCGCATCGTGCCGCGCGCCTATGCCGCCAACTTCAACGTGCCCGGCATGTTCGGCCAGTTTCCCAAGGAGTTCCAGGACGGGCAGGTGAAGTACCTCTACCTCGACATGGACCGCAAGATCACCGAGTTCCTGCCCGGCGTGTATATCCCGCTGCGGCCCTTCCCCGGGACGATCGGAGTCGCGCGCAAGGATCCGGGCCGCTACAGCTCCGTGCCGCCCGGCGAGTACGCGGGCAACATGGACATCCGCGACCTCGTCGAAGGCACGACGCTCTACGTTCCGGTCTGGGTGCAAGGGTGCTCTGCTCTGGACCGGCGATTCGCATGCCGGCGCAGGGCAACGGCGAGGTGAACCTCACCGCGATCGAGACCGCCTACAAGGAAATGAACATCACGGTCGAGGTGCATCAAGAGGCAAACCGCTCGACTTCCCGCGCATCGAGACGCCCGAGGTCGTGGATCACCATGGGCTTCGACCAGGACCTGAACAAGGCCTCGGACATGGCGCAAGCCCAGACAGTCAAGTTCCTCGCGGAGCAGCGCAAGCTCTCGACCGACCAGGCCGCAGCGCTGATGCCCACCGTGTCCGACTGCCGCATCTCCCAGGTGGTGAACATCAAGAAGGGCATCCACTGCCTCAATCCCAAGAACCCGGCGGGCAAGGAAGATCTGGAGCGCCCGACCAAGGAGACCGCGGCGTACTACGTCGCCCACGTCCGCGACGCCGATCCTCAACAAGGCGATGAACGAAGCGTCCTGGAACATGATCGAATGGCTGCAGAAGTCGAAGGGCGTCGCGCGCCTCGATGCGTACGGGCTCGCGAGCGTCGCGATGGACTGCCGCGTCGGCGCCGTGTCCGCCGGCGAGAAGAACGTCCACTGCCTGCTGCCGAAGAGCCTGTGGCAGGTGCCGAAGTAGGCGAACGCGGGAGGTCGCTGCGGGCGGCGCGGGCCGCCGCCTGGGTTCTGGCACTGGCGCTCGGCGCCGTGCCGGCGCTCGCCGTCGGCGCGGATCGGCTCGAAGTGCTCGCTACCACGACCGTGCTCGCGAGCCTCGTCGAGGCGGTCGGCGGCGCGCGGGTGAGCGCGAGCGCAATCGTGCCCCCTGGCCTCGACGCCGAGGAATACCAGCCGCGGCCTCAGGATCTCGCCCGCCTGAAAACCACCCGCCTCGTCGTGCGGGTCGGCCTCGACTACGACCTCTGGCTCGACCGCTTGCTCGCGCAGGCGCAGAACCCGCAGCTCGGTCGGGGCGGCGCGGGGTACGTCGATGCCTCGTTCGCGATCGCCGTGCTCGACGTACGCGGCGCCGCGGTCGGCCCGACTGCGGGGCACGCGCACGGCAGCGGCAATCCGCACTACTGGCTCGATCCCGCCAATGCCGAGATCATCACGGGAACGATTCTCGAGGCGCTCGCGAGGCTCGATCCGCCCGGCGCGAAGCTCTATGAATCGCAGCACCTGCGGTTCGTCGACGAGCTGCGGGCGAAGCTCGCCGGATGGGAGCGCACCCTCGCCCCTCTCCAGGGCCGGCCGATGATCGCCTATCACAACACTTGGGCCTACTTCGCGCGGCGCTTCCGGCTCAATTTCTCCGGCTTCATCGAGGAGCGCGCCGGAGTACCGCCGAGCCCGGCGCATCTGGCGGGCCTCCTCCGCACGATGCGCGAGCGGCAGATCGCCGTGATCGTGCGCGAGCCCCACGAACCCGAGCGCAACACGAGCTTCCTCGCGGCCAAGACCGGCGCGCGCGTGGTCGTCCTCGCTTCGGCCGTCGGCGCGGTGCCCGCGGCCAGGGACTACTTCGGCCTGTTTGACTACAACGCGACCGCGCTCGCCGCCGCGTTCCGTTGAGCGCGGGACGCGCTCAGCGCCTGACCCACAGGCTCTTGGGGACGACGCAGTGGACCGACTTCTCGGCAGCCATCATCTCGCCGACGCGGCAATCCATCGCGATGCTTGCGATCGCATAAGCATCGAGCCGCGAAAGGCCCCGGGCCTGCTGCAGCAGCTGCAGCATGCTCCAGGATGCGTCGTTCATCGCCTTGTTCATGTCGGCGTCGCGCGCCGACGTAACGAGTTCCTGCGCCGTCTCCGAACTCGGACGCGGCGCGGCGAGCCGCTTCGCCGGGTCTTTCGGATTCATGCAATGGACGCCCTTCTTGATGTCGACCACCTGGGTCACGCGGCAGTCGGAGACCGAAGGCATCAGCTTCAGCGCTTCGTCGGCGGAAATCCCGCGTTGCGCGGCGAGGAGCTTGCCCGTCTCGCTCTTGGCGTTCTCAAGCGCCTTGTTGAGATCTTCGTCGAATCCCATCGTGATCCAGTCGATCGGCGTCTCGATGCGCGGCCACTCGAGCTTCATCGTCTTGTCGACGGTGAGGGTGAGGTTGATCTCCTGGAACGCGGTCTCGATCGCGGTCAGGTTGACCTCGCCGTTACCCTGTGCGGCATGCGAGTCGCCCGTCCAGACGAGCGCGCCCCGGACGAACACCGGGACGTAAAGCGTGGTGCCCTCGACGAGGTCGCGGTTGTCGAGGTTGCCCGCGAACGGCCCGGGCGGCACCGCGTTGTAACGCCCCGGTTCCCGGCGCGCGACGCCGAGCGTGCCCGGGAACGGGCGCAGCGGGATCTCGATGCCGGGGGCGAACTCGGCGACCTTGCGTTCCCAGTCGAGATAGAAGTACTTCACCTGCCCGTCCGGGAACTCCTTGGGAAACTGGCCGAACAGTCCGGGGACGTTGAAGTTCGCGCCCCAGGGCCGCGCCGCGATGCGGTTGATCCGGATCTTGAGCACGTCGCCGGGCTCGGCGCCGTTCACGAAGATCGGGCCGGTGATCGTCATCGGGCCGCGCCCGGGCCAGTCGGTGCGCAGCTTCTTGATCTCCTCGATCGTGCGTCCCGGCCAGAGCTGGCCATGGGAGTGCGACATCGTCTCGACCACCACCGTGTCGCCGGAGTCGACCGTGAGCCGCGGGAGCTCCGCATTGTCGAACCAGCCCCACTGCGTGGTATCGAGGGTGGCCGGCAGGATACGGAGCTTCCCGGGAGACTGCGCCGAAGGCACCACCATCAGCTTCTGCGCCTCGGAGAGCGCCTGCTGCGCGATGGCGCCGATGCTCGCCGCCACGCCGGCGGCGATTCCGGCGATGATGAGGGACTTGTTCCGGGTTGCGGCCATCGACGTGCCTCCTTTGAGCGAACCAGAGTCCGGTCCGGCTTATAGCAGATTGGCGACCGCCGGGAGGTGCGCCCGGCACCGCGGCCGGCCGGCGCGCCCGACATGACCGACGCGTTCGCGCTCCTCTGGCCGCCGTTTCTCGTGGCGCTCGCCCTCGTCGGCATTCACGCCTATTTCGGGCTGCACGTGCTCGCCCGGGGTGTCGTGTTCGTCGATCTCGCGCTCGCGCAGCTCGCCGCCCTCGGGGCGACGGTCGCTTTCATGCTCGGCCATCCCGCGCAGGGACCGGCGGCCCTCGGCTACTCGCTCGCGTTCACGTTGCTCGCCGCGGTGCTGCTCGCGTTCACGCGACAGTGGTCCGGCCGGATTCCGCAGGAGGCGCTGATCGGCGTCATCTACGTCGTTGCGGCGGCGGCCGCGTTCCTGCTCGTCGACAAGGCGCCGCAGGGGGCCGAGCACATCAAGCAGATCCTCACCGGCAACATCCTGACCGCGGGCACCGGAGATCTCGCGGGCATCGTGCCCCTCTACCTGGTGGTCGGCGCGCTGCACTGGCTCGCCCGGCGCCGGCTGGCGCAACCGGGCAGCGGCTGGAGCGGCTGGCTCTGGGAGTTCTTCTTCTACGCGACCTTCGGCATCGTCGTGACGAGCTCGGTGGCGCTCGGGGGCGTCCTCCTCGTGTTCTCCTGCCTCATCATCCCGGCGGCGATCGGGGTGCTGTTTGCCGACGCGATGGCACGGCGTCTCGCGATCGGCTGGACGGTCGGCACCCTTGCCAGCTGCGTCGGCCTCGCCGTCTCGTACGCGCTGAACCTGCCGACCGGCGCCGCGATGGTGTGCAGCTTCGGCGCGGCGCTCGGGGTCGCCGGGGTCGTCAACTGGCTGCGCGACGCGGGCGAGGCTCGACTGCGGCGCGCGAGTCGAGCCGTGCGCACGATCGCAGCCGTCGTGCTCGCCGTCTCCGGAGCCATGCTTGCGGTCGCCCCACGCGCCGATCAGCCGCTGCTCGACGCACTCGAATACGTCGTGCCCGCCGCGCGCCGCGCATATATGAACGCACGGGAGGCGGAGGTCCACGGCGACGCCGATCAGTACTCGGAGCGCTATCGGAAAGAGATCGAGCGCCTGAACACGATCGAGGCACGTAGCCGCTGGGACGGGCGGGCACTCGACGACAGCGACGTGCGCCGGATCTCCTCGTTCCTGCAGTCGTACAGCGAGATGCGCAAGGGCGAGGAATTCGTGAAGCGCGAGGTGCGGAGCCGCGCCCGCGAGCGGGTGCGCTGGGTGTTCGGCGGCGCATTGATCGCGCTTGCCTTCCTTGTCGCACCGATTCGGGTCACCGCCATCCTGCGCGCGCAAGGCGACGTCAATCGTACGTAGGCGGGTCGGTCGCTCGTGTCCTGACTGCGGCCGGCCCCGTGTCGCTTGCGGCCCGAACGCCTCGCGCTCACCATAGCAACTCCGGCCTGCCTCGCGCCGCGTCTTCAGTCCACCGCATGGGCCGCCATCCAGGTATCCGATCGGACGACGAACCCGCCCTGCCGAAGCGTCGCGACTTCCTCGCGCTCGGCGGCGCGGCGGCGGCCGCGGCACTGCTCGAGCCGGCCCTCGCACAAGCCCCTGATTTCGGGCCGCGGTTTGCGTGGGGCGCGGCGACTTCCGCCTATCAGATCGAGGGGACGCCGCTGCGCGTCGGCGGCGGCGCGTCGGTGTGGGACGCCTTCTGCCGGCGCCCCGGCGCGATTCGCGACGGCTCGTCGGGGGAGCTCGCCTGCGATCACTACAACCGCTACCGCGAGGACGTGGCGCTGCTGCGCGAGCTCGGCGTCGGCGCGTACCGCTTTTCGATCGCCTGGCCACGCGTCATGCCGGACGGCATCGGTGCCCTCAACGCCCCGGGGTTCGGTTTCTACGACCGCCTGGTCGATGCGCTGCTCGCGGCGGGCATCGAGCCGTGGGTCACCCTCTTCCACTGGGACTACCCCGAAGCGCTTTACAAGCGTGGGGGCTGGCTCAATCGCGACAGCGCGCAATGGTTCGCCGACTACGCGGCGGCAGTGGTCGCACGCCTGTCGGACCGCGTGACGCACTGGATCACGTTCAACGAGCCCGAGGTGTTCCTGGTCCTCGGCCACCACCTCGGCGTGCACGCCCCGGGCGACAAGTTGGCCTGGGGCGCAGTGCTTCGCGCCGCGCATCACGTGCTGCTCGCGCACGGGCGCGCGACGGCCGCCATCCGCGCGGGAGCCACGCGACCGTGCGAGATCGGTTACGTCGCGGCACTCGAGCCCGCGATTCCCGCGACCAGCCAGGCCGACGACGTGGAGGCTGCGCGACGCGCGACGTTCTCCGGCATGGCCGGTTGGCTCCTCGATCCCGTGTATCGGGGTAGCTATCCGGAGCGCGAGCTGAAGGCGTGGGCATCGGACGTTCCCGAGTTTCCAGGCGAGGATCTGCGCACGATCCGTCAGCCGCTCGACTTCTTCGGCGCAAACGTCTACCAGGGCAACGTCGTTCGAGCGGATGCGGAGGGAAATCCGCAACGAGTGGCGCGGGCGCAGGGCGCCCCGCGCACGCTGATGGAGGTATTCGACGTCGTTCCCGCGGCGCTTCAGTGGGGCCCGCGTTTTTACTGGGAACGCTACCGGCTGCCGATCGCGGTGACCGAGAATGGCCTGTCGGGGTGCGACTGGATCGCGCTGGACGGCCGGGTGCACGATCCGCAGCGCATCGACTTCATGGAGCGCTATCTCGGCGAGCTCGCGCTCGCCCGCGCGGCCGGTGTCGACGTGCGCGGCTATTTCGCCTGGAGCCTGCTCGACAACTTCGAATGGGCGGAGGGCTATCGGCAGCGCTTCGGCCTCGTCCACGTCGACTTCGAGTCGCAGCGCCGTACGCCGAAGGACTCGTTTCGCTGGTACCGCGACGTGATCCGCCGCAGCGCCGCTTCGGTCAAAGGGCGCGCGCCCCGGGGCTAACTCAGCGGCGCCGGGGCGCCGTCATCCGTGCTGTCCGATCGGGTGGGGCGCTTCCGCACCGGCCACGGCTTCCAGCGGCGGTGCACCCACCACCACTGCTCGGGATGCCGCAGGATCATCCGCTCGAGCGCGGCGTTGTAGGCGCC
Organism: uncultured beta proteobacterium; assembly: GCA_963716855.1. Taxonomy (GTDB): domain Bacteria; phylum Pseudomonadota; class Gammaproteobacteria; order Burkholderiales; family SG8-39; genus JAGVSZ01. The sequence goes on along the minus strand of CAVQUV010000006.1, from coordinate 133,427 downwards.
CGTGTTGAGTCGGATCGCCTCGTTGGTGTCCTCGTGCGAGATCGGCGGCAGCGGGTCCTCGAACCGCAGGACGTGGCCACCGCCCGGCTCCCGCCAGCTCGACGCCGGCACGACCGGCGCACCGGTCGCGAGCGCGAGGACGGCCACGCTGCGGAACGTCCCGGCGGGCTGTCCGAAGAACTCGACCATCACCCCGTCCTTGCGGCTCGCGTGCTGATCGAAAGGGAACACGACGAGATCTCCGGCGGTCAGCCGGTCGAGAACGCCCTCCAGGCCGCCGCGCTTCGGAAGCACGCCGAAGCCTGCGCGGAGGAATCGCCGCGTCACGAGATCGTCGAGCCAGCGCGGCTTGAATGGCCGGCGCACGAAGTAGAACCGGCCTCGCGCATGGGGATAATTGGCGAGCCCGGCGGCCGTCGCGACCTCGAAATTGCCGAAGTGGCCCGTGACGATGAGGACGCCCTTTCCGCGCGCGAGCGCGGCCTCGAGCGAATCGAGATTCTCCACGCGCACCATCGTTGCGCGCCGCTCGGCCGACACCCACGGAAACCAGAGGAACTCCCAGAACAGGCGGCCGAGATGCGCGTAATGCGCTTGCGCAAGCCGTTCGATATCCGCGGCCGGCGCGGCGTCGCCGAAGACGCGCCGCAGGTTCTCGAGAATCACGCCGCGCCGGAACGGCAGCAGCCGGTACAGCAGCCTGCCGAGCAGTGGCGGCTCGGCCTGCGCGGGCAGGGCGAACATCGCCGCTAGGCGCCGCGCGGTACGCGGAGGAGCAGCGCGGCGTTGGTGCCGCCAAAGCCGCGGGAGAGGACGAGTGCGACGTCGCTGCGCGGCGTTTGCGGCGTGGCAGCCACCGGCAGGCCGGCGCACTCGGGATCGAGCCGGCGCAGGTTCGCCACGCCGGGCACGCTCGCCCCCCGCATCGCGGCCAGCGCGATGACCGTTTCGACGATCCCCGAGGCCGCCAGCAGATGTCCGAACGCCCACTTGAAGCCGGTCACCGGGGGCGTCGCCGCGCCGAAAACGCTCCGGATCGCGCGCGCCTCGGAAACATCGGATTGGCGTGTGCCGTTCGCATGCGCGACGATCAGGCCCACGTCATCGGGGCGCAGTCCCGCGTTGTCCAGCGCGCCCGCGATGGCGCGCGCGAGCCCTTCCCCTTCCGCGCTGATCGGCAACAACCCGAGGCCGTCGCTGCCGTAGCCGCTGCCGAGGATCTCTCCGAGCACCGTCGCCTTGCGCTGCGCGGCGGACGCCTCGGTTTCGAGGACGAGCGCAGCCGCGCCCTCGCCCATCGTGCTGCCGCTGCGCCCGGCGTCGAACGGGCGCACGGTGTCCTCGGAAAGCAACCCGACGCGGTGGTAGTACAGGATCATCTGCGGCTCGATCGACGCATCGTGGCCGACGGCGACGGCGCGTTCGCACTCGCCGGCGCGAATCGACTCCGCGGCCTCGGCGATCGCGAGCGGCCCGCTCACGCTGTGGTTGGTGATGCACGCATTCGGGCCTTTCAGCCCGTGCCGGATCCCGACGTGGCAAAGGACGTTGTTCGGCAGCGTGCGCAGCAGCCACATCGGATTGACCGTCGCGGCGAGCTCGCGCCCGAAGGTCTCCAGGCTGCCGTCGGCGGCGCTCAGCAGCGGGAAGTACTCGTACTGGTTCTAGGTAGCCGCCGCCGCCCGAGCCGACATAGACGCCCGTCGCGTCGCTGTAGGTTGCCGCGGCTTCGGCATCGAGCGTATCGCGGTACGGGATCAATCCGGCCGCCTCGATCGCCTGTCCGGCTGCGTAGAGACCGAACACGTCCGTCCGGCGGATGAGCTTGAGCAGCTTGCGGTCGCCGGCGAGCACGCCGCCGTTGTACTCGGGGACTTCGGCCGCGACCTTGGCGGGCCACTGCGACGCGTCCCACTGCCCGATCGGCCGGATCGCCGACCGGCCCGCGCGCAGCGCCTCGAGAATCTCGGCCGGCGACTTGCCCGAGCCGCAGATCGCGCCCGTTCCGGTGATGACGATGCGTTGCGCGTCGGCCATTCGCGTCACCCGAGCGCGGGGCGCCCGTCCACTTCCTCGGGGTTGCGGAAGGCGAGGCAGCTGTTGGAGCCGCCGAAGCCGAGCGAGTTGGACAGCGCGATCCGCACGCGGCGCTGGCGGGGCGCGTCGCGCACGATGTCGACGTCGCAGTCGGGATCGACCTCGCGCAGGTTCGCGTTGACCGGCAGCGTGCCGGTGTGGATCGCCAGCGCGCACACGGCGGCCTCGACGGCGCCCGCGGCGGCGATGAGATGGCCCATGACGCTCTTGGTCGAGCTCACCGCGACGCGACGGAAATCGTCGCCGAACACCGCGCGCACCGCGGCGCACTCGCTGCGGTCGTTCATCGGGGTGGAGGTGCCGTGCGCGTTCAGGTAGTCCACGTCGGCGACCGACGCGCGGGCGTCGCGCAGCGACTGGCGCATGGCCTGGATGGGACCGTCGCCCGAGGGATGCGAATCGGTGATGCGGTAGCTCGACAGCGAGTTTCCGTCGCCTGCCAGCTCGGCGTATATCCGCGCGCCGCGCTTGCGGGCGGACTCCCACTCCTCGAGCACCAGGAAGCCGGCCCCCTCGCCGAGGACGAAGCCGTTGCGCGTCGCATCGAACGGGCGGCTCGCGCGCTCCGGCGTGTCGTTGTCGGGCGAGACCGCGTTCAGCAGGCAGAACCCGGACAGCCCGACCGGGTTGATCATCGAGTCGAAGCCACCGGCGAGGACGCGGTCGGCGATCCCGCGGCGGATCACCTTCAATGCGGTGCCGATGGCCTGGCCACCGGACGCGCACGCGGTGTGCACCGAGCTCGCATAGCCGCGGATGCCGAACCGGCGCATGAGCAGCGCGACGCCCGCGGTCGACTGGCTGCGGCAGAACACCATCGGATCGGCCGCCGAGCCGTCGGCCGCGACCAGACGATCGGTGTCGAGCTCGCCGCTCGGCGCCGCGCGTCGATGGACGTCCGCGAGGTCCTCGAAGGGGACGCCCATCATGCCGGTGCCCACGACGCAGCCCCAGCGCGTGCCGGTCTCGGGCGTCGGCGCGACGCCCGCGTCGCGGATGGCCTGCTCCGCGGCGGCGAGCGCGAACCGGTGCGAGCGATTGGCCGACTTGAGGAGCTTCCGGTCGTCGATGACGCGCTCGGGATCGAAGCCCTTCACCTCGGCGGCGATCCGCACCGGGAAGCCGCTGGCATCGAACGTCCGGATCGGGGCAACGGCGCTGCGCGCGGCGAGCAGCGCGGCCCACGTCGTCGCGACGTCATTGCCCGCGGGCGTCACGAGCCCCAACCCGGTGATCGCGACGCGCCGGCGACTCTGCGTCACGACGGCCTCCGCGGCGCGATGTCGGCGCGCCCGGTCGAGACGGGCTTGCCGTTCGTGCGCGCTGCGATGCTGATCGTCGCCCCCTCCGGCGTCGCGGATTGGAGCTCCAGGCGAAGCTCGAGCACCTGGCCGGGCGAAATGAACGAGCGCATCTTCACGTCGCTCACTCGCACCGGTGCAAGGATGCCCGCGTGGCGCAATGGCGCCGCCTCGCCTGCGAGTTCCACGGCCAGGCCGATCTGGGTATCCAGGAGCAGCGTCCCGGGAAACACCGGGCGCCGCGGAAAATGGTCGCCGAAGAACGGCGCGGTCTCGGGCACGCGCAGCTCGGCGCGCAACCGCTCCCCCGGCACGCGGTCGATTACCGTGACTGCCCGCGGCGGCACGCCCTGAAACCTACCCGCCGGGGCTCCGGCCCCGCGCAGCACTTCGAAATCCGCGCGCACCGCCTCGGGGGCGTCGAACTCGACCATCGGCAGCATCGGTCCGACGCAGTGATTGAGCGTCAGGACCTGCGATCCGTCCACGCTCGCGGTGCCGCCATAGGAGATCGCCCCCTCGTCGCAGCTTTCGATGCCGACCTCGAGATCGAGCGTCTGCCCGGGCGCCACGTCGCGCGCGAACAATGCCTCGCCGGCGAGACCGGCGACGGGACGAAAGCGGAAATCGAGTTGCGACATGGATGCCCAGGCGGCAAGCTGGCCCACTGCTTCAGCGACCAATGATGGCGGGAACTGTGCGATTGCGTTCGGAACCCAATAACGCCCGATTGCCCGGACGCCCGGCTCGAGGTGCGTGATCCGGTCGACGAACGAGAACGCGCTGAAGCGCTCGGCCATCGACCCCGGGCGCCCCGCAGCCGGCGCTCAGGCCGCCGCTTGCGCGGCGCGCTGTGCGCGGATGACGACCTTGCAGAACGTCTCCGGCGTGAAGAGCTTCGGGATGTCCGCGGACTTCATCGGGGTCTTGAAGCGCTCGGCCGGCACTTCGCTCAGAAACTCGCGCAAGCGCTTGTTCCCGACCTCGGTGAGCACGCCCTTCTGCTCGAAGTCCGACTCGGCGAGGTCGCCGCGCGCGTCCTCGACGATCTTGCCGCGCGGAATCTTGACGCCGAACGCCCGCTCGAGCCGGAAGACGAGGTCGAGGAAGTCGATCGACTCCGCGCCCAACTCCTCGATGAGCGGCGCGGCCGGCTTCACGTCGGCGGTCTCCAGGCCGAGTGCGTCGGCGATGATCTGGGCCACCTTGGGATAGACCGCCGCAATCTCTTCCTTGGTAATCGCTTGCTGCATCCCGTTACTCCATCTTGAAGCCGCCGTCGACGTGCAGGACCTCTCCGGTGACGTAGTCCGCAAACCGCGAGGCGAGGAACCAGACGGCGTATGCGACTTCCTGCGGCTGGCCGAATCGGCGCAGCAGGATGCGTCCCTTCACTTCGTCGCCCGCCATGTCCCGTACGGCCTGCGACATCTCGGTCTCGATCACGCCCGGCGCCACGCAGTTCACCGTGATCTTGCGGGGCGCGAGCTCGACCGCGAGCGCTCGAGTGAAGGCGTTGATCGCGCCCTTGCTCGCCGCGTAGTTCGTCTGTCCCCGACCGCCCTTCTCGCCCGAGACCGAACTCAGATTCACGATCTTGCCGGCGCGCCGCGCGATCATGTGCGGCACCACCGCGCGCGTCACGTTGAACACGCCCCCGACGTTCGTCTCGAGCACGGCGCGGACGTCGTCGTCCTCGAGCAAGCCTAAAAGGTTATCACGGATCACCCCTGCATTGTTCACCAGGATATCGATCCGACCCCACGCGTCCGCCAGCCGCTCCACGGCGGCGGCGACTGCCTTCGCGTCGGTCACATCGACCTGCTCGGCCGTGACCCGGAGCCCCGCGGCACGCGCCTGCTCGACGACCTCCGTCGCCGCCGCGGCGTTGCCGCGATAGAAGAACGCGACCTCTGCCCCGTCGCGTGCGAACAGCTCGACGATCGCCCGTCCGATGCCGCGGCTTCCGCCGGTCACCAGCACCGTCTTGCCCGCGAGTCCCGATTCGATCTGCATCGTGCCTGCTAACCCGATATGGCGAACCCGCCGTCGACGAATAGGGTGTGGCCGTTGATCATCCGCGCCTCGGGCAGGCAGAGGAGGTAGACGGCCCCTGCCACATCCTGCGGCGTGAGCACGGGACCGGCCGGCGTGCGCTGCGCGAACGACGCGAGCAGCGCCTCGCGATTCGGGAAGTGCTGGAGGGCATCGGTGTCCACGACGCCTGCGCTCACGGCGTTCACGCGGATTCCGCGCGGACCGAGCTCCTGTGCGAGCGATCGCACGAGCGATTCGAGCGCCGCCTTCGACGCGCCGATGAAGCCGTAGTGCGGCATCGCGCGCAGGGCACCGAGGCTCGACATCGCGACGATCCGCCCGCCGGGCGCCATCATCGGCACCGCGCGCTGCGCGAGCAAGTTGAGGGCGAAGGCGTTTGTCTCCATGCACCAGCGCCAATGCTTGAGCGTCATTTCCATCGTCGGTCGCAGCACGCCCGAGGCGGCGTTGCTCACCACGATGTCGATGCGATCGAAGTGCTTCGTCAGTTCGTCGAACAGCTCATCGACGCTTTCCGGCAGCCCGACGCTCGCCTTGATCGCAACGGCGCGCCGGCCCATGTTGCGGACCTCGACACAGACCGCCTCGGCTTCGTCATGGCTGTTGTAGTAGTTCGCAACCACATCGCAACCGGCCGCAGCGAGCTTGAGTGCGACCGCGCGGCCGATGCCGCGGGCGGCGCCGGTGACGAGCGCCACCTTTCCCGCGAGAACTTCCGCCATCCGCGCCCTTTCCTATTGCAGTTTTGCGGCCATGTTCTTGGCGCGGAGGACCCGTTGCGCCTCGAGCACCCAGTGCTTCTTGATGCTGAACCAGACGTCCGCCGCCCAGAGCGCGTTCGTGACCGACGCCGCATTCGCCGGGAATCCGTTGGACTGACCCGGCACGTACGCGTTGAGCCACTCCCGCATCGCCGGATCGTCGGCGAGATCGGCGGTCGCCGCGACGGTGACGTGCGAGTAGCTGGCGGGCAATTCGATGTTGCGCACCTTCGCAGCGCCGCTCGCACGATACGTCCCACCCACGCCCGGCAGATCCCAAGCGATGAGGTCGACGCCGAGCGAGTATCCGGTGAAATCCTCGACCGTATCGGGAATGGTGCGCAAACGACCGACCATGCTCCACTGGTTCGGGAGCAGCAGGGCCGCGCCGCCGGCACCGACGGCCGACGCGTATGCCACCTTCAGCCCGACGACAGGACGCTCACGACCCGTCAGGGGGTCGAGGATCGTCGTCCGGTTCTCGGCGCGATCGGTCAGCGGATTCCAGACCCGGATCGCGTCGCCGCCGTCCCCGGCGAGCTCGTGGAGCACCTTGACCGTCTGAATGCCGCCCTGGCTGTGGCCGATGACGAACGGCCGCGCGCCGTCGCGCTCGTAGTACCAGGCGATCAGACCGGCGATCTGCGCGCTGTTCTCGTATGGGCTGTGCGACAGGCGGCCGTCGCCCGGATGGCGGATCTTGCTTTCCGGATAGCCCATGCCGATCAGGAACCGCGCGAACGACTCCATCACGAGATGAACCGGATAGATGCCTCCGTGCAGGTTCACGATGCGCGGCGTGGGGCCGGCGGCGAGGACGGTTCGGACATCGTCGTCGCTGACACGCTCGGGATCGAGCGCGAAGATCCGGTTCTGGAGCGCCGGGGCGGCCTGCATCTGCGCAAGCACGGAGCCCTTCTCGATCGTCTGAGCATCGAGCCGTGCGCGCTCGGTGGTTGGCGGCATCGCCGCGCAGCCGGCAACGAGTACGGCGAAAAGGATCCAAAGGAGACGGGCGGCGACTCTCATGAACAAGGCTCTTCGCGGAGACTCTCGATGCAGCGGACAAATTCCTTTACTACTCCGTCGATGGCCGCCTGCGAGAAAGCGGCCGTGCGGTACGAGACGCCGACATGGAGCACGTCTCGCACCGTGGTGACGGCGAACACCATCGGACACAACGGGCCGGTCGGAACCGCCCGGATATAGTCGAACGCGGCGTCGCGGCCGTCTCCCCTGCCCCACAGCGCGTTCACGTTCAGCGTGGTGACGCCTGCCCAGGCGGGATGGTATTTGACGAAGAAGCGGGCGCGCTGGTGCGGCGACAGGAAGCGCCACATCAGCGCCGCCACCCCGAGCGCGAGGAGGCTGAGCAGGTCGACCCGATTCGCCTTCACGCGCACGGTCTCGGCGTGAACGGACTGGACCAGCTCGCGCAGCCCGACGCCCGCCGGCACCGGGTGCGCGACGCGGAAGGAGGCGAGAAACGGGCTCAACGCGGCGCGCGCCGCCGGGCCGAAGTCGTCCCTGATGTTCACGATCGAAGCCACCGCAAGCTCGCGTCGTCTAGGCTGTCTCGCACGCTCCGGGGCAAGCGGCGCAAGCGCCAGCAGGACGCTCGCCATCAGGAGATCGTTGAACGTGACCCCCCAGGCCTTGCCCGCCCCGCGCAAGCCGTCCAGTGCCGCCGGCCCCAGGCTGAAGAACTTGAACGCATTGTACTGATCGTCGGCGCTTCCATAGCGCGGTCGAAACGACCGGCGCGAGCTCGCCACCATGCGCGGCAGCGCGGCGAGCCCTTTCAGGATCCAAAGCGGGTGGCGCAGCAGCAGGCTGCGATAGGTCGCGGGATAGACCTCCAGCGGCGGCACCGCAGGCTCGGCCGGCGCGTCGCCGATGTAGCGTTCGGCGATGTCCCTGAGCAGCAGTGCGATCGAGTCGCCGCCCGCCACGAAGTGGTCATACGCCAAGGCGAGATGGAATTTCCCGCCGGCGTCGACGGCGACGAACCGGAACGGCGCAGATCTCGGTGCGGCGGCAAATCGCGAGTTGAACTCGCGTTCGATCTCGCTGCTCAAGACGCCGATCGCGTCGGCGTCGGCCGCGCGCACGCGGAGATCGGCGTTGGCCGGGCCGCCGCAATAGCGGAAGCGCCAGCGCTTCAGATCGACGACCAGGCCGGTCAGGCCGAGGCCCTCCAGATGGCGGTCGATGCACGCCTGCAAGCGCGCGCGGTCGAGCGAAGCGGGGATCAATACGACGTGCACCGGGTTGTACGGATGCAGCTCGCGCCAGCGCAGCATCATCCGCTGAAACAGATTGAGGCGGCCCTCCAAATCAGCGCCTCGCTTGCTGAACCGCCCGCTGGGCGCGCACCAGGCGCTGGGCCTCGAGGCACCAATGCTTCTTGATGCTGAACCAGATGTCGGCGGCGTGCAAAAGGTTCTGGGTGTCCACGTCCGCCGGTGCCGGTGTCGACGCACCCGGCGCGTAGTGCTCGATCCAGCTACGCGTCGCCGCGTTTGCGGCCAGATGCGCCGCGGAGGGCAGCGATATGTGCGAATACTCTGCGGGGAGCGTGACGTTGCGCACCTTGGCGCTCCCGGTCGGTCGATACGGATTGTCCTGCGCGGACGCGGGCGAGGTGCCGGCGATCACGTCCCATTCGATGAAGAAGCCGGTGAACTCGTCGACGGTGTCCGGCACGGTGCGCAGCCGCGACAGCATCCCCCACTGGCCGAGCAGCACGCGCATGAGACTCCCGGTCGCGAGCGCGGCCGCGTACGGCACGCGCAGGCCCACGACGGGACGATCCGCGCCGGTGAGCGGGTCGGCGACCGTGAACCGGTCCTCGGCCGCGTCGATGACCGGGTTCCACACGGGGATACGGTCGCCCGAGGCGCCCGCGAGATCCTGCAGGACCTTCACGGTCAGCATGCCGCCCTGACTGTGCCCGATCAGCATCGGCACGCTGCCCTCGCGCTCGTAGTGCCACGCGAGCGCCCCCGCGATCTCGCGGCTGTCGGTAAAGCTGCTATACGTGTAGCGGCCGTCCCGCGGGTTCCTGAGCCGCTCCGCCGGATAGCCCATCGCGATGAGGAACTCCGCGAAGGGCGCCATCGTCACGATCGGAACGCTCCCTTGCAGGCCGATGATGCGCGGCGCGGGGGCCCGCCCCAGGACCTCTCGCACCTCCTCCGGCGAGATCCGCTCGGGGTCGAGCGCGAGCAGCCTGTCCTCGGTCGCTCGGTCGAGCGACAATCCGGCGAGCACGCCGCTCGCCGCTCGCGCCGCGCCTGGCGCCGCTGGACCCACTGGATCGGTGGCGAGCGCAGGGGGCGCGCCGATCGCCAGCAGGGCCGAGGCGAGGATCCCGCAGAGATGGCGCAGGCGATTCACGGCGAGCCCTCGAGCTTCGACTTGCGTGCGCCGAAGCGTGGCACGAAGCGACCGGTCCGGCGGCAATAGCTCGCATACGCCTCGCCCTTCGCCCCGAGGAGGTATCGCTCCTCGTTGCGCGCCTTCACGAGCATCAGCAGGACGTGCACTGCCGCAACCACGACCATCGGAACCGTGGGGACCACCAGCGCCGAGCAGAGCATGAGCAGAACGCTCAGTGCATAAATCGGATGGCGGATGTAACCGTAGAGGCCGCTCGTGACGAGGTCGGTCTGCTGATCGGGCGTGACCGCCATGCGCCAGTTCTTGCCCATCCGGATCCAGCACTCGATGGTGAGCGCAAGGCAAGCGACCCCGACGAGCGCCGCGATCCAGCGCAGTGCCAGGTAGCCCGGTGCGTGGGCGAAACCGGGAAGCGCCCAGGGCGCGCGGGAGCCGGTCGCGGCAAGGTAGGGAAGCGTCATCCATGCGAAAACGAGCGGCACCCAGACCACCCACATGAACTGCTCGAGCCGCTGCTTCGGCACGACGCCCGACAGCTTCCGGGTCTTGCGCCGGATGCGCACCACCATGACGCCGACGCAGAACCAGTAGGTCCAGACCGTCGCCGTCAGTACCGTAGCCGGTAGATCCGTCATTACCCCGTCTGGCAGGCGCGCCGCAGCTGGTGGGCCGCCCGATCCCTGCGCCCAGTGCGCGGTCGTGCCGGGCGTGCTGCAGTGCGGAGTCTACCGCGCCGGAGTGACGGAGACAGCGCGAATCAGGGCGTGCGGCCGGGGTCTACGGAAGCTCTGGCTGCGGTCTTTCGGTGGAGGGCGTTACCAGTGTGCAGCGCCGCAAGGCGTTATCCCTTCTTGTCCGCGCTCGTCCACTTGCGCTGCCTCGCGACGCCCCGTGGACGTCCTTCAGTTCTTTCCCAGCACCTGCCGCTTCCAGAGTTCCCAGGGGCGCTCCGACACCGAACGGTTGGTCGCGTCGGAGCGGGCAGCCTCGTCGGGCTCGAGATAGGTGACGGTGCCGCCGAGCGCGATTGCCTTCTGCTGGGCCGCCGCGTTCACTTCGGTGTAAATCGCCCGATAGACCACCACCGGAATACTTTCCGCTACCGCCACGAACCCGTGACCCCGCATCAGCAGGACGCCCTGCGCGCCGAGGTCGCCGGCAAGCGCCGCGCCCTGCTCCCGGTTGCGCACCAGCATGTCGGTGCAGCCGAAGTGCTTGCGAATGTCGAAAACCGGCGCGCCGGCGGAGAGGAAGCTTCCCATGTGGTAGACGGGGCGCAGCTTCACCGAAGAGGCCGCGAACGGGATCACGGAGGGCGAGTGGCTGTGCACGATCGCGCTCACGTCCGCGCGCACGCGGAAGATCTCGCCGTGTATGAACCGCTCGAGATAGGGCTTGCGGGTGTCGCCGCCCTGCGCGTTGGAGTCGAGGTCGAACTCCATGATGTCGGCGGCGGAGACGAGCTCGGGGGCGCGCGAGCACGCGAGCAGGAACCGGTCCGGCCGCTCCGGATGGCGCGCGCTGACGTGCCCGAACCCATCGAGCACGCCGTGGTGCGCGAGGATGCGATTTGCGGCGACGAGGTCCTCGACGAGGGCCGTTACCGCGGCGCCGGGTGCGCTCATGCGCTCAGATCACCGCTTCGTTGCCGCCGTCGAAGAAGTGCACGCGCCCGGGATCGAGCACCAGGCGGACGTTCTCGTGCATCTTGACGCGAACGCCCGGCTCCACCCGGGCCACCACGGACGCTGCGCCGACGCGCACGTCGAGCAGGATCTCGGAGCCCAGCGGCTCGACGACGTCGATCGTGGCTTCGAACGTGTAATGGGCGGGATCGGACCCGTTCGCGAGTCGCAGCGCCTCCGGCCGTACGCCGAGCGTCGCGCGCTTCCCGGCGTACGCGCGCAGCCGCTCGCCGTGTTCGGGCGGCACCTTCACGCGGAAGCCGACCGTCTCGGCCCAGATCGCGCCTGCCGCGTCCGCGATTGCCACGTCCAGGAAGTTCATCGCCGGCGACCCGATGAAGCCGGCGACGAACTTGTTGGCCGGCTTGCCATAGAGCTCCATCGGCTCGCCCACCTGCTGCACCACGCCGTCTTTCATCACGACGACGCGGTCACCGAGCGTCATCGCCTCGACCTGGTCGTGGGTGACGTAGACCGCCGTGGTCTCCAGCCGGTCGTGCAGCCGCTTGAGCTCGACGCGCATCTGCACGCGCAGCTTGGCGTCGAGGTTGGAAAGCGGCTCGTCGAAGAGGAAGAGCTGCGGATGCCGGACAATCGCGCGTCCCAGCGCGACGCGCTGGCGCTGGCCGCCCGAGAGCTGGCGCGGCTTGCGGGCGAGCAGCGGCTGGATGCCGAGGATATCGGCCGCCGCCTGGACGCGCTTCTCGATCTCCTCCTTCTTGAACTTGCGCATCTGCAGCCCGAACGCCATGTTGTCGTACACCGACTTGTGCGGGTACAGCGCGTAGTTCTGGAACACCATCGCGATGTCGCGGTCCATCGGCGGGAGTTCGTTGACGATCCGGTCGCCGATGCGGATCTCGCCCGAGCTGATCTCCTCCAACCCCGCGATCATCCGCAGCGTCGTGGTCTTCCCGCAGCCGGAGGGGCCGACGAAAACCATGAACTCCTTGTCCCGGATGTGCAGGTTCACGTCCTTCACGGCGTGGACGTTGCCGTCGTAATACTTGTTTATGCCGGTGAGTAAGACTTCGGCCATCGTCAGCCCTTGACTGAGCCGGTCAGACCGGCGACGTAGTACTCAACGAAGAACGAGTAGACGAGCGCCACCGGCACCGAGCCGAGCAGCGCGCCCGCCATGAGCTGCCCCCAAAAGAAAATGTCACCGCGGATCAGTTCCGACACGACCCCCACCGGCACCGTCTTCTGGTCAACCGACGAGAGGAAGACGAGCGCATAGATGAACTCGTTCCACGACAGGGTGAACGCAAAGATCCCTGCGGAGAGGATCCCCGGCACCGCCACCGGAAAGATGATCCGCACCATCGCGCCGAACCGCGTCGCGCCATCGATCCGCGCGCACTCCTCGAGCTCCTTCGGAATCGTCTTGAAGTAGCCCATCAGCAGCCACGTGCAGAACGGGATCAGGAAGGTCGGGTAGGTCAGCATCAGCGCCCAGGGGGTGTTCCCGAGGTGCATGTTGCGGATGATGTCGGCGAGCGGAATGAAGAGCAGCGTCTGCGGCACGAGATAAGTGATAAAGATCGCCGTGCCGAGGAACTCCGAGCCCTTGAACCGGAGCCGCGCGAGCGCGTAGCCGGCGAACATCCCGCAGACGAGCGAGATCAGCGTGGAGACCGTGGCGATCAGCATCGTGTTCCACAGCCACTGCAGGAACTCGGTGCTCGACAGCAGGCCCTTGAAGTGCTCCAGCGTCGGATCGAGCGTCCAGAACGGGGTCGCGTTCGCCGCGCGCCAGGAGCGGTAGAGCTCCGGGTCCGGGCGAAACGCCGTCACCCCCATCCAGTAGAACGGGAACAGCGTGAAGAGGATGAACACCGCCAGCGGGATGTAGAAGTAGAACCACTTCTTCCAGCGCCGCTCGATGACCATGGTTTACGCGCCGTCCATGCGCTTGAGGTAGCGCAGCTGCACCCACACCACCGCGAATAGCACCGGGAACATGAAGAGCGAGATCGCCGCGCCCTGGCCGAGCAGCCCCGAGGCCACGCCGATCTGGTACGCGTAGGTGGCGACGAGGTGCGTCGAATTCGCCGGACCGCCGCCGGTGAGCACGTAGATCAGCTGGAAGTCGGAGAACGTCTGGATCACCGAGAACACGACGACGACGAGCGTCACCGGCAGGAGCAGCGGCCAGGTGACGTGCCAGAAGCGGTGCCACGCATTCGCGCCGTCGAGCGCCGCCGCTTCGTGGAGGTCCGGGCTGATCGTCTGCAGGCCGGCGAGCAGTGTGATGGCGAAGAACGGCATGCCGCGCCAGGTGTTGACGAGGATTGCGCACCACATCGCGTAGTCGCCGTTCGACAGGAACGGCAGCCGGTCGGTGATCCAGCCGGCGTTGTAGAGCGCCCAGTTGATCACGCTGAAGGTCGGGTCGAACATCCAGCGCCAGGCAAACGTCGAGAGCACCGTCGGGATGATGAACGGCAGCAGCATCGAGGCGCGGATGATCCGCTTGAACTTGAAGTGGCGATTGAGGAGCAGCGCGAGCCACATTCCGAGCGAGAGCTTGAACACCGTCGCCCAGAACGTGTAGAAGACGGTGTTCTTGAACGCGGTCTGGAAGATCGTGTCCTCCCAGGCCTTCGCGAAGTTCTCGGTCCCGACGAACTTGCCCACGACCCCGACGCTGATGTCGGTCAGCGCGAACCAGATCGCCATCACGAACGGATAGGCGATGAAGATGGTGAGGATGATCACCCCGGGCGCGAGCAGCGCCACGGCGAGGACGCGCTGATTCTCGAGCAGGCGCGTCCAGCGCGAGACGACGATTCGATCGGCGGGTAGCGCCGCGCCTGCAGCGCTACCCGATCCCGCCACCACCGGATCCCTCAAGGTCGTCGAATCAGACGTAGACCTTGCGCAGCTCGCCCGCGGCCCACTTGACCGAGTCCTCGGCCTTCATCTTGCCCTGGCAGACCTGGGCGTACATGTCGGTGATGATGTACTTGTTCCACACCTCGGCCGCCTTCTTGTTCGGCTCGCCGGCGTAGCCCATGGCGCGGCCCGTCAGCGACGCCTTGCTGAACGGCAGCATCACCGGGTCCTCCTTCCACATCGGGTGCTTCTCCCAGTCGCGCGTCGGCGCGATCGCGAAGCCCTTCTGCACGACGAACCACTTCTCGTAGTTCTCCTTGGCGTGGGCCCAGCGCAGGAAGTCCTTGGCGGCTTTCTGGTTCTTGGAGTACTTCATGACCATGTGCGTGAACGCGGTGTGGTACGGAGCCTCCCCCGCGGGGCCTTTGGGCAGCGGCGCATGCAGGATGTCGGTGTGCAGCGGCGCGCCCTTCTCGGTCTTGAACTTGTCCCCGCCGCGGAGCGCGGCGACGTAGATCGACGCGCCGTTGAGCGTGGCGGAGATTTCCTGGGAGAGGAAGGCGCGGTTGTTGTTGGTGTCGTCCCAGGCGAGACCGCCCTCGTCGTGCGCGTCCTTCCAGAACGCGGCCATGAAGTTCACCGATTCGATCGTCTGCTTCGACTCGAGGATCACCTTGCCGGCCTTGTCGATCTCCTGCCCGCCGTACGACCACATGTACGGATAGGTGAACGTCGGCGCATCGCCGAACGTGTGGCCGAGCGTCTGGCCGATCGGGCGCTTCGCCGCCTTGAGCTTCTTGCCGATCTCGCGGTACTGGTCCCAAGTGGTCGGAAAGGTCTTCGCCCCGGCCTCTTCGAACCAGGACTTGCGGTAGGCGATGAGCGCCGGCACCGTCGACCAGGGCATCGCCGCCCACTGCGAGCCCACCTTGCACAGCGCCTGCGGGAGACTGTAGATGCCGCCCTGCGCCTTGCCGACCTCCTCGGCGATGTCGCTCACGTCCACCCCGGACTCCGCGTACAGGTGGGGGTAGTTGTTGAGGAGCATGAAGATGTCGGGGCCGTTGCCCGACTGGATCGCGGAGGTGGCGCGCGCCGGGATGTCGTTGGCATTGATCGTCTCGACGTTCAGCCGGATCCCGAGCGATTTCGCCACGACGGGCACGAACTCCTTGCGCCAGATCTCGTCGGCCGCCGGAACGAAGTCGTTCCACCGCACGATGTGGATCGTGGTGCCCTGCGCGAACGCCGGCGCCATGCGGCTGGCGAGAATGCCCTGGAGACCTGCGGCGGCGGTTGCCTTGACGAACGTTCTGCGCTTCATGCTGCCCTCCTCGTGGACGGAGACGGATGGTTTTATTCTATTTCTACTCGCGCGGCCGAGCCGCGTCAGTGCGCAGGGACTCTGTCACGCGACCTTGGCAAAGTCAACCGCGCGCCACCTGCGGCGCGCTTTGTCGCACAGCAACAGGGCGCCGCTTGGATTGGTAGAATCCGGCCGCCCTCAACGATCGCTGCACCGATGCAGAAACGAACCGACGAACTTCTCCCGGATTGGCCGGCCGCGGCGCATCAGGTACTTACGGCGCTCGGCGTATCACAGGTCAGCTACGTCCCCGACGCCGGTCATCGGCGTCTCATCGAGCTGTGCCAGGCGGATGCCGCAATGTGTGCGGTGCCGCTGACGACCGAGGAGGAAGGGATCGGTCTGGCGGCGGGTGCGTGGCTCGGCGGCGCGCGCGCCGTCCTGCTGATGCAGTCGAGCGGCGTCGGGAACTGTCCGAACACGCTCGCGATGATGAAGTCGTGCGGGATCCCGTTCCTCGCACTCGTCACGATGCGCGGCGAATGGGGCGAGTTCAACCCGTGGCAGCTGCCGATGGGACAGACCACCGCCGCCACGCTCGAGCTCGCCGGCTGCGCGGTGTATCGGGCCGAGACGCCGGAAGCCGTAGCAAGCGCAGTCGAGGCCGCCGGCCGGCTCGCGTTCGACGCCGGCGCGATGGCGGCGGTCCTGATCGCGCAGAAGCTGATCGGCACGAAGCACTTCAAGGAATGACGATGGCCGACACCCCGACCCTGGACCGCCGCAACGTCGTCGCGCGGCTCCTCGCCGACCGCGGCGACCTGCTCGTGGTCGCCGGGCTGGGTGCGCCCGCCTGGGATTGCACCGCCGCGGGCGACCATCCCCTGACCTTCCCGCTGTGGGGCGGCATGGGCGCGGCGGCGATGATCGGGCTGGGTCTCGCCCTCGCCCAGCCCGGGCGGCGCGTGCTGGTCATCACCGGAGACGGCGAGATGCTGATGGGGCTGGGCAGCCTCGCGACCATCGGGGTGCAGGCCCCCGGCAATCTCGCGCTCGTCGTGCTCGACAACGAGCGGTACGGCGAGACCGGCATGCAGGCCACCGCGACGGCGCATGGCATCGATCTCGCCGCCACCGCGCTCGCGTGCCGTTTCCGGCGCGCGGCCTTGGTGCGGACCGACACCGAGCTTGCCGCCGCGCTCGGCCCGATCCGAACCGAGCGCGGTCCGCTGCTCTATCAAGTGAAGATCCGCGCGGACAAGCTACCGCTCGTGCTGCCCCCGCGCGAGGGCGCGCATCTCAAGAACCGCTTTCGCGAAGCGCTGCTCGGGCCGCAGGCGTTCGCCTGAGCGGCTAGGCCGCCGCGCGCTGCGCCGGCGCGAACTCGCGCTCCATCTCGCGACGGATCTTCACCGCCTCGCTCGCCGCATCGTATTGCACGTCGGTCCAGCGCACCGGCTGGCCCGCAGCGACCGGATTCAGCAGCTTCACCTCGTGCGCGAGGCCGAGCGGGAGCCCGCCCAACCTGAGCGATTCTTCCGCAGGGCAGAGCTTGCCGTACACCGTGTAACCGCCCTCTCCGTCGAGCACCTCGCCGGCCTTGAGGTCGCGCTTCGCGGTTGCGACGACGTCGGCCCGGAAACCGGTGGCACAGCCGGTCGGCTCGCGGCGCAGGCCGACCGAAGCGACCGAGATTCCGACCTCCAGGCCGATCAGGTGCCAGCGCTTGTACAGGCAGGCATAACGGCCGGACGGATCGGTCCGCACGCCGTACTCCGTGAAACAGCGCCGGATGTACTCGGTGTCGCCTTCGAACACCACCCACACGCCGAAGCGGATGTCGTAGGGGATGGCGCGCCCGTCGGACTCGAGCGACGAGACGACCTCGACCTGACCCTTGTGGTGCAGGTGCCCGCCTTCCTCGCGCGGCCGCATCACGAATGGCAGGTCGTCCACGCTCGCCGGCGGGAACGTCAGCCCCCACGGCGCCGGCGTCAGCCCCGTCGCGTTGCACACCGCCGTGCTCTCGATGGCCGGCTTGGACCCGTCCAGGAACGAGTTGAACATCTTCGGGTTGAGCCCGCCGACGCGGGCCTGCTCCGGCGTGAGCCCGTAGTACCCCCACACCGTCTCGGGTGTCGATTGCGCGAAGTGCGGCAGCCACTTATGTCCGCGCCCGGCCGCAACCACGTCGAAGCCGGCGGTGCGTGCCCAGTCGACGAGGTCGCAGATGAGCGCCGGCTGGTCGCCGTAGGCAAGGCTATAGACGACACCCGCCTCGGCTGCGCGCCGGGCGAGCAGCGGTCCGCAGAACGCATCCGCTTCGACGGTTACGTTCACGACGTGCTTGCCGTGCCGAAAGGCGGCGAGCGCATGCGTGACGGCCGCCGGCGGATTCCCCGTCGCCTCGACGACGATGTCGATCGCGGGATGCGACACGAGCGCCTCCCAATCGTCCCCGACGTGCGTCGTGTGCTGCGCGAGCGCCGCGTCGAGCGATGCCGCGCCGTAGGTCTCCTGCTTCCAGCCGACGCGCTGGAGATTCGTCCGGGCGTTCGCCGGCGCGAGGTCCGCGATGCCCACCAGGTGGATGCCCGGGGTCCTGGGCACCTGCGCGAGATACATGGCGGCGAACTTGCCGGCGCCTATGACGCCGACGCGCAACGGTTTGCCCTGGGCAGCGCGCGCGCGGAGCATTGGATAGAGGTTCATCGGCCCTCCTTGGACCTGTCAGCACGGACCGCGCGCGCCGAGGGCGCGGTCCGCGTAGCCGAGCTAGCGGCGCGCTTCGGCGCGCGGCTCGACGATCTGGACGAAGACCTCGTCCTGCCGGACCATCCCCAGCTCGAAGCGGGCGCGCTCCTCGATCGCCTCGGTGCCCTGCTTGAGGTCCCGCGCCTCGGCCTCGAGCGCGTCGTTGCGCTCCTGCAGGCGGTGATTGTGCGCCTTCTGCGCCGCGAGCTGCCGGTCGTTGTCCCACGCACGCACCCAGCCGCCCTTCCCGAGCCAGAGCGGGTACTGGATGAGGACGATGAGAACGCCCAGGATGATGCCGAGGACTCGCATTGGCAAAGGTCTAGGTACCGGCCACGGGGGGTCGCGAGGCAGCGCAGCTGGACGAGCGCGGACCGCACAGGATAACGCCTGATGGGGCCATGCGCTCGCGATACCGATTGCCGAAAGTCCTCAGACCGTGCCTCCTCAGCGCAGCTGGTAGAACGCGTCGCGTCCGGGATAGCTCGCCGCCTCGCCGAGGTCCTCCTCGATGCGCAGAAGCTGGTTGTACTTGGCGACGCGGTCGGAGCGCGACAGCGAGCCGGTCTTGATCTGCAGCGCGTTGGTGCCGACCGCGATGTCGGCGATCGTGGTGTCCTCGGTCTCGCCCGAGCGGTGCGAGATCACCGACGTGTAGCCGGAGCGCTTCGCGAGCTCGATCGCGGCGAAGGTCTCGGTGAGGGTGCCGATCTGGTTGACCTTGATGAGGATCGAGTTCGCGACGCCGAGCTTGATGCCCTCGCGCAGGATGCGCGTGTTGGTGACGAACAGATCGTCGCCCACGAGCTGGATGCGCTTGCCGAGTCGCTGGGTGAGGTGCTGCCAGCCGTCCCAGTCCGACTCGGCCATGCCGTCCTCGATGCTCACGATCGGGAAGCGGTCGGCGAGCGCCTGCAGGTAGTCGCAGAACTCGGCCGAGGAGAGCTCGAGCTTCTCGGAGGCGAGCTTGTACTTGCCGTTCTCGTAGAACTCCGAGCTCGCGCAGTCGAGGCCGAGCGCGACGTCGCCGCCCGGCATGTAGCCGGCGTTCTCGATCGCCTTCATGATCAGCTCGATCGCCGCGGCGTGCGAGGCCAGGTTCGGCGCGAACCCGCCCTCGTCCCCGACCGTCGTCGACAGGCCGCGGTCGTCGAGCAGCTTGCGCAGCGCGTGGAAGATCTCGGCGCCGCAGCGCAGCGCCTCGCGGAAGCTGAGCACCCCGATCGGGATGATCATCAGCTCCTGGAGGTCGAGGTTGTTGTTGGCATGCGCGCCGCCGTTCACCACGTTCATCATCGGCACCGGCATCTGCATCGCGCCGGAGCCGCCGAAGTAGCGGTACAGCGGCAGACCCGATTCCTCGGCGGCCGCCTTCGCCACCGCCATCGAGACGGCCAGTATCGCGTTGGCGCCTAGGCGGGCCTTGTTTTCGGTGCCGTCCAGGTCGATGAGCGTGCGGTCGATGAAGCTCTGCTCCGAGGCGTCGAGCCCCATGATCGCCTCGGAGATCTCGGTGTTGATGTGCTCGACCGGCTTGAGCACGCCCTTGCCCAGATAGCGCTGCCGGTCGCCATCGCGCAGCTCGAGCGCCTCGCGCGATCCGGTGGATGCGCCCGAAGGAACCGCAGCGCGCCCCATCACGCCCGATTCGAGCAGCACATCGGCTTCCACGGTGGGGTTGCCTCGCGAATCGAGGATCTCCCGCGCGACGACATCGACGATCGAGCTCATGTCTCCCTTGCCCCTCTAGTTACCTGCTTGGTCCCGCCCGGACTTCAGAGCCCCTGCTCCGCGAAGCCGCGCCGCTTCACCAGCGCGTCGATCTCCTTGAGCGTCGCGAGCAGTCCGCGCATCTGGCCGAGCGGCCAGGCGTTCGGCCCGTCGGACAGCGCCTTCTCCGGGTTCGGGTGCGTCTCCATGAATACGCCGGCCACGCCGACCGCGACCGCGGCCCGCGCGAGCACCGGAACGAACTCGCGTTGACCGCCGCTCGACGTGCCCTGCCCGCCGGGCAGCTGCACCGAATGCGTCGCGTCGAAGACGACCGGGCGCCCGGTTTCGCGCATGATCGCGAGCGAGCGCATGTCGGACACGAGGTTGTTGTACCCGAACGAGGCGCCCCGCTCGCACACCATTATTTGATCGTCTGCGCCCGCGACGCCCGGATGCGCGGCACGCGCGGCCGCCTGCGCCTTCTCGACGACGTTCTTCATGTCGCCCGGCGCGAGAAACTGGCCTTTCTTGATGTTGACCGGTTTCCCCGCCGATGCCACGGCGGCGATGAAGTCGGTCTGCCGGCACAGGAATGCGGGCGTCTGGAGCACGTCGACGACCGCCGCAACCTCCCGCACCTCCCCGATCTCGTGCACGTCGGTCAGGACCGGGACGCCGATCGCCTTGCGCACCTCGGCGAGGATCTCGAGCCCCTTGTCCATGCCGAGGCCGCGGAACGACTTGCCGGAGCTGCGGTTCGCCTTGTCGTACGACGACTTGTAGATGAAGGGCATGCCGAGAGCGGCGCAGAGCTCCTTCAGCTTGCCCGCCGTATCGAACGCGAGCTCGCGCGATTCGACGACGCACGGGCCGGCGATCAGGAATAGTGGCTTGTCGAGTCCGACGTCGAAGCCGCACAGCTTCATGCGCCGTCTCCGACGGCCCCGTCGATCAGAAAGAGGGGTTTGTCTAAACCGGCCTCGAAGCCGCAGCGCTTCATGCTGCTAGGCCGCCGCGACCGCCGGCTTCTCCAGCCCGGCCTGGTGCGTGAGCGCGGCCTCGATGAAGCTCTTGAAGAGCGGGTGTCCGCCGCGCGGCGTCGACGTGAACTCGGGGTGGAACTGGCAGCCGACGAACCACGGATGGTCGGGCAACTCGATCAGCTCGCAGAGCGACTCCGCCTTCGTCCGCGCCGCGACCTTCAGCCCGACCGCCTCCAGCCTGGGGAGGTAATGGTTGTTGACCTCGTAGCGGTGGCGGTGCCGCTCGTTGACGACGTCGCTCTTGTAGATCCGATGCACGAGCGTGCCCGGGACCACGTCCGCCGGCTGGGCGCCGAGGCGCATCGTGCCGCCGAGGTTCGACCGCTCGTCGCGCCGCTCGATCTTCCCGTCGGCGTTCTGCCATTCGGTGATCAGCGCGACCACGGGATGCGGCGTGTCGGGGTCGAACTCCGTGCTGTTCGCGTCCTCGAGCCCGGCCTTGTGCCGCGCGAACTCGATGACCGCGAGCTGCATGCCGAGGCAGATGCCGAGGTACGGTAGGCGCTGCTCGCGCGCGTACTGGATCGCCCGGATCTTGCCCTCGATGCCGCGCTTGCCGAAGCCGCCCGGGCACGAGGATCGCATCGGCGCCCTTCAGCGCGCCGACCCCCTCGCTCTCGATCGACTCGGAGTCGATGTAGCGGACCTCGACCTTGCTCCGGGTGTGGATGCCGGCGTGGATCAGCGCCTCGGTGAGCGACTTGTACGACTCGGTGAGGTCGACGTACTTGCCGACCAGCGCCACGGTGACGTGATGCTGCGGATGCTCCAGCGCGCTGACGAGCCGATCCCAGGGCGAGAGATCGGCCGGCCGCGCGAGGATGTCGAGCCGATGACAGACGATCTCGTCGAGCATCTGGTGATGCAGCATGCTCGGGATCTTGTAGATCGAGTCCACGTCCCAGACGGAGATGACGGCCTCGACCGGAACGTTGGTGAACAGCGCGATCTTGCGCCGCTCCTCGTCGGGCACCGGCTTCTCGCAGCGGCAGAGCAGCGCGTCGGCCTGGATCCCGATCTCGCGCAGCTCCTTCACCGAATGCTGCGTCGGCTTGGTCTTGATCTCGCCCGCCGACTTGATGTACGGCACGAGCGTGAGGTGGACGTAGCAGGTGTTGCGCGGCCCGAGCTCCTGGCGCATCTGGCGCACCGCCTCGAGGAACGGCAGCGACTCGATGTCGCCGACGGTGCCGCCGATCTCGACGATCGCCACGTCGGCGCCGGCCGCGCCGCGCGCGATGAAGCTCTTGATCTCGTCGGTGATGTGCGGGATGACCTGGACGGTGCGGCCCAGGTAGTCGCCGCGGCGCTCCCGCTTGATCACGCTCTCGTAGATCTGCCCGGTGGTGAAGTTGTTCGACTTCCTCATCCGGGCGCTCTGGAAGCGCTCGTAGTGCCCGAGATCGAGGTCGGTCTCGGCGCCGTCCTCGGTGACGAACACCTCTCCGTGCTGGAAAGGGCTCATCGTGCCGGGATCGACGTTGATGTAGGGATCGAGCTTGAGGAGGGTGACTTTGATGCCGCGGGATTCGAGGATCGCGGCGAGGGAAGCGGCGGCTATCCCCTTCCCCAGGGAGGAAACGACCCCGCCCGACACGAACACATACTTGGTCATCGAAAAACCAGCAGCCGGGATGCGGGATGATAACCCGAATCCCCCCGGTGCTCAACGCCGGCGCGATGACGTTTGAATAGGCGCGGGCGCGTCGGCCCGCGCCTCGTCGATCAGCGGGTCAGCGGACCTTCGTGTCGTCCGCGGTGAGCTCGCCGAGCGGGCGCAGCGCCTGACGATCCGTTCCGAAGCCGCTGGCGCCCAGGACCTCCTGCACCGCGCCGAGCCCGAGCCCGGTGAACGCGCCGTTGAGTCCGTACTGGTACGCCAGATCGCCGCCGAGCGCTTCGCTGCTGCTGCCGCCCAGGTGCGTGACGAGGAGCTGGTCCATCATCTGCCAGCGACCGAGGTTCGCGGTCGTGGCCCGCGCATCGTCGAAGGCCGCGACGATCGCGCTGAAGTCGAACCACTGCACCTTCTCCGCGAACAACGCCCCATAGGCGGCCGGATGGGGCGCCTGCATCGTTTCGGCGACGACCTGCATCGTCTTGACCATCTGGTTCTGCGGATCCGCGTACCAGTCCTTGAGCGTAATCCGCTCTCCCGCGCCAACCTCGACCAGGAGATCCGCCCCGCTCTTGCGGAGCGCGAGGTCCCGGTACTCGATGCCCCCGCCGAGCGATACCACGGCCGCGCCGACGCCGCGCACTGTGTCCCGCCCGTCGCCGCGGTTGAACGCCACGAGGTCGTGCCCGCCGCCGAGCGTGATCCGATCGGCCCCGCGGCCGCCGGCGATGAGGGCGTTGCCGGTGCCGTCGTAGAGGTCGTCGCTGCCGTCGCGCCCATCGAGCAGATTGTTGCCGGCGAGGTCGAACATCTTGTCGTTCGCTGCGTTCCCCTGGAGAACGTCGTTTCCGCCCGCGCCGTTCAGGTCGTCGCTGCCGCCATCGCCCGATAGATAGTCGTCGCCGGCACCGGCGAAGATCCGGTCATTGCCAGCGCCACCGTAGATAAGGTCGTCGCCGGCCGAGGACCAGACGATGTCGTTGCCGGCCCCGGCGTCGATCAGCACGGCACCGTAGGAGAAGCGCGTGCTGGTGAGGTCCACGAGGTCGGCACCGCCGCCCACCTGGATGACCTCGATGCCGGCAAGGCGCGCCTGCGCGGTCTGAGGGGGACTCGACGCATCGTCAAGCAGCACCGCGTCCCCCTGCGCGGTCCCGATGAGGGTGTCCCGGCCGGTGCCGCCGTCGAAGAGATCGAAGCTGCGGCTGCGACCGTTCAAGCTCGCGGTCTCGCCGGTCCCGGCGGCACCCGGACTGCCCACGTTGGTCCGCAGCACGTTCCCCGACCAGACGGCATCGCGCGCGTAGAGGAGCGTGTCGTTCCCCGCGCCGCCCTGCAGCACGTCTGCGCCGAGCCGGCCGGCGAGCGTGTCGTCGCCGGCGTTGCCCACGAGCGTGTCAGCGCCGTTGGTCCCGGTGAGCACCTGCCCGGGCACCGCGTTGACGGTGATCCTGAACTCGTCGGTGACCGTCGCACCGCCCTCGTCGCGTGCCTCGACGCGGATCGCATAGGCGCCGATGTCGGCGCGGCCGGGCGTCCCCTTGAACGTGCCGGTGAGCCGGTCGAACTCGAGCCAGGCCGGAAGCGCGGCGCCGCTGGCAAGCGTCGCGTCGAACGACAATGCGTCGTCCTTGTCGACGTCCGCGAAGGTGTCACCGGGGATCTGGAACTCGAGCGGTTGCGCCTCGCGCACCGTCCAGTCCGCGAGCGGCACACCGAGGGTCGGAGCGTCGTTCGTGTTCTCGACGGCCAGGTCGAACACGTCTTCCGCCATGGCCTGGGACTTGTCCACCGCGAAGAGGTGAACGCGGTAGCTGCCGACATCATCGTTGCCGGGCGTACCGGAGAACCGGCCCGTTGCCCCATCGAACTTCAGCCAGCCCGGCAGCGCAGCGCCCTTGTCGAGCGTAGCGAAGTATTGGATGACGTCGCCGGCGTCGACATCGCGGAACGTTCCCGCCGGCAGCAAGAAGTCGAACAGGGCGTCCTCGGTGGCGGTGCGCGAGCCGATCGCAGCGTCAAGCACCGGGGCGTCATTCGTATTCTCGACGATGACATCGAACGTGTCGCTCACCCTGGCCCCGCCCGGGTCCGCAGCGGTGACCATCACGCTGACGGCGCCGACGTCAGAGTTGGCGGGCGTGCCATTGAAGGTACCGGTCGCGGCATCAAACGCGAGCCAGCCCGGCAACGCCGAGCCATCGGCCAGCGTCGCGCTCAGCGCAAGGGCGTCGGTCGCGTTCGGGTCCTCGAACGTATCGCTGGGAAGCTGGAAGGCGAACGCCCGGTCTTCGCGCGCGACCTGATCGGCGATTGCACGCTTGAGCCCCGGGGGAACGTTCGCCGGCTGAAACTTGCTCTGGATCGCGGCGAGATCCCAGAGCTGGCCGTCAGCGAACTTGATCTCCTCGATTCGGAGGCCACTGTCGGGAATCCACTGAATGTCCAGCTGGTCGTTCGTGCCGCGGATCTTCAGCGTAAGGCGGTCGGCCGACGCCTGCACGTCGACGTCGCTCGCTTGCAGTCCGTCGGTGAGCACCACCCGGTCGAAGTTACCGGCGGTCTTGTCCTGGTCGACGATCACGTCGTGCCCGTACCCGCGCCCGAACGTGTACTCGTCGTTCCCCTTGCCCCCGATCATGCGATCGTCACCGCGACGCCCGTCGAACCGGTCGACGAGATTGGTACCGGTGAGGACGTCGGCGCCGTCGGACCCGCGCAGATCGAAGCCGCGGCCGAGCAGTTGCTGGTAGGAGAGATCGCCGTCGGTGAACGCGATGCGCTCGATGATCGTCGAAGCGAGCGCGTCGAGCGGATTGAAGCCGTGGATCTGCACGGCGTCGCCGCCGCCCAGATCGAGCATCAGCGCGCCGCCCGCGAGGCCCAGCGTCGCGGCACTGCTCGCGACGCTGACGGCGAGCACATCGGTGCCGCTCGACCCGTCATCCTCGATGGTGTCGACTCCGCCGCCGATCGCTTCGACGTAGCGGTCGCCGCCTTCGCCGCCACGCAGCAGGTCGCGGCCCAGGCCGCCCGCCAGCTCGTCGTCGAGGAAGGAGCCCAGCACGACGTCGTTGCCGTCGCCACCGGTCAACAGATTCCTGAAGCCGTCCACCCCGAACAGAATCTCTGCATCCGCCGTACCGGCGTACTCCACGCGCAGATCGGCGATGTCGATCGTCTCGACGGTCTGGACGGCGCCCACCGTGTGTCGCAGCTCGATCCGCTCGATCAGCCCGCGCGGGTCCGCGCCCAGCCGAATGCGATCGCCCTGGTCGCCGTAGGCCAGGTAGATCTCGCTGTTATCGGCGAGGAGCCTGATGCTCTCCCGGCTGATCGCCTCGCTGCCCGCCCCGGCGCCCTCGAACGACAGCAGTTCGATCACGTCGGTCCCGCCGGCGTCAACCAGCTCGTCGTTTCCGTCTCCCACCGCGAATCGGTAGCGGTCGTTGCCGGTCCCCCCGTCGAGATGGTCGGCGCCTTCGAACCCCCGCAGCACGTCGTCGCCATCGTCTCCATACAGCCGATCGGCGCCCTGCTCGCCGCTCAGGCTGTCGCGACCTGCGCCGCCGTGCGCGACGACGGCGTCGGTGCCGAATGTCGCGAACGCGTCGTCGCCGTCCCCCGCGAATATGGTGTCGCCACCGAGCGAGCTGATCAAGTCGTTGCCCGACCCCGCGTCCACGAAGTCGTCCGACGGCCCGGTATAGATCGTGTCCGCTCCGGCGCCGCCGAACAGGAAGTTCTGGCCGCCGCTGCCATAGATCCAGTCGTCGCCCTCGCCTCCGTCCAGGTAGTCGTCGCCACGGTCGGTGTAGTCGCCACGCGACGCGAGGCCACCCCACAGCGTGTCGCGCCCCTCGTCACCGGACATCACGTCCGCACCGAGATCCCCGATCAGCGTATCGCTGCCGGTGCCGCCGAACGCGACGTCGTCGCCGCGCCCCCCCAGGATCCAGTCGTTGCCCGAGCCGCCGTAGAGCAGGTCGCCGTCGCTCGTGACCGGATTGTTCTGGCCGGCGTCGAGCGAGTAGTAGTTGGTCTTGCCGTTCGCGTAACCGGCGAACGTCCAGTCGAAGTCGTCGGGAATGTAGTCCGCGTCACCAAGGAGATAGTCGTTTCCGGCCCCGCCGACGAGCAGGTCCGCGCCGCCCCCGCCGAGCAGGACGTCGTGCGCCGCGCTGCCCACCGCCACGTCATCACCCTCGCCCCCATTCAGCCAGTCGCCGCGCTCGTCCCGCATCGCGCCTGCCGTGTCCACGATCGCGGTCGCGAGCGCGACGGCCTCGTCGGCGTAGAGCCGGTCGGCACCCCCGTCCCCGAGCAAGATGTCGCTCCCGGCCCCGCCGAGGAGGGTGTCCTGACCCGAGATCCCGTCGCCGTCGCCTTGAACGTAGTCCGCGCCGGCACCCCCGCTCAGATAGTCGTCGCCCCCGTACCCGGCGATGGTGTCCGAGCCGAAGCCCCCCAGGATGCGGTTGTTGGCCGGTGAGCCCATCAGGTAGTCGTCGTCCGCGCCCGGAACCGCATCCCCCAACTGAGTCGTGGACGTGACCGGGTCTGAGCGAGCGCCCAGGAGCCGGATCGCGAAGTCGCGGTCGCTGAACAGGTCCAGCTTGACCTGCGCTCCGGCGGCGTGCTGCAACACGTATTCCCCGTTCTCACGGGCCATGACGACGCGTCCGTCGGCGCTCGCCCAGCGGCCTGGCGACTGCTCGTAGAAGAAGTTGGCGGCCGCCGCGCCGTCCCAGACCAGTCGGTTCGAACCGACCTTGTCCCGGATCGTGTCGTCGCCGGCGCCGGTCTCGAGCCGGTACAGGTCGCTTCCCGCCCCGCCCAGCAGTTCGTCGGCTCCGCTACACCCCGGTCATGAGGTCGTTTCCATCCCCGCCGAACAGGACGTCGTCACCGTCTCCGCCAGCGAGCTGATCGGCGCCGGTCGCGCCCACCAGGAGGTCGTCCGAGTCGCCGTAGGCGGTTGCGTCCTGGAGCTCGCCCGAGTCCGAGCCATCGATGAAGAGCCGGTCGAACGCGCGCGATTGAACGATGTCGGCGCGATCCGTCTGCATCAGCTCGTTCAGCGCCGCGATGCGTTGCTGATCGTAGGTCGCGTCTGCCGCGGATCCTTCCGCGATCGTCTGCCCGGCGGCGTCGACCAGTTCCACGCCGCCGAACCGCAGCTCGAGCGCAGCGAGCATCCGCTGCGCGCGATGACGATCCTCGTCCACGTTCGCGAGCCAGTCGTAGACCGCATCCAGGACGTCGGTTCCGGTCGCATCGGTCGCGACGCGTGCGTGCAGCTGACCGGAAAACGACAGGGCTGACGTCTGCACGTCAACGACGTTGCCGATCTGAGTGGTGCGGCGCGGAAGCGTGTACAGCTCCTCCTGGGCGTCGACGTAGTTCGTGATGCGGCTCGCGTAATCGGGCGCAAGAGTGCCGAAGCGCTCCTCCATCGCGGACATCAGCCCGCCGATCCGCATGCCGTTGAACGTCGTCGCCGACAAGCCTGTCGCTACCGATACGAGCGATGCGAATCCGCCGCCGACGCCATGCCCCGTCATGGTGATGTCCGCGTCTGCGAGCGGCGCCCCGGCCAACTTCTCGGCGCTGGCCCGCGCCTCGGTCAGAAACGCGAGCGCGTGGTTCAGCTGGGTCTCGCCGGCGCCGGTTACGGCGGACAGGTTCGTGAACAGCTCGCGCAGCTCGCCGGACCCGCAATAGGCCACCACCAGCTCGCCCGTCGCCTGGTTGAAATAGGCCGCAGCGCGCAGTCCGCCGAATCCGGTCTCGCCCGCGAGGTCGGCGAGCCGCACGAATCCCGGCGGCAGGCGGCGCGAGAGGTCGGCGGCGGCGTCGTACGCGTCGACGCTGAAGGCGGCGAGTTGGGCGGCATTCAATGTAGACATGGCAGCGGTCCTCTGCGCCCTAGCAGGCCGGGGGTAATAGGCCCCCGACCCGGGCGATTCGAGTACCTGAACCTGACAGCAAGGCCGATGCCAGCCGGACCGGGCGTGCTCCGGACTTTCCGTGAAATAGTTCCTCCGCCGAGCCCGACGCGCGGGCGGTTTCGAGGAACGAGCGGCGTCAGACGCCCATTGCGGCCGCCTTGATCGACTCGGCCCGGATCTCTTCGGTGAGGCGGGCCTTGTAGGCGGAGAACTCCGGCGTGGTCTTGACGGTGTAGTGTCGAGGGTGCGGCAGATCGATGCGGAGGTCCGACTTGATGCGGCCCGGACGCGCGCTCATCACCGCGACCCGGTTCGCCATGAAGATCGCCTCGTCGATGTCATGCGTGACGAACAGCACCGTCGTGCGGTCCGCCTCCCAGATTCCGAGCAGCAGCTCCTGCATCAGCGCTCGCGTCTGGTTGTCCAGCGCGCCGAAAGGCTCGTCGAGGAGCAGGATCTTCGGGTCGTTCGCCAGCGCCCGCGCGAGGGCGGTGCGCTGCTGCATGCCGCCGGACAGCATCTTCGGGTAGTGCCGCTCGAAGCCGCGCAGTCCGACGCGCTCGATGTAGTGCGCCGCCATCCGGTCCTGTTCCGGCTGCGGCACGCCCTTCTCCCGGAGACCGAAGCAGATGTTCTGCTGCACGGTCAGCCAGGGAAATAGCGTGTAGGACTGGAACACCATCCCGCGGTCCGGCCCCGGACGCGTCACCGGCTGTCCGTCGAGCAACACGCGCCCCGTGGTCGGCTGATCGAGCGCGGCGACGATGCGCAGCAGCGTCGACTTGCCGCAGCCCGACGGGCCGAGGATGCAGATGAAGTCGTTGTCGGCGACCTGGAGATGGGACTCCTGCAGCGCATGGGTGGGCAGACCGCCCCGGACGCCCGGGAACACCCGTGAGACGCCGTCGACGACGAGCTTGCTCACCGGTCAGAACGCCCAGGGATACAGCCGCTGATTCGCGCGCTTGAACGCGAAGTCCGACGCCAGTCCGATGACGCCGATCGTCAAGATGCCGAAGATCATCTGCCCCGTGTCGAGCAGCCGCTGGCTGTCCATGATCATGTGGCCGATGCCGCTTTCCGCGCCCACCAGCTCGGCGACGATCACGTAGGTCCAGGCCCAGCCGAGCACGAGGCGCAGCGTCTCGGCGATCTGCGGCGCGGCTCCCGGGAGCATCACGCGCTTGACGATCCCGCTCGCATCGGCGCCGAGCGTATAGGCCGCCTCCACCAGGTCGCGCCGGGTGGAGCCGATGATCAGCGCCACCATCAAGATGATCTGGAAGACCGACCCGATGAAGATCACCGCGAGCTTCTGCGCCTCGCCGACCCCCGCCCACAGGATCAGGAGCGGGATGAACGCCGAGGCGGGCAGATAGCGCGCGAAGGAGACGAACGGCTCGAGGAACGCCTCGACCGGCTTGAACGCGCCCATGAGGATGCCGAGCGGCACGGCCACCAGCGCGGCGAGGACGAAGCCGCCGACCACGCGAAAGACGGTGATCCCGACGTCGTGGACGAATCCGAACTCGACGAAGAGGTTGAGCCCGGTCTTGAGCGTGTAGACGGGATCCTTGAGGAACATCCCGTCGATCACGCCGCCGAACGTGACGAGCGCCCAGGCGCCGATGAACAGCACGAAGAACGCCGTGCCGAGCGCGATTTTCGCGAAGGGCGAGACGGGCTTCAGGGGCTCGAGCATGGGACTCCGGAGCAAAAGAAAAGCGCCCGGGGCCGCAGATCGGCGGCCGTCCCGGGCGCGCGCGCTTCGCGCCTACAGGAAGCGCAGGTCGATCATCCCCTTCGCGCTCGGCTCCTTCTCGATCACGCGGTTCGACTTGAGGACGCGGATCGCGAACTCCACGAACTCCTGATGCTCCTTCGCGTAGTACGCCTTGTTCGCGGCGCGGTCCTGCCAGGTGATGAACGCCGCCGACTTCGCGAACGCGTCGCCCGGCTGCTTGACGACGCTGCCCATCAGCTCGTACGCCTTCGCCGGCTCGCGCTGGATCATGTCCAGGGCCTCGAAGAAGCTGTCGACCGTCGCCTTCACCACCTTCGGATGCTGCTGGATGAAGTCGGTCCTGAACACCAGCACGTCGATGACGACCGGATACTCCTTGCTCGTCACCAGGATCTTGCCGGAGTCGGGCTTGGCGCGCACGGTGGACAGATACGGCTCGTAGGTCACCGCCGCGTCGTTCTGCCCGGCGACGAACGACTGCGCGGCGGGCTGCGCGCCCATGGTATTGCGGATCACGTCGCGGATGGAGAGCCCGTTCTTCTCCAGGATGTAGGACAGCATGAAGTGCTGCACCGTCCCGGGACCGTCGACGGCGACCGACTTGCCCTTGAGCTCCTTGATGCTGCCGATGTTCCCGCGCACGGCGATGCCGTCCCCGCCGTTCGACTTGTCGATCAGCGCCACCTGGACGGTCGGAATGCCGGCCGAGGTCCAGACGATCTGCTGGTCCACCGTGGTGGCCGCGGCATTGAGCGCCCCCGCGGCGAGCGCGGCGGAGCGTTGCACCGGCGCAATGAAGCGGATCTCGATGTCGACGCCGTTCTTCTTGAAGATCCCGGCGAGCTCCGCGAGCTTGAGCGGCTGGAACCCGGTCCAGCCGCTCATCCCGAGCACGACTTTCTGGGCGTGGGCGGCGAACGGCGCCGCGCAAGCGAGCACCGACGCGACGACGATTGCGAGCGCTTTCCTCATGGATCGACTCCCCTCCTCCGTTGAGAGGCCATTCTATGTGCGGCGCACCCGTTCACGCAACGAACGCCGGCTGATCGGTTGACG
Organism: uncultured beta proteobacterium; assembly: GCA_963716855.1. Taxonomy (GTDB): domain Bacteria; phylum Pseudomonadota; class Gammaproteobacteria; order Burkholderiales; family SG8-39; genus JAGVSZ01. The sequence goes on along the minus strand of CAVQUV010000006.1, from coordinate 102,100 downwards.
CCGGACGGTCGCTCCCCTAGCCTGTCTGCCGACATGAGCCCCTCGCGAGTCGACCACGTCGGCAGTCTGCTCCGCCCCGAAGCCCTGAAGCAGACGTTCCTGCGTCACGCCGCGGGTCAGGCGGATGCGGACGAACTAAGCGCCGCGCAGGATGCCGCCATCCGCGCGGTGATCGCCGAGCAGCAGCGCCACGGCCTGCCGGTCGTCACCGACGGGGAGTTCCGGCGCCTGAACTGGCAGGTCAGCTTTTCCGAGGTGGAGGGCTGGGACCTCTGGGCCGGCTCGTGGCGCAACTTCCTCCAGAATCCGGAGAACCGCGGCGCGCACGAGCGCCCGCTCACCAAGGGCGACGATGCGGTCGTGAGCTTCCGTGCGCCGGCGACCGCGCGCTTGCGGCTCCTGCGCAGCTTTCCGATGGAGGAGTATCGGTTCGCGCGCGGCGTGGCGACGCAGCCGGTGAAGGTGACGCTGATGGGTCCCGATCGCGTCGCGCAGATGTGCGACATCGAGCGCTCGCACGCGGTGTATGCCGACTCCGACGCGTTTCTCGCCGACGTGGTGCGCATACAGCGGCGGATGGTCGAGGAGCTGGCCGGCGCGGGGTGCGAGTACATTCAGCTCGACGAACCCAGCTACACGGGCTACGTTGATCCGCCCACCCTCGAGCGCATGCGCGCCAGCGGCGCGGATCCGCTCAGTAATCTCGATCGCGCGATCGCGGCCGACAACGCGGTCGTCGCGGGAGTCAAAGGGCGCACGACGCTCGGCGTGCACATCTGCCGCGGCAACCGCGCGAGCATGTGGCACCGCGAAGGCACCTATGATGCGATCGCGGAGCGCCTGTTCGGCAATCTGGCGTTCGATCGCCTGCTCCTCGAGTACGACACCGAGCGGGCCGGCGGTTTCGAGCCGCTGCGCTTCGTCCCGAAGGGCAAGATCGTCGTGCTCGGCCTGATCACCACCAAGACCGGGCGCGTGGAGACCGTGGACGAGCTCGCCCGCCGGATCGATCAGGCGAGCCGGTTCCTCCCGCTCGACCAGCTCGCGCTCAGTCCGCAGTGCGGCTTCGCCTCCGGGATCGCGGGCAACCTCCTGACCGAAGACGAGCAGTGGCGCAAGCTCGACGTCATGCTCGAGACCGCACGCAAGGTATGGCAATGACGCGTCTGGTCACTTCGAAGCCTGAGCCGGCATGGTCGAGGCAACCAAAGCTTTCGTACGAACAAGGGGGGAGCCCCTTGTATATCCCCCTTTGCCGAACAAGGGGCTGTGCCCCTTGCAAATCCCCTCTTCACTAGGCCTCACCCGCGTATGGAGACGAGCAAACGAGTGATCCGCGCTCCGCGCGGCAGCGCGCTGAGCGCGAAGAGCTGGCTCACCGAAGCGCCGCTGCGGATGATCCAGAACAACCTCGATCCCGAAGTCGCCGAGCGGCCCGAGGATCTCGTCGTCTACGGCGGCATCGGGAAGGCCGCGCGCGACTGGCCCGCCTTCGATCGCATCGTCGAGACCCTGCGCCGGCTGGAGGACGATCAAACCCTGCTCGTCCAATCCGGCAAACCCGTTGGCGTGTTCCGCACGCACGCGGACGCGCCGCGCGTGCTGATTGCGAACTCGAACCTGGTCCCCAAGTGGGCGACGTGGGAGCACTTCAACGAGCTCGATCGCAAAGGCCTGATGATGTACGGCCAGATGACCGCCGGCTCCTGGATCTACATCGGCAGCCAGGGCATCGTGCAGGGCACCTACGAGACCTTCGCCGAAGCGGGCCGCCAGCATTGCGGGGGCGACTGGTCCGGCAAGTGGATTCTCACCGCCGGGCTCGGCGGCATGGGCGGCGCCCAGCCGCTTGCGGCGACGATGGCCGGCGCCTCGATGCTCGCGATCGAGTGCCAGGCCTCGCGCATCGACATGCGCGTCAAGACCGGCTACCTCGACGAGCGCGCCGACACGCTCGACCAGGCGCTTGCGATCATCCGGAAAGCGAGCGCGGAAAAGCGTGCGGTGTCGGTCGGCCTGCTCGGCAACGCGGCGGAGATCCTGCCCGAGATCCTCAAGCGCGCGCGCGCGGGCGGGCCGAAACCGGCGCTCGTCACCGACCAGACCTCCGCCCACGACCCGGCGCACGGCTATCTCCCCGAACGCTGGTCGGTCGAGAAGTGGTTCGAGCTGCAGAAGCGCGACCCCGAGGAGGTCGCACTTTCCGCGCGCGAGTCGATCGGGCACCACGTGCGCGCGATCCTCGGCTTCCAGGCGCTCGGGATTCCGTGCGTGGACTACGGCAACAACATCCGCCAGGAGGCGAAGAACGTCGGCGTCGACGATGCCTTCGCCTACCCCGGCTTCGTGCCCGCGTACATCCGGCCGATGTTCTGCGTCGGGCGCGGGCCGTTCCGCTGGGTGGCGCTCTCCGGCGACCCGGAGGACATCTACCGCACCGACGCAAAGGTGCGCGAGCTTTTCCCACACGACCGCCCGCTGCAGCAGTGGCTCGACCTCGCGCGCACGCGGATCCAGTTCCAGGGGCTGCCGGCGCGCATCTGCTGGCTCGGGCTCGGCGAGCGGCACAAGGCGGGGCTCGCCTTCAACGAGATGGTGCGCACCGGCGAGCTGAAGGCGCCGATCGTGATCGGGCGCGACCACCTCGACTCGGGCTCGGTCGCGAGCCCGAACCGCGAGACCGAGGCGATGCGCGACGGCTCCGACGCGGTGTCCGACTGGCCGCTCCTCAACGCGCTGCTCAACACTGCGAGCGGTGCGACCTGGGTCTCCTTCCATCACGGCGGCGGCGTGGGGATGGGGTACTCGCAGCACGCCGGGGTGGTGATCGTCTGCGACGGCACCGACGCGGCCGCGCGGCGTCTGGAGCGCGTGCTGTGGAACGACCCGGCGACCGGGGTGATGCGGCATGCGGACGCGGGCTACGACGCGGCGATCGCGTGCGCCAAGGCGCAGGGTCTCGATCTCCCGATGATCCGGTAGGCGGGCGATGGCGGTCGAGATCGGCGCGAACCCGCTGACGCTCGAGGCGCTCCGCGCCATCGCGCGCGACGGCGCTCCGATTGCCCTGGCACCGGCGTGCCGCCCGGCCATCGCCGCGTCGTCGGCTGCGGTGGCACGCATCCTCGCGAGCGGCAAGCCCGCCTACGGCATCAACACCGGGTTCGGACGGCTGTCGCAGACGCGCATCCCGGCGGACCAGCTGGAGCGGCTGCAGACCAACATCGTGCTGTCGCATGCCGCCGGCACGGGTCCCCTGCTCGACGACGCGACGGTCCGCCTGGTCCTGGCGCTCAAGGTCGCCAGCTTCGCGCGCGGTGCTTCAGGCGTTCGTCCCGAGCTGGTCGACCTCCTCGTCGCGCTCTACAACCACGGCATATATCCGTGCATTCCTTCCAAGGGCTCGGTCGGCGCCTCGGGCGACCTCGCGCCGCTCGCGCATCTGGCCCTGGCGCTGCTCGGGATCGGAGACGTCCGCATCGGCGGCGAGCGAGTCCCGGCCGTCGATGCACTGCACCGCGCGGGCCTCGCCCCGCTGCGACTCGCCCCCAAGGAAGGGCTCGCGGTTCTCAACGGCACGCAGGTGTCCGCCGCGCTGGCGCTGACCGGGCTCTTCGCCGTCGAGGACGTGTTCGCAGCGGCTGTTGTCGCGGGCGCGATGTCGGTCGATGCCGCCGCCGGCAGCGACACGCCCTTCGATCCGCGCATCCATGCGCTCCGCGGCCACGTCGGTCAGCGCGAGCTGGCAGCCGCCTATCTGCAGCTGTTGCAGGGGAGCCCGATCCGCCGCTCGCACCTCGACGACGATCCGCGCGTGCAGGACCCTTACAGCCTGCGCTGTCAGCCGCAGGTCATGGGCGCCTGCCTCGACAGCCTGCGCTTTGCGGCACAAGCCTTCGAGGTCGAAGCGAACAGCGTGACCGACAATCCGCTCGTCGTCGCGGAGACGGGAGAGGTGCTCTCCGGCGGCAATTTCCACGCCGAGCCCGTCGCCCTCGCCGCCGACGCGCTCGCCGTGGCGATCGCCGAGGTCGGGTCGCTCGCCGAGCGACGCATCGCGCTGCTGATCGACGCCACGCTTTCCGGGCTGCCGCCTTTCCTCGTCGAGCACGGCGGGGTGAACTCCGGGTTCATGGTGCCGCAGGTGACCGCGGCCGCCCTGGCGAGCGAGAACAAGAGCCTCGCGCATCCGGCGAGCATCGACAGCCTGCCGACGTCCGCGAACCAGGAGGACCATGTCAGCATGGCCACGTTCGCGGCACGCCGCCTCGGCGACATGGCGGGCAACGCCGCCGGGATCGTGGCGATCGAGCTGCTCGCGGCCGCGCAGGGCATCGAGTTTCGCAAGCCGCTCACGACCTCGCCGCGGCTCGCCGAGGCGCTCGCGCTCGTGCGCGAGGAGGTCGCCTTCTACGATCACGATCGCTACTTCGCCCCCGACATCGCCGCGATTCAGCGTCTCGTCGAGGCGGGCGTGTTCCACCGCTTCGTGACCGGCCTGCTGCCGTCCCACCCGCAGCCGCGCTGATGGACGTCTTCACGTTCCGGGCCGGCAAGACGCCTCTGCTCGTCTCGATGCCGCACGTCGGCACCTACCTCCCGCCGGACCTGGCGCCGCGCCTGACCAAAGCGGCCCGGCTCCTGCCCGACACCGACTGGCACCTCGAGCGGCTCTACGACTTTCTCGACGCGCTCGGCGCCTCCGTGCTGGTCGCAACCCACTCGCGCTACGTCGTCGATCTCAACCGCCCGCCCGACAACGCCAGCCTGTACCCCGGCCAGGACACCACCGGGCTCGTTCCGGTCGATACCTTTGCGCGCGCCGCGGTCTACCGCGACGGGGCCCTTCCAGACGACGCCGAGATCGCCCTGCGGGTCGAGCGGTACTGGCGGCCCTACCACGCGCAGCTCGGACGGGAGCTCGATCGCCTGCGCGTGGCGCACGGCTATGCGCTGCTGTGGGACGCCCACTCGATCGCCTCGGTAGTTCCCCGCTTCTTCGCCGGGCGACTGCCGGACCTCAACCTCGGCACGGCCGGAGGACGCTCGTGCGCGCCGGAGATCATTGAAGCCGTCGCGGCCATCGCGCAGCGCGCCGTGAGTTACACGGCCGTCCTCAATGGTCGGTTCAAGGGCGGCTACATCACGCGGCGGTACGGCCAGCCCAACACGCGCGTGCACGCGATCCAGCTCGAGCTCGCCGAGATCGCCTACATGAACGAGGCACCGCCCTTTGCGTTCGACGAGTCGCGCGCCGCCCGCCTGCGCCCGCTTCTTCGCGCCATGCTGGAACGCATGCTGGAGGCCGCGCGCAGCGTTTAGGCAAGCGACTCGGAGACCTCGCGGATCCAGGCGATCGATCCCGAGCGCGGTGTGGCCGAACTCGAGAACCCTCGCCTTCAAGCCAGCGCTTCGGCCACGAGTTCGGCGATATCGCGTGTCGCGATGTTGTCCGCCTTCCCGGTCGCGCCCAGACCGTCGGTCATCATGATCGCGCAATAGGGGCATGCGGTCGCGATCGTCTTCGGCTGCAGCGGCAGCGCCTGCTCGGCGCGTGCAACGTTGATGCGCTTGCCGATGCGTTCTTCCATCCACATGCGGCCGCCGCCGGCACCGCAGCACATCGCGCGCTCGCGATGCAGCTCGAACTCCAGCGGCGCATCGCGCGCCACGCGCGCCAGCACCGCTCGTGGGGCATCGAACTCGGCGTTGTGGCGGCCCAGATAACAGGGATCGTGCAACAGCACGCGCTCGAACCGCGGCGCGACCTTGAGTCGATCCTGGGCGAGCAACTCCGCGATCAGTTGCGTGTGGTGGACCACGTCGTAGCGGCCGCCAAACGCCGCGTATTCGTTCTTCAACGTGTTGAATGCGTGTGGATCGCAGGTGACGATGCGCTTGACGCCCAGGCCGTTCAGCGTCTCGGTCAGCCGTGGCGCCAGCGTCTGGAACAGCATTTCGTTGCCGGCGCGGCGCACGCATTCGCCGGTCGAGGTTTCCGCCTCGCCCAGGATGCCGAACTTCACGTCCGCCGCGCGCAGGATCTGCACGAACGCACGCGCGATCTTCTGGCCGCGCGGGTCGTACGACTGCGCCGAACCGACATAGAAGAGGTACTCGAGCGCCGCGGCCTGCTCCCTCGAGGTGACCACCGGCACGTCGAGACCCTTCGCCCAGTCGGCGCGCTGATGCTGCGGCAGGCCCCACGGGTTGCTGGTCGCCTCGTACGCCTCGAACACGCCTTTCAGTTCCGCCGGAAACTCGCCGTCCATCATCACGCGGTGCTGGCGCAGCCTGAAGAACTTGCCCAGGTGCTCCAGCTCGATCGGGCACGCGACTTCGCAGTAGCCGCAGGTCGTGCACGCCCACAGCGTGTCATCACTGATCACCTCGCCGCTCAGGGGCGGCAGCGCCTCGTCGTGCGCGTGCAGGATGTGTTCGCGTTCCGCGACCAGGTGATGCTTGACGCTGTCGTGGACCCATTTCTGCGAAAGCGGTTTGCCGGTCAGGAAGGTCGGGCAGGCGTCCTTGCAGCGGCCGCACTCGGTGCAGGTGAAGGCATCGAACCCGTCCTTCCACGACAGGTCCTTCGCGGTCCGGATGCCGACGCGGATTTCCTCATCGCCGCCTTCGTTCATCAGCCGTTCCAGGTCGACCGCCGGCACGACGTTCAACGGCCCGCCGGGCCGGCGCGCAAAGAACAGCGCCGGCAGCGCCGTGACGATGTGGAAGTGCTCGCCGAGCGGCAGCCAGACCAGGAACGCGAACACCGTCAGGATCTGCGCCCAATACGACAGGTGGTACCCGAGCTTCAGCGCCGTCGGGGACACGGTGGCGAAACCGTTCGCGAGCGTGTTGCCGACGAACGCGTACGCGCGCTCGTGCGCGATGCCCGGGTGCGCCCCCGACAGCAGCGTGAAGCGAAAACCGTCGAACAGGAAATCGGTCACCACGATCGCGGTGATCAGGCCAAGGATCACGATCGCTTCGCGGTTTGGCTCCAGCCGCCGCGCCGGATGCCAGAAGCGCCGCCAGAAGCCATAGGCGACGGCTGCGAGCACCGCGAGTTCGACCAGGTCCTTCAGCCACGCGAATCCGGCGCCGAACGCGCCCGGATACACGAACGGCTCGATCCACCCGATCACCAGCAGCTGCACCTTGCGTATCAGCAGGATCATGAAGCCGGCAAAGATGACCGCGTGCATCAGGCCCGGTTTGAAGTCGCCATGCAGCATGCGCGACTGCAGAAAGCCGTTGATCACGACGCGCTTGAGACGCTCGAACGGCACGTCCCAGCGCAGCTCCGGCTGCAGCGCGGCCACGATGGCGAGCTTGCGCCAGGCCAGCCAGAGGAACAGGCCGAAGGCAACGGCGAATGCGAGCGAAATGCCGACAGGACTCATGGCCGGGTCCGAGTGGGGACGGCAAAACGTACCGTCGGGCGCCGCCGGCCGGCTTGCGCTAACTCAACTTCGCGGCAGATCGGTGCCGGCGTCTCCCCTTCCGGAACACCCGCTGTAGGGGATTGTCGGGGTCTACCCCGGCGGCGCACTCATTCTCGCGGTCGGCTTCTGGGGCAGGACGCGCCGGACGCCCGTCCTGACGACCTCGACGCAGGGGTTGGCGCCGATCGAATAGGCGAGCTCGGCCGGCTCGTCGATCTCCCACACGGCCAGATCGCACGCTTTTCCGGGTTCGAGCGAACCGTGCGTGCCCGCCATCCCGAGCGCGCTCGCGGCGTGACAAGTGACACCGGCCAGCGCCTCTTCGGGCGTGAGGCGGAACAGCGTGCACGCCATGTTGAGCGCGAGCAGGAGCGAGGTCATCGGCGCGGAACCCGGATTGCAATCGGTCGCCACCGCGATCGGGACGCCGTGGTCCCTGAAGCAGCTGAACCGGCGGCACCCGGGACTCACGCAGGAAGTAGAACGCGCCCGGCAGCAACACGGCAACCGTGCCGGCCTCCGCCAGTGCGCGCACCCCCGTCTCGCTCGTGTACTCGAGGTGATCGGCGGACAGTGCGCGGAAGCGGGCCGCCAGTGCCGCACCGCCGAGATCGGAGAGCTGATCCGCGTGCAGCTTGACCGGCAGGCCGAGCGTGCCGGCACGCTCGAAGACGCGTGCCGTCTGCGCCGGCGAGAAGGCGATGCCCTCGCAGAAGGCGTCGACCGCGTCGGCCAGGCCGGCGTCCGCAACCGCCGGCAGCATCTCGTCGCACACATACGCCACGTACGCGTCGGCACGTCCCGCGAACTCGGACGGCACCGTGTGCGCGCCCAGGAACGTCGTGCGCACCGTCACCGGCACGGCGGCGCCGAGGCGCCGTGCGACCCGCAGCTGCTTGAGCTCCGCGTCGGTCCGGAGGCCATACCCGGACTTGATCTCGATGGTGGTCACGCCCTCGTCGAGCAGCGCCCGCAGGCGACGCATCGACTGCGCCTCGAGCACCTCTTCCCGGACCGCACGGGTCGCCGCGACGGTGGAGACGATCCCGCCGCCGGCCTGCGCGAGCGCTTCGTAGGTGGCGCCCTGCAGGCGCAGCTCGAACTCGCGTGCGCGGTTGCCGGCGTAGACGAGATGCGTATGGCAGTCCATCAGCCCCGGCGTGATCCACCGGCCGCCAACGTCGCGAACTTCGCGCGCGAGCGTGCGGGGCTCGGCGGGCAGGCCCGCGCTGGGTCCGACCCAATCGATCACCCCGGCGCGCGCGGCAATCGCCCCGGGCGCGATGGCGGCGTAGCGTCCCGCCCGCATCGTCGCGATGCGAGCGTTGGTCCAGAGCGTGTCCCACCGCGGGGTGGCCATCGGGCCGCACTATACTAGGAAGCCTCCAGGGAGCCGCTTCGTGATCGATCATCTCGACCATCTCGTGCTCACCACGACCCACCTCGACCGCTGCATCGAGTTCTACACGCGCGTGTTGGGGATGAGCCTCGAGACCTTCGGCGCCGGCCGCAAGGCGCTGCGCTTCGGCCGGCAGAAGATCAATCTGCACGAAGCGGGCAAGGAGTTCGAGCCGAAGGCGCAACGCCCGACGCCTGGCGCGCTCGACCTGTGCTTCATCGCGGACCGACCGCTCGACGACGTCATCGCGCGACTCGACGCGCTCGGTGCCTCGATCCTCGAAGGTCCGGTCCAGCGCACCGGCGCGAACGGTCCGATCCGCTCGGTCTACCTGCGCGATCCGGATCAGAACTTGATCGAGATCTCCGAATACCTGCCGGCGCGATGACGGCACGCCTCTTCGCCGCGCGCGCGCTGCTGCCCGCAGGCTGGGCGAGCGACGTCCTGCTCGACATCGATCTCTCTGGAACGATCGTGGCCGTGACGCCGGGCGCTCGCGCCGGCGGGACGGAGCGCGCCGCCGGACCGCTTATCCCCGGCATGCCGAACCTGCACTCGCATGCGTTCCAGCGGGCCATGGCGGGGCTCGCGCAGCAGCGCGGCGCGGCCGGCCGGGACAACTTCTGGACGTGGCGCGACACGATGTACCGATTCGTCTCCCGGCTCGGGCCGGACGACGCGCGCGCCATCGCCGCCCAGCTCTACACCGAGTTGCTCAAGAACGGCTACACCGCCGTTGCGGAGTTCCATTACCTTCACAATGCGCCCGATGGCTCGGCTTACGCCGATCCGGCCGAGATGGCGCTTGCACACGCGCGCGCCGCGCGCGAGGCCGGCATCGCCCTCACGCTGCTCCCGGCGCTCTACGCGCACGGCGGGTTCGGCGCCGCCCCGCTCGATGCCGCGCAGGCGCGTTTTGCAAGCTCGCCCGAAAGCATCCTCGAGATCGTGCGGAGCGCGCGCCCCCAGGCCGGCCCGGATCTGCGCGTGGGCGTCGCCGCGCACTCCCTGCGCGCGGTGAGCCCGACGCAGCTCGCGGCCCTCGTCGCCGGGATCACCGCGATCGATCGGACCGCGCCGATCCACATTCACGCCGCCGAACAGCGCAAGGAAGTGGACGACTGCGTCGCGTGGAGCGGCCGGCGGCCGGTGGCGTGGCTGCTCGAGCACGCGGTGCCCGATGCGCGGTGGTGCCTCGTGCATTGCACGCATCTCGACGACACCGAGCTCGCCGATCTCGCCGCCAGCGGTGCGGTGGCCGGCCTCTGCCCGAGCACCGAGGCCGACCTCGGCGACGGCGTGTTCCGCCTGCCGGACTTTCTCGCCGCCGGCGGCCGCTGGGGCATCGGCAGCGACAGCCAGGTGTCGCGCGATCCGGGGGAGGAGCTGCGCCTGCTCGAGTACGTCCAGCGAATGGTCCGTCTCGAGCGCAACGTGGCGGCCTCTGCCGCGCGCCCTTCGGTGGGCGGAACGCTCTGGGAGGCGGCGACGCGCGGCGGCGCACAGGCACTGGGTCGCCCAGCGGGGACCATTGCCCCGGGTTGCCGCGCGGACCTCGTCGTGCTCGACGACGGGCACGTCGACCTGGCCGGTCGCGGCGACGATGCGATCCTCGATGCGCTCGTATTCGCCGGCGGGCGTGGCCTCGTGCGCGACGTGATGGTCGGCGGGCGGTGGGTGGTCCGCGAGGGGCACCACTCTGCGGAAGAGGCGATCGCGGCCTGGTACCGGGCGACCGTCGCGGGATTGCTCGCCTAGCTCGCCAGCTCCGCGCGCCCGCGGAACTGCTCGAGCGCTTCCGGATTGGCGAGCGCCTCGACGTTCTTGACCGGCTGTCCGTGGACGAGGTTGCGGACGGCCAGCTCGACGATCTTCCCGCTGCGGGTGCGCGGGATGTCGGTGACCGGAACGATCTTCGCCGGGACGTGGCGCGGCGTCGTATTGGCGCGGATCCGGCCCCTGATCTTCGCGACCAGCGCGTCGTCGAGCGTCAACCCCTCGCGCAGCCGCACGAACAGCACCACGCGCACGTCGCCCAGCCAGTCCTGGCCGATGACCAGCGACTCCGCCACCTCGTCGAGCTGCTCGACCTGGCGGTAGATCTCGGCAGTGCCGATCCGCACGCCGCCGGGGTTGAGCACCGCGTCCGAGCGGCCGTGGATGATCATCCCGTCGTGCCGGGTGAGCACCACGTAATCGCCGTGGCACCACACGTTCGGGAAGCGGGCGAAATAGGCGGCGTGATACTTGCGTCCGTCGCGGTCGTTCCAGAATCCGACCGGCATCGACGGGAACGGCCGCGTGCAGACGAGCTCGCCCTTCTGCTCGTGGATCGGGTGCCCGTTCTCGTCGAACACGTCCACCGCAACGCCGAGCGCCCGGCACTGAATCTCGCCGCGCCACACCGGCAGGATCGGGTTGCCGAGCACGAAGCAGCCGATGAGGTCGGTGCCGCCGGCGATCGACGCGAGGCACACGTCCTTCTTGACCGAGCGGTAGACGTAATCGAACCCCTCGGGGACGAGCGGCGATCCGGTCGAGAGGATCATCCGCAACGCCTCCAGGCGATGCGTCCGGACCGGCGCGAGGCCGCGCTTGTTGCATTCGTCGATGAACTTCGCCGAGGTGCCGAAGTGGGTCATCGCCTCGGCGTCGGCGTAGTCGAACAGGATGGTGCCGCCGCCGGCGAACGGCGAGCCGTCGTAGAGCAGGAGCGTGGCGCCCGAAGCGAGACCCGACGCGAGCCAGTTCCACATCATCCAGCCGCAGGTGGTGAAGTAGAAGAGGCGATCGCCCGGCTTGAGATCCGAGTGCAGCTGCTGCTCGCTGAGGTGCTTGAGCAGCGTGCCGCCGGCGCCGTGCACGATGCACTTCGGAACGCCGGTGGTCCCCGACGAGTACATGATGTACAGCGGGTGGTTGAACGGCATCTGCTCGAAGCGGATGTCGCCCGGCGCGTGCGGCGCAATGAAGTCCGCAAGCCGCAGCGCATTCGGCACCAGCGCGGCGTCGGGCTGCTCGTCGAGGTACGACACCACGACCGTACGCTGCACCGAAGGCAGCTGCGCGACGATGTCCCGCACCTTGTCGAGCACACCGACCGGCTTCCCGTTGTACCAGTAGCCGTCGGCGGTAAAGAGCACCTTCGCCTCGATCTGTCCGAACCGGTCGAGCACGCCCTGTACGCCGAAGTCGGGCGAGCAGGATGACCAGGTGGCGCCGATGGCGGCCGTCGCGAGCATCGCCGCCACGGTTTCGGGCATGTTCGGCAGGTAGCCGGCGACTCGATCTCCCGGTGCGACGCCCGCGGCGCGCAGGGCCTCGGCAAGGCGCGCCACGAGCGCCTGCAGCTCGGCGTGCGACATGCGCCGCTTCACCTTGTCCTCGCCCCAGAACACGATCGCGTCGCCGTCGTCGCGCCGGCCGAGCAGGTTCTGCGCGAAGTTGAGCCGGGCGTCGGGGAAGAACCGCGCCCCGGGCATCTTGCCGCCGTCGACCATCGCGCGCGCGCCGTGCTCGCCGCGCACGCCGCAGAACTTCCACACCGAACGCCAGAACTGCTCCGGATGATCGACCGACCAGCGGTAGAAGGCGGGGTAGTTATTGAGCCGCAGCCCCCAGTCGTGGATCGCCATGCGCGCGAAATGCGTGACGTTCGCGCTCTCGATCTGCGCCTCGCTCGGCGTCCACAGCGGCTTCTCGGCGGCCATCGCTCCTCCTCAGCCCAAGACGATCTGCCGGATCTTCTCGGGCAGCGCGATCGACTTCCCTTTGTCGAAGTCGACCCAGACGACCTTCGCCGCGCCCTCCGCGTACACCGTTCCCGGGTCGTAGCTCGGCCGCATCTCGAGCCAGGTCTCGAAGCTCGAGTTGCCCACCTTCCCCGCGTACGTCCGCACCTCCACGTCGCCCGGATAGACGAGCTGCTTCATGAACGTGCAGCTCGCGTTGATGATCACCGGGCCCGCGCCGCGCGGGATCGGACGCACGCCTAGCGCGTCGAACCAGCTGATGCGCGCCTGCTCCATGTAGCGGAAGTACACGGTGTTGTTGACGTGGCCCATCGCGTCCATGTCGCCCCAGCGGATCGGCATGGTCTCGGTGTGCACGAGCTTTCTGCGCGGCTGGGTCATCGGCGCCGGAGATGGTGGGGAGAAGCGCGCGGATTATACAATCGGGCCCTTGTCGCGCTGGCCTTTGTCGGGCGGTGGAGCGCGGCGCGCAGACCGGGGAGCTGGCGGTGGAACGCGAATCGATGGAGTACGACGTCGTGATCGTGGGCGGCGGGCCCTCGGGTCTCGCGTGCGCGATCCGCCTGAAGCGGCTTGCCGCCGAATCCGGCCGGGAACTGAGCGTCTGTCTGCTCGAGAAGGGCTCGGAGATCGGCGCGCACATCCTCTCCGGCGCGGTGCTCGAGCCGCGCGCGCTGAACGAGCTCATCCCGGACTGGAAGCAGAAAGGCGCACCGGTCGAGACGCCGGCCCGCGAGGACCGCGTGCTGTTCCTCACCGAGCGCAAGGCGTACCCGCTGCCGGTGCCGCCCTTCTTTCGCAACCACGGCAACTACGTCATCAGCCTGGGGAATCTCTGTCGCTGGCTCGGGAAGCAGGCCGAGGAACTGGGCGTCGAGATCTACGCCGGCTTCGCCGCGGCGGAAGTGCTCTATCGCGAAGACGGCAGCGTCAAGGGCGTGGCGACCGGAGACATGGGCGTCGCGAAGGACGGCACCCACACGGGGAGCTTCCAGCGCGGGGTCGAGCTGCACGCGAAGCAGACCGTGTTTGCGGAAGGCTGCCGCGGCTCGCTCACGAAGACGCTGTTCAAGCGCTTCAGCCTGCGCGAGGGCGTCGATCCGCAGACCTACGGGATCGGCATCAAGGAGCTGTGGGAGGCGCCCGCGGGGAAGCATCGGCCCGGCCTGGTGCTCCATACCATCGGCTGGCCGCTCGCCTCGGACACCTATGGTGGCTCCTTCCTGTATCACTTCGGCGAGAACCTGATCTCCGTCGGATTCGTGGTCGGCCTCGATTACAGGAACCCGCACCTCTCCCCGTTCGACGAGTTCCAGCGCTTCAAGACGCATCCCGAGATCCGGCCCTTCCTCGCGGGCGGACGCCGCATCGCGTACGGCGCGCGGGCCCTGTCCGAAGGCGGCTTCCAGTCGATCCCCAGGCTGACCTTTCCGGGCGGGATGCTGGTCGGCGACACCGCCGGGTTTCTCAACGTGCCCAAGATCAAGGGCTCGCATCTCGCGATGAAGTCGGGGATGACCGCGGCGGAAGCACTGTTCGAGGCGCTCGCGGGAGACGCGCAGGGCGAAGTGACCGGCTATGCGGAGAAACTGAGGCGCACCTGGCTCTGGGACGAGCTGCACCGCGCGCGCAACATCCGGCCGTCGTTCTACCAGGGATTGTGGGCCGGCGTGATCTACGCCGGCATCGACCAATACGTGTTCCAGGGCAAGGCGCCGTGGACGTTCCGGATCCACGCCGACCACACGCAGCTCGGCAGGGCCTCCGAGTATCCGCGCGTCGACTACCCGAAGCCCGACGGCGAGCTGAGCTTCGACAAGCTCTCGTCGGTCTATCTTTCGGCGACGAACCACGAGGAAAACCAGCCGAGCCACCTGACGCTCGCGGACGCGTCGGTGCCGATCGGCGTGAACCTCGCGCTCTACGACGCGCCCGAGCAGCGCTACTGCCCGGCCGGCGTGTACGAGATCGTGCGCGACCAGGACGGCCGGAATCCGCGGCTCCAGATCAACGCCCAGAACTGCGTGCACTGCAAGACCTGCGATATCAAGGACCCCACCCAGAACATCAACTGGGTCGTCCCGCAGGGAGGCGAAGGGCCGAACTACCCGAACATGTGAGCCGCGGAAGGACAGGAATTCTGCTCTATAACCTCTTAAACAAGATTAACTTTACTTCTTAACATACTGGTATATAACGAGTTACTTAGCAAAGTAGGTAGGCTTCCGTACCCACTGCCGGGCTCGCTCGCGTGGTATCTTGCTGCTATGCACAAAAACCCTCTGGACCTGCCGCTCACCAGCTCGTCAGCGGTCCTGCATGCGCACTCGGTGACGGTCCGCCCGCTTCAGCGGGGGGATGCCGATCTGGAGTTGCGCTTCGGGCTGGGGCTGTCCCAGGAAACGCGCTACAGCCGCTTCTTCGGCGGCGTCCGGTTCACGCCGGATCTCCTCGCGACGCTCGTCAACGTCGACTTTTCGCGGGACGTCGCCCTGGTCGCCACGACGACCGTCGGGGGGCAGGAGACGCCGATCGGGGTGGCACGCTATGTCCTGCTGCCCGATGGACACCAGGCGGAGTTCGCGGTGACGGTTGCGGATGCGTGGCAACGGTGCGGCGTCGGGCGGATGCTCCTCGCGCGCATGGTCGAGATCGCAAGGGAACGAGGGCTGCAGCGACTCGTCGGCGAGACCCTCGCAACCAATCAGCCGATGATCCGCCTCGCTGCACACCTCGGATTCAAGGTGACGGTGCCTGCGGGCGACCCGACCCTGCGCGTGCTCGAGCGCGACCTGCACGACGAGACGGCCGCGTTCGTCGGGCGCCAGGCCGGTGACCCGCAGACCGAGGCCTGAGTCGCTCGATGGCAATGAGCCGCCGAAGGCGGCGGTTTCCAGGCAGCGGCGAGCACGTGGGGGCGTGGCCCCTCGTAGCGTGACCCAAGGTCAGAACTGCTCTTCGGTCAGGGCGAGAACGCCGGCAGAGCCTTCGAGCACGACGTCGCGAAGCGCGGCGCCCTGCGAAAGATGGTGGTCGGCGAAGAACCGCGCGGTCGAGATCTTCGCCTTCAGGAAGGCGGCATCGCCCTCCCCCTGCGCGAGCCGCGAGTGCGCCGCCACCGCCGCGCGGCCCATCTGCCAGCCGCCGAACACCGCCCCGCAGAGCTTGAGGAACGGCACGGCGCCCGCGTGGACGGCCTTCGGATCCGTCCCCGACGTTGCGACGATCCAGTCGACGCAATCGGCCGCCGCCTTGCGCCCGGCCGCAAGCCGCGTGCCGATCACGCCGAGATCGGTCGCGTCCGAAGCTCGCAGCGCCGCCACGGTCGCGTCGATCTGCGCAAAGACCGCCTTGGCCGTCACCCCGCCTTCGCGCGCGACCTTGCGACCGATCAGGTCGTTCGCCTGGATCCCGGTGGTGCCCTCGTAGATCGTGGTGATGCGCGCGTCGCGCAGGTACTGGGCGGCGCCGGTCTCCTCGATGAAGCCCATGCCGCCGTGCACCTGGATCCCGGTGGACGCCACCTCGATCGCGGTCTCCGTCGACCAGCCCTTGACCACCGGAATCATGAGGTCCGCGAACGCCTGGTTGCGCGCGCGCTCGTCCTTGTCGGGATGATGGTGCGCCTTGTCGAGCGCGGCGGCGGTCACGTACGCCAGCGCGCGGGCCGCTTCGGCCTGGGACTTCATGCTCATCAGCATGCGCCGCACGTCCGGATGGCGGATGATCGGGGCGGGCTTGGAGCCGCTGCCTCCGAGCTCCCGGCTCTGCACGCGGTCCTTGGCGTACGCGAGCGCCTTCTGGTAGGCACGCTCGCTCACCGCCACGCCCTCCATCCCGACCGCGAAGCGCGCCGCGTTCATCATGATGAACATGTACTCGAGGCCGCGATTCTCCTCGCCGACGAGGGTGCCGATCGCGCCGTCCTTGTCCCCGTAGGCCATGACGGACGTCGGGCTCGCGTGGATTCCGAGCTTGTGCTCGATCGACACGCAGCGCACGTCGTTGCGTTCGCCGGGGGTGCCGTCGGACTTCGGGAGGAACTTCGGCACGACGAAGAGCGAGATGCCCTTCACGCCCTCGGGAGCATCCGGGGTGCGCGCGAGCACGAGGTGGATGATGTTCTCGGCGAGATCGTGCTCGCCGTAGGTGATGAAGATCTTCTGTCCGAAGATCCGGTAGTGGTCGCCAGCGCGCACCGCCTTTGTCTTGACCTGCGCGAGATCGGAGCCCGCCTGCGGCTCGGTCAGGTTCATCGTGCCGGTCCAGGTGCCTTCCACCATCTTCGGCAGGTACGCCCGCTTCTGTCCCTCCGAGCCGCGCAGCAGCAGCGCCTCGATCGCCCCCCCGGTGAGCAGCGGACAGAGCGAGAAGGACAGGTTCGCCGACTTCCACATCTCCATCACCGGCGCGGCAACGAGCTTCGGCAGGCCCTGACCGCCGTACTCGGCCGGGAACTGCAGCGCGTTCCATCCACCCGCGACGAACTGTCGGTAAGCCTCGCGGAAGCCCTTCGGGGTCGTGACCTCGCCCTCGCGCCACACCGCGCCCTCCTGATCGCCGGACCAGTTGATCGGCGACAGCACCTCGCCGCAGAACCGCGCGCTCTCGGTGAGGATCTGCTCGACGAGATCCGGCGTGGCGTCGCCGAACCCCGGCAGCGCGGCGACCTCGTCGAGGCCGGCCAGCTCGTGCAGCACGAACTGCATGTCGCGCAGGGGGGCGTTGTAGTCGCTCATCGCTCGCTCCGAGCCGCTTCCGGCGCGCGGCCGCTCAACCCAGCTCCTTTGCGAGCTCGGGCACGATCTTGAAGAGGTCCCCGACGATCCCGTAGTCGGCGACCTGGAAGATCGGCGCCTCCTCGTCCTTGTTGATCGCCACGATCACGCGGCTGTCTTTCATGCCCGCAAGGTGCTGGATCGCCCCTGAGATGCCCACCGCGATGTAGAGCTCGGGCGCGACGATCTTGCCGGTCTGCCCGACCTGCCAGTCGTTCGGCACGAAGCCCGCGTCCACCGCCGCCCGGCTCGCGCCCATCGCCGCGTTCAGCTTGTCCGCGATCGGCTCGAGCAGCTTGAAGTTCTCGCCGGAGCCCATGCCGCGGCCGCCGGAGATGATCACGCGCGCCGCGGTCAGCTCCGGGCGCTCGCTCTTCGTGAGCTCCCGTCCCAGCATCGTGGTGAGCCCCGCGTCGGGCCCCGCGGCGAGCTTTTCAACCGTCGCGCCCCCGCCGGTCGCGGCGACGGCGTCGAAACCGGTCGAGCGCACCGTGATGATCTTGATTGCGTCCCTGGACTGCACGGTGGCCAAAGCGTTGCCCGCATAGATCGGCCGCACGAACGTGTCGGGCGACTTGACCGCCACGATGTCGGAGATCTGCGCCACGTCGAGGAGCGCCGCCACGCGCGGTCCGAGGTTCTTCCCGAACGTCGTCGCCGGGAGCAGCACGTGGCCGTAGTCCTTCGCGAGCTGAACGACGAGCAGCGCGAGGCTCTCGGCCAGCTCGTCCTTGTAGTGCGCCGCGTCCGCGAGCAGCACCTTGGCGACGCCGGCCGCCTGGGCGGCGGTCCGAGCGACGGCGTCACAGCCCGCGCCCGCGACCAGGACATGCACGTCGCCGCCGATCGCCTGCGCCGCGCCGAGCGTGTGGAGGGTCGCCCCCTTGAGGTGGGCGTTGTCGTGTTCCGCGATGACGAGGATGGGCATGGTTCTCTCTGCTGTCGGGTTCCCGGCGTTCGCCGGCACGAGGACGCGGGTGGTGCCGCGCGGCGTCAGATCACTTTCGCTTCGTTCTTGAGCTTCTCGACCAGGGCCTTCGCGTCGGGCACCTTCATCCCCCCTTGCGCTTGGCCGGCTCCTCGACCTTCAGCGTGGCGAGGCGCGGGGCGACATCCACCCCGAGGGCATCCGGCTTGAGCATCTCCAGGGGCTTCTTCTTCGCCTTCATGATGTTCGGCAGCGTGACGTAGCGCGCCTCGTTCAGCCGCAGATCGACGGTGATCACGGCCGGGAGCTTCATCGCCACCGTCTCCAGGCCGCCGTCGACCTCGCGCACGACCTCGGCCTTGCCGTCCGCGATCTTCACCTTGGACGCGAACGTCGCCTGCGGCCAGCCGAGCAGCGCCGCCAGCATCTGGCCGGTCTGGTTCGCGTCGTCGTCGATCGCCTGCTTGCCGAGGAGCGCGAGCTGCGGGTTCTCCTTGGCCGCGATCGCCTTCAGGAGCTTGGCGACCGCGAGCGGCTGGAGCTCGACGTCGGTCTCGACCAGGATCGCGCGGTCGGCTCCGATCGCCAGCGCCGTGCGCAGCGTCTCCTGGCAGGCGGCGATGCCGCAGGACACGACGATCACCTCGGTGGCCACGCCGGCCTCCTTGAGCCGCACCGCTTCCTCGACGGCGATCTCGTCGAAGGGATTCATGGACATCTTGACGTTTGCCGTCTCGACGCCGGTGCCGTCCGCCTTGACGCGGACCTTCACGTTGTAGTCGACGACGCGCTTGATCGAAACGAGGACTTTCATGGGGGACTTTCAGTTCGGTGCAGTGGATCTTATCGGAAAGGCCGCAGCCGCCGGCACGCCGGCGGCTAGCGCTCCTCCCAGTTCGGGGGACGCTTTTCGATGAACGCGTCCATGCCCTCGCGTCCCTCCTCGTGCGCGAAGCTCGACGCGATGACGTGGCCGGCCAGCTCGTAGGCGCGCTCGATGCCCATCTCGAGCTGTTCGTAGAACGCGCGCTTGCCGTTTGCGATCGTGCAGCGCGGCTTGGATCGGATCTGGGTGGCCAGGGCGAGCACCGCGTCTTCGAGCTCGCCGGCCGGCACGACGCGGTTGACAAGCCCCCACTCGACTGCGCGACGTGCATCTATTGCATCCCCAGTCAGGAGCATCTCCATCGCGTGCTTGCGCGCGAGATTGCGGCCGATGGCAACGCCCGGGGTTGAGCAGAAGAACCCCCACGTGACGCCCGGCGCGGCGAATTTTGCGCTGTCCGAGGCCACCGCAAGGTCGCATTGCGCCACGAGCTGGCAGCCCGCGGCGGCGGCGGCTCCCTGCACCCGTGCGATTACCGGCTGCGGCAGGCGCGCAATCGACACCATCATCCGGCTGCACCGCTGGAACAGGCTCGCGATCTTCGGCTGCGTGCCGAGCGCGCGGATCTCCTTGAGGTCGTGCCCTGCCGAGAAGCCCCTCCCGAGCGCGGCGAGGACAACGACGCGCACGCTTTCGTCCTTCGCGATCGAGTCGAACGCGGACAGCAGCGCGTCGATCAGCTCGGACGTGAGCAAGTTGTACGATGCAGGACGGTTCAGCGTCAGGGTCGTGATGCCGTCCCGGTCATCGCGGAGAAGGACTGGGCCGGCGGTCTGCGGTTGCGCGCTCATTTGCGGATGCTCCGGTCACTCGATCGCCGAGGCCGACTTCGCCTGCTGGCGCAGCATGAACTTCTGGATCTTTCCGGTCGAGGTTTTCGGCAGCGGGCCGAAGACGACGGCGCGCGGCACCTTGAAGCGCGCGAGATGCGCGCGGCAGTGCTCGACGATCTCCGTCTCGGTGACCGTAGCGCCGGGCTTGAGCTCGACGAACGCGCACGGCGTCTCGCCCCATTTGGGGTCGGGCCTTGCCACCACCGCGGCGGCAAGCACTGCCGGATGGCGGTAGATCACGTCCTCCACCTCGATCGAGGAGATGTTCTCGCCGCCGGAGATGATGATGTCCTTGGCGCGATCCTTGATCTTGATGTATCCGTCGGCCTGCAGCACCGCGAGGTCGCCCGAGTGGAACCAGCCGCCGGCGAACGCGTCCTGCGTCGCCTTCGGGTTCTTCAGGTAGCCCTTCATCGTCACGTTGCCCCGGAACATGATCTCGCCCATGGTCTCGCCGTCCGCGGGCACCGGCCGCATCGTGGCCGGGTCCATGACCGTGCACCCCTCCTCGAGCAGGTAGCGCACGCCTTGCCGGCCGTTGCGCTCCGCGCGCGGGCCGAGCTCGAGCGCGGCCCATTCGTCGTGCTTCGCGCAGACGGTCGCCGGGCCGTAAACCTCGGTGAGGCCGTACACGTGCGTGAGATCGAATCCGATCCGCTCCATGCCCTCGATCATCGCCTGGGGCGGCGCAGCGCCGGCGACGAAGGCCGAGACCTTGTGCCCGATGCCCGCGCGCAGTTTCGGATCGGCGTTGATGAGCATCGAGTGGACGATCGGCGCGCCGCAGTAGTGCGAGACCTTGTGCTCCTTCATGAGCGGGAAGATCAGCTCGGGGTCGACGCGCCGCAGGCAGACATTCGTGCCGGCGTTCGCCGCCATCGACCACGGGAAGCACCAGCCGTTGCAGTGGAACATCGGCAGGGTCCAGAGGTAGACCGAGTGCCGCGGCATGCCCCAGGTGAGGATGTTGCCGACGCCGTTCAGGTACGCCCCGCGATGCGAGTACACGACGCCCTTCGGATTGCCGGTGGTGCCGGAGGTGTAATTGAGGGAAATCGCCTGCCACTCGTCGGCCGGCGGCTGCCAGGCAAAGGCCGGGTCGCCCCCCGCCAGGAACGCCTCGTACTCGGCCTCGCCCAGCCGGCTCCCGGGCCCGTCGTACTCCGGGTCGTCGACGTCGACGACGAGCACCTTCCGGTCGAGCTTCTTCAGCGCCCCGGCGATCGTGCCGGCGAACTCGCGATCGGTGATCAGGACCTTCGCCTCGCCGTGGCCGAGCATGAAGGCGATGGCATCCGCATCGAGCCGCGTATTGAGGGTATTGAGCACCGCGCCGACCATCGGCACGCCGAAATGGCACTCGTACATCTCGGGCGTATTCGCGAGCATCGCGGCGACCGTGTCGCCCGCGCCGATGCCGCGGCGGGCGAGCGCGGACGCGAGCCGCCGCGCGCGCGCGTAAGTCTCGCTCCAGCTGTACCGCCGCGCGCCGTGGATCACCGCAGCGCGGTGCGGGTACACGGACGCGCTCCACTCGATGAACGTGAGCGGCGTCAGCGGAGCGTGGTTGGCCGGGTTCCGGTCGAGGTCCTGCTCGTAGGGATTGGGCTTTCCGGAGGCCATGGCGCGCGGCTGCTCGTTGGGAACCTGGACGGGAAAGTATAGATCACTGCGCCGGGTCCACCGCCCACACCAGCTTGCCCTTGGAATCCTTCGCAATCGACTCGAGGATCCGGGCGTGCTCCGCCGCCTCCGCCACGCTCGCGCGCACGACCGCGAGCCGCGGACGCTCGCCGCCCCTGCGCTCCGTCCACGCCGCTGGCACGGGGCCCGTCGGGCCGTCGAGCTCGATTGCCAGGCTCTCCTGGCCGCGCGTCATGGCGAGATAGACCTCCGCGAGCAGCTGTGCGTCGAGCAGCGCGCCGTGCAGCGTGCGGTGGGAGTGGTCGATCTGGTAGCGCTCGCACAGGGCGTCGAGCGAATTCTTCTTGCCCGGATGCAGCTCGCGCGCCTGGCGCAGCGTGTCGAGCACCGCCGACACGTGCTTTTCGACCGGCGCCAGCCGGGCCTTCTCGAACTCGGCGTTGAGGAACTCGACGTCGAACGCCGCGTTGTGGATGATCAGCTCGGCGCCCGCGACGTACTCGACGAACTCGCGTGCGATGTCGCCGAACCGCGGCTTGTCCTGCAGGAACTCGTTGGTGATGCCGTGCACCCGCAGCGCGCCCTCCTCGATCTCGCGCTCGGGGTTGAGGTAGCGGTGGAAATGGTTGCCGGTCGGCCGGCGGTTCACCAGCTCGATGCACCCGATCTCGATGATCCGGTCGCCGAGCCGCGCGTTCAGGCCGGTCGTCTCGGTGTCGAGAACGATCTGCCTCATGCGTGCGCGGGCGCGGCCGGTTCGGCCTCGCTTGCCGCTTCCGCCGGGCCGTGGTGCCGGCGCGCGAGCAAGGTGTAGACGGTGGGCACGACGAACAGCGTGAGCAGGGTGCCGAGGAGCAGGCCGCCGACGATCACCCAGCCGATCGGCTTCCGGCTCTCGGCGCCCGCGCCGTGCGCAAGCGCGAGCGGGATCGCACCCAGCACCATCGCGCCGGTCGTCATCAGGATCGGGCGCAGGCGCAGCACGGCGGCCTCGACTACCGCGTCGCGGACGCTCCGGCCCTGCATCTGCAACTGGTTCGAGAACTCGACGATCAGGATGCCGTGCTTCGTGATCAGGCCGACGAGCGTGACCAGCCCGATGCGGCTGTAGACGTTCAGCGTGCTGTCGCTCAGATAGAGCGCCGCGAGCGCGCCGGTCATCGAAAGCGGCACCGTCAGCATGATGATGAACGGATCGCGAAAACTCTCGAACTGCGCGGCCAGCACGAGGTAGATGAAGCCGAGCGCCAACAGGAAGGTGAAGTACAGGCCGGCCGACGACACGCGGAACTCGCGCGATACGCCGTTGTAGTCGAGCGCGGCGCCCGGCGGAAGCTCCTGCCGGACCAGTCCTTCCATGAAGTCGAGCGCCTCGCCGAGGGAATAGCCCGGCGCGAGGTTCGCGGTGATCGTCGCGGAGCGCCGCTGGCCGAAGTGGTTCAGCTCGCGCGGGGCCACCGCGACCCTGGAAGTGACCAGGCTCGACAGCGGCACCATCGAGTCGTTGCGGCCGCGCACGAAGATGTTGCTGATGTCCTCGGGGTTGGTGCGGTCCGCGGGGACCATCTGCACGATCACGTCGTACTGCTCCCCCGCCTGCTTGAAGCGCGTGACCTGCCGCCCGCCCAGCATCGTCTCGAGCGCCCGGCCGACCGCCTCCACCTGCACGCCGGCATCCGCGGCGCGGTTGCGCTCGACCTGCACCTTGATCTCCGGCTTGTTGAGCTTCAGGTCGGTTTCGACGTTGAGCAGGTTGGGGTTCTTCTGCGCCTGCGCCATGACGCGGTCGACGATCTTCTCGAGCTCCTCGTAGGTCGACGAGCTCACGATGACGACCTCCACCGGCTTGGAACGCGGGCTCTGGCCGAGCGACTGCGGCAGGATGGGGAACGCCATGACGCCGGGCAGCGCGAAGAGCTTGGGCGCGAGCTCGCGCTGGACGTCCATCGACTTGCGGTTGCGCTCGTCCCAGTCGGTCAGGCCGAGGAACGAGATGCCCTGCGACACGACCGGGTTGCCCGAGACGACGAAGTAGCGTTCGGAGTCCTTGGTGCTCGCGTAGATCTTTTCCAGCTGCTGCCCGTACCGGTCGGTGTAGTCGATCGTCGCGCCTTCGGGTCCGACGAACACGCCGAGCACGACACCGCGGTCCTCGACGGGCGCGAGCTCCTGCTTGAGCGCAAAGTACAAGAACACGCTCGCGCTCGCGACCGCCGCACCGACGACGAGCACCAGCCAGCGCGCCCCCAGGGACGCCACCAGGGCGCGCCGGTAGCCCTGAGTGAGTCCGGTCAGCCCGCGCTCGACGACGTTGTACAGCCAGCCATGCCGCGGCTCGTGACGCAGGAGCTTCGAGCACATCATCGGCGAAAGGGTGAGTGCGGTGAACCCCGACACGAGCACCGCGCCGGCGAGGGTCAACGCGAACTCGATGAAGAGTTTCCCCGTCCGTCCGGTCATGAAGGCGATCGGGGCGTACACCGCGGCGAGCGTGAGCGTCATGGCGACGACCGCGAACCCGATCTCCTTCGCGCCGACGAGCGCCGCCTGGAAGGGCGGCATGCCGTTCTCGACGTGCCGGAAGATGTTCTCGAGCATGACGATCGCGTCGTCCACGACCAGCCCGATCGCGAGCACCAGCGCGAGCAGGGTCAGGGTGTTGACGCTGAATCCGAAGAGATACATCACCCCGAACGCTCCGACGAGCGACACCGGGATGGTCACGAGCGGGATCAGCGATGCCCGTACCGAGCGCAGGAACACGAAGATCACGAGCGCCACCAGCGCGATCGCTTCGCCGATGGTGCGCAGGACGGCCTTGATCGACCGATCGATGAACACCGACGAGTCGTACGCGATGTTCACCGCGACGCCCTCGGGCAGGTCCGCGAGCACGCTCGGCAGCTCGGCGCGGATCGCCAGCGACAGCTCGAGCGGGTTCGCGGTCGCCTGCTTGATCACGCCGAGCGCCACCGCCGGCTTCCCGTTGAAGCGGACGACCGAGCGCTCGTCCAGGGCGCCGATATCGACGCGTCCGACCTCGCGGATCCGCACGGGGTAGTTGTTGACGTACTTGACGATCACGTCGTCGAACTGCTGGGGACGCGCGAGGTCGGTCTCGGCCACCACCGAGAACTCGCGTGCCCGGCTCTCGATCCTTCCGGCCGGGACCTCGACGTTCTGCCGGCGCAGCGCGTCCTCGACGTCCTGCGGCGTGAGCCGGTACGCCGCCAGCTTGTTGCGGTCGAGCCAGACCCGCATCGAGTAGCGGCGCTCGCCGAACACGCGCACGTCGGCCGCGCCCGGCAACGTCTGCAGGCGCGTCTTCACGAGCCGGCTCGCGAAGTCGCTGACCTCGAGCGGCGAGTAGCGGTCGCTCGAGAAGGCGAGCCAGATGATCGGGTTGGCGTCGGCCTCCACCTTCGCGATCACCGGCTCCTCGATGTCCTCGGGCAGGCGGCCGCGGACGCGCGCCACGCGATCGCGCACGTCGCTCGCCGCCGCGTCGGGGTTGCGCTCGAGGCGGAACCGCACGGTGATCTGGCTGCTCTCGGCGCGGCTGATCGAGGTGAGCACGTCCACCCCCTCGATGCCGGCGAGCGAATCCTCGAGCACCTTGCTCACCCGCGACTCGATGATCTCGGCGCTCGCGCCGCGGTACTTCGTCTCGACGGTGACCACCGGCTCGTCGATCTTAGGGTACTCGCGCACGGGCAGCCGCTGGTAGCACACGATTCCGAGCAGGACGACGACCAGGTTGATCACCGTCGCCAGAACCGGTCGGCGTATGCACAGATCGGAGAGGACCATCTCAGCCGCCCGCCTTGCCGCCGGCCGGCGTCGGTGCAGGCTTCTCCTGCTTCTCGGCGACCGGCGGCGCGGACGGATTGCCGCCCGGCCCGCCCGCCGCGACCGGCACCCCGTCGCGGAGCTTGAGCTGGCCCGCGGTGACGACCGAGTCGCCGGCCGCGAGCCCTTCGACCACCTCGACGGTGCCGGCGCGCCGGACGCCCGTCCGGATCTTCACCCGCTGCGCCTTGCCGTCGACCACGCGATAGACGAACTGGTCCGCGCCAACCGGCACGAGCGCCTCCTCCGGCACGGTCAGCGCGTTCTGGCGCTGCGACATGATCAGCCGCGTGCGCACGAACATGCCCGGCCGGAGCTGTCCGTCGCTGTTTCGAAGGCGTGCGCGCAGCAGCACCGCGCGCCCGGCCTGGTCGACGAGGGGATCGATCGCATCGACGGTCGCGACGTACTTGCGGCCGGGCAGCGCGTCGCTCCACATCTCCACCGCCTGGCCGGGGCGCAGCGCGGCGAGGAGCTGCTCGGGCACCCTGAAGTCGACCTTGAGCGCGGCGATGTCCTCCAGCGTGACGAGATCCTGGCCCTCTTTCACGTAGTCGCCCGCGCTCACCTGCCGGATGCCGATGACGCCGCCGAAGGGCGCCACGATCTTGGTCTTCGCCAGACGCGCCTCGGCGAGCTGGACGTTCGCCTGCGCCACGCGCAGCCCGTTCAACGCCTGGTCCTTCGCGGTCGCGCTGACGAACTTCTGCTTCTCGAGCTCCTGCGTCCGCTGGTAGTTGCTCTCCGCGAGCGCGAGGTTGGCCTTGGCCTGCGCGAGTTCCGCCGCCGGCACCGAGTCGTCGAGCGCGACGATGACCTGGCCCTTCTGCACCGCTGCCCCCTCGGTGAAGTTCAGGCGCTCGATGCGTCCCGAGATCTCCGGGCGCACGACCACCGACTCGTTCGAGCGCAGGGTTCCGACGGCGTCGACGTCCTCCTGCACGGTGGTGGTCGCGACCTTCGCGACCTCGACGGCCACGGGCCCGCCGGACCCCTTCGCGCCCGCGCCTGGCCCGGGTGGACCGCCCGCCGTCCCCGTGGTGGGCGCGCGGTTGATGTAGTACGCGTATGCGGCCAGCGCTGCCAGGAGAACCAGCGGCAGAACGATGAACAGCGAGCGGCGCGGCGACACCGTACCGTCACCTTGCGCCGGACATCGGCACGCCGCGGTTCGCGAGCGCGTCGGCGCGCTCGTTCTCCGCGTGACCGACGTGGCCGCGGACCCAGTGCCAGTGCACCTGATGGCGCGCCGCCGCCGCCTCGAGCGCCTGCCAAAGGTCGACGTTCTTCACCGGCTTGCGGTCGGCGGTCTTCCAGCCGCGCCGCTTCCAGTTGGGCAGCCACTCGGTGATGCCGTTCTTGACGTACTCCGAATCGGTGTAGACCTCGACACGCGAGGGCCCCTTGAGCGCCTCGAGCGCGCGGATGACCGCGGTGAGTTCCATGCGATTGTTGGTGGTGTCGCGCTCGCCGCCGAACAGTTCGCGCTCGTGCGCCCCCGCGCGGAGCAGCGCGCCCCACCCGCCGGGACCGGGATTGCCCTTGCAGGCACCGTCGGTGTAGATGCGGACGACGTCGGTCACGCTGCGGACGGCGTCACTCGCTCTCGGGCCTGGGATCGCCCGCGCCGCCCACGATCAGCCGCAAGTGCCCCGCGGCCCGACGTCCGTGCGCGACGTTCACCTCCGGCGCGGGGTCGCGCCGCGCAACCGTCGCCAGCGCCCGCACCTTCGCGCCGCCGTTCTTCCACGCGGGCGTGACGAGGCGCATGCCCTGCACGCGCTTGACCGCGCGCACCACGTACACGCCGCCGCAGATCGGCCACCAACGGTCGCCCGCCTTCTCCATGAACGCAAAGCGCTGCATCCACTTCGTCTGGTTTACCGGCGGCGCGTAGCACCCGAAGCGCCCGCCGTTGAGCTCGAAACCGAGCAGCTTCAGCCAGTCGCGCAGCCGCAGCAGGCCGATGAAATCGCCGCACCACGGGTATTCGGTGCGCTTTCCCCACAGCCTCCGCTTGAGCCCCCACAGGCTGAGCGGGTTGAACCCGGAGATGACGATTTGCCCTTCCGGCATCAGGACGCGCTCGGCCTCGCGGAGGATCTGGTGCGGGTCCGGATCGAACTCCAGCACGTGCGGCAGCACGACGAGGTCCACGCTTTGAGACGCGAGCGGAAGCTGGCGCGGGTCGGCGCGCAGCGCGCAGCCGGGCGCGAGGCCGGCCGTCACGCGCAGGGCAATCCGGTTCGCGCGCAGGAAGTCGACCTCCGGCAGCCCGATCTGCAGCGCGTTGTAGCCGAAGACGTCCTCGACCGCGCTGTCGTACTGCGAGCGCTCCCAGTCGAGCACGTACGCGCCCTTCGAGCTCTCGAACCACTCCGTCAGCGTTGCGGTTTCCACGGGCTGCAAATCGATTCCTTCGACGGCACCAGCGCCCGGCATTATCGCGCAATCATGCTGTTCTGCACGGGCACGCCCTTTGCGTACGGCGCGGATGCGCGCCTGCGCCGGCCTCGCGCCGCGCTACCGCAGCGCACACCACAACGCCGGTGAATGACAGTGGAATAGTGCTCGCGCGCTCCCGCCGGGGGCCCCCGACAGCCGGGTTTTCCTTGACCGTGTGGTGGCCCCCTCCGTATCATCGCGCGAGCCTTTAGGAGGGCGAGTGAGCTTCCCGCACGCGCGCAATGTTCCTGCGGTTCTGCTGATCCTCGCCTTCACGGTGGGGGCGCCCGCCTTCGCCATCGACTCCTCGCTTCACGATCTGCCGGACGCGGCGCTCGTTACATCCGCACGAGAGCGCACCGAGTGGGACGTGAATGGCCTCGAGGTGCGCGAGATCCGCGACCTCGGCACGCGCGGCGCGGAGCCGGCGGCGGGCCCCACCGACCTCTGGCAGCGCATCCGGGGCGGCTTCGCAATGCCCGACCTCACCGGACCGCTCGTGGTCCAGCGCCAGGCCTGGTACACGCAGCGGCCGGAACAGATCCGGATCATCGTCGAGCGCAGCCGGCGCTATCTCTTCCACATCGTCGAGGAGCTCGAGCGCCGCGGCATGCCGACCGAGCTCGCGCTGCTGCCCATGGTCGAGAGCGCGTTCAACCCGATGGCCTACTCGCGCGCCCACGCCTCCGGCCTGTGGCAGTTCATCCCGTCGACCGGGCGCAACTACAACCTCGAGCAGAACTGGTGGTACGACGGCCGGCGCGACATCATGGCCTCGACCGGCGCCGCGCTCGACTATCTGCAATCGCTGCACGATCAGTTCGGCGACTGGCACCTGGCTCTGGCCGCGTACAACATGGGCGAGAACGGACTCGCGCGGGCCGTCGAGCGCAACCGTGCGCGCGGCAAGGCGACCGACTACGAGTCGGTCGCGATTCCGAAGGAAACCCGGTACTACGTCCCGTCGCTGCAAGCGTTCAAGAACATCATCGCGAATCCCGCTGCATCCGGCGTCGAGCTCGACCCGATTCCCAATGCGCCCTACTTTGTCACCGTGACGCTGACGCGCGACATCGACCTCAAGGTCGCCGCGAAGCTCGCCGAGATGCCGGTGGACGAGCTGGTCGCGCTGAACCCGGCCCACAATCGGCCGGTGGTCGCGGCCGCCCTGGCGCCGCAGCTGGTGCTGCCGGCCGATCGCGCCGAGGTGTTCCTGCAGAACCTCGAGGGCCACGTCAATCCGCTCTCGTCGTGGCACGTGTACACGTTCAAGCCCGGTGACCGGCTCGATAAGATCGCCGCCGAACACGGCATGACGGCGGAGCGACTGCGCGCGGTGAACGGCCTGCGGGCGAAGGCGAATCCCGCCATCGGTCAGCAGCTGCTCCTGCCCGAGAAAGGCAGCGCCGCCGCGAGCGAGCCGCTGCCGCCGATCTTCGCGCCGCCTGTTGCCGCGGGTGGCCGCATCGTGCACTACACGGTCAAGAAGGGCGACACGGTCGCGACGATCGCCCGCGCGCTCGGCGCGAAGCTCGCCGACGTGCGTGCCGCCAACGGCGGCGATCAGCTTGCGATCGGCCAGTACGCTGAGCATCGCGATCGCGCGGCTCGACGCCTCGTGCCGACCAAGAGCGCCGCGAAGAAGACCAAACCCGCCGGCGGCAAGGCGACTGCAAAGACGCCGCCGCCAGCCCAGCCCACGCCGCCCGCGCAGGTCGCGCGGCGATCCTCGGCGTCCTAGCCCGATTCGCTTCGGTAGAGCACGCAGCGCACCTCGTGCGTCGCGCTGATCCGCGCCGTCTCGGGGTACGCTGCACGGCAGGTCGCCGCCGCATGCGGACAGCGCGGGTGGAAGTGACAGCCCGACGGGGGCGAGACCGGCGAGGGCAGCTCGCCCTCCACCTTCACCGTGTAGCGCTCGCCATCCAGCCGCGGCACCGCCGCAAGCAGTGCCTGCGTGTACGGATGCCCCGGGCTGCCGAGGACCTCGGCGACCGTCCCGCGCTCCACGATCCGTCCGAGATACATCACCGCGACCTCGTCGGCGAGGTATTCGACGACGCCGAGGTTGTGCGTGATGAAGAGATACGCGAGCCCCATTTCCCGCTGCAGGCGCTTGAGGAGGTTCAGGATCTGCGCCTGCACCGAGACGTCGAGCGCGCTCGTCGGTTCGTCGCACACGAGCAGCTTCGGGTTCACGGTCAGGGCGCGCGCGATCGCGATGCGCTGGCGCTGCCCGCCCGAGAACTCGTGCGGATAGCGCCATTGCGCGTCCGCCGGCAGCCCCACGTGATCGAGCAGTTCGAGAACGCGGGCCTCGCGTGCCGGCCGCGACGCGAGCACGCCGAGTGCGGTCATCCCCTCCATCAGGATGTCGTGCACCCGCATGCGCGGGTTGAGCGACGCGTACGGATCCTGGAACACGATCTGGAAGTCCGCCCGGCGCACGCGTAGCGCGGCGCCGCGCAGGCGGGTGAGTTCCACGCCGCCGAACCGCACGTCGCCCGAACTGGGCCGGAAGAGCTGCAGGACGCTCTTTCCCACTGTCGTCTTCCCGCAGCCCGACTCCCCGACGAGTGCGAGCGTCCGGCCTGCGGGAATCGACAGCGACACGCCGTCCACCGCCTTCACGTGGCCGACCGTGCGCTTGAGGATGCCCCTGCGGATCGGGAAATGGACCTTCAGGTCGCGCACCTCCAGCAGCGGCGGCGCATCCGCTTCGCTCCGGGGGCGTGTCTCCGCCGCCGGCCGTGCGGCGAGCACCGATGCGGCACCGCGCTCGCGGAGATGGCAGCGCACGACATGCCCCTCCCCCACGCGAGTCCACCCCGGGGGCTCGATCCGGCAGCGCTCGAACGCCTCCTCGCACCGATCCGCGAACCGGCAACCGCGGAACTCGCCGGCGAGCGAGGGCACCTGGCCCGGGATCACTTCGAGCGACGCACCGCGTGCCCCGGCGCCCGGCAGCGCCGCAAAGAGCTTGCGTGCGTAAGGATGTTGCGGCGTTCGGAAAAACGCGTCGCGCGGACCGCTCTCCACGATCTGCCCCGCATACATGACGGCGACGCGGTGCGCCATGCCGGCCACCACGCCGAGGTCGTGCGTGATGAGGAGGATCGACATGCCCCGCTCGCGCTGTAGCCGCGCGAGGACCTCGAGCACCTGCGCCTGGATCGTCACGTCGAGCGCCGTCGTCGGCTCGTCGGCGATGAGCAGTTCCGGCTCCGCGGCGAGCGCGAGCGCGATCATGACGCGCTGCTTCATCCCGCCCGAGAGCTGGAACGGGTATTCGTCGAGCCGCCGCGCGCTGTCGGCAATGCCCACCGCGTCGAGCAGGGTCGTGGCCCGTGCGCGCGCCGCCTCCCCGCGCAGGCCGACGTGCCGCTCCAGGACTTCCACGACC
The DNA here is from genome assembly GCA_963716855.1 of uncultured beta proteobacterium. Classification (GTDB taxonomy): domain Bacteria; phylum Pseudomonadota; class Gammaproteobacteria; order Burkholderiales; family SG8-39; genus JAGVSZ01. Next base: position 70,738 of record CAVQUV010000006.1, on the reverse strand, counting down.
TGCCGGCCGACGGTCAGCACCGGATTGAGGCTCGTCGCCGGCTCCTGGAAGATCATCGCAATGCGCCCGCCGCGCACGTCGCGCATCCGCACCTCGGGCAGAGCAAGCAGGTCGGTGCCATCCAGCCGCGCGGAGCCGCCCACCACCCGCCCCTGCTCCGGCAGGAGCCGCATCAGCGTGAGCGCAGTCATGCTCTTGCCGCAGCCGGACTCGCCGACGATCGCGAAGGTCTCGCCGCGCTGGATCTCGAGATCCACGCCGTCGAGGGCGCGCACCACTTCGCCACCGCTCGCGTCGAGCGAGGTCCGGAGTCCTTCGGCGCGGAGCAGCACGCCGGTCACGCGGCCCCGCCGGGGTCGAGCGCGGGCGCGTGGCCCACGCGAACGCGCGGATCGAATGCATCGCGCACCGCGTCGGCGAACAGGTTCGCGGCGAGAACGAGCACGAACATGAACGCGAACGCCGCCGCGAGCGTCCACCAGACCATCGGGTCCCGCGCCATCTCGAGGCGCGCGGCATTGATCATCGTGCCAAAGCTGTTCGTCGACGGATCGACGCCGACGCCGACGTACGACAGCACCGCCTCGGCGAGCACGAGCCCGCTGAAGTCCATCACGAGCGCGATCAGCACGATGTGCATCACGTTCGGCAGGATGTGGCGCGTGATCACCCGGCCGTGGCGCACGCCGAACGCGTGCGCCGCCTGGATGTACTCGAGTTCGCGCAGCTTGAGCGATTCGCCGCGCAGGAGGCGCGCGAGCCCGGTCCAGGTCGTGGCGCCGAGAATCAGGCAGAGCAGCAGGAGACGTGAATCCGCGCGTTGCGCCGCGGTCGGGAAGAGCTCCGGATTCTTGTCGATGTACACCTGCATGATCAGCACCGCCGCGGCGATCAGGAGGACGCCGGGGATCGAGTTGAGCGTGGTGTAGAGATACTGGATCACGTCGTCGATCCAGCCCTTGAAGTATCCCGCCATGATGCCGAGCAGCACGGCAAACGGCAGCGTGACGAGCGTGGTGAGAGTGCCGATCACGAGCGCGGTGCGGATACTCTTGAGCGAGAGATAGAGGACGTCCTGGCCCACCTTGTCGGTACCGAGGACGTGGTACTTGGCCGAAAGCAGCGCGGCGGGCACCGCGACGAGCAGGAGCGCCAGCACGGTCAGGAGGATCGCGAGCCAGGGCGCCTCGGTCCGCCGGCGGCGAATGGCCGCCCACGTCGCGGACAGCGATGCGTGCCGGCGGCGCGCGAGCCGGGCGGTGGCGAGCCACGCCGCAAGGCACCAGGCCGCGAACGCAAGCGCGCCCCCCTGAAGCGCCGTGACGAAGACGTCGCGCACGTGATCCGCCTCGTCCTTCAGGTGCGCACCGCCGTAACGCAAGCGCGGGAACTCCCGTGCTACGCCTCCTCCGGCCAGTTCGATCGTCTCTTTCGCGTACGCCCGGGTGGCGAGCGGCGCCGAGTAGGTCCGCTCGGTCTGCGTCTTGAGGGGCATGACGAGCACATCGAGCAGGCTCAACACCTCGACTGCATGCACCGTGCCGCCCTTCTGGTCCTTGCCCTCGAGCCGCGGCCGGAAATGCAGCGAGTCGAGCAGCCCCACGAGGACGAACGCGAGCAGCACGACGAGCGCCATCATGCCGGGCGCGCTGCGCGCGACCCGCCGCCAAGGCGCGGCGAGATGCTCGTGGCGCCGGACGTAGGCGAAGTATCCGATCGTGACCGCCACGAGCAGCCAGACCGGTCCGTCGGTCCACAGGACGACCGGCATCACTCGAACCTCACCCGCGGGTCGACCAGCGTGTAGGAGATGTCGGCCAGCAGGTAGCCGAGGATGGTGAGCGCCGAGCCGAGGAACACCATCGAGCGCACCACCGCGAAGTCCTGCGACTGAATCGCATCGATCGTGTAGCTGCCCAGGCCGGGTATGCCGAAGAAGGACTCCGCGAGCAGGCTGCCGAGGAAGAGCTTCGGGATCGCCGCCACCACGCCGGTGAGGATCGGGATCGAGCCGTTCTTGAGGACATGTCCGAACAGCACCGCCGTCTCCGCGAGGCCTTTCGCGCGCGCGGTCCGCACGTAGTCCTTGCCCATCTCCTCGAGGAAGAACGTCCGGAACAGCCGTACCTCGGCGCCGACGCCCGCGACCAGCGCGATCAGGACCGGCAGAACGAGGAACTTCACGGCGTCGGGGCCCGGCTGGTACCCGGAGATCGGCACCAGGCTCCAGAGCTTGCTGATCAGGTATTGCCCGCCGATGATGTAGAAGAGCGCCGAGATCGACATCATCGCCACGCACAGCACCACGCCCCAGAAGTCGAGATACGTCGCGCGGAAGAACGCGAGCATGAGGGCGAACGAGACGTACACGGCCAGCCCGACCAGGAACGACGGAATCGCGAGCGCGAGGCTCGGCCACATCCGGGTCCGGATCTCGTGGCCGATGCTGCGGCCGTCATCGGCGTTGCCGAAATCGAACGCGAAGAGCTTCGCCGACTTTTCGAAGAAGATCGTGTCGGTGAGCCGGCTCGCGCCCCCCTTCGCGTCGTTCCAGAGCAGCGGCCGGTCGTAGCCGCGCTCGGCCTTCCATTTCTCGATCGCATCGGGCGTCACGCGCTTCGCGCCGAGCTGCATGCGCGCCATGTCGTCGGGCGTATTCACCACGAAGAACAGGCCGAACGTGAGGAGATTGACCCCGATGAGGATCGGGATCGCGTAGAGGAACCGCCGGACGATGTACGCGAGCACTGGGCTACGCCGGCCGCGCGGCGGCGCGTTCGCGCCGCCTGTACGCGACGACGGCGGGAACCGCAGCCGCCACGAGCGCGAGCAGCCCGAGACCGATCGGCCAGAGATCGGGCGTGTTCCACGCCGCGCGGTCGGACTCGCGCAGCGGCACGTCGAGGCGATAGAACTTCAGGCCGTTGCGCGCCATCTGGTTCGGCTTCACGTTCTTCAGCCAGACATGGGAGAGGCCGTAGTCCTTCGGGTGATACCCCCACACCCACGGCGCGTCGTCGCGCGCGATGCGCACCATCTGGTCGATGATCGCCTGGCGCGCGGGGCCGTTCGGCATGTTCTTCATGCGCTCGAACAGACGGTCGTACTCCGGGTTCTGGTAGTTCGCGGTGTTCTCGCCGCCGGTCTTCGCGCGCGACTGCGGGCCGTTCAGCAGGAAGAGGAAGTTCTCCGGGTCCGGGTAGTCGGCGTTCCAGCCGAGGAAGAAGAGCTGCGTGTTGCCCGCGCGGACCTTTTCCTGGAACCGGTTCCAGTCGCTGGTGCGCAACTCGAGCTGGATGTTCAACTTCTGGAACTGGCGGCGGTACCAGTCGAGCCGCGCCTTGTCGCCGGGGCCGCGCTGCACCGTATCGAGATACAGCACCAGCGGCTGTCCGCTGGCGGCGTCGCGCCCGTCGGGATAACCGGCCTGCGCGAGCAGTTTTTTCGCGGTCTCGATCGCCTTGCGCTTCGGACCGCCGTCCACCCAGTCGTACACGATCGGATTCACGCCCGCCTCGCCCTCGAGGTATCCGAAGATGCCGGGCGGGATCGGGCCCATCCCCGGGATGCCGCGCCCGTTCTGGAAGATCGAGATGAACTCCTCCCAGTCGACCGCGATCGAGATCGCCTGGCGGAGCTTGCGCGCACGCTCGGAGAGCCCGCCCACCACCGGATCGAGGAAGTTGAAGGCGAGATAGAACGTGCTCGTCCCCACCGAAGTGCGCAGGCCGATGCCGCGTTCCTCCATCTCGGGGGTCAGGCTCGCTTCGCCCTCGAGGTCGATGCGCACCGCCTGGTCAAAGTTGTCCGAGCTGATTCCCGACTGGTCGTAATAGCCCTGCATGAACTTGTTCCAGTAGGGAATGCCTTCCTTCTCGCGCGTGTAGACGACCCGATCGATGAACGGCGCGGCCTTGCCCGCGTCCGCCAGCAGGCCGGCCTCGCGGTCGCCGGGCGCCCCCTCGGACGGATACGGCTCGCCGCGGAAGTGCGGGTTGCGCGCGAGCACCATCCGGGCATTCGGGTTGTTCTCGGTCAGCATGTACGGCCCGGTCCCGATCGGCCACCAGTCGAGCGTCAGGTTCCGCCCGTCGTTCATGCCGCGCTGGCTGTAGAAGCGGTCGGCTTCGACCGGCACCGGCGCGAAGAACGGCATCGCGAGCCAATACACGAACTGCGGGTACAGACCCTTGAGCCGCACGCGGTAGGTGTGGCGGTCGACGATCTCCACGCCGGCGAGCGGAAACTTGCGCAGATCGATCCACGGCAGGCCCTTGTCGGCCTTGCCGAACTCGGTCTCGTGCGCCTTGAGCAGGCGCTGGTTCTCGGCCTTGAGCGCGTCCGACAGGTCCTTCAGGCCGACGACGTACTCGCTGATATGACCGAAGATCGGCGAGTTCACGCGCGGGTGCGCGAGCCGCTTGATCTGGTACAGATAGTCTTCGGCGACGAGCTCGCGCGTGCCGGTCTGCGGAAAATCCGCGAGCGTGAACTTGCGCTTGATCTCGTGCTCCGGAAGGTCGAGGTAGAGCGGCTTGCCCGCCGCGTCGGTCGCCAACGCCGGGTGCGGCTGGTACATGATGCCGGGCCGGATCCGGATCTCGTACTCGCTGAAAGCGACCTCGGCGGCGGCCGCGTCCGCGGGCAGTTCGCGACCCGTGGCGTCCAGGAGACGCACCTTCGGCATCTCGAGCGCCGCCTGCGGGATCAACTCGTAGGGCCGCTTCAGGTAGTGATACTGCAGCGGCGACTCGTAGATCTGCTGGATGAAGCCCCACTCATCTGAGGTGTACGAACGCGCGGGATCGAGCGTCTTGGGCCGGTCGATGAACGAGCTGTAGAGGAAGTTCTTGCCGCGGTCCGACGCGGGGTACGGATCGTTCCACTCGCTGCCGCAGCCCGCGAGGGCAATGGCCGCGAGGAGAGCGGCGGCGATCCTGCGGGCGGTCATGGCGCGGCAGTGTAGCCGACCACTCAGGGCCCGTCACCGCGTCCTCCACCTAACGCATGAGGGAATACTTCCCCTCGTTCTCCCCTAACACAGGCGCCTGACGGTCATTCTGTCAGACGCTCTAAGCGTTCCCCTATAATCGGGGCTCTCTTCACGGGGCGGTCATGGGCATTCTCGACAACAAGCGCATTCTCGTCACCGGACTGCTCAGCAACCGCTCCATCGCCTACGGGATCGCGCGCGCCTGCCGCGCGCAGGGTGCGCAGCTCGCGTTCACCTACCAGAACGAGCGGTTCAAGGAGCGCGTGACCGACCTGGCGGCGGAGCTCGGCAGCGACATCGCGGTACCGTGCGACGTGTCGAGCGACGCGGAGATCGAGCGCGCTTTCGCCGCCCTGCGCGACCGCTGGGACGGCCTCGACGGGCTGGTGCACGCGATCGCGTTCGCGCCGCGCGAGGCGATCGCGGGAGACTTCCTCGAAGGGCTTTCGCGCGAGGCGTTCCGCATCGCCCACGACGTGTCGAGCTACAGCTTCCCGGCGCTCGCCAAGGCGGCGCTGCCGATGATGGCCGGCCGCGCGGGCGCAATGGTGACGCTGACCTACCTGGGCGCCGAGCGCGTCGTGCCGCACTACAACACCATGGGGCTCGCGAAAGCCAGCTTGGAGGCGGCGGTGCGCTACCTCGCGGCGAACCTCGGCCCGAAGGGGGTGCGGGTCAACGCGATCTCTGCCGGTCCGATCAAGACGCTCGCGGCGAGCGGGATCGCGAGCTTCGGCAAGATCCTGAAGTTCGTGGAAGCGCACGCGCCGCTGCGCCGCAACGTGACGATCGACGACGTGGGTAACGTCGCCGCATTCCTGCTCTCCGACCTGGCCGCCGGCATGACCGGCGAGATCACCTACGTCGATGGCGGGTTCAACGTGATCTTCGGCGGGCTCGAAGCCGGCACGTCGGAGTGACGGGCCGGTGCGCGGTCCGGCTCAGCGATCCTTCCTCACGAGGTTCGCCTCGTTGATCGTGACGTCGGAACGCGCCTTGAGCCCGCTCAGGAACGCCTGGTAGGCCATTCTCGATTCCTGCCGCGCGAGCGACGCCTCCGCCGCGCGCAGCTTCGCCGGGTCCGCGGCGCCTGCGTCCGCCACCTTGCCGATCCGGTAAATCGTGTAGCCCGCGGGGGGGAGATCGACGCCGACGTAGGTCGGGAGCTTCGCCGCATCGGCGCGAAAGACCGGACCGATCGCGCGGGGCTCCAGCCCGCCTGCCGCCTCGCGACTCACCGTGCGCGGCTGGCCCCAGCCGACCGCCGGTGATTTCCCGGCCTGGAGCTCGGCGAGCCGCGCCTCGCCCGCGGCGCGGGCGAGCTTCAGCGCCTCGTCCTCGGTCAGCTTCCTGGCGATGTCGGCCCGCACCTGATCCAGCGGACGCACGGTGGCCGGCCGGTGCTCCAGCACCCGCGCCACGACGATGCGGTTCGACGCGGTCTCGACCGCTTCGGTGTTGCGCTTGTTCTTGATCGCCTCCTCGCCGTAGAGCGCCGCGAGGAGCTTCGGGTTGTCGAGCGGAGGCGGCGCGGCCTGGCGCGTGATCCAGCCGGAAGTCTCGATCTTGAGCTTGTACCTGTCGGCGAGCGGCTGGAGGCTGTCGGGCTGCTCGTAGGCGAGGTTGCTGAACGCCTCGGCCAGCTCCACGAAGCGCTTCGACACGCGGCTGCGCTTCAGCTCGGCTTCGATCTCGGGACGGGCCGAGGCGAAGTCCTTCTCCGCTTTCGGCGCGGCGACGAGGATGTGGCTCGCGCGGCGCTCTTCGGTCTTCGCGCCGTCCTGTCCGGGCTTGCGGATCCCCGTGACGCGGATGATGTGGAACCCGAACTCGGTCTCGACGATCGGGCTGGTCTCGCCGTTCTTCAGCTTGAAGGCCGCCTCGTCGAACGGCTTCACCATTGCGCCGCGGCCGAACCACCCGAGATCGCCGCCCTGCTGCGCCGAGCCGGGGTCCTGGGAGCTCGTCTTGGCGAGGTCGGCGAACCGCGCCGGATCCTTGCGCAGCTCCGCGGCGATCGCCTCGATCTTGCTGCGCGCCTCGGCGCGCTGGCCGGCACGCGGCGCGACGTTCGCGTCGTACCACTTCCGCACCTCGTCGGGCGAAACGGTCTCGGCGGCGACGAGCGCGTCCGGCGACAGCACCACGTACTCCGCCCGGACCTGCTCCGGGGACTCGAACAGCTTGGGGTTCGCCTTGTAGTAGGCCTCCACCGCCGCGGGGCCGAGCTTCACCTGTCCGGCGTACTGGACGGTGGGAAACACGAGCTCCGAGATCTCGCGCGACTGCGTGCGTGTCTCGATCAGTCGCTGGGCCACGCTCTTGGAGGTGAAGCCCGACTCGACCAGCCCGCTTCCCAGCTGCCGCAAAAGTATGTCGGCGCGCATCTGGGCCTCGAACTGCGGCTCGGACATGTTCTGGCCGCGCAGCAGCGCCTGGTACCGGGCGCGGGAGAACTTGCCATCCTCCTGAAACACCGGCTCGGCGCCGATCGCGGCCTGGAGCAGCTCGTCGGGCACCATCAGCCGGCTGCGCTGGGCATAGGTCAGCACTGCGCGCTGGCCGATCAGTCCTTCGAGGAGTTCCTTGCGCGCCTGCGGCGAGTCGAGCAGCGCCGGGTCGTACGCCTTGCCGAGCATTCCGCGCAACGTGTCGCGCTGCTGATCGAGCGCGCGGTTGAACTCCGGCACCGAGATCTTCTGGCCGGCGACCTCCGCCACGGCATCGCCGGCGGAGAAGATGCGATCGTAGGACTGGATCCCGAAGAACGCGAACGTGGGGACGATCACGATCGCGAGGAAGATCTGCATCAGCCGTTTGTGCCGCGATACGAAATCGAACATCGATGCTCTCCCTCGGCGTGCCGCGCTCAATCCGGGCTGTCACAAATGGAAAAGGCGAACCGGGGTTCGCCTTTTCTCAAAGCTGTTGGCGGAGTGGACGGGACTCGAACCCGCGACCCCCGGCGTGACAGGCCGGTATTCTAACCAGCTGAACTACCACTCCCTTACTCGCTCATCGAGCCTGGTGGGTGCTGAGAGGCTCGAACTCCCGACATTCGCCTTGTAAGGGCGACGCTCTACCAGCTGAGCTAAGCACCCTTCCCGCGAACCTCGCGCCCGTACCACGGCAACTCGGGCGCCCATCCTGGAAAGGGGCGTCAGTTTAACGCATCCTTGAGTGCCTTACCAGGGCGGAACTTGGGTACGCGCGCCGCCGTGATCTTGATTTCCGCCTGGGTGCGCGGATCGCGGCCGGTGCGTGCGGCGCGCTTGCCGACGTAGAAAGTTCCGAAGCCCACCAGCGTCACGGGCGCGCCTTTCCGCAGCGCCGCCTTGATGCTCGCGACTGCGGCGTCCAGCGCGCGCTCGGCGGCCGCCTTGGAGATGTCGGCGGACTTGGCGATCTGCTCGATCATGTCGCTTTTGTTCACGGATCCCCCTTGCAAGAACCGGTATGCGAATGGAAGGCGTTGGCGTGCGTGCCGAGCGCCGTGCTGCGAAGAGGTTCTTTATAGCAACGCGCTGCCGCCGAAGTCAAGGCTACGCCGCGCAGGATCGCGCCGGACGACGCCGGCGCCTCCGCGCGTCAGTGCTTCATCACCACGCTCGCCGGCTTGTCTTCCGGAACCGCGGGCTGAACAACGGCCGGCGCGGCCTCCTTGGTCGCGGCGAGCGGATCGGGCCGGCGCTCCAGCGCCACGTCGAGCACCTGGTCGATCCACTTCACCGGAATGATCTCGAGGCGGTTCTTGATGTTGTCGGGGATCTCGACGAGGTCCTTCACGTTCTCCTCGGGGATCATCACGGTCTTGATCTGGCCGCGATGCGCCGCGAGCAGCTTCTCCTTGAGACCGCCGATCACCAGGACTTCGCCCCGCAGCGTGATCTCGCCGGTCATCGCGACATCGGCGCGCACCGGAATCCCGGTCAGGGCGGAGACCATGGCTGTGCAGATCCCCGTTCCCGCGCTCGGGCCGTCCTTCGGGGTCGCGCCCTCGGGAAGGTGAATGTGGATGTCGCGATTCTGGAAGACGTCGTCCGCGATCCCGAGACGCTGCGCGCGGCTCCGCACCACCGACAGCGCGGCCTGGATCGACTCCTGCATCACCTCGCCGAGCTTGCCGGTCGTGATCGTCTTCGCCTTGCCCGGCATCACCGCGACCTCGATCGTCAGCAGCTCGCCGCCGACCTCGGTCCAGGCGAGGCCGGTGACCTGGCCGACCTGGTTCTGCCGCTCGGCGACGCCGTAGGTGTACCGGCGCACGCCGAGGAACTTGTCGAGATTGCGCGTGGTGACGGTGACCTTCTTGGCGTCGCCCTTCGAGACCAGGCCCTTCACCGTCTTGCGGCAGATCTTGGACAGCTCGCGCTCCAGGTTCCGCACGCCCGCTTCGCGCGTGTAGTAGCGGATGATGTCGCGGATCGCGCTTTCCTGGACCGTCAGCTCCTCCTTCTTCACCGCGTTGTTCTTCATCTGCTTCGGCAGCAGGTAGCGGACGGCGATGTTGATCTTCTCGTCCTCGGTATAGCCGGACAGCCGGATCACCTCCATCCGGTCGAGCAGCGCCGGCGGGATGTTGAGCGTGTTCGCCGTGGCGACGAACATCACCTCCGACAGGTCGAACTCGACCTCCACGTAGTGGTCGACGAACGTGTGGTTCTGCTCCGGGTCGAGCACCTCGAGCAGCGCCGAGGACGGATCGCCGCGGAAGTCCATGCCCAGCTTGTCGACCTCGTCGAGCAGGAACAGCGGGTTCCGCACCCCGACCTTGGTCATGTTCTGCAGGATCTTGCCGGGCATCGAGCCGATGTAGGTGCGGCGGTGTCCGCGGATCTCGGCCTCGTCGCGCACGCCGCCGAGCGACATGCGGACGAACTTGCGGTTGGTCGCGCGCGCGATCGACTTGCCCGAGCGAGGTCTTGCCGACCCCCGGGCGGGCCGACGAGACACAGGATCGGGGCCTTCATCTGATCGACCCTGCGTCTGCACCGCGAGGTACTCGACGATGCGCTCCTTGACCTTCTCGAGCCCGTAGTGGTCCTCGTCGAGCACCTTCTCGGCCGGCGAGAATGTCCTTCGAGATCTTGCTCCGCTTCTTCCACGGCAGGCCGACCAGCGTGTCGAGATAGTTCCGCACCACGGTCGCTTCGGCGGACATCGGCGACATGAGCTTGAGCTTCTTCAGCTCGGCCTCGGCCTTGTGGCGCGCGTCCTTCGGCATGCGCGCCGCCTTGATGCGCTTCTCCATCTCCTCGAGATCCGCGCCCTCCTCGCCCTCGCCGAGCTCCTTCTGGATCGCCTTGACCTGCTCGTTGAGGTAGTACTCGCGCTGGCTCTTCTCCATCTGGCGCTTGACGCGCCCGCGGATGCGCTTCTCGACCTGGAGGATGTCGATCTCGGCCTCGAGCTGCCCGAGCAGGCTCTCCAGCCGCTGCTTGACGTCGAACATCTCGAGCACCTTCTGCTTCTGCTCGAGCTTGAGCGGCAGATGCGCGGCGACGGTGTCCGCGAGGCGCCCCGGCTCCTCGATGCCCGCGAGCGAGGTGAGGATTTCCGGCGGGATCTTCTTGTTCAGCTTGACGTACTGGTCGAACTGCGCGACCAGCGCGCGCCGCATCGCCTCGACTTCGGTCGAGTCGACCGGCCCGGGCGAGACCGGCGTCGCGGTGGCCGAGTAGTGCGTGCGCTGGTCGGCGATCTCGTCGATCCTGGCGCGCTGGCTGCCCTCGACGAGCACCTTCACGGTGCCGTCCGGGAGCTTGAGCATCTGCAGGATGTTGGAAATGCACCCGATCGAGTACATGTCCTCGGGCGTCGGCTCGTCCTTGGCCGCGGACTTCTGCGCCACGAGCAGGATGCTCTTGCCCGCCTCCATCGCGATCTCCATCGCCTTGATGGATTTTGGCCGCCCGACGAAGAGCGGGATGACCATGTGCGGGAAGACCACGACGTCCCGGAGCGGCAGCAATGGGAACTGGGTGGGAAGGTTCGAGAGCTCGGTGCTGGTGGACATGGCATTACTCCTGACAACGGAGTGTTGGGGCGACGCGCCCCGAAATCAAGCGCAACGGTCGGGCACGCGGCGGGTCGCCCGGGCGACAGCAGGGATCAGTGGGACCCGGCAACCTTGGGCTGATCCGAGTAGATGAGCAGCGGCTTGCCCTCGCCGACGATCGTCGCCTCGTCCACGACGACCTTGCTGACGTTATCGAGCGTGGGCAGATCGAACATGATCTCGAGCAGGACCTGCTCGAGAATCGAGCGCAACCCCCGCGCCCCGGTCTTGCGCGCGAGCGCCCGCTCGGCGATCGCGGTCAGCCCCTGGGGCCGTACCTCGAGGTCCACGCCTTCCATCGCGAACAGCTTCTGATACTGCTTGATCAGCGCGTTCTTCGGCTCGGTGAGGATGCGGATCAGGGCGTGCTCGTCGAGCTCCTCGAGGATCGCGACCACCGGCAGCCGCCCGACGAATTCCGGGATCAGGCCGTACTTGATGAGATCCTCGGGTTCGACCGACTTGATGACGTCGCTGATGTCCTTGCTCGACCGCAGGCTCTTGACGTCGGCGCCGAAACCGATGCTGGTCTTCTCGCTGCGGCTACGAATGATCTTCTCGAGCCCGTCGAACGCGCCGCCGCAGATGAACAGGATGTTCGTCGTGTCCACCTGGACGAAGTCCTGGTTCGGGTGCTTCCGGCCGCCCTGCGGGGGAACCGACGCGATCGTGCCCTCGACGAGTTTGAGCAGCGCCTGCTGCACGCCCTCCCCGGACACGTCCCGCGTGATCGAGGGGTTGTCGCTCTTGCGCGAGATCTTGTCGATCTCGTCGATGTACACGATGCCGCGCTTGGCCTTGTCGACGTCGTAGTCGCAGTTCTGCAGCAGCTTCTGGATGATGTTCTCGACGTCCTCCCCGACGTAGCCGGCCTCGGTCAGCGTGGTGGCGTCCGCGATCACGAACGGCACGTTCAGCAGCCGCGCCAGCGTTTGCGCGAGCAGCGTCTTGCCCGAGCCGGTCGGCCCGATGAGGAGGATGTTCGACTTCGCGAGCTCGACCTCGTCGGTCTTCGAGAGGTGCTTGAGCCGCTTGTAGTGGTTGTAGACCGCGACCGAGAGGATCTTCTTGGCCTGCTCCTGCCCGATCACGTACTCGTCGAGGATCGAGCAGATCTCCTTCGGCGTGGGGAGGTCCGAGCGTGCGGTCCGGCCACCCTTGTCGGTGGTGCTCTCCTCCCGGATGATGTCGTTGCAGAGCTCGATGCACTCGTCGCAGATGAAGACCGACGGGCCCGCGATCAGCTTGCGGACCTCGTGCTGGCTCTTCCCGCAGAACGAGCAATACAGGAGCTTCTCGCTCCCGCTCTTGTCGGACATCCCGGCCATTTATGCCCTCTCAGCCCGCCGTCGCCTCGGTGCGCGAGGTCAGAATCCGATCCACCAGACCATACTGCATGGCCTCGTCGCCAGATAGGAAATTGTCCCGATCGGTGTCCCGGCCGATCTGGTCGACCGTCTTGCCCGTGTGCTTTGCCATGATCTCGTTCAGCTTGCCGCGCAGGTACAGGATCTCCTTCGCGTGGATCTCGATGTCCGAGGCCTGGCCCTGGAAGCCGCCCATGGGCTGATGGATCATCACGCGCGAGTTCGGCAGGCAGAACCGCTTGCCCTTCGAGCCGGCACACAGCAGGAGCGCGCCCATGCTGGCGGCCTGGCCGATGCAAAGCGTCGACACGTCGGGCTTGATGAACTGCATCGTGTCGTAGATCGCGAGTCCGGCCGACACCGAGCCGCCGGGCGAGTTGATGTAGAAGGAGATGTCCTTGTCCGGATTCTCGGACTCGAGGAACAGGAGCTGCGCAACGATCAGGTTGGCCGAAATCTCGTTGACGGGCCCGACCAGGAAGACGACGCGTTCCTTGAGCAGGCGCGAGTAGATGTCGTAGGCGCGCTCGCCCCGGCCGCTCTGCTCGATCACCATTGGGATGAGCCCGAGTCCTTGCGGCTCGACTGCCCGCTGGTGGTATTCCTGCGGGTCGCTCGTCCCCGTTGCGGGGAGCCAGGTCCTGCGCGTCATGTCGTCTCGCCCATGAGTTGATCGAACGCGACCGGCTTGTCGACAGTCTTCGCGTTCTTTAGCACCCAGTCGACGACGTTTTGTTCGACAGCCAGACCCTCGAACTCCGCGAGTCGCTCCGGCTGGGAATAGTACCACTTCACCACCTCGCCGGGCTGCTCGTAGCTCGCTGCATGCTCGTCCACGAGCGCGCGTACCTGCTGCGGTTTGGCGGCGAGATCGTGCTTCCTCACCAGCTCGCCGACGATCAGCCCGAGGGCCACGCGGCGCCGCGCCTGGTCCTCGAAGATCTGCGGATCGATCGGCATGCTCTCCATCTTCAGGCCGCGCGACTGCAGGTCGGCGCGGGCCCCGGCGACGACCCGCTGGACTTCCATGTCGACCAGCGCCTTCGGCAACTCGGGCCGCGCCGCGTCGAGCAGCGCCTGCATGATCCGGTTCTTGAGGTCGCCACCGAGGCGCTTCTTCACCTCGCGCTCGACATTGGCTTTCACTTCGGCGCGCATCTTGCCGAGGTCGCCGTCCCCGATCCCCAGGGAGCGCGCGAAGTCGGCATCGACCTCCGGTAGCCGCGGCGCTTCGACCGTCTTCACGGTGACCGTGAAACTCGCCGTCTTCCCGGCGACGTCCTGGCCCTGGTAGTCGGCCGGGAACGCCACGGGGAAGACCTTCGACTCGCCCGGCTTCATGCCGGTCACGCCCGCCTCGAAATCGGGCAGCATCCGGCCCGCGCCCAGGACGAACGCGAAGTCGGTCGCCTTGCCGCCGTCGAACTCGACCCCGTCGACGGTGCCGGTGAAGTCGACGGTCGCGCGATCGCCCTTCGCCGCGGCACGGTCGGTGGCCTCGTAGCCGGTCCGCTGCTTGCGCAGGACCGCGATGGTCTTCTCGACCTCCGCGTCCGTCACCGTCAGCGTCGGGCGCTCGATGCTGACGCTCGAGACGTCGCCCAGCTGCACGTCGGGGTAGACCTCGAAGGTGGCGCTGAACTCGAGGCGCTCATCGCCGCCCGTCTCCTTGCGCTCGATCCGCGGATAGCCCGCGACGCGCAGGTTCTGGTCGCGCACCGCGGCGGAGAACGACTTTTCGACCGCGTCGCCGATCACCTCGGAGCGGACCTGCGGGCCATACTGCTGCGCGACGAGCTTGAGCGGCACCTTGCCCGGCCGGAAGCCGGCCATGCGCACCGTCCGCGCGAGCTGCTTCAGCCGCTCGTCGACCTGCCTATCGATATCGGCCACCGGTACCGCCATCGTGAGGCGGCGCTCCAGCTGGCCCAGCGCTTCAAGGTTGCTCTGCATTCGGTTGACTCGACAATCGTGAAAGAAGGATGGTGCGAAGGAAGGGACTCGAACCCCCATGCCTTACGGCGCTGGAACCTAAATCCAGTGCGTCTACCAATTCCGCCACCTTCGCGCCGCCGCGGGATTCTACCGGACATGCCCCTATACTGTCAGCCAAAAGACACCCGATCCCATTGATGAAACGGGGAAATGTCGGTCGGCCACTACGAGAATTTTCCGGTCGCCTCGGTCCTGCTCCCGCACCGCCTGCGGCCGGCGGTCGCGGCGATCTACTGGTTTGCGCGCTCGGCCGACGACTTCGCCGACGAAGGCGACCTGCCGCCCGCGGAACGCTTGGCGCGCCTCGACGCCTATCGCGAGGCGCTGCGCGGCATCGCGGGCGGGCGGCCTGCGCGCGACCCGCGCTTCGAGGACCTCGCCAGCGCGATTCGCACGCACGCCCTGCCGATGCAGTCGTTCGACGATCTCCTCGACGCGTTCAGCCAGGACGTCGTCAAGCGGCGCTACGCGAGCTTCGACGAGGTGCGCGACTACTGCCGGCGCTCGGCGAACCCGGTCGGGCTACTGATGTTGCACCTCTTCCGCGCGGCGACGCCGCAGAACATCCGCTGGTCCGACGCCATCTGCACCGCGCTCCAGCTCGTCAACTTCTGGCAGGACGTCGCCGTCGACCTGCGGAAGGATCGCATCTATCTCCCGCGCGACGAGATGGCGCGCCACGGCGTGAGCGAGGGCGATCTGTTCGCCGCCCGGGCGGATGCGCCGTTCCGGGAACTGATGGCCTTCCAGGTGTCGCGCGCGCGCGCGATGCTAGAATCCGGCGCCCCGCTCGCGCGCACCGTCGCGGGCCGCAGCGGATTCGAGCTGCGCATGGTGGTCCAGGGCGGACTGCGCATCCTCGAGAAGATCGACCGCGTGGGCGGCGACGTGTTCCGGCACCGCCCGGTCCTGCGCAGTCCTGACTGGCTCCGCATGCTGTGGCGTGCTGCCGCGCGCTACCCTCGATGACTCCTGACGAGTACTGCCAACGCAAGGCTGCGCAGAGCGGCTCGAGCTTCTACTACGCGTTCCTGTTCCTGCCGCCGGAGCGACGGCGCGCGATCACCGCGCTCTACGCGTTCTGCCGCGAAGTGGACGACGTCGTCGACGAGTGCACCGATCCCGACGTGGCCGCGGCGACGCTCGCCTGGTGGCGACAGGAGATCGGGACGCTCGAGGCGGGCGGCGCGCAGCATCCGGTGACCCAGGCGCTCGCGCCGCTTGCCCGCACGTACGGGATCACGCGGGAGCGGCTCGGCGAGATCATCGACGGCATGGAAATGGACCTGCGGCAATCGCGGTACGCCGATCTGGCGGCGCTCGAGCGCTATTGCTATCACGTGGCGGGCGTCGTGGGACTCCTTGCCGCCGGCATCTTCGGGTACGCGAACCCGCAGACGCTCGAGTACGCCAAGGCGCTCGGCACGGCGTTCCAGCTCACCAACATCGTCCGTGACGTCGGCGAGGACGCGCGCAAGAACCGCATCTACCTGCCGCTCGAGGATCTCGCGCGGTTCGGCGTACCCGCCGCCGACATCCTGCACCGGCGCCACACCGATGCCTTCACGCAACTGATGGCGTTCCAGGTCGAGCGGGCGGAGGCCCGCTACGCGAGCGCGCTCGCGCTCCTGCCGGCAGAGGACGTACGCGCGCAGCGTCCAGGTCTCGTGATGGCCGCGATCTACCGCAGCCTGCTCGCCGAGATCCGCAGCGACGGCTACCACGTCCTGGACCACCGCGTCGCGCTCACGCCGATCCGCAAGCTCTGGATCGCCTGGAAGACGTGGGTCACCGCTTGACCCACGCGACCCACGCGACCCGCGCCGACGCGCCGCGGGTGGCGGTGATCGGTGCAGGCTGGGCGGGCATGGCGGCCGCGGTCACGTCGATCGAGCAAGGCGCACGGGTCGTGGTGTTCGAGGCGTCGCGGCAGCTCGGCGGGCGGGCGCGCCGCGTGACGCTCGACGGCGCGGACCTCGACAACGGGCAGCACATTCTCATCGGCGCGTACACCGAGGCGCTCCGCCTGATGCAGGTTGTCGGCGTCGATCCGGCGGTGGCGCTCCTGCGGCGCCCGCTCGAGCTGAGGACCGCGTCGGGCTTCCACCTGAGAGTCGCGCCCCTTCCGGCCCCCCTGCACCTCGCGGTCGGGTTGCTCGGCGCGCACGGGCTCGGGTTCGCCGACCGGCTGCGCGCCGCGCGCTTCGTGCACGGGCTCCGCGCCGCAGGGTTCAGACTGCAGCAGGACGACACCGTCGCGGCGCTGCTCGTCTCCCGGGGACAGGGCGAGGCGTTGCGGCGCTTGCTCTGGGAACCGCTCTGCGTGTCCGCGCTGAACACGCCGCCGGACCGCGCCTCGGCGCAAGTGTTCGCAAACGTATTGCGCGACACGCTGGGCGGGGCCCGTGCGGCCAGCGATCTGCTCCTCCCCCGCACCGACCTCGGCGCGCTCTTCCCGGAGCCGGCGGCCGGTTTCGTCACGCACCGCGGTGGCGAGCTCCGTCTCGGTACGCCCGTCCGGACGCTGGACGCGGACGCCGACGGGATCCGACTCGATCCGGACCCTGCGCCGTTCACGCGGGCAATCGTCGCGTGTGGGCCGCACCACGCCGCTCCGCTGCTGAAGACCGATCGGCGGCTGACCGGGATCGCACAAATGATCGATGCGCTCGAACACGAACCGATCTACACCGTCTACCTGCAATACCCCGAAGCGGTGTCGCTGCCGTTCCCGATGCTCGGGTTCACCGACGGGCTGCTGCAGTGGGCCTTCGACCGGGGCGCCCTGTCCGGTCACCGCGGCCTCATTGCGGGCGTGCTGAGCGCATCGGGTCGCCATGAAGCGCTCGACCGCCCGGACCTCGCCGCCGCAATCCACGGCGAGCTCGCGGCGGGCCTGCCGAACCTCCCCGCGCCGCGCTGGACGCGCGTGATCGCCGAACGGCGCGCGACCTTCAGTTGCCGCCCGGGCCTCGCACGCCCGGCGATCGAGACCCCCGTGGCACAAGTGCTGCTCGCCGGCGATTACACCGCGAGCGAGTACCCCGCGACGCTCGAGTCGGCGGTGCGCAGCGGCGTGGCCGCCGCGCGCCTTGCGCTCGGTCACTGAACTGCAGCGACAGCGTCGGAGAGCCGCTCGATCGCTGTCACCTCGATTCCCTCGATCGGATGCTTCGGTGCGTTCGCCTTCGGAATCAGCGCGCGGCGAAAACCGAGCTTTGCGGCTTCGCGCAGACGCTCCTGACCGCGCGGCGCGGGACGCACTTCGCCGGCAAGCCCGACTTCCCCGAACACGACGAGCTTGTCAGGCAGCGGTCGCCCGCGGACACTCGACACGATCGCCAGGAGCACGGCGAGATCCGCCGCGGGCTCGCCGATCTGCACGCCACCGACCGCGTTCACGAAGACGTCCTGGTCGTGGCACGCCACCCCGGCGTGTCGATGCAGGACCGCGAGCAGCATCGCCAGCCGGCTCTGGTCGAGCCCTTGCGCGAGCCGGCGCGGGTTCATCCCCTGCGCGCCGTCCACCAGCGCCTGCACTTCGACCAGCAGCGGCCGCGTCCCTTCGTTCGTCACGAGGATGCACGAGCCGGGGACCGGTTCGCGATGCTGCGAGAGGAAGAGCGCCGACGGATTGCTCACCCCGCGCAATCCCTTTTCGGTCATCGCGAACACGCCGAGCTCGTTCACCGGCCCGAACCGGTTCTTGAACGCGCGGATCAGCCGGAAGCTGGAGTTGGAATCGCCCTCGAAGTAGAGCACCGTGTCGACGATGTGCTCGAGGACGCGTGGCCCGGCAAGCGCGCCCTCCTTCGTCACATGCCCGATGAACACCAGGGCGATGCCGTGGCCCTTCGCGACGCGCGTGAGCTGCGCGGCGCATTCCCGCACCTGGGCGACCGAACCGGGCGCCGAGGTGAGCGCCTCCGAGTAGAGCGTCTGGATCGAGTCGATCACCGCGATCTCGGGCTTCTCCGCCTCGAGCGTCGCCGCGATGCGCTCGAGCTGGATCTCGGCCAGCAGCTTCACGTCGGCGGTGTCGACCTGCAGGCGCTGCGCCCGCAGCGCCGTCTGCTCCGCCGACTCCTCGCCGGTCACGTAGATCGCTTTGCGCGACGCGCTCATCCACGCGAGCGCCTGCAGCAGCAGCGTCGACTTGCCGATGCCGGGGTCGCCGCCGATCAGCACGACCTGCCCCGCCACCAGTCCGCCGCCGAGCACCCGATCGAATTCGCTCACGCCCGTCGGCATGCGCGCCGACTCCTTCGCGCTGATGCGCGCGAGCGGAGTCAGCAGCGCGGCCTTCGCCCCGCCGCCGAACCGGTGCTGCGCGGGCCGCTCGGCAGCGGTCTCGAGTAGCGAGTTCCACGCCCCGCAGTGCGCACACTGCCCCTGCCACTTGGTCGACGCCCCGCCGCACTCGCCGCAGACGTAGACGGACTTCGCTTTGGCCATCCCTTAGTGAAGCTCTGATTTGTTCGAAGAATGAAGCAGAGGTTCCTCTGACTTAGGGGGTTAAAGGGGGAGGTATCCCCCTTTGTTCAGATTCTCCCTAAGTGCGCTCCGTCTGAGGTACCCGCGCGGCGAGCGCGCACAGCAACTCGTAGCTCACGGTTCCCGCGGCCGCTGCCACCTCGTCGCACGACAGCCCTTCGCCCCAGAGCGTGACCGGTGTCCCGGGCCCCGCCTCGGGAATTCCTTCGAGATCCACGGCGAGCATGTCCATCGAGACGCGGCCCACGGTCCGCGTGCGACGTCCCGCGACCAGGATCGGCGTCCCGGTCGGCGCGTGCCGCGGGTAGCCGTCGGCGTAGCCGCACGCCACCACGCCGATCCGCATCGGGCGGTCCGCCGTGAACGTGCCACCGTAGCCGACGCGCTCGCCCGCGGCGAGGAGCCGCACCGCGATGAGTTCGCTCGCGAGCGTCATCACGGGCGCGAGGCCCAGCGCCTGCGCAGGCTCGTCGGCGAACGGCGAGCAGCCGTAGAGCATGATCCCCGGCCGCACCCAGTCGGCGCGTGTCTGCGGATGCCGCAGCAGCGCCGCCGAGTTGGCAAGGCTGCGCGGCAGCGCGAGCCCACGCGTGGCGGCCTCGAAGCGCGCGAGCTGTGCCGCGACCCCCTCCGAGCCGTCGGCGTCGGCGAAATGCGTCATCAACGTGATCCCCGCGACGCTCCCGGTCGCCGTCAGGCGCGCGAGCGCTGCGCCGATCTGGTCGACTGGAATTCCGAGCCGGTTCATCCCGGTGTTGATCTTCAGGTAGACCGCGACCGGCGGAATCGGCCGTGTCGATTCGAGTATCGCCATCTGCTCGTTCGAATGGACGACGACCGAAAGCGAGTGGAACGCGATCGGTGCGAGATCGGCCGGGGCGAAGAACCCCTCGAGGAGCAGGATGGGTTTCCGCACGCCCGCGTCGCGCAGGCGCACCGCCGCGTCGATGTCGAGCAGTGCGAATCCGTCCGCCGCATCGAGCGCACGCTGCGCGCGCAACAGGCCGTGGCCGTAGCCATTCGCTTTCGCCACCGCCCAGATCCGGGCCGCGCCGGCGCGCGCGCGCGCGACGGCCAGGTTGCGCGCAAACGCGGCGAGGTCGAAGGTGGCGCGGATGGGACGGGGCATCGGGCGTCGGCGAAAGCTCGGATGTTACCCGGTGGTGGTGGCCCACCCGGTGAGCCTGTGCCGCGCGACCTACTGCGACGTGAGGAACGCCGCGCAGGCTGCGGCGTCGAGCGCCTCGGGGTCGTCGATGACGGCGCCTGCGGAGCGGTCGTCCGCGCTCGATCGGCTGCGCTGGCCGACCGCTTTCATTCATCCCCCTTCACGGCTTTCAAGCCGAACACCGGCATCTTGCGGCGCTCCTGCATCAGGTCGAGCGCGTCGACGAGCGCCGCGACCACGCGAGCGGTGGTTTCCCGGGTCTCGTCCCAGCGCGCCCGCGCCTCCTCGAGGAGGCTCCCGATGTCCTCGGGCACCGGACGCTCGTTCTCCATGATCATGTCCTCGATCATGCCGGGCTTGAGCTCGGGCCGGAACGCGAGTCCGTATGCGAGGGGCGTCGGCCGGATCGCGAGCCAGCGCCCGCGCTCATCCACGACGATCGGGGCGAGCTCAGGCGCCAGGTCGACGCGGCCGTTGGTCATCACCAGTACGTCCCGGCCGTCGACCGCGCGCGCGAGCGGGTCGTCACGGCCGGCGTCGGTCGCGTGCGCGATGGTCCAGCAGGCGTCGTGCGCCGGTTCGGCATGAGCGGTCCCGCCGTGCGCCAGCGCCACGACATGCGCGCCGAAGCCGAGCCCGACCACCGGCCGGCGCGATTTGGCGAAGGCGTTGACGAGGCGCCGCTCGTCGTCGATCCAGGGGCAGTGCTCGCGGTCGACCACCGGATACGCCCCGCCCAGAAGCCAGAGACAGTCGAACTGACCAGCGGCGGCGCTGACGTCCTGCCCGGTCACCGGCCGCAGATAAGTGAACGCAATGTCGCGCGCCTCGAACTGGGGTTCGAGCGCGCCGAAGAATTCCGAGAAGGTATGCTGGATCGCCAGGAACCGAATCATGCGAGCACGCCGCGCAAGCGGCCGAGGTTGACCAAGACAGTCGCAGTGCGCATCCGCGGGTGCCCGAGTCAGCAAGGCACCCGCTCCGAACCGTCTCACCCCCGGATGAGCCCTGCCCCTACAGCACCGTATCTTTCATCCGCGCCTGCGCGAACTCGACAAAGGTGTTCACCAGCCGGGAGCGGAACTTCTCCTTGGGGTAGACGAGGGAGAGCGAACGCAGCAGCTTCGGCGTCAGCGGGACGGCGACGAGCTCGCCGAGCTTCTGCTCCTTGGCGACGGTCGCCTTGGACAGGATCGCGAAGCCCAGACCGGTTTCGACCACGCCCTTGAGCGCCTCGGGGCTGCCGAGCTCCATCACCACGCTGAGCTCCGTCGGGTTCACCCCGGCCTTCCGGAAATAAAGGTCGGTGAACTCCCGGGTACCCGAGCCGCTCTCCCGACTCACGTACGGGTACGCGACGAGCTGCTTGGGCGTGACGCTCTTCGCCTTCGCGAGGGGATGCTGCGGCGAGACGATGACCTGCAGTTCGTCCTCGCAGCACATCTCGGTGAGCAGCGACGGCAAGTGCGAGGGGGCTTCGATCAGTCCGATGTCGAGCGTGTGCTCCGCGACCCGGTTCTCGATCGCCTCGGAGTTCGCGACCACCAGCTTCGGCTGCACCTCGGGATGCAGCGACTTGAATTCCCCGAGCACGCGCGGCAGGAGGAACTCGGCAATGGTGGTGCTCGCGCCGATCAGGAGCGGCCCGGAGAGACGGCCGGTCATCTCCCGCAGCCGCGTCTCGAGCTCCGCCGAAAGCGAGAGGATGCGCTCGGCGTACTCGACGACGATCTCGCCCGCGGGCGTCAGCGCGATCCGGCCGTGCCCACGCTCGAACAAGCGGGTATTGAAGTGCTCCTCCAGCTGCTTGATCTGGAAGGTGACCGCGGGCTGGGTCATGAAAAGCGTCTCGGCCGCTTTGGTGAAGCTCATCTGCTTCGCCACGGCGTGGAACACTTGAAGTCGGCGATCGGCCATCGGATTCGGCGGGAGGGGCGTGTGCTATTCTGCGCGCCGCTATTCAATCATAAATCGGTATATGAACCAAACTTATGGCGAGCGCCGACAGGTTGCGCGGCGCGCGGCGCCTTGAGCGAGGCCTGGAAGCGGCTTGACCTCGGCGGCGCCGGGCTGCAGCGCGCGAACCTCGAGCTCACGGGGCGTCTGAAGCGCCGCGGCCGCGCGTGGGGCCTGCTCGTCGCCGCGCCCCTCGGGCTGCACCGTACCTATCTCGAAGACGCGAAGGGCGCGTGGCTCTGGCGGATTGCCACCGTCGCGGCACTCGCCGCCACCCTCTGGGATCTTCGCGTCGCAGCTTCCATCGGGGCCGCATTGGTCGCCGCCATCGCGTATGACGCGTGGTGGATCGACGGCCGGGTCACCACGCTAAACAAGCGCATCCGCCGCGAGACCTTCCTCGCCGGCGAGGCTCCTCCACCCGGCTACTCAGGCCGCGAGATCACCCCACCCAGCCCGCGCGTGCCGTCGTTCGCCGAACAGGAACGCCTGCTGCGCGAGGCGACCCGTCGCGGCACGCCGCCCGGGCCCGCTCCCGGCGCGCCGCAGCCCCACTGAGTCGCGCGCCGACCCGACGCTCCGATGAAGCGCGGTTTCTACACGATCATGGCGGCGCAGTTCTTCTCGTCGCTCGCGGACAATGCGCTGCTCATCGCGGCGATCCAGCTTCTCGCCCAGCTCAGCGGCCCGACGTGGATGGTGCCGCTGCTCAAGTTCTTCTTCACCATCTCGTACGTCGCGCTCGCCGCGCTCGTCGGGGCGTTCGCCGATTCGATGCCCAAGGGCCGGGTCATGTTCATCACCAACCTGGTCAAGGTGGGTGGCTGCGCGGTGATGTTCTTCTACGCCCAGCTCACCCCTTCCGGCGTCGACCAGTACCTGACCGTGCTGATCGCGTACGCGTTGGTCGGACTCGGCGCCGCCGCCTATTCGCCCGCGAAGTACGGGATCCTGACCGAGCTGCTTCCGCCCAGTCAGCTGGTCGCCGCGAACGGCTGGATCGAGGGACTCACGGTCGGCTCGATCATCCTCGGCACCCTGCTCGGCGGCGTGCTCGTGAGCGAAACGGTGTCGCGGCAGCTGCTCGCGTTCGACCTTCCGCGCTTCGACACGTCCATCGACACGCCGGGCGAGGCGGCGATCGCGGTCATCGTGTTCGGCTATCTCGCGGCTGCGGTATTCAATCTCTTCATCCCCGACACCGGCGTCGATCACCACGTCCCGAAGAAGAACCCGTTCTACCTGATCCGCGATTTCGCCCACTGCAACAATCTCCTCTGGAAGGACAAGCTCGGGCAGATCTCGCTCGCCACGACGACGCTCTTCTGGGGCGCCGGCGCGACGCTTCAGTTCATCGTGCTCGAATGGGCCAGGGCCGCGCTCGGCTACCCGCTGTCCAAGGCGACCGCTCTGCAGGGCATCACCGCCGTCGGCATCGCGCTGGGAGCGGTGGCCGCGGCGCGCTTCGTCTCGCTGCGTCAGGCGGTGAGCGTGCTGCCGATGGGCATGGCGATGGGCGCGATCGTGATCGGGATGATCTTCGTGCGCGAGCTCTGGATCGCGATCCCGCTGCTGGTCGCGGTCGGCGCGCTGGCGGGGTTCTTCGTCGTGCCGATGAACGCGCTGCTCCAGCACCGCGGTCACATCCTGATGGGTGCCGGCCACTCGATCGCGGTGCAGAATTTCAACGAGAACCTGGCGATCCTGATCATGCTCGCGCTTTACGCCGTGATGATCCGGGCCGAGCTCTCGATCTACGTCGTCATCGTGTTGTTCGGGCTATTCGTCAGCGGCTCGATGGTGCTCGTGCGCCAGCGCCACCTGTACAACCAGCGCCAGGGCGACTCCCTGCACCTCATCGGCGTCGATAAGTCCGGGCACTGACCGCCCCGGTTGATCCTCCCTTTCCTCGTGGCACGATCGACGACACGACGAACTGCGCACCCACGCCAGGCCGACGCGCGCAGGGTTGATTTTCCTCCCGCCGCCCCAAGCTCTCCGCGACGGGGACTGATCCTGGAGGACCCATGGGCGCGATCCCGCAATTCGTTCTGGACGAGACCACCGACCCGCCCGGCCCCGCCGCCGCCCGCGGCGGCGGCGACGAGGACCTGCTCGACGCCTACTCCCGGGCCGTCGTCGCGGCTGCCGAGCGCGTGGGGCCGGCCGTAGCTCATCTCGAAGTGGCGCACGCGCAGCCACGGCGCGGCCGCGCCCGGCACGGCAGCGGCTCGGGCTTCGCTTTCACGCCCGACGGACTGCTCGTCACGAACAGCCACGTCGTTCACGGCGCGAGCGGGGTGCGAGCCACCTTCGCCGACGGCGCGAGTTACGACGCGCAGGTGATCGGCGACGACCCGGACACCGACATTGCCGTGCTCCGCGTCGGGGCGAGCGGGCTCGCGACCGCCGAGCTCGGCCGTTCGCGCGCCGTGCGGGTCGGCCAGCTCGCGATCGCGATCGGCAACCCCTATGGCTTCCAGCACACGGTCACCGCCGGCGTGGTCAGCGCGCTCGGCCGCAGCCTGCGCGCGACCACCGGCCGGCTCGTCGACGACGTCATCCAGACCGACGCCGCCCTCAATCCAGGCAACTCCGGCGGCCCGCTGGTCGACGCGGGCGGCCGCGTGATCGGCGTCAACACCGCCATCATCCCGATGGCGCAGGGCATCTGCTTCGCCACCGCGATCGATACGGCGCAATGGGTGATCATGCAGCTGCTGCGTGACGGCCGGGTGCGCCGCGGTTACCTGGGCTTCGCCGGCGCCAACGTGCCGCTCGGGCGACGGCTCGTGCGCCATCACGCGCTCGACGGCGAGCGCGCCGTGCGCGTCGAATCGGTCGAGCGCGACGGACCGGCGGCCCGCGCCGGACTCGAGGCGGGGGATCTGATCGTGGCGTTCGACGGCACCCCGGTCGGCGGGATCGACGACCTGCATCGGCTGCTCGGTGCGGAGCGGATCGGCCGGAGTGCGACGCTCACCCTCATCCGGCGCGGGCGGAAGGCACAGCTCGCGGTGACCGCCGCTGAGCGCGTTCCGGACTGAGGTCAACGGCTCGCCTGCGCGCGTGACCTGACGTACAGGAATATGTGTCGGACGGTGCGCACCGCCATCCGGTGCGGCGCCGGCGGCAGCGCGTCGGTGCGACCCAGCGCGAGGCAGTTCCGGTAGAAGACCAGCTCGCGGCAGTTGTCGCGGATCGCGTTCCAGGTCGGATCGCCTTTCGCGAGCGCGCGCCAAACCTCGAGCACGTCGGCGTCCTCCGCGGGGCCGGGTTTCCCCTCCGCGGCGAGCCTGGCGCGCAGGGTGCGCGCGACGAGCGCGATCGCCGGCTCGAGCACTTCCTCGAGCCCGAGGCCTCGGCCGTCGCCTCGCCGCGAACGCCTCCAGGACCTCGATGTCCTGCTCGATCCGATCGAGCGCCTCGTCCGGCATTGCGCTGAGTATTAGGGTTTGCTAATGTGCAGCGGATTCTAGCGGAGGAGGCCACCGCGATGGGAACGCTCGTCAAGCTGGTTCGTCTCAACGGGCTCCAGTTCAACGCCAATCGCGACCCGCAGGTGTATCGGCGGGCCGTCGGTGAGCCGTTCAGGATTCAGGCCCTGCTGGACGCGAGCGCGGGCGGGCGTTGCACGCTGCGGGACGCGCGTGGGCAGGTCCTCTTCACTGCAGAGGTGCCCGCCGGCGGGACGTTCAGCCATGAGCTGAGGTTCGGCGCGCCCGGCGTCCACGTCGTGACCCTCGTCGCGGAGCGCGACGGCCGGTCGTTTACCCAGGACTTACGTCTCGACGTGCTCGCGCACGCGTGGGTCGGCTGAGGCCCCGCCCGGCCACGCTTGTATGTTCAGACCAGACCAGCGCGGTAGAGTCTCAGTCGACGATCAGCGGCCGGTTTGACAGCTCGTCCGAGTTGTCGGGCCGCGGCGGGCAGTGCGTGGCCAGGACCGCGCTGATCGCCTGCACGCCGCGAATCACGCCCTGCTGGAACTCGCCGCGCGCGAACTCACGCTCCATCTCCTTGCAGATCGCCTCCCAGCCTGCGACGCCGACCGGCCGGTGAATGCCGCGGTCTGCGACGATCTCGACGTCGCGGTCCGCCAGCAGCAGGTAGATCAGCACGCCGGTGTTCTGCTCCGTGTCCCATACGCGCAAGCGGCTGAACAGCTCGATCGCGCGCTCGCGCCCCGTCACTCCGCTGATCAGATCGTTGAGCGGCAACGACGCTTCGACGGCGAAGCGCAGCTCGCCGTTGTGCCGCTTCTCCTGTGCACCGATCTCGCGTTCGATCGCTGCCATCACCTCCGGCGGAAACGCGCGCCGCACGCTCCAGAAGTCGCTGAAGAGATGCCGAAAGAAACGTCCGATGCTCACGTGGATCTGTCCGTTCTCACCAGTTGCCCGAAGCGCCGCCGCCGCCGAACCCGCCGCCTCCGCCGCCCGACCAGCCCCCGCCGCCGGACGAGCCCCCGCCTCCGCCCCAGCCGCCGCCCGTCCACCCGCCCGTCGTCCACCCGCCGCGACCGCCCCGCGTGCCGCGCGAGAAACCGCCGCGCGAGCCCGCGAAGATCAGCGAGAAGATGAACGCCAGCAGCCCGGCACCGATCCCGATCGCGAGCGCGCCGGCGATCGTCCAGGCGATGAACCCCACCACGCCGCCGGTCGCTGCCGAGCCGAAGAACCGGCCGAGCACGGCGGTGAGGACGCCGCCGAGCACCATCGCCACCACGACCAGGATGACGAGCATGTTCCCGCCCCCGCCGAACTCGCCTTGCGGCTCCGCGCGCGGCGCCGGGGGCGGCAGCCGCTCGCCCTCGATCAGGCGCATCAGCTGCTGGGTGCCGGCGGAAATGCCTCCGAAGAAGTCGCCCTGCTGGAAACGCGGGGAGATGGCCTCGCGAATGATGCGCTTGGCGATCGCGTCGGGGATGGGGCCCTCGAGCCCGTATCCCACCTCGAGTCGCAGCTTCCGGTCGTTCTTCGCGACGATCAGGATGACACCGTCGTCGGTGCCCTTGCGGCCGATCTTCCACGCCTCGGCCACCCGGATTCCGTACTGCGCGATGGCCTCGGGCGCCGTCGTCGGCACGATCAGCACCGCGATCTGGCTGCCCTTGCGCGCTTCGAAGTCGGCGATCCGCTGCTCGAGGTCGGCCGCCTGCTGCGCGGTGAGCGTTCCGGTCGTGTCGGTGACGCGCGTCTTCAGCGGCGGAATCGGTGCGAGATCCTGCGCGAGCGCGAATCCCGCCGCGACGAACAGCAACAGACTGCCGGCGGCCGCTGACAGGCGCCGAAGCATCACGGCCGCGTGCGGTTGAAGGCTACTTCTTCCCGCCGAAATCGACTTTCGGCGCGGTCTGGATGGCCTTCTCGTTCTCGACCGTGAAGTTCGCCTTGGTCTTGTAGCCGAAGACCATCGCGGTGAGGTTCACCGGGAATTCGCGAATGCGCACGTTGTAGTCCTGCACCGCCTTGATATAGCGGTTGCGCGCGACGCCGATGCGGTTCTCGGTGCCCTCGAGCTGGGCCTGCAGCTCGAGGAAGTTCTTGTCCGACTTCAGCTCGGGATACTTCTCCACGGTCACGAGCAGGCGTGACAGTGCGCCCGAAAGCTCGCCCTGCGCCTGCTGGAATTTCTGCAGTGCCGCCGGATCGTTGAGCATTTCCGGGGTGAGCTTGATGCTGCCGGCGCGCGAGCGCGCCTCGGTGACCTGCGTCAGGACGTCCTTCTCCTGCTGCGCGAACCCCTTCACCGTCTCGACGAGGTTGGGAATCAGGTCGGCGCGGCGCTGGTACTGATTCGTCACTTCCGACCACGCGGCGGTGACGCCCTCGTCGGCGCGCTGGATGTCGTTGTAGCCACAGCCGCCGAGCGCGAGCGCGACGCCGGCGATGAGAACGGCCCAAAGTCTTTTCATGGTTGTTTTCCCCTCAGCGGTGTTGGAGCAGGGATCAAGATGGCGGCACGCCCGACGTTTTCAACGCCTTCATCGTCGTGCGCGCGAAGCACAGGTCTTCCCACGCCTTCGCCTTGTCCGGCAGGGTGCGCAGGAGGTAGGCAGGATGATAGCTCACGATGAGCGGCACGCCCTGATACTGGAACAGCCGGCCGCGCAGGCTCGCGATGCTCGCGTCGGTGCCGAGCAACGTCTGCGCCGCGAACCGCCCCATCGCCAGGATGAGCTTCGGCCGGATCAGCGCGATCTGCCGGATGAGGTGCGGGCCGCACTGGTCGACCTCGAAGGGCTCCGGGTTGCGATTGCCGGGCGGGCGGCACTTGAGGACGTTGGCGATGTAGACGTTCGCGCCGCGCTTGAGGCCGACCGTGGCGAGCATGTTGTCGAGCAACCGCCCCGCCTGGCCGACGAACGGCTCGCCGCGCGCATCCTCCTCCGCACCGGGCGCCTCGCCGACCATCATCCATTCGGCCTGCTCGTCGCCGACGCCGAAGACGGTGTTCGTGCGCGTCTTGCAGAGCGGGCAGGCGGTGCAGCCCGCGACCGTCGCCTTCAGTTCTGCCCAGTCGAGCTGCGCGATGCGCGTGGCTCGATCGTCGAGGGCGAGCGCAGCCGCGCCGCCGGCCGTCGACGGCGCCGCCGCGTAGGCGCCCCGCTCTTCTGCCACCAGCGGTGCGGCCGGCGCGCGGCGCCCGCGCAGCCGCCAGGTCGGGCCGAGCCCGATCTCGTCGAGAATCCGGTCGCGCCGCACCGTCACCGCGGCCCGCTCACAATGGATAGGTCAGCAGCAGCGCGTCCTCGCGCCCGTCCCGCGCCGGGTAGTAGTCGCGGCGGACGCCGACCTGCTCAAACCCGTATGCGGCATACAGCGCGCGCGCCACGGCGTTGGAGGGGCGCACTTCCAGAAGCAGCGCTTGCGCACCGTAGCTGCGCGCGACCGCCATCAGGTACTCGAGCAGCTGCTTGCCGTAGCCGCGCCGCTGGCACGCCGACGCGATGCTCAGGTTGAGGAGATGCGCCTCGCCCGCGCCGATCATCATCACCGCGTAGCCGACCAGGCCGTCCGCGGCGTGATACGCCCAGCAGCTGTAGCCGGCGGCGAGCGAATCGCGGAAGTTGCCGAGGGTCCAGGGAAACTCGTAGATCTCGCGCTCGATCGCAACGACCGCATCCAGATCCCGCTCGGCCAGCGGGCGGATGCGCGGCTCGGGGCGCGGCAGCGCGCTCATCGCTCGGCGGTCTTGAGCGCGACGCGATCGCGCAGGTAGACGGGCGCCGCCGTCGCGGCATCGTCGCCTTCGCCCGCCGCAAAGCGCGGCACCGCAAGCCGCAGAATCGCCGCGGCCGACGGCACGGCCTCCGGATCCACCGCCGCGAGGCGGGCGCCGAGGCGCGCCGCGAGGGCCTCGGCGTGCGCGGCGAACCCTCCACCGCAGCCGGTCCAGCCGCCGCCCGGGGGCAACGGGACGGACTCGGGGCGCTGGAGCCCCGAAGGAGTGACTTCGTGCAACGCGCCGTCCCGTTTTTCGAAGGCGGCATGATACACCTCGCCCATCCGCGCATCGAGGCAAGCGACGACGCGCGTCGCGCGGCTGCCCTCCGCGATCGCGGCGAGCGTGCTCACCCCCAGCACCGGAATGCCGCGCGCCGCGGCGATGCCCTGCGCCACGCCGCAGGCGATGCGCAATCCGGTAAACGAGCCCGGACCCGCGCCGTACGCGATGCCGCCCAGATCGCGCACCGACACGCCGGCGCGTGCGAGGAGCGCGTCGATCTCGCCCAGGATCAGCTCGGCCTGCCGCTGGCCGGCCGCGAGGGTCGTCTCGTGCATGCGCGCGCCCACGCTGAGCGCGAGCGAGAGCACGTCGGTGGCAGTCTCGATGGCCAGGATGTTCATCGTGTCTGCGCCATTCTACCGAGGCGCGCTAAACTCCCGCGCCACGCCTTGCGGCCGGGGACCCGAGGTCTCACATCGGCGCAGCGCGCGGCGTCCACGGGGGAGCGCTGCATGAACACATCCGCTGCAGGCCTGCGCGTGCTCGTCACCGCCGGCGCCGCCGGGATCGGCCGCGCCATCGCGCAGACCTTCGTCGCCCACGGGGCGCGCGTGCACGTGTGCGACATCGACCGCGCCGCGCTCGGCGAAGCGCAACGCCTGATGCCGCAGGTCACGCAGAGCGTCACCGATGTGGCGATACCGGCCGAGGTCGACCGGCTCTTCGCCGACGTGAACCGCGAGCTCGGCGGCCTCGACGTGCTCGTCAACAACGCGGGAATCGCCGGTCCGACCGCGAAAATCGAGGACATGAAGCCGGAAGACTGGGATCGCTGCATCGCGGTCGATCTGAACTCGATGTTCTACTGCACGCGCCTAGCGATGCCGCTGCTCAAGGCGGCCGGCGGCGGGAGCATCATCAACCTCTCCTCGGTCGCCGGCCGTCTCGGCTTTCCGCTGCGTACCCCTTACGCCGCGGCGAAGTGGGCGGTGGTCGGCTTCACCAAGAGCCTTGCGATCGAGGCCGGCCCGGACGGCGTGCGCGTGAACTGCCTCCAGCCCGGCAACGTCGAGGGCGAGCGCATCGACCGCGTGATCGACGCAAAGGCAAGGGCCCTCGGGATTCCCTTCGAGGCGCAGAAGCAGAAGCTGCTCGAGACGGTGAGCCTGCGCACGTTCGTCACGGCCGAGGACATCGCCAACATGGCGCTGTTCCTGGCCACCGACGCCGGGAAGCACATCTCCGGCCAGGCGCTCTCGATCTGCGGCGACATCACGCGCACGGTGTGACCGGAATGGAGCGCATCGCGATCGTCGGCACCGGCCTGATCGGCCGCGCCTGGGCCATGGTGTTCGCGCGTGCCGGGCACCCCGTCGCCGTATACGACAGCGACGCTGGCGCGTGCGCCGCGAATCTGCGCATCGTCGACGACGCTCTCGCCGAGCTCGCCGGCTTCGGGCTGCTCGACGAGTCGCCCGCGGCGGTGCGCGCCAGGATCACCCAGGCGCCGACGCTCGCCGATGCGCTGCGCGGCGCGCGCTACGTCCAGGAGAGCGTGCGGGAAACGGTCGAGGCCAAGCAGGCGATCTTCGCCGCGATGGATCCGCTCGCCGAAGCGGATTGCATCCTCGCGAGCTCGACCTCCTACATTCCCGCCTCCGCCTTCAGC
The DNA here is from genome assembly GCA_963716855.1 of uncultured beta proteobacterium. GTDB lineage: Bacteria > Pseudomonadota > Gammaproteobacteria > Burkholderiales > SG8-39 > JAGVSZ01. The sequence goes on along the minus strand of CAVQUV010000006.1, from coordinate 39,586 downwards.
GCCGACCTGCCCGGCCGCACGCGCTGCCTCGTCGCGCACCCGGTCAATCCGCCGCACGTGGTGCCGGTCGTCGAGCTGTGCCCCGCGCCGTGGACCGCGCCGGAAGTGGTCGAGCGCGCGCGCCGTCTGCACGCGGCCGCAAAGCAGGTGCCGGTGGTGGTGCGGCGCGAGATTCCCGGGTTCATCCTCAACCGGCTGCAGGCCGCGCTCGTGTGCGAAGCCATTCGCCTCTTCGAGGACGGCTACGCTTCGGCGGAGGACATCGACAAGACGATCCGCGACGGCCTCGGCCTGCGCTGGTCCTTCATGGGACCGATGGAAACGATCGATCTCAACGCGCCCGGGGGAGTGGTAGATTACGCGCGGCGCTACGCGGCCACGATGGTGGAGATGGATCGCGCGCAGACGCCACGCGAGTGGAGCACGGAGGCGCTCGCCCGGCTCGAAGCGGAACGCCGTGCGGCGCTCCCCGCCGACCGCCTGGCCGAGCGTGCCGCGTGGCGCGACCGGCGTCTCATGGCGCTCGCGGCCCACAAGCGGGCCGCGGAGAAGTAGTTCAGAAGCAGGCCACACAGATCAAAGCGAAGCACCGAGAACACCGAGAACATCCGCTCAACGGATCCCGGCTCGCGTGCTCCGTGACGCTCGGTGTCCGCTATGACCGTCGTTGGAAGGAGGAGGAATGTCCGCGAAACAGAACAAGGTCATCATCACCTGCGCCGTCACGGGCGCGATCCACACGCCGACGATGTCGCCGCACCTGCCGATCACGCCCGACGAGATCGCGGAGGGCGCGATCGGGGCGGCGCGTGCGGGCGCGGCGATCGTGCACCTGCACGCGCGCATGCCGGGCGATGGCCGCCCGACGCAGGACCCGGCCGTGTTCAAGCAGTTCCTGCCGAAGATCAAGGCGGCGAGCGACGTGGTCATCAACCTCACGACCGGCGGCGCGCCGACCATGACCGTCGAGGAGCGCCTGCAGCCGGCGCTCCAGCTCAAGCCGGAGGTCGCCTCGCTCAACATGGGCTCGATGAACTTCGGCCTGTACGAGATGATTCCGCGCTACAAGGACTGGAAGCACGACTGGGAGCTTCCCTACCTCGCCGGCTCCGACGAGCGCCTCTTCAAGAACACCTTTCGCGACATCGCGCACATCCTCGAGTCGTGCAGCGGCAACGACACGCGCTTCGAGATCGAGTGCTACGACATCGGACACCTGTACACCGCCGCGCACTTCCTCGAGCGCAAGCTCGTCAAGCCGCCGCTCTTCATCCAGTCGGTGTTCGGCATCCGCGGCGGAATCGGGCCGCACCCGGAGGACGTGCTGCACATGCGGCGCACCGCCGACCGCCTGTTCGGCGACGACTACCGCTGGTCGGTGCTCGGCGCAGGCCGCAATCAGATGTACGTGGCCGCGATGTCGGCGGTGATGGGCGGCAACGTCCGCGTCGGACTCGAGGACAGCCTGTGGCTCGGCAAGGGCCGGCTCGCGACGACCAACGCCGAGCAGGTCGCGAAGATCCGCCGCATCCTCGAGGAGCTGGGGCTCGAGGTCGCCACGCCCGGCGAGGCGCGCGACATCCTGAAGCTGAAGGGCAAGGACAACGTCAACTTCTGAGCCACCGGCGCGCACACAAATGAACATCGCTCAGCACGTCGAGCGCGCCGCGGCGCGCCTGAAAGACCATCCCGCCATCCTGTTCGAAGGCAAGAGCGTCTCCTACGCGACGCTCGACTACTGCGCCTCCGCGCTCGCCGACGCGCTGGGCAAGCACGGGGTGCGCCGCGGCGACCGCGTCGCGCTCTATCTGCCGAACATTCCGGCCTTCGCGCTCGCGTACCTGGCGGGGCTGAAGATCGGCGCGATCGTGGTCTCGATCAACTCGATCTTCAAGTGGGAGGAAGTGCGCTACATCGTCAACGACTCCCGACCGAAGGTCCTGTTCACGACCGCGGAGCTGCTCCCGAACGTGCCGCGGCCCGAATGCCCTTCGATCGAGCACACCGTCATCTGCGAAGGCGGGGAGCCGGACGAGATCGCGCTCGAGGACTGGCTCGCCCGCGGCGACCCGACGCTGCGCGCCGCGGCCATGCAGCCGGACGATCCCGCGGTACTCCTCTATTCCTCCGGCACCACCGGCGTCCCGAAGGGCGTGACCCTGACGCACAACAACATCGCGACGAACATGCGCACGGCGGCGCGCTGCTCCGGCTATAAGCAGGGCGACCGGCTGGCGCTCTTCCTGCCGCTGTTCCACGTGTTCGGCCAGAACTACATCATGAACGGCGGGTTCGAGGCCGGCGCGACGCTCGCGCTGTTCCGCCGCTTCGTGCCCGAGGTCGTGCTGGAGGCGATCGGCCGCGAACGGATCACCAAGTTCTTCGCAGTCCCCACGATCTACATCGGGGTCCTGAACATGGACCTCGCGAAATACGACCTCTCCTCGATCGACTACTACTTTTCCGCGGCCGCGACGATGCCCGAGGAGATCTCGCGGCGCTGGACCGAGCGATTCGGACCGCGCGTGTACGAGGGCTACGGACTCACCGAGTGCTCGCCCTTCGCCTGCTACAACCATTCCAAGGAGCACCGCTTCGGCAGCGTCGGCACCGCGGTCGAGGACTTCACGCTCGCGATCCACGACGAGAGCGACAACGAGGTGGCGCGCGGCGAGTGGGGCGAGATCGTGATCCGCGGTCCCGGGGTCATGAAGGGGTACTGGGGCAAGCCGGAGGACACCGACAAGGCGCTGCGGCACGGCTGGCTCCATTCGGGCGACATCGGCCGGATGGACCAGGACGGCTACGTGTACATCGTGGACCGCGTGAAGGACATGGTGAATGTCTCCGGCTTCAAGGTGTGGCCGGCCGAGGTCGAGCACGTGTTCTACCGGCACCCGGCGGTGCAGGAGGTCGCGGTCTACGGCGCCCCGGATCCCGTCAAAGGCGAGCAGGTTCGCGCGGCGGTGGTCCTCAAGGACGGCAGGCATGCGAGCGGGGACGAGCTCGCGCAGTTCTGTCGCGACCGGCTCGCGGCCTACAAGATTCCCGCGCGGGTCGACCTGGTGCGCGAGCTGCCGAAGAGCGCGACCGGAAAGATCCTCAAGCGCGTGCTGCGCGACCAGGCGAAGGCATGAAGGCTTTCCGCTGGACCTGATCTCGAACCCCTGGTTCTACGCGGTCGCGATTCCCGCGGTCATCCTCACCGGGGTCTCGAAGGGCGGAATCGGCGCGGCCGGCGGGTTCTCGGTGCCGTTGCTCTCGCTCGTCATCTCGCCGGTGCAGGCCGCGGCGATCATGCTGCCGATCCTGATCCTGATGGACCTGATCGGCGTCTATGCCTACCGGCGGGATTGGCATCGGGGAATCATGAAGGTCATCATGCCGGCGGGCCTCGCCGGCATCGGCATCGGCTGGGTGACCTTCAACTACCTGAACGACGACTGGATCCGGGTCCTCCTCGGCGTCATCGCGTGCGGGTTCGTCACCTGGAACGTCGTCGCCGGCGTGCCCGCGCCCGCGCAGCCGAGCCGCTGGAAGGGCTACGCCTGCGCCGCGGGGTCCGGGTTCACCAGCTTCGTCGCGCACTCGGGCGGCCCGCCGCTCGCGATCTACCTGCTGCCGATGCGCCTCGACAAGGCGCTTTTCGTGGGGACCACGATCATCTTCTTCACGGCGATCAACGCCGCCAAGATCGTTCCCTACCTGATGCTGGGTCTCTTCGACGCGCGCAACCTCGGCACCGCGGTCGCGCTGCTGCCGGTCGCCGTCGTCGGGATCCTGTTCGGAATCTGGGTGCGCAAGCGACTCAGCACGCTGTGGTTCTACCGCATCGCCTACACCCTGATGTTCGTCACCGGCGCGAAGCTGCTCTGGGACGGCGTCACGCATCTGCTGGCCGCGTGAAAGGCCGCGCCGGTCAGGCTTTCAGCAGGTCAAGGGTCGGGAAGCGCCCGCCCAGAACGCCGCTAGCCGGCACTCCCCACCAGCGCTCGAGCACGGTGGCGTAGAGACTGCGGAAGTCGATCGCGTACGCGAGGTTGCCGTTCTCGAGCCGATCGAGACGCGGCGCCGCCCCGAGGAAGCCCCCCTTCGCCCGGCCGCCGAGCGCGAAGTGGACGTTGGCGGTGCCGTGGTCGGTGCCGTTGGAGCCGTTCTCCTGCGCGCGTCGTCCGAACTCCGCGTAGGTCAGGACCAGCGTCGAATTCCAGCGCTCGAGCTCGACGAGCGCGCTGCGGAAGGCGACGAGGCCTTCGGCGAGCTGGCGGAGCAGATTGGCGTGCGGCGCCGGCTGGTTCTGGTGCGTGTCGAAGCCGTTGAGGCTGAGGCGCACGGCGGCCACGCCCGCATTGCTCGCCACCACCTGCGCGGCGGTGCGCACCGCCTGGCCGAAGGGCCCTTGCGGGAACTCGGTGCGGAAGGCGTGACTGCCCTGGAGCCCCGCCGCGGCCTGCGCGACGTCCGCCTCCACCTTGAGCAGGTGCGCGAGCGCGCGGTTTCCCTGCGCCACCTGCAGCGGCTGCGCCATCCGGGCCTGTCGCAGGAACTGCTCGGTGTTCGTAAGCGCCACCGCGCGCGCCCCGGTTCCGGCGAGCGGACCGAGGTCGTTCGAGCCCACGACCACGCCGTCGGCCGCGAAGCTGCGCGGCACCGGGCGCGCGGCGAAGGCGCGCGTGAGCCAACCCTCGGCGAGAACCTCCTCGCTCCTCGACGCCGTCTCCCACACCTCGATCGACCGGAAGTGCGAGAGGTTCGGATTCGCGTAGCCGACACCCTGCACGATGGCGAGCTCCTGCGCCTTCCAGAGCGGCATCAGAGGCGCAAGCGCGGGATGCAGGCCGCTGCGCCCGTCGAGCTGGAGCGCGTCGTCGCGCCGGATCGCGATGCGCGGCCGCAGGGTGTAGTAGGTCGGATCGGCGTAGGGCACCACGGTGTTCAGCCCGTCGTTGCCGCCCTTCAGCTCGACCAGCACCAGCAGGTTCCGATACCCCCCAGCGGTCTGCGCCAGCGCGAACCGCGGCGCAAGCACGACGCAGGTCGCGGCGGCGGACGTTCTCAGAAAGTCGCGGCGATTCATCGGGCGGCCCTACTTGAGCTGGTAGACCGGGTCGAGCGCGATGCGCTTGATCGTCTCGCGCGCGTTCGCGTCCATCGGCAGCGCGTTGACCGGGTCGCGCGCGAGCAGCACTTGGGTCATGTCGGCCTGCGACACGGCGCCCGGAAACTGCGCGAGCCAGGCCTGCGGATCGAACTGGATCTCGTAGAGCGCGCGGACGAACCGCTCGCGCCCCGCCTCGCCCATCTGGCCGAACCCCCGCACGCGCGCGAGGTCCGCATCCCCGCCGCGCCGGTTCATTTCCGCCATCGCCACGCGCGGCATCTCGTCCGCGCGGAAGATCCGCTCGGCGAACTGCTTGCGCGCGAGCAGCGTCGAGCTGTTGATCCAGGCCTCGCCGCCCGGCCAGCCCTTGACGTTCGGCGGCGAGAACAGGTTCTGCCCGAGGCCCGCGACCACGAGCGCGAGCGGGAGCGGATCGCCGACATGGAAGTCGAGGGAGCGCATGGTGCCCACCACGAGGTCCGACGGCGACTTGATCAGCGCGCCGCGACTCTCCGGCGCCCAGAACGCCGGCGACAGGAAGAGATCGCGCAGCGCCACCTTGAGGTCGTAGCGCGCCCCGCGAAACCGCGCGGCGATGCGCTGCACCGTCTCCGGATCGGGCTCGGGCGAGACGAACTCGCGCCACAGCTTCGCGACGACGAACTCCCCGGTTCCCGGCTGGGCCAGCAGGATGTCGAGCACCGCGTCCCCGTCGTAGCTGCCGGTGCGGCCCAGCACCGTCTTCGGACCGTCGTCGTGCAGCATCTTCCGGAACACGAACTCGCCCGTATCCAGGTCGAGGGACCAACCGGTGAACGCGCGCGCGGCCTCGCGGATGTCCTGCTCGGTGTAGCGGCCCTCGCCGAGCGTGAAGAGCTCCATCACCTCGCGCGCGAAGTTCTCGTTCGGCTTGCCCTTGCGGTTCGAGGCCGAGTCGAGATAGAGAATCATCGCCGGGTCCTTGGCGGCCGCGTGCAGCAGGTCGCCGAAGTTGCCGGTCGCATGCCGCCGCAGCAGCACGTTCTGCTCGTACATGAGCCGGGTATAGCGCACCTTCTGCTGACCCGAGACGAAGTGGTTGTGCCAGAAGAGCGTCATGCGCTCGGTGAGCTGCGACGGCGTGCCGAGCATCTCGGCGACCCACCAGGTGCGCAGGTCGAAGCCGCGGCGGATCTCCAGCGCCTGGAACTCGCGTCGCTCCTCCGGCGAGGCGTTGCGCAGCACGCGCGGCGGCGTGATCGGCTCCTTCACCCAGGCGGGGGCGGGGGTGATCGCGGCCTTACGCGTCCCGGACAGCAACCGATCGACGGCCTCCGGCCGCGTGAGCTGCGCGTATGCGGCGATCTCGCGCGGGGTCGCACCGAAACCGGCGCGGTTCAGGAGATGGCGCGCGTCATCCGGGCCCATCGCCGCTTGAGCGGCGATCGGCAGCAGGAGGGCGAGGGAAGTCAGCCAGCGCATATTCGAGCAGGAAGAAAGCATGGCGCCCGGAGAGAGCAGGGAATCAATGCGGGAATTCCGGGCGCCGATCGACGTCGCAGACGGAAGATTCCGTCGCCGGTCACTGCTTGCCGGGCCCGTTGCGCCGCGGATCGCGGTAGATGTCGCGGCCGTGCTGGCCGATGTCCTGGCGCAGCTTCTCGCGCTCCTCGGGCGACATCTGCCCGCGACGCTGCATGCCGTCGCCGTCGGGACGTTGCCCCCCGCGTTCGGACGGCGGCCCCATCGGGCGCTGCGGCATCGGGCGATCCATGCCGCGTCGGCCACCCTGCCCCGGCCCGGGCTGGGCCCAGGCCGGCCACGCCGCGGCAAGCAGCGTTGCGAGGGTTGCCATGACCACCATCCGCCTCATCGCAAGTCCAAGCGCTCCGGTTCAAGCCGCGCAATGATGCCATCGTTCCTAGCGCGTCTCCGCATCGTGCTTCTCACTATAGATGCTGCGACTCGCCAAATTCAGGTCCTGGCGCAGGTCCTTGCGCTCGTCGCGCGTCAGCACGCCGTCAGACTTGTACTGGCGCTCCTCCTGCCGGATGCCGCGCTGTTCCGCCTGCAACCGGCGGGTCTCGCCGCGGGTCAACTCGCCCGACTGCACACCCTGCTGGATCCGCTGCTGCTGGTTGTGCTGCCGCTGGTTCACCCCCGGGTCGCGGTTGCCCGCGGCGGCGATCGCGGGAAGGGCCACGAGGGCCAGAAGCAGGGTGCTCTTCTTCGCAAACATGTCGCGCTCCTCTCTCCATCACGGTGCGTCGGTCGTTCGCTCCTTTGGCCTCGCTCGCCCGGTCTTCCGGCGGGCTGGGCGTCGGCGTGGCTGCAATGTAGGCCGCGCCTGTAAGCGGAATGTGTGAGCCGGGGTGCGTTTGTAACCGGCTGTTACGGACCAGGCCCGGGTTACCGCGCGTTACCATTGCCTCGCCCGCCGCTGCGGGCGGCAGTAGCATCTCGAGCCCATGACCGAGACCAAGACCAGGATCCTGGTCGTCGACGACGACCTCCGGCTGCGCGACCTGCTGAACCGCTACCTCGGCGAGCAGGGCTTCGCGGTGCGCGCGGTGTCGGAGGCGCACGCGATGGACAAGCTCCTCGCCCACGAGCGCTTCGACCTGATGGTCCTCGACCTCATGCTGCCCGGCGAGGACGGGCTCTCGATCTGCCGCCGGCTGCGCGGAACCAAGAACACGATCCCGATAATCATGCTCACCGCCAAGGGCGAGGACGTGGACCGGATCGTCGGCCTGGAGATGGGCGCCGACGACTACCTGCCCAAGCCCTTCAACCCCCGCGAGCTGGTGGCACGGATCAACGCCGTGCTGCGCCGGCGCGCGGCGCCGCTCCCGCCCGGCGCGCCCTCGGCGGAGGCCGAGTCCGTCGAGTTCGGCGGCATGACCGTCAACCTCGCCACGCGCACGCTCGTCCGCAACGGCGAGCACCTCGCGCTCACCACCGGGGAGTTTGCGCTGCTGAAGGTGCTGGTCACGCATCCGCGCGTGCCGCTCTCGCGCGACAAGCTGATGGAGCTCGCCCGCGGCCGCGAATACGAGGTCTTCGATCGCGCGATCGACGTGCAGGTCTCGCGCCTGCGCAAGCTCATCGAGCCCGACCCGTCCAGCCCCACCTTCATCCAGACCGTCTGGGGGTTCGGCTACGTCTTCGTCCCCGACGGGACGAAGGCGTGATGAAGCTCTTCCCGCGCACCCTTCTCTGGCGCACCTTCATCCTGATCGCCGCACTGATCCTGCTGGCGGTCGCCGCGTGGTTCGAGCTGTTCCGCTTCTCCGAGCGCGAGCCGCGCGCGCGCCAGACCGCGCAGATGGTCGCGAGCGTGGTCAACCTCACGCGCGCCGCCCTCGTGACCGCCCAGCCGGATCTCCGGCGCGAGCTCCTAGTCGATCTCCAGGAGCAGGAGGGCATCCGGGTCTACCCGGCGGAGCCCGGCGAGAAGCTCGTCGAGCTGCCTCTCGAGCGTCCCGGAATGCGCCTGTTCGCCGAGGAGGTCCGCCGCCAGCTCGGCGCGGACACGCGGCTCGCGGTCGAGCGCGACGGGCTGCCCGCCTTCTGGGTGAGCTTCCGGATCGACGACGACGAGTACTGGGTCATGCTGCCCCGCGAGCGCATCGAGCGACAGGCCGCCCTGCGCTGGCTCGGGTGGGGCGCGTTCGTGCTCGTCGCGGCGCTCGCCGGCGCGTGGCTGATCGTGTTCCGGCTCCGGCGGCCGCTGCGCGACCTGGTCGGCGCCGCGGCCGACGTCGGCCGCGGACGCGTGCCCGCGCCGCTCGAGGAAACCGGCCCGCATGAGATCCAGACCGTGTCGCGCGCGTTCAATCAGATGACGCGCGACCTGGCGCGGCTCGAGGACGACCGCGCGCTCATTCTCGCGGGCGTGTCGCACGACCTGCGCACCCCGCTGGCGCGGCTGCGGCTCGGGCTCGAGATGGCGGACGCCGATACGCAGCTCAAGACCGGCATGGCCGCGGACATCGAGGAGATGGACCGCATCATCGGCCAGTTCCTCGATTTCGCGCGCGCCGCGGGCGGTGAACCGGCGGCGCCGACGGATCTGGCGGCGCTCGCGCGCGACATCGTCGCCCGCTATCGCGACGCAGGCCACGAGCTCTCCGCGGAGATCGTCGCCGTGCCGGAGGTGTCGGTACGAGCGATGGCGGTGCGCCGGCTGGTCACGAACCTCGTCGACAACGCGTTCCACTACGGGGAGCAGGACGTCCGCGTGCGTGTTTCGCCGGCGCGCCGCGCCGTGGTCGTCGAAGTCCTCGATCGCGGGCCGGGGATCCCGGCCGACGAAGTGGAGCGCCTCAAGCAGCCGTTCACGCGCCTGGAGACCGCGCGCAGCGGCAAGGGCGGCTCCGGGCTGGGGCTCGCGATCGTCGACCGCATCGCGCGGATGCACGGCGGCGCCTTCGATCTCCTGCCGCGCGAAGGCGGCGGTCTCGTCGCGCGCGTGACTTTTCCGCTCCCCGCCTGAGCGGCGTCATCCCCAGCGCTGCGCGACCTCGTACGTGCTGCCCTCCGTCCCGGTGACGGACCGAATCAGGACGAACGCCCGCACCGGCCAATCGATCGGCGCCAAAGACGGGAGATTGAAGCCCGGACGCGCCTTTCGCACCAGCGTAAGGTGCGCAACGAACGGCTTCGGATCGAAGGCGATGCCCGCCGCGACGAGTGCGGCACGCAGGTCGCCGACAAGCGCCGCCAGCTCGAGCGGGACCTCGCGCACGCCGGCCCACGCGATCTGGTTGTGACGCCAGTACCCCGGCTCGTCCACCCGGAGCGTGAACGCGCGCGGCGGAACCCGATCCGCTGCAGCGATCACCGCCGGCAGCGCGGCGGCCGGGGTGCTGCCGAGGAATGCCAGCGTGAGGTGAACGTTCTCCGGCCGCATCGCGCGGCCGCCGCTTGCGTCGTGGATCGACCGCGTCCAGCCGGCGAGCCGCGCGCGGGTCCCCGCGTCGGGCCAGAGCGCGAAGAAAAGGCGTTGCGGCCCGATCGCTACGGGTGGCGCGGGGTCGACCACGCTCTCGGGGCGTCTTCGAGCAGCACCACCGCCTCCGCGGCGATCCCCTCGCCGCGCCCGGTGAAGCCCAGCCGCTCGGTGGTCTTCGCCTTTACGTTCAACCGACCCGGCTCGAGCCCGAGGTCGGCGGCGAGGTTCCGGATCATCGCGGGAATGTGCGGCGCCATTTTCGGCGCCTGAGCGATGATCGTCGCGTCCACATTGGCAACGCAGTAGCCGGCGGCCGCAACCTTCGCCATCGCGGCGCGGAGGAGCGCGCGGCTGTCCGCCCCGCGATAGGCGGGGTCCGTATCGGGAAAGTGCCGTCCGATGTCGCCGAGCGCCGCCGCGCCGAGCAGCGCATCGGTGATCGCGTGCAGGAGGACGTCGGCGTCCGAGTGGCCCTCGAGCCCCCGGTCGAAGGGAACCTCGACGCCGCCGATGACCAGCTTGCGCCCCGCGACGAGCGCGTGCACATCGAAGCCATGGCCGACCCTCATCGCGCCTCCCCATCGAGCAGCGCCGCGGCGATCACGAGGTCGCCCGGGTAGGTCACCTTCACGTTGCGCAGGCTGCCGCGCACGAGCTTCGGCTTGAGGCCGAGCGCCTCGACGGCGGCCGCCTCGTCCGTCACCACCGCGGCGGCGCCGAGCGCCTGCAGCAGCGTGCCGTGCCGGAACATCTGCGGCGTCTGCGCGAGCCACAGCCGCTCGCGCGGCTCGGTGGCGATGATGCGCGCGCTGTCGTCCGCGCGCTTCAGGGTGTCCGCGAGCGGAACCGCGAGGATGCCGCCGTTGTCGTCTTCGCCGACGGTCTCGACCAGGCGCTGCACGTCCGCGCGCGTGAGGCACGGTCGTGCGGCGTCGTGCACCAGCACCCAGTCGTCCGGGTTGACCACGTTCGCCATCGCGACCAGCCCGTTCAGCACGCTGTCGCGCCGCGTCGCGCCCCCGCACCATAGCGGCGCGATGCGATCGCCGCAGGCGCTCCAGTCGTGCATGGCGTAGCGCTCGTCGTCGGGCGAGAGCACCACGAACGCGACCTCGATGGACGGGTGCGCGAGCAGGGCACGCGCCGCGTGCGCGAGCATCGGCTCGCCACGGAGATCGAGATACTGCTTGGGCGTTTCACCGCCGAGGCGGGCGCCCTGCCCCGCCGCCGGGATCAGGCCGTAACGGCGCGCGGTCATGACGCGTGATCATCGAGTCGCATGGGCCCCGCGACTATAATACGGGTGCGCCGCGTTGGAACGGGCCCGGAACGAGGCTTGGTCCCACGCGGCGCGGTGTTTGCGTGCAGCTCGCGCTGCAGGACTTTTTGCGCCCGCGATTCGAATGACGACCGCCTCCACTTCGCTCCGCGTCCGCTTCGGGAAGCTCCACGGCTCCTCCGACGCGTTGGCGCTTGCGCGGCTCGCCGCGAGCGCACGGCCGCTCGTCGTCGTGTGCGGCTCGGCGCTCGACGCGCAGCGTCTGCGCGAGGAGATCCCCTGGTTCGCCCCGGCGCTGCGCGTGAGCCTGTTCCCCGACTGGGAGACGCTCCCGTACGACACGTTCTCGCCGCATCACGATCTGGTCTCGGAGCGGCTCGAGACGCTCCACCGCATCACCTCCGGCGACTGCGACGTCGCCATCGTGCCGGCCACGACCGCCCTCTATCGACTGCCCCCGCCTGCGTACCTCGCGGGACACACGTTCTTCATCAAGCAGGGCACCCGTCTCGACGCCGCCCAGCTCCGCGCGCAGCTCGCGACCGCCGGCTACAGCCACGTGACGCAGGTCGTCGCCCCCGGCGAGTTCTGCGTGCGCGGCGGGCTGATCGACCTCTTTCCGATGGGCAGCGCGCTGCCCTACCGGATCGATCTCGCCGACGAGCAGATCGAGTCGCTGCGCACGTTCGACGTGGATACGCAGCGCACGGTGTACAAGGTGCCGGAGATCCGCCTGCTGCCGGCGCGCGAGTTCGCGATGGACGAACCGGCACGGGCGCGCTTCCGGGCGCGCTTCCGCGAGGCGTTCGAGGGCGACCCGTCGAAGAGCACCGTCTACAAGGACGTCTCGAACGGCGTCGCGCCGGCGGGCATCGAGTACTACCTGCCGCTCTTCTTCGATGCCACCGGGCAGCTCTTCGATTACCTGCCGGCGGGCGCAACGCTCGTGCTCCACCACGACGTGCACGGGGCGATCGACCAGTTCTGGCGCGACTGCACCGCGCGCTTCCAGCTGCTCCGCGGCGACCGCGACCGGCCGCTGCTCCCGCCGCCGCTGCTGTTCCTCACCGCGGAGGATTTCTTCGTCGCCGCGCAGCGCTTCGTCCGGGTCGACCTCCACGCACCGGCGCTGGCGCGCGACGACACCGATCTCGTCGCCACCCTGCCGGTGCCGGAGGTTGCGGTCGAGCGCCGCGCGGCCGACCCGCTGCACGCGCTCAAGGCCTTCCTCGAGACCACCCCCGATCGCGTCCTCGTGCTCGCCGAATCGCCGGGTCGCCGCGAGACCATGACCGAGTACTTCGCGCAGTACGGCCTCGCGCCCGCGCCGTGCGTCGGGCTCGACGAGTTCCTGGGCGCCGATGCCCGCTTCATGCTCGGCGTGGGTCCGCTCTTCGGCGGCTTCGTCGCGCCCGCCGCCGCCCTGGCGCCGCTCGGCCTGGCGCAACCCGGCTTCGCGATCGTCACCGAAGCCGAGCTCTACGCGGGCACCGCCCGCGCCCGCGCCGGACGCGAGCAGGCGAAGCGCAGCTCGATCGAAGGGATGCTGCGCGACCTGTCGGAGCTCGCGGTCGGCGATCCGGTGGTGCACGAGCAGCACGGCGTCGGCCGCTATCGCGGGCTAGTGAGCCTCGATCTCGGTGTCGGGGCCACCGAGTTCCTGCAGCTCGAATACGCCGACGCCGACAAGCTGTACGTGCCGGTGGCGCAGCTCCACACCATCGGCCGGTACTCGGGCGGGCCGCCGGAGCAGGCGCCGCTGCACAAGCTCGGCGGCGCGGACTGGGAAAAGGCGAAGCGCCGGGCGGCCGCGCAGGTGCGCGATACCGCCGCGGAGCTCCTCGCGCTCTATGCCCTGCGCGCCGCGCGTCAAGGTCGGGCGTTCGACGTGAAGCAGCACGATCTCGAGGGGTTCGCCGAGGGCTTCGGATTCGAGGAGACCCCGGACCAGATGGCGGCCATCGAGGCGGTGGTGCGCGACATGCGCGAGGGCAAGCCGATGGACCGCCTGGTGTGCGGCGACGTCGGCTTCGGCAAGACCGAGGTCGCGCTGCGCGCCGCCTTCGTCGCCGTGGCCGACGGCCAGCAGGTGGCGGTGCTCGCCCCGACCACGCTGCTCGCCGAGCAGCATTTCAACACCTTCTCCGACCGCTTCGCCGACTGGCCGGTGCGCATCGTCGAGCTGTCGCGCTTCCGCACCGGCAAGGAGACCGCCGCGGCGCTGCAGGGGCTCGCCGACGGGCGCGTCGACATCGCCATCGGCACCCACAAGCTGCTCTCGCGCGACGTCAAGTTCCAGCGGCTCGGGCTGGTCATCGTCGACGAGGAGCACCGCTTCGGCGTGCGACAGAAGGAGCGCCTGAAAGCGCTGCGCGCGGAGGTCGACGTGCTCACGCTCACCGCGACGCCCATCCCGCGCACCCTCGCCATGTCGCTCGAGGGCCTGCGCGACCTGTCGGTGATCGCCACCGCACCCGCGAAGCGGCTCGCGATCAAGACGTTCGTCGCGCCCTACTCGGCCGGGACCATCCGCGAGGCCGCGCTGCGCGAGCTGAAGCGTGGCGGCCAGATCTACTTCCTGCACAACGAAGTCGATTCGATCGACGCGCAGGCGGCGCGCCTCGCCGAGCTTGTCCCGGAGGCGCGCATCGTGGTGGCGCACGGCCAGATGCGCGAGCGCGCGCTCGAGCGGGTGATGCGCGAGTTCCTGCAGCAGCGCTCCAACCTGCTCGTTTGCTCGACGATCATCGAGACCGGCATCGACATCCCGACCGCGAACACGATCGTGATCAATCGCGCCGACCGGTTCGGCCTCGCCCAGCTGCACCAGCTGCGCGGCCGCGTCGGGCGCTCGCACCACCAGGCGTACGCCTATCTCCTCACGCCGCCCGAGGAGGCGCTGACCGCCACGGCGAAGAAGCGGCTCGAGGCGATCCAGATGATGGAGGAGCTCGGATCGGGCTTTTACCTCGCGATGCACGACCTCGAGATCCGCGGCGCGGGCGAGGTGCTCGGCGAGTCGCAGAGCGGCGAGATGCAGGAGGTCGGCTTCAACCTCTTCAACGACATGCTCGCGCACGCCGTGCGCAGCCTCCAGGCCGGCCGCGAGCCCGATCTCACGCAGCCGCTCGGGGTCGTCACCGAGATCAACCTGCACGTGCCCGCGCTGCTGCCGGCCGACTACTGCTCCGACGTGCACGAGCGGCTCGTCCTCTACAAGCGGCTGGCGAACTGCGACTCGCCGGAGGCGCTCACCGTCATGCACGAGGAGCTGATCGATCGCTTCGGCCCGCTGCCCGAGACGGCCCAGGCGCTCGTCGAGAGCCATCGCCTGCGCATCCTCGGCCATCCGCTCGGCGTCGCGCGGCTGGACGCCACGCCCGACCACGTGCAGATCCAGTTCGGCGCGCACGCCGCGGTCGATCCGGGACGGGTGATCGAGCTCGTTCAGAAGAGCCGCGGCTGGCGGCTGCTCGGCCCGACCAAGCTGCGTGCCGCCGTGCCGTCGGCAACGCTCAAGGAGCGCGCCGCCGCGGTGCGGCACGTGCTGGGGATGCTGAGCTCGCGTCCCGCCTGAAGCGGCGGACGCGCATCGCGTTACGGCTACTTGTCCACAACCTTGCGCAGGCGCGCGCCGTCCCCGCGCCCTTCGTCGGCGCCGCGGCCGAGGCGATCGAGCCGCTCGGCGAGCTCCGCGATCCGCGCTTCGAGCTCGGCGGTGTGGTCGGTCAGGCCGCGGATCGCCTGCGCGACCGGATCGTCTTCGTGGGACGAGAGGCCGTACGCCGAGAAGCCGAGCTTCGCGGCGTGCGCCTCGCGCGCCTGCTCCTGCGCGGCCATGATGATCTTCGCGGGAATCCCGACCGCCGTCGCTCCGGGCGGCACGTCCTTGACCACCACCGCGTTGGAGCCGACCTTCGCGTAGTCGCCGACGAGGATCGGGCCGAGGAGCTTCGCGCCCGCGCCGACGACGACGCCGTTGCCGAGCGTCGGATGGCGCTTGCCCTTGTTCCAGGTGGTGCCGCCGAGCGTCACGCCGTGGTACAGCGTCACGTCGTCGCCGATCTCCGCGGTCTCGCCGATCACGACGCCCATGCCGTGGTCGATGAAGAAGCGCCGGCCGATCGTCGCGCCGGGATGGATCTCGATGCCGGTGAACCAGCGCGCGAGGTGCGACATCCAGCGCGCGAGCCAGCGCAGGCGCCCCTTCCAGAGAAGGTGCGCGATCCGGTGCGACACGAGCGCGTGGAAGCCCGGGTAACACGTGATGACCTCCCACGTGGAGCGGGCCGCGGGATCGCGGTCGAAAACGCTGGCGATGTCTTCACGAAGTCTCGAAAACATGGCTCAACCCTCTGTTCGAACGATCATTATCCGAAGCCCGACTGTTCCGGTCAACTATGTCCTGCGGAGGGTCACTTCTTGCGCGGCCCCTGATCCCAGGCCGACAGCATGCCACGCAGGATGTTGACCTCCTGCGACTCGAGCCGCGCGCGGCCGAACAGTCGCCGCAACCGCTCCATCAGCCGGCGGCGATTGTCCGGATCCAGAAAGCCGCTCTGCACCACGCTCGCCTCGAGGTGCGCGAACAGGCTCTCCACCTCCTCGTGCGTCGCGGGGGGCGTGCGGTCCGCTTCCGGCGCCGCGCCGCCCAGCAGCGCGATCCGGGTCTCGTACGCCACGAGCTGCACCGCCGCGGCGAGGTTGAGCGAGGAGAACGTGGCGCTCGTCGCGATGTGCGCCACGCGCTGACAGCGCATCACTTCCTCGTTCGACAGGCCCGACATCTCGGTGCCGAACACGAACGCGACCTCGCCGCCGCTCGCCGCCTCGGTCGCGGCGAGGCCCCCGGCCGCGCGCAGGTCGAGGGCGAGCGGCGAAAGGTCGCGCCGGCGCGCGGTGAGAGCGATCGCGAGCGTCGTGCCCGCCAGCGCCTCGTCGAGGCTCGCGCAAACGCGCGCCGCGTCGAGAACGTCGTCCGCGCCGACCGCCATCGCCGTGGCCTGCGGATCCGGAAACTGGCGCGGGTTCACGACCACGAGGCGCGCGAGACCCATCGTCTTGAGCGCGCGCGCCGCCGCGCCGATGTTGCCCGGATGCGTCGTGTGCGACAGGACGACGCGCACGCGCGCGAGCGTCGTTTCCTGCTCTGTCGTACCGGGACCACTCATAGTCGATAGAATTGCGCCCTTTCGCGCACCGCCCGCCCGCCCCGCACCGCCCGCCCATGTCCGTCCTGCATCCGATGCTGAACATCGCCGTCAAGGCGGCGCGCCGCGCGGGCGCGGTCATCAACCGCGCCTCGCGCGATCTCGACGGCGTCACCGTCACGCGCAAGCGGCACAACGACTTCGTGACCGAGGTGGATCAGGCCGCCGAGGCGGCCATCATCGAGGTGCTGCGGAAAGCTTACCCCGGCCACGCCATCCTCGCGGAGGAGTCGGGCGCCGACGGCAGCTCGGAGTACCAGTGGGTCATCGATCCGCTCGACGGCACGACCAATTTCATCCACGGCTTTCCGCAGTACGCGGTCTCGATCGCGCTCCGGCACCACGGCGTCCTCGAGCAGGCGGTGGTCTACGACCCGGGACGGAACGAGCTCTTCACCGCGACCCGCGGCCGCGGCGCCTTCGTCAACGACCGGCGCATCCGGGTCTCGAAGCGCACGAAGCTCGCCGAGGCGCTGATCGGGACCGGATTCCCGTTCCGCACCCTGGAGCACCTCGACGAATACATGGCGGCGTTCAAGGTGGTGACCCGCGAGACCGCCGGCATCCGCCGCGCCGGTGCCGCGGCGCTCGACCTGGCCTATGTCGCCGCCGGGCGCCTCGACGGATTCTGGGAGATCGGACTGTCGGCGTGGGACATGGCCGCGGGCGCCCTGCTCATCCTCGAAGCCGGCGGGCTGGTGACCGACTTCGACGGCGAGCCCCACTACCTCGACCGGGGCAACATCGTCTGCGGGGCGCCGAAGGTCTTCGTGCCGCTGCTGCAGGTCGTGCAGTCGGCGCACCGCAGCCGCTGAGAGCGGATCGCGCCCCACTGCAAAAGCGGGCGATGAAGCCCGAGGCGCCTTCCCCCGCCGACGCCCTGGCGGGGCACACCCCGAGGATGCAACAGGGTAGTCGCTGCGACAACGCTCAAGCATCGCGGCCGAGAACTGGGAATTCACTTGCGGGAAGGGGTGAGCTTCGCGTCCGGGCGATGGTCACCCTTTTCCAGATGCGAATTCCCGGTTGTGAGCCACGCGGCCTCGAATACGACGGCTGTCGCCGCCGATTGAGCCGCTCGCGGAATATGAAAATCTATTCCGCCACGCCCCTTTGCGGCGCCGGTACCGCGCTGCCCGGTGCGAACCGCAGCCGCTTCGCCACGACGCTGAGCCCACCCGCCGCAAGGAGGATGCCGGCGACCCAGAGCGCCAGAATCGCGAGGCCCGCCACGCTCGGTCGCGGCCACGGCGCCTTCCACAGCAGGTCCGCGCGGTCGATCATCCAGTGCCAGCCGGTGTCCGCGACGATCGCAGAGAGGATGATCATGCCGACCCGCCCAGGCAGCACGTAGCGCCGCACCACGGCGAGCGCCGGCAGCATGACCGCAAGGACGAGGATCTGGCCCAGTTCGATACCGACGTTGAACGCGAAGAGCGAAACAAGCAGATGGGTCCCGGCGAACTGGAAATTCTCCTGGAGGCCGTACGAGAAGCCGAAGCCGTGGACCAGTCCGAACAGGCCGGTGATCAGGACGCGCCGCTCGAAGTCGACGCCCATGATGTTCTCGAGCGCCATGTAGACGATCGATGCGGCGATCGCCATCTCGACGAAGGGCGGGAACCATGCACCCGACGGCGCGAGATTGAAGGCCGAGCCCAGCAGCGTGAACGAATGCGCGACCGTGAAAACCGTGATCACCGACAGGATCTGCCGCCAGCCGCGCAGCGGAATCACCAGGCAAAGCAGGAAAAGCAGATGATCGTAGCCGGTGAGGATGTGCGCGATGCCGAGCCCGGTGAAGCCCGCCGCGGTGCGCGCCCACGTCGGGTTGAGCGCGACCGTTCCCGAGCGGCCGGTGATGACCATCGCTCGGCTGTCTGCGCCGAGCGGCATGTAGCGCAGCGCGAGCTTGAGAACATCCCCGAGCTCCGGGGCGGCGGTCGTGCGGACGGCGAACTCCGAGCCCGGCGAGCCGAGCGGATAGGTGATCCGGGCATCCACGTAGCCCTGGTCGATGTAGATGCGCGTGCCCCGTTCGAGTGGCTCGGCCACGTGGCTCGCGGCTTGCTCGTAGGTTTCGAAGGAACGATCGGACGGCAGCGACAATCGCCCCGTCGCGTGCGACGCGACCAGCGGCCGATCATTTTCGAAGAGCGTGATGTCCTTCTGGATCGCCGCGAGCGCCCGCTCGACCGCCGGTGCCGAGTTGTCGACGTCGATTTCGGCGCCGGTGACCGGAAACCTGACCTGCTTGAACAGATACAGCGGCGCGCGGATGACGAGCTGGGCCTCGCCCGGCTCGATTTTGACGAACGCGTTGATGACCGCGTCAAGCTTGAATTCGTGCGCGCGCACGATCTGCGCGCAGGCAGCGGCGCAGGCAAGCAGCACCCCATGCCGCAAGTCGCAAACCGCGAACTCTCATCTCACTCCGGGCTCTGGGCGAATCGAGCCGGCGGCTGGACAAAGGCCGCCCGCGTCAACCAGCGATGCTGCCGGGTGACGCGGGTCTACGAACGCGCGAGTCGAACAGCCGGGAGGGGCTCACTTCCGGCTGGGCCGCGCATCAGTCGTCGCATTTGCCCTTGCGGTCGCCCCACCTGCCGTGGCCATCATCGTCGCACCCGACCGGCGTGAACTTCTGAATGCGCCGGCCATTGATCGTCTCGCCGGTGTAGAGGTTGCCCTTCGAGTCGAGGACGACGCTGTGCAGGAACGTGAACTGGCCTGCCTGGAGTCCCGGCGAGCCAAACCCGGAGAGGATCGAGCCCATCACGCGGCTCATGATGTGCAGAATCTCGTTCCCTCCGTCGGCCTCGAACATGAGCGTTTGCTCTTCGTCGTTGGAGAACGCGAGGTCCCACGCCGAGCCCGCGGTGCCGAGTCCCGGTGCGCCGCCTTTTCCCAGCGTCACGCCGGTACCCGGAACGACCGGAATGATCCGCTTCAGCACACCGGTCTTGGTGAAGACCTGGATGCGGTCGTCGGCGCGATCGCACACATAGAGCAAGTCGTCCTTGCCGCCTACGATGCAGTGCGGATGGCCGCCGTCGCCCGAGGCAAACAAGCCCGGCGAGTCGGTCACGAAGTTCACCGTCCCCGCCACGCCGCCCCATTGCCGCAGCCAGGTGCCCGTCGCGCTAAACACCACGACGCGGTGGTTGCCGTAGCCGTCCGCAATATAGATGCTGCCGCGCTCTCCCGTCACCGGATCCGGTTTCGGATCGATGTACATGTTGGCAGGCTGATTGAGCAGCGTCTTGCTCTGGTTGGCGAGGGGGTTCGCCCCCGAGTTGCCGCACGTATTCGCCGGCGGGTTGTCGCACACCCCGCGCGTTCCGATCTGCAGCAACAGTTTGCCTTCATGGGAGTACTTCTGCACGATGCCGTCGCCGTTGCCCGCGATCCAGACGTTGTCGTGGTAGTCGATGAAGCAGCCATGAATGCCGTTGGGCAGGACATTGCGGTCGCCCCACGCGTTCACCACTTCGCCGTCGGGGTTGAATTCGATCACGGGTGCCGCGGGGACCGAATCGAGCGTTTCGGGCGAGTTGACCAGGTTTCCGCGCGTCACAATGAACACGTGGTCCCGCGAATCGATGCAGGTTCCCGCGACTTCGCCGGTCGACCATGGCTTGGGCTTGCCTGTCGACGTACTGATCACGAGCGGGGTTCCGTATTCGCCGGCGCTCGGCAACGGCATCTTCGGCCACGACCCATCGGGTACGAAGCTCGGGAGCTTGAAGGAGTGCTTTGAATCGGCTTGCGTGTCGGGAACGGACAGGCCCAAGGCAGCGGCCACTGCCAGCGCAACGGCTCCTGCGTACAGATAGCGTTTACCGCTCATGGTGATCTCCTCGTTGCAATCGCTACGGTGCGGCATGAACGGAACTCAGCGATCGCTTGCTTTGGATTTACGCGCGCTCCCTCAGGGCGCTGCGTGGAAGCATGTGCAATCGACGTGTCGCGAGGGTCGGTGGCGCACCGGCCAGTCAGTCTGGAAACCCGGGCCACTGCGAGGACACTTCGAAACGCATCAAGACCCAAAAAGCGGCGGTAACTGGCCCCCCCACTGTGTGCTTCCGGGACCGGCACGAAACAGGTTGCGTCGTCCTCAGACGGCTATCCGACAACAACCCATCCGGATCGCGCTCGACCAATCCGATCCGATCGCTCGCGAACACGCGTCGAAGAGGCTAGGGCGGACGCCGATCGGAGTCAAGGCGCGGTGCACAACACCAGCGCTCCGAAGCATGGCGTGCGAGTGCCCTGAACGACGCTGAGTCGGTCGGACCGACAGCGACGCGCGGTCAGTCCGCTCCGTTACGGTCATCACGGGCGCCCTCGCTCCGCGCCGGACGCGCGCGCGACTTGGGCGGATGTGGTGTTGGGGTAGCTTCCGGGGCCGTTTCGGATCCGGGAGCTCGATATTGCTTCGGCACACCCTCCGAGTGAGGCGTAGCTGCGCCGGCCGGCGCGGGGCGCCGATCGCCCCCCACTACAATAGCGGGCGATGAAGCCCGAAGCGCCTTCCCCCGCCGACGCCCTGGCGGGGCACACCCCGATGATGCAGCAGTACCTGGGCCTGAAGGCCCAGTACCCGGACATGCTGCTCTTCTACCGGATGGGGGACTTCTACGAGCTGTTCCACGAGGACGCCGAGAAGGCGGCGCGGCTCCTCGACATCACGCTCACGCAGCGCGGCGCGTCCGCCGGGCGCCCGATCAAGATGGCCGGCGTGCCGTGGCACGCGGCCGAGCAGTACCTCGCGAAGCTGGTGAAGCTCGGCGAGTCGGTCGCGATCTGCGAGCAGGTCGGCGACGTCGCGACGGCGAAGGGCCCGGTCGAGCGCGCGGTCACCCGCATCGTCACCCCCGGCACGCTGACCGACGCGGGACTGCTGGAAGACAAGACCGACAACGTCCTCCTTGCGCTCGCGGCCGCGCGCGGCACCGTCGGCCTCGCGTGGCTCAACCTCGCCAGCGGCGACTTCCGGGTGATGGAGGTCGGCGCGCGCGCGCTGCCGGACGAGCTGCGACGCATCGCGCCCGCTGAGCTTCTGGTCGCCGACGGGGCGACGATCGAGCTGCCACCGGACATCGCTGCCGTGACGCACCTGCCCGCGTGGCACTTCGACGCCGACGCGGCGCGGCGCCTGCTCGAAGCGCATTTCGGCACGACGGGCCTGTCCGGGTTCGGCGTCGACGACCTCGACGCCGCCCTCGGCGCCGCCGGCGCCCTCCTCGGCTACGCGCGGAAGACCCAGTCCCAGGCCTTGACGCACGTCGTCGCGCTGCTCGCCGAGCGCGGCGGCGAGTACGTGCGCCTCGACGCGGCAACGCGCCGCAACCTCGAGCTGACGGAGACGCTGCGCGGCACGCCCGCGCCGACGCTGTTCAGCGAGATCGATGCCTGCGCCTCGAGCATGGGCAGTCGCCTGCTGCGGCACTGGGTGCATCACCCGCTGCGCGATCGCGCCGCGCTCGCCGCGCGCCACGAGGCCGTCGAGGCGCTGTGCGGAGAGGCCGGGACGGGGCCGTACCGCGCCGCGCAGACGGTGCTCAAGCGCTCCGCCGACATCGAGCGCATTGCCGCGCGTATCGCGCTCAAGAGCGCCCGGCCGCGCGAGCTCGCCGCGCTGCGCGATTCCCTCGCGCTCCTGCCTGATCTCGCAGCCGGCATCGCCGACCTTCAGGCGCCGCGTCTCGTGGCGCTACGTGAAGCGCTCACGCCTCCCGAAACGTGCCTCGACCTGCTGCGGCGGGCGGTCGCGGAAGACCCGGCCGCCATGGTGCGCGACGGCGGAGTCATCGCGACGGGATACAGCGCCGAACTCGACGAGCTGCGCGGCCTGCAGTCGAACGCGGGCGATTTCCTGGTCGCGCTCGAGGCCCGCGAGCGCGAGCGCACGGGCATCCCCAATCTACGCGTCGAGTACAACCGCGTGCACGGCTACTACATCGAGGTCACCAACGCGCACGGCGACAAGGTGCCCGACGACTACCGCCGGCGGCAGACGCTCAAGAACGCCGAGCGCTACATCACGCCCGAGCTGAAGGCGTTCGAGGACAAGGCCCTCTCCGCGCAGGAGCGCGCGCTGGCGCTGGAGAAGTCGCTGTACGATGAGCTGCTCGCGGCCCTCGCGCCGCACACCCCGCGGCTGCAGGCGGTGGCGCGGGCCGTCGCCGAGATCGATGCGCTGTGCGCCTTCGCGGCCACCGCGGTCGCGCGCGATTGGCGGCGGCCGCAGTTCGTGGACGAGGCCGCGATCGAGATCGACGCCGGCCGCCACCCGGTCGTCGAGTCGCAGGTCGAGCCGTTCATCGCCAACGACACGCGCCTCGCGCCCACGCGGCGCCTCCTGCTCATCACCGGCCCCAACATGGGGGGCAAATCGACCTACATGCGCCAGGTGGCGCTGATCGTCCTGCTCGCGCACATCGGCAGCTTCGTCCCGGCGCGCGCCGCGCGCATCGGACCGGTCGACCGCATCTTCACCCGCATCGGCGCGGCCGACGATCTCGCCGGCGGCCGCTCGACGTTCATGGTGGAGATGACCGAGAGCGCGAACATCCTGCACAACGGCACGGAGCACAGCCTGGTGCTCATGGACGAGGTCGGGCGCGGGACTTCGACCTTCGACGGCCTCGCCCTCGCCTGGGCGATCGCGCGCCATCTGGTCGAGCGCACGCGGGCGTACACGCTCTTCGCGACGCACTATTTCGAGCTGACGAGCCTCGCGCAGGAGTACCGCGAAGTCGCCAACGTCCACCTCGATGCGGTCGAGCACAAGGATCGGATCGTGTTCCTGCACGCGCTCGAGGAAGGCCCGGCCAGTCAGAGCTACGGCCTGCAGGTCGCGGCGCTCGCCGGCGTGCCCGCCCCGGTCATCCGCGCGGCGCGCCGCTATCTTCAGTCGCTCGAGCAGCGCAGCCTGCAGCGCGACGGACACGCCGATCTCTTCGCCGCGCCGCCCGCGCCCGAGCCGGAGCGCCATCCCGCGCTCGACCTGCTCGATGCGGTGAACCCCGATGAGCTCGCGCCGCGCGACGCCCTGGAGCTCGTTTACAAACTGAAGAAGCTGTGAGGCGCGCCCTCGCGGTCCTTGCCCTGGCTGCGCTGGCGTCCGCGAGCGCCGGTGCCGAGCGGTTCAGCTTCGCCGTCTTCGGCGACACGCCCTACTTCGCGTTCGAGGAGCCCGCCGTCGTGGGGCTGATCGACAGCCTGGCCGACGCGCGCGTCGCCTTCGTGGTGCACGTCGGGGATTTCAAGGCGGCCGCGGTGCCGTGCTCCGATGCGCTGTTCGCGGACCGCCGGCGAATGTTCGACGCGTCCCCGGTGCCGTTCGTGTTCGTCCCGGGGGACAACGAGTGGACCGACTGCCATCGTGCCATGGCGGGCGGTCACGATCCGCTGGATCGGCTCGCGAAGCTGCGCGAGGTGTTCTACCCGGACGACGCCAGTCTCGGCCGGCAGAAGATTCGGCTCGCACGCCAGAGCGCCGATGCGCGCTTCGGCGCCTACCGGGAGAACGCGCGCTGGCTCCTGGGCGGAATCGTCTTCGTCACCGTCAATGTCCCGGGGAGCAACAACAACGTCGGGCGCAACGCGGCAATGGACGCCGAGCACGCCGCGCGGATGGCGGCGAACTTCGACTGGCTCGGTGAAGCGGTCCGGCGCGCTGGGGCGCGCGACATCCGCGGCCTCGTCGTGTTCGCGCACGCGGATCCGGTCTTCGGCGGCAGGGCAGCCCGTGTCGACGGCTACGCGCCCTTTCGCGAGGCGCTGCGGACGCACGCGGCAGCGTTGGGCAAGCCGATGCTGCTCGTCCACGGCGACGGGCACCGCTATCGCATCGACCAGCCGTTGCGCGACCGCGCCACCGGTCGCCGCCTGGAAACGTTCACCCGCGTCGAGGTGTTCGGCGCGCCCGAGGTCGACTGGGTGCGGGTCGACGTCGACCCCGACAACCCGCGGCTCTTCTCGATCGGCCGGGGCACGACCGTCCCGCCGCCGCCCTAGTCACGCGCCGCGCACCGGCACGCGCAGTCGTTTGATCTACGTCAACCGCGTGCGGCCGCCGCTTGACGAGACTAGCTCATTCGGCGCGCGCCGCGCGTCGCCGCACGAGCCGACCTCTTCAGAACGGGACCCGGGCGCTCACATGTACGCCATCGTTCGTCGGGAAGCCTTCTCCGACACCACCTTCCTATGGGAGGTGGATGCGCCCGACGTGGCGAAGTCCGCGGCACCCGGTCATTTCGTCATGCTGCGCCTGCACGAAGGGAGCGAGCGCATTCCGCTGACGGTCGCCGACTACGATCGCGACAAGGGCACGGTCACGCTCGTCATCCAGGCGCTCGGCAAGACCACGCTCGAAATGCGGGATCACTACAAGGCCGGCGACACGTTCGCCGACTTCGTCGGCCCGCTCGGCCTCCCGCAGCACGTCGGCAAGGCCGGGCACGTGGTGCTGGTCGGCGGCGGCCTCGGCGTCGCGCCCGTGTACCCGCAGCTCCGGGCGTTCAAGGCGGCGGGCAACCGCACCACCGGCGTGATCGGCTTCCGCACCAAGGATCTCGTCTTCTGGGAGGACCGCTTCCGGAGCCACTGCGACGATCTGGTCGTCTGCACCGACGACGGCAGCTACGGCCGGCCGGGCTTCGTCACCGCCGCGCTCCAGGACATCCTCGAGCGGGACCGGCCCGACCTGGTGATCGCGATCGGGCCGATGCCGATGATGAACGCTTGCGTCGAGACGACGCGCCCGTTCGGCGTGAAGACGATGGTCTCGCTGAACGCCATCATGGTCGACGGCACGGGCATGTGCGGCTCGTGCCGCGTCTCGGTCGGCGGCGAGGTGAAGTTCGCGTGCGTGGACGGCCCCGACTTCGACGGCCATCAAGTGGACTTCAAGGAGCTGATGCTGCGCCAGCGCCGCTTCAAGGGCGAGGAAGCGACGGCGGCGAGCGACTACGCGCACGTGTGCCACGTCGAGAAGGTGCTGTTCGAGCAGAGCAAGACCAACTACAAGAAGTACAAGGACCTGGCGCCGCACGCGACCAAGATGCCCGAGCGCGATCCGCTCGAGCGTTCGCGCAATTTCAAGGAAGTGAACCTCGGCTACTCGTTGGCCGATGCCCTGGCCGAGGCCGAGCGCTGCATCATGTGCTCGAAGCCGGCCTGCGTCGCGGGCTGCCCGGTGTCGATCGACATCCCGCGCTTCATCCGGCACCTGCTGGTGCGCGACGTCGACGGCGCGCTCGGCGTCATCAACGAGTCCAATCTCTTCCCGTCGGTCTGCGGCCGCGTGTGCCCGCAGGAGTCGCAGTGCGAGGCGCAGTGCGTGGTCGGCCGCAAGCTCGAATCGGTGGCGATCGGCCGGCTGGAGCGCTTCGTCGGCGACAACGCGCGGCCGCGCAAGGCCGCGCCGCCGCGCCTCGCCGCGCCAGCTCGGCCGCGTCGCCGTCATCGGCTCCGGCCCGGCGGGACTGGCGGTGGCGGCCGATCTGACCCGCTACGGCTGCGAAGTCACCGTGTACGAGGCGCTGCACGTGGTCGGCGGCGTGCTGCAGTACGGCATCCCGTCGTTCCGCCTGCCCCGCGACATCATCAGCCGCGAGGTGGATAACCTGAAGGCCATGGGCGTGCGCTTCGAGACGAACAAGGTCGTCGGCAAGACCTTCACGATCGCGCAACTCATGGAGGAGATGGGCTTCGACGCCGCGTTCGTCGGCGCCGGCGCGGGCGCGCCCGCCTTCCTTGGCATTCCCGGCGAGTTCGCCGGCCAGGTCTATTCGGCCAACGAGTTCCTCACGCGCGTCAACCTGATGGGCGGCGACCGGTTCCCGTACCTCGACACGCCGATCACGCTCGGCAAGAGCGTGGTCGTGATCGGCGCCGGCAACACCGCGATGGACTGCCTGCGCGTCGCCAAGCGGTTGGGCACGCCGACGGTGCGCTGCGTCTACCGCCGCTCGGAGGCGGAAGCCCCGGCGCGGATCGAAGAGCTGCGCCATGCGAAAGAGGAAGGCATCGAGTTCTTCTTCCTGCACGGGCCGGTCGAGATTTTCACCGATGCCGACGGCAACGTTCACGGCATCAAGGTGCAGAAGATGGCGCTCGGCGAGCCCGACGAGAAGGGCCGCCGCAAGCCGGTGCCGCTCGACGAGTTCGTCGAGCTCGAGTGCGACACGGTGATCTACGCGCTCGGGACGAAGGCGAACCCGATCGTCACGCAGTCGACCCCGGGGCTCGGCCTCAACAAGTGGGGCTACATCGTCGCCGACCCGGCCACGCAGGCGACCAATCTGCCCGGCGTGTTCGCCGGCGGCGACATCGTCACCGGCGGTGCGACCGTGATCCTGGCGATGGGCGCCGGGCGTCGCGCCGCACGCGCGATCGGCGCATGGCTGCAGGGCGGCAAGCGGACCTGGCCGATCACGCAGGCGGACGTCGACGCGTTCGTCCCGCCGACGCCGCTCGCCGCCGTAGCGGCCGCCGACCCCACCGAGGCCCGTCCGTCATGAACGTCTGTCCGCGCTGCCGCCGGCCGCTCGAGGGCGAGGAAGCCTACGTCTGCTGCGCCGGCGTCGAGCTGCGCTGGCGCTGCGCCGGCTGCGGCAAGGTGAGCGAAGGATTCGCCTTCCCCTACGGCATGTGCCCGCACTGCAAGGGCCGGCTCGAGCTGCTCGAGCGCGGCGCCGTCGACGACTCGAAGGCGCTCGAGGCGGTGCGCATGGCGTTCGAGATCGAGCTCGGCGGCCAGGCGTTCTATGCGCGCGCCGCACGCGACGCGCAGGAGCCGGTCCTGCGCGAGCTGTTCGGCCGCTTCGCCGCGATGGAGCAGGAGCACATGGACACGCTGTCCAGGCGCTACCACGCAACCCTGCCCGCGCCGGCCGCCGACTTCCAGATCGACCGCGCGGCCATCTTCGCCGGCGTCGACCGCAAGCCGGAGGATCCGGCCAATCTCTTCCGGATCGCCATCGCGTTCGAGGCGCGCGCCGTGCAGTTCTTCACCGAGCAGGGCGCGGCGCGCACCGGCGGGCTCGGTCGAGCGCGAGCTGTACCGGGAGCTCGCCGCCGAGGAGCGCGAGCACGTCGAGATCCTCACCACGGAGCTCGCCCGCTGGCAAAGCGGCAAGGCCGGGCTGCTGTAGACCGAGCGGCCGCACGCAAGGGGTTCCAATGAGCGAACGCTCGATCGTCCTGGACGGCAACGAAGCCGCGGCGCGGATCGCCCACCTCACCAACGAGGTGATCGCGATCTACCCGATCACGCCGGCCTCGCCGATGGGCGAGTTCGCCGACGCCTGGTCGGCCGCCGCACCGCGCGAACCTGTGGGGCGTGGTGCCCGAGGTGATCGAGATGCAGAGCGAGGCCGGCGCCGCGGGCGCGGTGCACGGGTCGCTGCAGGCGGGCGCGCTGACCACGACGTTCACGGCGTCGCAGGGCCTGCTCCTGATGCTGCCGAACATGTTCAAGATCGCCGGCGAGCTCTCACCGACGGTCTTTCACATCGCCGCGCGCACCCTCGCGACGCACGCGCTCTCGATCTTCGGGGACCACAGCGACGTGATGGCGGCGCGCACGACCGGCTGGGCCATGCTCTGCTCCGCGAGCGTCCAGGAGGCGCAGGACATGGCCATGATCGCGCAGATGGCGACGCTGCGCGCACGGGTGCCGTTCCTGCACTTCTTCGACGGCTTCCGCACCAGTCATGAAGTGAACAAGATCGACCTGCTGTTCGAGGAGGAGGTGCGCGAGCTCGTGGACGAGGACCTCGTCGACGCGCATCGTGCGCGCGCCCTGAATCCCGATCGGCCGGTGCTGCGCGGCACCGCGCAGAACCCGGACGTGTTCTTCCAGGCGCGCGAGGCGTGCAACCCGTTCTACGACGCGGTCTCCGGCATCGTGCGCGACTGCATGGACCGGTTCGCGAAGCTCACGGGCCGGCGCTACGGGCTCTTCGACTACCAGGGCGCACCCGACGCCGACCGCGTGATGGTGCAGATGGGCTCCGGCGTCGGCGCCTCGGGCGAGGCGGTGCGCAAGCTCGTCGCGGGCGGCCAGAAGGTCGGCCTGCTCAACGTGCGCCTCTACCGCCCGTTCGACGTGCAGGCCTTCGTGGCCGCACTGCCCCGCACGGTTCGTTCGATCGTGGTCCTCGACCGCACCAAGGAGCCCGGCGCGATCGGCGAGCCGCTCTACCAGGACGTCATCACGGCGCTCGCCGAGGCGTGGCCCGAAGGTTCGCCCGCCCCGCGCGTGATCGGCGGCCGATACGGCCTGTCGTCCAAGGAGTACACGCCGGCGATGGCGAAGGCGGCGCTCGACGAGCTCGGCAAGCCGCAGCCCAAGCGCCATTTCACGGTCGGCATCGTCGATGACGTGACCCACCTCTCGCTGCCCTGGGACGAGGCCTTCGACACCGAGCCGGCCGACGTGACCCGCGCCGTCTTCTACGGGCTCGGCGCCGACGGCACGGTCGGCGCGGCGAAGAACTCGGTCAAGATCATCGGCGAGAACACGCCGCTGCACGCGCAGGGGTACTTCGTCTACGACAGCAAGAAGGCGGGCGCGATCACGGTGTCGCACCTGCGCTTCGGGCCGCAGCCGATCGAGTCGACCTACCTGATCCGGCAGGCGGACTTCGTCGCGTGCCACCAGTTCGACTTCATGGAGAAGCTCGACGTCCTGGCGCTCGCGCGCCCCGGCGCGACGTTCCTGCTGAACAGCCCCTACGGCCCGGAGGAGGTCTGGGACCGGCTCCCGGGCGAGGCGCAGCAGCAGATCGTCGAGCGGCGGCTGCGCATGTTCGTGATCGACGCGGTCAAGGTGGCGAAGGACGCGGGGCTCGCGGGCCGCCTGAACACGGTCATGCAGGCGTGCTTCTTCGCCGTCTCCGGCATCCTCCCGCGCGAGGAGGCGATCACCGAGATCAAGGCGTCGATCCGCAAGACCTACGGCAAGCGCGGGGAGACGGTCCTCGCCCGCAACTTCGCGGCGGTGGACCAGTCGCTCGCCGCCCTCCACGAGGTGAAGGTGCCGGGGCGCACCGACTCCGCGCTCCGCCGCCGGCCGCTGGTCCCCAAGCTCGCCCCGGACTTCGTCCAGCGCATCACGGCGATGATGCTCGACGGCAAGGGCGATCTCCTGCCCGTTTCGGCCCTGCCGGTCGACGGCACGTTCCCGACCGGCACGACGCAGTGGGAGAAGCGCAGCATCGCGCACGAGATCCCGATCTGGGACACCGAGGTGTGCACGCAATGCGCGCTGTGCCCGCTCGTGTGCCCGCACGCCGCGATCCGCATGAACGTCTATCCGCCCGATCGGATCAAGGACGCGCCCAAGGGCTTCCAGCACCAGCCCTGGGCCCGCAAGGACGGCCCCCTGGCCGGCTGGGCGTTCACCATCCAGGTGGCGCCGGACGACTGCACCGGCTGCGGCGTCTGCGTCGACATCTGCCCGGCGCGCAACAAGCAGATGGTCAAGCGCAAGGCGATCAACATGGAGCCCAAGCTCGAGCACCTCGAGGCCGAGCGCCGCAACTACGATTTCTTCCTCGCGCTGCCCGAGGTCCGCCCGTCGTTCGATTCGATCGAGTTGATGAAGGGCGCGCAGCTGCGCGAGCCGCTGTTCGAGTACTCCGGCGCGTGCGCGGGCTGCGGCGAGACGCCCTACCTCAAGCTGCTCACGCAGCTCTTCGGCGACCACCTGCTGGTCGCCAACGCCACCGGCTGCTCGTCGATCTACGGCGGCAATCTTCCGACCACGCCCTGGACGAAGAACCGCGCAGGGCCAGGGCCCGGCCTGGTCGAACAGCCTGTTCGAGGACAACGCGGAGTTCGGCCTCGGCATGCGGCTCGCGATCGATGCGCAGCGCAGCCTCGCGGAGCGGCTGGTGAACGAGCTGCGCGCGGAGCTCGGCGCGGCCCTGGCCGACGCGCTGCTCCAGGCGCCGCAGGCGAACGACGAGGAGATCAGCCAGCAGCGCGTCCGCGTGAAGGCGCTGAAGGAGATCCTGCCGCGACTGCGATTCCCGGAGGCGAAGCAGCTCCTGGCGGTGGCCGACAGCCTGGTCACGCGGAGCGTCTGGATCGTCGGCGGTGACGGCTGGGCCTACGACATCGGCTACGGCGGGCTCGACCACGTGCTCGCTTCGGGGCGCAACGTGAACATCCTCGTGCTCGACACCGAGGTGTACAGCAACACCGGCGGCCAGGCGTCGAAGTCGACGCCGCGCGGCGCGGTCGCGAAGTTCGCCGCGGCCGGCAAGGCGATCGGCAAGAAGGACCTGGGCATGATCGCGATGGCCTACGGCAACGTCTACGTCGCGCAGGTCGCCATGGGCGCGAATCCGGTGCAGACGGTCCGCACGTTCCAGGAAGCCGAGTCGTGGCCGGGCCCGTCGCTGATCATCGCGTACAGCCACTGCATCGCGCACGGCATCGACATGGCCACCGCGATGACCCACCAGCGGGAGGCGGTGAAGAGCGGCTACCTGACGCTCTACCGCTACGACCCGCGGCTCGGCATGCACGGCGCCGACCAGCCGCTGAAGCTCGACTCGCGCAAGCCCACCGTCCCGTTCGAGCAGTTCGCCCTGAAGGAAGGCCGGTTCGCGATGCTGGCGCGGTCCGATCCGGAGCGCGCGAAGCAGCTCTTCAAGGCGGCGCAGGCGGACATCGACGCGCGCTGGCAGTACTACGAGCAGATGGCCGGCGTGCACCGGGTCGTGTCCGAGGATGCCGCGCCCGAGGCCGATGCCGAGGCGGAACCGGAGGTCCTTCCGACGGCGCCGACCGGCGCGGAGATGGAGACATGAGCGTCGATCTGCGCACCCGCTATCTCGGCCTCGAGCTCCGCAACCCGATCGTCGCCTCGGCCTCCCCGCTCACCGGCACCGTCGAGAGCCTGAAGCGGCTCGAGGAGGCCGGCGTCGCCGCGGTCGTGCTCCCCTCGCTCTTCGAGGAGCAGATCGAGCACGACGAGATGGCCGCCCACAAGCTGCTGCTGTCCGGCGCGGAGATCTCCCCGGAGTCGCAGGGATTCTTCCCCGAGATCGCGTACGAGACCGGACCCGACCAGTACCTGCAGCTGATCGCGGACGCGAAGAAGGCGCTCTCGGTGCCGGTGATCCCCAGCCTGAACGGCCATACGCCCGGCGGCTGGACCCGGTATGCGAAGCGCTTCGCGGACGCCGGCGCCGACGCGATCGAGCTGAACGTCTACTTCCTCGCCGCGGACCTCGACGACACGAGCGCGGCGGTGGAGCGCCGCTATGTCGATCTCGTCGCCGCGGTACGGAGCGAGGTCAAGGTGCCCGTCGCGGTGAAGGTGTCGCCGTACTTCAGCGCGATGGCCAACATGGCCGCCCGACTCGTCCGCGCCGGCGCTTCGGGACTGGTCCTGTTCAATCGCTTCGTGCAGCCCGACATCCTGCTCGAGGAGCTGGAGGTCGCCCCGCACCTGGTGCTGTCCACCTCCGACGAGCTGCGCCTCGCCCTGCGCTGGATCGCGATCCTGCACGGGCGCATCGACGCGAGCCTCGCCGCGACCGGCGGCGCGCACACGCCCGCGGACGTCCTGAAGCTGCTGCTCGCCGGCACCGACTGCGTGATGGTCGCGAGCAGCCTGCTCCGCAAGGGGCCGGCGCACGCGAGCACCCTGCTGCGGGGCGTGGAGGCCTGGATGACGGAGCGGGAATACGAGTCGGTCGCGCAGCTGAAGGGCTCGCTCAGCCAGCGCGCCTGTCCCGATCCGGCCGCGTTCGAGCGGTCGAACTACATGAAAGCGCTCAAGTCGTACACGAGCGAGTACGTCTGACCCCGGGCCGCAATCGCTGCGGTCCCTGAACCACACGGCGCCACTGGAGGAATCATGGCGACGAACACCCCCGCCGGCAAACCGGCACTCCCGCGCGGCATCGACGCTCCTGCGCGACCCGGCCCTCAACAAAGGCACCGCGTTCACCGAGAGAGAGCGCGACGCGCTCGGCCTCCGCGGGCTGCTCCCGCCGCACGTCTGGTCGCAGGAGGACCAGATGGGGCGGGTACTCGAGAGCCTGCGCCGCCTGCCAAACGACCTCGAGCGCTACATCGCGCTGCGCGCGCTGCTGGACCGCAACGAGGCGCTTTTCTATCGCGTCGTCGGTGATCATCCGGACCAGATGATGCCGATCATCTACACCCCGACGGTCGGCCTCGCGTGCCAGCAGTTCGGCCGTATCTACCAGCGTGCCCGGGGGATGTTCATCGGCGCGAACGACCGCGGTCGGGTCGCCTCGGTCCTGCGGCAACTGGCCCGAGCGCAATATAGCGATCATCGTCGTCACCGACGGCGAGCGCATCCTCGGCCTCGGTGATCTCGGCGCGAACGGGATGGGAATCCCGATCGGCAAGCTCGCCCTCTATACCGCCTGCGCCGGCGTGCATCCCGCACGGTGCCTGCCCGTCGTCCTCGACGTCGGCACCGACAACGAGGCGCTGCGCGCCGAGCCGCTGTACGTCGGGCTCAAGCGCGCGCGCCTGCGGGGTCCCGACTACGACGCGCTGCTGGACGAGTTCATCGCCGCGACGCAGGAGGTCTTTCCCGGCGTCGTTGTCCAGTTCGAGGACTTCGCGAACCAGAACGCGTTCCGCCTGCTCGCGAAGTACCGCGACCGGATCTGCACCTTCAACGACGACATCCAGGGGACAGCCGCTGTTGCGCTGTCCGGTCTCCTCTCGGCGCTGCGTGTCACGGGCGGCGGCATCGCCGACCAGAAGATCCTCTTCCTCGGCGCGGGCGAGGCCGCGACCGGGATCTCGGACCTGATCGTCGCCGCGATGACGGCGCAAGGCCTTCCCGCGGCCGAGGCACGCAGACGCTGCTGGCTGCTCGACTCTCACGGGCTGGTGGTGAGGAGCCGGAGCGACCTCGCGGAACACAAGCGCGCCTACGCGCACGAGCACCCGCCCGTCGGGAGCCTTCTCGGCGCAATCGAAGCGCTGCGCCCGACCGCGCTCATCGGCGTCGCAGCGGTCGGCGGGACCTTCACCGAGCCGGTGCTGCGGGCGATGGCGGCGATCAACCCGCGCCCGGTCGTGTTCGCGCTGTCGAATCCGACGTCGAAGTCGGAGTGCACCGCCGAGCAGGCCTATCGCTTCACGGACGGGCGCGCACTGTTCGCGTGCGGCAGCCCGTTCGATCCGGTCACGCTCGACGGACGGACCCACGTGCCCCGGCAGGGCAACAACTCGTACATCTTCCCTGGCGTCGGGCTGGGCGCGATCGCCTGCGGTGCGAAGCGGGTCGTCGACGAGATGTTCCTGGCCGCGGCCGATGCACTCGCAGCGACGGTCACGCAGGCGGATCTCGACCAGGGAAGCCTCTATCCGCCGCTCGCGAACGTGCGGGAGGTCTCGGCCCGCATCGCGGTCGCCGTGGCGGAGGTCGCGTACTCGACGGGGCTCGCGGGCCGCCGCGGCCGGCGGATGTTCTCGGGGACGTCCGGTCGCACATGTACGACCCGACGTACAAGAGCTACCTCTGATTCAACGGAGTCGTCGCCGCGCCGTCGCTGACTTCACTCAGAACGTCCGCTATCAGGGATTTGGCCTTACGTCCGGTCTTGGCCCGGCCACTACCGGACACTTGCGAGAGGTCATTTTGATCGAATAGCCTGAGTGGTCCGAGCTCGGCTCCCAGCCCTAGGCGAATCTGGGCACTCCTGGCAAATGCGGGGTGCCCGTGCATTGACGTTCGCGGTGTCATGCGCCTGGGCACCATCCGCCCGACCTTGGGAATTTCTAACTCTTACGAGCGATCTGCGAAGGAGGTGCGTATGGAAGGAAGAAAGAACATCGCATGGGGTTTCCTGTTCCTCGCCCTGTTCATGTCGTCAGGATTCATTCTCGGCTACATGCACGACCTGGCGCCCGAGAAGGAACAATGGATCGCGCAATACGCGGCGGGCACTCATTTCGAGATCCGGCTCGCGCATGTGCACGGCTCGCTTTTTGCGCTCATCAACGTCGCAGCCGGCTACCTGGTGATGAGATTTCCGGTTCCCGCCGGCCATGCGCGCGTGATTTCCTGGCTCGCGCTCGCCGGTCTGCTGATGCCGCTCGGAATCGTTGCGCACGCACTCCTCGCCGTGCCGCCGGTACTGGTGCTCGTCGGCGGCTCAGCGATGATCATTGCGACGCTCTGGATGAGCTGGGCAGCGTTCCAGCTTTCTTTATCCCCTCGTTGAAGAAAGCGGGACGCCGCCTCTTGTGACAGCGGCGACCCAGCGCGCTCCAGCGGCGCCGGGCCAGAGGGTCCTGCGCGGGCGGCAGAGAGCGCGAAACCGGTACAAAATGCCTGCGCGCGAATCTCGGATGTACGGGGTGCGCGCCTTATCAAGAGCGGATTGCATGATCCGCTTTCGACGAAGAGAGAAGCTCTCTGCCAGAGTTCCTCGTCCTTTTAACTTAGGAGCCGAAGAGATGAAACGCCAAAAGAGCAAAACGACAAAGCGCCAAAAAGTCAAAGCGACACAACGTCAAAAGAGCAAAGCGAGGAGTTCCATTGCGGCCGTGCGCAAGGTGATCAACCAGTGGCAGCGCGCCGAAGCCCGCTTGTATGCGCGCCTTGTCAAGATGATCGACGACGTGGATCGCGCAGCGAAGGCTCTTCAGAAATAAGAGCCGCCGCCTACGCCTGCAAGTCGAACGACGACAACGACAAGCACCCGTAGTATCAGTCCGTCGCGCGCTAGGTGGACGGCGCCCGCACGTTCGCGCAGGAGCGCGGCTCATTGGCAATCGGCCGGTGGTCTCTAGCGATGAGCCCGCTCCGACCGTTCGCCTTCGGCGGATGCGAACGTCCGGAATGGGTCTCGGATCAACCGTTATTCAACCACGGATGTCACTGCGCAAGCTGACGGACCGTTAGATGAAATTCGCGCAATGCGCACGACCCGCGGAATAATAGTCCAGAAGGCGACTGAGTGGAGCGAGTCCGGCAGTGAGCACCCAGGAAGGCTGCAAGTCGACTCTCCACCGGAAACGCCGATCTTGTCGCCGGCTTCGCTGGCCGGCGACACCCGAGCCGATCACGTCAACGAGATTGCTGGTGCACCGTGACGTCGACGGCCCGGCTGCGTGGATTCACCGCCTCGTCAGCCGCCGCGGCAGTCTGCACGCCTTCGCCGATCCAGCTCGTATCGACGATCAGCGGCCGGCACTCCAGCGGTGACGAGCGCATCGCGGACCGCATCGCCCGTCGGGCCGACAGAGCGAGATTCTCGGGCGCAGAGCCGACACGGTCCGTTCTGCCGATCACTGTCACGCGCGCCGGGCCGCCGTGTGCGATGACATAGGCGACGTTCTTGACGATCATCTGTCCTCTCGCGTTGATCGCGACGCTGCCGGTATCGAAGTAGATCTGAGTACCAGGCGCCGGCCAGCTCGGGACCGCTCGTCGCGGCATGCGTGCGTCGGCGGCGGTGCAGGAGATATTGCCTGCTGTGCGCATACCAGCCACGAAGGAAAGCGCGAGCGTCGCGCACGAGCCAACGGTAGAGCTCTCCGTGATTGAAGCATCGTCACCTCCATTGTCAGGGGAATTTGTTCCGGACGTGAGCGGCCTATCGCCAGATCGGCTCGGCCGAGATTGACAGTTCTGGATCGGTGAGCGCGTCGGTGCCCGCGCCAACGGCACCGCCGATCAACGCGCCCTCGACGGGAGCACCAAGAAGGAGTATCCGCCGACTGCGCCGACCCCGGCGCCGATTGCGCCGCCGCTGAGCGCTCGGTCACCGGTTGTAGTGCCGCACGCGCTGAGCGCGCCAGACACGAGAGCAGCAGCACGCGCTGCCAAAGCGATCCGTTTCATGATGTGCCTCCAGGTCAGTAGATCATCTATTCCGCATCGCGCAGGTCGAGAGCATCGTACACGCCGATGTCGGCTCGGCCCCTGCCGGCTCACTCCAGCGCGAATCTAGCCTTCTTGAAATCTACGGACCTAGATCAAACTCGGCGACGCGGCGCACAATTTATACCCTGTCGATACGGCCGGGCGTAGGTGGTTCCTGCGCCGGCCGGTAGCGAGCATCTTCGAGCTACTCACAAGCCAAGCTCATCGCTGAGCGAGACAATTGAACAGAGGCCAGGAAGACACTTGGCTACCAGACGCCCGCTGAGAGTTCAGCCACACCGTTGCGTTGACCGGTTGAATCCGCCGTCCCAATGTGGACGGTCGAGTCTCTAAGAAGCAGACGTTCAAACAGTCCCCATCGAGGGACCGCCTAGGCGCAGCGAGCCGAGGGCATCGTAACTTTGGCGGCCCGGTGCTTGCGGTCGCGTTCCCCGATAACGGACCTTTTCGTGTGCGCGCATCGCTTAGGCGCCGTTGATCCGAAGGCCCCCGGTGTGCGTCGCGTTGCTCGATCACGACGACCCACGGCTGATCGTCGCGGTTCTTGAGCAGCCCTCGCTCGTCCACCTCATAGCGCGCGAGCGAGACCGCATCGCCGACATTTCCGCCGA
Source organism: uncultured beta proteobacterium (assembly GCA_963716855.1). GTDB lineage: Bacteria > Pseudomonadota > Gammaproteobacteria > Burkholderiales > SG8-39 > JAGVSZ01. The sequence continues at coordinate 2,537 of CAVQUV010000006.1, read as the reverse complement.
TGGCATTGATTTCTCCAGCTTCCACGCCAACGACCAGGTCGCAGTGGTAGGGGCCGCGCCGAAGCTCTGCGAACCCCGCAACAGCGTTCGAGCGCGAGATGCACACGAGATCGCCCGCCTTAGGGGCGTAAGCTCGGGGATCATGTGCGGCGAAGCGCGCGCCGTCGCGCACCTCCAGAGCGCGCTCGATGTAATCCCAGTGCAGGACTGTGGGCGGAAAATCCTCGGGCGTGAACCCGGCGCTCTTTGCGAGCCACGAGATGAACGCCGCCGACCACGGCTCCAGCTCGCCCTGGTTGCCGACGATCGGAAGGCGCGTCACCGCATACCAGTACATGAGCACGCGCGAGAGTAACGCGGGCTGGACCTCGTGCGTCGCCGCACCCTCGAACTCGAGCCGCGCCACACCGTTTGGGCCGCGGACGACCACCGGCCGCCCGAACAGTGTCCACTCCTGCAGGGCAAGGAGGACCATGCGTTCGCGCACGTCCGGCACGAGGAAATTGGGTTCGACGGCCGCGCTTGGCGTCAGCGGCGGTGCGCCAATCGGCTGGGTCGCGCAGCCGGCGCCGAGCAGGCCGGCGCAGGCAATCAAAGTAGTGAGTCGCATGCTCTGCCTCCCGCACGGGAAGCCGGGATTCTCGCGCGCCTCCGAAGCCCGCGCGAGACAAGACGGCCGCTTCTGGCCGGTTTACGAACTTGGCGACATGCGCTCGCCCCGCTATTTTCGCGCCTCGTTGAAGCCGGCTATTTCTCCTCCCACGTCACGGACTAGCGGAACTACCGCAATTTCGGTACGGGTTCGGCACGCCGGACGGCTGGCACCTCTGGTGCGAGCGGCACCGGATTGTGGCAGTGTTCCCGTGCGCTTTGTGGGAACGGGCACCAGGGCAGACGATGTGGAGGATGGTGGATGGACAAGAAGCTGCGGGGGATAGGAGTCACGACGACCGAGAAGCTCGGCGAACTCCTGCTTACGGTAAGTGTCGGTGACAGCGTTCAGATCACGTCGTTGACTACCGGCATGGGCGCGGAGGAAGTAGCGCAGAGATTGCGCGAGCTGGCCGACAAGATCGAGGGTTAGAGGTCGTGCATGGTGTGTTGGACCGGTTCGACTGCCCGACGTATCAGCGAGAGCTCGGGAGTCGACTATTCAGAGGAATGCCCGGACGTGACTGCCTCTTAAACAAAGTGATTGGCGTGATCGACCGGAACCTATCCACCTCAGACAGATGGACTTTCCAATGGCAAACGTTCAACGTTTGACATGAGCCGTCCGCGGAGGCCGCAGGCCAGAGCGCGTCTGCTTGATTGAGTTAGACCGCATACAGGGCACTGCGAAGTAACTCCGACGAGTGCGGCGATCAGCCCTAGACCGTGACTGATGCTGTTCGCAATCTCTTCCGCTTGCGATTGCTCACGCTTGGGGCCCACAGGCAACATGCGCACACCAGTTCCTCTCGAAGCCTCAACGTGGACACTCCCGGGCGGACAGGGAGCCCGTCCGCTGGAGCGACTTGCTAGGCGACAGGTGCCGCGGCTATCACTTCTTGCTCCCAAAAAACAGCAGCACGCCGCCGATCACGATCGCCCCCACGCCAGCCCAAACCGGGACGTTGACCGTCTCCTTATCCTTTACCGACAGCTCGATCGGTCCCAGTTTCGCCGTGTGGGTATCCTTGGTGTAGGTGAAGCTTCCATACACCAACCCCAGGACACCGGCCACGATGAGCACGATGGCCGCAATCTTGATTGCGTTCATTTACTCTCCTTCTGCTTCAGGAACCCCTGAATCCGGGCCACGTGGCGTGCGACACGGAGCAAACGTCGCACCCAATGGGCGGGCAGCCGGAGCGCTCTTGCCGGCGCCCCGTTGCCTGCAACGATGCGACGGTCCTCACGCGCGTCGACCTTGAATTAGACCAATCAGGAGCACGACGATCGCGATGACCAGAAGGGCGTGAATGAAGCCGCCCAGGGTGTACGAGCTAACGAGCCCCAGGAGCCACAAGACGATCAGGATGACGGCAATGGTCCACAGCATTTTGGCTCTCCTCATTCCATAACGTGGTGGCTCGAAAACGAGGCGGCCCACGCCACCGCAAGCCCAGCCACCTTCGGGCTGCGCGCGGCCCGCTGACGAACCCGGGCCGGCGAGGGCTCAGTCCCCCGGCGCGTGCTTCACCATATCAACCATCACACCCCCTTGCAGAACTGCCTAGTCAACTATCAAGCGGCTCAGAGACGTGCGGTAACGTCTCGCTAGTTGGCTTTGGCTAGTAAATCAGCATCCTGAGCCCCCGTACCAAAAATAGTCTCCTACGATTCTGTTCGAAAAGGGTTGACGCGCGTCAGGAGTGCGCCTCGGAATGGGTCAATTTCTGAATAAGATGGCCCCGCGCCGGCAGGTCACCCGGTCAATGACTGACGCCGCTCCCGGGTCAGTTTGAACCACTCCGCCCGATCCATATCTTGAGGACTCCGCCTGATACGTGATCGGTGCATGCCGCAAGTCGCTTTCCCTCTCGATGCGCCTC